>JAFYHT010000053.1 GCA_017539025.1 Erysipelotrichaceae bacterium
CTCCGCCGCCGCCACCGCCGCCGCCGGAGTAACCGCCTCCTCCTCCACCGGAGTATCCTCCGCCGGAAGAAGAGTATTCAACGTGTTTGGTGGTCTTGGAACGGGTCTTGAGTTTGGATATGACCGCAACAGCGATACCGGTCGTCATCGCCGGGATCGCAGTATCCGGATTGACATAGTCTTCCTGTCTTTGCAAAGTCAGAAACAGGAAATTTACCAGAAGTGCCACGACACAGGCGATCAGCGCATTGGAGATATACTTCATCGGCTGAGCGATCTTTCCTCCTCTTAACAATGTCAATGCCTGATCAAATACCCGATCGGCACATTCGTAGTATTCTCCTCTTGATGCATAGCGATAGATATTGTCCGTGATCGTGTTGGCATAGGCCTTGTCGATGATGCGATAGATCGCACCATTGCAATGGATCCAGATATTCCTTCTGCCCATATCGATCAGGAATAAAATACCGCTGTCACTTCCAAAATACGATTTATAAAGTCTCTTGGCATAGGAACCCGTATCACTGTACTGACTGACAGTCACAAACGCCGCATTGCCATATTCCAGGATCTCACTCATCTTGATCCTTAAGAGCTTTTCTTCATTATCGCTGAGCAGATCCTCCTGATCATCGATGATGATGCGATATCCCTGATCCGCATGAACATCCTTTCCTACAGGAATACATACAAAACTCAGTAAAAGGATCAGGATGAATACTTTTATGAACTTACGCACGATCGTTTCCTCCTTCCCTTGTATAGAAAGACGGCAAAGGTCTTGTGGCAGTCTCATTGTAGCGAAGGATCAGATCCACGCTCATCATGACTGCCGCAAAAAGACAGATCAGACCGCCAAGGTAGTACCACCAGTCCTGAACAGGCTCTGCAGAAGCGACCGCAAAGGCATAGATGATCGCACCCAATCCAAACAGACACACCAGCATCGAACGCTTGTTTTTCAGATACCTGGCGACATTGATCTGTTTCAGGAAACGGAATACTTCTAGGATCAATATAATAAACGTCATTGCGATCGCGCCGGTCTGCGATACCAGCAGATCATAGAGTTCGCCAGACAAGGCAAAGATCAGCACAAAGAATACGATCAGGATCGCATAAAGGATCGTACGCAAAACACCGCTGTCTCTTCTGAATCTTCTTCTGATCCTTGAACGCTTCTTCTCCGACATCGGCAGTTCCTTTTCATCATTGAGAAGATAGCCCTTATCAAAGACATGATTCTCTCTGTCTCTGATCTTGGTCAGTTCCTTGTGATAGCGGATCCCCAGGATATACAGCAACAGTGCCGAGAACCAGATGATGAATCTTGAAGTGACGGATACGAACAGTGTCAGCAACACGAACAATCCGGCAGCGCCGATCATCGTATATAAGGTAAAGATATCCATATCTGCCGGCAGATCGATGTGGATCCTACCGGTCTGACCATTGACGATCGCATAAGCGACGCGGTCATACTTCCTCCAGGTCAAGAACCATACCGGCAGAAAGATCGTATCCTGGCCGCCGTATTCAGCACCAAAGAATTCCATCAGCTTTTTCTTGCGATGCGGCAATACCGGAGTGATACCGCCAAGATCATCCTTGAGATCCTTCACCGCAACATCCGTTGCCTTCTCTAAGACTTCATCCCTGTACGTCAAAGCATCCACATTTGGCGCATCGGCATACATTCCTGCCAGATAACCCTGGTGATACTTCACCATATCCTTCTTGTTGAAAGGAGCGATGTGTTCGGCGATCGTATCATCGAAGTTTCTCGATGCATCATAAGGGATACCATAGAGACCGTTATCCCTGATCTTCGCAGTGATCTGATACTCATCGTAGTGATCATAGTTACCTATGGTATAGCTCTTGGTACCCTTGATCTCAAAAGGATCATCTCTGAAAGTGACCTTGTACATCCAGTAAGGAATGTAGAAAGGACGGAATCTGTTGATGAATTCCGGATCTCTGAACTCCTTCGGCACATAGAACTTATCCTTCAGCTTGTTCTCATAGATCTTTTTGCACTGAGACTTGCCGATGCGGAAAGGAATGATATACTTCGGCCTTTTCATTCCGCTGATCTCCCTTTCCAGGATGGCCTCCGAACCGCAATAGCTGCAATAAGTTACCGCCTCATCATTGGCGCTGATCAGTTCAGCCCCGCAGTTCTTGCAGGTATACATCCTTGCGCCCTCAATGATCGTCTCTTCAGCGTCATTGTCGCGGTCGTAGGCATCGACCTCATAAACATTTGAACAGTGCCTGCATTTCAGTTTCTGCGTCTTGATATCGAAATACAGGGTCCCGTTACAGCTGGGACATTTCATTTAAAACACCTCCTGTTCTTAACCCTTCATGATCAGATAGACTGACATGACAAACATCAGGATCGGAAGTCCAAACAGTAATAAGCCCGCCCAGATATCCGACAGATCAAAATTCCTGATGACATCTTTAAATACCTCAAATATTGAAAACTGGTTCTTCACCCTGATCCGCTTCTTTCTTCCATCCGGAAGGACCTTTCTGATGATCGGCCGATCAAAGATATCTCTTCTCAGATAGGCTGTCCAGAAGATGAATGTGAAAGGCAAAGAGATCACAAGCCAGATATCGAGATAAAGGAAATGTAAGTCACTGATCGGCAGATCCTGACTCCATTGAAAGAAGATCGCGATCAGTAGCGGCAATGCGTTGAATAAAGGCAATGCGATCCCATAAAACAAGATCCTTCTTAGCGGAAAGAACGATACCTCGACATTGACCATTCCTTCATCGGTCTCTTCCCTGAATACCGGAACGGCCTGTTTCTCTTTCTTTCCCTTCTTATCTGAAGTAAAAACTCTCAAGACAGGATGGGATTCTCTGTCCTGACCAAAGGCAGTAAAGGAAATGGCTGCCACAAGCAGTGCAAACATTCCGGCTATCTCGAAACTTTTTGACAAGAGCCATACGATCAGGAAAATAAACAATGTTGTAAGTAACGGTTCCAGAAACCAGAAACGATTGGTATCGATCATCTTGTTGTCAGAAACAGCGATCTTTCCATTCTGTCCGTTGACCGCAACTGAAAGATCCCCACGTGAGATGACATACATCGGCAAGAGCACAGGAAGCTTCTCAAGATCACTGTGGTTTGCATCGATCGAAACACCGGTCGAATGCATCGTCTTTTCGATCATCTCACGGCAATCACCGATCACCTCAGCATTTGTCCTGCTTACAAGTTCAGCATCACTGATATCCTGCATCTTCACTCTGTGATCAGCTACATATCCGAAATTGAAATCCCGGCATTCATCAAAATCAAACGGTTCGGCCCCATCCAGAACTTCATTTTTCAATTGCCTGCTGCCATTGACGACGATCTCATTGACATAAGTTCCGCAACGGTATTGACGATCGCTCATATCCCTGCTGACTTTACACTCAAGAGGTCCTCTGACAAACTGATAAGGAAGATAATAGCCCTCCAGATCATCGATATGTTTTCCCAGTTTTCCTTTTACATCGATCCTGGCATGTTTCAGATTCCACTCTTTCAGCCTCTTTTTTGCCTCATCCAAAGAGATCTTGAAAGGAATGATGCTTTCAGGGAAATCGTCCTGTTGAGTGTATTCTTTTGAAACGAGACTGCTGTCACAGAAAGAACACTTGCCGACAGCCTCACCCTTCTTTACGATGACCTTGGCACCACAACCCGGACAGGTATATAAGACAGCTTCCGATTCTTCAAATTCCTTCTTCAGGCGGGATTGACAAACCTTTCTCCATTCCTTATGGAGATCCAGTATCTTTCCCGGAGAAGTCGTTGTACCGCAATATGCACAATGATATACCCGATCGGCAATATCATACTTTGCAGCTCCACCGCACTTTGGACATAACAGATGTATCGGATCATATCCCTTTTTCATCTTAAAAACCCTTGATTATCAAAAACCTCTTATATGATTTCATTCTATCAAAAAGGTCCTGCAATTGATACAGGACCTCCTGAATGAACAGATCGACAGATCTTACAGGAAAGAAGAACCTCCGGTCACGATCCAGCATGCCAGCATCGCTGCGATCAAAGCACCGGTATAGACCTTTCCCGTCTTGCGGTAACAATAGGTACACAGGATCGAGAAGAACAAGACCTGTGGCACGAACAGGATCAGGATCGACATGAACGGACCGCCGAATGTTGAACCAAAGCACACATCAGCACCCGGACCGATCCCGGCAAAGAACGGGATATATTCCAGTAACACGATCAATAGTACTCCACCAGCCATCAGAATAAAATTCCTGAACCAGTTGACGATAAAACCGAAGATACCTTTCTGATACGTCGCCTTGGAACGCAGATCCTTCATGATCTTGGCGTTGTTCATCATATAGAAGCAGATGAAGAACGGCAGATAGATGAAAAACTGCAATACTCTGACCCCGTTGAATGGCCTGAAGAACGGCCAGATGAAACGCAGATCCAGATCAAATACCAGCGAATAAACGAAGTTGATCACATAGACAAACAGGAACATACATACAGCCAGTACTGCCGAACCGCAGAAGCCAGGCAGATCAAACTTGTCGTTTTCGATCTTTTTGATCCTGTTCTTGATCCTTCTGATGATATTTGTGATAAACATGATCACGATCAGCAAAGCATACCATCCTAAGAAACCATTGCCTACCGTCATGCGGAAGATATTCTCAGGTAGAGGTAACAGCGCATGACCCAATTGCGTCATGAACGGGAATGACAATCCGGATAAGAGGATCGTCAGTAAGCCACCTCTGATCCTGGCACCTCTGCTCATGATGTTTTCTTCACTTGGAAGTTTCGTCTCGACATCAGAGAAGAGATAGAACTGCAATAAGAAATCCATGAATGCCATCATCGCAAACAATACACAAAGCATTGCCCCTAATACGCAATATTCCTTGACCTTGGCATTGATCTGATCGTAAGCGATCTTGTTTGGTAAAGAGATCGCATCATCAAACCACTTCAACGCCACCTTCAAGCCATTGACATCATGCGTCGTCAGACGATGGTTGGTATAAAGCAACTCCATCCTTCTGGCACTGCCGTCTTCAAATTTGCCATAGGTCGTATTCCAGGCAGCCTTATCAGCAGTAGTCCCTAGGAACTTGTATCTTAAAGGTGTCTTGAGCAATTCATCCGTCACATTCAGCTTGTAATCTCTGAAATATGAGAATTCATCATATTTTGCCTGAAGCAACAATACGTTATTGAACTTGATGTTCTTGGAATCATAGACATCGTCCGTAAACAGTTCACCACACTGTAATACGATGGCCCTTGGCGCGATATTGGTGTTGGCGAAGTCTGCAGCGACACTCCAGCTGGACCATGTACCCATGGAATGACCTGATACCGCCATCCTCTTACTGTCGACATAAGAGAGCTTGGAAAGGAACTCATAAGCAGCACTTCCGCCGCAGCTGGAATCATAGATCGCATTGCCGTCACTATCTTTTGAATAGTGATCGTTGAAGAAAGACAGATTCGAGAAGTTCATCAGGATGCGATATCTTTGTGTCCCACCGATCTTAGCGTAAGTTCCATCTGCCTCTGAATCATTGCCATAGTTGACAGAAACCTTGTGATTGACATAGCCCCTGTTCAATAAACCGATCGTAGAAGAACCATGTCCATACTCATCCAGACACAAGACAACAGCACCTCTTCTCGCCAGCTCGATGGCATAAGCAGCACATGTCTCATGGTCGTTCTGATAACCATGCAACAACAAAACTCCCGGAGCCTTGTTTGCCTCGGAAGCAGCCTTAGGCTTATAGAGCTTATAAGTCAGCTTGCCATCAGACAGTCTGATCGAACCATCGATGATCTGGATATTCCCCTCATCCTTCTGAATGCGATCCGCATAATACATCAGACCACTCGCCCCGATCAGCAGTATGATCAGTAAAATCAAAGACTTGATCTTTTTCATCGTCATCACCTCATGATATATATTTATTCCTTATATTTTTATTATTACACAATCCGTAAAGTTCTGTGTACAGAAAGAAAACCCAATCAAGTATGATCGGGTTTATAAATTCTGATATCCTTTTATTCTTTTTCCTTGAATACCGAAGCCGGTTGCTGACATACCGGACACTTCTCTGGAGGCACATCACCGGTATGGACATAACCGCAGATCGTACAGATCCACTGTTTCTTCACTTCATCTTCAAGAACAGGAAGTTCTTCCAGTTTCTTTGAAACATCATCGCAGAGTTTCTCGATATCGCTGTCCAGGAGCTCTCCCATATCTGTTATCTGCATGCCTGTCAGTTTGGAGAAGTCATTGAGCAAATACTGTTCTTCCGGCGTCAGAGTTACAGTCCTGAGCTGGCCCTTGATGAAGAAAGTATGGAAACTTGCGCAGCTGATACTGTCCTCAACCTGTTTGGCTACGACAGGGAATTCCTTCTCCGAGAAAATACCCTCTCCGATCAGAAAGAGATGCTTATTGCCTAGCTTGCCCTGCATCTTGGACAGGAACAGTTTTGTCAGTTGTGCGGTATACGGCCCTCTGAAATTGAATACCATGATCAAAGCATCATACTTTGAAGGATCTTCTGCCTGATAAGGCGTATCAACATTGATCGAAAGACTTCCCAGTCTTTCCGCGATCTTAGCAGCGATCTTTTTTGCGCTGCCATGCTGACTTTCATATGTTATGATTGTTCTCATTGTTTTTTCTCCTCAGTCTCATTGTACAACAGGCTAACATAAGAATCTTCTGATATGCTTTTGAGGTATAAAAAAATCGCTCTTAAGAGCGATCTGAACGCAAATGGTGGACACTAAGGGACTCGAACCCCTGACCCCCTCCACGTCAAGGAGGTGCTCTCCCAACTGAGCTAAGTGTCCAGGCACTTATATATTATATAACAAAGATCTTATCTTTCCAACGTTTTTTTCTCTTTTCTGTCACTCTTCCATATTGCATACTTCTCTGTATCTTCTGATCCACAGCAGAAGCTGCATCGACATCGTCAATATCCAGCTTAATGGGAAACAACTGAAGAGTACCTCTGGAGTGTGATGGGAAGCAAAATATGTGTAGAGATACAGAAGACGGAAACCGCATACTCCAAACAAAGTGATGATCGTAGGAAGATTGACCATACCCATTCCCCTGCTGCTGTTGACGATGACATCCAATAATCCATTCAAAAACAGAAACAGTGTCACATAGCGTAAACGATACATTCCCATCCGGATGACCTCAGGATCATCGCTCAACATACTTAGTAAAGTCTGTCCGTTCAATACGATCGTCAAACCCATCGCAAAAGCACCGATCCCACAGACAAGGAAAGTCATAAAAGTCGTCCTTCTGATCTGTTTGTAATCTTTTGCCCCATAAAGACGCGAAATGAAAGTCAGAGAAGCCAAAGGGAAAGCATCCACAAACACATAGACATATTCTTCGATCGCGTTGGCAGCCGTACTTGCCGCAACGAAAGTCGAACCGAAAGAATTGATGCTTGACTGTATCATCACATTGCTGAAAGAAAACAGCTGGTTCTGCAAGGCAGATGGGATCCCATACTTCAACATCAGTCCGATCAGATCATAGTCCAACAGTTTGATATCGGGTTTTAATGAAACGAGGCCTTTCCCCTTCATCAGTCTGATTACGATCAGGATCGCACCAACCATCTGCGAGATCACGGTTGCCCAGGCAGCACCGACAACGCCCATCCTGAAACCCGCAACAAAAAGCAGATTCAGCAAAACATTCAAAGCACCGGCGATCGCCAGAAACAGTGTCGGATCCTTGGTATTGCCATCCGCTCTTAAAGCAGAAGCACCGAAATCAAAGACTCCGATCCCGATACAGGCCAGGAAAAAGATCCGCATATAGGAAGTTGATAATGAAATAATATCAGCAGGAGCTGATACCAGTTCCAGCAGCTTTCCGGAAAACAGAAAACCAAACAAAGCGATCACAGTTCCAAATACCCCACCGATCGCGATCGCTGAAAAAACAGCCTTATCCAGTCTTTCATATTCCTTGGCACCGATCATCCTTGAGATCAGAACATTGGCACCCAAAGACAATCCATTCATGCCCCATGTGAAGAAGATCGTGATCGGCGAAGCTGTACCGACAGCTGCCAGACCCTCATTGGAAACATAGTTGCCTACGACAAGTGTATCCGCAAAGTTGAATGTGATCTGTAAGATGTTCGCCAACATGATCGGCCATACGAAAAACAAGATGTCTTTCAATGCGATCCTGTTTTTCACTGTATCATTCCCGCCCATACCACACTATTATAAAAAAGATCCCGGCAGGAATCACTACAATTCTTGTCGGGATCATCTTTTTTATGATTTAATGCTTCTTATTCAGGCTTGAGCTGCAGATACAGTTCGCGGTATTGTGCTGCGGAATTCTCCCAAGAGACATCCTTTGTCATATCGCGTTTGACCATATAGTCGTAGTTTTCACGATGTTCGAAGTATAAAGTCTTCGCTCTGTTTACCGCATCCAGCAGTAACCATGCATCATAACCATCGAATGTGAAGCCATTACCGCTGTCTTCAAACAGGTTGTAAGGTTCAACAGTATCTTTCAGACCGCCTGTTTCTCTGACGATTGGAATGGTACCATAACGCATAGCGATCAGCTGAGTCAATCCACATGGTTCAAATAATGACGGAACCAACAATGCATCACATGCTGCATAGATCCTGTGAGCTCTGTCTTCGTCATACATGATGTTGGAACAGACTTCACCTTTGTATGCACCCTCATAGTATCTGAAGGAATCCTCATAGTAAGGATCACCTGTACCTAATACGACCAGCTGTGTATTGCCATCGATCATATCCGGAACGATGATATTAACTAAGTCAAGACCCTTCTGGTTTGTCAGTCTTGAGATCAGACCGATGACGAACTTGTTTTCATCAACATAGAGTCCGAGTTCTTCCTGTAAAGCTCTCTTGTTGGCCTTCTTCTTTTCAACCGCATCTTCTACGCCATAATTGACATAGAGTCTTTCATCCGTAGCCGGATTCCAGATATCGCAGTCGATACCGTTGACGATACCTCTGAGCTTGCCTGAATGATAACGCAGATGTGCATCCAGACCTTCGCCATAGAATTCAGACTGGATCTCACCGGCATAGGTGTTGGAAACAGTCGTGATCATATTCGCATATGCCAATCCACCCTTCAACATGTTGGCATCGTTGTAACCCTGCTTCAATGCATCCTTGTTGAAGACGTAATCAGGAAGACCTGACCAGTACTTGATGGTACCCATATCATAGATACCCTGGAAACGCAGATTGTGGACAGTCATGATCGTCTTGGAGTTAGCCAGAGCGGTATTCTCAAACAGTGTGTGCAGATATACCGGAACAAGAGCTGCCTGCCAGTCATGGCAATGGATCACATCAGGGATCCAGTCAAGATACAGCAATGATGACAGAGCTGCCTTTGCGAAATAGCAGAACTTCGGAATATCGTCGACCATATTGGTATAAGGATTGCCGCTGGTGAAGAATTCTTCGTTGTCGATGAAGTCATAAACGACGCCATCCCAGACATATTCCATGACACCGACATAGAACTGACGTCCGTCAGAACACAGATCCATGTAGAATTCGCCACGGTAGACCATCTTCTCCTGGTATTTCCAAGGGATGCACTTGTAACGCGGAAGGATGACCTTGACGTCACAGTTCTGCTTAACGAGCTCTTTCGGAAGTGCATACATGACATCTGCCAGACCACCGGTCTTGACAAACGGATAGCACTCGGAACCGATGAAGACAACGCTTCTTCTCGGACCGAGATCCTTTACGATCTCTTCTGCCTGTTCAGCAACAACTTCTTCTACCTTGACTTCTTCGACCTTGACTTCTTCAACGACTTCTTTTTTCTTTCTGGTCGTTGTCTTAGCCTTAGTTGTCTTGGCAGCAGCCTTCTTTGCAGGCTTTTTCTTTTCCTCAACAGGAGCTGCAACTTCTTCAGCAGCCTTAGCCTTTCTCGTGACCTTCTTGACAGTCGTCTTTTCAGCTGCTTTTACAGCCTTCTTTTCTTCTTCTGTCTTAGCGGTTTTTGTCTTAGTCTTCTTTGCAGTTTCAGCTTTCTTTTCAGCCATTTTTATTTCCCCTCACTAATTCAATAAAAGTAAATGATATGTATGATGCACAACTGCTTCTATACTATTTATATTATCTCATTTTTTTCTCGGTTTTTCCCATTCAGAGAAGCCATTTCTCCATAAAAATATCTATGTTGATGATTATGAGGTGATAAGCGATCATACTTTATCGATGATTTTGATAAAACGGAACATTCCATCACTCATCAGATCATCACTTCCGGCATCGGGATCATCAGGATCCCTGTGATGTGAATTATAGAATTCTACCGCATGAAAGCCGCATCGGTTGATATAGAAATGGATATTCCGCTTATCAAAATACGGAGTCACTGTTTCCCAAACCCTGACCTGCGGATACATCTTTTCGATCTCACACCATGCCTGATATCCGATGCCCTTGCTGTGGAAAGAAGGAGAAACAAACAGGATATCCAGATGGCCATGATCGCCTTCAGTAGAAACGATCACACCTCCAACTTTTTCTTCACCCAAGCAGATCCGATAGGCATCTCCTTCTTCAACACTTCTCAAGATCGTCTTTTCGGAAATGATCTGATCTCCATCCTCATAGTGTTCATCTCTAACTCCGAATTCTTCCATAGCACCATATCTGAATGCTTCCTGATTATCCAAAACAAATTGCCTTAGATCGTTTTCTTGAAGTGGTACAATTCTGATCTCTTCCATATCTCTAACCCTTTATCTTTTTCAGTATGACATAAATGTATTCAATATGCTTATGATTTCAGTCATTCTCATGTATAATGATGAGGTTAAAGAAAGAAGAAAAGATGGAAGAAAAGAGTTACGATACCGAAACATTCATCAAGACATATCTCAAAAGGAATACGAAACCGTATTATTTCTGGAGAGCGATCTCTTTCTTCCTGGCCTATTTCTTCTACAGACCAACATTCATCGGCAAAGAAAACATCCCCGAAGAAGGACCTGTCGTACTGGCATCCAATCATTGTCATCTTCCTGATCCCGGATTCGTATTGATCTCCACAAGAAGAGTCGTCCGCTATCTCGCCAAGAAACAGCTTCATGATTCCATCATGGGACCGATATACAAAGCAGCCTGCACGATCCCTGTTGACCGTGAACATGGCGCACACAATTCCCTTGTCACAGCAGAAGTTGCCTTAAGACAAGGAGAAGTCATCGGCATTTTCCCTGAAGGAACAAGAAACAAAAAAGGATACGGAACACTTCTTCCTTTCAAGATCGGTGCCGTCAAAATGGCAAAAGAAACAGGCGCAAAGATCGTACCGATCGCACTTGTCTCCAGAGGAAAGCCATTCATCGATCCCTATAAGATCATCATCGGCGAAGCATATACCATCGGTCCAGACTCCGATCTGAATGAAGAAAACGATATCTTAAGAGAAAAAATAGATAAATTACTAAAAGAGAATTCCTGATCATCAGGAATTTTGTTTTGAAAATAAAAAATACTGTCCTTTATCAGACAGTATCTCTTTGTTTTCTGGTCCGGGATAAGGGACTCGAACCCCCACGGTCGCCCGCCAGATTCTAAGTCTGGTGCGTCTACCAGTTCCGCCAATCCCGGATACTGATTTATCTTATAATAATTACCTGGAAAAAGCAATTCCAACCCTTTATAATAATATGTATGATTTTAACAGTTGATTTAGGTAACACCAGCACTAAACTGGGATTATTTGATGGAGATCTTCAAGTCTCTTTTTTATGTCATGACGGCGTAAGTGAAAATTTCCGCAGTCTGATCCTTTCCTTCATCTATAAGGCAAATCTGAGAGAAGATGCCATAGATAAGGCGATCCTCTCCTGTGTCGTGCCTCATGCCTATGACCAGATCTATGATGCATTGGCTTCGATCGTTGGAGAAAGGAATATCATCGATATCAATCCGAATGTCGATTACGGCATCAAGCTTGTCATGCCAAACCCTCAGGATACGGGAGATGACCTGATCGTCATGTGCTCCTATGCATACAATCTCTATCAAAGAGAAATGCTGATCGTGTCCATGGGAACAGCGACAGTTATCTGCCATGTCACAAAGAACGGCGAATTCAAGCACTGTATCATCGCTCCGGGCTTCTCCAAGATTGCTGAGACCTTATGGAAGAATGCGGCACAGCTGCCGGAATTCGAGATGAAACCGACCTATACCTATCTGGCAGACAATACAGTCGATGCCATGAACGTCGGTATCTACAACGGCTACATCGGCATGCTGAAATCGCTGATCTACGGCATGAAGAGCGAGCTTGGCCAGAAGGATATCTATATCATCGGCTGCGGCGGCTTAGGAAAGAAACTGGCACCGTATCTCAATATCTTCAACGAATACGATCCGGACTTCGTCACCAAGGGTCTGAATCACATCGCCCAGAGGTATCTTGATGACTAGGATCATCCTTGCCAGCAAGTCCCCCAGAAGAAGAGAACTGCTGGAATTACTGAAAGTTCCATTTGAGATCATCGTATCCGACATCGATGAACAGATCGATCACAATAACGACCTGGTCAAAGAGATCGAAAAGCTTTCCTTCCAGAAAGCAAACGCCGTATTCAAGGATCATCAGGATGCGTTGGTCATCGGATCTGATACGATCGTCAAGATCGGCAATACCGCATTAGGCAAACCTCATTCAATCGAAGAAGCCAAAAAGATGTTAAGAGACTTATCCGACAAGACACACGAAGTCGTCACCGGAGTCACGATCCTATACAAGGATCAGGTCGAAACCTTCTCTTCTATTGCCAAAGTAAACTTCTATCCTTTGAGTGAAGAAGAGATCGATGAATACGTATCCACCAACGAACCGATGGATAAGGCAGGTGCCTATGCCATCCAGGGAGATGCCGCAAAATTCATCAGATCGATCGAAGGAGACTACTATACGATCGTCGGACTTCCGATCGCTGAACTCTATCACAGATTGAAACACTATTTGTAAAAATATCCACTCAGGATATTTTTATTTGCGATAAATTAGTGTATGATTGAAATACAGGCCGACATAGTATAGTGGTAATACGCATCCATGGTAAGGATGAATCCCGTGTTCAATTCACGGTGTCGGCACCATTCAAGATGAGTCCGCTGAAGGACTTTTTCTTTTATTCAAAAAGCCATTTCCTGCGAAATGGCTTTCTATTAATACTTGGAACCGAATCTCTCCAGAAGCCTCTTCATGGCTTCTTCTTCAGAGATCTCTTTCTCCTCGACTTTTTCTTTTACTTTTTCTTTGTGGTAAGGTCTGTTCTTGGCTTTCTTTCTATCACGGAATTCCTTCTTGTCCGCATCTCTTTGCGCCAGTACATCTAATGGCAGTAAAGAAAGCTGAACACGCTGTTTGACTTCATCGACATCATAGACATAGACCTTGACGATATCCGCAACGGAAACGACTTCACTTGGATGGTTGATCCTTTTCATCGACATCCTGGAGATGTGTACCAGGCCATCATCATGCAATCCGATATCAACGAAAGCACCGAAGTCGACGACATTTCTGACAGTACCGGATAACTCATCCCCCTTCTTGAGATCCTTGAGCTCAAGGATATTGGATTTGAGAATCGCACCATCAAACTGATCACGATAGTCTCTCAATGGAGCCTTGATGCAGTCTTTGATGTCATTTAACGTATAGGAATCGATATCGAGTTCCTTGATCTTGTCATCATCGAAATGGATGTCCGGATCACCAAGTTTTGTGATACCACACAGCTTCATGATCTGCTTAGCGATCTCATAGGATTCCGGATGGATGTTTGTCGCATCAAGCGGTTCATCACCATCGATGATCCTCAAGAAACCGGCACACTGCTCAAATGCCTTGGCACCAAGTTTCTTGACCTTCAGCAGCTGTTTTCTGTTGGTGAACTTGCCATTCTCGTTACGGTAGTTGACGATCTCGGCAGCGATACCTTTATTCAGGCCGGAGATGTGTTCCAGCAGCTGGGCAGATGCCGTATTGACATCAGCGCCGACTCTGTTGACGACCTTCATGATCGCTTCATCCAGTCTTTCGTTCAATGCTTTTTCCGGAAGATCATGCTGGTATTGCCCAACACCGATGGATTTCGGATCGATCTTGATCAGTTCTGCCAGAGGATCCAATAATCTTCTGCCGATCGAGACAGCTGATCTTTCTTCAACTGCCAGATCAGGGAATTCTTTTCTGGCTTCTTCTTGCGCAGACCAGACGGAAGCGCCTGCTTCGGAAACGATCGCATATGCGACATCCAGATGATTCTCATTGATCAGCTCCGCAACCAGTTTCTCTGATTCACGGGAAGCTGTGCCGTTACCGATCGCAACGATCTTGACATCATACTTTCTGATCAGGTTCAGCAGCTTTGCCTTACTCTTTTCGATCTCTCCGTCTTTTCTGAATGGGAAGACTTTGTCTACTGTAAGCATCTTGCCTGTGGCATCCAGCACCGCCAGCTTGCAGCCGTTGTAGTAACCCGGGTCAAAGCCCAGTACGACTCTGCCCTTTAAAGGAGCCTGTGATAATAACTTTTCCAGATTCAAAGAGAAGACTTCGATCGAAGTGTTGTGTGCCTTTTCCGAAAGATCGCTTCTGATCTCATTTTCAATGGAAGGCATCAACAGACGATCGATACCGTCATCGATTGCTTCAACGACATAAGATTCCAGATTGGATCTCTTGTCCTTGATATAAGCCTGATGAGCCAGATCCTTGATGTGATCCAGATCATAAGACATGGATACAGAAATGACCTTTTCCTTTTCCGCTCTATCGATTGCCATGACTCTGTGATCGGCCATGTTGTTAAGCTTCTCAGAGTACTCATAGTACATCTCGTAAACTTTCTTTTCATCTACTGCATCCTTCTTCAAAGCAGTCTGAATGCTTCCGGCCTTGACGATCAGATCCTTGAACTTCCACCTCAGATTGGCATTATCGGAAACATTCTCCGCAATGATATCCTTGGCACCCTGGATCGCATCTTCAATCGTTGCCACATTCTCATTGAGATAGTTCTTGGCTTCTGCTTCCAGATCGCCGTTTTCCGGTAAGGAAAGAAGATAGACGCTGAGTGGTTCAAGACCATTCTTGATCGCAATACCCGCTCTGGTCTTCTTTTTCTGCTTGTATGGCTTGTAGAGGTCTTCGACCTGAGAAAGCTTCGAACAATCCATGATCTGTTTCTTGAGTTCATCGGTCAGTTTGCCCTGAACTTCGATCAGATTGATGACGCTTTCCTTTCTCTCAGCCAGATTGAGTTCATATTTATATTGCTTCTCGATGAAAAGGATCTGTTCCTCATCAAGAGCACCGGTCGCTTCTTTTCTGTATCGGGCAATAAAAGGAACGGTGTCTCCCCCTTCCAACATTTCCAATACGGTATTGACCTGTTTTACGCTGATCTTAAGCTCATCAGCGATGGTTTTTATGATCGTATCATTCATATTCGATTACCTCACAATGATAGATTGTACCATTTATATACCAGAAATACCAATTGTCATATAATAGATACATGGAGGTAATCCCATGGTAATTATTGCGACTGATTCTGCAGCTGATTTCGAAATGTATGAACTTGAAAAGATGAACGTCACCTACTTGCCGATGTCGGTCAGTTTCGGTGAAGATCATTATCTGGAGAATATATCCATATCCAAAGATGAGTTTTTTGAAAGACTCAAGACAGACGAAAACTTTCCAAAGACATCACAACCGGCATTAGGTCTGTTCATCGATCTGTTTGAAAAAGCCCAGGAAAACAAGGATGAAGTCATCTATCTTCCGCTCTCTACCGGCTTATCCGGAGACTATCACACGGCAATGTCCGCAAAAAACACCGTCGATTATGACGGGATCTATGTCATCGATACTCTGACCTGCACAGGCGGACAGAGACTGCTTGTTGAAAAAGCGGTAAAGATGAGAGATGAAGGATGTGATGGCAAGACCATCGCCGATGAGATGGAAAGCCTGAAACAGAGAACTCTGATCTATACAGCCATGGATACTTTGGAGTATCTCTACAAGAACGGCAGAATGTCCAATACGGAATACTACATCGCAAGGCTTGGACACATCAAGCCGATCATGCATTGTGCTGCCGATTCCGATGGCAAGGCCGTCATCGTATCCAAGCACATCGGATTAAACAAGGCCATCAACTACATCGTCGGCAGACTTGACATCGAACCGGCTGATCCGGATTATCCGATCTACGTCATGTATACCCATGTCAAAGAAAATGCCTATAAGCTGGCAGACAAACTGAAAGAAAAAGGCTACGACATTCCGGAAGAACAGCTCATCCCTGTCGGAGCCACAGTCGGGGCCCACATCGGCCCGAATGCCTGCGCGATCGCATATGTAAAAAAGTAAGCTGAGAAGCTTACTTTTCTAATCCAATTCATTTTCCAGAGAATCGATCACATTCAAGATCTTCTTCCATGTGATCTTTTCTTTTTCCTCAGCCATCTTTTTCAGATAGACGTCGTTGTCCTCATAGATCCTCGCCTGAGTGTAGTAGTGATAATACATGCCGAATGCCTCGTATTGGGAAACATCGACACTCAATTCATCATCCGCATACTTGTTGTCGATGGTGTAATGATAGATCCTCTGATATTCTCCATTGTCGAAATAATCATTCAATGTACTCAAGCCATAGCTGCGGGAACCATACATCACATCTCTTTTTACTTCCACAAAAAACGCCAGGCAGTTCATGAATAAGATGATCATGAATATGACGATCAGCACTTTGGCCAAAGATACCCACTTACTCTTCATGTCCCGCCATCCTTTCACTTGCCAGAACAAGTAATTGCGAACTGCTCAGATCACTGATCGAAGCGATGTCTTCATCATTCAGTTTCAGGTATTCCTTGAGATAAAGATCGAATTCATCGTTGAGTCTGTCACAATGTGCAGCCATTTCCGGATAATACTCTCTCTTCTTGATACGGACGTATTCATCCTTGAATTCCTTGGCGTTTTCACACACTTTCATCAAAGGATCGGAATACCTGTCTTCCATGTAGAGATAATCTGTCATGTTTTCGATGACTCTGTTGTAATACTCTGCCAGATAGGAGAGCTGAAAATAAGAACCATACTTCGAATACGGCAGCTGATACTTGTCCATGAACAGTGCCATCTCGATGTATTCGCCCTCATTCATCAGCGTCTCTATCGTATCTATGATCTCAGTATCCGACATCCTGGATGCGATGATCTTCTCGGCGATATCATAAGAAGCCGCATGGAACGGGATCATGGCCAAATTTGCCAGAAGCATCATCACCAGTATAACAAGGACTCCATAGCCCTTCTTGCTTTTGTGTACCTCTTCAAAGACTTCCTTCTTTGTCTTCTTGTAGTCCTTATCCAGCTGCGCAAGCTTCTTTAAGTGTTCCTGCGCTTCCGGATTAGGCGTACCGCAATGTGGACATACGGCTTCTTCCAGAGACAAAGGTGCTCCGCAATTCTTACAGTTAACCATCGTTCTCTCCTTTCAGATAATCGCTGAGATCAGCGATCGAAAGATAGCCATAGCCATCCGCATATTTCCGATAGATCTCTTCCAGCTGTGTTTCCGTATAACCTTTTGAATTCATATCAGTGATCACCGACTGTTTCATCAGTTCGTATTCTTCCTTCTCTTCCTGGCTTAAGCCGTTATAGCGGCAATAGTAATCCGGATAGAAAAGGAAATACAATACTTTCTCCATGCTGTAGACGGAAACATCATCATACTCCTTGATCTTGTTGAACTCACTTTTCAGAGTATAGATCGAATAATGAGACCACTTGGAAACGACTCTTGAATTCTGATAGTAGAGTTTCTCTATCGTCTTGAAGTCTCCATTTTGATAAGCTTCATCGAGCTTATCCATATTCTCATCTGCCCAAAGGATCTCTTCCAGTGCCTTTTCATCGTATTCCTTGTCATTGTAGTAATTCACATTCATTCCTCTTGAGAATAAAAACGCAAGAAAAACGATCACAGCGATCATGACTAATGATCTTAACAAAGACATGAAGATCCCCTTGGAGATCGAACGATGCGTATCCTCTTTCAGACCTAAAAGAGAGTCGATAAAAGATGCGACCTTCTGTCTGAATTTCTTATATGCACCCTTTTTATTCATGGTACCGCAATAAGGACACTTATCCAGGTCATCATTGAATACGGCACCACAGTTCTTACAAGTCACTTTTTTCATCTTATTTGCTTCCTGTAAAAGATTCGTTATTCTGATAGACGATGATCGGAATCATCAGTTCATCATCACAGATCCCGGCATGCTGACCATGATAGAAACAGTTGTCTCTTTCCCGATAGATCAGTACCATATCGCTCTTGGCGATCGCAATATAATCACCGATGAATTCCTCAAAACGAGGATGATTCTGATGATTCCCAAAGAGCTTTGATTCGATCACCTGAGCCTTGCTTAAAAGGATGTAGTCCTTTTCAAACGTCTCCTTGAACTTCTTCTCAAACTCCTTTTCCTTCCCCTTGCGGATAAAGAACGCCATCGCTCTCTGTTCCAGAGAAGGTCTTCTTAAGAAATACTGTTCAAACTCAGAATGACAGAGATTATAGTAGCGATTGATATCCACCTGTCCGTGATCCGCCGTCACGATCAGCATCGTATCCTTGTTCAGACTCTTTGCCAGATTCTCGATCTCATAGTTGATGTGTTCCAGATAGGAATCGCAGATCTTTGATGAAGGAGAATGTTCATGCATATAGGTATCGTACTTGTCCCAATACGCATAGATGTATCTGTATTCATCCGAGAAAGAATAATCGATCAGCCGGCAGCACATCTCGTCGATATCCTCACAGCCATCTTCCACAAAAGAAGGAAACAATATCCTGGCGGGGATACCCATGCGATTGAGTTCATATTCCGTTGTCGAGATCGTGATATATTTCTGAAAGATATCCTGTTCATACTCGACATCGTTGTAGAAACCCGTGGAGCGGAATGGAATGATGATATCATCGACTTCCTTGAGATACTGACACCAGCCAAGCCAGCCATTTTCATTTGGAGCCTTGCCGTTACGGATCGCATTGGTCGCTGCTGTCGTTGTCGGCGGAAAGACTGTCGTTGTAGTGGAAAACAGATACTTATTCAAGAAAGCATCCTTATCCAGCTTCTTTCTGATCTGATTGGAACCCATTCCATCGATCAGAAAGACGAATACCTTTTCCGGCTTCTGTTTTTCCAGAAGTTCAGACAGCCTTGGATCCGATGGATATCCTGATGACAAACCAAAATATCTTCTGATCGAAGCTACATGAGATAATACTGATTCGTCATACTTTACAAACATTATTTCATTTCCTTCAGGAATACTTTATAAGCCTTATATGCCTCGTAGATATCCGCTTTTGATGCAGTCTCATAAGGAGAATGCATATTCTGTACGGCAATACCCGCATCGATGACATCCATATTCTTGTTTGCCAGGATATAAGCGATCGTACCGCCGCCGCCCTGATCGACCTTACCAAGTTCCGTCACCTGATAAGCGACATCATTGTCATCCATGATCTTTCTGATCTTGGCGATGTATTCAGCCGGAGCATCATTGGAAGAGAACTTTCCTCCCGAACCGGTGAACTTGTTGAAAGAAAGACCCTTGCCGAAATATGCCGCATTCTTCGGATCGTTGACCTGCGGATAGTTCGGATCAAATGCCGCTGAGACATCCGATGACAACATCCTGGAATTCTGTAAAGCTCTTCTCAATTTCAGCTCGTTGTAATCGCCCTGTAAAGCGATCATTTCAGCTACCGCATTCTCAAAGAATGAAGAATGCGCGCCAGTGCAACCCACAGAACCGATCTCTTCCTTGTCCGTCAGGATACAAGCAGAAGTCCTTTCCGGATCCTTGCTTTCAAGAAGAGCTGCTAAAGAAGTATAGGCACAGATCCTGTCATCATGGCCATAGCCCATGACCATGCTTCTGTCCAAACCCAGATCCCTTGTCTTGCCGGCCGGGACCAGTTCCAGTTCGGCAGAAAGCAGATCTGCTTCTTCCACACCGTATTTATCCTTCAAGAGATTCAATACATTCTTCTTGACCAGTTCATTTTCGTCCTTCTTGCCCTTGGCAGGGATCGAAGCGATCAGAGCGTTGAGGTCTTCCCCTTCAACGACCTTGGAACCGGTCTTAGACATCTGATCTCTTGCCAGATGCGGTAAAAGATCGGAGATCTCCACGATCGGATCCTTTTCATCTTCGCCGACACATACCTGTACAACAGATCCGTCTTTCTTGCAGATGACGCCATGAATGGCCATCGGTCTTGCGACCCACTGATAAGCCTTGATACCGCCATAGTAGTGAGTATCCATCATCAGTAAGCCATTGTCTTCATATAACGGATTGCCCTTGACATCGATCCTTGGTGAATCGATGTGTGCACCCAAGATATTCAAACCATCTTCCAGAGGCTTCTTGCCGATGACAAATAAAGCCAGAGATTTACCGCGGTTGTTGAAATAGAATTTGTCTCCCGCCTTGATCTTCTTGACATTCTTGAATTCCTTGAAACCTGCCTTCTCCGCAAGCTCGATGCTCTTGCTGACGGCTTCTCTTTCCGTCTTGGCGTGATCCAGGAAGTCCTTGTAGTCTTCCGAAACAGCCATGACCTTTTTCATGGCCTTCGCATCATATTTTTCCCAAACAGTTTTCATATATATCCCCTTCTAATAAGTTCTGTAGATCTCCTTGATCAGCGATGAGAATTTATCCCGATCTACATCCAGGAAGACCTTGCAATGACGATCCTCAAACTTGGTATCGGTCCACAGGTCACAAACAGTCTTTCCCATAGAGATCTTGCCTTGTGTTTCTACATAGACACCGCAATCATATCCCGTAAACCAGTCAGGATGAGCAGTATAGATGACCGGGCAGGAATCGTGTTCACAAAGTCCGTTCCATCTGAGTCTCTCTCTAGCTGCATATAACAAGCCATTGGAATCTCTGAAGAGATCCGAAGCAGGATTGCCGTTTGCGGAGATCTCAGCGATGTCATCATCATCCAGATATGCCTTGATCGTGACATCCAGACCAAACATATTCACCGGGATCCCGGATTTGAATACATTCTCGGCTGCATGTGGATCGACATAGATGTTGAATTCCGCGCATGGACTGACATTGCCGCCATCGGCAGCACCGCCCATGACATTCAAAACCTTGATATGATCAACGATGTCCGGATGCTTGGCAATGGCAGTTGCGATATTGGTCAATGGTCCAACCGGGCAGACGACCAGTTCGCCGCTATATTCTTTTGCCTTTTCATATAAGGCATCCCAGGCTTTCATTTCTTCAACTGGTGCATCGGACAACGGGATCGTTGCACCGCCTAAACCGTTGCTTCCATGAACATATTCCGCTTTATACAGATCGATGACTAAAGGTCTATCTGCACCGGCATAGACTTTGATATCTTTTCTTCCGGCAAGAGCCAGAACATCTCTGGCGTTGCGGAAGGCATTTTCCAGTGAGGTATTTCCGGCAACTGCCGAAACACCGACGATCTCAAGTTCTTCCAGTCTGCACGCCACCAGCAAGGCAACGGCATCATCCACACCGGTATCGGTATCGATCCAAACAGGTATCTTTTTCATATCAGACCTCCCATCCATCATACTTCGCACAGGCTTCTACCAGATACTGCACAAACTTTTCTCTGTCGAGATCCATGACACAGCGGCAGTTCGGTTCCTTTCCTGATCTGCCGTTGTAATCCGCGATCGTAGCACCACGGCAATACTTGCCGCCCAGTTCGATATCGACATAGTAGTCTCTGATATCGAAGATCTCAGGATGTACCAGCGACATGACGGCACATGGGTCATGTAAGAGACAACCCTTCCAGCCCAGTGCAGACATATGGATAAAGAAGAAGTCAAACCATCCGGCAACGACCTCCGCAACCGGATTGTGAAGAGCTCTGATCCTCTCCCAGTCTTCCGGATAGACGATGGCTCTTTCCGTGACATCCAGACCGCACATCTGCAAAGGCAGACCGGAATGATAGACGGTATAAGCAGCTTCCGGGTCGACCAGGATATTGAATTCCGCACCAGGTGTCCAGTTGCCGTTTCTCAAGCCTCCGCCCATCGTAGAGATCATCTCGATCTTTTCCTTGAGTTCCGGATGAGCCAATAACAAGGCTGCGATATTGGTTTGTGCACCGGTGGTGATGACTGTCACCTTCTCTTCAGACTCTCTCAATACCTTTTCCATCATCTCGATCGCCGAAAGCTTGGAAAGCTCGTGATCAGGCTCCGGAAGGACCGGACCGTCAAGTCCCGTCTCTCCATGGAAATTCGGGGCAATGATCAGGTCTGAACAAAGAGGCTTGTTCCTGCCCTTTGCCACTTCGATATCCAGGTGCAGCAAAGCTGCGATCCTTCTGGCATTGTAAGTCACCTTCTCCAGAGTCTGATTTCCGGCAACCGTCGTGATCGCCTTGATATCAAATTCCGGAATCGTTGAAGCAAGTACCCAGCCGATCGCATCATCGTGACCGGGATCACCATCAAGAATGACTGGCCTTTTCTTTATCTCACTCATAAATGATCCTTTCTTATTTATTACCTATGCTTCTATTATAGCTTTTTCAGCTATAATTGAGGTATAAAGGATGGTAAATATCATATGAAATATGCATTCCCAAAAGTGGACCTTCACCTGCACCTGGATGGTTCTTTCAGACCCGCTACGGTATGGGAACTGGTACAGGAACAGGGTGTCAAAATGCCTGCCGACAGCCTTGAAGGCTATGTGCAGTGGATGAAAAAGTGCTCGCAATCAGATTCCGTCAACGAATATCTGAAGATGTTTGATCCGCCTCTTCAAGTCATGCAGGACAAGGAATCTCTGATCAGAGTGACCAGAGAACTGATCGAAGACCTCGCAAAACAGGGTCTGGCCTATGCCGAAATCAGATTTGCTCCGCAACTTCACACTAATAAAGGCATGAGCCAGAGGGATGCGATCGAAGCGGTCCTGGAAGGAAGAAGACAGGGACTTGAAAACAATCCTGAGATCAAGATCGGTATCATCTGCTGCATGATGTGTGTCGGAACAGAAGATGTCAACTGGGATGCCAATATGGAAACCGCAAAGATCACTCATGAATACCTGGATAAAGGTGTCGTCTGTATGGACCTCGCCGGAGCAGAAGGTATCGTCCCGCTAAGCAAATTTGCCCCATTATTCAAAACGGCAGCAGATCTTGGTACTCCACTCATCTGCCACGCCGGAGATTCCCAAGACTGGCATACCGTCAAAGATGCCATTGAAATGGGTGCTAAGAGGATCGGACATGGCCATCACGTCTATGAAAACCCTGAACTTTCAAGATATTGTGCCGATCATGAGATCGCGCTTGAGATCTGTCCGACATCCAATATTCAATGTAAAACCAGAGAAAGCTATCCGATGCATCCGGCATACAATCTCTATTCCTTAGGAGTTCCGGTAACGATCAATACCGACAATATGACGATGGCAGGTATCACTCTGGAAGATGAATATGATCATTGTCTGAATGAGATGGGATTTGAATATGAAGATCTGATATTGATGAATATGAATTCGATCAAATACTCCTTCTTAAAAGAAGACGAAAAGAAAGAAATACTGGAGAAACTCCAGAAATGCCTGGATGAGGTATGTCAATGAAACAGGCACATATCCAACTGGATGAAAGTGTTGGTGCGCCATGCGCACTGATGCCGGGTGATCCCAAAAGAGTCGACGTCATAGCGCAATGTCTTGAAAACGTTGAAGAACTGACTTTCAACAGAGAATACAGATCGATCGTCGGCACCTATAAGGGAATGAGAGTCATCGGCATTTCGACCGGAATGGGCGGATCCTCCGTTGCCATTGCAGTCGAAGAATTAAAGAACATCGGTGTCCATACGATGATGCGTATCGGCTCAGCCGGTGCTTTACAAAAAGGGATCGATTTGGGAGACCTCGTGATCTGCGAAGCAGCTGTCAGAGATGACGGCGCATCCAGATGTTACATCGATCCGATCTATCCGGCAGCACCTGACTATCGCCTGATCAATCATTGTGTCGAAGCAGCAAAAGATCTCGATTACAGATATCACGTCGGTGTCGTATTATCCCATGAATCCTTCTACTACGATGAAGATCAGGAAGATAGCATCAAGTGGTCAAAGAAAGGCGTTCTGGCAACAGACTTTGAAACAGCTGCCCTTTATACCGTAGGAAGATTAAGAAAAGTGCACACCGCATCGATCTTGAACAACGTCGTATTGTGGGGAGAAAATACCGAAGACTCCATCGGATCCTATCAGGAAGGTGCTGATAAAACGGCACAAGGAGAAAAAAGAGAGATCCTTACCGCCTTGGAAGCGATGTATCGCCTGGAACAGGAATTATAAAAAACGAAAAGCCCTGACGGGCTTTTTCTTATTTCAATGTTTCTTTATAGACTCTGTAGACATTCTTCCAGAAGATCTTTTCGATCTCCTCTTCGTTGAAGTATTTCTTCAATGCCTCATATAACATCTGCATGCCGGAACAGTCTTTGATCTCCAGCTTGTTTCCGATGCCATCGAAATCGGAACCCAGTCCAACGCAATCAATGCCGCCGATCTTGACGATATGGCGGATGTGATCGACCATGCCTTCAACAGTGGTGAATTCTTCATTCCTGTCTTCAATGAAAGCAGAACAGTAGTTGATGCCGGTCACACCGCCCTTCTCAGAAAGCAGCCTGATCATGTCATCACTCAAATTCCTGGCAACGCCGCATACTGCTCTCGCCCCGGAATGGGAGGCAACGAATGGTTTTGTGCTGTATTTTATGACATCATAGAATCCCGCATCGGAAAGATGGGACACATCGATGATGATCCCAAGCTCTTCCATCCTTCTGATGTATTCGATCCCGAATTCTGTCAATCCATCTTTTTCATTGAGTGTATACAAAGCATTTTCGTAGGTATCTTTACTGAAAGTGAAATTGGGATAGCCGATGCCGTTTGGATAGTTCCAGGTCAGAGTGATCATCCTGACGCCTTTGTCATAGAAACGATCCAGATTGTTCAGATCATCATCAATGACACTTCCCTCTTCCAGTGTCAGCATCGCATTCATATATCCGTTTTTCTCGTTTTCTTCGATATCTTCAAACGAATAAACGGGACGGATCTTGTCTTTGAATAATTCCAATTGCTTGTAGTAGTAATCGATCGCATTCCATGTAAAAGAAGAATCCTGATTCTTGATATCAGTAAAAACGGCGAAGTTCTGTAAGAAACATTCGCCCTTTTCCATCTTATGCAGATCGATATGCAGATCGTTTTCAAGAAGTGAACCATTACTCCTGTATAGGGCAGTTATGGTGTCACAATGCATGTCGATGTATTTCATAGTTGTGAGATATCAGGAATCGATTGTGCCGCACCCTTTCCCTGTACGGTGATGCTGGAAGCTCTGGCTGCCAGATCAAGTGCCTTTACGACATCCTTATCCTTCAGATAGGAAGCTAAGAAGAAACCGGTAAAGGTATCTCCTGCTGCTGTCGTATCGATCGCTTCAACTTTATAGATATCCTGATGAACGACTCTTTCTCCTTCAATGTAGCAGGATCCGTTTTCACCAAGAGTCAGTACGATCTTCTTGTCAGGATACTTTTCCTTGAGCCCTTCAATGATCTCGTCGTTGTCATTACTTTGTAATCCCGCAAGTCCGGCACCTTCGATTTCATTGACGATGAAGATATCCACCAGATCCAGAGGATAAGTAAATACTTTCTCATTCATCGGAGCGGTATTGAAGGCAATGACCATTCCCTTTTCATGAGCCTTTTCGATCAGATAAGCCATACAAGAGATCTCGTTCTGGACTAAAAGGACATCACCTTGTTCAAAGTGAGACAATACATCATCGACCTGTTTTTCATCGATCGACTGATTTGCGCCGCCATGTAAGATGATGCGGTTCTGACCCTTGCAGATCTCGATGATCGCATGGCCTGTCGCTTCATTGTTATCCTTTTTCAGATAATCGGTCTTGACATTGTACTTCTCAAGATAATCGATGAAATCCTGGCCATCGCTTCCGACCTTGCCCGCATGATAGACATCCATGCCTGCCTTGGCCAAAGCGATCGACTGATTCAAGCCCTTGCCGCCGAAATTACGGATATAGGAAAGAGATGATTGTGTCTCTTTGGGCTCGGTAAAGTGATCCATCTCATATACATGGTCGTAATTCAGAGAACCGAAGTTCAATACTTTCATCTTATTCTTCCTCTACAGCTTCCAGAGCGATCTTGATCATATCGACCAGTTTTTCCTGTCTTTCTTCCGCTGTCGTTTCAACATGAGTGATGATGTTGTCGGAAACCGTCAGGATGCAGGCAGCCCTCTTGCCCAGATTCTTTGCGGTCGCAAACAGACCGAATGATTCCATTTCAGCAACGATCAGATCGTTCTTCATCGCTGTTTCCAATGCGCCACCCAGCATCTTTTCATCATAATAGAAGACATCCGATGACCAGATCAGGCCTTCACGCAAAGTAATGCCGAGTTTTTCTGCGGCCTTTTTTAGGTCTTCATTGAGACCTGGATCCGGATACTGGAATTCATTTTCATCTCCGCACATGCATTTTGCGAAAGAAGACTCCGAGTAGGAACCTGTAGCCAGGATCGTATCAAAGACATTGATATCCTCTTTATAAGTTCCTGTTGAACCGATACGGATGATGTTTTCTACGCCATAGAAACTGTACAGTTCATGGGCATACAGACTGATGGAAGGAATACCCATACCGGAACCCATGACGGATACTCTCTTGCCCTTGTAAGTGCCGGTGAAACCGAACATGTTTCTGACGGTATTGAACATCGTGACATCATCCAAGAAAGAGTCCGCAATGAATTTCGCCCTCAAAGGATCTCCGGGCATCAGAACAGTTTTCGCGATGTCGCCTAAAGAAGCCGAATTATGTGGTGTAGCCATTATATATCCTCCTGTAATTGATTAATTCTTAACAAAATTATATCACATGAAAAAGACTCCTTATCGGAGTCCCTTGTGTTTATCGATCAGATACTGGTATCTGTCAATGACGACATCGATGATCTCATCCCAGGCGACTGGGATCGTCTCCTTTGCCTGCATGCCGATCTCCCTTGTCTTATTCAGATCGGACAGCGCTTTCTTCATCACTTCAAAAACACTTTCGCTGCTATCCTCACAATAGAAACCGTTGACTCCGTCATCGATCCCTTCGGCTGCCGAAGAACCGCCGGTAACGATCGAAGGCGTACCCGCATTGGCGGCTTCCCTGACGACCATCGGACCGTTGTCATAGATCGATGGGAAGACAAAGAGATCTGCCAACATGTAAAGCCCCGTCAGAAGATCTTCTCTTAAGACGTGGCCGACCATCTGTGTCTCTTCTTCGATGCCAAGTTCTTTGATCTTTTCTCTGATCTCCTCTTCATGAGGGCCTTTCCCGGCCATGACCAGATTGAACTTGACGCCATCTTTCTTCAATAAGGACGCACCTTCCAGGATCTTCAGGATATTCTTTTTCCAGTTGAGCTGTCCGACATAAAGAAGTGTCGGATCGTCATCGATCTTGAAGTATTCTCTGGCGATATCAGGCCACTTCGGATCAAGTTCTCTGATCATCATACCGTTAGGCATGACTTCTACTTTTCCCTTGTATCCGTACTCATTGAGTGTTTTTGCGGAAGATTCCGATACTGCCCAGACTTCATCACACTGTTCATAGAACTTCACGACCAGGTCAGTTCCAAGCCCGGCGATATGTCTGGAGCCTGTCATCTGAAGGAAATCATCATAGTATTTTGAATGGAATGTTCCGACTAACGGGATATTCCTTTCCCTGGCATATCTGATGCCTTCCGTACCGGCAATGAACGGCGTATGGACATGAACGATGTCAAAATCCGTCATCTTGAGTCTTGCATTGTAATGCATATCGATCAGAGGAAGTCCTGCATCATATTCGTTCTTCAAAGGCAATGACTTTGAATAATAATCAATGATCTCAAAAGGAAACTTCCCTCTGTAACCAAACTTATCCAACGGAACGACCGCTGTACATTCATGACCTTTTCTTGCGATCGTATCGCAATAGTTATAAACGACTCTTCCTACCCCATCAATGATCGGCAGGAAAGAATCGGAAAATTCACCTATCTTCATAAACTGATCCAATACCTTTCCAAATACTTTTCTTCCGGCGGATAAAGGACATCGCCCTCATATACTCCGCCGTTATTCTTGATCACTCTTCTGGAGGCTTCATTATCCTTTAAACAGGTGATCAGGACTCTTTTCATATGATACTCGTCTTTACACACCTTCAACATATCCCTCAACATCCTGGTACCGATCCCCTGTTTCCTTCTGGAAGGTTTTACACTGTAACCGATACTTCCGCCATACTGTTTCAGATAGACATGGCTTTCTGCCAGTGGTCTTAAGTTGATCATACCGACCACCTCATCTCCAAAGAGATAGAGGTATTGAAAACCCAATGAATATCCCGGAGGAACAGTCTTGGGGTCTTCAAAAAGCTTGCAGTTGAGATCCCACTTTTCAATGTCATCATAAAGATCCAGCTGCTGACAGCCGTCAAATTTCTGATCGCTATCAAAAATCTCTTTTCGAAACAGGGCAATGGAATGATAGTATTCTGGTTTTACCCTGCTCAGGATAAAGTTCTCCATATTTTCATTATATACCCTTATGAACTTGATTAATAAGACGCTTTAAGATAAAATATATAAGCACACAGGGGAGTAGTATAGCGGTAGTATACCGGTCTCCAAAACCGTTGGTGTGGGTTCAACCCCTACCTCCCCTGCCATTTCAAACAAAAAGCTTAGTTCTCACTAAGCTTTTCTTTTTATCATTTATTACAGTTCCTCGCCGTTGCTTTCGATGACTTTCTTGTACCAGTAGAACGAATTCTTTTTCAAACGGTTCAAAGTGCCATTTCCTTCATCATCGATATCGACATAGACGAAGCCATATCTCTTTCTCATCTCACCTGTGGAAGCTGATACCAGGTCGATACAGCCCCAAGGAGTATAAGCGATACAGTCAACACCATTGTCGATAGCTTCCTTCAATGCTTCGATGTGTTCCTTCAGATAAGCGATCCTGTAGTCATCATGGATACTTCCATCCGCTTCAACATTGTCATAAGCACCCAAACCGTTTTCAACGACCATCAATGGCCTCTTATACCTGTCATAGAAGACTTCCAGACAGTATCTGAGTCCATCCGGATCCATACCCCAGCCCCAGTCGGAATACTTCAGATAAGGGTTCTTCGCACCTCTTGTCAGGTTTCCTTCCACGCTGTCACCGATCGGATGAGTCGCAGTGACGGATGAATTGTAGTAAGAGAAAGTATAGAAATCAACAGTGCCTTCCTTGAGTTCCTTCAGGTCGGATTCAGGGAAATCGATATCCAGTCCCTTCCACATCCTCTTGGCATATGTCGGATATTCGCCAAAACAGTGAACATCGCCGGAATAGAAGATGCCCTGTTCCCATCTTTCTCTGTCCATCAGGATGTCTTTCGGATCACAGGTCTCCGGATAGGAGATGACTGCTGCGATCATGCATCCGAACTTGAAATCAGGATTGATGCTTCTGCCTAGCTTGACAGCTCTGGCACTTGCCAGATACTCGTTATGCATCATGTAGAAAGTATCTTCTTCCTGTTTCTTGGTCTGATCACCCAAGACATATTTGAACGCCAGAGGCAGGTTGATCTCGTTGAACGTCAGCCAGTATCTGACCAGGTCCTTGTATTCATGGAAGATGACATCGCAATACTTTATGAAGAGGTCGATCGTCTTCCTGTTGTTGAAACCGCCGTATTCTTCTTCCAGATACAATGGCGTATCGAAGTGATGGATGGTGACCAGCGGTTCGATGTTGTGTCTTCTCAGTTCTTCAAAGACATTGCGATAGAAATCCAATCCTTCTTGATTCGGTTCTTCTTCAATTCCCTTCGGGAAGATCCTTGACCAGGCAATGGACATACGGAACATCCTGAAGCCCATTTCCGCCATCAGAGCGATATCTTCCTTGTAGTGATGATAGAAATCCGCAGCGATCTGATTTGGATAGTAGTAGCCATCCAATACGGCAGCTCTAGCACCTTCAGGAAGAGGTGCGTACTTGCTGACAGTACCTGTCGTACCATCAGGCATGACATATGTGACCATTCGAGGAGCTTTTGCACTGCCGCCTGTCATGACATCGGTCTTTACCAGACCCTTGCCGCCTTCAATAAATCCGCCTTCAAACTGATTGGCAGCCGTTGCGCCACCCCAGTAAAAATCCTTTTTTATCCTATTCCTTTCCATAACTGGCATTTTCATAGACATCCGCATATGTCACCAGTTTGATGTTGTTTTCTTTCACCCAGTTTCTTAATTCCTCAGAACATAAGAAGCCTGCTTCCATTGCTCTGATCATCGTATAGGATGATTCTTCTGTGAGATCTCTGTCAACAAAACCCGCATGGGTATGTAACATGAATACTTCTTCATTTGCCAGAGCTTCATTGAGCCTTGCATCGAGCTTTCCTTCTCTGAACATCTTGAGAGGATCATTTTCGATCTGCGTGTTCGCATTGAATTCCCAGACACCGTTTCCTCTGTCGATCGGCCTTGCCCAGATCATTTCCAGATCCTTTTCCAGAGAGATCATCGCTTCCTTGGTGACATCAAAGATCCCATACTTGACACAGATATCCGACATCGCTCTGTTTGTCTCATCAGAACCCCATGCATGTCCACCGATATAGCCTGGCTTCTTCCCGGTCAGTTCAATGAATCTCTTGACCTGGTTGTCATACTCCAGATAAGCTTCCTCATAAGGCACGTGATGCTTATCAGTCTTATCCAGTTCCTTGTGCATCTTGCTGGTCTTGAACTTGCCATTTGGCTCAACAAGAGATGGGATCAATTTTGGATCTGTTACCGGATAACCGGCACAGAGGTTGAGATCCTGTCCCAGTAAAACAAACGGTGCTTCTTCCTTCCATCTTTCGACTGCATATTGGGCACAAGCCATATTGGAAAATAAACCGGTCTGTGTCATCATCCCTGCCTTTGCGCAGGCAATGATACCATCAGCTACTGCTTTTGTGATGCCGTAATCATCGGCCTGAATCATCATTTTCATAGATCTTTCCTCTTTCTATATCTCAAAGAATTCCAATGCTTTCTGAATGTACTTATCCCAGAATCTCCACTCATGTTTATAGCCTGCTTCAGTCTCAAATGTTGCCTTCAATCCGATCTTCTTTGCGTATTCTTCAAATCTTCTGAAGTTGTTGATGCTCATGTCATCTTCCCCGCAGCAGAAGTAGAGTTTCGGGCATTCAGGATCTTTCGCCAGATCCTTGCAATGATCCCAGGTATTCTCATCTGATTTCAGATACTCTTCAATGCCGCCGCATCTTTCGATGTCATTGAGCATCCTGTTGTACATGATCGGATTGTCCTTGAACTCTTCCATTTCAACCTTCAGATCTCTCGGACAGGATGACAGGATGGCAGCTCCCGCAAACTTTTCAGGATGACTGCATGCGAATTTCATCGTGCCTCTTCCGCCCATCGAAAGACCGGCAATGAAATTATCTTCCTTTTTATCTGAAGCCGGGAACCAGTTATAGATCATTGGCATCAGCTCATCAAAGAAATAATCCTTCATGTTGTAGCCAAGCATCATGTTCGGCCAGTTTTCATAGACGCTGTTCAAAGCGGAAGGCATGACAACGATCAGATCCTTTTCCGTTGCATAGAGTTCGATCATCGACTTTCTGATCCAGTCGGAATAATCGCCAAAGGTTCCATGTAAGAGCCATAAGACCTTATATTTCTTTCCGCTTTCATAGAACTTCTTCGGATCGAAAAAAAACGGAACATCCGGCAATATGATACCTACTTCAACATTCCCATTGAGTTTCATGCTTAAATGATTCAATCTGACTAACGCCATAACTAAACACTCCTTTGTTTTTTCTGACTGCGGTAATAGAAATGGAAGATCACAAAACCGATCATCAGCAATACCGCATTTGTATATAACATCGTTTCATAACCCATCTTTGAGATCTGATAACCCGACAGAGTCGGACCGATCGCATTGCCAATATCCATACCCAGATAGATCGTAGATACCGCAACACCACTCTGTTTCTTGCCCAATATCCTGATCCCCTCAGCCTGTATGGCTGCCGAAGAACAGCCCTGACCGATCCCCTTCAAAGCAGCAGCGATCAGAACAGGCAATAAGGAATGTGCATTTGCGATCAGCAACATCGATAAAGCCGTGATGACATAACCCGGATACAGGATGTATTGAACGCCTTTCTGATCCTGGACCTTTCCCAGGATCGGCTTGAAGATCAGCAAGACCACAGAAGAAACTGTGTAGAACAAAGAGATATTGGTGATCCCTTTATAGTCTCCATAGGATTTCAGATAGTAAGATAAAGTACCGTTTCCGTAAGACAGTATGAATACCAGCAGCATATATACCAGTAACTGTCTGGCAATGAGATTCCTGATCGAGAAAGTCAGTTTCTTTCTCTCGTGATCATCTTTATTCTTATATGGAAGGATGCATATAAGGATCAAGACGATGAGATTCAGTAATCCTGCGCAGATGAAGACCATGTCTATCCCAAAGCCGTCGGCAACCATGCTTCCAAGCTGCGGACCAAACATCTGTCCAAGCATATTTCCCATTGAGATGACACCCATCGACTGTGCCATCTTATCTTCCGGAATGAACGAGGAAGCAAAAGCCAGAGATACTGTTGTTGAGATCGCAAAAGCGATCCCATGACAGATCCTGATGACAAGAGACATCCGATAATCAGCTGATACCACATACAGGAACATGCATGCAGCCATTCCCATATAGGAATAAAGCATCAGCTTTTTCTGATTGAAGCTGTCGGAGAAAGAACCCGAAAACGGTCTGAATGCCAATGAAACATAGGACATGATCGAAGAAAAAAGACCGGTATATTGAAACGCCAGTCCTCTGTCGACAAAATAAGCGGATGTGACAGGATTGATCATGAATGAGCCCAGACCATTGAATAAGTTGATCAAGATTATCAGTATCAGTTCCATATCGCATCCGCTCCAATTCTCTTTTATCTATCGATTAATATAATCTGTCCTTGATCTGCACTCTGGTATACATGACCGCAAATTCAGGATCTGTCTTCAATGCTTTCTTAGTAACTGCCAGGACCTTATCATCATCATCGCAGTCATAAGAGAAAGTGCACTGCAGCTTTTCTCTGCTTTCAAGCTTGTAAGTAATACCTTCGATTGTCTGTCCGTCAAACTTCTTGACAACAGAATCTAAATGAGTAGCACCGATAATTACCATTTTTTATCTCCAATCCAGATCATTATAAGTGATCAATTCAACATTGTTGTCTCTGACCCAGTCTTTGACTTCTTGTGACAATAAAGCATCGAGGTCATTGAGACGATAGATATTATAGCTGGAAAGATCCATGAGTTCTCTGTCCACATAGCCGCAATGGCAGACGATGGAACGATATTCTCTGTTCAGCCAGCTGTTTCCGTTTTCCAGAATATGATTCTTGAGGCTTGATTTTGCCTGATTCTCCAGTGTCGGAGGATTGATATACCAGCCCATCAGAGAGAACGGATTCTCATCCGGAGCCAGGAAGAACTTTTCCATCATCGCTGTAGACAAAGGACGATCATACTTCTTAGCCAGTTCGACATAGGCACGATTCGTCGTTGCCGTACCATAGGCATGGCCATGGATGTAATCAGGAAGTTTTCCAACCAAAGCCAGATGTTTCTGGATCTGTGCATCAAATTCCGCATAGATCTCATCATAGTTGACATGGTCGAAGTTGTTTTCCTCAGTATCAAGGGCTCTATTCTCCTTGCTGGTGAGGAATGAACCATCTTCGTGGCACAAGCCAGGAACCTTGTCATAACCCAATACAGAAGGACCTGTGGAAGCGTTGAGGTCGATACCGAATGCGATCTGATCCAGATAAGGTCTGATCCATTCAACGACTTCTTCAGCCCAAGGCATATTTGCGAAGAATCCGGTATTGCGGATCAAGCCGTTCTTAATGCCTTCGATGGCTCCATGAGCCTGCGCTTTTGTAATACCATAGTCATCGGACTGTATTAAAAGTTTCATAGTTTTCTCTCTTTCTAAGAAAGAAGTGGAGTGGAAAAGCTTCCATCCACTTCTTATTTCTGGTTCTGATTATTTGTTTTCAGCTGCAGCCTGTTCTTCAGCAAGTAACTGCTTGTCGTAAGTCAGTACGAACGGAAGAGTCAGGACCATATCGATCGCGAACAGTACGAAGCCCCAGATCAGACCCGGAATACCGTATCCGACAAGGTTCGATACAAAGAACGGAACGAATGAACCGATGTTGACGCCTCTGTAGTAGCCTAAGACACCGATCGCCTGTAAGAGATATGTACCTAAGTTCGTCAGCAGGTTCTGGAACAGTACCCACGGTAAGAAGAACAGCGGGTTCAGGATCATCGGTAAACCGAAGTAAGCCGGCTCATCAACACCGAATAAAGACGGAATCAGAGCAGCCTTTGCGATCGCCTTGATCTGCTCAGACTTAGCAAACAGTAAGCAGCAGATAACAACACACAGAGAACCTGAAGATAATGACAGACAAGAACCTGTGATCCAGTTTGGAAGAGGCTGGCCAGCTGAGTAAGCCATCTGGTTTTCCATCTGTAAGCCTGTGAAGAGCATCATGATCATCGGGATAACTGTCATACCGCCATGGATACCAAGGAACCATAAGCAACCACAGAACAGAGCTAATACTGTCTGACCGAAGATGTTCGCGCCTAAGAAACCTAACGGAGCTCTTAAGATCGTGTAAATAGCGTTGTGGATGCTTCCGAATGATGTACCTTCGAATAACCATGCAACGACCATGAAGAATAAGCCAGCGAATGCAGTCGGAAGGATTGCAGTGAACTGAGCAGCGATTGCAGGAGGTACCTGTTCAGGCAGCTTGATAGCAATGTTCTTGTCCTTGCAGAACTTGTAGATGGAGCCTACGATGAAACCGATAACCATTGCGGAGAACAGACCTGAAGCACCGTGCCATGAAGTATCCAATGTTGCAGAACCCCATAATGATTCAGGAAGAGTATACGGAGTAGCAACGAAGAAGCTCATGATTGCAGTCAGACCTGCAGGGATCGCAGAAGCTTTCATGTTGTAACGGTTGCAGTATGTATAAGCGATAGCGAAAGCAACGTATACAGCGAAGAAGCTTGTAGTGAACTGATAGATCGTACCTAAGTGGTTGTATAAACCAGTACTAGCAAGGAATGCCTGGTAAGGAGCGACCTCAAGTCCTCTGATCAAAGCGATAAAACCACCGACCATGGTGATCGGAAGAGTCATCATGAAGGCACCACTAATGATGTTGATAATAGAATTCTGAGCAAATTTGGAAGCCAGTTTTGTTAATGGTCCTTCCAGTTTTTCCATGATTTTATTCATAGTATTTCCTTTCCCCTCTTTTCGAGTACGGCGATCTTGTCGCCCCTTATGTTTCAGATCAGTCATATCTCTCTTCCTGCAGAAATACGCCCATCTCTGTTAACGGTTACATTATATACTCATTTTGTGCGGATTTTCAATATCTTATTATCATTTTTTGTGCGAATTTTCATTTTTTTGATATTACTTTTGGTATATAATGATTACAGAAAGCAATTTTGAGGGCCAAACATGACTACTAAATCCATGAGCATATTTGAATTGATGGAAAGAAACAAAAAGGAATTCACCAAGAACGATAAAGCGATTTATACATATTTATGTAAATACCCGGATGATTTCGTCAACAGTCAGCTGGCTGCGATCTCGGCATATACCGGCGTTTCTCACGCATCGATCACCCGTTTTATCCAGAAACTCGGTTTTTCCAATCTGAATGAATTCCGTTATCAGCTCTCACTTGATCTCCAGGACAAAGACAAAAAAAGAGAAAAAAAGAGCAGTGCTGAAATATACGGAGAAACACTGATCGAAGTCGAGAAAGCTCTCACAAACGACATTCTTGAAAAGATCTATTCTGCCTTTGAATCCCATAGGAATATTTCTCTCACCGGTTATAATCTCTCCAGGATCCCTGCCGAGCACATGAACTGTATTTTAAACATCAGTGCTCCCTATTCATCCAGAGTCCTTCCGAACGATGCCCTTCCTTATGTGATCGAAGATGACAATGTACTTGTCATCTATTCGACACGCCGCAGCGAATTCTACAAAGACTGGCTGTCAAAGATTACAGAAAGCGAAAAGAAACCATACATCATCCTTATCACGATGAACAGCAAACACAAGCTGAGAAAATATGCTGACCTGACTGTCCTTCTTCCATCGGCTGATTCTGCACAGATGGGAGATGTCGTAAATGCCGATCAGCTGTCATTCATGTTCTTCAATCATGTCCTGGATGTCTACATCATAAAAAGAAATCGCAATGAAATCTAAAAAAGTGCTGCCCACGGGCAGCACTTTTCATTCATATACATCTTTATCGATTCACAAACGTCGCAATTCCATCCTTGCCATAACCATATACATCCTTATATCTGTATACGAAGTAGATCGTAAATAAGAAAGTCAGAGTCTCGGAAACGATGAAGGAAAACCAGACCGCTTTAATTCCAAACAGTCTTGGAAGCATGATCACGGCAATATTCTGGAATACGATATTCTCTAATATGGAAAGGAAAAGAGAAGTCCTGTGATTTCCAAGTACATTCAATATCTCTTGCACATAGACGTTATATGCAAAGAAGATCAGAGCCAACGGATAGATCGATAATCCGATCGATACCATTGATTTCACCAATTCGGAACTGGTATCTGTCAGATAGAGGAATAAAACGACATTCTTCATCGATATGATCAGTGTGATGATGAACACCATCAACCCAGTCATCAGAACGATCGTCTGTTTCATGATCCTGACCAGTTTCTTCGGATTCTTTTCACCAAAAGCATAACTTGCGATCGGGGAAGTTGAACCGATCATTCCGAAGAACGAATTCATGAACATGAATACGACATTGGAAACGATCGTATAAGCTGCAACGACCTCCTCGCCGCCGATCGAAAGATGGACGGTATTGGAGATGTAACTGCTCAAAGATAGAGACAGAGAAGTGATCGCCTGCATCCTGCCATACTTGAATACCTTAGACAACAAAGGCAACACTTTCGATTCAGGCTTGACGAAACAGATCTCCCTCTTGGGATTGCTGTAGAAGATCAAAGCAAACAAAGTGACTGCCGAAGAACCGATCAGATTGGCATAGGCAGCACCGACGATCCCGGTCTGCAACTTTACGATAAACAGCCAGTCAAAGAAGAACTGACAGCCGATATTGATGACCTGAGCGTACATCGAACACTTCGGCTTTCCGGCAATGACATAGAAAGAACCGAAAATGTAGTTCACCAAGAATAATGGGATATAATATCTCGATACTGAGAAGAAACTCTTGGCATAAGGCATCAGAAGATCCGTTTCGCCAAGCATCCTTAAGATCGGTTCCATGAAGAACACCATGATCAGAGACATTCCGATACCCATCACAAAAGTGACCAGCACCATCGTCGTGAAATCACTCTTGGCTTCTTCCAGTTTCTTCTCGCCCATCTTGATCGAACAGACGACAGAAACAGAAGTTCCGATCATACCGATGGCATCCACCAGCATGAACCACGGCATCGCAACAGAAAAAGCGGCCAAAGCATTCTGTCCCAGATAACGCGATACGAACAGTGAATCATCCAGTGTCGAAAGCAAGGATACGAACAGCCTTGTAAACACAGCCGGTGCGACAAACGCAAAGAGCTGTGAAAGCGTGAATTCTCTTCCGATCGTGCTTTCTCTTTTTTCACTCATAACAGCGATTGTATCCCATATATAATTGAAAGTCAAAAAAAGTAAGGCATTGCCTTACTTGATCTTTTCGATTGCTTCTTTTAAGAGACCCTTGTTATAGGACTCGATCTTTCCTTCGTCGGCATCGTTTGCCAGTTCAGGATCCATCGGCAGTTTTGCCAGGATCTCCAGTCCATATTTTTCAGCTGTCGCCTTCGTTTCGTCTTTTCTGAAGATGTTGATCTCATGACCACATTCATCACATTTGATATAAGCCATGTTTTCGATCAGACCGGCGATCGGCTTGTTGACAGTCTTAGCCATGTTGATCGCCTTGCCGACGACCATGGAAACCAGTTTGGAAGGTGTCGTCACCATGATGAACTGGTCGACCGGGATCTGCTGAATGACAGAGATCGCGACATCGGAAGTTCCGGGAGGCATGTCGATCAGCAGATAATCGAGTTCACCCCAGTGAACCTCTGTATAGAACTGCTTGATCAGACCGCCCAGGATAGGTCCTCTCCATAAGACGGCATCATCCTCGTTTTCCAGCATCATATTGATGGAAACGACCTTGATCCCCAGTGTAGAAACAGCCGGGAAGATCCCCTCTTCATCGCCATAGAGCTGCTGGTTCAAACCAAACATCTTCGGAATGCTAGGTCCAGTGATATCTGCATCCATGATACCAACACTGTAGCCCTGCTCGGCAAGTTCAACCGCCAACAGAGAAGAAACCATCGATTTGCCTACTCCGCCTTTGCCGGAAAGGACGCCGATGATCTTTTTTATTTTTGTATCTGCAGTAGGAACGACAGGCTCCGGTGCTCTGGAAGCACAATCCTGTCCGCAGCTGCTGCAGTCATGTGTACATTCTGACATTTTCATTTACCTCCGCTAATTATTCTAACATAAGATATACTTGTATTATGAAAATTGGCATTTCAGCCTGTCTGTACGGACATAAATGCAGATACGACGGCGCAGACAAGAAAAACGAAGAACTTTTAAAAGCGCTGGAAGGAAACGAACTGATCCCGATCTGCCCGGAACTGTGCGCAGGCTTTCCTATTCCAAGAGAATCGATCGAAATCCTAAATGACAGAGTTCTGACGAAAGATAAAACAGACTTAACACAACAGCTGTATCAGGGATGTGTATCAGCCTTTGAACAGATCAAAGACTGTGACATTCTCATCCTGAAAGAGAAATCCCCTTCCTGCGGTGTCAGAGAGATCTATGATGGTTTCTTTACAGGGAAAACGATCAAAGGAAGCGGTCTGTTCACAAGGTATTGTCTTGAAAAAGGCATCCCTGTACTCAACGAAGAAGACTTCATGTAAAAAGAGGATCACTCCTCTTTTCGTTTACTCAAACAGATTGTCGTTTTCTTCTTCCTTATTATATTCCGGAAGATCAGGCAGTTCGTTCAAAGTATAAAGCTTGAACGAATCCATGAACTCTTCAGTGACTTCGTATAAGATCGGCCTGCCAACTGCCTCCGATCTGCCGGCCTCCCTGATCAGGTTCCTTGCCTGCAGTTTCCTCAACATGACCTCGGCAGAGACACCCCTGAGTTCTTCGATCTCTACTCTGGTGATCGGCTGTTTGTAGGCGATGATCGCCAGTGTTTCTAGTGCAGCCTGAGATAAAGTGTTCTGCTTAGCTTCACCAAACAGGATCTGCGCATAAGGATAGACTTCCTTCTTGGAAATGAACTTGTAGACAGAACCATAGGCAACCAGTTCGATGCCAAACAGTTCACTCGCATACTTCTTCTGGATGTTCTCCAGGATGATCCTGGTGTCTTCCAGTGATTTATCGATGGCTACTGCCAGCTGTTCCAGCTTGGCGCCATCTTCACCGACGATATAGAGAAGCCCTTCAACGATTGCCTCGACATTGCCCGGACCTTCTACATTATCTCCATGAGAAAAGATGTCTTCCTGTTTTTCTTCAACAGGTTCTTGAACTTCTTCACTCTTATCTTCTTCGTTTATTTCTTCTTCCAATACTTCTTCAAATACTTCAGTCATGATTGCTGCCTCGTGAGAACCAGATGTTCTCTTTTTCATCTACCGTAAAAGTCAGATAGTGATCCTTTGCCATCTCCAGGATAGCGATGAAAGTGATCACGTATTCATGGATATTGTCACAGTCTTCGATCATTGTGTCGAAGCTGAATGTTTCCGGTAAGTCCTTCAATCTCGCCTTGATCTGTAAGATCCTGTCTTCAGGAGACAGTTCCTTCTGCGTAAACTTGATATCTAACGGTCTTGAAAGCTGTAATCTCCTTAAGACCTTGTTCATGGCCTTAAGCAGATCATATGGATCTCCTTCCACCTTCTGGTCTGTTTCGCTTGCCAGTTTTACGACCTCATCGAAAGAAACCGGTTTGGAAAGCTGATCCTGTCTTTCCACGAAAGAATCATACAGTGTTTTGGAGACTTCCTTGAATTTCTGGTATTCCAATAATCTTCTGACGAGTTTATCCTTCGGATCTTCAAGATCCTCATCTTCTTCATCCGGCTTCTTCGGAAGCAGTTTCTTCGATTTGTATTCCACCAGAGTTGCCAGCTCAACCAGATATTCGCTTTCCACCTCCAGATGTAACTCTTCCATGGTGTGCAGATAATTGATGTACTGTTCACAAAGCACATCCATGTCCAGATCAAAAATATCCAGCTGCTGTTCATGGATCAAATGCAACATCAAATCCAGCGGACCCTCAAATTTCACTGTTTCAACTTCAAAACCCATATACCCCATTATAGCATCAAAGCATTGATATGCATTGAACTGATTTTGCGATCCTCATATATAATAGTGATATAGGAACATTCGTTACAATAACACAAATAATCATATATATTTCATAACTGATCAAGGAGAAAACGTATGGAAAAAACAATGTTAGACTACATCCGGGAAACACCTGACGTATTATTGAACATCATCGACCACAGCGAAGAATACACAAAAGCCCTTGTAGATGCCTATCTGGAACAGAAATGCGATGGTCTCTACCTGATCGCATCCGGCTCTTCCTATAACGGATCTCTGATCGCAAAACCATTCATCAGGCACATCCTGGGCACTGAGATGATCCTTCAGACTCCGTTCACTTTCGTAAATCACGAACTCAACTATATCGGCGATCAGCTGTTTATCGCCGTATCACAATCCGGATGTTCCACCAATACTCTGGATGCATTAAAAGCACTCAAAGAAAAGGGAAAATTCACTTCTTGTCTGGTAGGAAGAGATGATTGCGATGCCAGAGACATCGCTGATCTGACCGTCAACTGGCAGGTCGGCGAAGAAAAAGTCGGCTTTGTCACCGTCGGCGTTTCTTCTCTGACTTGTTTCCTGATGTGCTTTGCCTTGGAACTCGCCAGAAAAACCGGAAAGATCACGGATGAGAAATACGATCATGCCAAAACACAGCTGAGAAAAACTCAGACGATCCAACCGGAAATGCTGGAAAAAACGATAGAACTCTTCAACAGGAAGAAAGAAGACTTCACGGATCCTTCCAGAGTCATCCTTCTATCGAGCGGACCGCAATACGGCATCGTCGTCGAAGGAGCATTAAAAGTTGCGGAAACTTCATGTATCAGCGCGATGGCATATGAAGCTGAAGAATTCCTGCACGGACCGATCTATCCGTCCAGACCGGAAGACCTCATCCTGATCGCAGACAATGGCGATGATCCTTCAAGCGAAAGGATGCTGGATATTGCCGATGCCTTAAGAGACATCACAGAGAAAGTGTTTGTGATCACTGATTCTGAAAGGATCGATGAAGATCACAGATTCTCAACTTCTGATCACACATGCAAATACACTTCCGTATTATATAAACTCACCTGCCTGCAGACTCTGGCTTGTCTGATGACAGAAAACAGCAATCACTACGAACCACATGAATGTGTTAAAGCATTCAGGAAAGCAAACAAGGTCGCATCCAAAACAAGAGAAGACCTCTATCTGAATCTACAGAAAATCGAATGAGCGAGAGCTCATTCTTTTTATTTCTGCACTTTCCTGCGATTCTTCCTATTGCATAAAGCCTGTTTTTGTGATATTATTTGTAAGCGTTCAATAAAAGGTTGGACGTAGTTAATAGCCTGTGGAGAGGTAGCGAAGTGGCTAAACGCGGCTGACTGTAAATCAGCTCTCTACGAGTTCGACAGTTCGAATCTGCCCCTCTCCACCACTTTGGGATGTAGCCAAGTGGTAAGGCAACAGACTTTGACTCTGTCATTTCGCTGGTTCGATCCCAGCCATCCCAGCCAAGATCATGACTCGGTAGCTCAGGCGGTAGAGCATCTGACTTTTAATCAGAGGGTCCCGGGTTCGATTCCCGGTCGAGTCACCACTGAATGCAGGTGTAGTTCAATGGTAGAACTTCAGCCCTCCAAGCTGACTACGTGGGTTCGATTCCCATCACCTGCTCCA
>JAFYHT010000054.1 GCA_017539025.1 Erysipelotrichaceae bacterium
GCCTCAGAAGGTTTTCTGCCCATCTGTGCATACATCGCACGGATCATCTTTTCGTTGATCGGAGGATTTTCCTTCAACTGTTTTTCGAAAGCTTTTCTCGTCAGGAAATAAGAAACAGCAGCACCAACTGCACCACCGATCACAAAGTATACGATTGACATCCAAAAATCCATAATAACACCGTCCTTACTAAATAAATTCTACTCAAAAAGAATCTATTTGTCTAATAAGACCTAACGGGTTGAGAAATTTCCCTTTTCTCAAAAGGTGGTCCGTCTATAGCAGCCTTTAGGATCCCTGTTTTAGGTCTTCAACACCAGATGCTAACAATCGACAGTCCGTAAATATCATGTAGGAATTTCATTGTATCCCATTAGGCAATTTCATTATATATAGAAAATATGCGCATTACCAGTCTTGACTTAAATATCTCAAATATGATAAATGAAACCGTTTATTGAATAAACGGTTTCATTAACTTTCGATAGGAATCTTTGAATTTTTCGATCTGTGTATCTGTAGGTGTCGGATCCAGCTGATAATCATCGAAACAGATCTGAGAACCATAGAACTTGCCATTCACGACAGAAAATACCTGCGGTGTCAGAAGCGTCTTGTTTCCCTCGTCATCTGTTCCCAAGATCTCAAAGAGATATTCGCGCAACTTATCCTGCAATTCCCTGTCCTCAGTCAGATCTTCTTCCGGATTGTATACATCGATGTAATAGATCGTCACATCAAGTTCTTTTGCGACCTCATTGAGATAACGGCAGACTCTCTGACAACATCCGCAGTTTGTTCTGCCCAGATAGAATATCCCGGAAGATGACTGATCGATCGTATTGAACAGTTCAGAGACCTTGATCAGTCTGAAATTGTGATTGGTCGAAGTGACTCCTTCATATTCAGACATATCTACCCTGTCCGAAACGATCTCATAAGGATATTCCGGTATAGGTAATTCTTCCTTCTTCGTACAAGCACATAGCGCGATCATAAGAAGGATGATCAGAAATTTCTTCATCAGAGTTCTTTGACCTCGATCGTATCGTATAATTCCTCGATCTTTTCCTTGGAACCAAGGTCGTTGGACAAGCTGGTCGCCAGTGATGCCGCATTGGCATATTTGAAGGATTCTGTTGTATCAGCGCCACGAATGGTTCCATAAAGGAATCCCGCCACCATCGAATCGGCAGACCCTGTTACATTGACTAGAGAATCATCCAGATTCTCACACATCAGAGTCTGTTCATTGGTAAAGACATAGGAATGTTTGTGCGGAGCACTGTAAAGGATAACATCTACTTTCTTCTCCAGATATTCTTTTGCGGTTTCAAACAGGTCACCTTCCAGATTCCTGTCATTCAGTTTTACCGCAAAAAGATCAGCATCCAGACATCTGTCAAGGATCTCCTTATCCGTATCAAGAACGACCTTTACGCCATCGGCACATAGCTCATGAACAAGATCGATGATCCTGTCCTTGATCTCTTCTTCGATATTGCCCGACAGGACGAAGATATCATCCGTATAGACACTGTTGGCTCTTGAACGGAAACGATTGAATTCCTGGTCTGTGATATGTGGACCTTTCGCATTGATGCTGGTCTCATATTCACTGTCCATGATCTTGACATTGATCCTGGTATGATCAGCGATCGTTGTAAACAAAGGCTGGATATTCGGATACTTGGCGATAAAAGTCAGATAGAAGTCTTTCGTAAAACCGCCTAAGAATCCCATACAAACAGACGGGATACGGAAATTGTTCAGAACGATGGAAACATTGACGCCTTTACCGCCGGCTTCATACATTTCCAGATCGCTTCTGTTATTGCTTCCCATTTCCAGCTGAGGGATCGTAACATAATAGTCCAGTGAAGGATTTGTCGTACAGGTATAGATCATAATTATGACACCTCTCTGATTTTATTTTAACGCTGTTTTGCCTCAAAACGTGAGATCAGATCTGCAACGACTCTGTCATGAACATCATTGACATCTTCTGTCTTGAGCGTTTTCTCCTTGTCTTCATAGACGATATTGAGCGAAACGGACTTGTAGCCTGCATCGATATGTTCGCCCTGATAGACATCAAAGACTTCCGCCTTCTTGACAAGATGACCGCCGATCTTCTTGATCGCAGCGATCAGATCGCCTACTCTGATGTCTTCTTTCAGCATCAGAGAGATATCTCTTGATACTGACGGATACTTGCTGACAACAGGTGCTTTCACCTTTGCCGGATTTGATTCAGCCAGATGATCCAGGATCATCTCACAATAATAAACATCGTTCAGTTTTAAAGTCTTCAGGTAAGCCGGATGCAGTTTACCGAAAATACCCAAAACCTGATTGTCCATCATCAGGACAGCTGACTGATATGGATGGAAATGCTTGGTATCCAGATCGTTTTCTTTAATGCTGACTCTTCCCATCTCAAAACCCAAAGCTGCCAGGATCTGTTTCACAAGACCCTTCATGACATAGAAGTCTGCCTTGACATTCAGATGCATGACTTTATCCTCAATGAGACTGCCTTCCATGATGATACCGAGTCTTTCTTCTTCCCCTTTGGAAGAATAGATCTTGGAGATCTCGTAGAGTGAAACATTCTCGTTGTAGTGATCCAGATTGTAAGACAATGTTTCCAGCAAGGAATTCATCAGAGAAGTTCTGATATATCTTCTTGCATCGGAAAGCGGAGAGATCATCTCTACTGCATCGCCTGAAGGAAGTAACGCTTCATCGATATACTTCTGGTTGACCAGTGTATAGTTGACGGTATCATAGAAACCCTGCTTGCTTAAGATGTCTCTGATCACACGTCTGATATTCTGAATGTTCGTGAGCTTGCCTACAGTCTGAGGCATCAGAGGCAGAGTTGAAGTCAGATCATCGAAATCAGTCAGTCTGACGATCTCTTCATCGATGTCTTCTCTGATCTTGAGATCGGAAGCACGATGTGAAGGGATCTTCGTGATGAAATCATCCCCTTCCACTCTGTATTCAAAGCCAAGTCTTCTCATGACATCGACGGCTTCATCCATCGTATATTCCTTGCCGATCAAAGCATTGAGGTGGCTTAAAGACTCGCTGATCTCATATTCTTCATAATCAACCTTGCCATATTCAACAGTCTCTTCCAGATCCTTGGCATCAGCCAGTTCGATCAGAAGCTGTACTGCACGATCGACTGCCTTATGCTGTGCAAGAGGCTCAAGACCTTTAGCGAATCTTGCGGCAGCCTCTGTCTGCAGACCCAATCGATTGGAAGTACGTCTGATCTGGGCATGGTCGAATAAAGCTGCTTCAATGATCAGAGAGCTCGTATCATCCAGGATCTTCGTATTGTCACCACCCATGATACCGGCAATACCGATCGGTTTCCCTTCAGATGTGATCATCAGATCACCCTTCTGGATCTGGTATTCGATACCATCAAGTGCGGTATAAGTACCTTCATAGTCATCTCTGACCGTGATCTCTTTGGCAGGATTGCTTCTGAGATCATAGAAATGCAAAGGCTGGCCTGTTTCCAACATGACATAGTTGGAGATATCGACCAGGTTGTTGATGCATTTGACGCCATTGGCACGCAAATGTTGTTTCATCCAATCAGGAGATTCCTTGATCGTTACACTGTTGACGACCTTTGCCAGGAAGTGTGGACAGTTTTCAGAAACGGAAGTCAGGATGAAATCGGATTTCCTTCCGACATCAGCCTTTCCTTCAAAATCAGGAAGCTTCACTTTTCTGTCTAAGATCGCACCCATCTCATATGCCATCGCATACATGGACAGACAATCCGGTCTGTTGGCATAGATCGATACATCAAGGATCGTATCATCATAACCCAGTTTCTTTAAGATATCGGTATCGCCTACTTCAAAGCGATCATCCAGTTCTTCAATACCGTTGTGGCTTGCGGAATCTTCCGGAAGCAAAGCTTCATCAACACCAAGTTCCTTCAAAGAACATAACATACCGTTACTTTCAACGCCTCTGATGACACCCTTCTTGATCTCACCGCCAGGAAGTTGAGCACCTGCTTTGGCAACGATGACTTTCAATCCTTCTCTGCAGTTTGGTGCACCACAGACGATATTGAGTACTTCACTTCCAATATCGGTCTTGGTGACATGTAGATGATCTGAATCAGGATGATCGAAACATTCGATCACTTTACCTACGACCAGATTGGTTCCGGAAGAAAGCTTTTCGATCCCTTCAACTTCGAAACCGCATTTGACCATCTGATCGACGATCTGATCAACACTCAGATCTGATATATCAATGAAATCACTTAACCAGTTTAAACTTAATTTCATGATCTTTCCTCCTTATCTCTTGAACCCGTCAAGGAAACGGATATCGTTGGTATACAGGTCTCTGATATCCGTGATGCCGTATTTCAGCATCGCAACTCTTTCGATTCCGACACCAAACGCAAAACCGGTGTATTTCTTGGAATCGATGCCTGCCATCTCCAGTACATTCGGATGGACCATGCCGGATCCTAAGATCTCGATCCAGCCGGTTCCCTTGCAGGTAGGACAGCCTTTGCCATGGCAGATATGACATGTCATATCAACTTCAAACGAAGGCTCAGTGAATGGGAAATAGGAAGGTCTGAACCTGATCTTTGCGTCTTTTGAGAACATCTCCCTGATCATCAGTTCGAGTGTTCCCTTGAGATCGGCGACTGTGATATTTTCACCGATGACAAGGCCTTCGCATTGTGTAAACTGATGAGAATGGGTTGCGTCATCATCATCTCTTCTGTAGACCTTACCAGGGCAGATGACCTTGATCGGCAGATGATTTGCTTCCGATTCCAGGACTCTCATCTGGATCGCTGTCGTCTGTGATCTCAGCAGATGGCTTGCATCAACATAGAAAGTATCCTGCATATCTCTTGCCGGATGGCCTTCCGGAGTGTTGGCCTTTGTAAAGTTATAGAGATCGCTTTCCAGTTCCGGTCCTTCTGCGACATTGTATCCCATACCGATGAAGACATCTTCGATCTCTTTCTGTACCAGAGTCAGAGGATGAAGAGTTCCCATCTTCGGATTATAGGCATCCAAAGTGATGTCCAGTTTTTCACTGGCCAGTTTTTCATTCAGCTGCATTTCTTCCAGCTGCTTCTTCTTTTCATCCATCGCAGCCGATACAGAATTCTTCAGATCGTTAACCATCTGACCGAATTTCGGCTTTTCTTCCGGCGACAGGTCTCTCATCTGTGCCATCAGAGACTGTATCTTACCCTTCTTGGAAAGATACTCGATCCTGAGTTCTTCCAGCTGCTTGCTGTCGGACTCAGCGATCGCTTTCAACGCTTCGTTTTTTAAAGCTTCCAGATCTAACATTTCAAATCCTCCTGAAAATACAAAAAAGGTGGCTCAAGGGCGCAATTGCGCGGTACCACCTTATTTCTCACTCTTATCCTTAACGCGGATGAAACGTGGAGTATTGGTCCAACTGAGAAGTGAATTCACTGATTGACTGTCAGGATCTTCCACCATTATGATCCATTCTCTTTGACAGCAGCCTCAGATACTGCTCTTCTTTACGTACTGTTCAAATTATAACACAAGACAAAAGGAAAAGAGGCCTAAACCTCTTATTTTCCTTATAAAGTCGTATCTACTTTGATACCAGGACCCATGTTGCTGGAAATCGTGCAATTCTGAATGTAATTGCCCTTGACAGCAGCAGGTCTTGCCTTGATGATGACACCAAGCAGAGTAGCGAAGTTTTCAGCCAGCTTTTCGGTATCGAATGATGATTTACCGATCAGACAGTTGATGTTACCTTCTTTGTCGACACGGTAAGTGACCTTACCTTTTTTGATCTCGTCGATCGCATTGGCAATATTCGGAGTGACTGTACCGGTCTTTGGGTTCGGCATTAAGCCCTTAGGACCTAAGATCTTACCTAACTTACCGAGTTCACCCATCATATCAGGAGTAGCGACGATGACATCGTAATCGAACCATCCGCCTTTGACCTTTTCCAGGATTTCCTTGTCACCGACATAGTCAGCGCCTGCATTCTTTGCGACTTCCATATTAGCGCCCTGAGTGACAACTAATACTTTCTGTGATCTGCCTGTACCGTTCGGAAGAACGATCGCACCTCTGATCTGCTGATCAGCCTGACGCGGGTCGACATTGAGCTTGAATGAAGCTCTGATCGTAGCGTCATACTTAACTAAAGTGGTCTTCTTAGCGAGTTCACATGCCTCAAGCGGTGAATATTTCTTGTTGCCATCTACCATGGCCTTCGCGTTATTGTATGCTTTTGAACGTTTCATTAGTCTACAACCTCGATTCCCATGTTTCTAGCAGTACCGGCAATGATCCTCATTGCAGCCTCAACGTCATTTGCGTTGAGATCCGGCATCTTGTACTCAGCGATTTCTCTTAACTGAGCAGTCGTGATCTTACCAGCCTTGACACTATTCGGAGTGCCTGAAGCCTTCGCAACACCTGCGGCCTTCTTTAACAGAAAAGCAGCCGGAGTAGTCTTGAGGACGAAATCAAATGATTTGTCTTCATAAGCAGTGATGATGACAGGGACGATATCGCCCATTCTGTCTTTTGTCTGGTCATTGAACTGTGAGCAGAACTGCGGCATGTTGATACCAGCAGAAGCAAGAGCCGGACCCGGTTTTGCCTGGCCAGCCATGAAGTTCAGCTTGCAGACCTTTGCAACTTTCTTTGCCATAATTTCCTCCTTTTGGCTCGTGGTTTCTAGCGGAGTAATTGCTCTCCTTCCACAGCTATACAATAATACAATAAAAAAAGGCTTATTTCAAGCCTTTTTTCATGATTTGTGCTTATAGAAAACTCTGTTATCCAAAGCAAATATCTTAGGTGTGAATTCTCCCTGTTTAATCTCATCCAGAGCCTTGGAGATCGTGTTGACTCTGGCATCGATATTGTCAACCAGATTGAGGATTTCCGCTTCCAGAGTTTCCGGACGGACCGGGGATCCATATTCAAACTGGCCATGGTGAGAAAGAACCATGTGTCTGAGTATCAGCAGTTCTTCGCTCTCCTCCAGACCCAAGTCTTTTCCGATCTGTAAAAGCCTTGCATCCATGATCGAAATATGACCGAGAAGTTTTCCTTCTTTTGTATATTCCGTAACCACAGGAGAAGATAATTCTTCGATCTTGCCCAGGTCATGGATGATCACTCCTGCCAGCAGATAGTCTCTATCGATCTCAGGATAGATCGTACAAAGCGCTGCAGCGACCTTGATCATTCCGGAAGTATGTGTTGCCAGACCTCCGATGAAATTGTGGTGGATCTTGGCAGCAGCCGGATACTCATAGACATTATTGGAATAGAAATTCAAAGCACCGGAAACGATCTTGGCGATATTCTCGTTGTTGATCATCGAGATGCCTTCCTGGATGTTGTTCCTTAAGACGTCTTTGGCAACAGGTGATTTGAATACAAAGAGTTCCATATCGATATCAGCCTGCGGAAGCGGCAATACTTTCAATACCTTAGCCTGCAGGTTGTTTTTGTATTTGATGACTTCGATATCGAATTCATATACCTTACCGACCTCAAGCTGCTTTTCCAGTTCCGGTTTGACATCCCAGAGCTTTGCTTCGATAGACTTGGTGGAATCCTGCAAGACCAGAGAAAGATACGGTGAACCTGAATTCGTCGTTCCTCTGACAAGCTGAGAGATCAGTAACTGTGTATTGATCCTTTCGCCTTCTTTAAAATCTTTTACCTGTTTACCCATTTTCTTCCTCCGTTATCTTTCTGATATCGTCATATCCAAAGCCTTTTCCCATAAGATATGAAGTGATATGCTGTTTCAGATCATACCCCTCGTATTTCTTCTCATACTTCTTCAGGGCTTTGAGATACTCTTTCCTTAATAATTCTAACTCATTTCCATCATCAAGTACCAGCGACTCGATCGCCTTCAAAGACATCTCGTAAGAAAAACCTGCCGATACCAGTTTATTCAGGATGTTCTGTTTTTTCTGATTGACTGATTTATTCCTGATGCTTCTTTCGTATTTCTTTGCCAGAGACAATGCTTTGTTGCTTTCACTTTCATAATCGCTCTTTAGATGCTTTTCGATCAGTTCATCACTGATCCCTGCTTTCTTCAGTTTCTCCCTGATCTGTTTGACTGACAATGAAGAATTCTGCAGATAAGAGATATGAGAGATACAATACTTCTCATCATCCAGTAATCCGTATGAGATCAGCTTATCGATGATCGGTTTTCTCTGAGGCCTTTTTATCCCCTTCTGATAGAGATAATCATCGATCTGTTTCACTGTCTGATCCCTTGATGAAATCTTTCTTAAACAGCCTCTATAGGCCTTTAAAAGGATCTCATGTTCTTTCAGTGTCTCATACAGAGACCCATCAAGGCCTTTGAGATCTTTCAATCCGTATGTGAAATAATCATCATCGGAAACCTGTATCTTTTCATCATCAAGAAAGATCATCACATACGTTTCATATGCCTTGATCTTTCTGATCGGATATTTGAAATCTGTTACTTCTTTCTTCGCTTCTTTCTTCAGGAATTCTTCAAGATCCATACTTACAGTATAAACGATAAACTGCTTACTTGTATTTTTCCGGAGTCTGCAATATCAAAGAACCAGCCGGTATGACGGAGTTGTCTTCGATCAGAGTATCTCCGCCAAGCACTGTCGCATTGGCATAGATGATGACATTGTTGCCGACATCAGGATGCCTCTTGCCGCCCTTGAGAAGATGGCCTTCGTTGTCCTTGCGGAAACTTCTGACGCCAAGAGTCACACCATGATACAGTCGTACATGATCACCGACTGTTGCCGTTTCACCGATCACGATCCCGGTACCATGGTCAATGCAGAAGTACTTTCCGATCTTCGCACCCGGATTGATATCGATCCCTGTTTCCTGATGCGCAAATTCTGCAATGATGCGGGGAATGATCGGCACATCCAGTTCATACAGTTCATGCGCCAGTCTGTACATAAAACTTGCGTAAAATCCCGGAAATGACAGAACGATCTCAGAGAAAGTCTTCGCAGAAGGATCGCCGTCATAGATCGCCTGGATATCCGTATATATGACCTTCTGAACCTCAGGAAGCCGTTGAATAAAACTGTCCGTTATTTCCTGATAATTGACATCGATCTTTTTGATCTCGTTATTCAGATCTTCTGTGATCTCATCAAGAAGTCTTTCCCCTTCATCGTAATGATTATAGTATTCCGGGAAGAAGAGGATCATGATCTTCTTTGTGATGCCTTTGATCTTTTCCTTATCTATCAGAAAGCCATCTCGATCCGCCATCAGTTCGTTGTTTTTCCTGATCTGTTTTAGGACCATCTGTCTACTGTCCATTATTCTTCTCCAAACAGTGCAGTAGAAAGATATCTGTCACCGGAATCAGGAAGGATCACAACGATATTCTTGCCAACATTTTCTTCGCGTTTCGCAAGCTGAATTGCAGCCCACAGAGCAGCACCGGCTGATATCCCGACCAGGACGCCTTCGTTTTTACCAAACATTGCGCCTGTTTCAATTGCATCCTCGTTTTTGACAGTGATGATCTCATCATAGATCGAAGTATCCAAAACTTTAGGAACAAAGCCTGCTCCGATCCCCTGGATCGCATGAGGACCTGCGTTCCCACCGGAAAGAACAGGTGAAGAAGCCGGTTCTACAGCAACTACCTTGACATCTTGATTCATCTTTTTCAGATATTTTCCTGTACCGGTGATCGTCCCACCTGTACCGACACCTGCTACCAGGATATCCACTTTACCATCCGTATCATTCCAGATCTCCGGTCCTGTCGTTTCATAGTGTGCTTTCCAGTTGACGGGATTTTCAAATTGGGAAGGAATGAATGCACCAGGGATTTCATCGGCCAGTTCGTTTGCCTTTGCGATCGCACCATTCATTCCCTTTTTGCCATCAGAAAGAACGATCTGTGCTCCATAGGCTCTGATCAGTTTCCTTCTTTCGATCGAAAAAGTCTCAGGCATGACGATGATGACTTTATATCCTTTGGATGTGCCTACTGAAGCAAGACCGATACCGGTATTTCCTGATGTCGGTTCAATGATCACGGAACCTTCTTTCAGGATCCCCTTTTCTTCTGCATCTTCGATCATTGCCAAAGCGATACGATCCTTAATGGAACCTGTCGCATTCAGATATTCCATTTTTCCTAACAGTCTAGCTTTCAGATCATATTTTTTCTCTATATGAGATAGTTCAAGCAAAGGTGTATTTCCAATCAGTTCTGTTGCGTTGTTTTTGATATTTGACATATTATTTCTCTCCTTAGATCTTTTTTATTGCCGACAGCAAATAAAAACCGGGTCTTGATACAAGAAACCCGGATAGTACGATCTGATCAAAAAATAATACGCTGTTACAACTCAAAACAGACCAGACGACTATCCGGGTTATGACAGATGCAACAACAATTCATATTTCTATGATTCAACATGACCCTTCTCCTTTCGCCGTCAGCTGTTATTATCAATTTATCACTTTTCTTTGATATTGCAAGCGATATTATCTATGAACAGAAAAGGCATGAAAAAAGCCGGTTTTTACACCGGCTTTCCTTGACTATTTCGCTCTAGCTTCGAGATTCGCAAATCTTCTCTTTGCGTCGCTCTTTGCCTTTTCGTATAATTCCTGAGCCTGTTCCGGATTGACCTTAACAAGGTTGTTGTATCTTGCTTCGTCCATCAGGAAGTCCTGGAACTTGTCGAAATCAGGAGTCTTGTAATCGATTGTCAGAGGAGATTCGTTACGAGGATCGTATCTGTACAGAGTGACATAACCGCACTCGACAGCCTGCTTCTGAACGAGCTGCTGTTTTGACAGACCACCCTTGATTCCGTGCAGTTCACATGGGCAATATGCAATGATCAGAGACGGACCATTGTAGCTTTCTGCTTCTTTCAGAGCCTTGATCGCCTGCATTCTGTTGGCACCCATACATACTGATGCAACATAGACATGCCCATAGCTCATGGCAATCTGACCGAGGTCCTTCTTGGCGACTGCCTTACCGCCAGCAGCGAACTGAGCGATGGAAGCAGCCTGCGAAGACTTGGATGACTGACCGCCGGTGTTGGAATAGACTTCTGTATCGAGAACCAGAATATTGACATTCAGGTTGTTGGCGATAACATGATCTAGTCCGCCGTAGCCGATATCGTATGCCCATCCGTCGCCGCCCACAATCCATACAGAGTTGGATACGAGA
>JAFYHT010000055.1 GCA_017539025.1 Erysipelotrichaceae bacterium
CGTGAAACTATTAAATTGTCAGCTTGATATTAACCGGTACTTCGAATGACTTATTCAACTCAAATGCACCGTTAAAGAAGCATCGTTTAACAAGAACTATTCAGTCCTAAAAAACTGGACAAAATCATTTTGGAATCACAAATAATGTCAAACGCTTTTCCACGTATTCAGAAAGTGCATAGATATAACCGGTACGATCGATATAGCTCAATAAAAAAGATCCTTTACAGGATCCCCATATGTTCCAAAACCGTCTTAACACCCAATAAGATCAGGATGATGCCACCACAGAGAGTAGCTTTATCCTTCAACAATAAGGCGATCTTCTTTCCTAAAGAATGAGCGATGATGCAGATGATCGAAGTGATCACACAGATCACGATGCATGAGATCAAAGGAGATACCGGAAATTCCGGCAAGACGATACCTGAGCTTAAAGCATCGATGGCTGTTGCGATCGACTCCGCAAACAGGATCTTGTAAGTAAATTGTGAAGACTTCTCTTCGATCTCTTCCTTTTCAAAAGATTCTCTGATCATATTGATGCCGATCGCCGACAGCGCCAGCAATACGATCCAGTGATCGAATCTTTCAATGTAAGGAAGGAACGGCGTAAAGACCAGATATCCCAGTAAAGGCATGAGACCCTGGAAGAAACCAAAAGAGAACGATGCCATCATCGTCTCCTTCGGACCATAATTCTTATACTTGATCCCATTGACGATCGAAACTGCCATGGAATCCATCGCCAATGCGACTCCTAATAAAAATAAATCAATCATAAGTAACAGAACCTATTATACACTCTTATAAAGAGATCTTATAGCGGAAAATATACTTACTTGTCTCTCCTAACGTATATAAAGGATGACCTTTTGGTACTTTTTTCAGTTCGATCAGTTCTCCTCCTAGTTTTTTCAGAGTTTTATAGGAAGCGATATTTTCCGGCGAACAGGTGATGATGAGCTCTTTCATGCCAAATTCATCCTTGGCGATATCAAAAAGGACCTTACAGGCATAATAGGCATAGTGATGACCTCTATGACTGCGCTGGATGTTGTAACCGATATGGCCATAGTAGTACATATCCCCTTCCACAGTCAGCCTCAGATCTATCGTTCCGACCTTTTCTTCGCTGTCGTGTTTCAGGATGTCATAATAAACCGTCGGCACACCATCATATGCACTCTTTTCATCAACACGGTATCTCTCTTTCAGATCTACGATACCGCCTTCATATCTTTTCTTATTGAACAGAAAATCAAACAGTCCCATTAAACAAATTATACAACTTATACAATACAAGAGGCCTTCTTTCGAAGGCCTGTACATAAAGAAACAGATTATCTTATCGCGATGAATTCAAAGATCCTTCCTTCTTCATTCACTCTGACTTCCACGAAATCATCGATCTTGATGAACGGAGCTCTGAAATCACCATCTGACATGTCATAGTGATAGATGTGATCATCGCTGTCTTTCAGCAAGACTACAGTATTGCCATCCTTTACGACCAGCGATACTTCTGCCACTTTAAACGTTTTTTCTGTCGTTTCATCCTCATGGACGACATTGCCGCCAATGAGTTTCAGATAGTTCTGATAAGCTTCTTTGACGGTAGCACCTGTTGCGACTGTCTGATAGTTCTCATAGGAGACGAAAGCGTAATTCTTGATCAGATTCGCGCCATCGACCAGTCCCATGAAGTAAGTCGGTTTACCGGCGACATTGACCATGCTTGGGAAGATCGCCGTGTAGTGGTATTGCTGAACAGCACCTTCCGCAGAGCTTCTTGCAGAATACTCTTCCGCACCGGCTCTTCTGATATAAGTGATCTCGCCGTTTCTCAGATCGACATAGGCAAATCCGACATTGGATTCATCTTTGCCGACGCTGGTCACACCTGTATAGATGTGGACATGATCATCAAACTGAACATAAGCGTAGTCATCGGTAAACTCGACGACACCCTTCTTTGACCAGTTGAACAGTCCGTTTTCATAGTGCTTTGACTGTCTGAATTGCGTATAAAGAACTCTGATCGGATAGATGTTATCCACCCAAGCCGGAGCATCTTCCTTGTCATAATACTGGCTCTGGCCATTTACCGGATCAACGATCCTGACGCCCTTGACATCTCTGGTCTTGGAAACCCATGTGACTTCATAGACAGGAGCGACCCAATATGGCTTTCCATTATCATCCAGTTCAAACTTTGCCTCGCCATACATTGCGGTAGGATCCGCAAAGAAGAGATGACGATAGAGGTTATGAGAGAAGTATGCACTCTTCATGAACTTCATACCTTCACTTCTGATCAGCTTTGCTTCTCCGGTGTTGCAGTCAACGATGACATAACCCGGTGTCGTACCGGTCGCAAAGTATTTCAGCAGACCTCCGAAATCGATCGGAGTAACTCTGCACAGAGAACCATTCAGTGAGATCTGAACCCAGTCTTCACCAATTGCGTATTGCGAAACTTCATCGGAACCCAGAGTACCAAAGACTCTGTCGCCAAGCTGAACAGCCGTATTCTTATCGACCAGCTGGACCTGCGTGGAATCAAATTCCGGGATCGCAGAGAAATCACTCTCTGTGATCTTTGTCTGATCCCTGTAGTTATGGAAACCGCCGGTATAAGGTGTACCTAGCAGGCAAGCGATCAGAAAGACTCCCAATACCGCCAGCGGGAAATAGAGCAGGAAGCTCTTCGTTCCCTTATTTGCCTTGCCCAGGCTCTTAAAGAAGAAGCCCAGATATGCGATCCCAAGGATCAGCAGCAATTCACAAAGGAATGCGGCTGAATGGATATTGAACGGGATGCATACCAGATACTGGCAAAAGAATATGATAAACAGGATGCTTAAGAGACTCGCCAGAAGTCCCCATCCGAATTTAATCTGATTTTTCTTCATCATAATCACCTCTCAATCTTCTCAGATTCAGATCGATCTGCTTCAGGCAGACTCCCGAAATATAGGCATAGACCATGACCCTTAAAGCCATCATCAGTTTTTCTCTGATATCGGCATCTTCCTTTTCCAGGATCTTTTCGATACTCTCATCGATCCTGTCTTCATCCAAAGACAGCTCTTCCAGATCCTTGACCGCTCTGCAGAAATCATCATAGAGAGCCATTTCGGAAATGATGTCGTCAGACTCATCATCCGTATCACCGTTGATCAGTCTCATCAGTTCACCGATATCTTCGATGTTCATACATTCTCTCAAAGCCGAGATCAGCAAGATCCTTGACAGATGTCTTTCGTAATACTTTTTATTCTCAGGTCTTGGCACATAGCCTCTTTTGACCCAATTCTGTATCGTGGAAGTCTGCAGATCAGTGATCCTGCAGATCTGTCCCAGTGAGAATCCGCCTGTGATCTCGATCATCGGTTTCAATACCGAAAATGCGTCATCATTATTGCCATATAGAATATTCGTTCCGGGAATCGTTTTTGCCTGCATAAATCTCTCCTTTTCTTATTTAATGACTTGAATGTACATGCGCAGAACTTGAAGCAGCAGCTTTTCTGTCCTTATCAAACTGATTGATCGCCAGCACCAGAAGCACGATCAGTTCTTCATTGTCTTCATCATAGATATCGACATAGAAGCGCTGTGTCAGCCTGAAGATCTCCTGATCAACAGTAGCGATCAGTTCATTGTCTTCATTGATGATATCGTAGTTCATGGAAAGGAAATCGCCCTTGATCGTCCATCCGAGATCTTCGATATACATCTCACTGCCGATGAATTTCAGCTGCTGCTGCAAAGAACCCATATGTTCAGCACCGTATATGATATCGTATCTGCTCAGAAACCATGTGAACTTTTTCTTGATGTGCCCGATATTCACTCCGTATTTGAACAGATCGATACGGGGAAGGATGATATTCGCATTCTCATAGGTATAAACGATATCACCTTCTTCGTTATACAGCTGTCCGTCTGCATATAGCAGACGGAAGTTTTCCTTGAGATAGTATTTCATTGTCCTAGTAATACCTCCTCATATAATACCTTCTGCATCTTCTTGGTCTTAACAGGAGTATGAGCAATCCAATCGGGCTAAGATAGAAACATAACCTGATGAGACCGATAAGCAAACCGAGAATGCTGAATCCAGCATATAAAAATAAAACAAATAAGATCATTCCCATCATTTTCTTCTACCTCCTTTATGGTAATTTGATTATATCAGAGGTTCATATGACTGTCAACACTATTTTATAAAAAAATTTTGTTATAATATCCATGGAGGCATATGTATATGGATAATCAAGCAAATAAACAGTATATCTGTCCTTTCTGCGGAGCACTGCTGGACAAACAGGAAGGATTCAATGAAGAAAATGATACATGGACCTGTATCTATTGCGACAATACCGTTTCATTAAAAACTAAGGAAGATATGAAAAGAAATAAGACAAACCAGAACGCAGAAAGATTATGGAGAAAAACGAGACCTGTCGTCGAATTTGGCGTAGGACTCGCATTGATCGCGATCGGAACAGCGATCGCTGCTGCCGAATACTTCATCGATAAGACGGAAAAGAAAGAAAAGATGGATGACGAATCCTACAAAGTCGATGAAGATGAAATCTCAGAAAACATCGACAACAATATCCTATAAAAAAGGTTTATACAAACCTTTTTTCTTTTATAATGCTTCGATCCCCTCTTTGATCTGCTTATATACCAGTTCAAAATTATCCGTATACCATGGATCTTCGATCTCATAAGGACGCAAAAGCCTGATTTTGTGATCACGATCATCGATGTAGCGTTCCATATAGCGGATATTATAACGTTCCATCACATAGATCTCATCAAATTCTTCGTAATCCTTCTGATCGATCTGTCTGGCATGATGCCTTTCATATGGAATGTCATGCCTGTCCAGGCATCTCTTGGCAGGAGGATAGATATCCCTTCCCTCCTCTTCACGGGAAACAGCCCGGGATTCACAATAGATCTCAGGTCTTAAGTATTTACAGATGTATTCTGCCATGACGCTTCTGCAGATGTTGCCATGGCATACAAATAAGACTTTTCTCATTTTATTTATCATACCTTTCAGATCAGAATACTTAAATCCTGTTACGAAGAAATCAATTTATTAGTTTGCTATTTAAAACTATTCATTTAAAGGATATAATTCATATTATGAAACTTTGGAAGAAACTGTTTCCGAAAGATCTCACAGTCTCCCTGTTCAATGCGGGATGGTGGCTTCATGTCATTCTCACTGTTCTGGGGCTTTTTTTGTTTACGCTTTACGGCAATCATCTTCCAATAGAAGAAAGACTTCATTATATCTTTGTTACAAGTGTCATCGAATACATCATCTTAAGGCTATACAAGTTCTATCTGATCCGTGTACGCGATGATTATCCGTATTTTGACAATCTTCCTTGTTTCTTATGTAATCAGTCAACGATCCTATGCATCATTGCCTCACTTACAAACAATACACATCTGATGTCTTTCTGCATCTGTGTAGGAAGCTTCGGTTCCATACTGGCATTCCTGTTTCCTGACAAGATCATTCAGAACCAGCCATTTTTTGGCGTACAGACGCTTGGATTCTATGGCTATCACGGTTTGCTGATCATTACCTGTCTGAGTTTCTATACATTGGGACTGTACAGACCCGTTTTGACAGATGGCATCTGGAACACGTTACTCTTATTTGTCCATGGAGTGATCACACACATTGTCAATGTCACTCTGATCAAAACAGGACTTGATCCGATCGCCAACTACAGCTTTACCATCCGTCCGGATAATGCTTTCCTGGAAAAACTGTATCATATCTGTCCAAGACAGTTCTTCTACATCCTTCCTGTACTGTTGATTTCAGCTGCGATCTCTTTTGTCATCCTGCTGCTTCTTCCATAAATAAACAAGGAAATTTCGCCTTCAGAAAAAATCTGTATTCCGGATGATCTGAAGCATTCTCGTATTCTTCTTTGATGGTCTTTTCAAGCCATCTATTTTTCTTATCGGAAAGATCCTCATAAGAAAGGATACTGATCAAGCCATCTTTTTCCGCTTTCAATATCTCATCATAAGCATCAACGATATATTCCACACTATCGATTTTTACAGCTTCACTGCCGCAGATCACATCCGGGATCGGAATATCCCTGTTTATGTTCTTGATATCCTCAACAGAATAGATATAACCCGATACGCCCTGATATGTTTCCTTCAAGGCGTTGGGATAGTATTCTTCCAGTCTCAGCTTTCCGTCTTCTTCAAAACCGTAAGGACCCCATTTCTGATACTTTCCATCATACACAAAACCGTTTTCCTTACAGTATTTTTCAACGGCATTGCTCAGATAGACGAGGACATTTTCTCTTTTTCTTGAAAAGTAGATCAAAGGCTTGCCGTGTTCAGAGATACGCGGTTCCAGTATTTTGATTTCTCCATTCGATGATGCATGATAATACATTTTTTATTCCTCAGCTTTGAAAGAGTTGAACCATGCACGCTTTTCAAAATCCTTCTTTTGAGTGATCTTCACTTCCTCTTCCGCAATACCGATAGGAAGAAAACACACGACCTCATATTCGTCAGGTACATTCAATATTTCTGCGATCCTGTCGTTGATCCTGTCATCATCTGTGATATGTCCTTCATACCAGCAGCTTTGATACCCGAGTTCTGTGATCGCCAGCAGCATGTTTTCTATTGCGGCAGAATAATCCTGTATATTGAAACATCTGTCTCTGTACGCGATGATCTTCTCAGACAAGACGAATATCGCTGCAGGAGCACTCTCCGCAACAGGGGGATCGATAACGTTATAAATCTTCTTCAGCAGATCCATATCATCCACAGCGATCAGACTGGTCGTCTGTTTGTTGCAGCCGGAAGGCGCATCCAGGCCTGCCTGCATGATCGTTTTCAGATCTTCTCTTGAAACAGGGATATCTTTGTATCTTCCCCGATAGCTGTGTCTTTGACTGATCGCTTCTAACGTATTCATACAGCCTTCTTTCTGCCGATGATGCTTAAAACGAGGAAAACGATCAGGGATAAAACGATAAAACAGACCACAAAACTGAAGGGATCAAAACTCAGACGGATCGAATCATGACCGCCCTGCTCCATTGCATAGATGTGAACCATCCTCAGACCGAAGCCATACTGTATTGTGATCTCTCCGCCAAAATGGTTGATGGCCAGCTTGAGCCAATTCCTGTCTTTGAATGACAGATAGTTCACCAACATCCCCATCAGTGTCAATAAGAGACCTGCGATCATTGAAATCATTGTTTTCTTCATCCTGATCCTCCCCAAAAAGAATCCTTTCCTTCATTATAGCCCATGTTACAATTGAATTATGAACGCGTATGAGACATATTATCCAAGGCCACTGCTGAAAAGAGATTCTTTCTTCAGCCTATGCGGAGAATGGAAACTGAACGATAAAAAGATCGAAGTTCCCTTCCCGCCTGAATCAAAGCTCTCCGGATATGAGGGAGATCTGAATGAACTCGTCTACACAAAAACATTTTCTCTGCCGCAAGATTTCGTAAAAGAAAACGATCAGGTCATTTTGCATTTCGATGCGATCGATCAGATCGCAGATGTCTTTCTGAATGATGAAAAGATCATTCACCATGAAGGCGGTTATCTTCCTTTTTCTGCCGAGATCTCAAAAAAGCTGAAAGATGAAAATGTGCTGAAAGTGATCGTCAAAGACGATCTCGATCTCTTCTATCCCTATGGCAAACAATCAAAGAAGCCATCCGGTATGTGGTACACACCGGTATCCGGCATCTGGCAAAGTGTCTGGATCGAATCTTATGACATCAAAGGAATCAACGATCTCAAGATCGAAACATCGATGGACGAAATAAAGCTTCACATCGATTCACAAAGTGATTCCTTTGAAATCGAATTTGAAGGCTTCAAAGAAACATTCAAAGATAAAGATATTTCCATTCAGATAAAAGATCCTCATCTCTGGAATTTAGAAGATCCATATCTCTATCATTTTACGGTCTTGGCAGAAAACGACAAGGTCGAATCCTACTTCGCCTTGAGAAAGTTTGAAGAAAAAGAAATCAACGGACACAAACGTTTCTTCCTCAATGGAAAGCCTTTATTCCTGAACGGCTTACTGGATCAGGGATATTTCGAACAAGGCATCTTCCTTCCGGAAAAGCCGGAAGATTATGAAAATGATATCCTCAATATCAAAAGTCTGGGCTTCAACTGTCTGAGGAAACACATCAAAGTCGAACCGGAAGCTTTCTACTATTATTGTGATCTCCATGGCATCCTGGTCATGCAGGATATGGTCAATTCCGGACCATACCGTTTCTTCAGGGATACGATCCTGCCGACGATCGGTTTCACAAAGATCAGATGTTCCATTGAAGATCAGAAACGCTATGATTTCTTTCTGAAACACTCCATCGAAACCATCGATCGTCTCAAGTCTCATCCGTGTATCTTCGGCTATACGATCTACAATGAAGGCTGGGGTCAGCAGGATGCATCCAGGACCTATGGCCTTCTGAAAAAAGAAGACCCCGATCGTTTCTTTGATTCCACATCCGGCTGGTTCTTTGATGATCATTCCGATTTCGATTCCTATCATATCTACTTCCGAAATAAAGTACTGAAAGGAAAAGAAAAGATGCTGTTTTTGTCGGAATGCGGCGGTTTCATCAGACAGATCGATGATCACAGATCGGAAAAAGGAAGTACCTGGGGCTATGGAAAGACCGATTCTGAAGAAGCATTGACCGACAAGATCATTGAGATGCACGAAAAGATGGTCATTCCATCCATCGCAAACGGTCTGGTCGGAGCGATCATGACTCAGATCAGTGATGTCGAAGGAGAGATCAACGGTGTTTATACCTACGATCGAAAGGTATGCAAAGTCAATAAAGAAAAGCTCCTGAAGGCCAATAAAAGACTTCAGGAAATCTATGAAAAACAATGTAACTAAAAGTCATCCGAAGATGACTTTTTTCTACTCTAATGTGCAGGCACTCTCACAATCTGAGATATCGCTGACTTTGTCCGACTTCACGATCTCAACATCCAGATAGGATGCAAACCAGGCGCTAAGAGCTTCCAGTGTCTGATAATAAGGGAGATCACTGTCAGAAGCCGGATCCAGATACGCCAGGACTTCTCCATCCTTGTAGATAAACAGAGATGGCGTATAGGAAACTCTTGAAGAAACGGAATTGTCATCATGGAAGATATCAGTGAGATTTACCGCATAGATGTCAATATCGTTGACTTCCTTGAATTCCTTGACGATCGGATAGAACGAAGCACAGGAAGCACAGGCAGGCAAATAGACGTATAAGACGAATGTCTTACCATCAGATTCCAAAGTTTTCAGTTCTTCACTGTTATGGACGATGAGGAAGTTTTCTTCAATATCAGATCCCGATTTATCTGCAGGCTCTTTTTCTTCATTCAAAGCAGTCAATGTATCGAAATCGATGTGATGATACGGAACATATACAAAATCGTGATAGGTCTTGCCACTTTCTTCATATACGGTAGAGACCTTGTTGTTTCCTTCGTAATACCAGAAACCGCCGATGTCATAGATCTTTGTCTCATCATATCCCAGAGAGACCAGCATATTCTTCGTCATACCGGCATAGCCACCGCCTCCGCACATCAGGAAGATGTATTTATCCTTAGGGAATAAAGACTCGATGATGTGGTAGGACTCTTCGTAGTTGGCAATGTATTCTCCATCATCTGTAATAGTAAACAAAGTGTTTCCGCTATAGGATTCTCCAACTGCTTCCGGTAAACCCTTTACATTACATAAATACGGATAAGGAATGACTTCAAAGCCCTTGATATAACCGGAAAGATAAGAATCACCGCCGATGGCCTCGTAATCTGCCTCATCCTTCAACATACGCATGTCGTAATAGACGGAGTCTTTTCTGTTCAGATACTGATCGATCGTCTTTTCATTGATATTCTTATCGATCCCCAGCTGTCCTCTCATACCCTCTTCAAGTTCAGGAAGCGGCAGAGGTTTTTCCTTGTTTCCACAGGATACCAGACTGAGAGATATCGATATCAAAAGTAATACAGTCAATAATTTTTTCATAATCAATATTCTATCTCCATTTATGTGAATTTCAACTGAATTCATTTAAAAAGGATAGAAGTCTATCCTTTATTCATATATGATTCGATCTCATCGATCTGCTTGATGATCTGTTTCGAAAGGACCTCACATCCATCCTCTGTGATCAGCAGATCATCCTCGATCCTGATCCCTATCCCCTCATCAGAGATATAGAGACCCGGTTCATTGGTGATGACATTTCCTGCTTCCAATACAGAACCCAAACCGCCATCCACATCGTGGGTATCCAGGCCCAGGTGATGAGAAACACCATGAAAGTAGTACTCGCTGACATCCTCATTCAGATCGATCTTCGGAAGTTCTTCCTTATAATAATCAATCACCATCTGGTTGAGATCTCTGACCTTGACACCCGGCTTTGCGTTTTCCTCAACGATCTTCTGGGCATTGAGCACCAGCTGATAGATCTGCTTCTGTCTGTCTGAGAACTTGCCGTTGACAGGGAAAGTCCTGGAGATATCGGCACAGTAGTAACCATGCGTTGCGCCAAGATCACATAAGAAGAGTTCTCCGTCTTTCATATACTGATCGTTATCGGAATAATGTAAGATCGTCGCTCTTTCACCGCTGGCAGCGATCGTCTTGAATGCGTTGTTTCTGCATAAAGACTGTGCCAGAACGAAATTGAAGACACCTTCCATCGTCATCTCGTTGAGACCCGGCTTGGAAGTACGCATCATCTGTCTGATACCCAGATCGGTGATATGGATCGCCTTGCGGATCTCGTTTATCTCATCTTCATCCTTGACAAGTCTCATCTTTGTCAGCTGAGGAAAGATGTCTTTGAGTTCCAGATACGGATAGTTGTTGTTGAGCTTCTTGGCATAACCGATCGAATCGGCCCATTCCTGGTCCATCGTGTAGTGCCAGAAATCCAGGTAGAAACTCAGATCGCCAAGCCCTCTTCCTCTGTTCAGTATCGAAGCGACTGTTCCATCCAGATCACCTCTTTCAGCAACATCTTCGATCCCTGAGATCTCAGTTGCTTCTTCTTTAGACATCCTGCCGCCGACCCATCTGGCCAGTGTTTCATCATAAGGAAGGATGAAAAGTCTCTGTCTGACCAAACCATTGATCCTGTAGATCAGTAAAGCCATATCTTCCTTGTCAAGACCGGTCAGATAATAGAAATTGCGGTTTACGGAGTACTCGTAAGCTTCATCTTCCGAACGTAACGGAGCTTTCCCGGAAAACAGAAGGACTGCGACATTCCCTTCCAGGGAACCAAGCAGATCCTCACGTCGTTTAGAATATCGATTCATCTTCTTTCTCTCTCTTTCTATACGAAACAGTAACGATCTCGTCTTTTGCGACGCATTCATCGATCAGACTGTCGAAATCAAACAGTGTTTCATAATAAAGGCATTTATCTTCTTTCGGTTTGGTTACCGGATTCTTCGGATCAAAGATCGTGCAGCAGTCTTCAAACGGAAGGATGGAAGTCTCATAGGTATCGATCTTCTTGGCGATATCGATGATCTCCAGCTTATCCATCATGCACAAAGGTCTTAGGATCAGAGTGTCAGCGACCTTGCCGATCACAGAGATCGATTCCGGAGTCTGCGAAGCGACCTGACCGATGGATTCGCCGTTTGTGATGACCTTGATCTTTCTCTGTTTACAGATCCTGTCGGCAATGCGATACATCATCCTTCTCATGATCGTGATGCAATACGGCTCATCCACATTCTTGTAGATTGCAAGCTGCAGATCGGTAAAAGGGATGATGTGGACATTCACTTCTTCCTGACAGACAGACAGTTTTGAAGCCAGTGTCAAAACCTTTTCCAGAGCCTGTTTGGAAGTATAAGGCTGAGATGCGAAATGGATACACTCGATCCTCAGTCCTCTTTTCATCGTCATATAGGCCGCAACAGGAGAATCGATACCGCCTGACATCATGACCATCGCCATGCCGTTGATCCCGGTCGGATAACCGCCGCCGCCTCTTACCTTTTCATCCATGACATAGATGAATTCCTTATCAACAGAAACATAGATCATCAGATCCGGATCATGGACATCGACGGTCAGCTGTGTGTTATGCAAGATATTTCCTGCCAGAGCTCTGTTGATCTCATCGGAACGCATCGGGAAAGACTTGTCATGTCTCTTGGTTGCGATCTTGAAGGTCTTTGCTTCATGTTTTGAAGCGAGATCCAGCGTGACTTCCTTGAGCTTGTCGATATCCTTTTCGACTCTGATCGCACCGGAAAAATAACTGTAGCCGAAGATATCCTTCAGTTCTTCTCTGATCAGTGAATAATCTTCGCCGTTCAGTTTGATGAAAAGACCGTCATGTAAGGTGTTGTAAGTCAGTTTTTCATGATCCTTGAGTCTTTTTCTGATATTTGAAGTCAGCTGTCTGGTGAATTCTTTCCTGTTTTTTCCCTTGGTAGATAATTCGCCATATCTGACTACGATGTGGTCATAATTGATTTCAGGCATATTGATCCAGTATCTCCTTCAGATTCTTGATAAAATAATCGATCTCTTCTTCTGTATTGGTATAGTCAAATGAGATCCTGATCGCATGATCCTCATCATAACCCATATAATGAAGAGTTCGATTTATTTCGTTCTTGCGTGAACCGCAGGTCGATTTCGACGACACCATGATCCCTCTTTCATTCAATGCGTTAAGCAATACTTCCGAAGGGATCGGCGTATCGATATTCATCAGTGTGATCAGGCCTTTGTCATAATTGATCTTCACGATATCCTTAAGACCATCATGAAGCTGGTCATGAAGTTCCATCAGATAGTCATGGTATTTCTCTTTGTTTTCCAAAGCGATGCGAAGTGTCCTTGCCAAAACGATGTTGACAAGAGAATTGGAAGTCCCTCCCCTGATAGAATATTCCTGTTGTCCACCGGAAATGATCGGCATCAGCTGTACGAATTCCTTCTTCATCAAAGCACCGGAACCCTTCAAACCATGGATCTTGTGAGCTGAGAAAGAAGCCATATCGATATTGCTTAAATCAAGATCAAGCTTGCCTAAGCCCTGTGTCATGTCGCAATGGAAATAGGTACCCGGGTGTTTCTTGACGATCTTTGCGATCGCTTCGATGTCATTGACTGCTCCGATCTCATTGTTTACCTGCATGATCGAAACAAGAAGTGTATCATTCCTCAATGCATTCTTTACAGCCTCAGGCGTGATGTGACCTTCTTCATCCGGTTCAAGATAAGTCACTTCAAAACCAAAGTCTTCTTCCAGCTGCTTGAAACCGTTGTGGACAGAAGAGTGTTCATAGATCGAAGTGATCAGATGCTTCTTATCCCTGTGTTTCAAAGCAAGACCCTTGATCGCCAAAGAATTGGCCTCAGAAGCACCGGAAGTGAAGATCAGTTCATCTTTTCTGACTCCCAGCATCTTGCAGATGAGAGCTCTTGCCTTTTCCTGCATATCATAAATAGCGACGCCGTCATCGTATAAGGCATCGCTATTACAGTAGTATTCATTCAGCAGTTTTTGATATGTTTCCAAAACCTGTGGATCCACAGAAGTCGTAGAAACAGCATCCAGATATACTTTCACTTAGGCATTCTCCATGATCTTCTCATCGGCATTTTCCGGGAAGAGAGTCTCCATACAGGAGATCGCTGTCTTCAGGGCCTTCGTATACTCACCATTGAGATACTGGAATTCAGCCTTGGACAGTTCCCTGTCGATCTCCGGATAAGTAGAACGATACTTGTTTCCGAACACGATCGCATTCTCCACCATGATACCCATGCCGACGACATTGTTGATATTGTTATAGAACTTGTAGATGAAGTCGATCGCCTCATCCAGCAAGACATTGAGTTCAGTGATATTGATCGGGATCTGAGAAATGAGCTCTCTGATCCTGGCAATATAATTCCTTGATTTCTTCAGATCGTTCTTATACGAATCATCGATCGCAGGCAGAGAGTATTCTCTGAGCTTGGTTTCAACTTCGGAAACGACCAGCTGCAGCTTGGTCAGCTGTGTGAACGCTCTGCTTTCCCCATCTGTCGATTTATCGATCGTATTCTTATAGGAATAAAGCGACTTCATATCCCCTTCGATCTGCCTGTCAAGAGCTTCCGCTTCTTCCAGGATCGTTGAAGCAGGTTTCAATGCGGAAGAAAGATCGGCATTGATCGTTTCGTATTCCAGACGATAGTGATCCGCATTCTCCCTCATCTTCTTTAAGAATTCCTTGAGATCTTCCAGACCGAAACGGGCAGAATCCTTATCATAAGCGATACGGACATAGTTTTCGACCTTTTCCATATCACTCAGATGACCATAGGCACGATCATTGGTCTCTCTTGCCAGCTTGAAGGCCTTGTTTTCATCCGCCAGCTGTTCATTGAGATCGTTGATGATGTCCTTTGCCTCAGAAACTCTGGCCTTGATCCCATCGATCCTTGCGGCCATCAGTTCCTTGATGTCGTTATTGAGATCGTTTTCGATATCATCCAGTTTCTTTTCGATATCAAGATGCTCGATATAGACACCTCTTTGTCTGGTCAGAGCCAGTTCCCTCTTGGTCTCATCCAGCATCAGAGGCAAAACGCCCTTTGTATCCTTGATGAGTTTTGGAACGGCATTGGCACAGGCCTTGATGTCTTCCAGATTCTGATCGATCTGTTCCAGATCCGCCTGAGCAGAACCGTAATCGGAAGAATACATCATCTCTTCAGAAGAAGAGAAGAGTTCTTCACATTCTTTCAGCTTTTCCAAGAATCCTTCATAGGAAATGGACAAAAGCTGTGCATTCTTATTGATCGTCGTCTTGACGACACGATATTTTTCTTTCAGTTTGGAAGAGTATTCTCTCTGAATACTTTCCTTTCTGGAGAATTCCTCAAGGAAGTCATCGATCTGAGCAACTTCGTTTTCGCAATCCTTCAGATGAGCGGAAACATCCGCCAGGCTTGCCAAAGCCTCCTTGTATTTCATGGAGCCCATATTGTCATCGACATCATTCAGCATATCCTGAATATCGTTGATATGTTTCTCTGTCTCCTCGTATTTTCCCATGTAGTTGGCAACTGAAGCAGCCATTTCTTCGTTGCGTCTGGCCATTGCCTGAGCCTTGTTCAGCTTGAAAGCAAGCGGCACTGTCTTGACGCTGTTGAAGCGGACATAAAGATCATCCAGCTGTTTCTTCAGATTCTTTTTTCTGGACTTGCTGGCAGTAACAAAAATAGTGATCAGTGTGATCGCCAGCAAGATACCGGCCGAGATCAGTAAGTATTCTCTTTTCATACAGGTTCATTTTACTATTAAAACAAGCATTTTTCAATTGACTTATAAAGGCTGATTTGCGATAATATTTAAGCACATAAATTTTATAGCAGCATGTAAAGTTACTGCTCATGCGTCAGTACCCACAGGGAGACAAGTAGCCAGGCGCTATTGGCGAAAATCGAATACGGACACACGCAGTAATGATTTACACCTGTACTTACTTAAGGAGGAGAAAACTTATGTCAAGAAACACAGGTCCTACTTGGAGATTATCCAGACGTCTGAACTTCTCGGTTCTCGAAACCGGTGAAGAATTAGCTAAGAGACCTTACATTCCGGGACAGCACGGTTCCGCTACCAGACGTGTCAAACAGTCAAACTACGGCTTACAGAAAGCTGAAAAGCAGAAACTGAGACACATGTACGGTTTGAGCGAGAAGCAGTTCTACAACACTTATGTAAAAGCTGTCAAGAAGAAAGGTGTCACGGGTACTAACCTGTTCATCATGCTGGAATCAAGACTCGACAATCTTGTATACCGCATGGGCTTCGCAAGCACAAGGAAACAGGCCAGACAGGTCGTTGCACACGGTCATGTACTGGTAAACGGCAAGAAGGTCGATATCCCTTCATGCCAGATCAAACCCGGATCAGTCATTGAACTCAAGGACAACTACAAGAACAACCAGTTCGTAGCTGAAAACCTCGAGGCAACGGCTTCATTCAAGGATTTCGTCGAAGTAGACAAAGACGCCCGCAAAGGCAAGTACGTCAGATACCCTGAAAGAAAAGAACTCAATCAGGAGATCAACGAACTGCTCGTTATCGAATATTACAACAGGTAATCGGGTTCAAAAGTGCCGTCAAAGGCACTTTTTCTTTTTCCCTGATATAATAAAGACATGCTGGCAGACTATCACGTACATACTGCATTTTCCGATGATTCCATCTACGAGATGGAAGATGTCGTAAGAGATGCGATCACAATGGGTCTTGATGAGATCTGTTTTACCGACCATGTCGATTACGGGATCAAACTGGATCACGGTGTGGAAGGAATGACTCCCCGTACCAATGATGACGGTACACCTTTGAGGAATGTCGACTATCCGACTTATTTCTCTATGATCAAACAGATGCAGGAGAAATATTCCGATCAGATCACGATCAGAAAAGGACTGGAATTCGGATTGGAGATGTGTCATCTGAAGCAATATCAGGACCTCTATGAAAAATACCCGATGGATTTCATCATCCATTCAAATCATCAGGTCGATGACATCGAGATCTTCCTGCCGGAATTCTTCGCAGGAAAAACACAGAAAGAATACAATCGCTATTATTATGAAGAAATACTAAGAACAGTCATCGCCTATAAAGACTACAGCGTATTGGGACATCTGGATGCCTTCAACCGCTACGATCCTCTTGGCGAATGCCCCTTGGAAGATTTCGTCGATCTGGTCTATGAGATCTTCAGGATCGCGATCGCCGATGGGAAAGGTATCGAACTCAACACTTCAAATGTCCGCTATGGCGTCAAAGATCTCACTCCTTGTGTCGATATCCTGAAGATATACAAAGAACTTGGCGGACAGATCATCACGATCGGATCGGACAGCCATGCTCCGGAACATCTCGGTTTCAACATCAGGGAATCACAGAAGATCTTAAAAGAACTGGGATTTGAATATTTCTGTACATTCAAAGACATGGAGCCGATCTTCCACAAACTATAGAAATAATAGAGATGAACTACTTGTTCATCTCATTTAATATGATCTCTCTTACTTCCAATACCGCCTTATCGAGATCGTCATTGCAGACGATGTGCTCATAGAAGTCGATATCCTTGAGCTCCTCTCTTGCCTTGGACACTCTCTTTAAGATCGTTTCTTCGTCTTCCGTTCCTCTTTCTCTGAGCCTTCTTTCCAGTTCTTCAATGGAAGGCGGAACGATATAGATCGACAAGGCATCCGGACATTTTTCCATCACCTGCTTTGCACCTCTTATTTCGATCTCCAGGATCACGTTCTTCCCTTCTTCCCTCATCTTCTCCACATAATCTTTCGGGGTACCGTAATCATTGCCGACAAAACGCGCATGTTCAAGCAGCTCACCTTTTTTTACTGCCTCAAGGAATCTCTTTTTGGAAACGAAAAAATAATTGACACCGTCTACTTCCCCTTCTCTTGGCTTCCTGGTCGTCATAGATACGGAATAAGCCAGATTCAGGTCTTCCATCGGCATCAGTTGCGAAAGGATCGTTCCCTTGCCGACGCCGCTCAAGCCGCTGTATACGATTAATAGTCCTTTTTTCATACACTTATTCTACAACAAAATCTATAATAATGATATGGATATCCTGTGCCCTGTCTGCCATTCAAAACTATCCAGAACACAAAACGTGTACTCCTGTCAGAACAGACACTCTTTTGATATTGCCAAAGAAGGATATCTCAATCTCAATATGAGAAATTCCCAGAAGACAGGTGACAATCCCGATATGATCAGAGCCAGAAAAAGGTTTCTGGAAAAAGGATACTACAGCTTCTTGAGAGAAGAAGTGAATGATCTGTTAGACGAAAAAGAAAGCCTTGTCGACCTCGCGTGTGGAGAAGGATATTACACTTCTTATTTTAAGTGTCAAGACAAGATCGGCATCGACTTAAGCAAGTCCGCCATGAAGATCGCATCCAAAGCAGATAAGAGTACTAGGTACCTTCTCTCTTCCATCTTCCGTCTTCCGCTTGAAGATAAAAGCGCAGACAAAGTCATCACGATCTTTGCACCAATCGCCAAGCAAGAGATCTTCAGGATCCTGAAAGATGATGGTTCCTTTATCCTGGTCAAACCTGATGTGAGACATCTCTTTGAACTGAAAGCTGCTGTCTATGAAAAACCATATCTCAATGAAGTGGAAAATATAGAGATCGAAGGCCTGAAACTCGTCAATGAGATCGCCATCAGTCAAAAAGAAAAAGTGGCGAAGGAAGATCTCATGGACCTGTTCATGATGACCCCCTACTACAACACCACTTCACAAAACGATAAAGATAAGCTCAAGGAAATCGAAGAACTCGAGATCAGTTTCTGTTTCCTGATCGATATCTATCAAAAAGCTGCCTAGGCAGCTTTTCCTTTTACCTTCTTCTGTACGAAACCGACAGCCTTGGCACAATACTCTAATGGAAGATGCCTTGCGCATCTGATCAATATATTGTTAAAAGCACCATCGATCGCAAATGCCTTCCCTGTTTCAAACAGAGAATAACCGGTCTTTGCGGCATCTGTCGTCGTCCTTGAGAAAACGGAATGATTCATCGCCGTATTTCCCGCATCGGCAACATCCCAGAACTCTGATTTGACAGGACCCGGGCAAAGGACAGATACCTTGATGTTGAAATCCTTGAGTTCTTCCCTTAATGCCAATGAGAAACTCATGACGAAAGCCTTGGTCGCATAATAGACCGCCATATAGGGACCCGGTAAGAATGAAGCGACAGAACCGGTATTGATGATATGACCATAACCGGCTTCCTTCATGTCTTTCACGAAATAATAAGTCAACGACATCAGTGCCTTGTCGTTGAGATCGACCATCTTCTGCAGCTTTTCAAGATCCGCATTGACAAAAGAAGTGTAGTCTCCATATCCAGCGTTATTGATCAGAACACTGACTTCATAGCCTTTCTCATGACAATAGTCATAGACTCTCTTCGGGTCGCTCGCAATATCGCATGCCAGATAATCGACATGGATCTTGTATTCTTCTTTGAATTCCTCACATATCTCTTTCAATAGTTCTTCTCTTCTGGCAACCAGAAGCAGATCATAGCCGCGGTATGCGAACTGTCTGGCAAATTCCTTGCCGATACCGCTGGAAGCACCGGTAATCAGGATGATCTTCATAATTCAGTCCTCCAAAGAATCCGCATAGGATTCGATCTTATTGAGACGGTGTTTCATCCCCGATTTGGAGATGGCCTCACCGTAATTCTTCTGATAGGCATCGCAAAGTTCCAGCAAGGAAGCTTCCGGATATCTTTCCCTGATATCCGCAACACTTCTCAGCTTCTCAGGAAGCTTTTCGAATCTTCCGTATTCCCTGATCTTCTGTATCGTGGCGATCTGTTTCTGTCCGGCACGGATACTTTTTTCGACATTGGCGATCTCACAGTTGTCGATCCTGGAAACGGAGTTCTTCAGATCTCTGGCGATCCTTTCATCCTCAAAACGCATCATCGCATCATGAGCACCGATCAGTGCCAGGAAGCCCGATACATAATCCGCCTTTTTCAGGTAGACGACATAGCGGCTCCTTCTTTTTGCGATCTTGGCCTGGATGTCAAAACGGGAGATCAGTTTCACGATGAAGTTGGCATACTCGATCTCCTGTAAAGCGATCTCCAGGTGGTAATTGGGATTCTGCGGATCGTTGCAGGAACCATAAGCCAGAAAAGCACCTGCCAGATAGGAAGATGCACAACAGTTTCTCATGATGATGTCGTAGGAAGGATGTGATTCCAGTCCTCTTTGTGAATATAATCCAAGATCCTCTAAGATCTGTTTTCCGTTTTTCTCTACCTCGATGGTATAGACATTATTCTTCTTGAGATTGGTCTTCTTTGCGACCTGCAAGATCGTATCAACATCATAAAGACTCTTCAGAAGGTACATACTTCGCTTACTGGAAGTCGCTGATTCACTTCTCACCAGCAAGCCGAGATCTCCTTTTGAGATCGTCAGAGAAGAACACAGCAACATCAAAGCACTGAGCTGTGCTTTCTGACAATGTTTCTCGAGCTTTACATTGGCGATCTCCTGCTTGATATCAGAAGTAAAAGACATTATAAAAGCTCCTCTATCGCCATTTTCACCATCTTCGGATCATGCCTGACCAGATTCTGATCGAATTTCAGCAGAGGTCTCTGCAGTACTTCGATCCCGCAGTTTCCATGATCGATGACTTCGATACTGTTTTGTTTATGGTAACGTTCTAAGATATCCTCCGGAATGATGTCACTGTGAATGATCGCCATATCCACAGGCGTATCATGTTTCCTCAAGGCATCGATGTGATCCTTGAGATCGTAGTTATAAGTCTCATTGGATTGTGTCATACAGTTGGCAACATAGATCCTCTTCGCATTTGTTTCATGTAAAGCTCTATTGATTCCCGGAATGATCGTATTGGGAAGAATGGATGTATAGAGAGAGCCGATCCCGTATATGATCAGATCGGCACCATGGATCGCTTCGATGGCCTCGACGTTTGCTTCCACATCCTGCTGATAAAAGACTCTATCGATGTGATGGATGAAACTCGGAATACTGGCTTCTCCCTTGACGATCGTATCGTCATCCATCATCGCAAACAATGTGACATTCTGTAATGTGGAAGGAATGATATTCCCCTTGACCTGAAGCATGGCTGAAGTGATCCTGATCGCCTCATCAAAAGAACCGGCCATATTGGTCAAAGCCGTCAATATCAGATTGCCCAAAGAGTGACCTGCAATATCCATATTGTCTTCACCCTCAAAGCGATAATTCATCAGTTCATGTAAAAGCGGTTCCGAATCGGAAAGCGAAAGGATGACATTCCTCACATCTCCCATTGCCGGGATCGTATAACGCTTGCGCAGTCTTCCCGTACTTCCTCCATCATCAGCGACTGTCACGATCGCTGAGATCCTGATATCATCGATATCCCTGATACCGCTCAATATCGTTGAAAGGCCATGGCCTCCGCCGATCGCTACGACATCTTTCATGGTTTTAACTCCCTATGTGTCAGATAGCACATATACTTGTCTTTATAGGTGGTATAGAGATAGTTGGCGATCGTCACCGAACGATGCTGACCACCGGTACAGCCGATGCAGATGGTCAGGTGTCTCTTTTCCTCGTTATCATAAGTCTTGAACATGAAATCGAGATAAGCAAGCGTCTTCTTGATATATCTCTGCGTCAGTTTGGAATGTAAGACATAGTCCCTGACCGGTTTGTCATTGCCTGTCTTGTTCTTGAGTTTTGGCACATAAAAAGGATTTTCCAGCATCCTGACATCCAGGACGACATCCGCATCATCCGGGACTCCATTCTTGAAACCGAAGGATTCAAAAGTGATCGCCAGATTGTTGTAGTCGCTGTACTCCAGGATCTTGTCCATCTTTTCCTTGAGCTGCTTGACGTTCATCGTGCCGGTATCCAGAAGATGGACACTTCTCTTCTTGTATTTGCCAAGGATGCCCTTTTCGATCTCGACTGCCTCTTCCAGAGTAGCCGCCATATTGGAAACGACCAGAGGATGTACCCTTCTTGAGAACTTGTACCGGTTGATGATCACGTCCTTGTTGGCATCCAGAAGGATCAGCTTCGGCTTGAAATTGGAGTTTTCCAGCAGATTGGAAAACTTATCCAGATCGCTCAGACCGATCGTCAGTGCGACTCTGTCATATTTGTACGTATTGTCTTTTTCGATCAGTTCCAGCAGATCGGGAAGCAGTTCAACAGGATACTGGTCGATACAGGTGTACCCCATATCCTCCAGAATATTGGAAGCCGTCGACTTTCCTGCGCCGGAAATACCGCTTATCAGTACCAGTTTTTTCATACTTTCATTATATACCACATTTTATGGTGTGCCATCCCTCTTCCAACAAAAAAACCGGATTATTTTCCGGTTCTCATTCTTCGATCTCAGGAATGAACTTCCCGAAGATCTCCATCAGTTTCGGACAAAGCAAGAAGATGATGATCGTTCCGATACCGACATTTCCCCTGAACAGGATGGTCAGGATCAGGAAAGTCCCGTCACAGACATACTTGGCAGTTGAAAACTTCTTATTGATCAGTTTACCGATCGTATAGATGAAGGCTTCATAAGGGCCCATGCCCAGCTTACCGGAAACGATCAGTTCAGCTCCGATCGCGATCAAAGCCGTGCCGATCACGATCATGATCAGACCAAGGACCATCGAATCAGGCCTTTTTACCAGCAATGCCGTCAGATCGATCGGAAACTGTACCAGAAACATCGATAATAATGTTCCGATACCGATACTGCTTCTGTTGAGGAAAAGGCAGAATACGATCATCAGCAGTTCGACCAGGCTTGTCACCCTTCCTAAAGTGATGCCGCTCATCTTCGAAAGCACTTCATCAAAACCGGCCAGCGGATCCGTTCCCATTCCCGGGATCGTTGCCAAAGCGACACCGACTCCCAGAAATAAGACACCGACTAGTGTTCTGATCCATTTTCTCATCCTATTTTTCGTCTCTAAGTTCATATAAAATATCCCTCAATTCTGCAGCTCTTTCGAAGTTGAGCTGTTTTGCGGCCTGTCTCATTTCCGCCTCGATCGAAGCCATCATCTTTTCCTTTTCCTTCTTGGAGTGAGAATGTTTCTCGCGATACTTCTTCGCCATATCTCTGGTCTCCTTGGAATGGATGACCTCATTGAGTTCCTTGCGGATGGAACGCGGAATGATGTTGTTTTCCGTGTTGTATTTTTCCTGGATCGCCCTTCTTCTTGCCGTCTCATCGATCGCCGTCTTCATGGAATCGGTGATCTGATCCGCATACATGATGACTCTGCCGTGTTCATTCCTGGCGGCTCTGCCGATCGTCTGGATCAGGGATCTCGAACTTCTTAAGAAGCCTTCCTTATCGGCATCCAGTATTGCGATCAGAGAAACTTCCGGCAGGTCCAGACCTTCTCTTAAGAGGTTGATGCCTACCAAGACATCATATGTTCCGGCGCGCAGATCATGGATGATCTCACTTCTTTCCAGGGTCTTGGTCTCATGATGAAGATAGGCAACCTTGAAGTTTGCTTTCTTGAGATAATCTGTCAGATCTTCCGCCATCTTGACAGTTAATGTTGTAACTAAAGTTCTTTCGTTGTTTTCAATATTCTTTCTGATCTCTTCCATCAGATCATCGATCTGTCCGGAAGTCGGCCTGATCTCCACGAGCGGATCAAGAAGGCCTGTCGGTCTGATCAGCTGTTCGATCGGCTGTCCGCTTCTTTCCAGTTCATAGTCACCTGGGGTCGCCGACATGTAGATACGCGGTGCATTCAATTCTTCCCACTCTTCAAACGTCATCGGTCTGTTTTCCAGAGCACTCGGAAGTCTGAAACCATATTCAACCAAAGTCAGCTTGCGCTGATGGTCACCGTTATACATACCTCTGATCTGCGGCAGAGAGACATGTGACTCATCGACGACGATCAGAAAATCATCCCCGAAGTAGTCAAAGAGATTGTATGGCCTTTGTCCGGGAACTCTGTGGTCGATATGCATGGCATAGTTTTCGATACCCGAACACATGCCCATCTCTCTTAAAGCTTCGATGTCATAACGGCAGCGCTGTTCCAGTCTTTCATATTCCAGAGGCTTGTTCTGTTCTTTGAAATACTGAAGCCTTTCTTCCAGTTCCTTTTCGATATTGTCACAAGCGATCAGAAGATCATCCCTGTTTCTGGCATAACCACTTGCCGGGAAGAAAGAATAGACGGTATAACCTTCCTGCACATTCTTGGTGACGGGATCGATCTCGGTGATCCTTTCCACTTCATCATCAAACATTTCGATCCTGATGATGAACTTATCGGTATGACCGGGTCTTACCTCGATGACATCTCCTTTGACAGAGAAAGTACCACGGATATTATCGATATCATTCCTCTGGTATTGCATGATCACAAGACGCTTGATCAGATCCTGACGATCGATCAGTTCGCCAACCTTCAGAGTGAAAAACATCTCCTTGTAGTCTTCGGGATTGCTTCCGGCATAGATGCAGGCAACGGAAGCGACGACGATGACATCTCTTCTTTCCAGAAGCGAGTTGTATGCCGACATCCTCAACATGTCGATCTCATCGTTGGTCACCGCATTCTTTTCGATATAAGTGTCGGTCTTTGGCATGTATGCCTCAGGCTGATAGAAATCAAAGTTGGAAATGAAGTACTCTACCGCATTCTCCGGAAACAACGCCTTGAACTCGGAATAAAGCTGGCCTGCCAGAGTCTTGTTATGGGCAAAAACAAGCGTCGGCTTATTCACCCTTTGTATCACGTTGGCAATCGTAAAAGTCTTTCCGGTACCGGTCGCACCCAAAAGGACCTGTTCATGTTTTCCTTGTTGCAATCCTTCCACCAGGGCATCGATCGCTGTAGGCTGATCGCCCATCGGCTGATAATCAGATTTCAGTTTAAAGAGTTTTTCATCCATATTAACTATTATACAGGAATGCAAATGATGATAAGATAGTTTCAGAAAGAAGGAACGTTTATGTATAAATTTAAAGCGATTTCCCAGAAAACTCTGACGAAAATGAATGAAGAATACCTGAATGATGACAGATCCCGCATCATCAGGAACGCTCTGACTGAAAACCCGATCGGCAAGATCGCAAAACGTCTGGAAGGAAAAACAGAAAATCCAAACCTCTTCTCCATCGACATCAAGACATTGCCGGTTTCCGATCAGATGGCATCGGGAAGATGCTGGTTATTCTCTTCGATGACACTGTTAAGAGAAATGCTGGCAAAGAAATACGACATCAAGGATCAGTTTGAACTCTCCCAGAACTATATCGCCTTCTATGACAAACTGGAAAAGATCAACTTCTTCTTGGAATCCATGATCAGTGAAAAAGACAATCCGTTGAACAGCGAAGTCTCCCGCTATCTCTTACAGACAGCCATCGGTGACGGCGGCCAGTGGGATATGATGGTGGCTTTGGTCAAGAAATACGGTATCTGTCCAAAGACCGCCATGCCGGAAACATTCCAGTCTTCCCACACCAGAGAGATGAATTCCATCCTCAACAGAAGGCTCAGGAGATTCGTTACCGACCTCAAGAAAACGGAAAATGATGAACAGATCAGAGAATTAAAGGAAAAGTGTCTTGAACAGTGCTATGGCTTGCTTTGTGACTGCTTCGGTGTTCCGCCGAAATCATTCACTTTCGAATACTACGACAAGAAAGACAAGTATCATGCCCACTACGATGTCACACCGAAAGAAATGTATGAAAAATACCTCGGTGTCGATCTTGACGACTATGTCGGAATCATCAACGGCCCTACCGAAGACAAACCATTCTATCAGACATATACCGTCAAATACTTGGGCAATGTCGCCGGAACGAAGAACGAAGTCTTCTTCCTGAATCTGCCGATCAAGGATTTCAAGGATCTGATCCTGAAACAGCTGAAAGACAAGGAACTCGTCTGGTTTGGCTGTGACTGCGGCAAGGATGGTGAAAGAGAAGCCGGCTTATGGAACGATATGAGCTTTGACTACGAAAACACCTTCAAGATGGAACTGGATATGTCCAAAGCAGAAATGCTGGATACCAGAGAATCCGCAATGAACCACGCCATGGTATTCACTGGAGTCAATCTCGTCAAAAACAAGCCGACCCGCTGGAAGATCGAAAACTCCTGGGGTGAGAAAGCCGGTATCAAAGGATACTACATCGCATCCGATACCTGGTTTGACCGCTATGTCTTTGAAGCAGTCGTCCACAAGAAATATCTCAACAAGAAACAGCTTGCGGCATTAAAAAAGAAACCAGTCGTCCTCGATCCATGGGATCCGTTTGGTTCCTTAGCTGACTAATAAAGGGAAGATCACTCTTCCCTTCTCTTTACCATTTATTGCTTACCTTTTCCGCAAAACCCATGAAGTCCTTGATCAGGACTTCTTTTCCATCATCCAGGATCGCTTTCCCCGTGAATCTTCCGAAGACCTGATGCTGATCGGAACCCAGGATCACAAAATCGGTATTGGAAGCCCTGTCTAAGACTGGTTTGAAATCCATTTCGAAACGTCCGTCATCAGAAGTGAAAGTCCAAGGAGACATGTAGTCCTCTTTTCCATCCTTCATCGGGATATTGAAAGTCACCTGTGAGAGTTTATGTGCCTTGCCGTCATAGAACAACATGTTTTCGCTGGCAGCTGAGGTATCGCCAAAACCATAGCCGATATTGAAACCGAAACGATGGCCATCTGCCATTCCTGAAGCAGAACCCCAGTACCAGGTATTCTTATAGGTCCAGACACCCCTTCCCCAGTCCAAAGTACCAAAACTTCTTTCCTTGTCAAAGACGTAATCTTTTCCATCGAAAGATATTTTTCCTTCCGCAGGCATGCAGTTGATCTTCTGGTTGTAATAGAAGTGGACTTTACTTTCCTTATAAGGTGTGACGATGACCATGGAATCATCATCCTTTTTGAACAGAGAAACCTCTCCATCGATCGGCTTTCCATCCATAAAGTTGTCCATATGGAATCTCAAGATCCTTCTATCTTCCTCATGAAGGAATTCAATCTTATAGTTTTTTCCTTCTCCTTTGACATCGCCGGATACAGAAGAAACCGGGAAATTCCTGTTTCCCATCGTAAAAGCCTTCATTGGCGAATTTGTATGTTCCCACGGGATCCTGAAATCGATCAGAGAGATCGAATCCAGAGCCATATAGGAATTATCATCTACCGTCAAAGCCAAAGCAAAATCATCATTATAGACCAGATAGTAGTCCCATTCCTTGATCCGGAAGGAATTGGCTTTGATCGCCTTTCGGTCATAGTCCAGGATCAGGCTTTTCGCAAAACCGGTCTCGATCAGATGACCCTTTTCATCCAGCAACGGATGTCTGTTTGTGATCTCATGTTGCATCAGATACCTCCATTGATCTCAAATAATCGTAAACTTTTTTATCTATCATCCTTGAGATCTTTCTGTAATCATCCAGATTGTTTCTGATAAATGTTGAAGAAATATCGATCTGTCTCATCTTCAATATCGCATAGTTTTCCTTATGCAGATCCTTCATGATCCTTCTGATCTGCCTGGTCTTGATCTCATCTCTGGGCAAAACGATAAAACCGTATTTCAGCAGTTTTTCGTAATTCCTCCACTGATCAAAGCGCGGAAGATTATCTCCTCCCAGGATCAGATGAAACTGATATTCGGGATAATCGACCTCGAGTTTCTCAAAGATCTGGTAAGTATATGGAAGCTCATTATATGTCTCGTTGATGAAAATATGATCATCTGCGACCAGTTTCAACATATTGATCCTGTCTTTCAAAGGCATCAGATCATTCTTGTCCCAATATGCACCGGTCGGAATGATCCAGACTTCATCGACAAGATCCTGATCGATACATCCCCTTGCGATCTTCATATGTCCCTTGTGAACGGGATTGAAAGAACCGCAGTAGATACCGACTCTTTTCATTTTTCTTCGAGATGATAGATCGGGATATTGAATTTATGGGAAGCTCTGTGATGAAGGATCCCGATCTTTTCTCTTTCTTCTTCGTCGACCTCTCCTCCTCTGATGAGCTTACCGATGTCTTCGTATTTTACACCAAGCTTGTCTTCATCGCTCAATCCGGAAATGCCATCATCCGGTGTCCTGTACAGAACTTTCTCCGGAACACCCAAGACTTCACCGATCTTAATGACCTCATCAACCGTCAATGAATAGATCGGAGCGATATCGAAGACGGAATCGCCACCCTTTGTGAAATAGCCGACATAGAGTTCACAGGCATTGGAAGTTCCCGGAACGATATAAGTGCCGCCTTTGACTGCACTCATCAAAGCAGCCATGTAGTAGACACTCGACATCCTTAAACGCGGCTTGAGATTGATATCGGAATTCTTCAATTCCTTATCCGTAAAATCACCGAGTTTCATTGCCTCTGTCTTGAACGCATCGAAGACATTGGTCAGATCGATGTTGTAGAGTTCAAAACCGAAACGCTCAGCTACCAGTAATGCATCATTGCGGTCAGCTTCTCTGGAATGACAAGGAAGCGTCAGACCGACGACATTTTCCGGCCCCAGAGCCTTACACATGATGGCAGCGACAACACCGGAGTCCTTGCCTCCGGAAACGCCCAATACTGCACCCTTCAGATTGTTTTTCTTGTAGTAGTCTCTTACGAATTCAACGATCCTGTCAGTTTCCTTGTACGCATCAAATTTTCTCATTTATTTCACCACCTCGTTTCTCATACGCCAGTCGATACTTCTTTGCAGATACTCGACATAATCCTGATTCTTGCACATGCTCTTGCCTTCCACATCGGAGATCTTTGCCACATCCTGGCCGTTGCACTTGGTCACTTTCATGACGATATTCAACGGTTCAACACAGGTATCGTTGGAAAGGTATGTTCCGATACCGAATGCGATCCTGCATCTTCCTTTAAAGTGCTCATAGATCTTCGTTGCCTTTTCAAAATTCAGGCTGTCCGAGAACAGAAGAGTCTTATTGGAAGCATCGACACCAAGTCTCTCATAGTGTGCCAGCATGACATCGCCCCATCTGATCGGATCGCCGCTGTCATGACGAACACCGGAGAACAGTGTTGCGAAAGTCAGTCGGAAATCTCTCAAGAAGCAGTCCGTCGTGATCGTATCGGTCAAAGCCGTACCGTTCAAGACACTGTATTCCTTGACCCAGGCATTTAATGCAAAGTAATTGGAATATGCCGGATTGTTCTTATGGTCACCCTGTCCGACACACATGATCCACTCATGAGCCATGGTTCCAACCGGAGTCAGATCATATTTCTTCGCCAGGTAGACATTGGAAGTACCGACATATCTGGTCTCCTCATTGGTATATTTGCATAATTCCTGGACGATGTATTCCTGTGCTTCACCGGACAGTCTTCTTCTTAAACCGAACTCGGAATAAGAAGCGAGCTTGTAAGTGCCATCGGCGATCTTCTCACATTTTTCTTTCGCCTTCTTCTTGAATTCCTCGAACAGTTTGTCGTAATCGTAATTCATCCTGAAATAGACTTCATTGACGATCGCCAGTGTCGGAACTTCATAAAGGGAAGTATTCAGCCATGTCCCTGCTGTTTCTAAGATCAGTTCACCCGCATCCGTTCTTTCAATATGGAAATCCTCATATCTTGGCTGCCATATCCTTAAGAAATCGACATAGCTTCCTTTGATCCACTTGATATTATTCAGATATTCCAGCTCATCTTCTTTGAAACGAAGGTCACAGAATAGTCTGATCTGTTTTCTGATCTCTTCGACGACTTCTTCGGAAAAAGTCACATCCTTGTTTCTGCACTTGAAAGACCATGTCGTCTTATAGTCCGAAAACTGATGGTAGATTGCCTGACCCATAGAAAACTTGTACAAGTCATTTTCCAGCAGGCTCTTGATGATCTGTTCCATAAGTCCCCTCCTTTTAAAGGTTCTTTTCATATTCATTATAAAGGACGAAACATCAAAATAAAAATCCTGCAAGCGTGCTTACAGGATCATCTTCAGTTCATTCAGATCGTTGATATGGATATCGGCATTCAGATCTTCAGGAAGAGATACACGACATAAACCTATCGCATAGATCCCTGCCCCTTTTGCGCTCTTGATCCCGCCTTTTGAATCCTCTATCGCGATCACTTCATCTTTGTTCAATCCCTTTGTTTTTAAGATGTATTCATAAGCAACGGAAGAAGGCTTCCTTACCAGGAATTTATCCTTGCCGAAGATCTCATCGATATAGGAAATGATCCCCATCTTCGTTACGATCTTTTCGATCCTGTCACTTGGCGTATTGGAACAAAGGAAGATCTTCAGCCCTTTCTTCCTGATCATCTGAAATGCAGGAATGACGTCATCATACAACAAGCATGACGGGTCTTTAGGAATATTATCGGCATTCAGCTTTCGAAACAAAGCCGTATCTTCTTCTTCGTTCCTGATATCCACATGATATTTCTTGCTGACGTATTCCGCCTTTTCACTGTAACCGCAGCCGACCATATGTCTTTTATCATCCTCATCAAAAGAAAGACCATAGTCTTCTATCATTGAAATGAAGTTATCGATATAGATCCTTTCGGTATCGGCGATCGTACCATCAAAATCAAATATTACAGCCTTTAACACGTCTTTCATTATATACTTTTATTGTCATAAAACGACTGAAAGCGCTTCATTTTCCTTTCTTTGGCACAACTGTGTCCGTGAAACGGGAAAATATGCATAAAATACGCATTTTATGCTTGATTTGGCTTAGATGTTTTGTTATGATTATAAAGCTGACGGATCCGAAAGGATCTATATATAAGTCAGGAATTTGGCACACCTGTAAAAGTGTGCATCATAGAAAAAGAAAGGAGATAACATGCCAACAATCAATCAGTTAGTAAGAAAAGGCAGAACAGCGAGAACATTCAAATCAAAGGCTCCGGCTTTAAATAAGGGATATAACTCATTGAAGAACCGCCCAATTGATATGGCTTCCCCTCAGAAGAGAGGCGTCTGCACCCGTGTCGGTACGATGACCCCGAAGAAGCCTAACTCCGCTTTAAGAAAGTATGCCCGTGTTCGTTTATCAAACGGTATGGAAGTTACAGCTTACATTCCTGGTATCGGACACAACCTGCAGGAACACTCAGTTGTCATGATCCGTGGCGGACGTGTCAAGGACCTCCCAGGTGTTCGTTATCACATCATCAGAGGTACGCTGGACTGTGCCGGTGTTGAAAACAGAATGCAGGGACGTTCCCTGTACGGTGCAAAGAAACCTAAGTAAAACATGAAAGGAGATTAAAAATGCCAAGAAAAGGACATATTGCGAAACGAGATGTATTAGTAGATCCGATCTACAATTCAAAGCTTGTGACACGTTTAATCAACAAGATCATGTTAGATGGTAAAAAAGGTGTTGCACAGAACATTCTCTACAATGCATTCGATATCGTAGAAAAGAAAACAGGTCAGCAGCCGATGGAAGTGTTTGAGAAAGCACTGGACAACGTCATGCCTGAACTGGAACTGAAATTAAGAAGAGTCGGCGGTGCGAACTATCAGGTTCCTGTCGAAGTATCTGATGAGAGAAGACTCACGTTAGGCTTAAGATGGATCGTTAACTATTCCAGATTAAGATCAGAGAAAACGATGGAACAGAGACTTGCTGCCGAAATCATTGACGCTTCTAACGGCGTAGGACAGTCTGTCAAGAAGAAAGACGATACGCACAAGATGGC
>JAFYHT010000056.1 GCA_017539025.1 Erysipelotrichaceae bacterium
GCACTCAGACTGACTCCCTACAAGGATTGCCGGGTAGTCATCCTGGGACAGGACCCCTATCACGAACCGAATCAGGCTCATGGTCTGGCCTTTTCCGTATCAAAGTCTGTACAGATACCACCTTCCTTGCAGAATATCTACAAGGAACTCCATGATGATCTAGGCTGCTTCATCCCCGATCACGGTTTCCTTGCCGACTGGGCAAAACAGGGAGTATTGCTTCTCAATGCCGTATTGACCGTCGAAGCTCATAAGGCAAATTCCCATAAAGGAAGAGGCTGGGAGACACTGACGGATACGATCATCCAAAAACTGAATGAAAAAGAAGAACCGGTCGTATTCATCCTCTGGGGTGCCAACGCCCGAAGCAAGAAGCAGTACATCAATGATCCGAAACATCTGATCATCGAATCCGCACATCCTTCTCCACTCAGTGCTTATAACGGTTTCTTCGGATCCAGACCGTTCTCAAGGACCAACGATTTCCTGAAAGCACATGGCTATCAGCCGATCGACTGGCAGATAAAATAAAACGGCAAGTGCCGTTTTTAGTTTAGTCTCCCGATGGAATCCAGGAATGCTTCGTATTCATCCAGGATCACTTTCAGATCCTCATATGTTTTTATCTGATTCATCTTTCCCTTATAGGTCGTAGAATCGTAGAGACCGGAAAGATAATGAGGAGCCAGGCCTCTCATCTCCGAGATCGCCATCTTTTCTCCTTTGAGTCTGATCAGTTTCTGCGCATGTTCAAGACAATACTCGAAACGGTCTGCCGTTTTGAACGGTTCACATTCTTCCCCTTTCAGATATCTGTCGATCTGGCTGATCAGGAAAGGATTTCCCACCAGGCCTCTGCCGATCATGACGCCGTCACACTTGGTCTTTTCTCTCATTTCAATAAAATCATCCAGCGTTTTGACATCACCATTGCCAAACACAGGGATATGCAGTCCTTCTTTCAGTATCCTGATATGCTCCCAGTCGCTGTGTCCTTCATACATCTGTGATCTCGTCCTTGCGTGTAAAGCGATCGCACTGACACCGACGTTTTCCAGCTTCTTAGACAGAGAAAGATAATTCATATGGTTGATATCCCATCCCAGTCTCATCTTGACGGTGACAGGCTTGGAAACGGCTTCTACGACAGCTTTGACGATCTCGACTGTCTGATCTTCATTTTTCATCATTGCCGAACCCGAACCAGTCTTGATGACCTTGTTGACAGGACAGCCCATATTGATATCGATGAAGTCACAGTTCGTCCTTTGATCCAGCACTTTTGCCGCATAGACCATCGTCGGGATCTCTGATCCAAACAACTGTAAAGAAACCGGATGATTCTCATCCGATATCTTCAACATCTCCATCGTCTTTTTATTGTCATAAAAGATCGCTTTATCCGAAACCATCTCCGTATAGACCAGACCTGCGCCGAATTCAAAACAAAGCTGTCTGAATGCGTCGTTGGTGATCCCGGCCATCGGAGCTACGATGATCGGACTTTCGATCTTCTTATCTCTGATCAGAAACATAGTTCATCAATTCTTTAATATCGTCGTGATCGAAATGATATTCCTTGTCACAGAATTCACACTTCACATCGATACTGTCATCCTGAGCGATCTCCTTGAGATCATCGATTGACAGTGTGAGAAGTTTTGACAGGAATCTCTCCTTTGAACAGTCGCAATGATAGCGGACACTTCTTTCTTCCAGGATCTTCGCATCCGGGAAGAGTTCATAAAGATAATCTTCCATCTTGGTACCTTGATCAAAGACCGAAGAGATCGGTTTGAGATCGAGCTTCTCCAGATATTCGATATCCTCTTCCTTGTGGCCAGGAAGAAGCTGGATGATCATGGCGCCTGAAGATCTGACGCTGTCATCTTTATCTACAAGAACACCGACAGAAACGATGCATGGGATCTGTTCGGAAACGACGAAAAAGTAAGCGAAATCATCGCCGATCTCCCCGCTTTGTAACTTCACCTGAGATGTATAGTTCTGCTTCAGTCTGAGATTCTTGGTGACCTTCAGATAGCCATCCGTTCCTACCGCAAGACCGACAGCGAGCTTATGTGTATTTTCATATGTCTGGTAGATATGCGGCTGTCCGCAGAAACCTTTGACATTCCCCTCACAATCCGCAACGCAAAGGATCGTACCGATCGGACCGTTGCCGTTGATCGTGACCGTAACTGTCTCTCCCTTTTCTTTCTGCATCAGTCCCATCAGAGCTGTCACAGCCAATGTCCTTCCCAAAGCAGCACAGGAAGTCGGCCAGAGATCATGAAGGGTCCTGGCTTTTTCTACCATTTCTTTTGAATCAAATAAATATACGCGGGCATTGCCATTCAATGCCTCAGCGATCACAACATTGTTTTCCATGACACCATTATATAGAAAAAACCGCTTTGCAGCGGTTTGATTCTATTTTTTCACTTTTTTGGCAGTCTTGGCAGTTTCTTTCTTTTCCGCCTTCTTTGCCGGCTTTGCGGCAGCTTTCTTTACCGGAGCAGCCTTTTTTTCAACAGGCTTTGAAACTTCTTTTTTCACCGGCTGTTTTGTCACTGCTTTCTTTTCGGTAACCTTTTTTACAGCTGCTTTCTTTTCAGTTTTTGCTGCTGGCTTTTCATCTGCCTTTTTTGCGACTGTCTTCTTGACGATCGTCTTGCGCTCGATCTTGGATGGAACTTCTTCTTTCTTTTCGTTCCTCTTGAGCAGCTGATCGATCTCTTCAGCAGTCAGCGTTTCCTTTTCGATCAGAGTCTCAGCGATCAGGATCAGATCATCGCGATTCTCGTTGATGATCCTCCTTGCTTCCTGATGGCAGGATTCAATGATCTTCCTGACTTCCGTATCGATCTCATAAGCGACCTGTGAAGAAGCGTTGGAAGGAGAATTGTAATCTCTGCCCAGGAATACGGAATCGTTTCCTGAGTTGTACTGGATCGGGCCTAAGTCTGACATACCGTATGTCGTGACCATATCCTTGGCGATCCTTGTCGCCTGCTGGATATCACTCGACGCACCGGTTGTGATATCTGCGAAGAAGATCTCTTCCGCAGCACGGCCGCCCATATAGGAAGTGATCGTATCCATCAGTTCCTTGCGGGAATTGAGGATCTTTTCCTTACGAGGAGTGATCAGGTTGTATCCGCCCGCATTGCCTCTTGGGATGATCGTGACCTTCTGTACGACGGCACCATCCGGTAAGCTCAATCCGACGATCGCGTGACCTGCCTCGTGATAAGCGACCAGTTTCTTGGTGTATTCATCATAAGTTCTGGATTTCTTGGCAGGACCCATCATGACTCTGTCGATCGCTTCATCGATCTGCTTTGTCTGGATCATATCCTTGTCTTCTCTGACAGCCAGGATCGCAGCTTCGTTCAACACGTTTTCCAGATCGGCACCGGAGAATCCCGGAGTCCTCTTTGCGAGGTTGTTCAGATTGACATCATCAGCGAGTTTCTTGTTTCTCGCATGTACTTTCAGGATCGCTTCCCTGCCCTTGAGATCAGGTAAAGAGACTGTGATCTGACGGTCAAATCTTCCCGGACGAAGCAGAGCGGAGTCTAGGACATCCGGCCTGTTTGTCGCAGCGATGACGATGATACCGACATTGTCAGCCATACCATCCAGTTCGACAAGCAGCTGGTTGAGCGTCTGTTCTCTTTCATCGTGTCCGCCGCCGAGACCTGCACCTCTTTGACGACCGACGGCATCGATCTCATCGATGAAGATCATACACGGAGCAGTCTTCTTGGCTTTCGCAAACATGTCTCTGACACGGCTTGCGCCGACACCGACGAACATTTCTACGAAATCAGAACCGGAGATCGAATAGAACGGAACGTTTGCCTCACCGGCAACAGCCTTTGCAAGCAATGTTTTACCTGTACCCGGAGCACCGACCATGATGATTCCCTTCGGGATCCTGGCACCCATCCTCGCGAACTTCTTCGGATTCTTGAGATATTCAATGATCTCTTCCATTTCTTCTTTTTCTTCATCACATCCGGCAACATCGGAGAATCTGACTTTGATGTCATCTTCCAGTCTTGCGCGCGACTTTGAGAAATCGAAGGCCTGTTTATTGGAGTTCATTGCGCCCATCCTGTTCATGATGAAGACGCCTGCTACCGCAAACAGGATCAGTGGAATGATCGAAGAAAACAGTTCCAGGAGATAGTTGGATGCATTCGCATCAACAAAAGTGACATTATCGACTTTCTTGAGTTCATCGATCAGTTCATCCGTTGCCTTTTCGGTATTTGGAATGATCGCTGTGAACTGATGATTTCCGCTTTCGTCCTTGAAGACACCGTTGATCGTCATCGTATTGTAGTCGATCGACACTTTTGCGCTGGTCATCTTTCCGGATGCGACCAGCTGATTGAATTCCTTATAATTCAGATTCGTATTCGCATTTCTGACCGGATTGGAAAAAGCCATCAGGATCAGAAAGAGCGATACGAATATATAAGGCAGGAAATTCAATAACTGCCTTCTGTTGTTATTGTTATTGTTGTCATTCATTTACTTATTTATAACACTCCTCTTTCAGCACACCTACGAAAGGCAGATTACGGTACTTCTGATTGAAGTCCAGTCCGAAGCCGATGACAAAGGCATCCGGAATGGAGAAACCGACATATTCCGCTTCGATATCCACGATACGGCGTGAAGGTTTATCCAGAAGTGAAACGACTTTGACACTCTTTGCGCCTTTGGAATAAAGCAGTTCTTTTACCTTCTCCAGTGTTTTTCCGGTATCGACGATATCTTCAACGATCAGGACATTTTCACCCTTGATCGAACGATCCAGGTCTTTCACGATCTTGACATCGCCCATTGATTCAACGCCGGAATAGCTGGAAACAGCCATGAATTCCATTTCGCAGTCGATGGTGATATTTTTGATCAGTTCTGCCATGAACGGTACGGAACCCTTCAGCAGCCCGATGATGATCGGGTCTTTTCCTTCATAATCCTTTGAGATCTGAGCACCAAGTTCCTTGCATCTGCTTACGATCTCTTCTTCACTGATCAGTACTTTTTCAACATTATCTGCAAACATCGTAAAGTCCTCCCGTATATTTCATAATTTTATCATAAAGATATCCTGAATTTCAGAATAATGCTTTAGATCACAACCGATTCCCGAAACAAAGATCACTTCACTTCTCTGATTGACCATGACAGGCCATTTCTTTCTGTCTTTCAAAAGGATCTTGCGGTCGATGAAGAAACGATTCACTTTCTTGTGACCGTATCGCATGTGGATCTGATCGCCATCGCGATAGTTTCTGATGGTGATCGGAAAATCAGCATCATCAAAGCTCACACCCTCGATCTTTTCTCCGTTTTCACAAAGCCTGAAATACTGACATTCAAAATCTTTCATCATTGAAAGATCCGTAAAACGATATTCATAATCCTCAGCGATCTTTGACAGATAAACTCTGCCGTATTCTTTAGAGATCATCAGATCTTTTCCATAAAATACGCATTGATCCGCTTCCCTAATCTGTCTGAACATCTCTTCATAGAAAGCCTTTGACTTATGAAGAAATTGAGATGAAAGATAATCTTTCAGATAAGGAATGGACAGAAAACCTCTGACTGTATATGATTCTCTGTTCAGGAAAGACGAAGTTCTCTGGATATGCTTGTCACGGATCCTGTTTTTCTCCGCGATCTCTTTAATCACCCTGCCTTTTTTCTCATCATCCCATCTTTCGATCTTCTTATGACGGATCTGATTCCTGACATAATCATCACTCAGATTCGATTCATCGATCCCATAAGGGATGTCATGTTCATCGCAATATTCCTGAAGCTGTCTTTTGTTGTACTTCAACAAAGGCCTGTATACATTGACACCATTGATCACATTTCTCTCTTTCAGACCGTAATAGGAAACTCCCAGTTTCTTTTCCTTCTGCATCAGATAAGTCTCGATCAGATCATCTTTCTGGTGAGCGACTAAAACTTCATCGAGCTTCCTTTCTTTCACGACATCAGCGAAGAAATCATATCTGGCATCTCTGGCTGCCGCCTGGAAATTGCCGTTATACTTTTCAAAATCAAAATCGCAGCGATGAAAGATGATATTCCTTTTTTCACAGTAATCAGAAACGATCTTTTCATCACGGTCTGCACTGCCTCTCTTGTGATAGTTGAGGTGTGCCGCTTCGATATAGGAACCCGAACAAAAAGCCATATCTAAAAGGGCCATTGAATCCGGCCCTCCTGATACGGCAATAAGATATCTTTTCTTTTTATCTAAGATCAGTTCCATTGATCAGTTATTGAAACGGAAGAACATGATGTCTCCGTCTTTCGGATGGTAATCCTTGCCTTCAAGCCTGATCTTCCCTGCTTCCTTGAGCTTTGTTTCAGTCTTGTATTCCATGATGTCATCATAGGTATAGACTTCCGCCTTGATGAAACCTTTCTCGAAATCACTGTGGATGATACCTGCACATTGCGGAGCTGTATATCCTGTCTTGAACGTCCAGCCACGACATTCATCCTTACCGACAGTGAAGAATGTCTCTAAACCAAGAGTCTGATAAGCCTTGACGATCAGATCATCCAGACCGCTTCGTTCAATATCCAGTTCCTTGAGGAACTCCAGTTTTTCTTCCTTTGGCAGATCGGAAAGCTCTTCCTCGATCTTGGCCGAGATCGCTACTGCCTGTGAACCTTCTTTTGCGGCATATTCCTTTACAGCACAGAAGTAAGGATTGCTTTCGGGATCATTGATCTCTTCTTCCTTGATGTTGCAGACATAGATGACCGGCTTTGAAGTCAGGAAATGGAATTGTTTGAGATATTCGCTTTCTTCCTTGTTGAAGGTAAGAGAACGGATATTGATATTCCTGTCCAGCGCTTCCTTGATCTTCTTGAGCAGATTGTACTCGAAGACGGCTTCCTTTTCCTTGGTGTTGGTCGCCTTCTTTTCGACTTTTGAGATCCTGTTTTCGCAGGTAGCGATATCAGCCATCTGAAGTTCGAAATTGATGATCTCGATATCATCTACCGGATCGATACGGTCATAGACATGGGTGATGCTGTTGTCTTCAAAACATCTGACGACATGACAGATCGCATCCACCTCACGGATATTGGCCAGGAACTTGTTTCCCAGTCCTTCACCGGTGGAAGCGCCTTTGACAAGACCTGCGATATCGGTGAATTCAAAAGTCGTGAAGATCGTCCTTTCCGGCTCAAACAGAGCGCTGAGATTGATCAGACGCTCATCCTTGACCTCGACGACACCGACATTTGGCTCGATCGTCGCAAAAGGATAATTGGCAGCTTCAACACGCGAATTGGTTATAGCATTAAACAGTGTGGACTTGCCGACATTTGGCAGTCCGACGATTCCTGCAGTCAAACTCATAAGTCACTTACCTCTTTAATAGTTTAGCACTAAAGGGTGTTAAAATGTAGGTATGCATATGACAAGTGTAGATAAGAAACTGATCAGACAATGTTCTGAATTTGCCTCAGAAGTCTTTATTGATTACTATAACGACCTGATCGGAAATGCCCAGGCAGTCTATATGGCCGATCTCTTCCTTTCTGAAGAAGCGATCGCAAAGCTGATCCGGAATGGTGCCATATTCAGGATCGTTGAAGATAACGATGAGATCATCGGTTTCTGCGAATATAAGAAAGAAGAAGACAGAGTCTTTCTCTCCAAACTTTACGCATCGAAAGATCACAGAGGCAAAGGGATCGGAAGGATGATGTTTGAAGATGTCGTAAACTACGCAAAAGAAAATGGCATCAATAAGATCTATCTGACTGTAAACAAAGGAAATACCCCTTCCTACGATATCTATCTCCATCTCGGTTTCAAAGTCATCGACAGCGTCGTCAACGACATAGGACATGGCTATGTGATGGATGACTACATCATGGAATATCAGATCAATGAATAAAGAAACACCGGCACTGGAAAAAACGATCATCATTTTGATCCTGATCGCTGTCAGTGCTTTTTCTATCTATATCGGCAGATATCTGTTTACTTTCATCAATGAACCGGAAACATTCAGAGACTGGATCGCATCTTTCGGTGTCTATTCGCCTCTGGCCTATATCACCGTAACGATCTTGCAGATCATGATCCCACTGATCCCGGGAGAACCGATGGAAATGATCGCCGGCTACGCTTTCGGTTCCTTCAAAGGAACTATGCTATGCATCCTGGCTGAATCTTTAGGCAGTTTCGTCGTTCTTTTTCTGGTCAGAAGATATGGAAAAAGGATCGTTGAGATCTTCTTTGAAAAAGAAAAGATCGATTCCCTTTCCTTCCTTCGCTCTTCGGACAAAAGGATCCTTCTTTTTGCGGTCATATTCATCATGCCGGGAACACCAAAGGATCTTCTGTGTTACTTTGCCGGACTGACCGATATCGAGACTGCTGTATTGATCCCGCTGATCAGCCTGGGACGTTTTCCAAGTATCATCACTTCAACACTGGCCGGTGACCATCTGGGAGATCAAAGATACATCTTGGCAATGATCTACATCTTTGCGGCCGGGCTCTTATCAATGATCGGTATTCTGATCTATCATCACATCCAAAAGAAAAGAGATCTATGATCAGATCTCTTCCAGCTTTTTCACTCTTTTCACTATCGTTTCGATATCCGGATAATTCAGAGATTCATCGACAAGCAGGTCAGCTTCACACAAGGCGATCATTCGACAAAGATCAGCCTTGTTTTTCTTTTTCATCGTGAATTTGAGTGCTTTTGTGATCATATGGATCTTTTCTTCATCAGAAAACTCTTCCTTCTGTCTGATCAGCAGATCCTTGCATACCAGATACTGATAGACGCTGATCTCCGGATCAAAAGACGGGATCAGCTGTTTCAGGATCTCTTCTGCCTTTTCTTTCTGTTTTTCGCCATAAGGAAAGATCCTGTCATTGAAATCCTTCCTGTCTTTTTCTCTTTCTGCCTTTGTCTTGTACGAAACCCATCCTAACATTTTGAACTCCTTGTGAAACAGAAAAGCCCTTGCGGGCTTATTCTGTTCTACTTATTATTGGAAGATTGTTTAATGAAAAAATTATTACACTATCTTTATAACATCGATGTGTGAAAATATTGTGAAATTATTTCACAAACGGATCATCATCATGCGATCTTTTCCATTGATATCCTTATAAACATCGATCATGGCATCAGGTAAATACTGCTTCACCAGATCACTCAGAGGTTCTTTCAGATCATAGCCCATTTCAAAGAAAATCAGACCATCTGAGCTCAATACCTGATCAGCAGCTTCCAGTATCTGCCGATAGAATTTCAAGCCGTCAGAGCCTCCGAAAAGCGCCACATGCGGCTCGTAGTCATATACGGAAGACTCTATCGTTTCAACCGTTTTGATATAAGGCGGATTGGATACCAGGATCTGTGCTTTCAGTCCTTTTTCAATGAATGGTTCCAACATGGAACCCTCAAAGAACGTGATATCACAATCGTTGTTTTCCGCATTCTTTTTCGCTACTTCAAGAGCCTCTTTTGAAATATCAGACGCATAGACATTCAGATGTGGCTCTTCTTTTTTCAAAGCGATCGCAATCGCGCCGGAACCGGTTCCGACATCAAATACCGTGATATCCTTGTCCTTGAAGTGTTCATCATAACCGCTTAGTACCAGGCCGACAAGTTCCTCCGTTTCCGGACGCGGTATCAGAACGCCATCGTTGACAATGAAACGGTATCCGTAGAAATAGGAATAACCTAAGACATAGTTCATCGGCTCGTTGTTCATGATCCTCTTCATTCCATCATGAAAAAGAATATTTACTCCTTCATCTGCTTCCTTGTCGAGATCCAGATACAGATTGATATTCCTGTCGCTGCACAGTTCATAAAGAAAAGCCTTCACCGTTTCCGGTGGAAGACCTTTTTCCTGAAATAGTTTTCGATATTCGTGTATGAGTTGATTATACGTGCTCATTTAAAAGCTTTTCTTTATCGTCGTTTTCCAGCAGTGCATTCACGATATCATCGAGCTTGCCTTCCATGATGCGGTCAAGCTGATTGATCGTAAGCCCGATACGGTGATCGGAAACTATGTTCTGTGGATAGTTATAGGTACGGATCTTTTCCGAACGGTCTCCCGTTCCGATCTTGGAACGTCTGATCGCGCCCTCTTCTTCTTCCTTCTTCTGCTTGTAGTAATCGTAGACTCTCGCTCTGATGATCCTTAAAGCAGTCTCCTTATTGGCAAGCTGGTTACGGCCATCCTGGCAGTTGACAGTGATGCCTGTAGGCTTGTGTACGATCCTGACGGCAGAATCGGTCTTGTTGATATGCTGACCACCGGCACCGGAAGCACGGTGTGTCTCGATCTCCAGATCGGAATCCGGGATTTCGATATCTTCTTCTTCCAGATCCGGGAATACGATGACGGTCGCTGTTGAAGTGTGGACCCTGCCCTGTGTCTCGGTCTTAGGAACTCTCTGCACGCGATGTGCACCGGATTCAAACTTGAAATGCCTGTAGGCATCCAGACCCTTGACCATGAAAGAGATCAGCGCATAACCGCCTGCTTCCGACTCGGAAGATTCCATGACCTCGATCTTGTAGCCCAGAGATTCCGCATAGTAGGAATACATGCGGAAGAGGTCTCCGGCAAAGATATTGCCCTCATCACCGCCTGCTGCACCTCTGATCTCAACAAGACAGTCATAACTGTCTTCCGGATCTCTTGGCAACAGAAGTTCTTCGATGTGCTTGTCAAGCTTTTCAAGATTCTCTTTTGCGTCTTCGATCTCCATGGAAGCCATCTCTCTGATCTCCGGATCGGAATCCTTCAGCATCTCCTGGCCATCTTCGATGATCGAAGTGTACTTCTTCAGGTTCTGGAACGCTTCATAAGCCCCTCTTAAAGAAGCCTGTTCCTTTGACAGCTTTGTATATTTTTTGACATCGGAAACGATATCTTCACTCATCAGAAGATCATTGATCTCAAGATAGCGTTTTTCGATTTCCTGCAGTTTTATGATCTTTGCGTCCATATTATTTTCCCAGTTTCACTTTCGGTTTATCCGGAACCTCATGGCAGTGTCTGCATCTGGCTTCATAGCTCTCAGATGCACCGACCAGGATGATCGGATCGTTATAGGAAGCCGGACGTCCGTCAATGATACGCTGTGTCCTTGTTGCCGGAGCACCGCACTTGTTGCATACGGCGGCCAGCTTAGTGACGAATTCCGCTTCTGTGATCAGCTGAGGCATCGGACCAAAAGGTTCGCCCTTGAAATTGGTATCAAGGCCGGCAGCCATGACTCTGATCCCTCTGTCAGCCAGTTCGTTGCATACTGCGCAGATATTGTCATCAAAAAACTGAGCTTCGTCGATCGCAACGACCTGTGTCGTATCTTTGATGATATCCAGGATCTCAGCAGCATCGCTGATCACATGGGATTCAACGGAAGAACCCGCATGAGAAACGACTCTGGTCTGCGAATATCTGTCATCGATCTTCGGTTTGAAGACCATGATCTCCTTCTTCGCAAACTCCAGAACCTTGATCCTTCTGATCAGTTCTTCTGTTTTTCCTGCAAACATGCAGCCGCTGATCGTTTCGATCCAGCCATCTCTGTAACTCTGATACATATCAATTCACCTCATTACTAATCATACCAAAAAAATAGAGGATCATTCCTCTATTTATTTGCTGTTCAAGCCATACTTCTTATTGAATTTTTCAATTCTGCCTGCGGATGCCGCAAATCTCTGTCTGCCCGTATAGAACGGATGGCAGTTAGAGCAGGTATCGACCTTGATGCCGTCCTTCTTGGTAGAACCGGTCTCGAATGTCGTACCGCAGCCTGCACAGGTAACAGTAACTCTGTAATAATCTGGATGAATACCTTTTTTCATCTTTCTTCTCCCTTCTGCCTTGAGTATCATGTCAACCCAAAGAAAGTTTTCATGCTTAATTATTCTAACAGTATTGACCTTAAAATGCAATAATGTTTTTTATATCTTTTATTCGATATCAGCACCGATCGCCTTGAGCTTGTTGACGATCGAATCATAGCCTCGATAGATGTGATATGCGTTATGGATCACAGTCTCACCCTTCGCCATCAATCCGGCAATGACCAGCGATGCGCCACACCTGAGATCGGTCGCAAAGATATCAGCTCCGGTCAATGGAGTCGGTCCATGAACCATGGATTCTCCGGTCTTATATTCAATATTCGCACCCATCTGATTGAGCTCATGGCAGTGTTTGAAACGCTCTGCATAGATCGTTTCCTCGATATGAGAATCTCCACTTGCGCTTGTAAGTAAAGCTGTCAAAGGCTGCTGAAGGTCAGTCGCAAAGCCCGGGAACGGCTGTGTGATGATATCAACGGATTTCAGATTCTCAGACTTGTATACTCTGACATAGTCATTCCCCTGTTCCAGATTGACACCCATTTCTTCCAGCTTGGAAGTCAGGGCTTCGATGTGCTGAGGGATAACGTTGTTGATAGTGACATCATCACCACACGCTGCAGCCGCAATGATATAGGTACCTGCTTCGATTCTGTCAGGAATGATATCGTGGATACAGCCCTTCAGACGGGTAACACCGTTGATCGTGATCTCGGAAGTACCGGCACCTCTGATCTGAGCACCCATCTTGTTCAACATGGATGACAGGTCGATGATCTCAGGTTCTTTTGCTGCATTCTCGATCGTGGTCCTGCCCCTGGCAAAACATGCCGCCAGCATGATATTGATCGTTGCACCAACTGACGCAAAATCCAGATAGATATCATCGCCTAACAGCTCATCTGCCGTGATCTCGATGATATTGCCTTCCTGTTTGATCTTTGCACCTAAAGCTTCAAAACCCTTCAGATGAAGATCGATCGGCCTTGGACCGAGGTTGCAACCGCCCGGAGAATACATCCTGACATGTTTGAATCTGCCTAAGAGTGCTCCCATGAAATAGTAGGAAGCTCTGAGTTTCATGACATCATCATCCAGCAGATCAATATTGGCAATATTCGTCGGATCGATCGTCAGTTCATCTCCGTCCGCTCTGACGGAAACATTCAAAAACTCCAGGAGCTTGATCAGGATTTGTACATCCTTGATATCCGGAACATCATATAGTTTTACGATTTCACTGGCCAGTACGACGGAAGGAAGGATCGCAACGACTGAATTCTTACAAGAAGAAACAGTCACCTCTCCATTCAGCCTGCGGCCGCCTCTGATTCTGATTACGTCTTCCATAATGTCTGCATTAAACAAAGCAGGTCTTCAACCTGCTTATCAGTTAGCTGGTTTTGCCCAGACTTCGTCTTTTGTGCCAAGGCAGAAGTACACTTCATCAGCGATCTTCGCCCAGGTATATTTATCACCGTAGTCCTTATCGTTTACGACTTCGATGACCTTGTACTTTTCACCGTTTTCTGCTGTGCTGGCGCCATTGAATGTTGTCAGCTCCGCATCGGAAGTCGGTTCCTTACGGAAATACATGCCTCCGTCAACGACTTCATAGATCAGTTTTCCTTCGCCCATTGCATCGGAATCATTCTGCATATCTTCGATCTGCTTATTCAGAGCCTCGATCGTCGAACTCAGATCATTGATCTGTTTCTTGTAGTTCTCTTCATTTGCCTGCATCTGCAGATAAGCGGTATTGGCCTTTACATAAGCCTCATGTTGCTTGTATGCATAGAATGCAGCGCCTGCGACACAAGCCAGAAGCAGGAAAATGATGATCAGACAAAGGATCAATGCTCCATTGCCTTTTCTCTTCTTCTTTGGCTTGAGATCATCAAAATCATCTTCGTAATCGACATTTTCATCAGTTACATCATCATAGAGCTCTTCATCGCTCATTTTGAAGATAGACATATCGATACTGCTATCGCTGTTTGTCTTATCTTCAACGAAATCAGGAATATCAAGTTCTTCCTGCTTTTCGTATGGATTTCTTCCAGTCATATTTAAATTACCTCACCTTTTTTCTCTATAGATCGTCTTCAAACAAGACGCGATATCCTTCATACTCACCATTCAGCAGTGCACTCTGGTTCGCCACTTCAAAGATCGAAGTGATGACCTTTCCATCGGTATTGACGTGCTGCTTGAAGGCATCGACGATCATCTTCTTTTCATCGGCATTGATCGCATATCCATGCTTCAGAGCGATCTCAACATACTGTCTGAGATTCTCAACATTCCTGAACACGGTACGATGCAGGATGATGATCTTTTCGCCAAGCGGATATTCATTTGCGATCGATTCTTTCATTTCATATACATTCCTGATGAACGCATTGGAAAGATACGGATAAGTCTTGTGGATCTTATCATAGACGAGCTTGTAAGCTTCTTCAGCTTCCTTCTTCCTCTCGTCTTCAATGCTCATCTTCGATTTGAGATCATCGATCAGAGAACTGACATAACGGTCGTCATGTTTCTCTTCTTTCTTTTTCTCTTCTTTTTCTTCTCTCTCCTGAAGATCGATGAAATTCTCGATCTTGTTGTAGTAGACATCACTCAACGGCTGAATATCCTTGATCAGCTGAATGATATCATCCTTTTCAACCTGCTCAGGGAATACGAGATTCGGATCCGGTTCCGGTTCCGGCTCTTCCGGTTGAGCAACATCGACCAGAGGATTCTCGATATATCCAAACGCATCGCTGTCGATACTCGGAGCGATGATGACAGGCTTTTCAACGATCTTTTCTTCTTCAACAGTTTCTTCTGTTTCTGTTGTTTCCGATTCTTCTTCCTTCTTATTGAGCAGCTCATCTTCTGCAGCAACCAGTTCAGAGAAGATCGAATCCAGTTCCTTATTGGCACCGCTTAAAATATCTTCCTGTCTGTCTTCAGGTTTCTTATTGACATTCTGTGCGATCATCTGCAGCATCTGTGCTTCTTCATCAGTCAGTTCAAAAGTAGATTCTTCTTCAGGAACTTCTTCAACAGCCTCTTTAGACACTTCTGTTGTTTCTTCTTCTACTTCTGTTTCTTCTTCAGGAACCTCAGCAGTTTCATCAGACTCGGTTTCTTCAACTTCTTCTACTGTTTCTTCTGTGATTTCTTCAGGAACTTCTTCCTCAACGACTTCTTCGATCGTTTCCTCTTCAGGAACTTCCTCAACAGGTTCTTCGGATTCTTCTGTTGTTTCTTCTTCGACGATTTCTTCTTCTGCTTCTGTTTCTTCTTCAAGAACTTCTTCAGTTGCCTCTTCTTCAACAGGTTTTTCTGTTTCTGCTTCAACTGAAGTTTCTTCTACCGGAGTTTCTTCAGGAACTTCTTCTTCAACGACTTCCTCAACTTCTTCCTGCTGATGTACTTCTTCGTCCTCATCCAGGTACTTTTCATCCACTTCAAAAGCAGAGTCCAGATGATAGTATGATAGAAGATCCTGCAGTTCATCTTTCTTTTCTGCAGGCTTTTCTTCATCCAGATCAACATCAAACATCCTGTCAAATTCACTTGACAGGCTTTCAGACTTGCTGCGATCCATGAACGTATCAAAAGCTTCACCACCGGCATTCAGCAGTGACTCTATCGTTGAAGACATCGATCCAAGACTTGCGCCCAGCTCAGAGCCGAGTTCTTTTTTCAGCGATTCAAGATCGATATTTTTTAATTCCGTCATCGAATTGTTGAGATTGTCATCGAGGTGTTTGTCGAGATATTCGACAGCCTTATTGACAAAACCCAGCAACATTACGTTTTTAGGTTCCACTTTTCCTCCTGGTCAGAACGAGTATTCCATCTCCGATATTATCAAATTTCATTATATCAAAACGCTCATCATTGTGCACCATTTCTGAGAACTTTATGATCTTTTTCACAAGGTTCCTGAGGCTTCTGGAGCTGATATTATCGACATCATAGACCAGTCCGTGAAAGATCATATTGTCATAGATCATGGCGCCATCCTGTTTGAGATTATCGAGGAATTGTTCCGTGTACCTGCCATACTGTGCTTTGGCGGCATCCACAAATATCAGATCATAGAGCTTATCACTTCTGAATTCTTCGATCGGCATGAACCAGGCATCGATCTGATCTTCAAGACCTGCTTCTTTTATATTGGCGATCGCCTGTGTATACATCTCTTCGTCCTTTTCGATCGTATCGATGTGGATGTCTTTTGAAATTGAGGCCATCTCGATTGCCGAATAAGCAACTGCAGTGCCCAGTTCCAGTATTTCCTTGCAGTCGTGTTCTTCAATGTAATTTAAAAGAAAGGCAAGCCCTTCATCTTTGATGATAGGCACGCCTTCCTTTAATGCTTTTGTTTTTATCTCTTCAATCATTGCATCATTTGCTTGACGTATGAGATAAAGCCATCACACTTCTCTTTCGCCTTATCCATACTCGTATCCTTTACTGAAAGATAGCACTTGCACTTCGGCTCAGTACCACTCGGTCTGATCGCGATGAAGGAACCGTCTTCCAGATAATATTTTAATACATCGGATACGTCGTGTTCAGCAAATTCGCTTTCTACTCCGTCAACATATGATTTCTGCAGCTTGAAGTCTTCGATCTTCAGTGTCTTGAAACCCGGAACTTGTAAAGGATTGTTACGGATATTGGACATGATCTGCTGCAGCTTCACAGCACCATCGGCACCCGGAAGCATGATAGAAAACTGAGTGTCATAGAAGTAACCGACCTTCTCGTAAGCCTCATTCATGACATCCATCAATGTCTTGCCCTTTGACAGATAATATGCGCAAGCTTCCGCCAGAAGCAGACAAGCCTGAGTTGCGTCCTTATCTCTGACAAACGGTTTGATCAGAGAACCGTATGACTCTTCATAACCGAAGACATAATTCTTTGCGTGATCCTTTTCATACTGTCTGACTTTGTTTCCGATATACTTGAAACCGGTCAGAGTTCTTTCGTTGTCACAGCCGTGATATCTGGCAATCGCTTCACCGATATCGCTGGTAACGACGGTATTGAACATGCAAGGATTTTCGACCTTGATACCGAGATCTTCATAAGTAGAAAGGATGTATTCCAGCAAGAGTGCACCTGTCTGGTTGCCGTTGAGGACGATGTATTCATCACCCTGCTTGATGCCGACACCCATTCTGTCACCATCCGGGTCACAGACTAAGAGCAGTTTTGCGTCGATCTCTTTTGCGAGCTTGAGTACTTCTTCATAAGCACCCGGCTCTTCCGGATTCGGAGTCTTGGTTGCGCCAAATGCCGGATCAGGCACTGATTGCGCAGCGACTTCTACGACATCATAGCCAGCCATCTTCAAAGTATCCATGACAGGATGATAAGATGCACCATGTTCCGGAGAGAATGCGATCTTGAAATTCTTATCGACATCTTTTCTCAGCTGGATGGAAAGGCAGTCTGCATAGTATGCATCATCAACTTCCTTGTTGACGACATGGACTAAACTCTTGTCATAATCTTCGCTTGGAACGATATCCAGAAGATCTCCGAGCTCAGCGATCTCATCGATGACTTTCTTCGCAAGTTCCGGGATCAGCTGACAGCCTGTCTCATCATAAAGCTTGTAGCCGTTGTATTCTTTCGGGTTGTGGGAAGCAGTGATCATGATACCGCCGTCACATTTGAAATATCTGACGGTATAGGAAAGTTCAGGTGTCGGTCTGAGTGAATCGAAGATATATGTCTCGATCCCGTTGCCTGCAAGCAGTTTTGCACAGTCAAATGCAAATTCCTTGGAATTGTAGCGGTTGTCATATGCGATCGCAACGGAATGAAGACCGTTTTTGTTTAAGTAGTTGGCAAAACCCTGTGTTGCCTTTCTGATCGTGAAGATGTTCAGCCTGTTTGGTCCCAAGCCCATCAGGCCTCTCATACCTGCCGTACCAAAAGCGACATCGGTATAGAAAGAGTCCTTGATCTGCTGTTCGGACATAGCTCTCAGCTCTGCTTTCTGTTCTTCGCTCAGATTAGGATGATTCAACCATTTTTCATAATTTTCTCTGTAATCCATATGTTCTCCTTATAAATGAAAAAGAAGGGAAGATTCTTTCTTCCCTTTTTGTTTTACTCAATTACTTTCTGATTTCTTAAGATTTCTTCGATTGCTGCGATTGCTGCATCTTCGTCTTCGCCTTCGCAAGTGATCGTGATCTCAGACTGAGTAGGGATGCCTAATGACATAACACCCATGATCGATTTCATATTTACTGATCTCTCTTTAAATGAAACCTTTACATCACATTTGAACTTACTTGCAGCGTTGACAGCAACTGTAGCTGGACGAGCATGCAGACCTACAGGGTCAACAACTAATACCTTGATTTCCTTCATGACAATCCTCCATTTCTTTAAGGAAACATAATGGTTCCCTATGTCATTATTATAATAATGTAAGCGCTTTAATTCAAGATTAACAGCAAAATATTACTTATGATATGTCTCGTGATGCAAGATCTTGAAACTGCGGTAGATCTGTTCGAGAATGATCAGCCTTGTCATCTGGTGTAAGAATGTCAGATCGGAAAGTTTGATCCTTTCATTCGCCCTTTGGATCAGCTGATCAGACAGCCCCAGAGAACCTCCGATCACGAAACAGATCTTCGGATAGGAAGTGAATAATCTGTCAAGTTTATCTGCTAAAGAAAGTGAATCGATGTTTTTGCCATGCAGATCCAGAAGGATGACATATTCGTTGTCACTTATCTTTGAAAGGACCCTTTCCCCTTCTTTTTCCAGAACGCTTTTTTCATCGGAAGTGATCGGTTCATCCTTGACTTCAACGATCTCCAGCCGATGGTAGTGATTGATCCTTTTGGAATAATCATCGATCAGAGCTGAAAGATGCTTGTCCTTCACTTTTCCGACGCAGATCAGTCTAATCATGTGTCAAAGCCGACGCAAAAGTCTCGCCATTGCGGACGTATTCAAAGCTGATCTCTTCCCCTACTGAATACATTGCCTTCAGATAGGAATTGAGATCAGAGATCTCTTCATTGTTGATCTTTGTGATCACGTCACCATTCCTGATGCCGGCAGCATATGCTAATCCGTTTTCACGGATCCTCTGTACATAGATGCCATTGATCGTCTCAACAGAGATATTGAGATTGCTTTTCTCGTAATTGTACATATTCTTGATGAAAGTACCTTTGATCCCGAAATTATTTCTGGTAACAACCTGCTGATTCAGAAGCTGATCCGCAACCATCTTTGCCTCATTGATCGTCAAGGCAAAAGTAATACCGGAAGATACAGCCATCGTATTCATACCGACGACTTCACCGCCCATATTGAATAAAGGACTTCCCGAATAACCGCTTGGGATATCGGAACTCAACTGGATCGCATTCAGGAAATAAGAATATCTTTCCTCATCAACAGTGATGAAGTTTTCGATCTGCAGATCATTTCCGGCAACCATACACAGTTCCACAGAGCCCGCATAATCCTGAGATAGCGGCGTTCCGATCGAAAGAAGGAACTCGCCCTGTTTCAGCAAGGAAGCATCCGAAAGCTTTGCAGGAACGATCAGATATGGTGTTGTGATCCTGATCAGAGCCAGATCGGTATAGATGTCGTGTCCAAGCAATTCACCCGGAACGGAGTAGGATGAACCAAACGTAACGGTAATGGAGTTGACATTGCTGACACCGTGATAGGCACTTAAGATATAGACATTGTCACCATCCTGACGGTATACGAAACCGGAAAGGATGTTTCCGTCTGCATTGATCGTTACAACTCCTGGTTTTACCTCTTCTACGATCTTTGTAAAATCGGTAGAAAAGCCATTAACCTCATACTGATTGATGATCGCCGAATCTTCTTTGCTTCTGATGTCGTTGAGCTGTGAAGAAAGAACAGCACACCAGGCTGTCAGGATGACGATCAGTAATAGTAGTAATCTGTTGTTTTTCATGTTTTTCTCTTTATTGATACAGCATCGAACAAGGCAGATAGTTGCAGGCATTCCGCCTGGTGCCGTTTTCTTCAAATGTCAGATGCAGGTGGACACCTTCCGAAGAGCCGGTATTGCCCATCTGTCCGATGATCTGTCCTCTGGTGACATTCTGTCCTTCTTCAACATAGGCCGGTACATTGAGATGCATGTACATCGTACGGATGCCGTTGTTGTGGTTGATGATGACGAAGTTACCCATATCCCAGCGATAACCTCTGGTATCGACTGTTCCGGAGTCGACCGCATAGACCGGACAGTATTTCTCGTACATGTTGACGATATCCGTTCCGGTATGACCGAAGTAGCAGCCCCAGTGACATGTGATCTCCGGATTGTCAACCGGCCAGATATAGCTGCCTGTACCGACGAGATATACCTGCTTGGTACCCACGGCAATAACACCGCGTTTCGGCTGCTTGATGATAGTTTCCGACAACATTTCACCTGATTCCAGGACACCATTGATCCACTTTTCTTCAAAAAGGACATTCCTGATACCGGATTCTTCCTGAACTCTGACTTCATAGATGCCGACTTCAAGATCTTCATCCTCGATGTATTCCGGAACTTCCGGAACGATATACTGCTGGGTCAGCCTTTCCTTTGTCACTTCGATCGTGATCGGGGATGTGTAGTATGTGACGTTGAGCTTCATGTCCGGAGTAATGATCTGATTCTCATTGGATAAGATATCCGGGTTGAGCATCACGATCTGACGCGGAGACATATCACCGAAGTAATAACCAACACCTTGCAAAGTATCGCCTTCTCTGACGGTATAGTATTCTCTGTCTTCATTCCTGCCGTAACACAGGAATTTGTAGATCTCTTCTTTATCGGAGAAGATCTCGGAAGGAGAAACGATCGCTTCCTTTGTTGTGATCTTTTCATGCATCACGACGTTTTTTTCAACACTTCCCAGTTCGCTCGGCGATTCGATCGCTTCGCCTCTGATCAACTTATTGATGGTCTCGTCGGAAACGAAATTGGTATAGAAATCTTCCAGAGCACCGGCAAAATCTTCATAATTCTTCACATAGATGATCTCGTAGACACCTTCTTCTGTAGAAAATTCTACAGCAGTCGTCCTGACACCAAGAAGGTCATGAGAAACCAGATAATTCATGATCTGATCATCGATATCCGCAAAATTGGCATAAGATTTTTCACTGACGATATAGACATCATTTCCTAAACCCAATTGCGTGTTCGGAAACTGATTCTCATAATCCTTATACTTTGCGTCGATCAGGGAATTGAGATAATCTCTGTCAGAGATCACTCCGATCAGTTTGCCCTTGTAATAGATCTTTTCGTATGTCTTTTCCTTGTCGTCATACGAAAGGATCTCCTGTTTCACAAGAGATGTTTCGTTTTCAATATTTGCTTTTACCGTTGAAGAATCTCCTCTGAGCATCGGCAAGCCATACACGATGGCAAAAGTCAGTGCCAGAGAAAAGACAACGGCCAGTACTTTCTTCAATTACTAGTTCTCCTCAAACGAATTCCTGATGCCGTAGAAGGCATTGATATCCTTCTCAAAAGCCAGAAGGATCTTTCCTGTCGGACCGTTTCTGTGCTTTGACAGAAGAAGTTCGACATCTTCTCTCTGATCAGATGCACCTTCTTCTCTGTTATAGTAGGCATCACGATATAAGAATAAGACCAGGTCCGCATCCTGTTCAAGAGCTCCTGATTCTCTTAAGTCCGAAAGCATCGGTCTCTTATCCTGCCTTGCTTCAACGGAACGGGACAGCTGAGACAAAGCGATGACCGGCACATTGAGCTCTCTGGCCATTGCCTTGAGTCTTCTTGAGATCTCAGATACTTCCTGCTGACGGGAATCGGATTTTCCTGTCGCCTGTATCAGCTGGATATAGTCGACGACGATCATGTAGAGACCCTCATCCTGAGCCAGTTTGCGGGCTTTTGCGTACATTTCCGAGACCTTGATGCCCGGTGTATCGTCAATATAGAAATTCTGTTTACGCAGCTGCTGAGAAGCCTCATTCAGCCTTGACCATTCCTCATCATTGAGGGTTCCTGTCCTCAGCTTCTGTATCTCAACTTTTGACTTGGCAGCCAGGATTCTGATGCCAACCTGCTCGGCAGGCATTTCCAGCGAAAAGATCGCGATCGCGCCTGGCGTGACAGATGCGGAATTTACCACAATATTCAAAGCCAAAGCCGTCTTTCCCATGGAAGGAC
>JAFYHT010000057.1 GCA_017539025.1 Erysipelotrichaceae bacterium
ATAACTGAAACAGAAGGGAATGTCTATTATCTTTCTCAGGAAGAGATATTGCTGATCGATGGTGATGAGAAGTATGAATTTTCTGATGTAACAAGTAAACTTTTAGAGAAAGTCAGGGAAAAGATCAATGAAGAAAATGTCATGGGCAAGGATAAGATCATCATTAAGATGATGAAACCGATCGATGGTAAGGATTCAGGATTCGTTCCAAGCGGTATGTTTGCGAATGATCATATCATTATCAGGTTTGCTGAAGGAAACAGAGAAGAACAGATCGAAGTATATGAAGAGTTCTGTCATGGAAAAGTTCAGTCTGATATCAATACTTCCGATGTATATATCTTTGTTTTTGATCCGTTAAGTGATGAAAAACTTCAGAAACTGTTGGATGACAGCAATGCTTTGGATTATGTAGAAGCCGCTTCCCTGGATAAGCTCAACGAATTACAGTTGCCTGGACTCTCAAAAGAGTAGAATGCTGATGAACGGATCATTGAGATCCGTTTTTTTAAAGGAAAGGAATGTTGCGTTCCTTTGTTTTCCATAGATAGTGGGTGTGTTATAATGAGCGGGAAAAGGGAAACTCATGTCATTAAAAACCGATCATATATTACTTCTTCTGTTTCTGATCGTTGTTGCTTTCAGCAGGATCAGAACAAGAGATGAAAAAAAGGATTATCTGTCAATCGAAAACTGTACACTTATCAAAGGCTTTCTGGCTATAAATGTAGTTTTATGTCATTTAGGTTTACTGTACAAAGGTGAAGGTAGGATCTTGGACCATTATGAATTCCTTGGCGCTATTTCCGTTGGTGTTTTTTTCTTTTTGAGCGGATATGCTCTGATGTTTCAATATCTGAAAAAAGTCGATTATCATGTTGGCTTTCTGAACAGAAGATTCGGGAAAGTATTTATTCCATATTTGATCGTTACAGTTGTGTACATGATTTATGCAAATCTGACAGGGCATGATGTTGGTCCGATCGAAGTTTTCATGCGTTTTCTGACAGATGACCCACTGGTTAGTTATTCCTGGTATATTTGTGAAGTCATGGTGCTTTATCTTTTCTTTTATGTCTCAATGAAAATGTGTAAGACACAGAAAGCAGTTCCGATCTCAAATACTATTTTTTATATTTGTTTAATCTTTTTCTATAAGGCTTGCAATTTTAGAACGTTTTGGTGTGATTCAACACATATGTTTGTCATAGGGATTATGTGGGCATACTATAAAGAGAAAATTACAGAAATTGTTTCCAGGTTTGATCTGATCATATTGCTGTTATCTGTCTTGTTTTTGATCCTGGTCAATACGAAATCAACTATATTCAGCAGAGTAGCATATCTGTTTGTGTTTATCGTCTTCTTTATGAGATTTGATTATAAGAATCGTTTTCTGACATTTACCGGAAAGATTTCTATGGAAATGTATATGTTGCATGGCCTTGCGTTTCAGATCGTCAGAAGGTTCTTATTTGATGATGGCGGGTTTATATGTTTGTTTACGAGTTTTGTTGTGATTTATATTCTGTCTTTTGTTTTTAATCGATTTTTCCGTATATTGATCAGAAAGCTTAGTTTTTAAACTTATATAATTCAAAAAAATGAAGGAATCTATAAAATAATTCTGATGATCAAACGCTCTGCAGAGAGTGAAAATATGCCGGTTTATATCGTGACCGGAAGGCTTCGGAAGGATAAAATCATTCCTTACATCTATTTTAATGGTTATTGACTGAAATATCAGTGGATTGAGGCTTAGGAAATAGCAGAAAAACGATATTTCCTGGAAATAATTAGGCATTTTCGTGAGGAAACAGGGTAGAAAATATGGGTTTTCACCCTGTTTTTTCTATGAAAACGCTATCAGGATGAAACACCAAAAGGCGTGGAATAGTCAATATTTGGATTAGCCCATAAAATAGGCATTTTCTGATAAAAAGTTATTGAAAACTAGTCAATAAAATCATATAATATACGAGCGCTCGCGAAGATATGGAAGATTGCTGGCACACGAAAACCTGTGTGATTGTGTGATAACCAGGGAACTTACATGGAGCGGGTTATCCCAAGGGGATTAATGGAATATAGGAGGAAAATTCTATGGCAAAAAACAACGTAAGGATCAAATTAAAGGCTTACGAACACAGATCATTGGATGCAGCGACTGAAAAGATCGTCAAGGCTGCTGAAGATGGCGGTGTCAAGAAAGTTATCGGTCCTATCCCGCTTCCTACAGAGAAGCAGATCGTAACTGTCTTAAGGTCAGTCCATGTCAACAAGGACTCCAGAGAACAGTTCGAAATCAGAACGCACAAGCGTCTGATCGAAATCATTGGGCCAAGTGCTAAGACGATTGATGCCCTCAGCCGTCTGGAACTGCCTAGTGGCGTAGATATTGAAATCAAATTGTAAAGAAAGGTGACATCATGAAAGGAATACTTGGAAGAAAGCTTGGTATGACTCAGGTCTTCACTGCTGATGGTAACCTGATCCCTGTCACTGTGATCGAAGTTGAACCAAACATCGTATTACAGAAGAAGAATGCAGAGACTGATGGTTATGAAGCATTACAGTTAGGCTACGAAGACAAGAAAGAAAGTCGTGCAAACAAGCCAGAACTCGGCCACGCCAAGAAGGCTGGCTCAGCTCCGAAGCAGTTCATCAGAGAAGTCAGAACTGACGAGATGAACTACGAAGTAGGGCAGGAAGTAAAAGTTGATATCTTTTCCGCTGGTGATATGGTAGACGTTACCGGAATCTCTAAGGGTAAAGGGTATACAGGAACAATCAAACGTTATCACGCACACATGCTGATGGAATCTCATGGTACCGGTCCGGTCCACAGACATGTCGGTTCACTTGCAACCACAGGTCGTAACAACGGTCGTATCGAAAAGAATACACCGATGCCGGGTCACGACGGCAGCCTGAAGACCACGAATCAGAATCTCGAGGTCATCAAGGTAGATGCGGATAAGAATTACATGCTGGTCAAGGGCAACGTTCCGGGTCCTAAGAGAGGACTTGTAATGGTCAAGACCACAACGAAGAAAGTCAAACACGTAGAACCGCAGGTTCTCTTAACAAAGGAGGCTGAATAAGTATGAAGCTGGATGTCTTAGATTTAAAAGGTAAGAAAGTCGGCGACGTTGAACTTAATGATTCAGTGTTCCAGTGTGAAGTCAATCAGCAGGCGATCTTCGATGCACTGTTAAGACAGCAGAGTTCCTGGAGACAGGGCACTCACGATGTCAAGGGCAGAAGCGAAGTATCCGGCGGCGGCAAGAAGCCGTTCAGACAGAAGGGTACAGGCCGTGCTAGACAGGGTTCGACAAGAGCGACTCAGTTCAGACACGGTGGCGTTCCGTTCGGTCCGACTCCGAGAAGCCATACCTTCAAGCTGAACCGCAAGGTCAGAAGACTGGCTTTAAGATCAGGCTTAACTGTCAAGGCCAATGAAAACAACATCATCTGTGTCAACAATGTTGAGATGGATGCCATCAAGACCAAGGATTTCGTCAAAGTTCTGAAGGATCTTGGAATTGAAAGAAAAGCACTGTTTATCGTCGATCTCGATGAAGCATTCGACAATGCTTATATGAGCTTGAGAAACCTGAACAACGTCGTAATGTTAAGTGTTGAAGGTCTGAATATCTATGACCTGGTCAACGCCAACAAGCTTGTTCTGACGAAGACTGCTGCAGAAAGATTAGGGGAGGTATTAAGCAATGAGTAACGCTAGAGACATTATTGTTCGTCCTCTTGTCACAGAAAAGACGATCAGATCTCAGGAAGCCGGCAATACCGTCGTATTCGAGGTAAGAAAAGGCACGAATAAGATCCAGATCAAACAGGCGATTGAAGAGATCTTCAACGTCAAGGTTGAAAACGTAAACGTCGTCAACCAGAAACCAAAGACCAAGCGTATGGGAAGATACGTTGGTAAGACAAACCATCTCAAGAAGGCTTATGTCAAACTGAAAGATGGTTACACGATCGACATCCTTGCGGATAAGTAAGCGATCGAAACTATCGGAAGAAAAATGCTATTTCCGGATAATTGCATGAGGAGGAAAAATTAAAATGGCTATTAAAAAGTACAAGCCTACAACTCCTGGTAGACGTGGCATGACCACGCTCACAAACGAAGAGATCACAAAGTCAACTCCTGAAAGAAGTCTGACAGTCTCCAAGAAGAGCAATGGCGGCCGTAATAATACAGGAAGAATCACAAGCAGACATCAGGGCGGTGGTCACAAACAGCAGTACAGGATCATCGACTTCAAGAGAAATAAGGATAATATCCCGGCTGTCGTCAAAGCGATCGAATATGATCCAAACAGAAATGCAAACATCGCATTGCTGTTCTACACAGATGGCGAAAAGAGATATATCATCGCTCCGAAAGACCTGAATGTCGGTATGACAGTCATCTCAGGCGAAAAGGCAGATATCAAGGTCGGTAACTGCTGTGAAATGAGAAACATGCCTGAAGGTACTGTTGTTCACAACATCGAATTAAAGCCTGGTAAGGGCGGTCAGCTGGCTAGAGCAGCCGGCGCAAGCGCTCAGATCCTGGCGGTTGAAGACAAGTATGTCACGATCAGACTTGCTTCAACAGAAATGAGAAGAGTATTGGCTAACTGCCGTGCTACCATCGGTACAGTCGGTAATGAAGATTACTCACTGATCAACTGGGGCAAGGCCGGCAGAAACCGCTGGAAGGGCATCCGTCCGCAGTCACGTGGTAGTGTTATGAACCCTGTCGATCACCCTCACGGTGGTGGTGAAGGTCGTACACCGATCGGTCGTAAGTCACCGATGACTCCATGGGGCAAGAAGGCTATGGGCGTCAAGACCAGAAAGCATAAGAAAGCTTCTAATGATCTGATCATCAGAAGAAGAAATGACAAGTAGAAAGGGGAAGGAAAATGAGTAGAAGTTTAAAGAAGGGTCCATTCGTAGACGAACACCTCATGAAGAAGGTCGAAGCTCTGAATGCATCCGGCAAAAAAGAAGTCATCAAGACTTGGTCAAGAAGATCTACAATCTTCCCTGCATTCGTTGAACACACATTTGCAGTTCATAATGGCAAGGAGCATGTCCCTGTATATGTTACAGAAGATATGGTCGGCCATAAGCTCGGTGAGTTTGTAGCAACAAGAAAGTTCGGTGGCCACGGTGCCAACGATAAGAAAGCGTAGGAGGGAATATGGCAAAGAAAAAAGTTGAAGAAACAAGGCCTGAACCTCGTGACGTAAAGGCAGTTGCCAGAACAGTCAGAGTCACTACCAGAAAAGCAAAGCTGGTCTTAGACCTGATCAGAGGCAAGGATGTCAAAGAAGCTGCTGCTATCCTGAAGTTCTTACCGAACAAGGCAGCTAGAATCACTGCTAAGGTACTCAAGAGTGCCTGCGCAAACGCAACACACAACTTCCAGATGGATGAAGAAAAGCTCTATGTCAAGGCATGTTATGCTGACGAGGGTATCACTCTTAAGAGATATATGCCTCGTGCAAAGGGTTCTGCTTCACCGATTATGAAGAGAACGAGCCACATCACTGTGGTCGTAAATGAGAGATAAGGGGGAAAACAATGGGTCAGAAAGTAAGTCCGATTGGATTAAGAGTCGGCGTCATCCGTGATTGGGAATCCAGATGGTATGCCGAAAAAGAATACGGTGATTTATTGTTGGAAGACATCAAGATTCGTGATTATATCCTTAAAGACTGCGGTACTGATTGCTTAGTATCACGTGTCGAGATCGAAAGAAGCAAGAATCGTGTCAACCTTATCATCAGAACTGCCCGTCCGGGTATGTTCGTCGGTTCTGACGGTTCCAAGATCGAAGAACTGAAAAAGAATATTGAAAAGTTATCAGGCGGCAAGGACATCAACATCAATATCGTTGAAGTTGCCAACCCTGATCTCGATGCCAGATTAGTTGCGCTCAAGATCGTCAAGATGCTTGAGGAAAGACAGTCATTCCGTACCGCTCAGAAGCGTGCTATCCAGCAGACTATGAGAGCCGGTGCAAAGGGTATAAAGACTTCTATCGGCGGCCGTTTAGGCGGTGCTGATATCGCCAGAAGCGAAGGTTATTCTGAGGGTTCTGTATCACTGCATACATTGCGTTCAGATATCGACTACGCCTGGGAAGAAGCGATGACTGCCTATGGCAAGCTGGGTGTCAAGGTCTGGATCTGCAGAGGCGAAGTGCTTCCGGGTGAAATGGTCAAAGAACCAGAAAAACCGAAATCAATGGGCCGTCCGCAGAGAGACAGAAGACCTAGAAGAGACGCTGTCAGAAGAGAAGAAGCTCCTGCTGCTGAAGCAGTGGCTGAAGCTCCGGCAGCTGAAACTGTTGTCAAGGAGGATGCTGAATAATTATGTTAATGCCAAAAAGAACAAAGTATCGTCGTCCTCATCGTTTGAGTTACGAAGGTAAGTCAAAAGCAGGCAGAGAGGTCGTATTCGGTGATTACGGTCTCGTTGCTCTTGAAGGTGGTTATGTATCTTCAAATCAGATCGAGGCAGCCCGTGTTGCCATGACCAGATACATGAACCGTGGCGGCCAGGTCTGGATCAAGATCTTCCCGCAGTTAGCGATCACAAAGAAACCTCTGGAAGTCCGTATGGGTTCCGGTAAAGGTGCTCCTGAAGGCTGGGTTGCAGTTGTTCAGAAGGGCAGAGTCATGTTTGAGATCGGCGGCGTCGATGAGGCGACTGCAAGAGAAGCATTAAGACTCGGTCAGAACAAGCTTCCGGTCAAGGCGAAGTTTGTGAAGAAAGGTGAATAGTTATGAACATCAAGGAAATCAGAGAAAAATCTTCCGATGATCTGAAAAAGACGATGGATGAGATGAAAGTCGAACTATTCGATCTTCGTTTCGCCAGAGCTACAGGTTCCATTGAGAATCCGATGAGGATCAGAGAGTTAAAGAAGTCGATTGCCAGGATCTTAACTGTATTACACGAGAGAGAAGCAAAGGAGGGTTAATCAATGGAAAGAAGCAAACGCAGAACCTTAACAGGTGTTGTCACATCCGATAAAATGGATAAGACGATCGTCGTTGCCATCAATGAAAAGAAGAACCATCCTTTATATGGCAAAGGCACTAAATTTACGAGAAAATTCAAAGTACGTGATGAAAACAATGAAGCTCATGTAGGCGACACTGTTGAGATCATGGAGACCAGAAACCTTTCCAAGGAAGTTCACTTCCGTCTGGTAAAGGTCGTTGAAAAGGCTATCGTTCTCTAGGAGGTACCATATGATCAGTAATGAAGCTAGATTAAGAGTTGCGGATAATACCGGTGCCAAAGAACTGCTTGTCATCCGTTGTCTGGGTGGTTCCAGAAGGAAATATGCGAACATCGGTGATGTTGTCGTATGTTCCGTCAAGGACGCTACTCCGGGCGGTACTGCCAAGAAGGGCCAGGTCGTTAAGGCTGTTATCGTCAGAACGAAATACGGTCTGAGAAGAGAAAACGGCTCATTCATCAAGTTTGATGATAATGCCGCAGTCATCATCAAGGATGACAAAACGCCGTTAGGCACCAGAATCTTTGGGCCTGTGGCAAGAGAACTTCGTGATAAGGACTACATGAAGATCGTGTCCTTAGCACCGGAAGTATTATAGGAGGAAGCTATGAAGATCAAAAAAGGTGACAAAGTAAAAATTATCGCCGGTGACGACAAGGGTGTCGTAGCTGAAGTCGTAGCTGCACTCCCGAGATCAAACAGAGTTATCGTTGAAGGCGTCAACGTTGTCAAAAGACACACGAAACCAAACAATGCGAACCCTGATGGCGGTATCATCAACAAGGAGCTGCCGATCTCCGTTTCAAACGTCAAACTGGTAGATGATAAGAAAAAGAAATCTACAAAGAAGAAAAATGTAAAGGGGGCTAAGAAATAATGAACCGTTTACAGGAAAAATATATCAAGGAAATCAGACCTGCACTGATCAAGAAGCATCAGTATGAATCAGCTATGCAGTGCCCGAAGGTTGCCAAGATCGTCCTCAACATGGGTGTCGGTGAGGCAGTTCAGGAACCAAAACAGCTGGAAGATGCAGTTGCTGATATGACAAAGATCGCCGGTCAGAAGCCGGTCATCACCAAGGCTAAGAAGTCTATCGCTAACTTCAAGCTGAGAGAGAACACTCCGATCGGATGCAAAGTCACTCTCAGAGGCGAAAAGATGTACGACTTCCTGGACAAGCTGGTCAATATCTCCTTACCGCGTGTCAGAGACTTCAGAGGCGTAAGCAATACTGCTTTCGACGGAAGAGGCAACTACACATTAGGTATCAAGGAACAGATCATCTTCCCGGAAATCGAATACGATAAGGTAAGCAAAGTTCGTGGTATGGATATCGTCATCGTTACCACGGCACAGAACAACGAAGAGGCCAAGGAACTCTTAACTGAGCTTGGCATGCCGTTTGCGAAGTAAGAAAGGAGAACTTATGGCAAAGACAGCAATGAAAATCAAAGCACATCGTCCTGCGAAGTTCTCTTGCAGAGCTTACACGAGATGTGAAAGATGCGGTCGTCCGCATTCCGTATTGAGAAAATACAAATTATGCCGTATCTGCTTCAGAGAACTGGCTTATAAAGGTCAGATCCCCGGTGTCAAGAAGGCCAGCTGGTAAAGGAGGAAAACGAAACAATGAGTATGACAGATCCAATTGCTGATATGCTTACTAGAATCAGAAACGGTTTAAGTGCCGAACATGATACAGTAGTGATCCCTGCCAGCAAGATGAAGGTTGAAATCGCCCGTATCCTGAAACAGGAAGGCTACATCAACGGTTACACAGTAGAGGGTGAAACAGCGAAGGAAAAGACCATCACTGTTGAACTGAAATACGGACCGGATAAAGAGAAGGTCATTACCGGCTTAAAGAGAATCTCAAAACCCGGCTTAAGAGTTTATGCAAAGGGTGATAACGTTCCTAGAGTATTGAATGGTTTAGGAATCGCGATCATATCCACGTCAAAAGGTCTGATGACTGACAGAGATGCGCGTAAAGCAAATCTCGGCGGTGAAGTCGTCGCCTACGTGTGGTAAGACTTAAAAGGAGAAAATTATGTCACGTATCGGAAATAAAACGATTACCATTCCTGCCGGATGCGAAATCAGCGTATCTGACAGCAATGAGGTGACGGTAAAGGGTCCTAAAGGAACTTTATCACGTCAGTTCAATCCGTTGATCGGAATTAAAATTGAAGACGGGTCAGTCAACTGCACCCGTGCAAACGAAGACAAACACACAAAGCAGCTTCATGGTACGACAAGAGCTTTGATCAACAACATGATCGTAGGCTGCACTGAAGGTTTCAAGAAGACTCTTGAGATCGTCGGCATCGGTTACAAGGCTGCATTAAATGGCAAGACACTGAATCTGAGCTTAGGTTATTCTCATGATATCAACTACGACATCGAAGATGGTATCACTGTAGAAGTACCGAACAATACTACAATCATCGTATCAGGTATTGATAAGCAGAGAGTCGGTGAAGTTGCTTCACAGATCAGAGGCTTCCGTAAGCCTGAACCTTACAAGGGTAAGGGTATCAGATACAAGGATGAACACATCATCCGTAAGGAAGGCAAGACAGCTGCGGCTTAATCGTGGGGAAGGAGGAAAAATATGTATTCTAAACAGGATAAAAACAAAGCACGTCAGAGACGTCATGAACGTATTAGAAATAAAGTATTCGGTACTGCCGATTGCCCACGTCTGAACGTTTTCCGTTCAAATGCCCACATCCATGCTCAGATCATCGATGATGAAAAGGGCAACACATTAGTTTCCTGCTCATCAGTAGAGCTCAAGCTCGACAACGGCAGCAACATCGAGGCTGCTAAGACTGTCGGCGAAAAGCTGGCTGAAAGAGCTAAGGAAAAGGGTATCGAAAACGTTTGTTTCGACCGTGGCGGTTACCTGTATCATGGCCGTGTCAAGGCATTAGCCGAGGCAGCCAGAGAAGGCGGACTGAAGTTCTAAGGAGACAGTTATGGAAAATACAAATAAAGATAACAAAAGAGATAACAGAAGACCTAGAAGGTTCAACAAAGACGTTAAAGAATTTGAAGAACGCGTTGTTCAGATCAACCGTATTTCCAAGACTGTCAAGGGTGGTCGTAAAATGAGATTTGCGGCTATCGTCGTTGTCGGAGACAAGAAGGGCAGAGTTGGTTATGGCTTAGGCAAGGCTAACGAAGTTCCTGATGCAATCAGAAAAGCTTCCGAGACAGCGAAGAAAAATGTCAAGAGGATCCCGTTAGTTGATGGCTACAGGACTATCCCGCATGCAACGACCGGCAGGTTCGGTGCAGGTGAGGTCGTCTTAAGACCGGCTGCTCCTGGTACAGGTATCGTTGCCGGTGGTGTCGTCCGTGCGATCCTTGAATTAGCGGGTGCGACCGATGTCATCACCAAGTGTGTCGGTTCACGTACGCCGATCAACCAGGTCCATGCGACGATGTCTGCTTTAACTGAGTTAAAGACAGTCAACTCTGTTGCGAAGTTAAGAGGCCTGAAGGTCGAAGAAGTACGATAGGAGGTGTCTTATGAACTTAAATGAAATGAAATATAACGAAGGATCAAGACACGTCAGGAAGAGAATCGGCAGAGGCCAGGGTTCCGGACACGGCAAGACAGCCGGTAAGGGTCACAAGGGCCAGAACGCCAGATCAGGCGGCGGTGTCGCGATCGGTTTCGAAGGCGGACAGACTCCGTTCTTCAAATCCATGCCGAAGAGAGGTTTCACCAATTTCAATCGTGTTGAGTACGCTATAGTCAATCTGAGCGATCTCAACAGATTCGAAGAGGGTACGACTGTTACTCCGGAACTGTTAAAGGAAACCGGTTTAGTCAAGAAGCAGCTTGATGGTATCAAAGTCTTAGCCAATGGCAAGCTTGAAAAGAAAGTAAATGTTACTTGCAACAAGATCTCCAAGGCAGCTCTGGCTGCAATTGAAAAGGCAGGCGGAAAAGTCGAGGTGATCTAATGTTTAAAACATTTATAGATTTCTTCAAAAACAAGGATATCCGCAAAAAATTATTATTCACTTTAGCGATCCTGTTCATCTATCGTCTTGGTTCCTCTATTCCGGCACCGGGCGTTAATACGACTGTGATCAAATTAAGTGCTAACTCACTGCTCAATATGATGTCCATATTGGGCGGTGGTTCCATCGAGCAGATGTCCATCTTCTCACTGGGTGTAGGTCCGTATATCACTGCCAGCATCATCATTGAATTACTGGCAATGGATATCATCCCGGCTCTGACCGAGATGGCCAAGTCCGGCAAGAAGGGCAGACAGCAGATGGATCGTATCACCAGGTATCTGGGTGTCGTCATGGCACTCGTGCAGGGTTACTTCATCGTTCAGTATCTGGATCGTGCTTACGCCGGATATAACTTCATTGAAAACCCTGGCTTTACCAGCTACCTGTACATTTCCGTGATCTTCACGGCCGGCACCATGTTCTTACTGTGGCTGGCTGACCAGATCACATCCAAAGGTATCGGAAACGGTACTTCGATGATCATCTTTGCCGGTATCGTCGCAGATATGCCGACCACCTTCAGAACTGTCTATGAGGCGTTCTTGAGTGAGAATGCTGTCTCTACCTTAGGTATGGGCGGCTTCATTGCATATATCGTGATGTATATCGCGATCATCGTACTGGTCGTACTGATGCAGATGTCTGAAAGAAGGATCCCGATCCAGCAGTCATCATCTAGAGCACTCAATAAGACCAAGGGTGATCTCAATCACCTGCCGTTAAAGATCAACTCGGCATCTGTCGTTCCTGTCATCTTTGCTTCCGCATTGATTCAGGGTCCGCAGATCATCGCTTCCTGGGTCAACCAGGATGCATACAACTGGTTAGCAAAGATCTGTGATTTCACAAGTCCTTGGTTCCTGCTGTTCTATGCCGTATTGATCATCCTGTTCACGTTCTTCTACACCAACCTGACGATCGACCCGCAGAAGATGGCCGACGATCTGGGGAAGAACGGACAGTATATCCCGGGCGTAAGACCGGGTACAGAGACCAGAAACTATGTATCCAAAGTTCTTAACAGGATCACAGTTTTAGGTGCTCTGCTTCTGACGTTCATTGCGATCTTACCGTACGTCACTTCCAACCTGACCGGTCTGCCTCAGCGTGCAGCTGTCGGTGGTACAGGTATCATCATCGTTGTCGGTGTCGCTATGGATACGATCAAGCAACTGAAGTCACAATTGACTTCAAAACAGTACAAGAGTTTTGTAGGAAAGTAGAGGTATAAATGAATCTTCTGATAATCGGTGCTCCTGGTGCCGGTAAAGGTACCATGTCTGAATTAATTCTGAATAACTATCATCTGGTCCATGTTTCAACCGGAGATATGCTCAGAGCTGCGGTCAAGGCAGGTACTCCTGTCGGCCTCAAGGCTCAGGAGTATATGAACAAGGGTGCTCTTGTTCCGGATGAAGTGATCCATGACATTATCGTCGAAAGACTGTCACAGGATGATATCGAGGCAGGATTCCTCTTTGATGGATATCCTCGCACGAAGGCTCAGGCTGAGGATCTCGACTTGATCCTGAAAGAATTGAACAAGAAGATCGACTGCGTCATCAATATGAATATCGATGATGAAGTACTGATCAAGAGAATTACTGGAAGAAGATTATGCCCTGTCTGCGGAGAGATCTTCAACATTTATTTCAAGGCTCCTGAAAAGGAAGGCATCTGTGATAAGTGCGGTGCAGAGCTCATCCAAAGAAAAGATGATAATCTGGATAGTCTGAAAGTCAGACTGGAAGAATATCACAAGAATACTCAAGCGGTGATTGAGTATTATGAAAAGGCAGGTATCGTTAAAGACGTCAATGCGGATCAAAGCCGTGAGGAAGTCTTCAACGAAATTAAGGCTGTCTTAGAAGGGTTGTGCTGATGATTTCAATCAAGTCACCTCGTGAAATCGAACTGATGGATGTTGCCGGTTCAATCGTGGCAAAGGTCCATAAGAAGATGAAAGAGGTAATTCGACCTGGAATCTCAACAATGGAAATCAATCGGATCGCCGAACAGGTGATTAGAGAGAATGGTGCAACTCCGTCATTCAAGAACTATCAGGGATTCCCGTGTGCGGTCTGCACGTCGGTCAACGACATGCTGGTGCACGGGATCCCCGATCACACCATCTTGAAAGATGGGGACATCATCACTGTTGATGTCGGTGCCTGTTATAAGGGCTATCACGGAGATTCCGGCTGGACATATACTGTAGGAAATGTTACAGATCCGAAGGTATTGAAACTGCTGGAAGTGACGGAAAAGGCCTTATTTATAGGACTGGAACAGGTCAAACCCGGTAATCATGTAGGAGATATCTCAAATGCGATCCAGACCTATGTCGAATCATTTGGGTTTTCGCTGCCTGCAGATTATACGGGACATGGCATAGGCAGAAGTGTTCATGAGGATCCTTATGTGCCAAATGTCGGTAAGGCCGGTACGATGGAACTGCTCAAGAAGGGTATGTGCATCGCGGTAGAGCCGATGGTATTCATGGGTTCCGCAAGATGCTACACCTTGCCGGACGGCTGGGGTGTGAAGAGCTATGACCATTCATGGGCTGCTCATTACGAACACACTGTTGCGATAACCGATGACGGTTACAGCATTTTGACAAAGGAGGATTAGTTTTTGGCAAAACAGGATGTCATAGAAATCGATGGTTTGGTTACTGATACCTTACCGAATGCACAATTCAAGGTGAAACTGGAGAACGGTCACGAGATCCTGGCTCACGTTTCTGGTAAAATCCGTATGCATTACATCCGCATTTTACCGGGTGATAGAGTGACTGTAGAGATTTCGCCTTATGATCTAACACGTGGGCGTATTACATTTAGACATAAATAGTCTAGGAGGGAAAACATGAAAGTAAGACCATCTGTAAAACCAATGTGCGATAAATGTCGTGTTATTAAACGCAAAGGTCGTGTCATGGTTATTTGTGAAAACCCTAAACATAAACAGAGACAAGGTTAAAAGGGAGGAAAAGAATAAATATGGCTCGTATTGCTGGAGTTGATATTCCAAATAATAAACGTGTAGTTGTTTCTCTGACTTACATCTACGGTGTCGGTCTGACGACTGCGAAAAAGGTTCTGGCTGAGTGCGGTATCTCTGAAGATATCCGTGTCAAGGATCTCACTGACGAACAGATGAATGCCATCCGTAAGGCTCTGGATTCCTACAAGCTGGAAGGTGATCTGAGAAGAGAAACTCAGCTCAACATCAAGCGTCTGATGGAAATCGCGTGCTACCGTGGTATCAGACACAGAAGAGGTCTGCCTGTCAGAGGTCAGAGGACCAAGACAAACGCCAGAACGCGTAAGGGACCGAGAAGAACAGTAGCTAACAAGAAGAAGTAAGGAGGATAAACAATGGCACAGAAAGCAAAAAGCACTTCACGTAAGAAACGTGTAAAGAAGAATATTGCCAGTGGCGTTGCACATGTCCACTCAACATTCAATAATACGATCGTTACGATCACTGATGAAGCCGGAAACGTCATTTCATGGTCAAGTGCCGGTGCATTAGGTTATAAAGGTTCACGTAAGTCTACTCCGTATGCTGCCCAGCTGGTTTCTGAAGCTGCAGGTAAGACGGCTATGGATCACGGTATGAAGAAGGTAGAAGTCAACGTTAAGGGTCCGGGTCCCGGAAGAGAAGCTGCCATCAGAGCATTGGCATCTGCTGGTCTGGAGATCACTGCCATCAACGATGTGACACCGATCCCTCATAACGGCTGCCGTCCGCCGAAGAAGCCTAGAGGATAAGCTAAGGAGGAAACTTATGAATAAATTTGAACGTCCTAAATTTAAAGTAAGTGACTATGTCGAATCCGAGAATTACGGAAAATTCGTGATCTCACCTCTCGAGAGAGGTTTTGGTACGACTTTAGGCAATGCTTTAAGAAGAACAATGCTGTCTTCCTTACCGGGAGGTTCGGTATATTCTATCAAAATAGATGGGATCTTTCATGAGTTCTCTTCTATCAAAGGCGTCAGAGAAGACACAACATTAATCGTATTAAATATCAAGAGTCTGATACTGGACATTGCGGATGATGACATCTATACATTAAGAATTTCCGCAAAGGGTCCCTGCACTGTAAAGGCTGAAGATATCATTCTTCCTGCCGGTGTTGAAGTACTGAATCCGGATCTTGAGATCGCACACCTGGATAAGGGCGGTGAACTGGAAATGGAACTGCTTGCCAGAAAGGGCAGAGGTTATGTTTCCGCTGATGAAAACAAGGTATTATACCAGGGTTCATCACAGGGCATCGGTACGATCTATACCGATTCTATCTATACTCCGGTCGTAAAGGCCAACTATACAGTTGAACCGACACGTGTCGGTCAGTCTGCCAAGTATGATGAACTGACAATGGAAGTATGGACAGACGGTTCCATCAATCCTAGAGAGTCACTTGCGCTGGCAGCTAAGATCCTGGTATCGCATCTGGAACTGCTGACTGAGGTCGATGTCAACGTCAACGAAATGGATTCATTAATGAAGGATTACGTTAACGAGGGCAATGCCAAGAAGGTCAACATGTCCATCGATGATCTCGATCTTACAGTCAGATCGTACAACTGCTTAAAGAGAGCTGGTATCTCTACAGTTGAAGAACTGACACAGAAGACAGAAGAAGAAATGAGCAGAGTCAGGAACCTCGGCAAGAAGTCCTTGAAAGAAGTCAAGGAAAAACTGCAGGCTATGAACCTGTCATTCAAACACATGGACTAAGGGGGAAATTGAAATATGTGGAATCGTAGATTAGGCCGTACGGCTGACCATAGAGTAGCCCTTCTTAAGAATATGGCAACAGATCTGATCCTCAAAGGCAAGATCGAAACGACTGAAATGAAGGCCAAGGAATTAAGAAGCGTCGTTGATCATCTGATCACTGTCGCCAAGAAAAATGATCTGGCTTCCAGAAGACAGGCTGCCGCTTACTTAAGAAATGTAACTACAAAAGACGGCAAGACAGCTGTACAGGTATTATTTGATGAAGTTGCCCCAAAATACAAAGACAGAAACGGCGGCTATACCAGAGTCATCAAGACCGGTATCAGACGCGGTGATGCTGCGCCGATGGCAACGATCGAATTAGTATAATTATTAATAAAGTGCAATCATTGCCCCTGATGAAATATATCAGTGCAAAAATTGCACTTTTTCTTTTTTTAAAGAGAAAATTATCATTTGTCACATTTTTGAAACTATCTATGAGGAAACGAAAGGAGTTTCCGTTATATATGACACATTGTAAAGCCATTATGTTAAAATATTAACAAGTAATGTTTCAATTCTAATATAGTAACTGATAATAACAGGAGGTATTTATTTATGGAAACCAGACCATATGTGCCATGGGAACTGATGAATGATTTTATGATCGATGTGTTTAAGGCTTATGGAGTGCCGGAAGAGGATGCGAAGATCTGTGCCGATGTCTTACTGGAATCGGATCGCAGAGGAATCGAATCACACGGATGTAACAGATTCAAGCCGATCTATATCGACCGTATCGTAAAGGGAACTCTGCTTCCTGTGACGGATCTGGAGATCGTTAAAGAGACCCCGACAACTGTCGTTATGGATGCCCATGACGGTATGGGCATGGTTGCAGCTCATGCGATGATGGAAAAGCTGATCAAAAAGGCAAAAGAATTCGGTATGGCCGGTGGTGCGATCAGAAACTCGACGCACTATGGAATTGCCGGATACTGGTCTGATATGGCCGCCAAAGAAGGAATGATCGGTATTACAGGAACAAACGCCAGACCTTCGATCGCTCCGACGTTTGGTGTAGAAAATATGCTTGGTACAAACCCGCTTACTTTCTCATTGCCGACAGATGAAGATTTCAATTTCTGTCTGGATTGTGCGACTTCCATTGTACAAAGAGGAAAGATCGAATACTATGCTAGGATCGGCAAGGAAACCCCGGAAGGTATGATCGTTACACATGATGGTACTGTGGTTAAAGATTCTGCTCAGATACTGAAGATGTTGGTAGATGGTACGGCAGCTCTGGCACCATTAGGTGGCGGACCAAGCGATGAGATGTGCGGCTATAAGGGATATGGCTATGCAACTGTCGTTGAGATCCTTTCTGCTGCTTTGGCAGGAGGAGAGTTCATGAAGTCTTTGAGCGGTGTTGATGAAAACGGTAAGTCAAGGATGTATCATCTCGGGCATTTCTTCTTCGTGGTGGATCCGGATGCATTCATGGGCCAGGAAACATTCAGGAAGATCGCCGGTGATATCTGCAGAGCATTACGTGCGAGCACGAAGGCCAAAGGATATGACCGTATCTATACGGCAGGTGAAAAAGAATACCTGGTATGGCAAGAGAGAAAAGAAAAGGGTGTTCCGGTATCTGAGGCGGTTCAGAAAGAGCTGGTAGCAATGAGAGACGCTCATGATCTGCCATATGTATTCCCATTTGAGAAAGAGGCATAATTATGGATTACATGAAAGAATCACTTCGCCTTCATGAGAAATGGAAGGGTAAGATCGAAGTTACAGCAACTGTTCCGGTCGATACAAAAGAAGCTTTGTCTCTGGCATACACACCTGGTGTAGCTCAGCCTTGTCTTGAAATACAGAAAGATCTGAATAAGAGCTATGATCTGACAAGACGCCATAATCTCTGTGCCGTCATCACCGATGGTACAGCGGTATTGGGTCTTGGAGATATCGGCCCGGAAGCAGGCATGCCTGTCATGGAAGGAAAATGTGTCCTGTTCAAGTCTTTTGGTGGAGTTGACGCCTTCCCGATCTGTGTCAAGAGCAAGGATGTCGATGAATTCGTAAATACTGTCTATCTGATTTCGGGATCTTTTGGTGGGATCAATCTGGAAGATATCTCTTCTCCAAGATGTTTTGAGATAGAGAGAAAACTGAAGGAAAAATGTGATATCCCAATCTTCCACGATGACCAGCATGGCACAGCGATCATCACTCTGGCAGGTTTGGCCAATGCCTTGAAGATCGTCGGCAAGAAAAAAGAAGATGTCAAGGTCGTGACAAGCGGCGCAGGTGCTGCAGCGATCTCGATCGTCAAACTGCTTCTTTCAGCAGGATTCAAGAATATCATCATGACCGATCGTAGCGGTGCGATCTATGAGGGCAGAGAAGGCCTCAACTGGATCAAGGAAGAGATGTCCCATGTGACAAATCTGAATCATGAAAAAGGAAAACTGGCAGATGTGATCAAAGGTGCGGATATCTTCATCGGTGTATCTGCAGCCAATACATTGAGTGTGAAAATGGCTGCTTCCATGAATCAGGATGCCATCGTATTTGCGTGCGCAAATCCAAATCCTGAGATCATGCCGGAAGACGCAAAGAAAGCAGGTGTCAGGATTATTGCGACCGGAAGAAGTGACTGCCCTAACCAGATCAACAATGTTCTGGCATTCCCGGGTGTTTTCAGAGGGACGTTTGATGTCAGGGCAAGCGATATCAATGAAGAGATGAAGATGGCTGCTGCCAAGGCTTTAGCCGATCTAGTCAGCGATGAAGAGCTGAATGAAGAATACATCATTCCGAAACCATTCGATCCAAGAGTCGGAAAGGCTGTCGCGAAAGCGGTAGCGGAAGCGGCAAGAAAGAGTGGCGTCGCCAGGATATAAATTCATATCAAAAGAGTAGAAGAGAAGAAGATCTCATCGGTATGATGCCAAAGAGATCTTCTTTTTTATATTGACAAGTTAGTGATTGCTAACTAAAATAGATATAGCAGGTTAGCGCGAGCTAACCTACAGGAGGTTATTATTATGTTGCCACTCAGTTATGCTCAGCACAATGAGATCAATGTGATCAGAAAAGTCGGAGGAAATCAGGAGATGAAAAGACACCTGGAAGATATGGGTTTCGTGACAGGAGCACCTGTCAAAGTCATTTCTGCTTCCGGTGGGAATCTGATCGTTATCATCAAGGATACGAAGGTGGCGCTTGATCAGCAACTCGCTGCAAAAATAATGATCTGAATCAAGGAGGATGGATGATGAAAACACTGAGAGATGTAGCAATTGGTGAAACCTGTACAGTAAAGAAACTTCATGGAGAAGGTGCTGTCAAGCGCAGGATCATGGACATGGGTGTCACCAAGAGTGTAGAGATCTATGTACGTAAGGTTGCCCCGTTAGGCGATCCGATCGAGGTCAAGGTTCGTGGTTATGAACTTTCGATCCGTAAGGATGATGCCGAGATGGTGGAAGTTTACGAGTAATAAAGGGGGATTGTTTATGAGTATCAGAATTGCGCTTGCCGGAAATCCAAACAGCGGCAAGACGACCTTGTTCAACGCTTTGACAGGTTCCAATCAGTTTGTCGGAAACTGGCCAGGTGTTACGGTCGAGAAAAAAGAAGGTAAATTAAAGGGATATGAAGATGTGATCGTTACGGACTTACCGGGTATCTACTCTTTATCTCCTTATACACTGGAAGAAGTCGTTGCCAGAGAGTATCTGATCACGGAGAGACCGGATGCGATCTTGAATATCGTTGATGGTACAAACCTTGAAAGAAACCTTTATCTGACGACACAGTTGACAGAGCTTGGCATTCCGGTCGTCGTTGCGATCAACATGCTGGATCTGATCGAAAAGAATGGCGATTCCATCGATATCGATATGCTGGCAAAGGAGATGGGAGTGAAGTTCGTTCCGATCTCTGCTTTAAAGGGAAAGAATGTCGATGAAGCAGCTAAGGCTGCTGTTGAAGCTGCCAAATCAGGCAAAACGATCCCGATGCATACATTCAGCGGAAGTGTTGAACATGCGTTGGCTCATATCGAGGAAGCTTGCGTTCATTCAATGAGTGAAGACAAACAGAGATGGTATGCGATCAAGATCTTTGAAAGAGATGAAAAAGTATTGGAGTCTCTCAAGTTAAGTAAAGAAACACTTGATCATATCGAGAAAGATATCAAGGCTGTTGAAGACGAAATGGATGACGATGCCGAAAGCATCATCACCAATGAGAGATATATCTATATTGGAAATCTGTTGAAAGGCATCTACCACAAGAAAGGAAAAGATGAATTGACTGTTTCCGATAAGATCGATAAGATCGTTACCAGCAGGATCCTGGGTCTTCCGATCTTCTTCTTAGTCATGTTTGGTGTTTACTGGCTGGCAATGGGTCCGTTTGGCACATTCCTGACAGATTGGACAAATGATGTCTTTGCGGGATGGCTGACAGATGGCGCAGCTTCCATCATGGAAAGCTTAGGTGTTTCCGAATGGCTGACTTCACTGGTATCTGACGGTATCGTCGGCGGTGTTGGTGCAGTACTTGGCTTCGTTCCGCAGATGATCGTTCTCTTCCTGATGTTATGTATCCTTGAGGATATCGGATATATGGCACGTGTAGCCTTCGTCATGGACAGGATCTTCAGGAAATTCGGTTTATCAGGAAAATCATTCATCCCGATGCTGATCGGTTCCGGATGCGGTGTTCCAGCCGTCATGTCCACCAGAACGATCGAGAACGAAAGAGACCGTCGTATGACGATCATGACGACCTGCTTCATCCCTTGTGGCGCGAAACTGCCGATCATTGCCTTGATTGCCGGTGCGATCTTCGCAGATGCGTGGTGGGTCTCCCCATCAGCTTACTTCATCGGTGTCGCTGCGATCATCATTTCCGGTATCATCTTAAAGAAGACGAAGCTGTTTGCGGGTGATCCGGCTCCATTCGTCATGGAACTTCCTGCTTACCATGTTCCTTCTCTTACAAATGTTTTAAGAGGCACATGGGAAAGAAGCTGGAGCTTCATCAAGCGTGCAGGTACGGTCATCGTCTTGTCTTCAGTTGTCATCTGGGTATTGAATTCATTGTCATTTGAAGGCGGATTCCATTATCTTGGTGAAGATGGTGAAGGCGCTTCAATCTTAGAGAATATCGGTTCTGCATTCTGCTGGATCTTCGCTCCTCTTGGCTTTGGCACATGGCAAGCTGCTGTTGCGACAGTATTGGGTCTTGTTGCCAAGGAAGATGTTGTCGGTACGATCGGTACTTTGATCTCCATGGAAGATCTGCCTGATTTGGTTGAAGAGGGTGAAAACATCATGGGTGTCCTGGATGTCTTCTTTAATGGTTCAGCTGTTGCAGCTTATGCGTTCATGGTATTCAATCTGCTTTGTGCTCCGTGCTTTGCGGCAATGGGTGCCATCAAGCGTGAGATGAACAACGGCAGATGGACTGCGATCGCGATCGCTTATAT
>JAFYHT010000058.1 GCA_017539025.1 Erysipelotrichaceae bacterium
ATAACCTGTCTCATTGCTGTAGATGTTGATCCATTTCAGATTACATTTCATTTTTATTACTTTGCTCCTTTATTTGTTTATCTGTGTATTTTCATCAGATACTCTGATTCAGGCTGTATTCATATATATCTAAAAATACCAGCCGAATAAGATTGTAGCATAAAATGTTAGTTTTTGTTACATTTTTGAATCTTCATTCTTATAAGTATTCAGCTGTGATGAATGAGATCAGTTCTTTTCTCAAGTCTTTTCTTTCTTCTTCACATTCTTTCGGATTTTTCCTTTCTGTAATGAATGCCAGTTTCAATACAGGGCTTAATTCCGTTAACATCGCATGGCTCATATAATCATATGCGATATGTCTGACAGGATAATTGAATCCTTTTTCTTTTAATCTGTTTTCAATATAGACTGCACTTTCGCAAGATGGCCAAACTTCATCTTCCGTTGATGATAAAAGAAGGATCGGACCATTGATCTTTTCTACAGGGATGATGCTTTCCGGAGTGATATCCTTATCGCGATTGAAAGTGATGATATGCAGTTCTTTTTCTTTCAATATCGTTTTGATCAGATCGAATTTTCTGGAATGATATGGTGCATATGGAAGCTCATGCCCCTGATAGCTCCAGCAGGAAGTCCCGGATGGTTTCTTTGACTTACCGCTACCGGATAATCCTTCAGAAACAAAATAAGAAGGAACTCTGGCGATCACAAAAGAAATATCCGGAAACATCGATGCAGCGATCAATGCAAACTCGCTCCCTTTTGACATGCCATCGATACCGATTTTTCGATACCCTTCTTCTTTTAAGAAACGGATCGCGTTTTCCGCATATTCCAAAGGAACTCTATCCAAGTCTTTGTTTGTTTCTTTCGTCTTGAAAAGAGCCAGGGCAAGACTGGGAATGCCGTTTCTGTCATAGAATTTCGCTTCTTTCCTGGTGATCCCCATCCCACCGTTAGATCCGGATACAACGATCACTGCTTTATCTTTTGAACCATCACCCGGATAAAGGATGCCTTCAAAGCCTTTTTCATTCATTGATATATTTCTCATATTCACCTTCTAAATCAATCCGAGCATCTTTTCACAGAGCTGAAGTGTTTCTTCAACACTTCTGTTTTCATCTCTGATCAGCACATTGAATCCCGAATTCAGAAACCGATCATATCTTTCCTGAGAATTGATCCTCATCAGTCCCTGACGGTAGTTTTCCATCGCTTTATCAGGATCTTCTTCTTCCATGATCAGCTGATAAAGGAACTGTTTTTCTCTGTCCTCTCTTTCAAAGAACCTTCTGACTGAGATCATCGGATCTGCCAACATGATCAGCACATGATCAGGTTCGCAGATCTTTCTTAGAGTATCAAGAGAGATATTTGTATCAACGAATACTTTTTTATCTTGATCATCTAACTCTTTTAAGATCTGAAGTTCCAGGATCTCGCATTCTTTTGACACATCATCGATCCATCTCTCATATTCTTCAGGTGTTCTGCGTATGAAATCATGCCAATCTTCAAGATCCCTGGTATAACAAAGATTTGGAAATTGCTTTGCGTCTAAATCATTCAGAAGTACATCGTGATAGTTCTCACCACATTCTATCCCATGGTATTTTTCCGCAAGCAGTTTAACCATTGTTGATTTTCCGGCATAGGCAGTACCGTTGATGAAATATATATTCTTAAAAAACATGTTGCCCCTACCTTCTGAACAAAACATAGATGAATGGAGAAACAACTAAAAGATATCCAAAGAATATCTTTATCAGATTATCTTTTCTGGCACATACCGCAACAAATTCTCTGATGACTGCACTAGGCCAGTAATAGAATGCGACTTTCGCACCGATCCCGACACAAGGAATCCCCATCTGATGCGCCAGAAGAACACATCGATAGACATGATAATTGCTGGAAACAAGGACAATGCGTTTGCTTCCACCCCTGTCTTTGATGATCTCGTATGAAAACCTGAGGTTTTCTTCCGTTGAAACCGATCTGTTTTCCTCAATGATGTGATCTTCTGAGATCCCCTTTTCTCTCAGATATCCTGCTATCGCTTGTGCTTCCGAGATCGTTTCATTTCCGCCTTTTCCTCCGGAACAGATGAAAATCGCCTTATCTTTTCCCTTATGAAAGACTTTGATCGCCTTGTCGATGCGATTGCTCAAGAGTTTTGATACCTTATATCCTTCCAACAATCCGCATCCGTGGATGATGATGTATTCAAAGTTATACCTGTGAGGTACATATTGGAAATAGATCATATATAAAACAAAAAGCAGAAGCAGGAAAGAAAAATAGAATACTGAGACACCCGTAAATGTCATAAATAGACCGATCTTCTCAAAAAACTCTACACCAAGTGAATAATTGAACACGACATTCAAGATAAAAGCGAGCTCTCCGATCTCGATCCCGATCCCCAACAGCAGTGAAAGCATATTCGCGATTGATCTGCCTTCGTTTTTCAACATTGTGATTCCGTTGATGATCAGCAAGAACGGGACGAGAAGAAGTGCCATAAATATCGCAAACAGTGTAATGATCATCGAATCAGCCATATCATTCGTAAACAGATATAGAATGATAAGAACTGTAAAGAATAAAGCTCCCGAAAGAAAAACACTATTAAAAAGCTTATGAGGATATAGCTTGCTGAAAACAAACAAAAGTGCCCATAAGATTATCGTTATGAAAAGAAAAGTAAAAAAGCTGTCAATTTCCATTTTTTCTATCTGTTCTTTCCGATCTGATCATCGAATGCCATACTTCATCGCAGATCCCGGTATTATTCTTACCGGCTTCACGAAGGATCCCTTCGTATTTCATCCCGGCTTTCTCCATCACCCTGCCGGATGCGGGATTATTCGGATCGTGACAAGCCGCAACTCTATTCAGTCCGACTTCATCAAAAAGGAAATCCATGACAGCTTTTAAAGCTTCTGTCATGATCCCCTGTCCCCAATAGCTTCTTGATAATGCATATCCGATATCTGCTGCCAAAGCTTCTTCTTTCAGTTTTACAACAGAGATATTTCCAATTACTTTACCGTCATCTTTTGATTCGATCGCCCAATTGAAATAACCTCCGTCATGATAACTTGCGATCCAGGAACCTATGACCATTTTTGATACTTCAACACTTTCATGTACCGGCCATGTCAGATATTTTGTTACCAAAGGATCAGATGCCCAGTTTTCATACATGTCCTTCGCATCTTCCGGCGTGAATCTTCTTAAGATCAGTCTTTCAGTTTCTATCCTTTTAGTTCCAAGTCTATTCATGATCCATCAGCCATTTCAAAGTGATCGGTGAAACTTCGATCACATAATGTTCTTCCAGTATTCCGGTCATCGGATGAGATTCAGCGATCTGTATTACAACATCGTTTTTCTTTGTCTTAACAAAATCTTTACTGTTGCCCATCACGACATATTGCACATCAAGATACGTGATATTTCCTTTTTCATCAGGTTCCAAAGGCCATGTTTCAAATGGCTTTTCGATATCGATCCCCATCTTTTCCAGATATTCAGATAAGAAAGGATATGCATCCTTTATCTGCATATACAGATTCTTACAATAATCACACTGACAGAGATCAGATTCTGTCAGATCCTGATAGTACCTGATCGTATCCGAGATATTCATAAACTATTTTCTTGTTACTTCGTCTCCATAGATCGTTTTCCAGTCGTTTTTCATGGAAATCGGAATCCAATTGTTCTCGGCACAAAGATCAAACATCTTCTGTGCTTTTGCCTCATCACCGTTTTCTCTGACTGTATCATCACAACACAACATGAAAGCCAAAGCCTTGTAAGGATTATTTGTAACTGTGTATTTTGCCATGCTGGAATCACCAGTCGAATTGCCAAACGACAGTACAGGCTGTATTCCGATCTCCTGTGCAATGACGGAAACCTTATTCATCTTGAGATTCTTGATGATGAATTCACCCGCCATGATCAGTTCATCATCGTCATCAAAGACATAATCAAGACCATCAGTATCGCCCTGATCTCTGGTCGTGATCAGTTCATCAGAACCAATGATATTGTTGTTAGGGATATTTAAAAATGAAATGCCATCAACGATGCCTCTGACGATCAGCCTGTCCGTACCGGATACGATATAAACAGTAAAATCATTATCCTGCAGATAATCCAGAATTTCGATCATCGGCAGATAGAAGGCATCTCCTCTGTTCATATTGTTATAGCCGGGAGCCGGTTCATTCTTGAAATCCTGAATATAATCATTGAACTGTTTGATCGTAAAACCTTTAAAAGAAGATGCAATACCCTTTCCATGATCGACTTCGAGGCCTTTTGCGCCTTTGCCAGTATCGATCTGTTCCTGGATCTTTCTAGCCGTTTCCAGCTCTTCTTCTGTTGCCTGATAATTCGGATCATCCAACACTCTATGCATAAATAACTGATAATCAAAATATACCGGGTCCGTTTCACAGAACAGTGTTCCATCCAGATCAAATACAGCGATCCTGTTTTCTACAGGGATAAATGAACTACTGTTTACATTTGTTACTTCTTTGATATAAGATTCAAGTTCTATCTTTGCCCTTGCATCATCATTCCATAACTGCAGGAAAGAGATCTCTTCTTGCGCAGGCTCTGTTTCTTCGATCGTTTCGGGTTGTGCTGTCTTATCTTTCCAGCCAACTTTAAGCGCATATAACGTGCTTACGATCAATAAGAGACACGTCGATATGATCGCCAGTGATTTCCATCTTTTTAACGCATTGTTTTCCATAATCTTCCTCCATGTATCATTTATTTCTGATCCATTTTTCAATCAAAGGGACCAGATGCATCTTTCTTGAATAGCTTCTGTCAAAAGTATAATACTTTCCATACTTCTCAGCATCCATTGAATCAAGGATCTCTTGTGCTTGTTTTCCATACCCTGCCATATCCATGTTGCAGGCTTTCTCGTCTTTCACTTTGACAAACAGCATATCTGTTTTCAACTCTTTCATATGTTTTTCCATGACCTGTTCCATGCGGACGATCATTTCTTTCTTTTCCTGATCTCCATTTACTGCAATGACAGAGATCCCGTATCTTGTACCATCGCATTCATAATCCCTGAAATCCGACAGGAAGATTTCTATGTCATCCATATCACTGTGATCAAGATACGCATTTCTCAATCCGTTATAGAATTCATCCCTGTCTTTTATCTTGCATATACGATTTAGATCATTAAATGAGATGATATCTTCGTCATGAACATTTACATTCATATTCCTTGTATCGGAAAGAAGTCCGCTGAATAGAAGTCCTGCGATCTTTTCATCGATATCGATCCCTTTTTCGCGATACATTTCATATACGATCGTCGTTGTTGCACCGATCTTTTCATTCCTGAAACAGAAAAGATCTTCTCTGATGTCTCTTTTGATCTCGTGATGATCGATGATACCGATGATCTGTTCATCAGATATTTCAAACCCGGACTGACATGGATCGTGATGATCCACAAGGATCACTCTCTTTTCATCAACGCTCTTCATCAATTCAGGTTTTTCAACATCGAATTTCGAAAGGATGTATTCGCATTCCTTTCCGATCTTACAGCTTGTGATCGCTTTTGCGTTGATACCGATCCGATTCAGCAACTCACTTAATGCGATAGCCGAACAGATCGCATCACCATCCGGATTTTTATGTCCGATGACATAAACAGGATCATCCTTGAGATAGATATCATTAGGATGATAGTGTTTCATATCTGTTGCCTCATAGATATCCATCCCCATTTTTGATTCAAAGTATTCTTTCAGCTCAAGATTTCTGTTCCACTTATCCTGATCATAATTTCCATATCTTCTTTTCACATCCGACATCCGATCGATGATATCCATGACACCTTCACTTCCGGAGATCGCATCACAAAGCTGTATCAGCAGATCATAATCGTCCTGAACAGTTTCTTCAAGCTTATCTCTGATCAGTTTTGTTTCTTCCTCGCTGGTATCAAAATCACCGACATAGGCATTGATATCTTTCTTGTTGAAAGAATGAGTGAGACAGATCCTGGCAACATCATCATAGCCAAGCGACATCATATAGGAGTAGCCATCGCTGACATGTCCCAGGTGTCTTTTTCCAAATCTTCTTCCAACGTCATGTAACAAGCCCAATACATAAGCTTTATTCGGGTCCATATCAGAAAAATAAGCGATCTTTTCCGCGCAATGCGCACAAGTCAAAGAGTGGCCAAGCCATTGTCCTTGATTGTGACTGTGAGCCTCATAAAGCAGTTCTAACGCCTTTCTTCTATCCGGATACATGATAAGTCCTTTCCAGATATTCGTTGAACAGATACGTCTTATAATCCTCTAGACGGAATGCCTTTTCAGAAACAGGATCGCCATATTCCTTTGCCAATTGCTTCCAGGTGACTTTCTTAGCCTCATTCAAAGCGTAGGTATCGTCTTCTACGATCTTTCTGATCAGTTGCTCATGATCATCTGTTTTCAGATTGCCGATGATCCATTCCTTTGCCATGTGTGAGAAATTGTAATAGACATCAAAAGTATTTGAGATATTCAACGTGATCTCGTCATCTTTTGTGATAGCTTCTGCTTCGTGAAGAATCGGATGGCTCTCATCTTTCAAAAGGATCTCCACACAGTCCTTCTCATCCATTAATTCATCGATATCAAGATAAACCTCTTTCAGTTCTTCAGGAATATCTTTCTTGCATATCCTGATCGGATATAACTTCCTGTTTTCGCCATCGCAGCTTCCTTCATGAACAAAGAATTCCAGATCCTTACAATAGTCTTCCCTGAACTGTTTTGTCATATGGTAGATCTCAACGATCTCTTCTTTGTTTTCTTCGTTGATGAAACATTGCCATCTCGGGATGATGCCGTTTTCAGCCAAAAGCCTTGAAGCTTCAAGAACTTCTTCAAAAGCCCCTTTTCTGCCAACGTATCTGTCTTGCGTTTCTTTCAATCCGAAAAACGTCAGCTGTACTTTTTCGGTATCTACTTCTTTTAAGAACGGGATATATTTCTCATCTCTGACGATCCTATAGAAGGATGCCAGTTCAAAACGCTGCGGCTTGCAGTTTTTAGAGATCTCAAGGTCTCTGTACCACCTGTCTCTGTAGTCATCACAATAATCCGGTTCTCTCAACCAGCTGTAATAAGCGATCCTTTCAAAATACGGATCAAAAACACCGATCAGATATTCATCAGTCCCTTTTTCCATGTTCCTGTTAGGCATGTGTCCCAGCCAGCAGTGCTTACAGCGATTTGGACAGCCATACATGTCAACGACAAGATTGACTTGTCTATATTTATCATTATTCACAATTACTATTATAAAACAAAGAAAAGCCCTCTTTCGAGGGCTAGGACACATCAGTCTTCAAGTGCTCTGCACTGTTCAAGCAGTGAGATGATCGGCAGGTGCTGCGGACATGCGGCTTCACACTGTCCGCACTGGATGCAGTCGGAAGCTTTTCCTTTATTTGTCGTGACGATGACATATTCTCTCTTCGTCCTGAATTCAGGAGAACCTTTCTTGCGGTTTTCAACATTGAATATCTCAGGAATAGGAATTTCCATCGGACAGCCTTTTGTACAGTAATGACATTTCGTACAAGCGATCGTCTGATCCTTGTCCAAAGCTTCCTGTACTTTTCTGATGACTTCGTATTCATGTTCATTCAGCGGAACGAAATCTTTCATATAAGACAGATTGTCTTTCATCTGTTCGACAGAAGACATACCGCTCAATACCGTGATGATACCCGGCTTGCTGGCAACGAAACGGACTGCCCAGGATGAATAGGATGCGCCTGTGTTTTCTGCATCAAAGATCTCTTTGACAGAATCGATCGGATCCGCAAGGATTCCACCCTTGACAGGTTCCATAACTGTTACCAGTTTGCCATGTCTTTGACAGATCTCAAGATTCGTCCTTGAACCAACGCCCGGATTTTCCCAGTCGGCATAATTGATCTGCAGCTGAACGAATTCAACATCAGGATGTTTTTCCAGCAGTTCTTCCAGAAGCTCAGGATCACCATGGAATGAGAAACCATAATGTCTGATCAGTCCCTTCTCTTTCATCTCTTTCACGAAATCCCAGAGATGATATTCATCATATTTCTTGTAGTTTGTTCTCTGCAAGGCATGAAGCAGATAATAATCAAAATAACCCGCCTGAGTCCTCTTAAGACTTGTTTCGAATTCTTTCTTGGCTGTTGCTTCATCAACTGCTTCCGCATTGCAGATGAGCTTTGTCGCAAGTGTGAAAGATTCACGAGGATATCTTTCGATCAAGGCCTGTCTGATCGCTTCTTCGGAACCCGGATAGGCAAATGCCGTATCAAAATACGTTCCTCCTGCTTCCAGGAATAGATCGACCATTTCCTTGACCTGTTCCACATCGATCTGACCATCTTCCAGTTTCGGCAGTCTCATCAGACCGAAACCCAGTTTCATCTTGTTCTGATCCGTGTAATTATCCATACTTTTCTCCTCTTCCCTTTTATTGTACTCTATCCTATTCTTCGTTTATCGATACAATATGTGACGATATCAACGATCTCACCGCTTTTCATCCATCCTCTGAGTGTATCAAGACCTTCCTGATTCTTCTTACAAGGCATCCACAGCTTCAGATAGCCGTGATCGGAATACTTTTCATCAAGATGCTCAAGAACTCTTTGGATTGCGGCTTCTCTGTTGAAATCCGGATGTTTGTCCTCTTCAAAGATCACACATCGTTCAATGATCCTCATCGGATCGATATCCCTATCAGCTTCTGCAATGATACATCCATAGATCGATCTGGGAGGATCTTTCCTGCTTGCACGATGATCTTCGATCGCTTCCTTCATGATCACCATTTCTTCTTCTGTGAACCAGTTTCTCAGCTTTGGATCCTCATACATCCACTTTGCGGAAGTGATATGATGATCCTTCCTTCCGTATCTGATCCCGATATCGTGATAGGAACAGATACAATAGACCATATCGATATCGACATCCAGATCTTCTATCAGTTCCATCGCATTCTCTGTAACGGTATTGATGTGATCGATGTTATGAGATGCTTCATAGTCGCTGTATTCTTTCAAGACATTTTCTTCAATGTATGCTTTCAGGAAAGGATCGATTTCTTTCTTTTTCTCTAAAAGATCAGGTCTGTTTCTCTTTGTTATTTCCATAGACTTTTCCTTTCGCCATCTCTTGATCTCTTCATGATTTCCCGAAAGCAATACGTCCGGAACACATTCCCCTTTATAGTCATAAGGTTTTGTATATTGAGGATATTCCAGGAGACCTTCTTCAAAAGATTCTTCTATCGTGCTTTCCTTTTTCATCGATCCTTCCACAAGCCTCATGATCGATTCACAGACCACCATCGCCGGAAGTTCCCCACCACTCAAAACATAATCTCCGATCGAAATGATCTCATCGATATGCGGATAGATCCTGGCATCAAATCCTTCATAATGACCGCAGATCAGGATCAGATCATCAAACTCAGATAACCTGTGCGCATCTTTCTGGGTATAAGGTCTTCCGATCGGCGCAAATACAAGAGAATGACTTTCTTCACTTTTTAATGATTCAAGACAATCCAGAACAGGCTGACATCTCAACACCATCCCTGCTCCACCTCCATATGGGGAATCATCGATCTTTCTGAAAGAACCTGGAGAATAATCCCTGATATCGACGATCTTCAGATCAAGTATTCCGTTTTCTATGGCCCTAGAGATCAATGGTGTCTTTAGAAAAGAATCAAACTGTTCAGGGGTAATGCTTAAAATCGTGATCTTTTTCATTACCAGAACCACTCCATGGGCAATAAGAAAAGATAAGGAGCTGTGAATAAAGCCATCATCAAAGATGATCTCTTGACAGCTTCCCTATCAAGCTCAGTTTTCGATAATATCCATTTATCCAGCAGATAAATACAGATACCGCTTAAAACGATCGCAGAAAGTACGATCGCAAAACCATCCAGTCTTCGAAACGGAGAATAACAGATCGCATTGGCCAATTCGTAATTCTCTCCCAATAACAGATCGACTGCAAAAAGGAATCCTGAACCGATAAAGTCGGATACAAAGCCGGCAATACAGATCTTAGGGCAATGTTTTTTCACGAAAGCATTCTGATCAATATCTTTCGGTAATGATTTTTTTAACACAAAACGATCGATCAGATAATTGAGCGGTATCAGAATGACCCATAAGGGACTCGGGATCCATATCAAAAGCCACAATGGAAATATGATGTTGTAAAGTCTGATCTGTTTCCTGTTCATCCGACCAGCCACTCCTGTCCGTCATCTGTCGTAAAGATCGATCCTTTATGGTTCCAAAGCTTTTCTCCATCGGGATATCTCCTGATGATCGCTTCTTCCCGATAATCGGGATCTTCAAACCACATCGAAAAGATCAGATATTCATCGATCCTGTGATCGAATGATTCATGAGGATCGATCTCAAATTCCGTTTTCAAAGGCCACAAGATCCTGAAGAGATTGTCCTTGGATGTCTTGATCAGTGTGACAGGATATCTCACAAGACGCAGATTATAACAGTCTTCATCTTCTTCCATATCGAGCTGTACATGGACCATGATCTCTTTGAATTTCAGATCGCTGCGATAGATGATCAGTTTTCTCTTATTGAAATCGACTTTCAGGATGAAGATGAGACCTTCATCAAATACCGGATCTCCGAAATACTCTCCTTTTTCAGCAGTCAGAGGTTCATAGACGATCCCTTCGGGATAAGTGACGAATATCAGACGGTTATGATCAAGTCGATGATCCATTTCAAAAAGTTCTTTCGCCTCATACAGATCATCACCGCAGTGATCGATCCCATAGAAAAGATCACTGCCTTCCAGTTTTCTCAAATAAGCGATTCCATCTGTCGGGATCTTCCTGATATTTATTTCTTCCATTCCAATATCTCTTTCAGTGTTTCCATCATCTTATCAATTTCGTAAGGTTTTGCCAGATGGCCGTTCATTCCGGCCTCATGGGCATCTTTTCTGTCTTCTTCAAAAGCATTTGCGGTGACAGCGATGATCGGAATGTTCGCCTTTGTTTCATCAGGAAGCGATCTGATCAGTTTGGAAGCTTCATATCCATCCATGATCGGCATCTGGATATCCATCAGGATCACATCGTATTCATCATCCGCTGATTCCTGAAGTTTCTCTAATGCTTCCTGTCCGTTATTTGCGATATCAACTTCAAATCCGACGTTCTGAAGGATCGCAACTGCGATCTGCTGATTCAGCACATTGTCTTCCGCAAGAAGGATCTTCCTGCCGCTGAAATCGTATTCTTTCTTTTCTTCTATCACCTTTTCAGGCTCATTTCTGAACGGTTTAGACAGGATTTCCCTCAGTTCGGAAAGGAATATCGGTTTTGCACAGAACGCCGTTACACCGGCTTCTATTGCCTCTTCTTCGATATCTGACCAGTCATAAGCAGTCAGGATGATGATCGGCGCATCATCACCGATGACTTTCCTGATCCTTCTGACAGTTTCAACGCCATTGAGATCCGGCATCTGCCAGTCGATGATATAGGCTCTGAATGGATCCTTATTATCCAAGGCATCCTTTGTCCTGATCACAGCCTCCTTACCGTATTGTGTCCAGTCAGCCCTCATTCCGATCGATCTCAACATCGAACAGACTGAAAGACAGCTGTTGACATCATCATCTGCTACAAGAGCTCTCAAGCCCTGTAATTCAGGAAGCTTCTCATATCTGTTATCCGTTTCTGAGATCCTGCATTTCAGATCCACGATAAATTCAGAACCTTTTCCTTCCTTAGAGTTGACTGTGATCGTACCACACATCATATCGACGATATTCTTTGTGATCGCCATACCTAAACCTGTTCCCTGAATTCCGCTGACTGTCGAAGTCCTTTCTCTTGAGAAAGCTTCAAAGATCGTCTTCTGGAATTCTTCGGACATACCGATACCGTTATCCTTGATTCGGAATTCAAAATTCGCATAGTCAGGATCTTCACTTGGTTTTTCAATGATCCTCAAAGAGATCGTACCTTCTGCCGGAGTGAATTTGATCGCGTTGGAAAGGATGTTTAACAGGATCTGATTGAATCTTAGCTTATCCGTGATGATATCTTCATGGATGACATCCTGGGTATCGATATAAAGTTCCTGTTGCTTGGCAGTGATGTTTGCCTGAATGATGTTCCTGATGTCATGGATGATATCCGGAAGATGAACTTCCCCTTCTTCGATCTTTACTTTGCCCGATTCGATCCTGGACATATCAAGGACATCGTTGATCAAAGACAATAAGTGTTGGGAAGAAACGGAGATCTTCGAAAGATAATCCTTCACCTGTTCCTTGTTGTCGATATGTGATGCGGCAAGGGCTGTAAAACCGACGATCGCATTCATCGGTGTACGGATATCATGAGACATGTTGTTTAAGAATGTCGTCTTTGCTCTGTTGGCGTGTTCGGCTGCGATCAAAGCATCAGACAAGGCTTCTTTGTTTTCGGCCAGTTCCCTGTTTTTGGCCTCCAGGGAAAGTCTGGCTTCTTCCTTGTCTCTCATCTCCTTTTTCGTCCTTCTGGAATCGTGAACCAGGAAAAAGATGATCAATGCTGCCAGCAACATCAAAGCCGTACCGAAGATCGCCATATTGTCTTTGATCATATCCAGAGTTGTATAGCTGTATAAGCCATCGGTGTAGTGATATGCCAGAGACTGGATATAGTCTTCACCCAGTACATTGATCCCTCTGTTGATCAGTTTCAGCAATCCTTCATTACCGATCTTGACACCGAAACATCTGTCGTCATTGTGATTGGTCTGTCTTAAGGACAGATCCTTGTACTTACTGTTTTTTAGGACATCGTTGGCTCTTAAACCATTCAATGTCGTCGCACCGGCTTTGTTTGATATAACTGCTTCCAGACATTCATCGATCGAAGGATAGAAATCGATCTTCGCATCCGGATAGTATGTCCTGATGTAGTAATACTGCATGCGGTTGTTTTCATTCACCGCAAACAGATCACATTTTTCATCACTGTAATCACCCTTATAAACCAGTTCAGTAGAAGATGATAATACCGGATTGGACTGATAGATCCCGTTTTCTTCCGAATAGTAAAGACCTCCGCCTACCGGGAATGCCACATCGATGATCTCATCATTGATATCCGAAATCATCTGATCATAACTGCGATATCCGGTAAATACGATCGCCATATCGATATTGAGATCTTTGAACATCTTTAAAAGGATATCTAAGACAACACCGGTAACGACTCCGCTATCATCCGTATCCGAGTAAGGAAGATAGTTTTCAAGATAACCGACTTGAAGAGTATCGTGTTCCTTGATCCAATTTCTTTCCGCTCCAGAAAAAGCGCGGCTGGATATCGAAACAGGATAATACTTCTGTCTCAATGAATTCATATAGTTTGGCTCATCGTTGTAGAGTTCGATCTGAGCCTGATTGAGCTGCTGTAACAGATCAGGTCGATTGATATTGACTGTCAGATAGTAATCGGAAGCACCAAAGCCACACAATACCTCCGCATGATCTCTGCCATAGGCACCATCACCTTCGGCAGCCAGGATATCGATCTGCTTTTCATCAAAAGACTTGAACAAAGCTTCATAGTCATCAAAAGTAATGACCTCCGCATCGATAGAATACTTATCCATATATTCCTTCAAAGAAGAAACCATGGCAGAATTGAGTACCCCGAACTTCTTACCGTTCATTGAAGACGGATCTGCGCTGATATCGATATCATCGCTGTGTTTGACAAGAGAATATGTCTCATTCCCCATCGGCTCATCCGGATACAGGAGCAATCCTTCTCTTTCTTTTCTGTATGCCAGTCCGGCAAGAAGATCGATCTTTCCTTCCAGCAGCATCTCATAAAGGTCCCCATAGGAACCATAGACATATTCATATTTCCAACCGGTATATTCGGAAAGCTTGCGATAATATTCATAGGCATAGCCTTTCTTGACCGCACCCTCACTGGCACCTTCCTCAAAGACTTCGTTCTCGTAATATCCGATCTTTACAACATCCGAATCATCTGCGGATATATGAAAAGAAAAACCACTGATCATGATCAGGGAGATCATCAGAGATATAAACAGTTTTTTAGTTTTCAAATTGTATATGACAGGTTTCATGATGCAACGCTCCGTTAATAAAAAATGAAGTTATCCTATAACTTCATTATACCTGCTTTATCGATAATTTCTTTTGTTATGACTGCAATCAGATCTTCTCTTGAATGAAATGAACTTTTGCCTGAGAATAAGTCACCATGACACTTTCCTGATTGAAAAAAGCACAGAGATCCCTGGCGATCTCTTCCACTGTGCCATCATCCACGCCCAACAGAGTCAGGACCAGTGTTTTCTCCTCGACATAAGTACCATCTTCATGAAAATAACCGCCATCGATCACACTCGTTGAAAAAGCTGTCCTGTAGGACTTACACACCTTTTTCAGTATCGAAATATACTTATCAGTCTCAAACTTCTGAACGTGAGTTACAGAATCGTTAAGACCGATATAGATCACAGCCTGTTTTACTTCTTCCATCTCACTAATCATAACATATCTGTTAAGATTAACTTATAGGAAAGGTGGATATCATGTCTCAGAATATCGATTACAATCATTTTCAGAATTTCTGGATCGAACAACAGAAAAATGCCGTACATATGGATACGGAAAAAGCATACGAACACATCAAAAACTTCATCAGAAACCATAACACCTGTGGCTTTGCGACCGGATATGGCGACTACATCCGCTGTACACCGATCGAATACACTTATATGGACGATGAATTCTGGTTCGTATCTGAAGGAGGATCCAAATTTATCGGTTTAGAGAAAAATAAGAATGTTTCCTTAGCGATATTTGAATACTATGGCGATGTAAAAGACTCTCATGGTCTTCAGGTTATGGGGAAAGCAGAACTCTATGACAATGAATCCGAAGAATTCAAGAAACTGCTGGCATTCAAAGGGATCCCATACGATGTCGTAAAGGCGGCTAAGGTAGAAGTTGCGCTAGTCAGGGTCATTCCTTCCGTATTTGAGATGTATGATACCGACTTCGTCAAAGAAGGATTTGACGTCAGACAGATCGTAAAACTATA
>JAFYHT010000059.1 GCA_017539025.1 Erysipelotrichaceae bacterium
GTGATTCCGGTCCGGCGCTCAAGTTCGGCGAGGTTAATGTGTTCTAAATCGAACTTGTCGCCAAGTTCACTCTTTATTTCATTGAGTGCTTGTGCTATTGTTTCAGTTAAGTCATTGTTTTTTCCTTCCATCGATTGATTTAGCTGCTGCATTGGCATACAACAGTTTAAACTCAATGAATGAAAAAGCAATGGCTGTTTTATTTCGACTAAATGTGGTTGTTTCTCTCCGACGCGAAATGGTTATTTCTTTCCGACTCGGAGTGGTTAATTCAACCCGACCCTAACACTGCTGCAATAACCAGCATTATTATACCTACGGTTTTCATGTTAAGATCTTATTTTTTCCAAAATCCTGTTCCACAGTTCTTCTTGTGCTTTCTTATCGTTCTCATTTCTTGACTGAAGGAGTTTTATTTCATCCGTGGAAATAATAAGTGAGGTTCTGTTATTTCTAATTTGGTAGTTATGATTTTCCTCCGTTCCCGGTGATCTTACATAAATATCCACTTCCGGATTCTCCTTATGGATTCTGTCAAAAACATCCCCGTAAGCCCAGTTATATGCTTTTGCATATACTTTAAACTTTTCGCTCGGGTCAGAATTCTTGTCGGCAATCTCTTCAGACTTTAACAGATCATTATATGCGTTGATATCATCATTTTTCATTCTATTCCGGATATCATAGTATTCTTCCAGCCTGAAACTCTTTAGAATACATGCCTCTTCATCGGTAAGATTAAACTTTCTGTATCCGCCATCCAACTGGACTATGGATTGCCGAATAATATCTTCTCTTTCTGCTCGACTAGCCTGAGCGACCCCGGATGACGATATTGAAAGGGTTGCAGCCACTCCATCATCAAATGCGTAGGAAATAGCTCCTTCTTCAATAGCATTATTCAGTTTTTCCTTTATTGTCGTCTGAATTCCCTGTAGAAATTCACCAGACTTACAGTTATTAACCGCATTTATCCCGTTCATGTGTCATCCTCCTTGACAGTACTGATCCGAAATCCTTTTCTGATCAGGCGATATTACCACTTATCTTAAATATATATCGGCATTTTGAAGATAATTGTTTACATTGACAATATCACGCTTTTATATCAATTGAACTGTTCGAAAGAATTGAGGCTTGTGTTGGCAGATTCATAGCGAACTGTCTTGTCAGATCTTCAAGATCCCTGCCTTTCAGTTCCATCTTATATGCTTCTGCCTCCTGTCGACGAACCTCTGCGCGTTCTTCTTCCTGCTTCTTTTCCTCGGCTTTTCGTTCAGCCCTTTTCTTCTTAACCTTCTCAAGCCATTCATCAATGTCCGGATCGGTTCCTCCGCCGTCTGTTACAGTAAGCGTACACATCGTGGAATGCTCCTCGCCGAACTCTATGGAACAAAACTTTAAGGTTGAACCATGAGCAATTGCTGACTGTTGAGCCTGTTTGATATAATCGGGAGCCTTTGATAATTCTCTCTCCAGCCACTCACCGGTTTTCTCATCGGACATGGCTTTACGCAACAATCCACTTGTCACAGATACAACAGAATTCTTTCCCGGAGACAAACACGGATACTTCTTCATCAGAAAGTTGGCGTATTCTTTTTCAGTCTTGGGCTTACTGCCTGTTGATTCCGCATTATTCAGCTCATATGGATTGTAAGATCCGGATATTTTCATATTAAAACCCTCTATCAGGCCTTTTCGTCCACCGATACACCTATTGTTCCGGTTACGCCTGTGCTTGGAGTTACACCGTCCACAACAACATTGATCGTGGCGCCTTCAAGTGATGTTCCCTCTACCGATACACTATGATCACCATCAGATACCTCTCCTTTTTCAGAAGTAGCTGCTTCTCCAATCTTCTCGATCCTCTCTTCGGTAGCCTTCTTCTCCGCCTTCTTTTTCTCTGCTGCTTTTTCGGCTTTCTTCTTCTCTTCAGCTTTCTCTGCCCTTCTGGCTTCAAGATCGTCTTTGGCCGCCTTCTTCAGATCATCAGATGCAGTTGAAAGCGTATTCATAGTGGATTCTTCAAGTTCAGAAGCCTTTTTCTTTGTCTCCTCAAGTTCTTCCTGTTTTTTCTTAACATCTCCACCCCGGGCGCTGTCCAGCTTTATCTCCGCATCAAGCACACCGGCGTGTCCGTCCATCCGGTTCTTGGCGCCCTGCTGTACTCTTGCGATCTTCATTGAGTTATTTGCCGACAACAACGATGTTGTCATGATACCTGATAATGCCATGTTTTCGTCCTCCTTTGACTATTGTGATAGGAAATCCGTTTCCTATACCCGGTAATCAATCCGTTTATACTTATCCTGCAACAAATCATCTTCCACAGAATCCTCATTGATTAAAGGTTCCTGATACATTGCCTGTTTCAGATCCTGCTCCGACAGAGCCTCCTCTGTCATTTCTTCAAGTTCTTCCGCGGCATTCTCCGTCATCTCCTCTGTGATATCCTCGAGTTCATCCATCACTTCTCCAAGGATTCCACCGTCCATATCTACTCCTGTAGCCTCTTCGATCATATCCTCGCGCCTTTCTTCAGGAGTCTTCGGAGCATTCTTCTCGGCTGCTTCAGCGATCTTCTCGCCAAGTTCCCTTGCTTCATCAAGCATATGGAAGACCTGACTATTGTTGAACTCAACCTTGGCAAGCGCGATCTGATCATCGTAGCCATGAAGCATTTCCAATTTTCTCGAGATATCTTCAAGCGAATCCGTCTTCATAGTCTTCAGATTCTCTTTCTGCTGCTCAAAGAACGCTATCTTATTATCTCTTTTAGCCATTCTGTCCAGACGATCCTGTGTACTTTTAAGGCCGGGATTACCCATTCCAAGAAGGCCGGCACCTTTCATAGCTATGTTCATGGCTTTAGTCCTTTCCTACTCCGACAGCGCAGCTCCGGGATCTTTTGACTTGTAATATTCCTCAAACAGCTTGTTCGCTGCATCAAATGTCTCTCCGCATATGCCCGGAAGTTCCTTGCCCCATGATTTTGTAGCAAGCTTGAAGCCCTTCTCCATAGCCTTCTGCATTTCTTTCATCTTATCCACGTCATCCCCGGCAAGCGCACATGCAAAGTCAAACAATCTCTGGGATGTCTGCTTAACACCGTAATACCCATCTTCGCTGATATCCCTCTGTGCCTGTGCCTTTTCAGCTGCTGTTACAGTTACCTTCCCGCCGGAAAGAAGCGTCCAGATATCATTTCCGGTAGCTTTTCCATATGCTCCGGCCTGATCAGCTATGGTTCTGTGCACGATGCTTACAAGCTGCTGTTCCCTCTGCCTTGCATCTTCCTTCAGCTGATCGACGATCGCAGCCCTGTCAGTTGCGCTCATCTTATTGATCGAATATGTTGAGTTGTCTACTTTTTCTCCGGACTTATCATAAACAACACCTTCCTTGACATACGCAGTCTTGCCCTGATCTGTA
>JAFYHT010000060.1 GCA_017539025.1 Erysipelotrichaceae bacterium
CATATTGAATACAGCATTATATTCCGTCAATATCTTCATCATGGGAAATTCTTCCCTGCTGAATCTGAATAAAGCGGAAACGATATACACCATAACGAAACAGTTCTTTTCAGAAAGCTTTATGAAACCCTACAGTTTCCTGATCGTCGATCTGTTTTTCACTTTGATCGTTGTCCTGTTCCTCAACTGGTTTCTCAAGACCAGGATCGGTCTGGCGATCAAGGCGACCGGAGACAACCCTTTCATGGTTGAAGCCTCATCGATCGATCCGCGTATCACGACGATCATTGCCTTATGCATTTCCGGCAGTTTCACTGCTCTTTCAGGTGCACTTCTTGCATTGTCTCAGAAATCTGTCAACATCGATATCGGAAGCGGTATGGTGACCATCGCTCTGGCATCCCTTCTGATCGGAAGGATCATCTATCGAAAAAACAGAAGGATCATCAATCTGATCTGCTGCGTAGCCGGTTCGATCATATTCAGAAGCATCTACGCACTGGCACTTCGTTTCAAAATGCCGGCATACATGCTGAAACTGGTATCTGCACTCATCGTTGCCATAACGATCTGTGTGCCATACATGAAGCAACAGATGCCGAATATCCTTAGAAAAAGAGCTATCGCGAGAGGAGAAAGATCATGATCGAAATCAGAAACCTCACAAAGATCTTCAATGAAGGAACAGTCAATGAAAAGATCGCCCTGGACGATCTGAGCCTGACGATCAACGATGGCGATTTCATCTGTATGATCGGAGCCAACGGGTCCGGCAAATCTACCCTTTTAAGCTGCCTTTCCGGAGCGATGATCTCCGAAAAAGGAAACATCATCATGGATGGCAAAGATATCACTTTAGTCTCTCAACATGGCAGAGCCAGTGAGATCGGACACCTCTTCCAGGATCCGATGGCCGGAACTGCACCGCATATGACGATCGAAGAAAACCTCGCACTGGCTGCCAAAAACGGCAACTGGCTCACAAAAGTAAACGAAAAAGACCGCCGTTTCTTTAAAGAAAAACTCAGCAGTCTTCAGATGGATCTGGAAAAGAAGCTCGATATGGAAGTCGGTGTCTTATCCGGAGGAATGAGACAGGCATTGACTCTGATCATGAATACGATCAAAACGCCAAAACTCCTGCTATTAGACGAACACACCGCTGCCCTTGATCCTGAAACGGCACAGAAAGTCCTGGATCTGACAAAACAGACTGTTGAAGAGAAGAATATCACCTGTGTCATGATCACTCACAATATGCAGACAGCGATCGACATGGGCAATCGTCTGCTCATGATGAATGGCGGAAAGATCATCCTCGATCTGAACAAGGAAGAAAAAGAAAAGATGAGTGTCGATGATCTGAGAGCTCTTTTCAAGGCCAATACCAGCAGTCAGCTGGATGATGATCGCATGTTACTGCTGTAAATCCGTTTTCACGCAAACTTCGACTCAAATTATATATAATAAGAGTACAAGGGAGAAAACTATGATCAACAAGTACACATTAAGCAGAGGTCAGGAAATCAAATTTGTCCGTCAGCATCTCGATGAATTCATTTCCAACAACGTTTCTCTTTCCAGGTATAGCGATGACGATCCTTTAAGAGGGATCGCTGAAGCCAATTTCCGTGAGGCTTACGAGTACATCCTGACAAATCCTGAAGTAGAAAACGACTACAAGTGTCTTTTGTATCTTCACAAGGTTCTTATGAAAGATCTCGACAACGGGATCAAAAGTGAACTGAGTGAGGAACAGATCGCAGAACTCTCTGCCATGATCAATCAGCCGACCAAGGCAAATCTTGAGATCGCGATCGATGTCTTCCTCTATATCCTGGATAAACGTCTGTTCAGCGACGGAGACGTCAGAGCCGCCATGTGTTTTGCCAACAAGATCATGGTCGATAACGGCTGCGGTTTTCTCACCATCATCCCGAAATACAAAGACAGTTTCAGAGCCAGACTCAAAGACTACAAAGACAATGCGGACTTCGATCTGAAAGACTGGGTCTACAAGTATTGTGTAAAAGGACCAAAACTCGATTACTGAGCACTGAAAAACAGTGCTTTTCTTTTTCAGATAAAAAACTATATAATTTTACATATGAACACAAAAAGACTGACTACACTGGCGATGATGATCGCCATATATATTGTTTTGAGCATCCTGACACCGATCCGGATCGTCAACTTCAAATTCACCTTTGAAGCATTCCCTATCCTGGTTGCGGGCTTACTGATGGGACCGATCGACGGAATGATCACCGGAGCAGTCGGTTCCTTCATCTACCAGCTCTTCTTCTCGGGATATGGCATCACACCGACAACGATCCTGTGGATATTGCCGCACGCCTTCTCCGGACTGATCGTCGGGCTCTATGCGAAGAAAAAGGATTTCAGACTGGATTTTACGCAGACCGCATTCATTTCCATCGTTTCCGCATTCTGTGTAACTGCCTTGAATCTGCTGGCACTCTATGTCGATTCAAAGCTCTACGGCTACTATTCAAAAGCACTGGTATTCGGCAATCTGATCTTCAAGATCATTGCCGGGATCGTATTGTCGATCATCTATTCATCGATCCTGCCGAAACTGATCACATACCTGAAAAAGAAACTGAACAATTAGGACACGGAAAGTGTCCTTTTCTATTGTAGAATTAAGAGTGAAGAAGAAACGGAGATAATAAATGTTAACTGATATCGAAATCGCTCAGTCGTGTCAAAAAGAGAAGATCGTTGATATTGCCAAAAAACTGGATATCCCTGAAGAATATCTCGAACTTTACGGTAACTACAAGGCAAAAGTAGACTACAAGCTGTTAAAAGATCTCAAGGATAAGAAAGATGGAAAACTCGTCCTTGTCACAGCCATCACCCCTACTCCGGCCGGAGAAGGAAAGACAACAACAACTGTCGGTCTTTCTGACGGTTTAAGGAAGATCGGAAAGAAGTCTGTCGTCGCCTTGAGAGAACCATCCTTAGGACCGGTTTTTGGCATCAAGGGTGGAGCTGCCGGAGGAGGATATGCACAAGTCGTTCCGATGGAAGACATCAACCTGCACTTCACGGGAGACTTTCATGCGATCGGTGCAGCAAATAACCTTCTTGCTGCAATGCTAGACAACCACATCCAGCAAGGTAATGCCTTGAACATTGATCCAAGAAGGATCACCTGGAGAAGAGCTGTCGACATGAATGACAGACAGCTGAGGAATATCATCGACGGTTTAGGCGCTAGAACAGACGGCACACCAAGGCAGGATGGTTTTGATATCACAGTTGCATCTGAAGTCATGGCAGTCCTTTGCCTGGCATCAGACATCCCTGATCTCAAGGAAAGACTGTCAAAGATCGTTGTCGGCTACACTTATAACAACGAACCGGTCACAGCCGGGCAGCTCAAGGCACAAGGCGCTATGGCAGCCTTATTGAAAGATGCCTTGAAACCAAACCTCGTACAGACATTAGAAGGAACGCCAGCCTTCATCCATGGCGGACCGTTTGCCAACATCGCTCATGGATGCAACTCCGTTACTGCTACCAGAATGGCACTCAAGCTCGGTGATTACGCGATCACGGAAGCCGGATTCGGTGCAGATCTGGGAGCTGAGAAATTCCTGGATATCAAATGCCGTATGGCAGGACTCAAACCGGATGCAGTCGTCATCGTCGCAACTGTCAGAGCACTCAAACATCACGGCGGTGTTCCAAAAGATAAATTGAATGATGAAGATCTGGAGGCTCTGGAAAAAGGTCTTCCAAACCTTCTCCAACATGTCGAAAACATCACGAAAGTATTCAAGCTTCCATGTGTCGTAGCGATCAACCGTTTCCCGAATGACACAGAAGCCGAACTGAAACTGATCGAAGATAAATGTAAAGAATTGGGTGTCAATGTCGCACTGTCTGAAGTCTGGGGCAAAGGTGGCGAAGGCGGCAAAGCTTTAGCTGAAGAAGTCGTCAGACTCTGTGAACAGCCAAACGATTTCTCGTTTGCCTATGACCTTGATCTGCCGATCAGAGAAAAACTGGAAACGATTGCCAGAAAGATCTATCATGCCGATGGCATCCATCTTCCTGGCAACACTCCAAAACAGCTCAAACAACTGGAAGAACTCGGTTTCTCAAATCTGCCGATCTGTATGGCAAAGACCCAGTATTCCTTCTCCGATGATCAAAGCAAACTCGGAGCTCCGAAAGATTTCAAGATCACGATCAGGAATCTGAAAGTATCTGCCGGCGCAGGCTTCATCGTCGCATTGACCGGTGACATCATGACGATGCCGGGATTACCGAAAGTTCCGGCTGCAGAAAAGATCGACGTCGATGAAAACGGCGTGATCACAGGACTGTTCTAAAATGGAAAACAAGACATTAAAAGAATTCGTTGAGCTGACATCTTCCAAAGAACCCGTCCCGGGTGGCGGTGGTGTCTGTGCACTGGTCGGATCGCTCGCTTCAGCACTAGGAGAGATGGTCACCAATCTCACGATCGGAAAAAAGAAATATCTGGAATATACTTTTGAACTGACCGATATCAGAAAAGAACTGGATATATTGAGAAACAATCTGCTTGGATGCATCAACAAGGATGCGGAAGCCTTTGAACCTCTGGCAAAAGCCTATTCTCTTCCAAAAGATACACCGGGATATGAAGAAACGATGGAACAGTGTCTCAGAAATGCGGCCAATTCCCCTTTCCTGATCCTGAAGTATGCAGCCAGAGTCATCGAACTGGATGAAAGACTGGCAGTGATCGGATCCAAGCTTGCCGTATCGGATGCGGCGACATCCGTCATGCTGGCACAGGGAGTCCTATATGGAGCCTATGTCAACATACTGGTCAATACCAGACTGATGAAAGACAGAGAATATGCTACAAAGCTCAATGATGAAGCCATTCATATCGTAGATGAATACTCCGTTCTGGCTTTGAATATTTATGATGATATATGCAAGAGGCTGACAGACTGATGGCAGAACTATTGAAAGGAAAAGCGGTCGCGGATGCGATCAATCTCAAAAGTAAAGAAACAGTCAATGCTTTAAAAGAGAAAGGGATCACCCCTGCCCTGGCTATTTTCAGAGTGGGAGAAAAAGACTCTGACCTTTCTTATGAAAAAGGTGCTCTGAAACGCTGCAATGAAGTCGGTGTTGAGGTTCAGCAGTTCATCTTCCCGGAAGATGTATCACAAGAAGATTTCTATCGCGCACTCGATGAAGCAAACAGCGACAAGAATATCCATGGCATCCTGGTATTCCGCCCGCTTCCGAAAAGGTTTGATGATGAAAAGCTGAGAAATCACATCGCAGCTGAAAAAGATGTGGATGGCTGTTCCGATCTGTCTCTTGCGGGTGTCTTCACCAACAAGGAACTCGGTTTTGCCCCATGTACAGCACAATCTGTCATTGAAATACTCGATCACTATCAGATCGATATCAAAGGAAAAAATGTCGTCGTGCTTGGAAGATCACTTGTCATCGGCAAGCCGGTATCGATGTTATTGCTCAACAGGAACGCAACGGTGACGATCTGTCACACAAGAACAGTAAATGTAACGGATATCGCTTCCAAAGCCGATATCCTGATCTGTGCGACCGGGCAGATGGAATCTGTCACGAAAGAATATGTCAATCCGGACCAGATCGTGATCGATGTCGGTATCTCCTGGAACGAAGAAAAACAGAAGCTCTGCGGTGACGTCCTCTTCGATGATGTTGAAGGAAGTGTCAGAGCCATCACTCCCGTACCGGGAGGTGTCGGATCTGTTACGACTTCGGTGCTGATCTCTCACATCGTTGAAGCGTGTAAAAGATCTGCAGAATAAAAACAAAGCGGCATGAGCCGCTTTTGCTTTATCCGTTTCTTTCCAGATAGATCATCAGATTGATCGCCATACAGGCCATCATGATGAATACTTCATTCAACGTATTGACCATCCCATGGCGCAGATATAATGCGCAAGATAATCCCCCAAGCAGAAACAGGATCTTCTGATAAGAGACCTGTTTTTTTGAGAAAAACGTATTCATAAATGTGATGACTGCCAAAGCAGTAAAACCAATATAGGCAAACAGAAGATGCAGATCGCCTTGCAGATCATAGGGATAATGATGCGGGATCATCGTACCCATGATCATACCCATTAACAGGATGATCGAATTCCTTTTCCCCGAAATGAATCTCGTTTCATAAGCCATGATAATTCCGGTGATGATCCCGAGAAAAAGCAGAAAGAAATAACCCCTAGTATCTAGACTAAGGGTCGAATAGTTCTCGTGAAACAGATCCAGCCTGCTTACAGGAAGCAGGAACAGGAAAAGAGTCAGGAAATTCAGTATTTTCAGAAGCTTATCGCTTATCTTCATCAATCAGGATCTTCATTGCTTCGATCGCAACTCTGATCGCACCGTCAGTATCGTGGACCTGAGGATTATCCAGTCCGGCTTTCGCTCTTTCCTGGTTTGCGACGACTAAGAAGCAGGAACCGACTCTGACACGTAGATATGAACCGACGATGAACAGTGCCGCAGATTCCATTTCCGAAACCTTGCAGTCAAGTGCCAGCCATGCCTTCCATTTTCTCAAGAGTTCATCCCCATTTGGCAATGTTTCCGGACGGTGCTGACCATAGAATGAATCCTTGGATTGTGAAACACCGACATGATATGGCTGTTTCAGATTCTTGCAGGCCTGTACCAGAGCGTTGGTAACATCCAAATTGGCAACTGCCGGGAATTCGATCGGCGCATATTCTCTTGTCGTACCTTCCATACGGATGGAAGCTGTGGAAACAGCGACATCACCGGATTTGACATCCAGCTGCATACCACCGCAGGTACCGATACGGATAAATGTATGAGCACCGCTTGCGACCAGCTCTTCCAAAGCGATGGAAGCACTCGGTCCGCCGATGCCGGTAGAACATACGGAAACCTTCGTACCGTTGAGATAACCCGTATATGTGGTATATTCTCTGTTCTGTCCGGTCTTTACCGGATTATCAAAATACTGAGCGATCTTCTCGCATCTTCCCGGATCTCCCGGAAGGATGACATACTCACCGATATCGTCTTTGCCTACCCCAATGTGATACTGCTTCTGCGAGCCTTCAGTATAATCAATCATATATTGTATCTCCTTGTTTCTATACTTCTATTTTATGAAAAATCGACATGAAGTACAACTTCACTCATAAAGTATAAGGAACCACATATCAGGATATTGTCATATGTTTTCATTGCTTCATGTATGGCATGGATATAATCCTCATCGGTATCATGATCATCGAACTCCTTCAGATCGATGACGCCTGATCCCGGGAAGCCCGTGATGATCAGTTTGTCGCAATGTTTTTCCAGCACTTCCAGCATCTTCCGGTACTCTTTCCTTTTCAAAGCAGAGAAAATGATACACTTGCTTCCGTCAAAACGGTCAAATGATTCCACCAATGCATTGACTCCATGGATGTTGTGAGCACCATCCAGGATGACTCTTGGATTTTCTTTTACGATCTCAAAACGGCAATGCCAGTTTGACAGTTTCAATGCCTCTTTCAGCTTTTCGTGGTCAGTTTTGATATCGCAATCCTGAGCGATTATCTCGTATGCATTTAGTGCCAGAGACGCATTGTGAAGCTGATAGGAAGCATAAGAAGAAAGCCGATATGTATCGTTATGGAAAGAAAAAGTCCTGTTTCCCAGATCTTCATATTCATCTAAAAGGTAGAATTCGCTTCCTCTTTCTTCTGCTGTTTTCTTTACGATATCGATACAGCTTTCACTCAGATGCCCGCATAATACCTTGGAGCCTTTCTTGATGATGCCACATTTTTCTACACAGATCTCTTCAAGAGTATTCCCCAAACGGTCCATGTGGTCATAGCCGATGGAAGTGATGATGGAAAGTCTTGTGTGTTCGGCGACATTTGTGGAATCAAGCCGACCGCCAAGGCCTGTCTCAATGATCGCAAAATCGACATTCTCCTGTCTGAAGTATTCACACATGATCAGATAGTCCATCTCAAACATCGACATCTCATTCTGAGTGAAAAATTCATAGTTTTCATTCAGGATGTTCAGAAAAGCGCTGTCGCTGATGTTATGGTTATCGATCCTGATGCGATCGAGATGACTGATGAGATGAGGAGATGTGAAAGTTCCCACCTTAAAACCCTGTGACATCAGAAGATCACAGAGATACTGAACAGTCGAACCCTTGCCATTGGTCCCGGCAATATGGATCAGATACAGTTCATCCTGGGGATCGCCGAATTCGTGAACGACGCTCTTGAAATGTTCAAAAGAATAGTTGTCATTCCTTCTGGAAGTGATCCAGGAGATCGCATCATCGGTATTTGTAAACATAAATCTATTATATAATGTTTTCATGAGAATCATCGGGAATGACTGGGATGAGGTCATCGGAGAAGAGTTTGAAAAAGAATACTATCAGAAACTGAGATCTTTTCTCGATGAAGAATATAAAAACAAGACGATCTATCCCCTTCCCAAATATATCTATACCGCACTCAGACTGACTCCCTACAAGGATTGCCGGGTAGTCATCCTGGGACAGGACCCCTATCACGAACCGAATCAGGCTCATGGTCTGGCCTTTTCCGTATCAAAGTCTGTACAGATACCGCCTTCCTTGCAGAATATCTACAAGGAACTCCATGATGATCTTGGCTGCTTCATCCCCAATCACGGTTTCCTTGCTGACTGGGCAAAACAAGGAGTATTGCTCCTCAACGCCGTGTTGACCGTTGAAGCTCACAAGGCAAATTCCCATAAAGGAAGAGGCTGGGAGACTCTGACGGATACGATCATCCAAAAACTGAACGAAAAAGAAGAACCGGTCGTATTCATCCTCTGGGGTGCCAACGCCCGAAGCAAGAAGCAGTACATTGATGATCCGAAACATCTGATCATTGAATCCGCCCACC
>JAFYHT010000061.1 GCA_017539025.1 Erysipelotrichaceae bacterium
AGAAGAACCATAGTATCCGTAACCATAGCCATAGTTCTTATAGCCGTACTTGCTGTAGTATCTCTTGCCAGCAGGGACTCTGGTCATAACGATGCCTAGGATGTTAACGTTAAACTGTTTCAAGAGATCTCTCGTTTTTTCAAGATCTCTTTTGTCGTTCATGTTTGTCGCAACACACATAATCGTACCATCGCAAAGCGTTGATGTAATAACTCCGTCCGTAACCAATCCGACAGGCGGACAGTCGATGAAGATCATATCATAGCGTTCTTTCAGCTGTTCCAGAACGCTCGCAAAGGCTTTAGACTGAATCAATTCAGACGCATAGGGATTTCTCGTTCCGGAAAGGATGATATCCATCCTTGAAGTATAGTGAATCACCGCTTCATTGAAATCAATGGATTTCGCAATGACATCAGTGATGCCGTTCTTGTTTTTCATCTTCAGCTTTTTATGGATCGAAGGAAGTCTCAGATCCAGATCCATGACCAGAACTTTCTTTCCCAGCTGAGAAAAGACATATGCAAGGTTCAGAACTGTCGTTGATTTTGATTCTTTTGCCGCTGTAGAAATGACATTGATAACCTTTAATTTCTCATCAAAATCCTTTAATGAAATATTGGTTCTCAATATCCTGAATGCTTCAGAAGCAACATTTTCCGGATCGATCAGTGTGATCAGATTATCACTTGGTTTCAAAGCGTTATCATTCTGCTGCTTAGTTGTCATCTTCTTCCACCTCCACATCTCTGATCTCAAAATCAGGAATAGAGCCTATGATCGGATAATCAAAGATTTTCTTTACCTCTTCCTCAGTCTTCACCTTTGTATCAGTAAGCAGCTGTATAACAACGATCACAGCACAGATCAGTAAACCGATCATTCCACCGATCATCGTATTCCTCATCGTACTTGGGCCTGATTTTCTCTGCGGAACTTTCGCATTGGTCAATGTCGTAACGTTTTCTATCTGCATGATGTCATAGATCTTTTCTTCAAATACATCTGTAATCTCATTGGCGATATCTGCCGATAGCTGCGGATCATTGGTCGTAACAGAAACATTGATGACTTCGGTATTGTTTGCAGAAGAAACCTTTACAATGTTGTTGTAGCCGTTTGAAGAGATCCCATACTTATTGAAAAGGTCCAGATTGGCAATAACCGGATCGGAAATCGCCTCTGACATGATGATCTGGGAATACGTATTTGCCAATTTCTGAGACAGCTGCTGATCGGAATAAGTATAATTCTGCTGCGCAGAAGCAGAATTGGACTTCTGTACAACGATCAGTTTGGCTGTTGCCGTAAAAGTCTCCTTCATCACGAACTTCGTAACACATAAAGCCGCTGTACAGCACACCATACAGATTAGTATGAAAAGGATCAGTTTTTCCTTGATGATCTCAAATATCTGTAGCAGATCTATTTCCTGTTCAAAATCCTGTTCATTCATAACTATTCTTCTCCTTCTGTTGTGTTGTATACCGGAACATCCAGTATCAGATTCAACACAGCCCTGCCAGTATTGCCCTCGGAATCTGTAACCCTGTAGGTGATCTCATAAGTGCCGCCTCTTCTCATGTAACCTGTAGAAGAAGGTGACATCGCCTCTTTCCAGTTGATGATGACTTTATCTGATAATTCGCTCACATCGTCACTGTCATCTTCGATATGATCAATGAAACTTAAGAAATATTCATCGTCATATGACTTGTTTGCCCAATCTCTATAGGTCTCTGTATTCAGTATGATTCTTGGAGCTTTAAAATCAGCGACTTCCAGCGATGCATATAATGGCTCTACATTATTGTGCTTTTTCGCAGTGATCTTGGCGTCATAGATACCGGCAGTATTATAGTCAACAGACTCTACGATAAACGTATCTTTGATATCCCAGCCGCATTCATTCCTTAAAGCCAGATATTCATCCATCTTTAATGAAGATTTCAATTGAATTTGCAGCGGCTTCAATGCTTCAATATGGTACTCTTTTACCTCCGGAGCAACATTGACTGAAACCCTCTGTTTTGTGACGTGATTGGAATCGTCGATTGCGACATAAGTCAGATATGCATAATCGGCAATATCGTTCAAAGACTTTTCTTCAATAAAAAACGACTTGATATTGTCATTGTCAGAAGCAGACGCATTCTTCATCAAATCATTAAAAGTAACATTGCATGCCAATGTCGGAGTTGAACTTACTGTAATTTTCGGGTTTTCATGATCTAAAAGAAAATACGTTGAAGAAATAGCTCCAACACATAATAGAAACACCAAGATCGGAAAAACTAATTTTTTCATAACATAAAAACGTACAGATTTGTACGTCTGTATTCTAACATACTTTTCCCTGACAAACCTGTAAATTGAAAAAATTAAAACAACCGCAAAGGAAAAGATCGATTACGCAACTTTTTTCATCTTTCTTTCAGACAGTCTTCATATCATATATATCAGAAAATTGTGGTACATCATTTTAATCTGATTCTATATGATCTGTTTTAAAGAATTACTGATATAATTCTTAGGTATGGATCTGAGGCATAAACAGAACTTGAGAAAAGACTTCTTAGAAAATGGATTTGATTCCTATGTTTTCTTTACTTTGTCAGGAAAAGAAGAAGACCTTGCTGAAGAACTCAATGGCAAATATGAAGATATCTATTGCCTTGTCTTAAGGAGGATGGTCCACAGGTCCGATCATGGAAAGAAATGGGATGAGCAGTCCATCATGATCAAAGGTTATGTATTCATCTATGTCCCGTCCAACTACGATATCCGATATATCCGCTCTGACAACAATCCATACAAGATTCTAAGATGGAAACTGGATTTAGGAAAACTCTTTGGTGATGATCTTGCATATGCAACCTGGGTATTGAAACAGGATGGTCTTATCGGTATTTCCAAAGCTGTAAAGGTCAATCAGAAAGTCAAGATCGTTGAAGGACCGCTAGCGGAAATGGAAGGATATATCGTTAAGTATTCCCCGAGAAACAGAAACTGTCTGGTCGAGCTTGAATTCATGAACCAAAAAGTCAGCACATGGCTGCCCTTTGAATATACAGATCAGAATTATATAATGGATAAAACCGATGAAATTACTGAAAACAAAAAAAACTGAGTTCTTCACATGGCTGGCTTTATTGATCAGTTGCTTATTATTATATTTTATAGCGACTGACTATGCGATATTTCCAAGAAGCTATAAGCTTCCTTTATTATATCTGATCTTGGTCTTGATCTGCATCACCGGGATCATTTCACTCATCTCAAGAAAAGGCTGGGGCTATTTTTCGATTGCGCTCAATCTCTTATTGGCCTTATGTATGATTACCGGACTTGTACTATTGCCCAATATCGAAAAAAGGATCAGAAGCATTTTCAAAGACGTCAAAACCGATGAAGTGGTCTACAACGTATATACCACCAACAGCAAGTATAAAGAAGACTTCAATTCTTTTTCAAACAGTTCCTTCATCGTACAGACAAAAAACGATCTGGAAAACCAGCAGAATGCGATTGATCAGGTCAAGGAAGCACTGGAAAACTCATCCTTAAGGATCATAAATAAAGAAGACATCGTATCCGCAGTAGAAGCCTTATATAACAATGAGGGCGATCTGCTGATCCTAAATGAAGTCTATGTAGACATGATCGAAGAGATTGAAAAATTCTCAAACTTCTCAAACGATACAAGGATCGTATATACGATCACAAAAGAAGTAGAAGTCATCGAAGAAGAAAAACCATTTGACAGAGATATCACCAACGCTATGTTTACCGTCTATGTAGCAGGGGAAGATACCAGAAGTGGAAGATTAAGCATATACGGCAGGACCGATGTTGACATTGTTGTCAACGTAAATCCGGTCACAAAACAGATCATGATCGTCGGTATCCCGAGAGATACCTATATCCCTAACCCAGCAAAAGATTACGGCATGGATAAACTGACACATCTTGGAAACGATGGCATCCAAAACACGATGAAAGGTGTTTCTGAATATTACAAGATCGATATCGATTACTATGGAGTTGTCAACTTCGGAACATTTAAAAGTATAGTTAATGCGCTGGGTGGTCTTGATATTGATAACCCCTATACCTTCTACTCTGGACAATACAGCTTCCCGAAAGGAGAACTGCACCTGAATGGCGACAGTGCTTTAGTTTACTGCAGAGAAAGATACAATCTCTCCAATGGCGACTATGGAAGAAGCGAACACCAGACGATCGTCTTGAAAGCAATCATCCAGAAACTGATGAGCACGGAATCGATCAGTCACTTTGATGAATTGTTATCTGCTTTGCAAGGCCAGTTCTTGACCAATATTGCAGTTGACGATATCTATAAACTGGTAGCCATGCAGATAGAGGATAACAGTAAGTGGGATATCATCTCCTATCATATGGGCGGTAAAGGAGACATGATGGGGACAGCTTCCATGGGCTGGAATCGCCATCTCTATGTCGTTCATCCATTGGAATCCCAGGTCAGATTCATTCAGGATGAAACGGAAAAGATGAAAAACAACGAGATCATCTCTCAACAGATTTTGCCTAACGAAGACGATACGACATTTATTCCAAACTAATTACAATAAAACTTCAGCAATCCCTATTTCAGCTATTGAACACTGGGGGCTTGCTGAAGTTTTTGTTTTATTCGCTGATATATGCTTTTTCCATCAGTTCAGTTGCAACTTCACTGCTTCTGATCCTGATCAGATTATCCCAGACATCTTCTTTTCCAAGAAGGTTGCTCCGCCATGCCATACCAGTTCACCATCAAAACTCTTTCCGGCCAATGGAGTAGTCCAGAAATTTACATAAACAAGATTTTCAAAGTATTGTTCGGCAAAGTGTTTAACGCTTTTGGTCTTTCCACATTGTCTCACACCGACTGCAAATGCTGACGAATGGTCTTTGGTGTTAAGCCATTGAAGAAGCTGATCATCTATTTTTCTTCTCAAATACATTCTTTCTAACCTTCATCCGAATATATTATTCACCTAAATTTAAGTGAGTTTCATTTTTCTCGCACTTATTTTAAAGTGACTTTTATATTATTTCGCACCTGATATTATCTAATCATTTACATGCGTATTACTTATAAAAACATATAGAAACAGAAATCCTCATTCTCAAAAATAAGATATTTAATGAAAAAGCTATTCCAAGAAACTGTTCTTCTTATGATTTTTTAGGATATATAATTAAACCATGAAAAAGAATCAGAAAATCGCATTTTTATCAATAGGCATTGCCCTATATGTCGTTTTATCAGCCTTTGTAATCATTCCTATCATCAACAGGATCAAACTGGATCTGGGATATATCGTATTTGGTTTGTATCTCAATGCCTTTGGTATCCCGGCAACGGTTGTAGGAGTATTGGGATGTATCCTGGGCAATCTTCTAAAGGGTGGATCTTTTCGTATCGCCTGGCCGATCGGACAGGCCTTTATCGGATTATCTTTAGGATATCTTCTTCCTAAGACGAAGAACATCTGGCTAAAGATTCTATACTCCATCATTTCTGTATTCATTGGTATCGCAGTGATCAAAACACTCATCGAAGTTGCGATGTATCAGTTCCCATTAGGTCTCAAGTTCTCCAGCAATCTCGTTGCTTTTATTGCCGATGTTATTCCGTTCATCATCGGTATCCTGTTGAATCAGAAGATCAAGATAATCAGATAAAAGATAATCTGATCGCATTTGGTTTTTTATAAAGGAAACTAGAACATTCGAATATTTATTAATAATCCAAAGTTTTGTTTTTATGAATAGAGACCATAAGAAAAGACAGCTTTTTTGAACTGTCTTCCCTGTAAAACCTTATGATTATTTCTTCAATGTCCTGTATAAAGCGACAACGACACAGGCACCGATGATCGAAACGATTGCTTCAGAAATGATCGAGTTGCTGGAGAAACCAAGCAGACCAAACAGCAAAGTTCCGACAAAACCGCCCGCCATACCAAGCAAGAGATAAAGGTACCAAGGTCCCTGAAGATTCATCAGTTTTGCGGCAACATAGCCAAATGCAGCGCTAAACGCTAAAGATATGATTAATCCCATTCAGTCAAGCTCCTTTCTGTCAAACATGATTATACACCAATTTTTCCAATATCAACATCAGTTGGACCACTGAATGATCGTTGTAAATAACGTCAAAGCAGCAGTGATGATGTTTGCGATCAGGGTATAAAGGAAAGTCTTCCACTTCTTATGTCCCTTCATTGCGATCATATAGATGACCAGTTCAATGATGAATACCGCCAGTTCGCCGATCGGAAACATCAACAACCAGACCAAAGCTCCGGCATAATAATCGAAAAACATCAGTACGGCATTTAATATCACCTGGGTGATGATATTGGCAATGATGATGACTCTTCTTTCCTTCTTGGAACGATATCCCATCAGATAGGCGATGCCATATTCGATCAGGATCGTTAAGATCACCCTCAATAAGAAATAGAACAGCTGTCTTCCCAGACGGGCATCTTCCTTGATCCCGAGACCCTCTTGAAGGAAATCGATCGTAAAATAAGAATCGAATGCTTCCTTTTTGACGATATCGGAAACGATGATTGAAGCGTCTTCCAGATAGACCGCTACTTTAAACTCATCCGGTGGATAATATGACCAGTAAAACTCATCCTTGCCTTCCATATTCACATGATTTCCCAAGAAACAGAAACCATCCTTGTCTTGATAATTCGCAAAGGCAATGAAAGCTTCGTCCTTATCACTCATATCGATCTCACTCTGTTCGATCTTGTGCCACGGTCCAAAACTCTCTTCTTTCGAAAGAAGTGTCATATAGTAGACTCCTTCCGGAGGATTCTTGACCTGAATCGTCACCGAAGGCTTGGGACCGACATCCGCATCAAGAGGCCTGCTTGTTAAAAGCAGGAAGCCGATCACCAGTAATAACAAGAGATTCTTCTTTTTCATACTCAACCCTTATAAAAGCGATAGATCAAAGCCATCACGAAATTACCCATCAGATAAGACAAAGCACAACAGATCACAAAATACAATACCTGTGCCTGAACGACTTTACCCTGTTTGATGAAACGGTTGAAATCCAATCCGCTCATCCCAAACATCGCCATCAGGAAACAACAGAAATAGATCGCGACTCTGATATAAAACTCAATCATAGACAAACTTTCCTTTCACATAGACATTCCTGATATTGAGATCATCATCCATGATGACAAGATCTGCATACTTGCCTTTTTCTAATGTTCCATACTTCTTATCTAAACCATAGAAACGGAAAGCATTCAGACTGGAATACATCAACAGATCACAATACTTGGCACCCAGTTCATATAACACTTTCATCTCATCATTGATCGAAACCACGCTGCCTGCATAATGTCCGTCATGAGAAATGAATTTCGTTCCCTTCTTGGTACACTTCTTGGAGATGAATTCGTATTCTCCATCCGGAAGATTTCTGGCAATCGAGGAATCACTTACCAGGATGATCTTATCCTTATCTATGTTATTCAAGACAAGCTTCAATACATTCCTGTCCACGTGATTGCCATCTGAGATCAGTTCGCAATACCATCTGTTCATAAACGCACAGTTGACCAGTGTGATATCCCTGTGATGAAGACTTCTCATCGCATTGAACAGGTGCGTGAAGCCATCCACATTTTCATCGAGATCTTCATATACCGCATCGGAATGTCCACACATGACTCTGACTCCATGATCATGTAATAATTGTCCGATTTCTTTCACTCCATCAAGTTCATAGGCAACCGTCATCTGCCTGATCTTTGAGGATGTATCCAAGAACTTTCTCACCATCTCAATATCCGGCTTCAGGAACTTGTCGGGATCTCCCATACCCAGATGTTTGGGATTGAGGTATGGTCCTTCGATATGGATCCCCTGATATCGGACTGATGATCCTTCATAGGCATCCAATACCTTCAATTGTTCGATCAGTTCTTCCGGAGACAGATCATAAGTCAAAGACGCAAGAAAACTCGTCGTGCCATCTTTTGAAAATTCATCGCAGATCTGATCCAACTCTTGCTTTGTGGAAGTATCAAATGCCATCCTCTTGACCCCATGGGTATGGGTATCAAAGAAACCGGGCATAACTAAAGAACCTTTCAGATCGATCTGCTTTGTCTCTTCATCAATACTTTTTATCTTATCTGTCTGGGGATAGACTTCTCTGATAATCTCATCCTCTATCAGCAATGCCCCATCCAGATACTCTCTGTTTCCATCTACGACCAGATGGGCATGACTGAGCAGGATCTTCATTTATTTTGCTCCAATCGCATTGATCAGACCAGGAAGCAGCTGTTTCTTTCTGGAAACCAGTCCATTGACGAAACCATCCTTGTCCAAAGCGAATGCTTCTTTGACGACTCTTCTTCTGGCACCTGCTGATAAGACATAAGAACCGGAACCGTTTGGATTTGTCAACATGATGGCCATCAGATCGTAACCTCCGGTCTTGCAGGAATCTTCCAGATACTTGCTTAAGTCATTCTTGAGGGCATCGTATTCCATCTTGGACTTACATACCGCCTGTGAGAGACCGACTTTGTTGCCATCAATATTGAACTCCTTGAAGTCGTTGTATACGATCTCGATATGTCTCTTGTTGAGCAGTGATTCACTGTGATCGATCAGGCCTTTTGATATTACGTCTGCTGTTACTCCACAGATCTTTTCAAGTTTTCTCGCGGTATCGATATCAAGCTGCGTCGTCGTCGGTGATCTGAAGTTCATCGTATCGGAAACGATGGCACCTAACAAGATACCGGCCAGGTTCTTGCTTAACTTAAGTTTTTCATCAAAGAACTTATTGGAAACGATCGTTGCAGTAGCACCTACCGGCATCGTCGTGATATTGATCGGATTATCCGACTTGAAACCGCCAAATCTGTGATGATCCACGATCTCTAAAACAACACCTTCTTCGATATCATCGATCGCCTGTTTCTTTTCGTTGTGGTCAACTAAGATCAGCTGTTTCTTCTGATAGTTGAACAGATGATAACGGGAGATCGCACCGACGACCTTGCCCTCATTATCCAGAACCGGATAAGATCTGTGACGGGATTTGGCGATCTTCTTGGAAGCCTCATCGATCGTATCATTGATATTGAAGTAATCGATCTTCTCCTTTGGGATCATGATGTTTTCGATTGCCGGAGTCTGATAGATCAGACGGGTGATCGATAATGGCGTCAATTCAGTCGTGACGATGGTCGCTTCGGCATCCTTTGCCATTGAAAGGATATGTCTTGGGATCGGAGATGATGTACATACCACCAACATCGTAGCGCCAAGTTCCAGGCAATACTGCATCTTGTCGGCCTCGTTTCTCAAAAGGACGATGGAATCATCTTCAACATTGGACTTCAACGACGGGAACATATGCATCTTGCCGGACAGCTGATGGGTTCCTCTTAAGACCAGGGTACCTTCCAGGATCCTGACGATATCATCGACCTCGATCGCACGGATGATCTTCTCGAGTTGCGCATCGGTCTTGGTCCACATATAAGTCAGATCATCCAAAGTGACGATGCCTTCCAGATGTTTTCTCTTATCCGTGACGATGAGACCCCTATTCTTCAGCTTCAGGATCTTGTCCAGAGCTTCCTTCATCGTCATCTCTTTATTGGCCATGGCCGCCTTATCCATCTCGATCTCCTTCAGAATAGACTTGGCGGTATAAAGACGCTGTGGATCCTCATAACCGAATTTTTCCAGAAGATATTCTGTCTCGGAAGAGACCGAACCGACTCTTCCCGCAACGGCATCGAATCCTTTCTCTCTCTTGTACTCAGCATAGGCAATCGCTGAAACGATCGCATCCGTATCCGGATTCTTATGGCCTACGACATAAATGGGGTTTCTCTTCATTGTAAAGCCTCCTCAATTTCCTTTAAGCTGATCGGGCCTTCCCTTAACAGCTTTATCTCATCACCAGTCACATCAATGATCGTGCTGGCACATTCTCCTCTTGCATCCTCACATACGATCCCGTTGATCTTGTTTTTCATTGAAGCGTAGACATCTTCCCACTTCAACAAAGATCTATCACCCGAGATATTGGCACTGGTCACCATCAAAGGTCTTCCAAGATCTGCGATCAGATCAAGGACGAACTCATCATCCGGGATACGTATTCCGATCGTATCCTTTCCCTTGGTGACATAGTCTTCCACATTATCTTTCTTTCTGAATACCAGAGTTAAAGCACCGGGAGTAAATCTCTCTACGATCTTTTCCGCTTTTTCACTTACATATGCGTACTCTTTGATCATCTCAAGAGAATCACACATCATCGGCAAAGCCTTCTCAAAACTCCTGCCTTTGGCCGCATAAACCTTATCGATCGCCTTTTCATTTACGATACAAGCCAGGCCAAAAACGGTATCTGTCGGGAAAGCCAAAATCCCCCCGTGAATCAATGACTTGATTATTTTCTTCTTATCCATCTTTGAAAACAGGATGGTCTTCATATACTCTCATTATAACTGACTTGAACTGAAAATGCCTCTTTAATGAAATATAATAAAGATAGAAATTCACAAGTTGATCATACAAAGAAAGGACGAACCATGCAGATAAAACTGGAAGAAGTCATAGAAGCCATCGACAAGACCGATGTTGAAACTCAATACTACTACTATATCCCGGAAGAAAGGATCATCATCAAAGATGATGACAGCATCAAAGACAAGTACCTGATCCCTCTTCCAAGCCATAAACAGATCGACGATTACGGAACGATGAAAAACTTCATTGAAGACCTCGATGATGAAGAAGCACAAGGGTGGCTTGCAGAAGCGATCAAAGGTGCCGGTGCCTTCAGAAGATTCCGTTCAACACTGGAACGTTTCGGCATCACGGTGAAGTGGTATTCCTATCTGGAAGAAGCACATGAAAGCATCGCCATCGACTGGTGTGAATACTACGGGATCGAGTATCTCGAGAATTCTCCTTTCCAGCCTGTTTCAACAAATAAAGAAACACCACTACCGAAAGCAGATAAAAAACACAATTACCGTTTCATCATCATCGACAAGGATAACGCTTATTCCCTTGCATATCTGGTCGTCGACTTCCGCAAAGCTCTACATAAGCTGACAGACTCCAATATTACGATCGACGTCGATGAAGCTGTTGAGGAGCTGAGATATTACCTGGATAAGAAATACCCGATCTATGCGATCTCCGATAACGGCAGATATATCGGCTATTGTGTCTGCAAGATCGAAGATGATGTGGTGTGGCTGGAATCGATCTATGTCAGACCGGAATACAGAAGAAAAGGTGTCGGCAAGATGTTGTTTGAAAAAGCAGAATCCGTCGCCAAAGAATATGGCAACTCTACACTCTATCAATACGTCCACCCGAATAACGATAATATGCTGAACTTCTTAAAAAGAAATGGCTATGATGTATTGAATCTCATTGAGATCAGAAAAGCCTATGAAGGCGAAGAAAACAAGACGACCTACACGATAGGTGATCATGAATACAAGTACTAGGAGGTAGAAGAAATGCTGATCAGTGAAGTCATACAATCCGTCAAAGACTACTGCAAAGGTTCCTGGTTGGGAATGAAGATCGATGATACAAAGACAAGAGACAAAGTCCTCTATGGCGATACCGACAAAGAATGTACAGGCATTGTCACCACGATCTATGCCTCTGTCAACGTCATTGAAAAAACTCATGAACTTGGCGCCAATCTGATCATTGCCCACGAAGCACTGTTGTGGAACAGAGGCGACCACAGGGAATGGCTGGAAGAATCTCAAAACAAGACATATCTTGCCAAAAAGAAACTCATGGATGACTATGGGATCACTGTATGGAGATTCCATGACTACATCCATTCCGGCATCCCGCATAAAGACGGCTACATCGATGGCATCTTCTATGGACTTGCCCAAGAGACCGGATGGGATGATGCGATCATCAACGAAGACATCTCAGGTGCTGTCTATCTGGAATGCGAACCAACAACTCCAAGACAGGTAGCGAAGCTCATCAAAGAAAAATGGAACCTCACCGGTATGAAATGTATAGGCAACATGGATGCCAAAGTCACCAAGATCCTGGTTTGCGGACACGTTCAGGAAGGCGGAGATTCCAATACATTGATCAAGAGGGTCGATAAAGAAGACATCAATCTTCTCTTGCCGTTGGAACTGATCGACTATACATTGACCGAATATATCAAAGACTCAGGAGAACTGGGCTTTGACAGGGCTATCCTGGCACCGGGACACTTCAACCTGGAAGAACCCGGCATGAAATACATGGAAAAATGGATCGATAATGCCCTAAAGCAACACATTCCTACCACCTTCGTCCAAGCCGGAGACATGTATACATTCCTATAAAAATGATATCTATCCGGAATCATTTGTACTATAATAGATTCCGGAGATGGGGCTTTAGCTCAGCTGGCAGAGCGCATGGTTCGCAATCATGAGGTCACCGGTTCGATCCCGGCAAGCTCCACCATGGTATATTAAAATGCTCTGAAATACGATAAAATAAGGGTTTTAGAGCATTTTTTATTGAATGTGGTTGATGATTTTAACCACATTTTTATATAATAAATGTGGTAAAAAAGTGTGGTTAATCTATCATGAAAGCAACAATTAGAACTAATCCAATCCTGATCTGAGGTCAATAGAAAATATTGATGGCAAAGAAAGAAAAAGAGAATTCTTTTCCATGTCTCCCGAAGATGCGTACAACCTGATAAAAGCTATTGCCGAAATCAATGGCATGACTGACAAACTTAAAAAGTGGCCAAAATCAGAAGATGATAAAAAGAATGAAAAAGAAGTACAAAAAGCCATCCAAAGAGGAAAGCCTTTGGATTTTGAAGAATTAGATATTAGACCTGGAGAAATGGTAGAACTCTGGCACCATAATAAACCCGTAGCATCATGTGAAGTTGTAGATAATAAACATGTTAAATACGAAGGCGAAATACAGAGTTTAACCAGCGTTGTAAAAACAAAACTAGGAATCAAGTCTCCTGCTGGACCAGATTACTTTAAATTCAACGGCAGATGGTTAAACGACATCAGAAGAGAGAAAGGGCTCATTAACTTCTAATAAGAAAAAGGCTGTAACGAAACCTCCCAATCATAGGAAGATTCATAATTACGGCCTTTTATTTTATTAACGTTTTTAGTATGTAATGATCTTTTTCTTGTCTCTAAGATTTAATGCTCTATTTAGGTCTGTTGTATAAAAATCATATTCAAAATGATCGTCGTCTTCAAGAACTAGGTGATCAGGCTGGTTAACCCATTTGAAATGAAGGCCCCAGTTCCATGTTTCGGTTTCGTTCTCACGGAAAGTAATTATTACAACGTCGTTTAGATTTCCTGACGTGATTGGAACTTTGTCACATTCCGTATTTCCATCTCCTTCTAAGAAGTAATATACGTATCCTTCATCAAAATCTATAATCAGATAAAAATCATGCAACGAATCTTCTCTAATGTAAGAATATTTACCAGAATCCCCATTTTTATAATGATCTTTGTCATTATTTGTATAATCTTCGTATCCTTCAAAATTGGATGAAGACGATGGTGATTCGTCGTTTTCGTTGTTTATGATCTCTTTTTCAGGTTCCAATAGATGATAAAAAATCTTTACAGTTGCATCTTTATCAACCCATTCCATGCTTTTAATGCTAGAATTGCCATTTATTTCTATTTTGTCTACTATACCAACATTAGATTCTTTGTTTTTTGGCAAATCCTCGGATACATCAAATACAATGTTAGTAAATCCAGCATCTCTGAATTTTTGTTCAATTGATTCGTATGTTTCTTCGTTTAAAGAATACTTTATTGAACTAATATCAATCTGATTCTTATGTTTCTTTTTTTCTCTTGATGAAGATAAAGACAGTCCACCGAACAAAAGCAACATCATTACTATCCATGCAACTACAAGTAATAGGTATAGCTTTTTCTGTTTTTTTCTATGAATCTCTCTTAATTCTATTAGTTCAGTTGATGACTTTTGGCTTAATGCAAAATGTTCTTTTTCTGATATACTCTTAAATTCTATGGAACATTGATTGCATAGCGTACCATCTGCTATTTTTCTCTTGCCAATTATTCCAAGCTTTTTTCCGCACACCGCACAATATTTGTCGTCGCCAACAGCTTTGTCATACTTCTGAGTTGCTGTATCAACCACTTTTTTGCTAAAGTCAGATACATTCTCTTTAAATTCTTCTTTATCAAAATTCTCTACTGTATCTGATATTTTACTAGTTGCTTTATCTAATGTTTCACCAAGAAATGAACCTATCTTCTTAAATTTATCTTGATTAGCCATATATTCTCCTTTTAAAATTATTAATATTTATCAGCTCTGCTATTGCTTAATGTATGGTTATTGTGCTTTTGAAGAATAATAAATAACTACTTTTTCATTGCTTAAATATACTTCTTCTCTCGCAATTTCTTCACCACCAATTGTAACAGATTTTACTCTTCCTTCCTTAGAGGACAGTCCGAATTTTGATAAGTCTTTGAGCGGAATACATTCAACATTTCTAAAGCCAAGAGAAGAGAATTCCTGTAATATTTTTTCATAATTCTTTCCTTTGCTTCTGTACAAAGAATCAGGTATTTCAATTTGTTTTCCTAATCCCCTATCAATATTTGCACTTTGTTTTAATACTATCTTGTTCTCTCGTTCCGCTCTTTCATAACTTGCGAGATTTAATACTAGCATGTAAAAAGATACAAAAAGAATAAGCCAACCTTTAAAGTTACTTCCTTTTTCCAATAAAGAAACCACTCCATAAGTGAAAACTAACATTGTTAAAAGACCAAAAAAGAAAGAAAAACTATTAAAAAGAAATAGTCTTTTTTCTTGTCTTTTTAGTTGTTGTACATGAATATTGTTTTCATAATCAATAACCACCTGCCTAGGTTGATTATTCTCTTTTTTTTCTTTCGGATCATCTTCTATTTTTTTTACAACATATGAATTTATATCTTTCAAATTGATCTTTGTTCCACAATACTTACAGAACAGTTCTTCTCTATCAAACTCATAATCAAGCTCAGCAGAACAATTTGGACATCTCGTTAAATATATCGTTTTCATTTGAGTTCCTTTCCGATGTTTTTCTAATAATGTTCTTAAAACAAGAAATTTTATTCAAACCGTAATTCTTTTATTGACATTATTCCGATAAACAGAAATATTTGTAAATATAATCGTTGTCTTCAACCTTTAAAGCCTTTCTAAAATAATAGTATTACACTTTTTATCAAGTCAGTATTTTTTTACTCTATTTGAGCAAGTATTTAACCCTCATACTCCATCCATGAATCTTTCGCCTTGAATCCGCATTTCTCATAAACCGGCATTCCCTGTTTTGAAGCCGACAGGAAGATATGAGTGATATTTCTTTGTTTTGCCTCTTCGATCAGCTTATTTAATAAAGTCGATGCAATTCCTCTTCTTCGATAAGAAGGATCGGTATACATGTTGGTGATATAAGCTCTGATACCAATTTCATTGGAAAAAGAAGGAGGAAAATCCAGAAACATGATCGCAGCTGTCCCGACGATCTTTTCATCCTCGATCGCTATCCATTCGATCATCTTCTCTTCTTTCATCTGTCTTTCAAAAAAGCGATTCAGTTTTTCATCGATATCGATATCAGGATCCTGGCCTTCATCGATCAGCTGTTTCTTTCTGATCTGTGCCAGTACTTTGATATCATCCATATCTGCTTTACGAAATTCCATATCTAACCTTTCTTTTAAGAAAAGATCCCGAAGGATCTTGATTCTTTACTTCAATACGTCTTTTGCGAATTCCCTGGCTTCTTTTTCCGTATCGAATAAGCCCAGGAACATGTAGTTGGCCATTGCACCGGAAAGTGCTTCTTCCACTCTTCCTTCTTCCTTGAGATGATCGCCATACTTCTCTCTGACCTGTTCAGGAGTCAGTTCGAATTTCAAGCCATCTCTTCTGGAAGCGAAGCAGCAGACGCCATCTCTGCTTCTTCCTCTGTCAGTCTGATCGTAAGCAATCATATCCGCCCAGATCTCATAGGCATCCGTGCCGTTGGCGTAGTTCATCATCGTCGGAGCGATTCCTCCAGGAGGACGCATGTTGACTTCAAGGGCTACGATATCACCCTTCTTACCGATGTGCTGATCCTTATTCAGACGGAAGAATTCCATATGGACGAATCTGCCCTTGACGCCAAACGCCTTGACTGTCCTTCTGCCCGCATCCAGGAGATCCTCCGGTAATTTACTTCTCTCATAGAAACAGGAATTCTTCTTTTCAGAAACTGTTTCCATCAGATTGGCGACTGTGACGTTGCCATTCTCAAAGATCGGCTCTCCCTTGGAGTTGATGACGGAGTCATAAGTCTCCACTTCACCATAGATGTATTCTTCCATGATGTAGGAAAGATCCAGCTTCGTCTCAAAGAATCTCTTGAGATCATCTTCGTTCTTGATCTTATGGGTATCATTGGCACCGACACCGTTATCCGGCTTGGCGACGACAGGGAAACCAACTTCCTTGATGAACTTCATACATCCGTCATAGTCATCGACGATGTGATATCTGGCAACAGGAACACCTGCCTTGAGATAATTCTCTTTCATCTTTGACTTGAACTTGATCATATCCATCTCACAGCTGTGAGGACCGGTATTGACATTGAAGTCATCTCTGAGTCTGGCGTCTCTCTCGAGCCAATATTCATTATTGGTTTCAATGAAATCGACCTTGCCATATTTGAAACAGAAGAAAGCCACAGCTCTGTAGACCTCATCGTAGTTCTCCAGTGATGAGACCTTGTAGTACTCATTGAGAGAACCCTTGAGCTCATTGGTCAGCTCATCATATGGACAATCGCCAATGCCTAAGACATTGATCCCATTCTCCTTGAGCTTGTTGCAGAAATTCCAGTGGTTTGCCGGAAAGTTCGGCGAAATGTAGATAAAGTTTGACATAGTCTATTCTCCTAACAGATAAGGCAGGAAGTAAGGAACCTGCTTATACCACCACGGCCAGTCGTGATTGACATCGCTTCCCCAGTAATCGACCCAGATATTGATCCCCAACTCGTGGAAACGCTGATCGAGATATTGCGTGGACCAAGGTTCTTCCCAGGCACCCATGCCGACACAGACGACAGCCTTGTTATTGTTATAACGTTCGATGAACGGATGATCCGGAGCCATCCCTCTCATATAATCGGTGATGGAATTCTGATATACCACATCATCCATGTAATCACCAAGGAAATATGATGCATGATAGATGCCACTCAAAGCCAGACACCTGTCAAAGAGATCCGGGAACCTCAGATACAGATTCAGCGCATGAGTTGCACCCATTGAACATCCGAAGGTCATGATACCCGGATATCCATCCCAGCCGTTCCTGTCATTGACGAAACCTCTGATGAACGGAACGACTTCTCTTGTGATGTAGTTGATCCACTCTTCATGATGTCTGACACGCCTGTACGGATCGCCATTCTTGTCACTCCATGTCTCGATATCGATCGTATCGATCGCAAAAACGATGCACTCGCCGTTTTCGATCCATGGCGCAAAGGTATCCGTCAGATGGAAATTCTCAAAATCGAAGAATCTTCCATCCTGACACGGAATAAATAAGATCGGCTTTCCATAGGAACCATATACCTTTAACGGCATCGTCCTGTTGAGATTACTGCTGTAAAATTCAAAATAGTTGGTTTCCATAATCATTCCCTCTTACAAATCATAGAACAGGACATCCATAAAGAACGGAACCTGTTTTTCCCAGCTCGCCTCATTGTGTTCTCCATGAGGCACGATACGGCTTTCCAATAAAACTCTTTTTCTGATCAGAGCTGCCGCCACATCGGAATAGATGTGCCTTGTATCGCGATAATCGATCTCCCTGTCACCATAATCCATATACAGGACAGTACCCTTTCTGAACCTGCTGTTTTCGATCATCTCCATGACCTTGCCCGGACAGAAACCGACAGACGGAGATAAGGCAGCACCTCTTGAGAAATACTTGCCATAGCAGCAGATCGCATACAGCGTCATCAGACCGCCCATCGAAGAGCCGGAAATGAAGGTGTGTTTCCTTCCCGGGATCGTCGGATAGTTTTCATCGATGTAAGGCTTGAGCTCCTTGACAAGCCAGTTCATCGTCTTTCTTCCTCTTCCCTTGATCACTCCGAAATCCGGATCAGCGAAATCAAACGGCGAATACTCGGACAGCCTTCCGCCGTATTTATGTGTTTCCGGATGGTGGTTACATTCGACACCCACGATGATCAGAGGTGTCTCGCTTTCTTCCATATATTTGCGCAAACCCCAGCTTTTTCCGAAGCTTGCTTCCTCATCATCGAAGAGATTCTGACCATCAAACATATATAGAACAGGAAAGACTCCCTCAAAATCAGGAACATATACATAGACTTTTCTTTTTTCACCCCTGGTCAGTTGAGGGATCTCAGTCTCAAAAACATCTAACATAATCAACCTCTGTAAGTATGAACTTATTTTATCCTATTTGGCTGATTCATGAAACAGGAACTATAAAAAAGGAATGTATCAACATCCCTTTCAACAACTAATCGATATAGAAGACGCGATCATCTCTGATCGGAGGAGCCGCAGGAAGATCCCCATCGATATAACCGATCGCACAGTGACCGACACCCTCGTAGTCCTTCTCGATGCCGTGTTTTCTTAGTAATTCCTGAAACTCTTCTTCCTCAAATTCTTCAAATGCACGGTTGATCCAGATACTTCCCAAGCCGATGGAATAAGCTGCCAACATCATGTTTTCCATCATCAGTGCACCATCATACTTGGAATTCCTGCCACCCTTTGGTTCCAGTACTACCAGTAATACAGGTGCACCATAGAATGGATCGACATCCTCAGAAAAGCCACCGATCCTTCTGTTGGCCCTCACAAACATTTCTCTGATCTCAGGATCCTTTACCACCAGTACGATCCCTGCCTGCATATTCTTGCCACTTGGTGCCTGAAGTCCCGCATCGACGATCGTTCTGATCTCTTCGTCTGTCGGGATCTCTTTCTTATACTTTCTGATACTTCTTCTTTCCTTGATCGCTTTTAATACTTCGTTCATCTTGTCCCCTTATTTCAACGCTTCCCGGATATGGCCATCTGCCTTATCCAGTTTCTCTTTCGCTTCATCTTTTGTAATACCTAACAGGATCATGACGATCGCCTGTTTACAGTTATTATCCGTTTGTTTCAACACTTCATCCGCCTTATCGTGATCGCAACCCGTGGCTTCCATGACGATCCTACGGCATCTTTCCACGAGCTTTTCGTTGGTCGCCTTGACATCGACCATCAGATTGCCATAGACCTTGCCGACACCGATCATCGTTGCCGTTGAGATCATATTCAGTACGATCTTCTGACAGGTCCCGGATTTTAGTCTCGTCGAACCGGTAACGACCTCCGGACCGGCAGACAGTTCGATCGGATAATCGCAATGCTGAGCGATCTCCGTATTGAAGTTGCAGCACAGACATCCCGTTCTTGCCCCTATTGATCTTGCGTAATCAAGACCGCCGATCACATAAGGAGTCCTGCCTGAAGCAGCGATCCCGATCACGAGATCTCTGTCACATAAATCGATCCTCTTAAGATCTTCTACCGCCAGATCCTTAGAGTCTTCTGCACCTTCTACCGCCTTGACAAATGCGTTATCACCGCCGGCGATCAGTCCAACAAAACGGTCGGAATTGTAAGTCGGGACGACCTCGACCGCATCCATCAGACCTAGCCTTCCGGAAGTCCCTGCGCCGATATAGATGATGCGACCGCCGTTCTTGTAAGCTCTGATACATTCATTGATCAATATCTCGATCTCCGGCAAGGCATCCTTGACTGCCTTTACCACCTTGAGATCTTCTTGATTCATGATCTCGATGATCTGTCCTGTACTTAACAGATCGATATCTTCCGTCAGTTCATTTCTTGTCTCTGTTGATAAACCTGAAATATTGACCATTACTTTGCCTCAAAAAGCTTTCCATCGATATAGGTAGCTTTATTATTGAAAGAATCATCAAAGACAGCCAGATCCGCCTTATAACCTTCCTTGATCAGGCCTCTGTCATTGATTCCCAGCATCTTCATCGGATTGATCGTCACCGCGTTCATCGCTGTCACAAAATCGATCCCCGCTTCATGGATCGCGTAGTCCAGGATGTGATTGAGTCTGTGGCAGGAACCCGCCAGCGTATTGGTACCGGTGATATAGGCAACGCCTTCCTCGGTCACCGTTGTCGTCCTTCCCTTTTCTTCAAATTCATAGACACCCGGTTTTAATCCCTTGATATTGACGGAATCGGTGATCAGGATGAACTTATCCTTGCCTTTGGCCTTCGCCAGGATATTGGCTGCATATTTGTTGACGTGGATGCCATCGCAGATACACTCCGCATAGCAGTGATCGAAATACATCGCTGCACCAACTACACCAGGTTCTCTGTGATGAAGACCTTTCATGCCATTATAGGTATGAGTGAAGGAGATCGCGCCATGTTCGATCGCTTCCTTGCAGATATCGAAGCTTGCGCCGGTATGGCCCAAGGCAACTTTCATTCCCTTCTTTATACAATAATCAATGACATCATAATTGCCATTCAACATCTCCGGAGCGATCATCACATAGATCAGATGGCCATTACAGGCATCATTGAATTCATCAATCACCTTTTTGCTTGGAATGATCTGGAAATCCAGAGATTGCGCTCCTCTTTCCTTACCGGAACAGATGAACGGTCCTTCCTCATAGACACCCAATATATGAGCACCCTTCTTATTGTCATGATCGATGTATTCACCGATATTCTTTAACGCCTTTAACAATCCTTGCTTCGGGAAGGAAGAAATGGAAGCCAGTGTCGCTGTCACACCTTCTGATGGCAGATAAGCCGACCACTCCTTGAGCCACTTCTTAGTCGCCTCATTGGATTCACACCCGTTATAACCGTGATTGTGGACATCACAAAGACCTGGCATCACGATCAGATCATCATAATCGACATCCGCTTTGAACAATCCATATGGATAGACACCGACGATCTCATCTTTCCTGATCTCGATCTGTTTTGGCTGCAGTCGTTCTTCAAAATAGACACACTTACTCTGAATGATCATATCAAGTTCCTTCTTTCAATCTTATTTTATATCAGCCTGTGTGATCTTTAAAATCAGATCGGAAGCTCTTTTATCCATGACATCGGACATCTTCTTTCCCTGATCCACAAGATCCGCAAAGTGTTTGAGTTCATAATAGAAATCCGAGATCAGCTCCTCATGGATCTCATGTCTTTCGCCATCGATCTCGTAATAGGCATCGCCACTCTTCCAGAAGTTATCGGCACGAAGATATCCCTTTTCTCCTGTAACGATCAACGTACAGTCGCCATCTTTGCGATTGGAGACACTCGATTTTCCAAGTACTCCGTGATAATCGAGATCCGCATATGCGCTAGATTCCGCTTTCTCAGCTGTCCGATCACTTTCTAAGCTGTTGAGCTCAGGTTCACAATCCATCAGGAAATTCATCGTTCCGATCGTATAGGAACCCAGATCACTTAATGCACCACCGCACTTCGGATCATTGATCCAGTGACTTTCCGAGTGGGAACCATTCCTCATGAAGGAGGCATAGATCTCTTTCGTCTTGCCTAGTACTTCATCTTTGATCATCTGTCTGATCCTGATATTCAAGGGAAGGAAGACCGACTTCAAAGCCTCCATCAGTAAGACATTGTTTTCTTCTGCCAGGGCAAACATCTCTTCATTTTCTTTTAATGAAAACAACATCGGCTTTTCACAGATGACATTCTTGTGATGTTGTAGACACATCTTGATCAGCTCATAATGACTTGGATTGTATGTTGCAATATAGACGGCATCGACATCACTGTTCAAGAAGTGATCATAATCGCCATATTCCCGGCATCCGTATTTTTCAGCATATTCTTTCGCCTTATCGATATTCTTGGACGCAAAACCGACAAGATCGATCTCCTTTACCATGAGTGCAGACTTCGCGATCCTGTTTGCGATATTGCCGCAGCCAAAGATGACCAGTTTCATTCTTCTTCCTCGCTTTCTCTTAACATGTAACGCTCCGTGTATACTTTAAACGCCGAAGGGATCGCCAGTTTCTTCAGTTCTTCCCGATCAGCCACAAGGCATCCTTCCGGCACTTCTTTCCACTCTCCGACGAAGACCTCATATCCCTTCATGTGCCACTCACGATGCGTGAAGATGTGTCTGGCATCATCGATCCTTGAGATCCTTAATACATCAAAACCGAGATCTCTCAGATAAGCGACAGCCTCATCCTGATCCAGATATCCATCGGTATTGAGGAATTCATACATCCCTGCCAGAAGACCTCTGGAAGGCCTCTTGTGAAGTAAGAACTTCTCGTGATCCGAGATCACGAATACCGTCTTCTCTGTGATCTTTCGATCCTTTAAAGCACTGCGATAAGGGATCCTTGCGTACGCCTTGAGTTCTCTGCAGACGCAATCCTTATAAAACGGACAGGTCTCGCAGATCGGCTTCCCATTAGGAACGCAAACCATTGCCCCAAGTTCCATCAGAGCCTGTGTCAGATCTCTGACATATTGTCTGTCTACGGGATTCTTATGATAAAAGTCATTGATCAGACCTGTGATCTGATCGGATACATAGGAAGCTCTGATATCATCTCTGATCCCAAAACACCTTGTCATGACTCTTAATACATTTCCATCTACTGCCGCATAAGGAAACCCATAACCGATCGCCAGTATCGCACCAGCCGTATAAGGGCCGATCCCCGGCAGTTTCAGAAGTTTTCTTTGATCCATCGGAAAGACACCGTCATATTCTTCGATCAGTCTGATCGCACACTGTTTCAGATATCTGGCTCTGGAATAATAACCCAATCCTTCCCAAAGTCTCATCAGATCATCGTCATCGACGTTTGCCAGAGACCCGATATCCGGCAATACCTTCTTGAAACGGATGAAGTGATCCTTTACCGCCTCTACCCTTGTCTGCTGCAACATGATCTCGGAAAGCCAGACATCATAAAGATCACCAGTATCACGCCATGGAAGATCTCTTTTATTTTTTCGGTACCATTCAAGCAGATGATCTGCATCTGCTTTGGAAAACTCATACATACTTATATTTTAATACATCCCGACAGTCTGCCCTTCAACAAAAAAGGACAACATTTCTGCTGTCCTTCATTCTCATTTCACAAGATAATTCAGATACAATACATCATCAAATCGTTCCACACGATTCAGTTTCAGATCGAAGGAATGATCGGAAACAGAATACAGTGATCGATCAAAGATCGTCGCAACTTCTCTTTCTCCGCCAACAGTTGGTGCAACGACCAGAGAGATCTCATCCAGACAGCCCTGTTCCAGCAGAGAATAATCCATCACTCCGCCGCCTGTCACCATCAGCGTTCTGATATCAAAAAGTTCCTTGAGCTTTTTCATCAGTAATCTCAGATCAAGGTTTTCTTTTCCTGCGAAGACATAAGAGATGTTCAAGGATCTCAGATAAGCGATGTAATCATCATTTACATCTTCACACAGTACTTCGATCACATGGGAATAAGGCATATTCCTTCTTTCGACATAGTTCTTCGTCCAATTCAAAGAACCTTGTATATCAACACAGACGACATAGTTGTCACATTTTTCTGCGATATAGTCGTTTCTATCGAAATGTTCATCGCTGTGTCTGAGCTCATTGATAAATCCATCCGCATAGATCTCGGCAGCTGTCACAGCACCGTTCAATACCGCTTCGCATTCATAGGAAGATCTGATCTTCTGATTGATTGAAAAAGCTTTCGCTGTTTCAGCAGATGAGAAGAATGATCCGTCGATCCTTGAATCAAGAGAACTCAGAAGATGTAATACAATATAAGGTCTATCCATATTAATCCATATTCCTTTCCCAGAATTTTACTGCGTTTTTGATCCAGCCTTCCGCAACCGTTCCTGTTCCTAAACCGAAACCATGAGAAAGCCCATCAAATATCTCGATCATCGCATCCGTACCATTTGCCTTGATGCGATCGATCCTTCTTTCCATCACAGTATAACTTGCGATATAGTCATTCGTACCAACACAATTATATGTCGGAGGTTCATTCCCATAGACATCAGATAATCCCGTGTACTGCATGATCACAGCACCAGGTTTAGGATACTCCGCTTCGCCAAAATATCCTGTTCCAAGAGATCCTAACCAGGCAGCCATACGGGCGCCCGCTGAACCACCCCACAGGGAATAGGAAGAAGTATCGACCTCTAACTCATCCGCGTGTTCAAAGATATAAGCGATCGCCCTTGCCAGATCTTCACAAGATGTATCATAACCCGGACGATAGATCAGAGCGAAGGAGTTGTATCCCATCTTGGACAGTTGTAATGCGTGAGGGAAGGAGTCCTGCATCGCCCCAACAAAGACCATCCCTCCTCCGGCATTACAGATCGCAAATCTGCTTCCCGGTTTTCCTTTGAAATAGAATAATCCGGTTTCATTCTTGGAAGGATCTTCTCTTCTTTCTTCCTTGGAGTAGATATCGAGGAAGATACTGTCATGATGATCCTTCATGTAGTTGACGATCTCAGCACTTTTATCCGGATCCATCTTTCCATACCAGGTGAAAGACAGATCGTTTAGTGTGTTGCCACTCCAGTAGGATCTGTTTACCGGAAAGATGAGATCTCCATATCCTTCAAAATCGGGATCATTCATGATCTCTAAAACAGAAGAATCTTTCGTGTAATAGGATGAGGCAATATCTTCATAATTCCAGAAATACATCAGACCGTTATAGGTATAGAGATTGGATGCTTCTCTTCCATGAGGATATCCTGCCATCTCTCTGAAAGCCAGGTTTCCCTCTTCTTCACTATCCACCAACGTAAACAGCGGATGATCAGCCATCGCCATGATCTGATTCTTGAAAGAAGAATAAGCGAAGTCATCTTCTCCCGACATCGCAAAGATGAAAAAGTCATCCTCATCATAGCCCTGATCTTTCACCATAGAAGCCATTAAGCTTCCGTTACTTGTATAGTTACCACTCATCGGCATGAAATATCTGAAGTAATCCAAAGCATATCTGAATGTACACCAGGTATTCACCGAGCCCATTGAGAAACCGCCGAATCCTCTGTGGTCTCTGGAAGCCTTCAATCCTTCTAGAGTCGTATCTTTGGCATAGGTGGAATACTTGGACTCCACAGCCGGAAGGATATCGTTGACCAGCTCGTTGTGGAAACGATCTGTCAGTTCGATCGCCAGGGAATAATCCCAGCTGTCTTTCTTGCCGGTATTGTTGTAGGTCACCATCACCAGGATCATCTCCTTCATCTTTCCATCTTCGATGGAGTGATCGATGACGTGCTTGAATTCAGCAGGATCCTGATCTGTTCCCATGATTGTCGTCTCATTGGACCAACCGCCATGAGACAGATAGAAGATCTCATATTCCTTCTCATCCGTATATCCGTAAGGAAGATAGACCCACACCTCTTTACTCAGTTTCTGGGAATGATCCTCATAGGAGAATGACTCCCAGGTATCATACTTTAATCTTTCCAGTTTTCCCTGATGTCTTGCCGGAAGATAATACTCTTGCGGTATCTCTTCGATCAGTTCAGGGATCGATTTATGTAAACTGTTATCTTTCACAGTGATTACCTCCATTTCGGTCTTTTTGACCTCGTTTTCTTTTTCTACACTGCTGCAGGCAGTGAATAATAAACCTGCAAGCAGTATCATTATCATTTTTCTTATCATTTCATCTTCCAATCTGTCCTTCAGGACATAAAGAAAATGATCATGTTTTACATCATCACTTTCTTTTTATTTTTTTCAGAATTCTTATCTTAGCTGTTTCTGATCTTCAGGCCGTCCTTGAACGCAAAGCCAACGCTTTCACCTAAGAGACGATAGGTATTGTTGTTTGGATCAAAAGAGATCAGTTCAGCTTTGCCCAAGTCAAGCTTTCCTTTTTCATCGATGACTGATTCATCTGCCAGCATACCGACGACATCGGCAACAACGCCAAGATCATTTTCGCCAACCAGTCGGCATTCCAATGTGATCGGATACTCTTCAAACACCGGTGCATCGATCTTCTCGCTCTTGACGTGGTGGAAGCCTGCCTTTTCAATCTTGTTTACCTTCTTGCCTGATTCGATACCGAAATAATCGGAAGCGACCAGCGTATCCTTTGTCGCAAAGGCAACAGTGAATTCTTTCTTCAGTCTGATGTTGTCAGTCGTCTTATGTTCTGACAGAGAAATAAAGATCTGGTCATAATCACACTGTCCGCCCCAGGCGGCATTCATCAGGTTTGGTACACCGTTTTCATCATAAGTACCGATCATCAGTACAGGTAACGGCGCAAACAGTAAGTGTCCTTTTACTTCTTTCTTCATATTCTTTTACTCCTGTGTATCAAATGGTGGGTTGATATCGGCATATGCAGCGACCTGTTCAGGTGTTGCGTTGTAGTAACGGGTATTCTTGTCGACCTTTGCGATCTCAGCCATTTCTTCTTGCGTCAGCTCGAAATCGAAGATATCGAAATTCTCGTGGATGTGCTTTGGATTCCTGCTTCCCGGAATGATGACGTTGCCGGACTGCACATGCCACCTCAAGATGACCTGGGCATTGGATTTGCCGTATTTGGCAGCCAGCTTTGTGAAGACTTCTTCTTCGATCAGGGACTTATCGCCGTGTCCCAATGGATACCACGCCATCAGACCCATTCCGTACTTTGCCAGGAAAGCTTTGAGTTCAGTCTGTGGGAAATAAGGATGAGCTTCAACCTGGACCATCTGCGGTCTGACTTCGCACTCATCGATGATCTCCTTGATCTGTTCAATAGAGAAGTTAGACAGGCCGATCGCCTTTACTTTTCCTTCTTTATAAGCCTTTTCAATGATCTGATAACCCTTCTTCCAGTTGCCGGCCGGCTGATGGAGGAAAAGAAGATCGACATAATCCGTATCCAGTCTCGCCAGAGTCTTTTCTACCGCATCTTCATCTTCATAGACAGAAGGCCAGAGTTTTGATACCAGGAAGATCTCACCTCTTTCTACTCCACTGTTTCTGATCGCTCTGCCGGTTGCCTTTTCGTTCATATAGGCATTAGCGGTATCGATCAGTCTGACACCGTCTTTTAAAGCCGATTCGATCGCAGATTGTGCCTCAGGCGGAGTGAATGTGAATACACCGATACCGGCCATAGGCATTTTTGTTTCATTGTTCAATGTAAAATAGTTCATCTCTTTTTCTCCTTATTCTTCCTCACTGTAGATCTCATCGATCATTGGAAATGTAGACCACGCTTTCGGCCAACCACAATAGAACGCCAGCTGGGTGATGACTTCTACTACTTCTTCTTTTGTTAAGCCATGTTCCTTGCCTAGAGCGATATGGCTCTTTAATTGCGGATATAAACCTGCTGAGAACAAAGCCGAGATCACTGCCAGACTTCTGTCTCTGGCAGAGAGCTTGTCTTCTCTGGACCAGACTTCGCCAAACAGTACATCGTCATTTAATTCTGCGAATTTAGGAGCCAAATGCCCAAGCCTGTCTCTTCCTGCTGTCTGTTTTTTCATGATCTGATTTCCTTTCCCATCCGATATGCTTCATCTATCGCCTTGGAACCGACGATGTCGCCATGATCCGGTGCATTTATGCCATAGACGATTCCCTTTTCAACTGAACCAGGCAGACAGATCGTAAAACCTCTTAAGGCTTCCACAGCCTGATCAACTGATTCATTGCTTTCATCGGCACAGCTTAAAATGAAATAGAATTCCTTATTCTTGAGATCCATGAACTTCGCATATGTGCGATCGATCAGGGTCTTGAGTTGTGCGTTGACATTGTAGTAATAGACCGGGGAAGCCAGTGCGATGGCATCTGCCTCCAACATCTTCTCCAATACTTCATTCATGTCATCTTTGATCGCACAGGTACCGCCGTTTTTCTTGCAGAAGTTGCAGCCGAGACAATAGCCGATCTTCTTCTGTGCCAGGAAGATCTTCTCGACTTCATTTCCTGCTTCAAGAGCTCCATTCATGAACTGATCTGCCAGCAGATCACTGTTTCCCGCTTTCCTTGCGCTTGCGGATAGGATCAATACTTTCTTTGCCATGTTTCACCTTTCTATTTCTGTATATTTGCGTCTATGATCTCGCAGATACTGATGTTTTCGTTTCTGTATCTGGCATTCTTATTCTTCTCAGGCATATTCATCTGGATCGCCTTTGTCGGACAGGCATGGATACAAGCCATGCACATGATGCAGCCTTTTGGATCCTGATTGCTTTTCTGATCTTCTACCTTGAAACATCCTTTCGGACAGATCTTTTCACAGATCCCACATCCGATACAGTCTTTTGTGATGTGATAGGCATGAAGGACATCGTTCTGCGGCATCTTCTTCATCCTTGACAGGAACTCTTCATGTGCTTCTCTGTCGGTTTTCGTTGCCGGCATGATCCATTCTTTTCTTTCTTTCAGATCTTGTCTGATCAGTTCAATCTGTTCCTCGACGTGTTTGTCGATCTTTTTCTGTTCCTCCATATCGAAACCCGGAAGGAAGTTGTCGACCATCAATATCACATTGATGTAATCTACTGCGATATTCAGTTTCTTACACAGTTTCTCTGCCAGTTCAGCCGCATTGGCATGTCTGTTTCCATAGGTCAGGATCATGTAGAAGTAGTCCGTTTCAAATACGGAACTCTCCATGAATTCTTTCACCAGCGGTGGAACTTCATGACCGAAGATTGGACACACGATGCCAATCTTTTCATAGGAATAATGTTTATTCTGATCGTGGATCGCTTGTGCAATACTCCTTCTTTCTTCATCCAGCTGCTTTGATACATAGAGAGAATTGCCTGTTGCGGTGAAGTAGAATATCATCGTGCCTCCTTTCCATCACTGTTTCTTATAGTGAATTTCATCCTTATTACTGAATACACCCTTATTTTATTGACAATTTCGCATTTCGTAAAATATCATTTACTTATACTGCTATAAACAGAATTTATACTGAGGTGACATAATGATCGAATTTTATCTCCTGGAACAGTTTATTGCCTTTGCCAAAGCCAAAACGCTATCCAAAGCAGCTGAAGATCTTCATCTCTCTCAGCCTGCCCTAAGCAGGAATATGAAGAAACTGGAAGATGATCTGGGTGTAAAACTCTTTAACAGGACCAGAAACAAGATGGAGCTCAATGACAACGGTCACTACTTCTATGAACATGGAAGAAGGATCATGGAAGAAAGTGAAGAACTGATCACATCCTTAAGAGAATACGACCGCAAAAACCGGACGATCTCTTTAGGTGTCTGTTCCCCAGCTCCGCTCTGGATCCTGACTCCTTTGATCAACGAGTGCTTCCCGCACATGAATCTTCAAAGCAAGTCCGATGATGAAAATCAACTCTTAGAAGACCTCGACAGAGACTTATGCCAGCTGATCGTCCTGCACGAAAAACCTTTGAACGACTCCTATTACTGTAAGGAATGTGGAAAAGAAACTTTGATGTTTGCGGTTCCGAAAAACCACAAATACGCCAAGAGAAAATCTCTTTCTTTTGAAGAAATGAATGGCCAGAACATGTTACAGATGGCCAATGTTGGATTCTGGTCCTTTGTAGCTGATAAGATGCCTGATTCCAGATTCCTCCTACAGGATGATCGATATTCTCTATCTGAACTCATCGAGGCATCCAATCTTTCCAACTTTGCGACAGATCTCTCCATCAGATATCTGGGAAGAAGTGAAAGCCGCATCTATATCCCTGTTTCCGATTCAGAAGCGGAAGTCACCTATTACCTTGTCTGTAAAAAAGAAAACAGAAACGAATTCTCGTCTCTGTTCTCGGTTTTATGATTTTTAGAAGTGTTTGACTCTTCCCTTGAAGTGTTCGTAGATCGCGTTATTGTCGAATCCATCCACATTCTGTGACTGGAAGACATACGGACGCTTGCCATGACTTGTGACGATCTTGATCGCCTCCGTGACGACTGTATTGATCAGAAACATTGAAACGATCGAAGAAGCCGGACCGGTCTTGATCCCATCGATATCCATCGATGCATCGCCTGATGGAACACAGGTATCGATGACGCAATCCGCAAACTCATAGAGCTTCTTTCCTGATGGATGTCTGGATGTCGTATTCCTTGACTGTTCCATATTGGTCATCGCTACGACATAGACCCCTTCTTTCTGGCAACGCATCGCCATTTCGATCGGCATCGCATTCCTTCCGGAATTGGAAGTGATGATCATCATATCACCCTTTTCGATATTATAAGAATCATAGATGACATCGGACACACCCGGTGTCTTTTCCATTGCGCCGGATCTCTGTGCGCCAAAGGAAGTCAGAGTATCCGGGTCCAACATCGCATCGACATTTCCCAAACCACCTGCCCTGGCGAACAGTTCGATCCCCAGCATATGGGAATGGCCGGTACCAAAGGTATGGATCATCTTATCGTTCTCGATGTTCTCCGCAACCTTTTCCGCAAGCTCTTTAATGACATCTTTATTCTTTTCTTCTGCGACCTTGAGTAATTCGGTGATCTTATCTCCGTATTCAAATAACATCTTAAGCTCTCCCCTCGTATTTTTTGATCAGTGCTTCATCGTGTTCCCTGTCTCCGTTCAGGACAGGAAGCTCATAACCATCTTCTTTCAGTAATTCGATCGTTCTTGCGGCCATAGATTGAGCAATGCAGTTGTTGCAGATGGAAGAAACGGATGAGACTTTCTCAATTCCATCTGTCTGAATCAGCGCATCGCCATGAGGACCGCAGTTGTCGATGACGATGTCACCGAATTCATACAGTTTCTTACCTGACGGATGTCTCGGTTCTTCAGCCAATGTATGTTTCATAGAAGTGATGATGATCACCTTGTGACCGTTCTTCTTTGCCAGATCTGCGATATCGATGACGATCCCGTTGATACCGGAATTGGAAATGACGATAAAGATATCCTGCGGCTTGATATCATAGAGATCATAGAGTTTCTTGGCAACACCCGGTTTTCTTTCAAAGATGTTCTTTCTGTCCATGAATTCTTCGACGGAAATATCACCCTTGGTTACAAAATCAGACATCTCCATGATATGGATCGGAACCAGAGCACCGACTCTGTTTTTGATGTCGATACCTAAACCGACTGAATGACCTGAACCGAACACATGGACGACACCGCCTTTTTCGATGCATTCCTTGAATGCCTGCGCGGTCGCTTCGATATTGTCTTTCTGTGATTCATAGAGGTGGTCCAGTAATTCAAACAATTCTTCCTTGAATCTTAATGCGTTGATCATTAACGGATCCTCCTTCCATATGGATCTGTCAGAGAATCATTGTGCACATCAGCACCTTTGATGTTGGCAGACAGCAGTACAGGAGCGACCTTTCCCTGTTTCGCAAACCAGGCAAAGATCTCCGATGTCAACATCTGCGCGATGCAGTTGGCAACCGTTGAAGACAATTGCCCGACCTTGACACCCTCCAGGCACAGAGCGGTATCCGGTTCATCGGCAGACATATCCAGCCATTCATCGCAATATTCCAGCAAGCTGCCACCGACCTTATCGTAAGATCTCTTGTTGACAACGGCGACCAGTTTCTGGCCTCTTTCCTTGACTCTTCTTGCGATCTCCAGAGTCAACGGCTCGTTTCCATAGAAGCTCACCAGGCAATACATATCCCTGTCATCAAGATCATAGATTGATTCGAACTTGTCGGCTACACTTACATCATCGTAGATGGCACCGGAATCGATATCTTCCTGTCGGATCATTTCCTTCAGGATCAGATCCTTGAGCTTCAAACCATGGAACGGCGCAATGCCTCCGGCCCTGTAATTGAGTTCATTGACGAATTCTTCGCCATGATTGACACCAAAAAGCTGAACGACGCCTTCATTTTCCATGCATCGTCCAAACAGTTCAGCTACCCTTTCGATCTTATCCTTCTGAAGGTCATATGCTTCATCGACTTTCATTTTGAGCAGATCGAAATATTGCTTCATGATATCCATATGATCTATCTCACTTTCCTTTACAAACTAATTATAACGCTTCTCTATAAGCAGAAATGCACATTCCGAAGCTTTTTGCGGTATACTGGAATTAATAGTGGGGGTAACATCATGAAAGGTATCGTAATCACCAGCCATGGCCCTATGGCACAGGGCATACTGGACACATCTAAACTGTTTTTCGGTGAACAGCCACAGATCAAAGCCTGCTGTCTTTCAGCAGAAGATAATCCTGATGAGTTCGTCGATGTATTGAAAGAAGCCATCAAGAAAGTCGATTCCGGAGAAGGCGTCATCGTCTTCTGCGATATGCTGTTTGGCTCACCATGCAACTGCATGGCGCGTATCGCTGCCGAAGACATGGAAAATGAAAATCTTCAGGTCATCACTGGCGTCAATCTGGCAATGATCCTTCAGATCCTTGCTGTCAGAGAAGCAGGAGATGTCGATGTAGAAGAACTTCTCAAATCCGGGCACGACGGAATCGCCGATCTCAAAGCGATCCTCAAAGCAAATCTCTAATACAGTTCTAGCAGGTTAAAAACCTGCTTTATTTTTTTCTGATCATCTCTATCAAAGAGAAAAAGAGTTTATATCAAACTCTTTTCTCTTTGTGCTTGGGAGCGACTAATAAATAGAAAGGATTGGATTTACCTATAAACACCTGATGTGATGCCTGATTTCATCTTATATTTTTTTCAAATGTTTGTATATGTCCAGTTTTGAAATTTCATTTGAAAGTATAGAAGTAAATCCTTGCAATGATTCCTATATGGATACTTAACAAAATACATAAAAAAAGGATACTCTAATATCCTTTGTCTTCCCTGAATCTCCATAGGAATAAAGTCATCAGTATCACCAGAGATATGATTATTCCATATAAGTAATAAAACAGTTTATATCCCGGATCTGAGAATGGCTTTCCGAACTCCTCTTTCTGTTCTTCCAGAGCTTGAGCCAAAGGAGTTTCTTCCTCATTGATTTCGACGAGGACTTCGGTATTCAGATCTTCAGGTCCAATCATATCGATCTTTTCGATCGGACTCTCTGTTGGATTCTGATTTATCTGTGAAGCAATTGCAGTCAGTCCAAACAAAAACAGGCATATCACGATATTGATTCCTGCAATCAGCTTTCTGCTCATATCAATCCCCAAACTTTATCTGTTTCTGTTAAGAAACATGTTGAAACGTTTTTCAGTTCTCTCTTCGAACACTTCTTCAAATATAATATATCCTCAAGCTTTAACTCAATAGTATCAGTCAGAAAACGATCATCTCAGTCCGTTCTTCTTACTCCACCTGGAAGTATAGAAATAGATCGTCGCCATGCTTCCGGCCATGATGTAACCAAATGCCGTTGCCAGATATAATACATGAACATCATAAAAAAGTTTCAAACCAATAAATACGAATAAGTACTTGCAAATGACCTGACCAAGTATTGCGATAAACATCGGGACCTTTACATTTCCCGCGCCTCTGCAGGCACCGTTATAGATATGCGAGAGATTGATGAAAAACATCCCGCAGATCGCCCATCTGATCATGGATGTTCCATAAAACATCACATCAGGATCATCATTGAAACGCGAAACCAGGAATGGAGCCAAAGTATCGATGATCATGATCATGATGATCGTACCGATCGAAGAAATGATCGCTGATTCCTTGATCGCTTCTTTTGCCCTGTCGTTTCTGCCAGCACCCATATTCTGGGCAACCAGAGACATCGTTGCGCCTGATACCGCTACGGAAACAAGCTGACACCAGCTGACGGTCTTTTCACCAACTCCGATGCCGGCAATGACCTCATTCGGAAACTGATTGACATATGACTGTACCAGCATTGATGAAAATGCGATCAACATGTTCTGAATGCCTGCCGGGATACCCAGTTCACATATCTCACCAACCACTCTGAAAGAGAAGTCGATATTCCTGATATCAAAATCCACACCATCATAGTTCAACATTAATCTCAAAGCCAGGACGTCTGTCGCAAATTGCGAGATGATGGTCGCCAGAGCTGTACCGATGACATTGAGATTCAATGCTCTGACAAACAGTAAACCCAGTACGATATTGATGATCGAAGAAATGATCGAGTAGTATAACTGATGTCTGGTATCACCAAAGCTCCTCAAGATGAAGAAACACATTTGCGAAGTCAGTACCGCTACCGAACCCAGGATATAAACTCTCATATATGAAAAGGCATCCGCATAGATATCCGGACCGACATTGATGATCTTTAACAGCAATGGTAAGGCGAGTTCTGAAACCACCGTCAGGATTGTTCCGCCCACGACCGCAAAAACCAGAGATGTATCCAGAGACTTCTTCAGGTTGTCATGATCCTTTGCGCCAAAATACCCTGCAACTAAGATCCCGGCACCCATTCCTAAGCCATAGAATGTATAGTTGAACACATTACAGATCCAGGTACAGGCACTGACAGCACTGAGCGCTTTCAAAGACACGTAGTTGCCTACGATCATCGAATTGGTGATATTGTAGAGTTCCGAAAAGATCATCGATACGAAGATCGGCCATGAGAATGAAAAGATCAGTTTTCGGATATTGCCTTCCGTTAAAGAAACAGCCTGATTTTTTGCCATTAAAGATTCCTTATCCTGTAGAAGTATTTATCGACCAGTTTGTCATTGTGATCGGCACAGTTTTCATCCATGAAAGCCAGATGGCCATTATAGTAGACATCCGGCTCAAAACCTCTTTGAACCAGGATCTCCACCATCTGGGTCAGTATCGCATTCTGCAGATAGATATTCGGGATCGTTGAAGAAGAACCCACCTTCATCGGGAATCCTTCGATCTCGACCGTCGCATCGCCAATCAGGGAACAGTTATCCAATACGACATCCGCCACATCCTTGAGCTTGACGCCGTCCTTATGTTTTGTCTTCAGAAAATCGGAATACTCCACCGCAGTGATCGCGATCACCGCGATCCCTTTTTCTTTCGCTCTTAAAGCCGCATCGACCGGAGCGATATTGTTTCCGGAATTGGAAATGATGATCATACAGTCATTGGGTGTGATCCGATGATAATCAACGACAGCCTTTCCGATCCCATAAGTATTCTCGATCAGATAAGACTTGGTGATCTCCTGATTGCCGCTGGCAGACGGTTCCAGTAAAGCACAGTAATTGGCAGGCGTCGCCGCTCTCCAGAACGCATCATCGCAGACCAGATGGGAATGCCCGGTACCAAAACCATAGATGATCCCGCCCTTTTCGGTGGTATCAGCCAGGATCTTCGCTGCCTTCATGATATTGTCAGATTGCGTTGATCTGATCTTTTCGATCACCTTGTTTATCTCTTCAAAATAGCTTTCCCAGGCTTTCATCAGACTCACCTCACTTGCATTCATTATAACCTGAATTCCTGCTTTGAATCGGTATAAGAGCAGTACAGAAAAAGAAGCTTTCGCTTCTATTGCCTGTCTTCATGTGTATGAGCACCTACATGATCTCTCATATAGAACAGCAGATCGATCAGAGACTTGTGATAAGGAATGAAAATTCCTTCATCCAGCTTTTCAAGCATCTCTTGCTTTGATGCCCATTTCACTCCCTGAACTTCTTCATACTGCAGCTTCAGTTCACTGATATCAAGATCTTTCTGAATGACATACATATCGTCAAAACCATCCGGGAAAGATACTGTGATCGCCGGTCTTTGATCAGAAAAATCCAGATCAAGGCCCAGTTCTTCCTTCGTTTCTCTTTGAATGGCTTGCCAGGACTCATCTCCGGCAACCGCAGAGCCGCCGACCGTGATGTCCCACATGTTCGACCAGCCCTTTTTAAAAGGCTGTCTCTGCTGTATCAACATTTCACCATTACTGTTGAAAAGACATAGATGGACGACGATCCGATATGTCCCTTGAGGTTGTCTGTCGCCGCGGACCATCGTCTTCCCTGTCTTCACTCTGTCTTTTGTATAGAGGTCCCAGAGTTCCATTTAATAGTTCCTCCAGTCAAAGACGATGCAGTTGTTGTCTTCCTTGTGATACATCAGATCGTAGTATGCTTCTTCGCAATCTTTGGGATCAATGACTTTTGTGATCAGTTTGGAGATATCGATATCCTTATTCATCAATAAGTCACAGGAGATCTTCAGATTCCTCTCCAGACAATCATAAGATCCATCCGTCTCATAGACAGGGATCGTCTGATTGAAGGCTCCGATGATCTTGAGATCCTTCATATGGATCTTTGAGAATACCGGCATGATATCTGTCTCGTAAGACTGTCTTGGTGAGCCCAATAATACGACCTGGCCATATCTTCTCGTGTATTCGATACAGTCCATGATGACTTCAGAAAGTCCGGTGACATCGACTGCGATATCCAAACCTTTGCCTTGGGATACTTCGTCAATCATTTCCTTATAGTTTTCAGAAGCGGTATATTCTACGCCCATGGATGATGCCAGCTGACATCTTCCCTTGACCACATCAAAGCCGATGACCTTACATCCAAGTTTCTTATACATCAAAGCCGTCAGGATACCGATATTCCCTAAGCCGAAGACACCGACTGTATAACCAAGTTTGACTTCGCTGAGATTGACTCCCTGCATCGCCACCAACATGAGGTTTAACGCTGTCGCCTCTAAGGGATCGATGCCTTGCGGCAGTTTGATGATCTGTCTGTCCTGAACTTTCAAGGAAGTGTTCCACCTGACAAGTGAAGCGTGCGGCGCATTGAAAAAGACCAGGTCACCTTCTTCCGCTTTGATGTCTTTACCTTTCTTTAAGATCTTTCCAACCGAACAGTAACCCGGTCTGACCGGATACTTGAATCCTTTCTTCAAGGCAAAAGCACGCGAAAGTTCCGTTCCCGCAGAGATCATCGAATATTCTGTCTTGATGATCGCTTCATTGTCTTTGAGATCTTCGATATCGATCTCTTCTTCAGCGATATGAGATCTTCCGATATCCGTCAATTCTACATAATAGCTTTTCATATTAGCCCTCTATGAAACCGAAATGTTTCAATGCGTTATATACACCTTCCTCTTTGATGTCATCCGTCACGTAATCTGCCGCAGCTCGACATTCCCTTGTGCCATTACCGACTGCAATGGAATACCCGGCTTTTTCCATCATCTCGATATCATTGCCACTGTCTCCAAAGGCAATCACTTCTTCTCTTCTGAATCCATATCTTTCCGCAACTTCCAAAGTAGACAGACCCTTGTTCTTGCCTGCAGGAGCGATCTCTCCGGCAGTGATCAGCCTGCTGCATTCGCAGTTTCCTGCCAAAGATATGATCTGTTCTCTTAAGTCTCCTGTGGCATAATAAAAAAACTGTAAGACTCTTTCTCCCTCATATGGCTTGATCTCAGGGATCATATCATAAAGATCCTTGAAGAAATATTTATAGTCATTATTCTTGTTCAGATAGCTTCTGCCATCATCTGTCGTATAGCGGTATGTGACATCATTCTCTTCAAAGAAAGGAATGAGTTTTTTTACTGTTTCATCATCAAGATAAGTGATATAGACTTTCTTATCCTGAATGATATAGGCACCGTTGACTAAGATGATCGCATCCATCATGTCGATCAGTCTCTGTGGGATGTTTTTCATTTCCTCCAAAGAACGGGATGTGTTTAATACCAGTTTATATCCTTTTTCTTTCAGTTGATCCAAAGCGAGGAATGTTTTCTCATGGATTCCACCGCAATCGTGATCGAATAAAGTCCCATCATTATCAAAGACAAACATCTTCATCTTCAGATCATCTTCTTCGATGATCCCCAGATCGACAAAGGCATCATACAAGCCTCCATCTTCGATCGACTTCTTGCAGATATAATCAGCCTTGGCTTTCGTATTCTCCAAAGCATCACTCACAGCGATCCCGATCCCAGCCATCTCCAACATGACATCATCGTTGATCCCATCACCTGCCGCAACGACCTCATCGGTCGTAAAAGAATAGACCTGACAGAACTTCAATAAGCCAAAACTCTTATCCACCAATGGCGTACAGATGTTTCCGGAATTTCCCCATCTGGAGATCAGAGCTTCCGGATTGATCTTGGCGATCTCTTTGCATTCTTCATCCTTGGCCTGGTAGTAGAACAGATTGGTGACCAGTTCATCTTCAAATTCCTTGAACTTGACATTTCCCAGGGCATAACGCAACATCTGTCCTTCGTTTACCACAGACAGGTCACCCCAGTAATAGACATCTCCATTGATATCCGTATAGTGATAGGAGATCTTGTGTTCATGGAAATAATCGGTATACTTCTTCGCATCCTCAGGATCGATCGTATAACTCTTGATATACTCTCCTTCGACGATCGTCGTTGCCCCGGTCCCTACGATCTTACAATCGATGCGATCCCAGAGCTCTTTTGGGATATTCGCCATCTCGGCAGCCACACGACTGGTACAGACACCGATCTTGATCCCCTTTTCTCTGAGCTTATCCAAAGCCCTCAAAGTTCCCTTTGGAACCATGTGGTTGTCATGGGAATATAATGTATCATCAATATCAAACAAAGCACCCTTTATCATAACTCCATCTTAACATACGCTATAATTAAATCATGATCAATCAAATCACAATTGAAATCTGTATCGGCAATCTCGATGATGCGATCATCGCATCAAAATACCCGATCGATCGCATCGAACTCAATTCCGCGCTGGAACTTGGCGGACTTACACCATCTTTGGAAACCCTGAAATATCTCAAGGAACACATCGATACCAAGATCTGTTGCATGGTCAGACCAAGAGGCGGTAATTTTCACTACACTCAGAATGAATTTGAAGTCATGTTGAAGGATGCGGAAAACCTCTTGAAGGCAAAGGCCGATGGCATCGTCTTTGGTTTCCTGAACGAAGACAGAACGATCGATATCGATAAGACGAAAGCAATGTCCGATCTGATCCACTCCTATGGCAAGGAAGCAGTCTTCCACAAAGCTTTTGATGAGATCGACGATCTCGATGAAGCCTGTAAACAATTGATAGAAGCCAGGATCGACAGGATCCTGACATCAGGCAAGGCTGTCTATCCCGATATCTTGAAAGGCTGTGAAACCATCGCAAGACTTCACAAGGAATATGGCGAACAGCTGCAATTCTTACCGGGCGGGGGTGTCCGCATTGAAAACATCCAGGACGTCATCAGAACTGCAGGATCAGGACAGATCCATATGACCTCCAAAAAGGAGTATCCGGGAGGATATCTCGGACTGGATGAGGAACAGTTACAGATCTTACTCAATAAAATAGAAACACTTTAGAAATGGCAAAAAAGAAAAAGAAATTCCGGATCAAAGCCAGAACGAAGAGAACCATCGCGATCATCATCTCTGCCTTCATCCTGGCAGGTGTGTTTTACGGGGTCATCTTCAAACCGGAATACAAGATCAAGCCGGCACCATATACCACCAAATACAATGCCGTATATCAGTATATCCATGATGGCGATACGGCAGTTTTCCTCTTGGAAGACGGTGAAAAAGTGACAGTCCGCTTCCTGGCAGTCGATACTCCGGAGATCGGAGAAGAAGGATATGATGAAGCCAAACACTACACCGATGTCACCCTGGAGAAGGCATCCAGGATCATCCTGGAGCTTGATCCCAACAGTGAGAGATATGACGCCTATGAAAGGCTTTTGGCCTGGGTCTGGGTGGATGGCGATCTCTTACAGGCTCAGCTGATCGAAAAAGGATACGCGAAACTCAGATATATCTTCCATGAATATATGTATCTTGAATATCTGGAAAATATCAAACCAGATGTGACGCAATAACGATATTACGTTAGATGATAGATGAAAGGAGAAGAAAAATGGATGACGAGAAAATCGTAGAACTCTACTGGAACAGAGATGAAACAGCCATCGCCGAAACAAAGAATAAGTACGGCAACTATTGTTTTTCCATCTCCCGTTCCATCCTTCACAACCAGCAGGATTGTGAAGAGACACTGGACGATACCTGGCTTGCGACATGGAATGCCATTCCGCCCCATCATCCGACAAATCTTTCAACTTTCATCGGAAAGATCTGCCGCAGACTCTCCCTCAACAAGTGGAGATCCCTCTCGGCTGAAAAACGAGGCGGCGGAGAAGTCCCTGTCTCACTCGATGAACTGGAAGAGTGTATCCCTGATGAAAAGTCACTAAGGGAAACGCTGGAAGAAAAGATGATCGCGGAAAGTATCGACGAATTCTTAGAAACACTAAAAGAAACGGAACGCAAGGTCTTTGTCTGCCGTTACTGGTACTTCGATTCCATCGAAGACATTTCAGCACGCTTCCACTTTACTCAGAGTAAGACCAAAATGATGCTGAAAAGGACCAGAGACAAACTCAAAGACCATCTGATCAAGGAAGGAGTGATCGCATGAAAAAATCAGAAAAACTCGCAGATGCCATCGGCATGATCGATGACAGATATATCGAAGAAGCACATTCAAAAACAAAAAAGAAATTCAAATTTGACTTCTCATGGGCGACGATGGGAAAGATCGCAACAGCAGCCTGTGCATTATTATTGGTCATAAACATCTTCCCTGTCCTCTTCCATTCCTATTCAGATAAGGAAGCTGCCTCAGATTCCTATTACAGCAACAGCTACTACTCCTATGAAGCTAAAGATGAAGGCTATCTGAGTGCTCCAGCCTCAGCAGGAAATGCCTACTACGATGGAGAATATGCCATGGCAGAAGAAGCTCCTATGGAAATGGAAGCGCAGGAAACACCAGCACCGCTCCCAGGCAGTAATTCACAAGTCGATGCCAGACAGAACAAGAAACTGATCCTGACTTCCTACATGAATATGGAAACGCAAGACCTGGATGCCTTACTGGAAACGGTCAATCCGGCAATCTCCAAGTATGGCGGATATGTACAGAGATCATCAATCTCCAACAGAGGAAACTCCCGCTACTATGAAGCCGTGATCAGGGTCCCGGCAGAAAACTATACAGCGTTCTTGGAAGAAGTGAGAGCTTCAGGAAACTCTACATACTATTCCGAAGAAACAAAAGACATCACCGATTCCTATACAGACATTCAGGCACGTCTGACTTCCTTAAAAACACAGGAAGCGAAAGTCCTGGAATTCTATGACAAAGCAGAAAGCATCGATGACCTGATGTCCATTGAAGCGAGATTATCCGACATCCAGTATGAGATCGGATACTACGAAGCACAGATCAAGAACTATGATCTCCTGGTAACTTATTCAACACTCAATCTTAATGTCACAGAAACAAAAGTCTACACTCCTGTCTCAACAAGCTTCTTTGCGAGACTTGGCAGATCCTTCGTCAATGGTTTCAAGAATTTCATCGGCGGGATCGAAGACTTCATCATCGATGTCACCTACAATATCTGGACGATCATCCTTCTGATCGCGCTTGGATATGGCGGATATCGTCTCTACAGATTCATCAGAAACAGAAAATCAAGATAAAACAAAACCTCGCAAATCCGAGGTTTTCTTATATTTCAGCCAGTTGTATAATTCTATGTCTTTTTGATTATCTGTCTATTCTAAACCGAATCTGGCAGCCGCCTGATCAATTGCTTCCCTGCACTTTCTGACACCCTGTGCAATTCCATCCGGATCCTTGAAGATTGCAGAAGACAATACAATAACATCTGGGGTGCATTCGATCAAAGGCTCCATATTATCAGATCTTAGACCGCCATCCAATGCAAGTTCACATCTTGGATTCTTCTCATCGATCATCTTTCGGGCTTCCTTAACCATTCTTGTTACACTTCTGCGCCAGCCCCAGTTATCAGCACCGTCTGTTGAATCAACGCCATGTGTCACGATCTGCAAACGATCAATATCATAAATCGATTCTTCAACAAAACACAGAGGTGTATAACAACCTACTGTCAGACCGATCTTCATATTTCTCTCTCTGCACCAGTTGATGATATAAGCAAGTTCCGCTCCTAAAAACCTCTCTGCAGGCAGTATCAGCATGTTTGCACCGGCATCATGCATCTGATCAATAAACATAATATCCATATTTCTCGTATAGAAATGGACCTCAATGGGCTTCTCTGTGACCGGACGGATCCCTTTAACGACCTGCCAGCCGCCCATCAGTTTCATATTCTGCAGATCATACATATCTGCCGCATCCGAATGGATGTAATCAACACCCGCATCGCTCGCCTGCTTGACTACATCAGCGATATTTCCGTAATTCACATGTGCCAGACCAGCCGCAATTTTTATATGTTTCATTTTCGTCTCTCCTTTACGCATTCATCTTATGTTGAAAAAATCCTTTTTACAATACGGTAAAAAGGACTATTCAAGCACAATGATGTGGCAATTATTAAACATTTATCTGACCTTCTCCGGATCGTTCTTCTGCTTATCAAATTCCCTGATGACCTTCTTCAAGCGGCTGATGTCACTCTGATACAGGATCGGATTGATCACTACAACATTTCCTTTGGCGTTGTTGATCATCTTTTCCGTTGAAAGGATGAGATCATATTCCGAATTGTTCAGTTCATTCAGATTTGCAAAATTGAACGTCTTTATCAGATCGATCTCCGGAAAGCTTCGCTTGATTTTTGCCTGCAGAAGCTGAGTAGCCCCTTCTCCGGTAGTAGAAACCAGTGCAGCCTGTAAAGGCTTTTTCCTTCTTTCCAGAGCTGCAGCAAGATATAGTGTAAGGAAGCCTTTCTCCTCTTCAGATACTTCACACGCAAGATGATTCTTCAGAATGTAGGAAGATCTGTCAATAATCTTCAAAGTATTGGGGTAGACTGAATGAATGTCATCCATTAAAGAATTATCAATCCCGATCCCGTGTTTCAAGCGTGTGCTTGCGGAACTCAGATAATTCCTGACTCCACTTAAAAGATTTGCATCATCGTTGAGATCCGTATTCAGATTTTTTGACCAGAAGCTGATCAGCTCTTTCGCAATCTTTTCATTTTCCGTTTCTTCATTTTCACTGCTGTGTAAGGACAAAAGGAAAACCTGCAGATACCTGGCTTCTATCTCTTCAAATCTTATTTTGTAATATGTCTGAAGCGCATCTAGAAGATACCTTGCTTCTTCATAAAACGGTCTTTGTTTCAATTCTTCAACAAACAGATCTGACAAGCTGATAATGTGATCCCCTTTAACTCTTAAAAACATAACCAGGATCATCAAAACGATCTGAGACAAATCATCCGGGTTCAGAACATGAAGATATGGACTTTTCGCATCTTCAAGTACTTTAATGAACTCACGAATCTCATCGTCGTTAAGATCCAGTGCCTCAAATATCATCGAACCGTCTGGTTCGCTGCCTGTATGCTTTACCATTTCATAGAATTTTGAAAAGCCCTTGCTTTCAAGAAGCAGTTCATCCATTGCCTGGCGGATGTTTTTCTCGCTGCCTTCAATTGTCACTGCCCGGTTGTGCTGACGAATCAGTTTCAGTTTCCTTTTCCTGAAATCCTTTTCCAGATCATTCAGGTCCTTGTGGATCGTCGCTCTTGAAACATAGAGCTCTTCTGCTGTTTCAAAGATCCTGAATCCGTTTTCATACAGTAGCTTCAGCCCCAGATAATTCATACGGTCTTCTTTGGAATAGGAAAAACGCTCATTCTGATGATACAAAGAATCTCTCAGATGCAATTTGATATCCTCGTCTCCCTCGATCGTGATACCCGCGCCTGTCTTTTTGATCAGTGTCAAACCCTCTGTTTCAATCTTTTCCTGTACAAGTTCCAGGTCGTTTCTGATTGTTTTGTTGGAAACTTTCAAAAGATCTGCGATTTCATTGATCGTAATAAACCCGTCTTGATTAAGAAGGATACGGATTATTTCGCCTGTACGGTTGTTTTTCATGATTTTATGATATTTTATGAAAGAAGGCTTGTCAAAAAGGGGGTGAGACACATGAAACAAATCGGTAAGAAAATTAATGAGTTCGAAAACACATATCTAAATGATCTTCAAAAACTGATCAGGATCCCTTCAGTTCATCAGGATAGATCAGGAAAGGAAGAACCTTTTGGAAAAGAGATCAGAAACTGTTTTGATGAATTTCTGAAGATTGGAGAAAGACTTGGCTTTGAAAGCTTTGACGATGAAGGCTATGCATGCGGATTTGTGATGGGTGAAGGAAATGAAGAAATAGCCGTACTGGGGCATCTTGATGTGGTAGATGCCGGAGACCCATCCTTATGGAATGATCCGCCATATCAGCTCAGCAATCACGACGGTATCCTTTATGGTAGAGGAGTCAATGACGATAAGGGGCCTTTGCTGGCGGCATTATATGCTATGTATCTGCTGAAACAGAAAGGCCTGCCTTTCAGAAGAAAGATCAGACTGATTGCCGGGGGAGCGGAAGAAACGACATGGGAAGGAATCAGACACTATTTTGAAAAATACCCCCAGCCGCTATTCGGTTTTTCCCCAGACGGGGATTTCCCAATTGTCAACGGTGAAATGGGAATCATGAAATTCTCCTTCCTCTTCGATATGAATGATTCAGAGATATCAATCGTTTCCGATACGCCTAATAATCTTGTCTGCGATCACATCATCTATAAAGACAATGAAACAGTCAGGGAATACCATGGTAAAAGAGCGCTTTCCAGACACCCTGAAAGAGGACAGAATGCTGTATGGCAATTCGTTGAAGACGATATCCCGGTCAGGAATGAAACCTTAAAAAACTGTATTGATTTGCTGAAAAGATACTTTGCGCATGATAACAAGGGAATGAAATCCGGACTTTATGCAAACGATGAAAAAATGGGAGAAAGCAGTCTGTGTCTGACAAAAATGTATACAGACAATCACATCTTGATTGTAAAATTGGATCTTCGCTACCCTGCAACTCTTAAAACAGAAGAGATCAAAGCCAAGTTGGAAGAAATCGCCAAGCAGGCTGACGCAAGACTTCAGATCGATGAAGAAAAGAAATGCCTCTATCTTGATGAAAACAGTGAGTTTATCAAAGCCTTAAAGGATTCCTATGAGATAGTAATAGGTGAAAAAGCGGATTGTATCGTCAAAAAAGGAGCCTCCTATGCAAGAGCTTTGGAAATCGGGGTTGCCTTTGGTGCATCCTTCCCAGGTGAAGTATCAGATTGTCATATGCCAAATGAGAAGATGCCTCTTTCATCTTTAAAAAAAGCAATCGAAATCTATTATGAAGCATTATATCGACTGACAATAAAAAGTTGATTAATTGCCACATTAATTTGGAATAATGCGTACTAATTGGACTATAGAAGTTCACGACCGGCTTTGTTATAGTGAAATCACGAAAGGGGTTACAACTATGAAAAACTTACAAGCAAAACTTCAGACATTTTCCGGAGCTATGATGGTTCCTGTTATCCTCCTTGTCCTGGTCGGCTTCTTTGTTGGTATCGGTGCAGCATTCACTAACTACATCCTCCCGCAGGGAACACTTCTTTACAAGCTGTTCTCAATGGTTTCCAACCTGGGCTTTCTGTTTATGAACAATCTTCCGTTATGGTTTGCGGTGGCGGTCTCCTTCACTCTTGCAAAGAAGGAAAAAGGCTGGGCAGCATTTGCCGGTCTTGTCACCTTCTACTGCTACATCAGAGGCATTCAGGGTTGGGCTGCAATGCTTGGATACACAGCCGAAACAGTCTCTGTTGATGCTCTGATGGCAGCCGGTTACAGCGAACAGGCTGCACTCAACTTCAACGCCTTATGGGATACAAACATAGGTATGTTCTCATACAACATGGGTATCTTCTCCGGTTTGATCTCAGGTCTTGTCACGGCAACGATCCATAATCGTTTTGTAGATAAGACTCTTCCGAATATGTTTGCCTTTTTCCAGGGAACAAAATACGTCATCATTGTATGTACCCTGGCATCAATTCCATTGGCAATCTTAACTTACTACGTATGGCCGTACTTAGGAAGTGCTCTTCAGTCTTTGACGAATGTTATGACTTCTTCCGGCTTGTTTGGAACATGGTTATTCGGAACGATGGATAAGGCTTTACTGCCGTTTGGAATCCACCATCTGATTGCCTTCCCGATTGAATACTCAAGGGTTGGCGGAACGATGACTATTGATGGCGTTGTTTACGAAGGCGTTAAGAACATTATCAACGGTCAGGCAGCCAGCGCTTCAGCTACTGGCTACATCACCAGAAACTTCACAAACGGAAGACTGCTGTTCCAGCTGGCAGGAATTCCTGGTGCAGCCTATGCAATGTATCGCTGTGCAAAACCGGAAAACAGAAAAGCACTTCAAGCACTGTTTATCCCGGCAGTATTTACACTGGCAGTCGTCGGTATCTCTGAGCCGTTTGAATACACATTCCTGTTTGCGGCTCCAGCATTATACTGGCTGGTATATGCACCATTATGCGGTTTATGCTATGTACTTGCAGAAGTATTCAAGATCTCTATCAACGGAACAGCTCTTCTGTTCATGATCCCGAACATCTTCCAGCCTCATAAAGTCCATGCGATCCATGCATTATGGCTGTTGCCTTTGACCTTCTTCCTGTTCTACTTCGTATTCAAGTTCTGCATTGAGAAGTTTGATCTCAAAACTCCCGGCAGAGGAGACAGCGAAGTACATCTCTTCTCAAAGAAAGAATACAACGAAAGCAAAAACGAAAAAAACGCCGATTATTCTTTAGAAGAGAAGATCATCGAAGCACTCGGAAGCAGCGAAAACATTGAAAGTGTAACTTGCTGTGCAACCAGACTCCGTGTCACTCTGAAAGACGATTCCCTGATCGAATCCGATGATTTTTTCAAAAAAGAATGCGAAGCCATCAACGTTGTTCACGGTAAGAACAGTGTCCAAATCATTTATGGAGTCAGAGTACAGAGCATAACTACCAAGATCAAGGATATCCTTCATCTGGATTAAGAAATCCTCAGATAAAATATGGGCACAGAATTCTGTGCCCATATTAATCATTATTGAAACATCGGTATTCTTATGTATTTGATACAAAGTCGAAGTTGACGACAGCGCCATCCTGGCTTGGGAAGTAGTCGAATCCGACATACTTATCCAAAGCTTCGTTGTAGTAGGCAAAGTTCTTTAAAGAACCAAGTGAATCCGGATTCCAGTATATGAATCCGGCTTCTTCCATTACAGCTGTATATTCATCCAGGAACTGCTCAGCCTCTGCTTCTGAAGAGAAAGTCTTTGAAACTGACAGGAAGAGTTTCCCTTGAAAATCACGCGTCATCTTGTGATAGTTCGTGATATCTCTGCAGGTGAAATTATCTCCCAGTTCTACCTCAGGCAGGCCGGCATCTTCGATCAGCTTTTCTGCCTCTGATGCAGTGAATTCTTTTTCATTCCTGAACTCCAGAACGACTTTTCCATCGTCATTCGGGAAGTATCTGAAGAGGCTGACTCCGTTTTCGGATTCAAAACGGCCTTCTTCACTGTCCGGAGAATAGGAACTCTTGTAGCCCTTTGCTTCAAGCTGTTTGCCATACGCGTCCAGATACTCATGCAAAACATCTTCATCTTCACACTCTACCGGAATCAGTAAGGACAGATCATAGTCGAAGAAGAAGAGCCATGATTCACTTCTCTCTGCTGCCGTATCTTTTCCATACCACTCAGAGATCAGATCCGTTTCAGGAAGCCTCAGGAAACCGTTTTTCTCTAAAACTTCATTGATCTGATCCAGTGAAGTATATTCCGGCGTATCGTAATAACGCTCAGCTTCCAATACAAAACCATTTTCGTAGTAAGGATATATAGATGCATAGCTCTTGTATTTCTCTCTTAAGAGTTTGCGGTATACCGTTACTTCACTTCCATCATCCAGAGTCTGTTTTGTCTCGACAAAACCATTCTCCACTAAGGTCTTCTTGTAGTTTTCGACATCCTCTTCACTGGCATGTGCATCTGTCAGACGGATCGCTTCATTGTTGTTGAAGACCTCCTCATCAAAGATCATCGCATAGCTCGAGAAATCAGGGAATGGGATCTCCTTGCCATAGCCGGGGAGGAAGACAGAATTCAGATAGAAAAGATCAGAATCGGTCCAGGCAGTCCTTGTTTCAGGATAGACTGGTTCCTTGAGCCAGGCATCAACTGCCGGATCGGATTCCGCTGTACCGAAGTTCAGTGTCAGATCCAGATCATCGAAATAGATACGTGCTACCAGATCATCATCGATCTCGGCTGTAAAATGCACGACATTTGGATCCACTTCATCAAATTCCATATACACTTCATGCATCAGCATCATCGCTCTTTCCGTATATCCGGCAAGCTCGACCAATGTGGATTTGACATAGTCTTCATTGGATTGGAACTGCAGAGGCTTTTCTACATCGTTGTAGAAGAGTTCAAACATGTTTCCGTTAGTGATGGTGATCCAGTTATTCGGCAAAAGGTTTCTTGCCGTAGAGATCGCATTTTCCGTAGAAACGAAAGCGATGTCTTCAACCGTGTTTTCTCCCAAGATGCCTTCAAATGTTTCACCCTTTGAAGTCATGAACGCAAAATCATCCGGTCCTTCAAAATGATATCTGAAATACACGACATCAGGAGAAAGGACTGTCGTCTTGACATAGTCTTTCGCATCGACCACATAGTTTCCTGCTTCCAGCTTCTTGACGAAATTGTCCATCGCAAGCTCGGAGATCTCTGCCGGAGAAAGTTCCGGCTGAGCTTCTTCTTCCTGCTTATTAGTGCAGGCACATAAGAAGAACAAAAGCAGTACAGTGATCACAATCTTAATTTTTCTCATAAACAAACTCCATTCTAATATGATTCCAGCAAGATCTGATTGCCGTCAGAATCTTTTACGTAAAGTTGATATCCATTCATCGTGAGATAGAGAAGATCCTCGTCATCTTCCTTGTTCACATAGACCTTATACCAGGAACAGTCATTGTTGTCCAGCGGTTCATGAACGATTTCCTTCAATGAGTATTCTTTCCGTTCGTCGCTCCTGAAATTCACCGTTTCCGGTTCATCATCGTAGTAGATGTATACCCTGGCATTGCCATTTTCCCAGGAACCCTTGATGAGTTCCATCATTTCCTCTTCACTATTCTCAATATCCCTTGAGGCATAGATCCTGTTGCCGTTATGATCCTCAAGATATGTATCGATGAGTACGCCGTTTTGTGCACACTCATAGATCTTTTTCATGAAATTATTCAGGATCTCATATCCGCCTTCCGGGAAGATATCATCATAATCGATATGCATGCTGGATCTGTATTTATCACCCTTCTGCGCAACGAAATACAAAGACAGACCCGTGCTTGGCGCATCCAGGGCAAATTCTTCCGGCTCAGGCAGATCATCCCAGACAGAGAGGTTGTATTCATTCACGATCTCATCAAGTTCTTCAAAGATGTGATCGTTATTTCCTTCGTAAACTTTGACCCTGTCAGCTATTCCCGGATCGCTTCTGTCGGAATAGATGATAAGGATCTTTCCATCCTCATCTTTTTTCAGTTCCACACTATGGGAAGAACCTTCCATTCCGCCGCCATGAGAATAATATACGCCATCCAGACCCTCATATTGCACAGGTCTTGCCTTGAGCTCTTCCAGAGTCGGTCCATTGTTTTTTATGATCTTGTCTTTGAATAATCCGGAAAACATCACAGCACCTCCTACAGCCAGCAGTACAAGCAATATCAACATCAGTTTCTTCATAACTGTTTCTTGCCAAGACAATACGTCTGTTTTACGGAATAGTCATCATTCAGAACGACGATATCCGCATCATAGCCGGCTCTGAGTCTGCCCTTGTGGTCATCCATCTTCAGATAACGCATCGGGTTAAGGCTTACCGCATCCAATGCAACCTCAAACGGCACAAGTGCTTTTTCAACCAGGATCTTCAAACCTTCATTGACTTTTAATGTAGAACCCGCCAGCTGTTTTCTTCCGGTCGTGATATGAGCGGAACCATCCGGATAGATCTCGACATCCTGACCGCCGAAATCAAATACTGTTCCCACAGGATAGCCCTTACACATAAGGGAATCCGTCACCATGACACCATATCCCTGTTTCTCTCTGAAGAAGATATTCAAAGCAGCCAGCGTGGAATGATTGCCATCACAGATGCATTCCGCAAAAGTATCATGGCTTCTGAAAGCAGCACCGACAACACCATTCTCTCTGTGACCTAAAGCCGTCATTCCATTATAGGTATGAGTGAACCCTCTTGCGCCGTTTGCCAAAGCAAGAACAGCTGTCTCGTAATTGGCATCGGTGTGGCCGATCGAAACACAGACGCCGGTTTGCGCACAATATCTTGTCAGTTCAAAATTATCATCATGTTCCGGAGCCATCGTAATGATCTTGATCAGATCACCGCAGGCTTCCTGATATTCCTTGAATTCTTCAACAGTGCCCTTAACGATATATTCTTCCGGCTGTGCACCCTTGTATTTAACATCGAGATACGGACCTTCAAAATGGATACCTAAGATCTCAGCACCTTCCGGGTCTTCTTTCTTGACCTCCGCAACTTCCGAAACAGCCTTTTTCAAAGTATCGTGAGATTGCGTCAATGTGGTCGGACAGACACCACAGACACCCTCCAAAGGAAGATCCTTCAGCCATCTTCTTAAACCATCTTTGCCTCCGGCAGTCGTATCATAACCATGATATCCATGGGTATGGACATCATAGAAACCCGGTACGATCCTTAAATCACCATAGTCTTCATCAACAGCCTTTTCTCCATATGCATAAACAGCTTTGATCTTTCCATCTTCGATCTCCAACTGGGCAGGCATCAATGCGGATGCGATATATACTCTAGTACTCTGTATGATCATTTTTCATTCATCTCCCTTATATTAATGATAGCACCAAAAAATGTGTATAATGAAAAGGTAAAGAGGTATTAACATGGCAAACAGAAGAATCATAAAAGCCAGTGATTTATCGGGATTCTCGATCTTCCAGGATCCCAAACGCGGAACAGTATTCTATGACATCGTCAGCCGTAAGGGATATATCCTGACGACATCCGATGTCAGGATGTATACGCTGTATACATCGATGCTTCCGTTAAGTATCATTTGTGCCTGCCTGGCCATGTCCATGTTCAATCTGGGCTATGTATCAACGATCCTGATCTTCGCTGCCATCTATCTGTTAGCCTTCATGGCCTTCCGTTTCACCTTCTTCTGGAAACTTCCGGAAGCGGAAAGATGGAAACCTGTCAAAAAAGAAAGCGTCTTCCTCTATCTGGCAAGAGGCTATTCCAAAAACAGGCTGATCATCCTGATCTTCCTGTTACTGGCGATTTCGATCCTGATGCCGCTATATGCGATCATCGAAAATAGAACAGGGATCGATCTCTATGGTTCTTACATCCTTGGTGCAGGAACATTCATAGGCATGATCATCGTGATCATCTCACTGATCTTAAAAATCAAAAACAACTACTAAAATATTCCTCAGGGAATATTTTTTATTATCCAAAAAAATCTCAGACCATGTGATCTGAGATTTCTGTAATTCTGTTAACTCAACTTAAGCTTTCAGAGAACCTAATGCAATGATCTCGCCTGACTTGCGGTCAAACAGGATCGCATTATTACCCTTGAAGCCGATGTTGACTTTATCGCCAAGTTTATAGACGACACCGCCGAACATGACACCCGTTAACAGATAGTTGCCGATCGCAACTCTGACTGTCGTTTCCATACCGGTAGGCATTGATGAATAGATCTCTCCTTCATATTTGCCGTTTTCGGAAATCTCAACGAATTCAGGTCTGATACCGATGACGAAGTCTTCATCTGTGCAGACATACTCATCGCCATAGTCTTCCGGTTCATTGATCATAGGAACATGATATCTGAAGCTGGTTTCCTTGTTGCTTCTTTCGACATAACCCTTCTGAGATGCCTTCTTAGCCTGTTCCTTGGCTTCTTCTTCTTTTCTTGCGGCGTGATCTTCATGCCACTTCTTGATATCAAACGGTTCATTCGGGACGAACTTCAGTTTCTTATCACCAAAGACATCAAGCTCAAAGACACCTTCATTCTGCTTGCCATGAGCTTCAATGAAGTTGATCGCCGGGTTACCGACGAAGTCGGCAACAAACAGATTGTTCGGCTTGTTGTAGACATCAAGCGGTGCATCATACTGCTGCAGATAGCCGTTGTCGATCAGACAGATCCTGGTTGCCAGAGTCATAGCTTCCATCTGGTCATGTGTGACATAGACGAAAGTTGAACCGGTATCCAGATGTAATCTCTGAAGTTCTGATCTCATTTCCAGACGCAGCTTGGCATCCAGGTTGGACAGAGGCTCATCCATGAACAGGACAGTTGGCTCCGGTGCCAGTGTTCTTGCGATGGCAACACGCTGCTGCTGACCACCGGAAAGTTCTGCCGGATATCTTTCCATGAACATGCCGATGTTGGCGATCCTTGCGACACGTCTGACAGAGAGATCCATCTCTTCCTTCGTGAGCTTTCTGACTTCCTTGACGACTTCACCGTCTTTCATGGCTGTGAAATCATCACTTAATGTATAGCCCTTCGCAGAAGCATCAGCCTTAGCTTTTTCAATAGTTTTGTTGAGCTCATCGATGTACTTGGCAGCTTCTGCCTTTGGATCGCTTGCCTTATGCAGGTTGTAACCTAAAAGCTTCTTTGCGCTGTATTGTGAGATCTCATAGGCGTCGATCAGTTTGACGATCGCCTTCTTCTCATCGAGCTTGCCCTTCTTGTCGAAGCACTCGTTGACAAGTTTTGCGACATCGGCAGGTCTCTGTAAAGCCTTTAAGAGCTGTGCAGAAGTCCTTCCTTCAAAATTGATGACAGGAAGAGCTTCCTTGATATTTGAAAGACCGAAGCAGATGTTGTCATAGACTGTCATATTTGGCCACAAAGCATAGTTCTGGAAAAGGAATCCGACCTTACGCTTGTTGGCAGGGATATTGATACCCTCTTCAGAATCATAGACGACACGGTCACCAATCGTGATCTTGCCACTGGTCGGTGTTTCCAGACCTGCGATCATTCTTAAAGTCGTCGTCTTACCACATCCTGATGGACCTAATAATGTAACGAAAGCATTGTCATCGATGACCAGGTTCAGGTCCTCGACAGCATAGAATTTATCATAACGTTTTGTAACGTGTTCCAATACGATTTTTGGCATTTTATTATCCTCCAATTCCTTCATCAAGGCTTGCGCCAGTGATCTTGTTTACGGCATAGTTGCTGACCAGGATCGTCAGGATCAGGATCAGGTTGATACCGCTTGAGAAAGCATAGAGACCCATCTCATCGAAGTAGTCCAGTGTCGTTGACAGGATGAAGCCCTGTACACACAGCAACATGAACAGAGACAGTTCTCTTAAGCAGGTCATAAACGGAAGCAGGAAGCCGGAAACGATCGATGACTTCTGGATCGGAATGATGATCCTTGTCATACGCTTGATCCACGGAACATCCTGGATGATCGCCGATTCTTCGATCTCATTCGACAGCTGCAGCATCGAGTTCAAAGAACTTCTTGATGCAAACGGAATGTATTTGACCGTACCGACGATGACTAATGCCAGATAAGTATTGAACAGATTGATCTTTCCTGATGAGAACAGGATGAAGTATGCTGCACCAACGGCAACGGAAGGCATCAGGTAAGGAAGGAATGCCATGGAGTTGACATAACCTGCCAGCTTGCCTCTTCTGTCCTTGGAAACGGCATAACCGATCAAAGTACCGATGACACCTGCTGTCAGACAGCAGATGACTGATACAAGGATCGTGCCGCCAAACGCATGCCAGATGGTCTTATTGTGGAAGATACCCATCTGACCATACATACCATTCTCTGTAACGTTCTCATTGGTCACCCACCACTTGGTCGTCAGGTTATTCTTATTGCCTGTATACAGGAAGGAATAATCGCCAGGGTTCGGCAGGAATGTTTCAAACGCGAAGGAGATGATCGGGAAGATCGAAGTGAAGAATGTGATGATTGCAAATACCAGTGCGATCACATACTTGCCTGTATTTCCCAGATCAACTTTTGAGATATGACCGGACTTACCGGTGACAGTCGTATATGACTTACGTGAATGCAAAGACCTCTGGTTGAGATACATGATCGCAACGCCAAACAGCATCATGATGATGGCGATGATCGAAGCCTCACCGGTATACTTGTCATTCATTGAGACATACTTTGTTGCCAGAGTCGTCAGACCCAGATAGTGCGGTACCGGATAGGAACCGATCGTAGAACCTGCAACCAGCAGGATCGTTGACAGGATAGCCGGCTTGACCATTGGAATGGTGACTCTTGTGAAGATCTTCCATCTTGGTGTATCCAGGATCGTTGCCGCCTCTTCCAGATTGGCATCCATATTCTTGAAGATACCACCGATCAGGATATAGGCAAATGGTGCATAGTGCATGCCTAGTACGATGATACAAGGGAACAATCCCACACACCACCATGCCGGCATCTTGATATTGAACAGCGATGCCAGTAAGCCATTGGATGTACCTGTGACCTGGTTGGAGTTGAACAGGTTCTGCCATACGACAGCCAGAGTCCACTGAGGCATGATATACGGGAAGATAAAGATCGAACTCAGATACTTCTTGAATGCCATGTTCGTCCTGGTGATCAGATAAGCGAAGATACCGCCAAACAGGATCGCAAATGTGCAGGATCCGATCGCCAGTAACGTCGTATTGGACAAAGGAGTCCACAGATTGGTCTTTGCCAGCTTACTGGTAAATAAGTCTGTATAGTTGACTAGTGTGAATCCCTTAGCCTTGCCAGAGAGATACTGGTCAATGGTACCCGGATGGATCGTGAAGGTATCTCTGATGATCGCAACGATCGGAGCGATCGTCGTGAATGTGACCAGGATACCTGTCAGGATCAGGATGACATTCTGAGGTTTACTGAGATAGGTCTTTATGCTGTTGATTCTGATTTTCATTGATTTTGACATAAAACACCTCTTCTAGAGAAAGTGCCTTCGTAGATAATACTACAAAGGCACTATCGTTATCAGTTTCTGTTTAAAACTATAGAATCTGAATATAGCTTATTCCGGAGTATACTTGTCGAGCATCTCGATCCATGAACCGACTGTGAATGCTACAGAAGCGCAGTATACAGGATCTTCTACGACGAGCTTACCGTCGTTGACCCACCAGTCATAACCCTTATCCATAGTTGTTTCGCAAGCAACCTTTGCGGATAAGCCTTCTGAGTGGTGATACTTCTCTTCAGTACCCTGTGCTACGACCGGGTTAGAAGAGTAACCGCCTAAGTCCTTGCCCCAAGCAGAGAAACCATCAACAGTCTCTGTCATGTAAGCGATGAATGCACATGCAGTCCAAGGAAGCGGTGAGTTGTCAGTGACGAAGAGGTAGTGGCAGTATGCGTAACCGCCGATGCCTTCGTAACCTGGCTGGTAAGCAGCAACTTTGATGTTGTTGACGGAAACAGTATCAGTTTCTTCAACGGAACGAACCTTTGAATAAACTAAGAGACCGAACTTATCAACTGCAGAAGCATCGACCAGAGTATTGCAGATCGGGCCGTCATCAGTAACTGCATTGTAGCTGTTGACCCAGAGCTTGATCCAAGCCAGAGCATATTTGCCGTTTTCGCCTAAGCCTAATTCTTCAGCATCCTTAGCCATTGCATCAACAGTCGGCTGGAAGTAAGCCTGCTCAGCTGCAGAAAGCTTGTCGAAAGCATCCTTCAGATAAGTAGCATACTCATCCTTTGTCAGCATGTATAAGAAGTTCTTACCAACGATTTCTGAATCGATGTCCATGAACAGACCGTGTTCGCCTTCAGCAACGAAATCCCAGCAGTTGTCATATGTCTTGTCAGGATTGACGCAGTTGAATTCGAAGATCTTATTCAGAGTCTGTAAAGGCAGATAACCTGTATAAGCTTCAGGAGTTGTGCCGTTTGCTTCAGCCCACTCTTTTGGTACGAATGTGTCAAGAACGCCTGTCTGAACCATCTTGGACTCGATCTGGTTGCCATCCTGGATCAGCGTCATAGCGAATGTACCGACATCCTTCAAGCCATCAGCTGTCAGCTGATCGAAGATCTTGTTGTTCTTCGGCTGCTGCCATTCGAAATCGAGCTTGTAGCTTGAATCGATAGACTGGAGGTATTCGATGAATAACGGAAGAGCACTCTTACCACGTGAGGAGTTACCTACACCGTAGAAAGTCTTGCCGTTAGACTCTTCGATTGCCTTTGCTGCGAGTTCTTCCAGAGTCATTGTCTGTGCTTCAGCAATGATCTTCTGAACTTCGGACTGGTCAGCTGCAGGAGCTTCTTCTTTGCCGCCGCCGCAACCGACAAGAGTAGTCAATGCCAGCGTTAACGCCAACATGATCATGAGAAGTTTCTTCATTTTTAAATCCTCTTTTCTGTTACGCTTGTATCTTTTGCAAGCGTTTACATTATATCACCATATAAAACGCTTGTTAATAGCACTTTCACACAATTTTCACATAAAAAACCCAAAAAAAGCCTATAAAATAAGGCTTTTTGATCATTTATATTTTTTTCACAAATTTTTAAAAAAGGAGGTATTCACCCTCCTTAAATCATTCAAAACTTATCCCGGCACTCTTTAGTGCATGATCCAGTACTTTAACACTCAACAATGTCTGTTGATTGAATTTCTGTGCCTTTTCAAGATCCATCTCATTGAACAGCTTCTTGAACACGATATATTCATGATAATGAGGGATCTCAGGATGCTTATTCAATGCATATTCCTTGGACTTGCCATCATTATCCACATAGACGAATTTTGAGATCACGCTTGATGCATCATCAGATCTGAGATACCCTTTATCCCCCTGGATGCATACCAGCAACGGTGCCTTGCAATCCTTGGCACATACCGCATTGACCTTGAACTTCTTATAATCCAATACCAGCACACCGGAAGTATCGACACCCTTCAACATATTTGGATAATAGTTTACTTTCTTAGGCTGACCAAAGAGTCCTGTGATGAAGTTGATGTTGTAGATGCCAAGATCCATCAATGCGCCACCAGCCAGTTTCCTGTCAAAGGCCGGAAGTACGATCCCCTTCTTGAACTTGTCATAACGGGATGAATATTGTGAGAAGTTGATGTCGACCATCTTCATCTCACCGACCTGATCAACCAGTTCCTTCATCTTTGCGTAGTTTGGCATGTGCAACATCGTCACCGCATCAAAGATGATCAGGTTCTTCTTCTTTGCAAGATCGATCAGCTTCTTTGCCTCTTTATACGATGGAACAAACGGCTTCTCCAGGATGACGTGTTTTCCATAATCTAACGCTTTCTTTGCGATCTCATAATGCAAACCGTTTGGAACGCCGACATAGATCACATCGATATTCGGATCAGATAACACATCGTCATTGTTCAGAGAATAATATCCGATCCCGTATTTCTCTTTTAAAGTTTTGAGCTGTTCTTCCTGTGGGGAAGCAATACCGACATACTTAAAACCTTTTACCAGTTTTGTCGTTTCGATAAAGATCGGAACGATGAAACCTGAACCGATGATCCCTACTCTGATCATAAACCTGCCTCCTTATAGTCAAGTCCTGCCGATCTGATCGCATCATCCAGGATCCTGGCAACGATCAGTGTCTCCTTGTTGTATTCCTGAGCCTTTTCAAGATCCATCTTCTTGAATAATCTGAGGAACTCTTTCATCTCATATTTCCAGCTGTCGAATTCTCCTCTGTCTTCCTGACAGAAGTGTTTTTCTTTGCCATCATTCATTTTAACGGTGAAATCCGCACATCTGGAACAGGTACTGTTATTTCTCAGATACCCTTTATCTCCTTCGATCAGGCCATAGCAGTCTGCCTTGCAATCCTTGGCAGCGATACATGTCGCCTTGAAGTTTCCGTAATCCATCACCAGGACACCGGAAGTATCAACGCCCTTTTCGATGTTCGCGTGATAAGTCACCTTCTTTGGCGCACCAAAGATTCCCGTCACAAAGTGGATGTTGTAGACGTTGAGATCCATCAGAGCTCCACCTGCCAGATTCTTATCGAATGCCGGCAAGATGATGCCCTGTCTGAACTTGTCGTATCTTCTGGAATATTGCGAGAAGTTCGCAACCACCATCCTGATCTCACCAAGTTCATCCACTGCCTTGACTGCCTTGTGATAGTAAGGATTGTGTTTTGTCACGACCGCTTCAAAAATGATCAGATCATGTTTTTTCGCATAATCGATCAGTTTCTTGGCAGCCTTGTATGATACTGTGAACGGCTTCTCCAGTATGACGTGCTTGCCATGTTTCAGAGCCTTCATGGCATATTCATAATGAAGAGAATTAGGAAGTGCTACATAGATGGCATCGATCTGATCGTCACTTAATATCCTTTCCAGATCCGTCGTATAGTAGTCCACTTCATCCTTGAAGTTCAGAAGTTTTTCTTCATGCCTGCCCCATATCGCTCTGAGATGATATTCCTTGAACATCTTGGAAACCGTAATGAAAACAGGAACGATGAAACCTGAACCGATGATACCGATATTGACCTTTTTCATACTTTTATTGTACAACAGCTATCTGTCTCTACTGTATAATAGTCCTGTATGATAAAAGCGATTTTTCTGGATTTTGACGGAACCGTGTTCTCTCACCATACATCAAGTATCCCCGCATCAACGATAAACGCAATCAGACAGCTCAGAGAAAAAGGGATTTACTGTTTCCTTTGTACCGGCAGAGCCTTGGGTGAGATGCATGATTTTGATCTGTCTGATTTCCCACTGGACGGCTGGATCATGTCAAACGGTCAGGTCATCCTGGATGAAAACATGAATTTCATCTATGAGAAAAAAGTCGAAGGAAAACTCAAAGATACGATCATTTCTCTGTTCAACGAGAAAAAGATGCCGATGTATGTCGTCACCAGAGAAGAATACTATATCAACTATCTCAACGAGACAGTTCTGAATATTCAATCCGTTATTTCTTCCGGTATCCCGCCGGTCAAAGAATACAAAGGAGAAGATGTCTATATGGCGTCCGCCTTCTTCTCTTCAGAAGAAGAAAGAGAAGTCCTGAAGGAATTCGACGGGATCGCCGAGATCACCTGGTGGAATGAAGGTGCAGTTGACATCATTCCCAAAGGCGTTTCCAAGATCTCCGGTATCAATGAGATCCTGAAGAGATATGGCATCGACGTATCGGAAACGATGGCGATCGGTGATGGCCAGAACGACATCCCGATGATCGAATACTGTGCCATCGGAGTTGCCATGGGAAATTCCTATGAAGAAGTCAAGAAATACGCCGACTACATCACAGACGATATCGATGAAGATGGTTTATATAATGCATTGAAACACTATGAACTCGTGTAGCTGGTGTCTGATATCACAGAAAATGATCGATTATCACGACAATGAATGGGGCATCCCTGTCCATGATGATCGAAAACAATTTGAATATCTCATGATGGAAGTCATGCAATGCGGCCTGAGCTGGAAACTGATGCTTCAAAGACGTGAGACCTTCAGGCAGTGTTTTGACGACTTCGATTTTGAAAAAATCTCAACATACAATGAATCAGATATCGAAAGGATACTGAATACTCCAAACATGATCCGATCCAGAAGAAAGATCGAAGCGATCATCCATAACGCAAAGTGTTTCATCTCCATGAGAGAAAGATACGGATCTTTTTCAAAGTGGCTGTGGAGCTTTAGTGAAAACAAAACGATCATCTACGATGACCACAATGAGGGACATATCCCGGCTGCCAATCATCTTTCCGATGTTATATCCAAGCAGCTAAAAGAAGAAGGTTTCAAGTATCTGGGATCGATCACGGTCTATGCCCATTTACATTCCTGCGGTATCATCAACGATCACCACAAAGACTGTCCGTGTTACAAGAAGATCATCAACAATTATCCTGTTATCTATAAACAATGTTTCGATGAGAGGTAACTATGAAATATTCATTTACGAAAATCAACATCCAGGCTCCATTTCCAACCACTGCCTGCGGACATTCCTGTCAGACAGTCTTATTGAATGAATTCCATGATCCGCTCTATGTCAGAGTCTTTTCTTTTAAAAACGATGATCTCTGGATCATCCATTATTCTTTGGATCTATTGGCTTTCGATCTGGAACACAGAGATCTCTTAGAAGAAAAGCTCAAAGAACATTATAAAGACGATCACATCAGAGTCATCACATCGACGACTCATACTCATTACGCAAACAGCGTCAGAGATCCAAAATACGTAGAGTACCTATTTGACCTTCTCTTAAAAGAAACGGTCAAAATGGAATACAGGGATGTTGAAGATGTCACTGCTTCCTACCAGCGGATCCATTCTACTGCAGTCGGAAAGTCCAGAATCTCCGGATATGAGACAAACAATGAGATGTTGTGCCTGATCCGTTTCTACCAAAAAGAAAACAACTTCTTCAACATCGTTACCTATAACTGTCACCCGACGATCTTAAAAGCAGAAACTCCATACTTCTCAGCGGAATACCCAGGCTATGTCCTGAAGAAACTGGAAGACACTTATCCTGAATCAGACTTCACTTTCTTCCAGGGTGCAGCTGGAGATATCTCTTCCCGCTTTGTCAGAGATGGTCAAGACTATGAGGCTCTTACAAAATTAGGAGATGCGTTATTCTCACAGATCATCTCACTGATGAATGAAGAAGCCGAAAGAAAGCCATTAAAGTTCACTTATAAAGAAGTGCCGATCGAATATGATCACGAATTCACACCGATCGATCTCTCGAAAATCAGGTCCGATCTCTCCGAAAGAGAAATGGAAACGATCAGACTTGGACAGATCGAAAGACAAAAACTGGAAAACAAAGCCAGCGAGATCTTCTCATCGCTGATCAGAAAAGCTCTGATCGTATCGCTGGACATTGCTTGCGTGAAGTTTATCTTCTTCCCGAACGAGATCTTCTCAAAGTATATGGATTATATCGATCTGAATCATGAGATCCTGTTAAGCTATTCCAATGGCTATGGACCATATGTCTTACCGATCGACTTTGAATACATCACCTATGAGATGTTTACCGATACTTTGACCAGAAAGACAAAAGAAAAGATCATTGAGATCCTTCAGACGATTTAAAACGAGATTGCCAATCTCGTTTTATTTCCCTTTGGTGAAGCCTTTCTTCTCCAGCTTCTTTTCTTCTGTCTTGAGTCCCTTATCGCTTGGGATCAGTAAGACCTGACCTTCCTTGATCAGATCGACATTCTCGATCTTGTTGGCCTTGGCCAGAGCCTCGACAGTCGTATCGTTTTTCTTTGCGATCTCATTCAAAGTATCTCCCTTGACGACGGTATACTTTTTCGCAAGAGCTTCGCCTGTCTGTTTTCTTGTATTCTTGAACAGTTTCTCAGCCATATTATTTCTCCTTCTTCATGAACGAATTTCTGATATTTCTCATCGCATCAGGGATCGACAGAGGCTTTTCCCTGTCTTTCATCGCCTTGATGTATTTCTCATCCTTTTCCCTGATCAGTGTATACAATGCTTTGTATGCCCTGTCTGCTTCAAAGGTATCCTTGATGATCTTTGTCCCGTCTTTCAGTTTGACTTCCACGGTATCATGGCCATTGTCATGATTCACGATCCAGCTTTCCACGTTATCAAACGGAACGAATAAGGCAGTCTTTGTTTCTCTGTCTCCATAAAACATGATGCCCTTGTCAAAGATATCCATGACCTTGAAATCCTTGACCAGTTTCATAACAGCCACAGCCATCAGGATGAAGAAAACTCCCAGCAGTCTTGCGACCAGGTTGTTGATCAACAAGAGTAAAACTCCGATCACGATACATACGATCGGTGCTTTCTTCGGCTTGAAGCAGATCGCCTTGACGAAATTTCCTTCAGCCTTACATTCTTCAACAGGGATATATCTGTTTTCCATATTCATCTAGTAAAAAGCAGCCGGAGCTTCCGGCTGCTTCATTCATTTTCCTATTTTTACAGACCGTTCTTGCTGAGCAGTTCGAGGAAGTTTTCCGTCTCATTCATGGTGGTCAGTCTGCTTGTCAGCACGCCACCTCTCATATCAGCGATCTTGCGGTAGCACTTCGCATCATCTTCGGTGACAGCAATGGACTTCGTGACCATCTTGTAAGTTGTGCCCTGAATCGGAGCAGCGTTACCTACGTTGACATCCTGAACCTCTACACCGGACTCTAAGATTGCCAATGCATCTGAAGGGAACTTAGCGATGACGAACATCGTCTCTTCCGGATGTTCCTTTGCATACTTGATCGTCTCATCAACAGAGAATACATAAACAGTATTGCCTCTTGCAGCCATCGGTAAAGCCATCTTCTGGATCGGGTCAGCAGCTACTTTATCATTGCAGACGATGATCTTGTCTGCACCAATTGAATTCATCCAGGTTACAGCGACCTGTCCGTGAATCAGTCTGTTATCAATTCTTAAGTGTTTGATCATAAAACGATACCTCCATAAATCATTATATCACCCATTTAAGCGCTTACATCAATACTAATACCACAAATATTGATTAATTGTTCACTACGGTTGATTTCTGCCCAAAGAAAAACGCAGGATCATAAGACCCTGCGTTGATCGTTTTACTAGCCCTTAAGGATTAAGCCATCCAGCCTAATGCACCCAGAACGAATCCTACTACGAAGAGGATCAGGATGACATTCAGCGGAGACATCTTCTTATGCTTGATCAGGTAGTAGCAACCGAATGTCAGTGCCAGAGGTACCAGACATGGGAAGATTGCATCCAGAACCTGCTGTAAAGACTTAGCTTCAACAGTAGCACCGTCGATTGTCAGGTCTTTACCTAATTTGACAGGCAGTGTAGCACCGATCATAGAAGGAACGAAACCACCCATGACAGTGACACCGAGGATGTTTGCGCCAACCTGCAGCTTGTCGATCGTACCAGCACCTGCAACGTCATTGATAACGTTAGCACCCTGCTTGTAGCCATAGTTGAATAAAGGCCATCTGAGGCAGAATAATGCCAATACCGGAAGAGTAGAAGCAAGGATAGCACCAATTGCGTTGCCTTCTGAAGCCAGACCGGCAGCGATGATGTTGAATGGAGGAGTAACTAAGACTGCCTGGATCGTATCACCAATACCAGCTAAAGGACCCATCAGGGCAACCTTCAGGCTGTCATGAACTTCCGGCTGTCCGCCTTCTTCAAGAGCGACACCTGCACCGGCGATCAGAGCTGATGAACCCGGGTGAGTGTTGTAGAACTGCATGTGTCTTTCAAGCTGACGGCACTGTTCTTCGTTTCCATCATATAATTCTTTGACTACAGGTACCATTGCATAAGCATATCCGGCAGCCTGCATCTTTTCATAGTTCCAGCACCACTGTAATGCCCAGTTGTGTCTGTTACATGCTTTCTTTAAAGCGGCCTGAGTTAACTTTTTAGCCATTATTTAACACCTCCCTGTACAAAGAAGCTGGCTGCTGCTAAACCGACTAAAGCCAGAGCGACAGTTCCCATGCCGGCATAAGCATAGAGAACGAAGCCGATGATGAAGAACGGCCAGTACTTCTTGAGATCCATGTAGGATAACAGTAAAGCAAAACCGACAGCCGGTAAAACCTTACCAACGACTCTTAAGCCGTTTGCGATCCACTCGATGCTCGTAGCGAAGTTAGTTAATGCAACAACGTTGTCGATCAGGACCATACCTAATACGACTGGAAGCATTCTTGATAAAGCCCAAGGAAGAACACCCATGAGAGTATATCTTTCGAACTTAGGAATGTTGTTTTCTGCTAATGCACCTTCACCTAAGTGCTGGAATACAGTAGTAGAAGCACGGCCTAAGATATCCATTTCTGACATCAGAAGAGCGATACCCTGAGCTACGACGATACCTGCATCAACATTACCTGTCTTAGCACCAACGACAGTTCCGAAAATAGAACCGGTGATGAAGTCAGGAATCGTTGCACCACCATAAGTATAGAAACCTAAGCTGTTGATCAGCATGACTGAACCGACCTGTAAGCCCATAGCGACATTACCGGTGCATAAACCAGCTAAAAGTCCTGTAATTATAGGAGTACGAACGCCTAAACCGGATAAATCCAGGACCATAGCCACACCTGACCAAAGACCCAGAATTATACCTAACATTAAATTGCTCATATAATTTATGAACCTCCTTATAATTTGATTGTAGAACATACAAAAATTGATTTCAACGGTTTTCACATAATCTTCACACAATTCACATATTTAATAGATAAGTGATAGAATCAAATAAAAGAGGTCACAATTATGCAGTTAAAACTATATAAAAAATCAACTCTGTTTCTCACATTCGTATTCTTTACCGAGATCGCGGCAATTGCTGCCCTGCTTCTTCTCAAGGAACAGTGGCAGCCATACAAGATCCCGGTGATCGTTGCATTCGTCTTATGCATGTTCCTTCTGACAAGCATCTATACCTATTTCGATCTCAATCAGGATAAGAAACTGATCAGAAAAGCCGTATCCAACGGCGATGTCGCACTGGCCCAGATCAAAGACGGATCCTTCGTCAGATTTGCCAGAGATGCCAAACTGAAGAATCATGTCTTCTGGAAACTGGATGTCACGATCTATGACAATGACATGAAGAAACATGACACATCGATCATCGAAAAATTCTCACTTCACCAGACATCCATTCCGAAGGGATATGTCTATGTCACATATGTGGAAGGCAAGGAAGATGAATCGCTGATCATCCCAAACATGATCATCGCATCCATCCCGGAATATAAAGTCCTGACAGATGATTATGAAAAAGCACTCAAGCCAAAATACCTGAATGCCTATATCAACGACGGACTCATCCTGCAGACTTACGAGGATTCATTAAAAGCCCAGCAGGAAAACTGAAGATAAAAATACAAAATCGGCAGATCACTGCCGATTTTTATATACTTTGTTTTTCTTTTTCTTTATCCTTTGACGACTTCCAGGATATGTTCTGCAGTCAGACCATATTTCTTAAGGACATCATTCATCTTGCCGGACTCACCAAACACATCATTGACACCGATCGGAGTCAGCGGTGTGCAGATATCCGTCTTAGCCTTCGCCTCAGAGATCGCTGAGAACAGACCACCGATGATGGAATGTTCTTCCAATGCATAAGCTCTCTTGTGAGATCTTAACAGTTCAAGAACACCTGCTTCATCTAATGGTTTCAGGCAGGAAACATTGACGACTGTCGCATCGAGTTCATCAGCTGCCTTAACAGCTTCCTGAACCATCAGGCCCATCGCAAACAGTACGACATCGCCATTTCCTTTTCTTAATACATCGACTTTTTCAAAATCGAATTTCGTCTCTTCATTATAGACATCATCGACCTTGCCTCTGCCCATTCTGACATAGCATGGTCCATCGATCTTGGAAACATGTTCGATCACAGCCTTTGTCTGATACTGATCACAAGGCACGAAGACTCTCATGTTAGGAATTGCGCGCATGATCGCTACATCTTCGATCGCCTGATGAGATGCACCATCTTCGCCAACTGACAAGCCTGCGTGAGTTGCACAGACCTTGACGTTGAGTTTTGGATAAGCGATCGAGTTTCTGATGATCTCGAAAGCTCTGCCTGAAGCAAAGATCGCAAATGAGGATGCGAATACGGTCTTGCCTGAAGCTGCCAGACCTGCAGCCATACCCATCATATTGCATTCAGCAATACCTGCGTTGAAGTGTCTTTCCGGACAAGCTTTCTTGGCTTCGATCGTCTTGGTAGATTTTGTCAGGTCAGCATCCAGAACGACGATCTTCTCATCCTTCTGAATCAGTTCAGCTAATTTCTCGCCATAGGCATTTCTTGTCTCTTGTGCCATATTATCTGACCTCCTTCAAGTCTTCCATTGCGATCTTGTAGTCATCTTCCTTCGGAGCAGCACCATGCCAAGCATAGTTGTTTTCCATATAGGATACGCCCTTGCCCTTTACGGTATGAGCGATGACGACTGTCGGAACACCCTTTGTCGCTCTTGCGCTGTCGAATGCTTTCTTCAAGGATTCAAAATCATTGCCATCGCATTCAACGACAGCTGCACCAAATGCTTCAGCCTTTTCCTTTAATGGAAGAGGTCCGATGACTTCTTGCACATCGCCATCGATCTGTAAACCGTTCTGGTCAAAGATGATGCACAGATTATCCAGCTTGTAGTGGCAAGCTGCCATCATGGCTTCCCAGACGATACCTTCTTCGGATTCGCCGTCTCCGCACAATGCATAGACTCTGTTTTCGTTCTTGTCCAGCTTGTTGGCGATCGCCATACCGACTGCACAGGAAACACCCTGGCCCAAAGAACCGGTCGACATATCTACTGCATCCAGATAAGTCATATTCGGATGGCCCTGCAGTTTTGAATTGAGCTGACGGAAAGTAGTCAGATCCTCGTCGATCAATCCGGCTTCGTATAAAGCTGCATAGAGGCCTGGTGAACAATGTCCCTTAGACAGGACGAATCTGTCTCTGTCAGTACTTGCGGCATTGTCTTTATTCACATTCATTTCCACAAAATAAAGATACGTCAGGATATCGGCAGAACCCAAAGATCCTCCCGGATGTCCTGATTGAGCACTATAAACCATCTGCACGATATTACGACGAATATTCAGCGCATGGTTCTTCAATTCATTCACATCCATAAAAGAAGCCCTCCATCTCTATTATAAAACAAAGCCCTCTCATCAGGACATGTGATGAGATGAATTCAGCACATTTTCCATAAGAAAAGGACTGCCCGATTTCTCAGACAGTCCATCGATCAGAAACTAGATATTGTTCGCTACCTCGTATGCATCCCAGATAGCCTTCATGATCGTTCCGGCACCCGTCGCATCACCGACTTCATACATCGGAATATTCAGTTCAGCCCACTCTTCCTTGAGATTCGGAGCCGGTCTGAAACCTAATGCGGAAACAACGGTATCCGCTTTGAACAGTTCTTTTGTACCATCAGCCTTTTCAACGATCGCACCCTCATCTGTCACTTCAGAAAGTTTGGTATTCGTGAAGACCTTGACACCCTTGTTTTCAAACAGGTCGACGATCATCTGCTTGTTCGGATAAGGAGCTCCTGCACCACCGGCAGCCATGATGTCCTCCAATGCTTCAACAACTGTGACATCCTTGCCATGGTTCGCCTCATCCAGAGCGATCTCACAGCCTACCAGACCGCCACCGACGATGACGACCTTCTCACCCAGTTTTTCCGGATGATTGATGCCGTCCAATGATGTGACAGCCTTATCAAGACCAGGGATCGGCGGAGCTGAGCAATTGGTACCTGTTGCCAGGACGATCGCATCTGCTTCCTGCTTTCTGATGCAGTTGATGCAAGGTTCATGATCCAGTTTGACATCAACACCCAGATCTGCGAGTTCTCTCTTGTACCATGCGTTCAGTTTAGCGATCTCAGACTTGAAGCTGTGTGCACCCGCTTCAACGATATGACCGCCGAGGTGATCGCTCTTTTCAAACAGAGTGACTTTGTATCCTCTTAAAGCTGAAGTTCTTGCGGCTTCCATACCGGCAACACCGCCGCCGACAACGACGACTTTCTTTTGTCCATCACCTGGCTTCAAGCCCATGACGAGCTCTCTTGCGGCCTGTGGATTGACTGCACAGGACACCGGTTCACCGGTCTCAACACATCTTCTGAAGCATCCCATATTGCATCCGATACACGGCCTGATCTTTTCCGGCTCATCCGCAAAGAGTTTGTTCGGATATTCCGGATCAGCCAGTGAAGGTCTGCCAAGACCTACTGCATCGATCTCACCTTTTTCAACAGCTTCCTTTGCCAGATCATAATCCTGCATCCTTCCTCCGGCAATGATCGGGATATTCACAACTGCCTTAGCCTTTGCGGCCAACGGGATCATGAAGCCCTGCGGATTGTACATCGGCGGACATGCATAATAGAAAGAATCATATGTTCCGGTATCGACATCCAGGAAGTTGTAGCCGTAGCTCTCCAATAATTTAGAGATCTCAACGCCTTCTTCGATGGTTCTGCCGACCTCTTCTTCGCCAGTCAGAGTTGCCTTATCGTAATCTTTGATGTAAGTCTTTAAACCAAGTCTCATGCCGACCGGGAAATCATCACCGCATTTTGCGTGGATGCCTTCAACGATCTCCTTGGCGCAGCGAAGTCTCTTCTCTAAAGTTCCGCCATATTCATCATCTCTTCTGTTGTAGAAAGCCATGCCCATCTGGTCAAGCAGATAGCCCCAGTGCATCGCATGGATCTCAACGCCATCATAACCACACGCTTTCGCAACGACAGCGCCATCTACGATATCAGCGATCTTCTGTCTGATCTGTTCAACAGTCAGTTTTGGAGATACCTGATCAGGTGTCCTCCAGACAGGGTTCTCAGACGGACCAGGTAAACCCGGATAGTTTCTGCCCAGACCCAATGTCAGCTGGCAGAAGATCTTCGTGCCATGTTTGTGAACGGTGTCAACGAGGACTTTCGCCCTTTCAGCCCAATGCGGATTGGTGTTGACGTTTGGACCTAATGCGGAATATGGATCAACATGGTAGTCAGTTGACGCAGCACCCGGAATGATCAGGCCGAAACCGCCTTTCGCTCTTAACTCAAAGTAGTTGATCAGGTTGTCAGAAAAGCCGCCTTCCTCATCGTAAGCCAGTGCTCCCATCGTCATCGGGATCACCGCAAAACGATTCTTGATCTCAACATTACAGATCCTGTAAGGCTGATTTAAAACATCGTATTTGCCCATATGATATATTCTCCTTTACGGTTTCATTTTATCATATTCTAAACCCCTGAAATGATGACAAAAAGTACGATTTATTCCTCGATCCAGATCCCCTTTCTGATACTGTGAGAGCTGTTGTCAGAAGCGATCACATAAGGAACGAGCTTGTCTTCCACCGACCTTATGATCAGCTGTTTTTTCGAAACATCATCTCCGACGAATATCTTCTGTCCGGCATGAAGCTGTCTGATATCTTCCGCTTTCTTCATGAACTTTTCCTCCTTGTCTTCATCATATTTCTTTTATGAAAACAGCTTGGGTGAAAATTCTACCACCCATTTGCACCTTGTTGCTGTATAGTTCTTTATTTATCGTCTTTCTTTGACATAACATCTCTGAATCTGATCGTTTTTTCGTTGTTTATCACGTAATTCAGAAGAAATTCTATCTTTTCCAGTCTGTTGTAAGG
>JAFYHT010000062.1 GCA_017539025.1 Erysipelotrichaceae bacterium
ATATCAACGTCTTCAAGAAACTGGGCTTGCATCTGACGATGGATCCGATCTACCAGACGAAAAAACTGTATCACGCAAAATAGACGAAAGGATGCGACGCATCCTTTTTTCATTATCTTGCATGTTATATTACATTCTTTCTTATGTGGTCAAAAGAAAAAAGCCTTTAGGCTTTATGTTCTTGTTTCGGTACAGTTTCCATTGAATGGACAATCTTCACATTCCGGTTTTTTGGCTTTACATTTATATCTGCCAAAGAAGATGAACTGGTGATGCAGCTTCACCCATTTTTCTTTCGGGAAGAATTCCATCAATTTTCTTTCGATCTCACTGACATCATCATCTTCATCCGCAATCTCCAGTCTCTTGGATACTCTTGATACATGAGTATCTACCGCAAAGGCCGGCACATCAAAGCAATTGCTTAAGATGACGTTAGCTGTCTTTCTTCCGACACCCGGTAAAGCCTCTAAGTCTTCCCTTTTACCAGGAACGACCCCGTTATGGTATTCACATAAGACTTTTGCGAGCTTAATGATGTTGATCGCCTTATTGTGATACAGACCGATCGGTTTGATGATCGTTTCAACATCTTTGAGATCTGCATTCGCTAGCACATAGGCATCTGGATACTTTTCAAAGAGTTCAGGAGTGACTGAGTTTACCCTTTCATCTGTCGTCTGAGCAGATAAAACGACTGCGATCAGTAATTCGAAGTGATTCTTGTGATGAAGTTCACATTTCGCATCAGGAAAAAGCCTGTCCAGGCTTTCCATGATGAACTCAGAGTTTTTCATTCCTCAATATCCCTTCGATATAAGCCATACGAAGTTTTCTTTGCGCTTCAGAGATCCTTAAGGCTTCAATGAATCTTGTCTGGCCATACTCGTTGATCAGATCGTTCATCTTCTGAAGTTCTGAAGGAGATAAAGGCTTACCGAATACTTCAGAAACTGTATCATAGAGATCTTTATTCTCAGAGATCTCATACTTCTCTGGGTCGAATTCAAAGATCGCATCGATATCAAATACCAATCCCTTAGAGTTCGTGGATAGTTTCAGATAGTGTTTTGAGACTAATGAAGCGATCAGTTTATCGATCTCTTTGGTGTTCTTGTGAAGCTTCTGTGTCAGATATTCATAGGTGATCGGTCTTCTTGATGACTTACATAAATCGATCAGCAACAGTAAAACCGTCTCATCGCCACTAAGACTCAGTTTATCGAAATTCTCCAATATCCACTTTCCAGCATCGAAATAGGATTCCTTATACCACTTTTTCATCTGATACCCTTTATGATCTCTTTACATAATAACGCTGCCTTTTCACAGACTGACAAGAGATTGAAATCAAACTGCTTGAAATTGCCTGAGACGAGCGTTTCATCGGAGATGGAACGGATGATCGTTACAGGCGTATTCGTCGCGTAGGCGGTTCCCGCGACGGCGTAGCCTTCCATTTCCCCACACAATGCATCCGGATAATACTTATGGATCTCATTGATCTGGGATTTCTTACAGATAAACTCATCGGCAGTCACGATCGGACCGACATGGATGTTGAGATCGTTCTTGATCTTGTTTAATAACCTGATCGGTCTTTCATCACATGGGAATGAAACATACATGGAATCGGCATTCCTGTCCCAGCCTGGTACATAGAAACGCCAGTTGGCAGCCTTTGTCGCAACGACGACATCGCCAACATGGACATCCTTGTTTACCGATCCGGCAACACCCAGATTGATGAGGAATTCCGGTTTGAACTTCTCGATCAGTAACAGTGTCGACATCGCCGCATAAAGCGTCCCGACACCACATCTTGATACCACGACATCTTTTTTACCGATCTTACCGACATAGTACTGGTTATCCAGAACTTCGCCATGATATAAAAGCTTCTTGCCTTTTCTGACTTTCACATCTTTCATCAGTTTCAGAAGTGCATCTCTTTCTTCCTGCATCGCACAGATCACAGCTATCATTTCTTTACCCCCACTACCAATATCTTTTCTTCTTCCGCAAAATCTTCAATGATCCTGACATCGAAGTATTTATCCATTTTCTCTTTGATCACTTTCGGATCGAATACGTTCTGGAAGTGATTTTCCTGAATCATCCCTTCACTTGTATAGAAAGTGAAATGTTCCGAGATCGAATGATCGTATTCATCTGACTGTATCGTCCACTGATATGGAACATTTGATACGAATCCTTCTTCGATATACTGATCCTTGAATTCTTCGATCCGTTTCATGTGATGCATATCGAAGATCAATCTTCCATTGTCATTGAGATGTTTATAAGCACACTTGAAGAAGTCATCCAGTTCTTCTTCATAGAGATAATTGATCGAATCACAGATACATAAGACCAGATCGAATTTCTTGCTCAGATTATAATCCGTCATATTCAGGATCAGATATTCCCCATCATAATTGGATTTCGATGCTTCTTTCATCTGCTTAGAAAGATCAGACGCAATGATCTCATAGCCTTTTCTCTTCAATATCCCGGCCATGACTCCGGATCCGGAAGCTAATTCCAATACACTTTTAAATTCTTTTTCTTCGATATATTGTAACCATAATGAAAGAGCTTCTTCATCCTGAAGCAGCTCATCATAGTATTTCGCAAGCACTTCATAGTTGCTTACATTTCTACTATCGGCAGATCCTTCCATAATCCTTCCAGATTGTAATATTCTCTTTCGTCATCATAGAAGACGTGACATACCACTTCTCCCAGATCTACTAAAAGCCATTTACTGGAATCATCCACATAGCTGTGTCTGACTTCATAGCCTTGCTCAGCCACTTTATCTTCGACATTTTCAACGATGGATTTTGCCATACGGAAATTCCTGGCAGAACCGATGATGAAATAGTCGATGAACGGTGACTGTTTCCTGAAATCGATGACGACTAATTCAGATGCCTGTTTTTCATCCATGGCATCATAAGCTGTTCTCAACAAATCTTTCATTCTTTACTTCTCTAATGTACCTCTCAACGTCCCAACTTAGTAATTCAAATGCTTTCTTCAGATCCTTCTTAGCGATATCCAGGATATCATCTTCCACCCCTCTTAGAGGTTCTCTTTTATCAGCGATATATAGTATCATCGACAGTTTATCTCTGGAAATGCAGATCGTATGATTGTAGATTGCATTGAGGATATCACTGTCATGAAAATTCAATTTTTCTTTCAGGTAATACAATGCTGCCCAGCTGTGATATGCACCATTGATCCCGTTTAATTTTCCTGGATCATAGTATTTCAGATATCCTTCATTGATGCCATTCGTCCTTTCATCCGCAAACTTACATACATCATGTAATAATCCTGCCAGATAGGCCTTTCTTGGATCGACATGATGATATCTCGCCAGTTCTTCACAGACGTTGGCAACGGATAAGGAATGCTGATACCTTGATTCTTTCATGTTTTTTCTGATCATGATCTTGAGTGATTCAGGATCATTGATTATTTCTTTCCTTCTCCTGGAAGGATAAGACATGAAATCATCGAAATTCAGATCTTCATTCATGGAAGAATGATCTTTCTTTCTCTGGAACGCTTGTATAAGACGACAGTCTTGCCGATGACCTGTACGAGTTCCGCACCGGTATTGGCACACAGTTCGACTGTGACTTCATTCATTTCCGTTTCACAAGACTTCAGTACAGAGACTTTTACAAGCTCTCTTGCCTTTAAAGCTTCCTTTAATGATGTATATAAGTTCTGATTCAGTCCGTCCTTGCCGATCTGAAAGATGGCCTTTTCATTGACTGCCAGACTTCTCAGATATCTTTTCTGTTTTCCTGTAAGCATTTATAAATCGACCTCACATTCATATAATCTGCAGTTTGCCAGAGAATGGACATATGCCAGACATTCCCCGCTGATCTTGATCATGCCCAATCCCTTGATCAGGATGATCTTGGAGTCCTTGATGGAATAATCCGTGATCCCTAACGGTTTGACTCTCAAAACAAACTCGCAATAGTGTTTCTGATAGTAATCATCGCCGTTTTCATACTTCGTGCGATGAATCTTATTTTCGTTGTTGATATAAAAGGCAATGGATGCCTTATCTTTTGGAATGACATCTACTCTTAACAATCCAAAATAGAAATAAGACTGTGGCTCATTGAACTGGAAGATCTGCGGTCTGATCATCTTATCAATCTTTGAAAGCTTATACTTCTCGATATTGAGATAAGTCGCATAGTTATTGACATCGACTAATCCCGGAGTATCGATGAAACGATAGCTCTTGTAGAAGATCTCCACTTCTTCCAGAGTCGTACCCGGATAGATCGAAGTGGTCAATGATGACGCATGAATCAGCTTGTTGATCAAAGATGATTTTCCTGCATTTGCCCTGCCCGCAAAAACGACATTCTTTGCGTTCAGATCTTCCAAGAGATTGAAGAACTGATCATTGAACTTATTTTCATACTTGTTTGTCAGAATCGCTGCCTTGATATTCGGATACTTCTTGTTTAAGTCAAACAAGATCCTGGAGAAGATCTTGTCGATCTTGCGGTCATTGATGTTTTCCGGCAAGATATCCGTCTTATTGACGATCATCAATACATCTCTGTCTTTAAACAGATCCAGAAGATCATCATCCTTGAGACACAGAACATCCAGGATATCCACGATCAGCACGAATAAAGCACCCGGATAGCGATCATAGATCTTGATGATCTTTTCATTGGTGACATAGTTGGTCTTGAAATTGGCGGTATCGCCATAATGAGACAACCTGAAACAGCGCTTGCAGTAGTCCTGTTCCATGTCCACCACATAGCCTAATCCTTGTTTGTCTTTTGTCTGAAGCGGAATCCCGCAGCCTTTACACTTCTTCATGCAGTAAATATCTCCAGATCAGTTTTTCTATTTTACGATTGCGAGCAGTCATCCTCGTATCCTTTTCCTGCAGCTGCTTACAATAAATACCATAACACCCGCTTAAATTGGCACCCAATATATCCGTCAACAGCTGATCGCCCATGACGATTGTCTTACTTGGAAGAACACCATATTTCAGACAGACACCAAGATAAGAAAACGGCAGAGGTTTCATCGCCATATGCCAGAAATCCACATCGAGATCGCCGATAAACATCCTCACTCTTTTCTCTGTGTTATTGGAAAAGATGACGGGATGAAAGCCTTTTTCTTTCAGTTTATGGATAAAAGCAGCCGCTCTTTCATCGCAACCACCGGTATCGGGGATTGCGATCGTATTATCGATATCCAGTAACACCAGCTCAAAACCAAGATCACGGTAGTGATCCATATCAAGATCCGTAAAGATCTGTAATTTGTCTTTTGGTCGAAATATTGCCATATCAGTCAAACAGTGAAGTCTGTTCACTCTCTTCTTCGCTGTTGAAATAGTCTTCCGGAATATCGACGATTTCCGCATCGTAGATATCAGACATATCCTTGAAGATGTAGAAATATGAATCAGACAGATCCAGTGGTGATGAGAAGGACTGTTCGACATCCATGAATGGAACTTCACTTACTGCCATCTCTTTCAGATCACCATTATCGTAGACATATAATGTCTGATAACTTGATACCATCGAAGCACCATTGATGCCATGTGGTCTTGACTTGATCTGTCTGAACAGTCTGTAACCTTTTGTATTCCTTGATGTGAAATCAAGATTTGCCACATGAATCCTCTTGAAACCGCCCTTATCGGTATGTAAGAACAATTCTTTTCCATCATGATGGTCAGCTACCACACAAGCCAGTTCATCGGACTTCACATTAATACCGATGACACCCTGTGCCTTGGCAGCCAGATCGGAAATGATTTCTGAAGAATACTTGTTACAATAGCCATCTTTAGAAATCAATATCAGATCATCATCCTGATAGCACAGACATAAGGAAACAAGTTCATCCCCATTCTTTAACTTCATCGCAGTCAGAGCTTTTGATGAACGATCGACATCAAATCTTGGCAACATACTCTTCTTGATGATACCGTTTTTCGTAGCAGTTACGACAAAAGCAAAAGTATCGAAGTTCTTGACGATGATCGCACCGACAAACTTCTCATTGCCTTCCATTTTCACATAATGTGAAACATGTTTTCCGATATCCTTGAACTTGCACTCATCAATCCTATATACCGGAAGATATGCATAGTTACCCTTATTAGAGAACAGTAACAATGTATCCAGAGTATCACAAGCCTTGATGCCCAGTAATGCATCTCCTTCTTTGACAGAAGGAATGGTATTTGGATTGGCATTGAACGCTCTCTCCGAGAATCTCTTTAAATAACCATCTCTTGACACTGAGATGTAACAAGCCTCATTCGGGATCATGGCCATCTTGTCGACGACGACCTCTGTGACTTCATCTTCGATCTGCGAACGTCTCGGACATACCTGCAGTTCATTGACTTCTTTTAATTCATTGACTAAAACAGAGTCCAGCACTTCTCTTGAACCTAAGATCGCATTTAGTTCATTGATCTCTTTGATCAGTGTACTCTGTTCTTCTTTCAATATCGTGATATCGGTAGAAGTCAGTCTGTATAATCTCAAAGAAACGATAGCTTCTGCCTGTTCCTCGGTAAATAAGAAGGCATCCTTCAATCTTTCCTTGGCATCTTTCTTATCCTTGGACTTTCTGATGATCGCAATGACATCATCCAGAATAGAGATCGCTTTGATCAGACCGTCAATGATATGTAATCTCGCCTTTTTCTTGTCTAATAAGTATTTAGAACGATTGATCACAACATCTCTGCGATGTTCAATGAATGCGTCTAATGCATCCATCAAAGACATCAATACAGGTTTGTGATTGACGATCGCAACGTTGTTGTAGGAATAGTTGATCTGTAAGTCGGTATTCTTATACAGATAATTCAATATCTGTTCGCAATTCGCATCCTTCTTGCATTCAACAACGATCTTTAAACCATCTCTTCCCGATTCATCCCTGACATCGACGATGCCTTCGATCTGCTTGGAAAGATAGATATCGGAGATCTTCTTGACCAGAGAAGATTTGACCACTTCATAAGGGATCTCCGTGATCACGATCGATGGTCCGGCCTTGGACTCCACGATCTCACATCTGCTACGTACGACGACTTTTCCTTTACCGGTTTCAAAAACTTCCCTGATCTGGGCCTTGCCCTGAACGATGCCGCCGGTCGGAAAATCCGGGCCTTTGACATATTCCATCAGGTCATCTAAAGAACAGTTTGGATTCTGTAATCTGTATATCGTCGCTGTTACGATCTCGTTGAAGTTATGCGGTGCAATATTGGTCGCATAACCGGATGCGATACCGGTAGAACCGTTGACCAACAATACCGGATATCTTGCCGGTAAAACAGTCGGCTCTAAATGCGTATCATCGTAGTTGTTGGTCATGGCGACCGATTCAAAATTGATATCATCCAGTAAGAGATTCGCATTCTTGGCCAGCCTTGCCTCGGTATAACGCATGGCAGCCGGCGGGTCATCATCGATGGAACCGTTGTTTCCATGCATATCAATTAACGGAACATTGATCTTCCAGTCCTGCGACATTCTGACCATGGCTTCATAGATCGAAGAATCACCATGCGGATGGAATGTGCCCATAACGCTGCCTACGGTCTTTGCGGACTTTCTGTGCGGTTTTTCATATACATTGCCATCGATATACATCGAATAGAGAATCCTTCTCTGAACCGGTTTTAAACCGTCTCTGGCATCAGGCAGAGCTCTTTCCTGAATGATATATTTCGAATAACTGCCAAAACGATCGGACATGATATCGTCCAATGTTTCATTCAGAAAATTCTCAATGATCTCTTCTTTCTTCCTTCTAGCCATTTCTCGTTACTCGATAATCCTCTTCCAATGTGAAATCGATATTGTCATCGATCCACTTCCTTCTGACTTCCGCATTATTGCCCATCAAAACAGAGATCCTTCTCTCGCATAATGCAGCATCCTCGATTGAAACCTGGATCAGCGTTCTCTTAGCCGGATCCATGGTCGTATCCCAAAGCTGATCGGCATCCATTTCACCCAAACCTTTGTATCTCTGGATGTCCATCTTTTCACCCATTTCTTTCTTCAATTCATTCAATTCTTCATCGGAATAGAGATAAACTCTCTCCTTATTTTTCATGACGCCATACAAAGGAGGCATGGCGATATAGACATGACCTGTCTCAATCAGTTCTCTCATGAAGCGATAGAAGAACGTCAATAACAATACCTGGATATGAGCACCATCGGTATCAGCATCGGTCATGATGACGACCTTGTCATAATGGATATCTTCGATATTGAAATGAGGACCGACACCGGCTCCGATACAATGGATGATCGTATTGAGTTCTTCGTTCTTTTCGATCTCACTCACTGCCGCTCTTTCGGTATTTAAAACCTTGCCTCTTAAAGGCAAGATCGCCTGGAAAGAAGAGTCTCTGCACTTCTTGGCGGAACCGCCGGCAGAATCACCCTCGACCAGGAATAATTCCAGTTTGGAAGAATCCTTTGATTGAGCAGGAGCCAGTTTTCCACTTAAGATCTCCTTGGCCTTGGCAGAAGACTTCTTGCCGCTACGGGCTTCATCTTTTGCCTTACGGGCAGCTTCTCTAGCCAATGCGGCTCTTTGTATCTTCTTGATCAGCTGAGTAGCTGTTTCCTTATTCTCGTGTAAGTAATAAGTCAGCTGTTCGGAAACGATATTATCGACAGCTGTCTTGGCTTCAGGTGTACCTAACTTCCCTTTTGTCTGGCCTTCAAACTGCAGTATTGATTCAGGAACTGCACAGGAAATGATGGAAGTCAGACCCTCTCTGACATCAGCACCTTCAAAGTTCTTGTCTTTTTCTTTCAGTAATCCGACTTCTCTGGCAAATTCATTGATGACTTTGGTAAAAGCAGTCTTATATCCGACTTCATGCGTACCGCC
>JAFYHT010000063.1 GCA_017539025.1 Erysipelotrichaceae bacterium
AAAGGACGCCAGGGATTGTGGATAAGTCCACTTTCCTTAAGCGTCCTTTATTGTCAGTAATTCAATCAAACCCTACGATTTCTTAAAGGTGACCACCTTGTGAAACCCTATGATTTTTTAAACTACCTTTTAAAGATCCCTTATTTGTTTGCTTCTTCTACAGCAACTGCACATGCAACAGTAGCACCGACCATCGGGTTGTTGCCCATGCCTAAGAAGCCCATCATTTCAACGTGTGCAGGAACGGATGAAGATCCGGCAAACTGTGCATCTGAATGCATTCTGCCCATCGTATCAGTCATACCATAGGAAGCTGGACCTGCAGCCATGTTATCCGGGTGCAGAGTTCTTCCGGTGCCACCACCAGATGCGACTGAGAAGTACTTCTTGCCAGCCTCGAGTCTTTCCTTCTTGTAAGTACCTGCAACTGGGTGCTGGAATCTTGTCGGGTTGGTTGAGTTACCTGTGATAGAAACGTCAACGTTTTCCTTCCACATGATTGAAACGCCTTCTGTAACGTCGTTAGCACCATAGCAGTTGACCTTCGCTCTCGGGCCGTTTGAATAAGCAGTCTTGCTGACTTCTTCAACCTTGCCAGTATAGTAGTTCATCTGAGTCTTTACATAAGTAAAGCCGTTGATCCTTGCGATGATCTGAGCTGCATCTTTGCCTAAACCGTTCAGGATGACTCTTAATGGTTTCTGTCTGACTCTGTTGGCCTTCTCGGCAATACCAATAGCGCCTTCAGCAGCTGCAAATGATTCGTGACCTGCTAAGAATGCGAAACACTCAGTCTCTTCTTCTAACAGCATCTTGCCCAGGTTGCCATGGCCAAGACCGACTTTTCTCTGATCAGCAACTGAACCAGGAATGCAGAATGCCTGTAAGCCTTCGCCGATCGCTGCTGCAGCATCAGCTGCTCTCTTGCAGTCTTTCTTCAAAGCGATGGCACAGCCAACTGTATAAGCCCATTTCGCATTTTCGAAACAGATCGGCTGGATCTTACCTACGATCTCATATGGATCGAAACCTTTTGCCTTGCAGATCTCTCTGCATTCTTCAATAGAGTTGATCCCTAATGGCTTGATGACATCCAGGATCTGTTTTTCTCTTCTGTCATAGGATTCAAATAATGCCATATTTTACTCCTTCCTCGGGTCGATGATCTTAGCTGCATCATCAACTCTGCCATACTGACCACTTGCTTTTTTCAGAGCTTCATCTGCGCTGTCGCCATTCTTGATGAATTCCATCATCTTGCCAAGATTGACGAATTTGTAACCGATGATCTCGTTGTTTTCATCCAAAGCAATACCTGTGACATAACCGTCAGTCATTTCCAGATATCTTGGGCCTTTCAGTTTTGTAGAATACATCGTACCGATCTGAGATCTTAAGCCTTTGCCCAGGTCTTCCAGACCAGCACCGACAACTAAGCCGTCCTCAGAGAAAGCACTCTGGCTTCTGCCATAAACGATCTGAAGGAAGAGTTCCCTCATTGCAGTGTTGATGGCGTCACAGACCAGGTCAGTGTTGAGAGCTTCAAGAATCGTCTTGCCCGGCAGGATTTCTGCAGCCATAGCGGCAGAATGTGTCATACCGGAACAGCCAATCGTCTCTACAAGAGCCTCTTCAATAATGCCGTCCTTAACGTTCAGCGACAGTTTGCAGGCTCCCTGCTGCGGAGCACACCAGCCGATTCCGTGTGTGAAACCGGAAATGTCTTTTACTTCCTTTGCCTGCACCCACTTTCCTTCCTCAGGAATGGGTGCTGCACCATGATTTGCGCCTTGTAAGACAGGGCACATCAATTCGACCTCATGAGAATATATCATTTTTTCTCCTTTCTCTTCATGGGCTACAGTGTAGTAACAGATGATATCAATTAAAGCTGACAACAGGTGCACAAAATACAGATGTCATCAGCTCATAAATCGGATCAGATTCCCTTGAAGGGGAACACGATTCCCCGATATCTCTTTGTACTTTCAATTTACATCATTTTTGCCAAAAAGTATAGACGAAACGATGCGTTCGGGTACTTTTTAGTGCGGGGTGACCTTGATCCATTCACCGTTCTTATCGGCGACCCATTTATCCTCACCGATCCGATACCAGGTATATCCCTCGCTCTCTTTTGTTTCAAAGCTGTAATATGTCTCACCCTTGTTGAAGAAACCCAGTTTCTCGCCCTTGGTAGAAGGAATGGAACGGATATTGATCTTGCCGGTGATGTTCTCGATCTTCATTGCCTTTTCGATCGGCTCACCCAGATTTGTCACGACACCCATGAACAAAGGCATCGCCAGTTCACCGCCGTTTTCAACGATGAAGAAGACGAATGGATGATCAAAGACGATATCATGATAGATCTCTTTCCTCATCTCACAACCGCCGGCTCCAAGTCCGCCTACCGCAACAGTAACAGCTGCCGCAACGACCTCCTCTTCATTGACCTCGATCGTACACTTCTGTTTGATATCCTTGACCTCCAGCAATGAAACCATCTTTTCATCACCTGTTGCCATATTGGAGAAATCACAAGTCTGAAAGTCAAAGATCTCGGCCAGACCCATCTTGCTCAAGACTTCCTTGAGCTCGTATTCCTTTTCATATTTGAACTTCGGGAAAGAAAGATTCGTAAAGTGGTAATCCGCTGCACAACCCCAACCGGTCTTCGTCTCTTCATAATTCTCATCATAGATGACAGAAGACATGAAACGGCTGATCGCATCCGGATCCATCGTATTGAGATAGTCATAGATATCCATATTGGTCTTTGGCATCATGGCCACAAAATTCAGACCATTCTCCAGCATCTTGACGAAACCTTCACTGTTTCCATCGCTCCAGTAGCCATCCAGCTGCTGATTCATCATCTCGACCAGACTCACGGATCTATCATAGTTGTTGAACTCCTGATAATTGGTATCCTTGGAATCAAACTTGAACATCCAGTTCGAACCGGTAGCCAGTGCATTTAACACCAGAAACATCGTCGAATCATCGACATCATTGTTTTCCAATACATGATCGATCAGACCATCGGTATTCTTCTTTGCCCAGGCATTTGCCTGATCCACCAATCCGCTTTGATCAGAGAAATCATACTGATCGATGCTTTCACCATAGTATTCAACGACTGTCTCATAGAAGTCTTTCCGTAAAGACAGTCCCTTGGCCACATTGAACCACAAGGCATTTGCCTTGCCATACATCCTTTCATAGCCTCTCAGATCAGTTTCATCGACATCCTTCAGGAAATGATTGAGGTCATCCGTACACATGCCTAAGACATTCTCGATCTGAGCCCTGCTGTTTCCGGCAGCACCGTTTGCCAGGATCGCCAGAACATAGTACAGAGACAAAGGAGAAACGATCTGATTGCCATCCTTTCCCGCGTTGTACAAGAAACGATTGGAGAAATCCCTGTACTTCTGATATGCCTTTGCTGCAGCAGGATTGTCATACATCATGATGTAACCGTAATCCGACCTCTTCGTCTCATAGAAACTCTCAGGTCCTTCGATCACGGAAACCGTCTGTGTCTCATTGACCTGCGTTTCTTCCGTATTATCAGCAGGTGTTTCTTCTGTCTGATTGGAACAGCCAAACAGACTTAAGACAAGAAACAGACACAATATGATCCTTACAAATTTCTTCATCATACACCTCCCTTGATCAGAGCGATCGTAATATCATTCACATTGGTACCCGTCGGACCGGTGATGATCAGTGAATCGATCATCTGCAGTCCGTAGTAGCAGTTATTGTCATTCAGGATCTCAGATGGATCAAGACCCTGTCTGATCAGCTTTTCATAGGAAGAGCCATCGATGTATCCTCCTGCCGCATCTGTCGGACCATCCGTCCCATCTGACCCTACAGACATGATCAGGACATCATCCATCCCCCTGAGATTCTCGATCTGTGAGAATACCAGTTCCTGGTTCCTTCCACCCTTTCCTCTTCCTTTCACATGGACGATCGTCTCACCACCCATGATCAGCGCGATATCTTCATTGTTTCCCTTGCATCGCAAGATCTCCTGATAGAGAAGATCTCCGGCATCTCTGGCCTCGATATCGATGTGATCATCGATCAGGATCGGATCATAGCCAAGCTTCTCGGCTTCTTCCATTGCCTTTTTACAAAGGATCCTTACGGAACCGATCACGATATTTTCCGCATTGGAAGCTTGAGCACTTTTTACTTCTTTTATCTTTTTCCTTGTCTCATCAGAGATCACGATTCCATATTCATCGATCAGAGATAATGCTTCATCAGGATCACTTTCATCCTTCACCGTTGGACCTGATCCGATCGTATCCAGTCTGTCGGATAAGACATCGCTCAAGATGATCGAATAGACCTTGGCAGGAGCACAGAGATCCGCAAATCTGCCGCCTTTCACCTTGGAAAGCTTCTTTCGTATCGTGTTGATCTCAAAGATACTTAAACCCTTTCTCAACATCTGTTCATTGAGATCCTGTAACTCGTGTAGATCAACGATCGGGCTTTCAAACAGCGCACTGGCGCCACCCGATAAAAGGAATACGACGATATCATCTTCCTTGAGACCATTACATAATCTGATCGCTTCCTCTGTTGCCCGGATACTGTTTTCATCCAGAACGGGATGACCTGCTTCAAAGGATCTGATCCCATCAAGTTCATAAGGGATGTGTCCGTACTTGGAGATCAGAACGCCGTCTTTGATCTTCAATACTTCAGATGCTGCCTTAGCCATGGAAAAAGCTGCCTTGCCGACAGAAACAAGACAGACTTCTTTTTGAATATTCAGATCTTTTAGTGCCTTTTTTACGCCCTCTTCAGGAAGACAGCTTGCGATCGCATTCAGACAGATCGCTCTGGCATCATTCAACATAGATCTCGACATGATCCAATTTATCCTGGTCGATCCCGAAGATATCTCCATACAGGATCACCACATTATTCTTTCCTGCACTCTTCTTGCCGAAAGCACAGGCATAACCATTCCGTTCGATGTATTCCCCTTCAAAGATCCGACAGTTTTCTTTCACACTTTCACTCAGTTCGATATTGCCGATCTTGTAGACAGAAGCGGGATAATTGCTGAGATAGAAGATCAGTCTGCTGACAACAGCCTCGTTGATCCTTATCTCTTCCTTTTTCTGATTTGTGACATCGATATCCGCAAAATACGAATTCCAGAAGAAAACATCCTGGTCCTTCAGTGTTTCTCCTGCAGAAAGACGATCCGGAAGATCCACATCAAAGATCAGCTTCATGAATTCGACATTGTCATAACCCGGAGTGATCGTAAAGTCATCAAAAGAAAAGATATAGTAATCTTCTCTTTGACTCATGCATCCGCATAAGAGTATCGATATCAGTAAAACAGAAAACAGTTTTTTCATTTCAGAATGCTTTTGGAAGCGATGATATCGGAATCAAGACCGATGACACCCTTCACGATGACACCTCCCATCTTGACAGGTGCTTTTACTTCTACACCCTTGAGAGCCTTCATGATATCCATGATCTTGCCTTTAGGGATCGGTTTGGATGTGATGACCGGGATCCTTCTGTGATCGATCGAATCGATCGGCAAGGTCGTCGTTACAGTCCTTAAAGGATTGGTCAGTTCATTGATCGCGTAAGTCAGGCCTCTTTTACAGGCGTTGCCGGTCACCTTGATCTCATCATTGACCTTTTCCACTTCCAGATGACAGCCTCGCGGGCAGTTGATACAGATCAGTTTCATTCAACCACCTCCCAATTGAGCTCACCTGTAAGTCCTTCCAATTCTTCCTTTTTCAGCATCACCTTCTGCATCTCGCTTGGAACGATGCCAAGTTTCCTGATCTTCTTGTCCAGGCCCTGTCCATAGACATGGATAGAACACTCCTTGAATACTCTGTTGACTCTGAACATGAATTCAAGATCTCTTCCCTTATGGAAAGACTGCGGGACCATATAGGAGACACCATTGGATACGCTGTTAGTGATCACTTCGCCATCACTCAGTCTGCCTAAAACATAATCCGCAGCAGACTTGCCGGCCTTTCTTCCCTCGATGGAAACATAGTCGACCAGGTCGTGTACGTGTAAGGTATTACCGCAGGCAAAGATTCCTTCCACAGAACTCATATAGCGGTCATCAACCACTGCACCTCTGGTACGAGGATCGATCTTCACGCCCAGTTCTTCAATCAGGGTATTCTCCGGGATCAGTCCGACCGATAATAAGAGACAGTCACATTCGATCTCCTGCTCAGAACCCTCAATCTTTTTGAGGTGATCATCCACCTCAATCAAAGTGATGGATTCCAGTCTTGAAGAACCATGGACCGATTCAACGGTATGAGAGAGATAAAGCGGGATATCAAAATCCTCCAGACACTGTTTGATGTTTCTGGCAAGGCCATTGGAATAAGGCTGCAGCTCGGCAACACCGATGACCTTTGCCCCTTCCAGAGTCATCCTTCTGGCCATGATCAGCCCGATGTCTCCGGAGCCCAAGATAAATACTTTCTTTCCGACAAGAAAACCTTCCTTGTTGAGATACTTTTGTGCAGTTCCTGCTGTATAGACACCTTCGCAACGATTGCCCTTCATGCCGATAGCACCGGCAGGTCTTTCCCTGCACCCGGTCGACAACACGATCGCATCCGCTGCGATCTGTCTTAAGCCTTCCTTACTTTGTACAGTCACGATCTTGTCATCGATCTTAGTGACGACTGTTTCGTAGACGAAACGGATACATTCGTTATCCTTGATCAGATCGTAATACTTTTCCGCATAAGCAGGACCTGAAAGTTCTTCGTTGAATGTATGCAGGCCAAACCCATTGTGGATGCACTGCTGTAAGATACCGCCGTATTCGGCTTCTCTTTCAATGACAAGGATGTCGGTCAATCCGTTTTCATATGCGCCAAGCGCTGCGGCGATCCCTGCCGAACCGCCGCCGATGACGACGAGCTGATGTCTTTCCATTATAGTTCCTCCTTGGCCATTGATACAAGGACATTGGAACCTTGTCTGTCCAGCCTGATCTCATCGATACCTTCATTCAGTTCTCTGGCCAGGATCTTAACGACCTCAGGCTCGCAAAAACCGCCCTGACATCTGCCCATACCCGGACGACATCTCATCTTGACGGCCTTGATCGTCCTTGCGCCGCACTTCCTGTTGATGACATCCCTGATCTGTCCTTCTGATATCTTTTCGCAACGGCAGACGATCCTTCCGAATGAAGGATCTTTTTTGATCAGTTCATTTATTTTTTCTTCGCTCATCTTTTCCATGTTGATGAACGGCTTTCTTCTGAGATATTCTTTTCTTTCCTTTGCATCCGCAAATTTTGGAAGAACGATATTGTCACAGACTTCTTTCGCGATCGCCGGAGCAGCACTTAATCCTGGAGATTCAATTCCCGCCACATGGACGAAGTTTTTGATCTGATCATCTTCCTGAATATAGAAATCCCTCAGATCGATATGAGGACGAAGACCTGCGAAAGTATGGATCATCTTATGGAAAGGGATATTCTTCATTGTCGTTGAGATCTGTGTCCTGACAAAATCAAGACCACTTCCGGTCGAATCGTCTTCCTTGTCTTCGATCTCATCGGAGTTAGGACCCAATAAGACGTTGCCATGGACTGTCGGAACAGCCAGAACACCCTTGCCCTTAGGACCCGGAACAGGATAGATGACATGATTGACGAATGTGCCATTGAGGTGATCAAGAACGAAATACTCACCCTTTCTTGTCTGCACATGATATGGACTTTCTCTTAACATCTCAGTGATCTCATCGCAATGCGCACCCGCACAGTTGATGATGATCTTTGTTTCTATTTCATCATTGATGATGAAGTGATCATCTTTCTTTTCGATCTTTTTTACTTCATAGTTCAGTTTCAGTTCAGTGCCATTCAAGATCGCCTCTTCCATAGCAGCGATCGTGACTTCCCAAGGAGTGACGATACCGGTCGTAGGAAGCGAAAGGACCTTGCTGATGCGATCCGCAAGATTCGGCTCAAGTTTCTTGGCCTCTTCCCCGCTTAAGATCTCGTAAGGAACATTCCTTTCTTCGCATTGCTTTACAAGGTTTTCCAGTTTTTCTTCCTCTTCAGGAGATCCGGCCGCAACAAAAGCGCCGATCGGTACATAGGCGACCTGAAGTTCCTTGCAAAGGTCAGGGAACATCCTGTTTCCTTCCAGATTGTACTTACATTTAAAAGAACCGGGCTTCGGATCATGTCCAGAATGCACCATAGCTGAATTCGCTCCGGTAGCACCTTCCGCAACATCACTCTCCTTTTCCAGAACCAAAACCCGCAAATCGAATTTGCTCAGACGATGAGCGATCAAGGAACCGGTGATACCGGCACCAATTATTACAATATCCAACATCAACTTTATTATAAAATAGAATCAGGGAGAGTTCGAATGAAAAAAGTCAGTTTGATCATCATCGATATGGATGGAACGCTTTACGACATGTCTGACCTCATTGAAGATGGCTTCAATACATCCGTAAAATACCTGATGGAATTCTATGAGTTTGACAAAGAAGAAGCGGAAAAGATCCTCAACGACAATCACATCTATCCTTATGTTGCGCCGGACGCCAGATCGACCACGCAGTTTTTCCTGTCCCGCTTCGTCGATGTCTTCCATTGGGACAATTACCGCAGCGAACACTTCGGATATCGCCTGATCATCAAAGATAAGGCGATGAGCGAAGAGATCCTGAAAAAACTCTCGCAGATCGCACCTCTGGTCCTTCTGACAAACAACACCAGAGTCAATGTCTCTCATGTATTGAATCAGATTGGTGTATCGGAAGAGATCTTTGATCAGATCGTCTGCAACGAAAAAGAAAATAAATCCCCAAGCAAAGCCATCCTGATGGACAGGATCATGAAGGAATATGGGGTATCCCCTGAAGAGACCCTTTCGATCGGTGATCGCTATGATGTCGATGCCAAACCGATGCTGGAACTGGGAGGAAGAGCCGTTGTGCTCAGAAAACCGCGCATGATCGAAAAATTCCTGGACGATATCGATGATCCGAAAAGCTGTGAAGAATATTTCTATTACAAATAGAGACGAAAGTCTCTTTTTATGACTGTCATCACAAAGAAAACACATCTCATATGATAATATTTAGGTGAAGAAACAAGGAGACAACAATATGAAACAATTCCGCTGCGTCGTAGAGAACCCGATCGGCATTCATGCCAGACCTGCTGCGCTGATCGCACAGCTGTGTGTCGGACTCAAGAGCTCTGTCACCATCGAATGTAACGGCAAGACTGCCAACGGCAACGATGTACTTCAGATCCTGGCCCTCAACGCCAAGAAAGACGACGTCCTCAACGTTACTGTCGAAGGCTTCAATGAAGAAGAAGACCTTCCAAAGGTAAAAGAAGTCGTCTGCATGGACTGTATCGAAGAAAACGAAACAAGGATATTAAAGATCGCCTTCTTCGGAACCAAAGACTATGACCGCATCTTCTTCACAAAACTGGAAGAAGAAAAAGGCCCGGGAACCTACAATGTCGATATCGACTATCTCGAGTCAAGACTGACTTTAGAAACAGCTTCACTGGCCAGAGGACATGATGCGGTATGTATCTTCGTCAACGACGAAGCACCGAAAGAAGTCATCGATGTCTTACATGAAGAAGGCATCAGACTGATCCTATTAAGATGTGCAGGATTCAACAACGTTGACTTACAAGCCTGCAAGGAATACGGCATCAAAGTCGCCAGAGTTCCTGCATACTCACCATTCGCAGTTGCGGAACACGCAATGGCGATCATCCAGGAAGCAAACAGAAGACTGCACAGAGCAGACCGCAAAGTCAGAGAAAACAACTTCGCCCTTTCCGGATTATTGGGTGTTGACTTACACAACAAAGTCTGCGGTGTCATGGGCACAGGCAAGATCGGCGAATGTTTCGCAAGGATCGCCAAGGGCTATGGCATGACAGTTCTGGGCTGGGATGCTTACCCCAACAGAAAACTGGAAGAAGAAGGACTTCTGACCTATGTCGATAAAGATGAACTTCTTGCCAAGGCAGACCTGATCTCCTTGCATGCACCACTCATCATGGGAGAAGGCGGAACCTACCACCTGATCAATGATGAAACGATCTCCAAGATGAAAGACACCGTCATGCTGGTAAATACCGCAAGAGGACCTCTGATCGATGTCGAAGCGCTGATCTCAGCACTCAAGGCAGGCAAGTTCCAGGCAGTCGCATTGGACGTCTATGAAGGCGAAGACGAAAACGTCTACACCGACAGATCCGATGAAGCATTGCCACACTCCATCACTGCCAGACTGCAGATGTTCCCACAGCTGGTCCTGACCTCTCACCAGGCATTCTTCACCAGAGAAGCAATGCAGGCGATCGCCGTTCAGACGATGGAAAATGCCAGAAACTTCAACGCCGGAGCAGATCTGGGATTCGCTGAAGTCAAGGCACAGTGAGCAAGTATTCCCCGTTATGGGAATACATTCGGCACGAAGACAAAGACGTCCTCAAGCTGACATTCAAACAGATAGAGCAGATCTCAGGGATCCCTATCGATCACTCCTTTCTGAAATATAAAAAAGAACTGACAGACTATGGCTATCAGGTCTCAAAAATATCGATGAAAGAAGAAACAGTTCTATTTAAGAAAAGCTAAGCCGGGAAATCGTTCCCGGCTTTCTTTTTTTATAGTTTCTTGCTCAAAGCATCATAATTGACGCATGACAGCAGAGCTTCTTCTTTTGTGATCTTGCCCTTCTTATACAGTTCGAAGAGATAATTATCCATCGTAAACATCCCCTCAGCTGCCGATGACTGCATGACGGAAGGAAGCTGATGCAGCTTGTCCTCTCTGATCATGTTCTGAACGGCAGAATTGATCTTGAGCACTTCAAACGCCGGGATCAGTTCACCATTCACACCTGAAACCAGCTGTTGGGCTACGATGCCCTTCAAGATCTGGGAAAGCTGGATCTTGATCTGATGCTGCTGCGATGCCGGGAAGACATCGACGATCCTGTTGATCGTATTGACTGCTGAAGAAGTATGAAGTGTCGAGATCAGTAAGGTTCCCGTTTCGGCAGCTGTGATCGCAGCCGAGATCGTATCGTAGTCTCTCATCTCACCAAGCAATATGACATCCGGGCTTTCTCTTAGTGCGGAACGAAGGGAATCCAGATAACCCGGTGTATCGATGAATACTTCTCTTTGTGTTACGATCGACTTGTCATGGCGATGGATGTATTCGATCGGATCTTCCATCGTGATGATATGGCAGGATCTGTTCCTGTTGATCCTGTCAATCATGCAGGCCAAAGTTGTCGACTTACCCGAACCGGCAGAACCCGTCACCAAAACAAGGCCTTTCTTGTAATCTGCCAGAGACAAAACACTCTCCGGAATATTCATTTCTTCCGGATCAGGGATACCGAATTTGATGACCCTGACGACTGCAGCCAGAGAACCCCTTTGTCTGAAGGCATTGACACGGAATCTGCCCAGATGGGAGATGGAGAAAGAAAAGTCATCATCGATCTTTCTGTCGAGATTATCCGTTTCTCTTCTGGAAACCGTATAGATCTGCCTGATCAGTTCCTCTATATCTTCCGGAAGAAGCATCTTATCTCCGACTCTGTTCTGGCTGCCGTTACACTTATATGTCAAAGGCAAGCCTGCGATCAGAAAGATGTCCGATGCATCCGCTTCAACTGCGCTTTTCAGAATTTCTTCAATATTCATATTCATCCCTCCCATAAACCATCGATCCTGTCGTCCTGCTGCCAGATCTTCTCAATGCACCAGGTCTTGATATTTCCGCTCTCATCCGTTTCAATGACGAGCTTGTAGTCTTCTATCGATATTTCCGTATTTACTGCACCTTGTTCTTCCAGAAGTTTCCTTCCTTCTTTTTCCAGCTGATAGCGGATCTCTACCGTTCTTGCATAGCGGTTTGCCAGACGCATATCCGCTGAAGAAGTCGCAAAAGAAAGCAGAGACAAAACGGCCATACAGATCACGATCACTGTCAGCAATATCGACAACATGCCAAGTCTTAATCTGCCCGTATTCATCGCGTAGCTCCTTTACCGGTATTGATTCGGTATAACTCTACATCTCTATAATAGATCACGATATCCGCATCGATGAAATCACCATTTTCTTTTGTAATGATATCCATACGGAACGCACCGTTTGGATCTGCTTTGAGATCATCATCAAAGCATGCAGTGACATCATCGCCTAACTTCGCATTTCCGTTTTCATTGAAGATCTCATAAATCTGCCTATCATCTTCACAAGATAAGAACACATCAGCCCCGTTGGAAGCCAGAGTCACCGCATCGGAAAGTCTTGCCGCATCAACGCTCTTCGATCTGGCTGAAACGAAAGCCTTGCTCAGGATGGAAATGGACATGATAAAGACAGCCAGGATAGCTACAATCTCAAGTCCGAGATTGTTTTTCCTCTTCATCGTCCTTCTCCTTCCATCAGAGTGATATAGACATCGCCATCACTCGTCTTTACTTTCAAGAGATCCTCATTCATTTTTTCGATCTCAAAGACAGAAGTCTGCGCGATCTTTAAAGCGGAATCAGGATACAGCTGATCATCCAGTTTTCCGAAATCCTCTACGAGATAACCCTCGTGGAGATAGATGCGGTTGCCATAACCGGTATCGGAATCCTTGATGACCAGTACCAGCTTTCCATCCCTATTTTCCGAATAGATACCGGCCTCATTCATCTTGGAAGCCGTATGCAGATAGGATGACAGAGTCCTTGAAAGAGAACTCTCTTCTCTGGAAACAGAGATATTCCTGTAGATTCCGGTTCCGAATATCACGAGCAGCAGAAAACTCATGATGAAGAAAGCCGTCATGATCATTAAACTGAATTCTTTTGAATTTTCTTTTCTGTTCATCTTTTCCTATTTCCTGACGATACGGATATCCGGGAGCTGGTTTTCCGCAAAAGCGTTATAAACGACATAATAATTCTTCTCATTGATCGTAAGACCGTAATTCTCTTTCAGATATTCAAGGTTGACCGGATAAGCACCTTCAATGACATAACACTGAAGTGCCGCATGTTCGATCGCCTCTTTGATCGCCTCTGCACTTTCTTCACTCAGATCTTTTTCAGATCTCGATCTGAAAGAAGAGTATGCAGAAAAAGCCAGCACACAAACACAGAGTGCCGCAATGATCTTTAACAGTGTTTTTCTGTAACTGTCGTGATACATATCCTATCCTATCGAATTCATGATGCCGATCAGCGGCAACATGACACTTAACAAAGCGATCGCAACCGTGACCATCAGCACAGCTGAAAGTACGGACTCCAAAGAATTCAGGATGTGGTCAGCATTATCCATGACACTGTCGGATAAAAGATCGACCAGCCTGTTTAAAGTACTTTCAGTATTGCCTGATTTCTCAGCCGGGATCAACATTCTCGCATAGATCGGTTCATATAATTCACAATCATTTGCGCTGACCGCAAAACCATGGCCTTCCGCCATCCTTTTACCACACTCATCGATCCTCGTGCGTACCGGATCGTAGTCTGCCATGACGGCAGCCTTCTCCAAAGCTTCATCTTGCAGGGATCCACTTGAAAGATAGACCTCATAAGCAGAAGTAAAGCGATATAAAGCCAGGTTCTCCATGATGGATCTGAAACCCGGAATGATACTTAAGAGCTTCTGTATCTTTTCCTTCAAGGAAGAGTTGTACAGGAAATATAAGGCAATGACAGCCAGTACCAGGATGATCATGACCACAAAAGCGATACGGCAGAACAGGAAGGCATAATCGATATAGGCAAAACTGCTTTCGCTCAAAGAACCGGTCAGAGTCTCATAGACATCGGAGAATGCCGGCAATACCATCTTCAACATCAGATACAGAACGATGATGATCAGAACGATCATAGCCAAAGGATAAATGATCGTCGTCTTGATCTTCTCAGTTAGGGAGTGCTGGCGTCCGTAGTAATCGGAAAGTCTTCTGAAGACATCCTCACTCTTGCCTGTAGCTTCTCCAGCCTCCACCATGTCCAAGACATAGTCAGGGAAGAGTTCGGACTTCACCATGGCATCTTTCAAAGAAGAGCCCTCTTCAACGCTTTTCTGTATGACATCGATGCCCTCGTTGAGCTGACCGCTTGATTTTCCCTTCTGTTTCAGTAAAGATACCGCTTCAGCGATATCAATCCCCGCATCCAACATCGAAGCCATGCTTTCGCAGAATGCCGAGATCCCAAGAAGACTCAGTTTTCCCTGTTTTGCCATAATATCCTCCCTCTAGTACTGATAGACTTGCGCATAATTGTCGCCATTGCCGATGAAATCCTGATCGGCACCATTGGCAGAAAAAGTCAGATCGACTCTGGTCCAGTCTAATTCATTCATCTTGAACTCAACCGTGACCCAGCCTTCTTCTTCCGTATAAAACATGTTCCAGGCATGATAAACAGGATCCTTGCTGCTGGAAACATAACCGAATATGACCTTGACCGGGATCCCTTGTGACCTCAACATCGCCGCCGTCAAAGAAGCGTAATCAAAACAGATCCCCTTCCCGGTAGAAAGCGTCTCATCAGGATCAGGCAGATAACCTGATCTGACGTTTTCTGCCTTGACCTTGTCATACTTGATGTTCTTGCAGACATGTTCATAGACCTGTTTGATCACATCGATCGCTGTCGATGACTTCTCGGAAAAAGAAGAAGCCAGTTTCACACACTTTGAATCTTTTGTATAGGAAGCGTAGTTGCTGCTTCGGATATAAGGCTGGAATTCATCCGTCATCTTGACATTCTTTGAAGTTTCAAACATGATCGCATAACGGTTTTCCGAGATGTTCTCCATGACCCGGAAGGTATATTTTCCATCTCCCGACTGTAACGGGAATATGGCCACATCCCCTTCCTTTGAAAGATCGTAATTGTACGTCTCATCTGTCAGAACCTGAAACTTCAGCTTGGAATCCGATGTTGCCGAAACAGCTACATATCCTTCTTCCACATGGGAAAGATCGATATAGGCACCGTTCTTGCTTTCAGCGGCATCCTTGTCAAATACCGACTCCGCAAATTCCGGTACTTCATATCTTTCTTCCGGCGGCAATGGCTCATCAGGCGTCTTCCCGCTTTCCTCTGCACTTGCTTCGCTGCCGCAACCGCATAGGCAGAACAATAATAAGAAGCTCAAAAAGACTTTGAGCTTCA
>JAFYHT010000064.1 GCA_017539025.1 Erysipelotrichaceae bacterium
ATTCCTTGCATATCGGTCACTTTTCGTCATTTCTGATCTCGAAAAGATTAAAGGATGCCGGACACAATCCGATCCTTCTGGTCGGTGGTGGTACCGGTCTGATCGGCGACCCGAAACCGGATGCGGAAAGACCGATGATCACTGTGGAAGAAGTCAACCACAACTTTGAATGTCTCAAGGCACAGGCCGAGAAGGTATTCGGCTTTGAAGTCGTCAACAACTACGACTGGCTGAAAGACTTTACTTACATCGAATGGTTAAGAGATGTCGGCAAGTACTTCAATATCGGATACATGCTCAACAAGGATATCGTCAGAAGAAGACTCGATGAAGGCATCACCTATACCGAATTCTCCTACATGACGATGCAGGCATATGACTTCATGCATCTCTATCAGAATAGAGGCGTCACCTTGCAGGTCGCAGGTCAGGATCAGTGGGGCAATATCACAGCCGGCATTGAGCTGATCAGAAAGAAACTGGGCAAGGAAGCTTATGGCTTTACGATGCCTTTACTGACGAAGTCTGACGGTCAGAAGTTCGGCAAGACCAATGGCAAAGCCATCTGGCTTGATATCAACAAGACTTCGGCTTATGAGATGTATCAGTTCTTCATCAATTCCGAAGACAGCAAGGTAATCGATTACCTGAAGTTCTTGACATTCCTTCCAAGAGAAGAGATCGAAAGACTGGAAGTTTCCAACAACGAACATCCGGAATTCAGGGAAGCACACAAGGCTCTGGCAAGAGAAGTCATCACATTCTTACATGGAAGTGAAGCTTATGATTCTGCCGTCAAGATCGCTGATACTTTCTTCAAGGGCAATCTCAAGGATCTGACTTATGAAGAGCTCAAACAGGGCACGGCAGATCTTGAAAGAAGCAAGCTGGAAGACGGCACACCTTTAATTAATGCACTGGTTTCTGTCGGTGCTTGTAAGTCAAACCGTGAGGCCAGAGATCTGATCAAGGGATCTTCGATCTCTGTCAATGGCGAAAAAGTCACTGATATGAATTTTGTGCTGAATAAGGCTGATTCGTTCAATGAGGAACTGACGATCATCAAAAAGGGCAAGAAGTTCTACTACGCAGTTGAATTCTAAGATGAAGAAGATTTTACTGATCATCCTTCTGTTGATTACTCTGTGTGCCTGCAATGAAGATGGCAAGCAGAAAGCAGATCCGGATGAGAGATACATGTATATCATTGAAATGATCTCGGAACACGAGACTTTTCAGGATTCTTCCAATTACTTCGATATCGCTGTTGAGATGGCAAAGATCTCTGACGGTTACCGCTACTACATCACGATCGACAATCCACGTATCGCCATGTATGATATCGAACTTTTAGCGATCGAAAAGAGTGTCGATTACCGCACACAGATGGCTGCCAATGTCGGCATATTCGAAGAAAAGGAATATCACATGGTCCCGAACCAGTCCAATCCGGATCAGGGCTATGTGAAGGGGATCGTCGCATCCGGCGTTTCCAAGAATCCGATCACAACGTTATTCATTTTCGTGCAGTTCAAGAATTCTGATTTCTCGGCTGTACGATCCGAATACTTCAAGCTCGATGTGAGCTATGGAGAACAAAGTGAATAAAGAGAAGATGAAACAGTCATTGCTGATAGGAGCTCTCACGAGCTCTTTTGGCATTTTTGTTTCAAAGCTTCTGGGATTGCTGTATTATTCTCCGCTTTCGGCAATTGCCGGTGAATCCAATATGGCATTCTATTCGATCGTTTATACCTATTACGATCTTTTGTTACAGATATCACAGGCCGGAATCCCGTTTGCGATCGCTGCCATGGTTGCGAAGTATTATTCAAGGGAAGACTATAAAACAGTTCTACTAGTAAGAAAGATCGGAACTACGATCGTCATGGGACTATCTGGCTTTGCGGCATTGTTCCTGATCCTGGCAGCTGGGCCTTTGTCCAGACAATCCTTAGGTGTTTCAGCACCGGCACAGGATATCACCAATCTGAAACAGATGTTCTATATCCTGGCGATCGCTGTGATCATCGTTCCATTCTTAAGTGCTTTAAGAGGATACATCCAGGGATTGAAGAGATTGGATCTCTATGCGTCTTCTCAGGTTCTGGAACAGTTCGTCAGAGTCTTTTCGATCATCATATTCTCATATCTGTTTGTCAGAGTCCTGGGTTTTGAAAACATCTGGGCGATCTTCATTGCGATCTTTGCAGCATCTTTAGGTGCTTTTGCGGCTTTTGCCTATACGAAACTTTTAAGCAGAAGTGATGTAAAGGGTGTTGAAAAGCTCGCAAAGAATCAGAAGCAGAAGAGTGAATTAAATCAGAAAGATATCCTCAAAGAGATCCTGATGTTGGGCATTCCATATGTGATCATTTCGTTCTTGGGCACAGCCGGTCCTTTGATCAATACGACTTTCTTCCTGGACTATATGACCAAGGTCAATGGTCCGCAGATCTATGAATCTGCCAAACTGGCTTCGGGAATCTTACAGGCAAATATCGCCAAGATCTCAAATATCCCATCGGTATTGGCGATCGGTTTTGGTTCTGGCATGGTCCCATATCTGAGTGAATCTTTGGAACAAAGAGATAATAAGAAGATCACTGCCCAGATCAATCAGATCCTGGATACATCGATATTCATCCTGATGCCGATGATCATGATCTTTATCTTCTTTGCCAGAGATATCTACTTCATCATGTATGGAAACAGGAATCTCGATCTGGGAGCTTCGCTGTTTGCTTTAAGCAATATCCAGATCTTCTTAGGAACAGTGGCACCGATCTTTTCTTCGATCATGATGTCCCTGAAATTACGAAAGGAAGCGATCATCGCATTGATCATTTCCTTCTTTGGCAAGCTGATCACGTTCTTCCCGCTGGTGAAATTCTTCGGGACAGCAGGAATGATCTATTCTTCCGGTGTCTATTATCTGATCCAGATCGTACTTTATTTCGTCTCTTTGAGAAATCACTTCGGGATCAATATAAAAGGATCTTCCCGTCGTTTTGTGAAGATCCTGATCTCGTCATTGATCATGGTTTTACCGGCCTATGTCTTGCATTCCCTGATCCCGTTTGATTATACCAGCAGGATCATCGATATCCTGATCATGGGGGTTCTTGGAATACTGATGTTAGGAATCTATTATGCGATCACGGTCTATTTCCGTCTGCCGCAGAGGATCTTTGGCATCAAGGATATCTCAATCAGAAAGCTGATCGCCCGTTTTTTGGGATAAGTATTCGATCACTTCACTGATAAGGGCAGGAGGAGTGGAAGCTCCGGCTGTCACATAGATCTTATTGACGTCTTTGAGATCGTCATCATCGATATCTTTAAAGCTCTGTATCAGCAGGACTTTTTTAATGCCGTGATTCTTGCCGATCTGGACTAACTGGTTGGTGTTGTTTGATTTGACATCACCGACGACATAGAGAAGATCGCAATCCTTGAGCTCATAGATCGCTCTCTGCCTTGAGGATGTGGCGTTACATATTTCTTCCTGAATGATGATATCAGGATAAAGAGACTTCGCTAATTCAAAGAGGTCTTTTAATTCCAGATAGGACATCGTGGTCTGATTGGTCAGAAAGAGCTTTGGATTATCCAGATTCAGTTTTCTTAAAGTGTCCTCATTATTGACCAGATGGATGTGATCTGAGATCGATAATACTGCTTCCGCTTCCGGATGATTGGGCTTGCCGAAGTAGATGACATCATATCCGTCTTTCAGATAGTCCTTGATGATATTCTGAGTTTTCAATACATCGACGCAACTGGCATCCACATATTTTAATCCTTTATTGACTGCCTTTTCTTTGATCGCATCGGAAATGCCATGGGCCGTAAAGATCACGATACCTTCATCGATCTCGTCCAGGAGTTCGGATTTTGTTTTTTTGGAATCATCCAATGTGATGATACCCAAGGAAGAGAGCTCTTCCGTAACGAAAGAATTGTGCACCAACATGCCCAGCACATAAACGTTTTCGTTTGGATGTTTCGCCTTGGTATCCTTTGCCAGACGGATCGCATTGACAACACCTTTACAATAGCCGCTGGGGATGACTTTCTTAATTTCCATATCTATATTATAGACTATGTTAAAATAGTAGCGTATGAACAGAAAATTAAAAGAAACGACTGAACAGTTTATTGAATTGAATCACTTTGAAGAACTGACGGCCGTTCAGAAAGAGGTTTTGAAATACACTTCATCCCATAAGGATGTCATCGCTTTGTCCAAGACGGGAACAGGAAAGACGCATGCCTATCTGATCCCGGTCATGGAGATGATCAATCCGCTTTCCGATAAGACACAGGTCGTCATCTCCGTCCCGACAAGAGAACTGGCTTATCAGGTCTATCAGAACGCTCTTTTGATGAAGGAAGTCTATGAAGATCTGCGCATCCAGTTATTATCGGGTGGTACAGACAAGAAGAAGGCCATCTCCAAGATGGAAAATGCTCCTCATATCGTCATCGGCACACCTGGCAGGATCAGGGATCTTTTCGTATCGAATGTATTGAGAGTTGATTTCGTGCAGATGTTTGTCATCGATGAAGCGGATATGACACTGGAATTCGGGTTCCTGGAAGATATCGATGTGGTATTCTCCCATATGGTCAAAAATCCGGAAGTATTATGCTTCTCGGCAACTTTCCCGGAAGAACTCAATGCTTTTGTCAAGAAGTATCTGAGCAATCCCAAGATCATCCGTGTTGAAGACAAGAAGAGAGATCCTCGTATTTCCCATGTCTTAGTCAATTGTAAGCACAAGGAATATAAAGAAGTAGTCTATGATATCCTTCCGGGATTCAAGCCATATGTCTGCCTGATCTTCGCGAATACCAAAGACGAGGCAAATGCGACCTATGAATATCTGAGTGAGAAGGGAGTCAAATGTCTTCTGATCCATGGCGGTCTTGATTCCAGAGACAGGCAAAGAGCCATCAAGGATCTGCAGGCTAAGAAGTACAGTTACGTCATCGCGTCCGATGTTGCTTCCAGAGGGATCGATATCGATGGGATCTCCCATGTCATATCTATGGGCCTTCCAAAACAACTGCAGTTTTACATGCACAGAGCAGGAAGGACAGGCAGGAATGAGAAAGATGGCACATGTTATCTCTTATATAAAGAAAGTGATCTGGATGCGATCAGGAATCTGAACAAGAAGGGTGTCAATTTCCTGGCAAAAGAATTCAAAAACGGTGTCTGGAAGGAAGCTTCCAATCCAACGAAGAAAAAGCAGATCAAGACTGACCTCGACGAGAAACAGATCGTCAAGACCCTTTACCGCAAGAAGGAAAAGGTAAAACCGAACTACAAGAAAAAGAAGAATCAGCAGGTCGAACAGATCAAGAGAAAGAAGAGAAGAGAATTCATTCAGAACAAGATCAAAGAAGAACGTAAAGAAAGATACAAAGAGAAACAGAGAAACAAGGAAGACTAGATCTTCCTTTTTCGTTGGCTAAATTAGCTAAAACTCAAAGATTATTTACGTTTTTTACAACTTTTTTGAAATTCATTTAGGTATTGCCCCTGTTTTCGGCGAATAACGATATAGGAGGAATATATAAATGACTGATAAAAATGTAAAAAACAAAGAATGGGTATTCTATCCCTTCACCAATGACCTGATGTTCTGTTATGTCTTATCAAACAATCCCGATCTGGCAAAGGAATTGATCGAAATCATACTCGGGATAAAAGTTGATCATGTAGAGGTGATCGTGCCTCAGAAGATCCTCAACTATTCGATCGATTCCAGATCTGTGAGATTCGATGTCTATATGAAAAATGACACAGAGATCTTTGACGTAGAAATGCAGTCATCCAGTGTAAAAGATCTGCCGAAAAGGATGAGATACTATCAGGCTGCCATCACCTGTGATGATCTGAATAGAGGAGAGGACTACAACGATCTCAAGAACAGTTACGTCATCTTTATATGTAAAAAAGATCCCTTTCATGTGGGAAGAGCGGTTTACAGATTCCGCATGAAAGAGGACGACGATGTAGTTACTGACTATGATGATGGAACATATGATGTTGTCATCAATTGCGAAGGGAATGACACAACACTCTCTGAAGAATTAAGGAATCTTCTAAGCTTTCTCAAGGATGGCAAACCCGTTGACAATTTTACCCACAGAATCCAAAATGAAGTTGAACAGTTCAATCAGGATCCGAGTTTCAGGAGGACAGCTATGACCTTATATGAAAAAATCAGAGATGCATCAAGACAAAGCAAGGAAGAAGGTTTACAGGAAGGTCTTGAAATAGGCATGCAAAAAGGCCTTGAAAAAGGCATACAAAAAGGTGATTATGACAGGCTACTTTCTACAGTTGACTATTTGTTATCCAATGGATCTTTTGCTACTGAAGAAGAAGTCTGTGAGTTTCTTGGCTATGACTTCAACGAATACCAGCTTGCAAAAAGGCAAGTAACTGAATCAGATGTTTAATCAGTATATGATCGCGTAGGAGTGTGACAATGACTTTAGAAGAAATGATCAGAGATGCATCAAGGCAAAGCAAGGAAGAAGGTTTACAGGAAGGTCTTGAAATAGGCATACAAAAAGGCCTTGAAAAAGGCAAGCAAGAAGGCCTTGAAATAGGTGTGCAAAAAGGTGATTGTAACAGAATGCTTTCTACAGTTGACCATTTGCTATCCAATGGATCTTTTGCGAGTGAAGAAGAAGCCTGAATATTTCTTGGCTATGATTTCAATGAATATCAGATTGCCAAAAAACAAGTGATAGAATCATCTGATTAACGAAAAAATATTCAAAATCAGGAGGGCGGACATGACCTTATATGAAAAAATCAGAGATGCATCAAGACAAAGCAGGGAAGAAGGCATGCAGGAAGGAATGTTGAAAGAAAAACATTCTGGTATTGTTCGTTATGTTCAAACACTTATTTCTAAAGGAGCAGTTTCTACCGAGGTAGAGGCATGTAAACTTCTTGATTATGATTTCAATGAATACTTGGTCGCTAAAAAGGAAGTGACTGAATCTGAAATTTGACCAGTAAAACTATATATTCAGAAAGTATGAGAGTGAGGAAGGAATTCCTTACTTTTCTTTTGAACTGAAAGTAAGAATGCTTTTTCACTGAAGTATAATAGGTAATATGAACGTGAGGAACTATATCGCAGATATCGATTTTTATAAAAAGGTAGGAAGGGTTGCTCTGCCTTGTGCCTTGTCGCAATTGCTTCTGTCCTGCAGATCGATCATTTCTTCGATCATGGTTTCTTCCATTGGCATGGTCACAGCCGTTGGCAATGCGAATAATATCTTATACCTCCATGATTTTCTGTTGTGGGGGTTGGAGGCTGGTGCTGCGTTATTCGGTGCACAGTTTTTCGGTGCTTCCCAATACAAGAATATGGCAAAGACGCAGGGGATCTTTCTGGTCTTTTCTTTATTGAATGCGTTTTTCTGGATCACGGTCACTTTTACGGTAGGCGATAAGCTCTTACTGTTCTATCTGAACGATCCAAGTCTTGTACCATATTCTATGACGTATCTGGAATATGTCATGATCTCTTTGGTCTTTATGTGTATCACACAATCCTATCGATGCATGTATTCGGCGATGCATAAGACAAAG
>JAFYHT010000065.1 GCA_017539025.1 Erysipelotrichaceae bacterium
TATAAAATGTGGTTTTCAAATTGAGGCTATTGAGGAAGCAATGCCTCCGGCAGATATGATGGGTATGCCGGGAATGTGTAATGAAATGCGTAGACCTATGATGTTGTTGGTTAAGGTTAAAAAGGTTTAATAAACAACTTCCGGTTTGTAGAACTGTTCATTAAAGTATAAATACGATGACGAAAACTCTTACACATCTCAGATGGTAAGAACGATCAAGTACTTCGTAGAATTAGGTTAATCGTTCCTTTCATAAAAGAGCGAAGCGGGCTGAAAAGCCCGCTTTTCTTTTTTGCATCATAAAGACATATAATAAGAATGTTGGTGAAAAATGAAGTGGATCGAAAAACTGGATAAGAGATTCGAAGGAAATACGATCTGGCAGTTCGTCAAATTTAACCTGACAGGTATGCTGATCGCCGGGGTACAGTTGATACTGGCTAATGTACTTCCTTTTGTTTTTGACGGTTTTACCGAAAAACTCCCGGAAGCATTGAGGGGCGTTTTCGATGCGAAAGCGTTGTTTGACAGCCCAAGCAAATATGTAGTTGACGGTGTCGTCACCTGGGGCTATGTACTGCCGTTTTTCCTGTCTAATCTGATCGCCAATATATTCGGCTATTTTCTGAACATGCGATCAGTCTTTAAAGGAAAGGGCAGAAAGTGGTCGCTTCCGGCATACTGTCTGATACTGTTTTCCCTGATCCTGTTCACGACGTGGCTGCAGGGCATGGTCGTTTCCGCATTGATGAAAACGGATCTGAAGGCATTTGCCCGTACGGTCGCGATGTATGCGGCGGGTTTCGTACAGCTGATCGTTCTGTTTCCACTTGAAAAATACATATTGTTTAAATAGGGGGGATCTATGAGCAAAGTAAGCATCATCGTTCCAGTCTATAACGGAGAAAAATCCATTCCCAGATGTCTGGATTCTGTATTGGCACAGGATCATAAGGATATCGAGGTCATCGTTATCGATGACGGCAGCAAGGACGGTTCTTTTCAGGTCATAAGCGAGTATGCCAAAAAGGATAAGAGGATCATACCGATTCATAAGGAAAACAGCGGTGTTTCTGCAACACGGAACGTCGGTCTTTCGATGGCAACGGGCGATTATATCCAGTTCATCGATGTCGACGACTGGCTTCCTTTCGATTCCACGAAACTTCTTGTCCGTTCAATGGAAGAAGAAGATGCCGACATGGTCATCGCAGATTTCTACAGGGTGATCGATGACAAGATCTCAAAAAAAGGTTCGATCCGCAAAGGCGGTGTGCTGACATTGGCCGAATATGCAGACAAGATGCTTCTGTCTCCGGCAGATTTCTATTATGGTGTCATCTGGAACAAGCTCTATCGCAAAAAGATCATCGATGATCATCATCTGATCATGGATGAAAATATATCTTTCAGCGAGGATGCGATATTCAATCTGCAGTATCTGCTGCATGTGGATAAGATCTTTGTTTTGAAATCGCCGGTATATTACTACGTTAAGAGCGAAGGTTCCCTTGTGGCAAAGAATCTGAACATACAGAGCACGGTCAAGATGAAGACAGGCGTAATACGCTATTATGACAGTTTCTACAAACAGATCCTGGATAAGGATGACTATGAGGCAAGAAAACCGATCATATACGGTTTTCTGGTCGCTGTGAGTACCGATGCATTTGCCTTGCCTATCGTTGAAGAAACGAAAAAGCTTGGTGAAGAGAACGGTTCTTCGATCCTGTTTGATGATGGGATGACCTTTGAATTGCGGTTCGACAGGCTTTCTGAAGTGATGTTCGAACAACTGCTGAAAGCCATTGCCGATCAGAATGAACTGGACGGGAATGATATCGGCATCCTTTATTTCCTTTACAAGAGAAAGGGACCCGCATCGATCGAAGAGATCGCTTCGGCTTGCCGGATCTCGCCGGCTTCCTGTGCGCTCGCTTTGACAAAACTGGTCGCTGCCGGTCATCTGAAACTGGTCAATCTCGATATTTTTTCCGACAAAGCGATGGAATATGAATATGTTGCAGGGCTGCTTGATGACCAATTTGATAAGGCAGAAGAAGATTATCGGGCTTTGTGTTACGATGGGTTGAGTTTAGAGGAACTCAAACAGTATGCATCCGTCAAAGAAAAAGTCTTCGCAAACCTGAGGAAGACGCTTGTAAGATAGAGGCCCGCCAAGAAAGGTTTATAATAGAAACATAAGGATCAAGAGCCGTTTTCTTATGATTATGATACTGTCCGTAATGCTGACGGGGACTTTTATTGGTGCGATCACTTTGAAAAAGGAAAGCAGACAGGATACTCCTGAAACAGAACCTGTTTCTCCTTCTGAAGGGTCTGCTGTGGTGCCAAGTACGTTCAAGGGAAGCATTATAGATGAGTTCGGTGTCGAAAAGGAAGTGATGGACCTCATCGTTTCCTAAACAACAAAAAAGAACACACAATGTGTTCTTTTTTAATCTGCCGTTACGGTTTTAGTCCGTTTATTCGATCATGATCCGGTTCTGGTGCTCGACTTCCTTATCTTCCTTCTTCGGAACATGTAAAGTCAGTACACCTCCCTCGTACTTGCCCTGGATCTCATCCGAAGTGATCTCATCGCCTACATAGAAGGATCTTGACATCATACCGGAATATCTCTCCTGACGGATGATCTTTCCGTGTTTCTTCTCTTCTTCATCATGACCCTTGGAAGCACTGATCGTCAGATAACCGTCATTCAGTTCTACCTGAATATCTTCCTTCTTGAATCCCGGAAGATCGATCTCGACATCGTAATGATCCTCGTGTTCCTTGATGTCTGTCAGCATTTCTCTGTTAGAACGCTTGCCGTAAAGCTTACGGTTCAGCTGCTCCATATCACGGTCCATCAGATCAAAACCGTCGAACCAATCATCAAACAGATTCTCTCTTCTAAATACTTTCGGCATTAACATAGTACATTTACCTCCTTTACTTTCTCATTGTTCATATGTAATGAACTATGTATCAGTAAGGGGAATGGAGGGTTTGGATCCTAAGTATTGCCTTAAGGAATCTTCTCTGATTTCCTTTACATCTCCGTTATAGTTCTTTCTGTTAGCACTGTCAATAGCTGAGTGCTAAATTTAGCACCGATTCAGCACTCTTTCCAGGCATAACAAAAGATCTCTTGCGAGATCTTTTTTCTTATCCGTTCTTCTTTGAATCTGCAGGCATGATAGGGAAACTTATCCTAGTATAATTTAAAGGTACGAGCATTATATATTGATTGTAACAATTATCAACAGCAATCCGCTTGAGATCATTGAGGAGGCCGCATAATGGAATATCTCGGATTCATATTCGGCATCTTCGGACTGTACGCATATCTGCAGGTATCAAGTCTTAAAAACAGGATCAGTGATCTGGAAAGAGAACTGACAAAGATGAAAGGGACATCCTATCATGAAGACAGGACAGCTCTTGTAAAGTCAGTCAGGGAATATATCGGTCAGAAAGTGAATATCGATCTGAAGGAAGATCATGAGGATGTCGATATCATCAATTACGGCAATACAAAGCATGGTTCCAATACGGTACTGGATGCGGATAATGAATGGCTCCTGGTCAGGATCGAAACACCGAAAAAGACAGTGGAAAAGCTGATCCGCATGGAATCGGTCGAAAGGATCAGTCTGATCATTGAATAGCTAATACGTCAGATCATCATCCTGACGGACAATGAACAGGAAGTAAAGATAAGAATCATACTGAAAAATCTGCGTTTCCGACGTTATACCTTCTCTCGCAAATCAGACACGGTTCACCACAGACAAAGGCAACAGTCTTTCGTCAGTCAATGAGCTTCACACAGAAGCGAAGAATCTGATCCGGCAGAAACATGGGATCAGTACGAGACATTTCCA
>JAFYHT010000066.1 GCA_017539025.1 Erysipelotrichaceae bacterium
AAGAATCCCGGGAGCAATTACGAACATTATCCAGTTTACCGGGGCGATGTGTGGTATGCTTATATCAGCACATCGGGCATTTAGAAAGGGAAACATATGGAATCGCTGCAGACAGACAGCTTGATCAACAGCTTTGTCGAACAATCAAAGGAGATCCTGCGGGATAATCTGGTCGGAGTGTATTTGCACGGCTCTTTGGTTATGGGATGCTTCAATCCCCAAAAGAGCGATATAGACCTGATCATTGTGGTCGATAAGCCTATCTCTGATCCTATAAAAAAAGCATACTTGGACATGGTAGTTCAGTTCAATGCATCTGGCCCAGCGAAGGGGATCGAAATGAGCATCGTTCTGCGGGAGGTTTGCAAGCCCTTTGTTTATCCCACGCCCTATGAGTTGCATTTTTCAGCAGGTCATCTGGAATGGTTTGAAGAAGCTCCCGATGAGTATATCCGCGAGATGAACGGCACGGATAAAGACCTCGCGGCTCACTTTACGATCATCAACAAAAGGGGCAAATGTCTTTACGGCGCGCCGATCGAAGACGTATTCGCGGAGGTTCCGAGCAGTGATTATATGGATTCCATCTGGTTTGATGTTGAAGGAGCCGCAGAGGAAATAACGGAATACCCAATGTATCTGACTTTGAACCTGGCAAGGGTGCTGGCTTATAAAGAAGATGGGCTGGTGCTTTCAAAAAAGGAAGGCGGCGAATGGGCGCTCGAACACCTGCCTTCGGAGTACCGTCCGCTTATTACAGATGCCATGCGCGAGTATTCCGAAAACGCCGAGATTGTCTATGATGACGTCCTTGCCAAACGTTACGCCGAACATGTAATAAGGAAACTGACACAGTAAAGCTGACTCGACATATTCCCGTTTATCGATTAGTTTTCAAATCGGCAATTCATTGAGACTGTATGTTGTTTATACCACCAGAAGAAAGACTTTATTTCAGTGCCGTATGAGCCGAAAGATGCGGAATATCTGAAAAAGTTCGAATAAATTATGCATATAGGGATTTGTAGGAGATTATTATGAAATACAATATAGCGAACATAAAAAGAATCAATGTGTTTTACAGAGAGTGCGGAGGCAATGATAAACCTGTAATGCTGCTGTTCCATGGTTTTCCTTCCTCTTCCCATATGTTCAGAGATCTGATGCCGATGCTGGAAAGTAAATTCCATTGTATTGCCATGGATTATCCCGGTTTTGGAAATACGGAGAGTCCATCCAGAGAAGAATTCGCATATACATTCGATCATCTTGCAGAAATATGCGATGCGTTCATTGAAGAGCTGAAGATCAATAAGTTTTATATGTATGTCTTTGATTATGGTGCTCCTATAGGATTCCGTATCGCTTTGAAACATCCGGAAAAGATACTTGGTATCATATCTCAGAATGGTAATGTTTATGAAGAAGGACTGGGTTCAAAGTGGGCCGTAAGAGCGGAATACTGGAAAAACCCAACAGCAGAATTAAGAGAGTCGTACAAGAGTGCCTTTGCCAAAGAAACTGTTTATGGTCAGTATACTTACGGAACTGAAGAAGGCTCTGTATCTCCCGATGGGTATTCATTGGATATGTATTATGCATCGGTCATTGATGATTATGCTGAAAAGCAGTCCGATCTGATCTTTGATTATCAGAACAATGTGAAGATGTATCCTGTATTCCAGGAATACTTAAGAACATACAAGCCGAAGCTGCTGGCAATATGGGGGAAGGACGATCCATCCTTTATCTGGCCAGGAGCGGAAGCATTCAGGAAAGATCTTCCTGATGCAAGGATCGTTCCGGTAAACAGTGGACATTTTGCGTTGGAGAATTGCTGCAGAGAAATCGCAGAAAACATCATAGAATTCTTTGGTGAATAAATTCAAGTTTTTGATTTGTTTCGAAACCGAGATTCCATTAAGGCGGTATGTTGTTTATACCACCAGAAAAAAGTTTATCTCAGTGCCGTATGAACCGACGGATACGGACAGTTTGGAACAAATGAAACAAGGTTGACCAATTTGAATCTGTGCAGGGGGATAATATGAGTGATTACATTTGGTTCGCTATTTCTGGAGTCTTATTTGCGCTGTCAGGATCAGTCTTCGTTAAGCTTGGCTGGCAGATCTGGAAAAAACAAAAATCGGATCTCATCATCACTTATCATTGTGAAAGAGTAAGTAAAGAGAACAAACAAGCGTATTGTACACTCTCTGGAATCGGGGTCCTTATCATGGGAATTGGATTTTTCCTTTCTGCAATATGTATCGCTTTTAAGCAGTCCGTTTTCATCTTTATCCCAATGACAGCCGGCTTAATACTCGGATCAACACTGCTGACTTCAGCAGTAATAAAGTACAACCGTTAACAGTATGACAAAATTCAGTTTGTTGATCTGTGTTAGAATATGACACATCGAGACTGTTGTCTGTTTGGAAAAAGATACGAGGCGAAAGGATCATATGGAGATTGGTGCGGATGCGAAAGCATTACATTATCAGGGATCCTGAATGAATATGAAAAGGCGGATAGTGAGTGATGAAACTGAAGAATGTATTGATAGTGGTTAAAGATATAGAAAAGGCCAGGCAGTTCTACCATGATCTTTTTGGTCTTGAATTGATCCTTGATAATGATGGGAATATGGTTCTTACAGAAGGGCTTGTGTTGCAGGAAGAGAAGTACTGGAAAGAGTTTCTTGGCAGGGACGTCATTCCTCAGAACAATGCCAGTGAGTTATATTTTGAAGAACCTGATATAGAGGGATTCGTTGAGAAACTGGAAAGGTATTATCCGGATGTCAGATATGTAAACAGAATCATGACTCACAGCTGGGGACAGAAAGTCATCCGGTTCTATGATCCATATGGCAACCTGATCGAAGTTGGGACACCTGTGTAATATGGCAAATGTCATCACATGCTTCCGGATCATCTGTAGCATTGTCTTACTGTTTTGTCCTGTATTCTCACCTGCGTTTTATACTTTGTATATCATTGCCGGTCTAAGCGACATGATAGATGGAATGGTCGCAAGGAGTACCGGAACTGTCAGCGAAACAGGATCGAAACTTGACACAGCTGCTGATCTTGTTCTGGTACTGGTGTGTCTCTTGAAGTTGATCCCGGCTATTCAAATGCCAGAATGGCTTATCATCTGGATCGTTGTAATCGCTGTGATCAAGGTGATCAATCTGGTCTCCGGATATGTCATGGCAAAAGAAATCATTGTCTTGCATACAGCGATGAATAAGCTGACGGGCATCTTGTTGTTTATACTTCCGCTGACATTATCGTTCATTGATCTGAAATACAGCGGAATACTTGTAAGTGCAGTTGCTACATTTGCCGCAATACAGGAAGGTCACAAGATCAGAACGACGAAACAGGAATGAGAGCAAAGTGTTATCGAAGCAAAGATGTCGATCATCCGGAAACGATAAAATAACTCATATCAAAATATATGGAGGAGAGAAATGATACATCTGGAAACCATTACACCTGAAAACTGGAGACTTGACCTGAGTGTCAGAGATGATCAGCGCGCATTTGTCACAGACAGAGCTGAAGTTCTTGCGAGAGCTTATGCCTATCGCGAGCATCGAAGTCAGGCGTTTGTTATCTATAACGATGATCTGCCTGTTGGTATGGCAATGTACAAAGATCTTGATGAATTCAAAGCGTTCCATCTCAGCCAGTTCTTCATTGACCAGCGTTATCAGGGGAAGGGATTCGGGTATGAGGCTGCCGCCAAGATCCTTCAGATGATGAAAGACGATGGTAAATACAACAAGGTCGTTCTCTGCTACATTGAGGGGGACGATGCTGCCCGAAATCTTTATGAGAAACTCGGATTCAGACATACCGGTGTAGTAGAAGGCAATGAGATCATTATGGAGCTGAAACTGACAGATCCGGATCTGCATTAGGAGTATGTGTATGGAGTTTAAGGAAAACGCGATAACGCCAGAGATATATCATGAACTTCGTTCGAGTGTTGAATGGATGAATTTTAATGTTGAACAGACAGCACAAGGCTTATCAAGAAGCCTGTATTCTCTGGTAGTGTTTGATGAGCAGAAACCGGTTGGGATGGGCCGTGTTGTTGGAGATGGCATCTATAACATCATTTGCGATGTCGTTGTAGATCCGGCTTATCAGGGAAAAGGGATCGGATCTCAAATCATGAATCGATTGCTGAACTATTTGAAAGAGCAGACACCCGAGAATGGAAGAACTTCCATCCACCTGATTGCGGAAAAAGGGAAAGAAACATTCTACGAAAAGTTTGGATTTAAATTAGTACCAAACGAAAGCAGCGGGAGTGGAATGAGAATGATCATTCGAAAATGATACAGACCATTCAAACATATCTGGATCGGAGGAATATATGAGAGAAAGAAAAATAAGAGTTGCCCAACGAAACGACTGGAAAAGAGAAGATATGCCCGAAAAGAATGAGACCTTCATTCTTAAGAGATCTTTCAGTGAGGAACAGATGGCTGTGCTTGCTTGCGGAAATATTCCTCAGGCAATGGAAGATAAGTGGTTCTGGTATATGGAAGGATCAACTCTTTTCGCACATCGAAGCTGGACAGGTCATTGCATCTATCGCATCGACTTTCAAGATGATGACAATCACATCGTGACAGTCAATCGGGATCCGGAACAATACAAGTGTACAAGCATCGATGAAGACATCGAGACTTTAAACAAGTTCTTAAACTGGTGGACGCAGATTCCTTATGATCACTACAATGAGTGGCTTTCGGAAATCTACGATGCATTGAAGAAAGCAGGCAGGCAATAGTTTACAGGATCGATTTGTAAGATGAATTATTTTGTTGAAGGTTTACAGGGAAGCGGAAAGACTACCCTTGTCCATAAGATCTATGAAGATCATCCGGATCACATCCTGCTCAAAGAGGGAGATTATTCTCCTCTTGAACTGGCGTGGTGTGCCTATCTGGATGAAAAGACATATCAGGAGATCCTGGATCTTTATCCTGATATGAAACAGATCATAAAAGAGAATACATATCCTGAAGGAAACAGGAAAATCGTCACTTATACAAAGATCAGGACAGATAAGAGAAGATTCTATCAGGATCTTGAACGATATGAGATCTATAATGGCAGAGTTTCTTATGAGGATTTCAGATCCATCATCCTTTCCCGTTTCAAGGCCTGGGATCAGGATCAGATGATCTTTGAATGTTCTCTGTTTCAGAATATCGTTGAAGACATGATCCTGTTTCGCTGTATGACAGATGAAGAGATCATTGAGTTCTATAAAGAAATAAGAAACGCAATCAAGGATAAGGAATATCGGATCGCATATCTGAAAACAGAGGACATCAGATCAAATCTCGATGTCATACGAAAAGAAAGATCGGATGAAAATGGAAACGAATTGTGGTTTCCTGCCATGATGGGATTCTTTAATGATTCTCCTTATGCAAAGATGAATGGATTAAAAGGAGAAGATGATCTGATCGATCATTTCAGGCACAGACAGGATCTGGAACTGAAAATATGCGAAGAAGTATTTACGGATAGGTATACCGTATTGTTTTCCAAAGGATATACGAAAAAAGAATTAGAAGCTTTATAAGAGAAAGGGGAATGTATGTTGAAACAGATATTTGAATCAGAGAAGATCAGTTTTGTGGAAGTATCTGAATCGCTTGCGGATGATTATCTGATCATGGTCAATGATTATGAGAATGTCAACAGATTCCTCGGCCGAAGCAGGAAGGTTTATACAAAGCAGGATGAGGTCGAATGGGTCAAGAAGAAGTTAGACGATCACGAGATCGTTTATTCTATGATCGAAAAAGAAAGCGGTGACTTCATCGGAAACATCGAATACATGGATGTGGATGAAAGTTCAAAAGAACTCGGTATTGCGATCACTGCGAAGATGCAGGATAAGGGTTTAGGAACGGAAGCGATCAGCAGGATGATCGAATATGGTTTCAATGATCTGGGTCTCAAGAAGATCGTTCTAAAGACAGACCCGGATAACTGCAGAGCAATACATGTCTATGTCAAGTGCGGCTTTAAAGAATACGACCGCAACGAAAATGATGTTTTCATGGAGATCTGCCGCTAAGGTGTTTATTGAGGTGAGATATGACTGCTGAAGAATTATGGAAGAAGTCAGGACTAAGCGGAGAATATGAAGCTTGGGCATTTGGAGGAGCTCCGGATAAACTTGCGGATCTGGTGATCAGAGGGATCAAGACAGCGACCTGTTCAGCGCTCGTTTTGTATGAGCACGATAACGAGCTGATCCCTAAGGCAGGCGATTACAGTGTGATACTGGATTCCAAAGATAACGCTTTGTGTATCATTCAGACGACAAGAGTGTATATTGAATCCTTTAACAAGGTATCTGCTCAACACGCTTATAAAGAGGGAGAGGGCGACAGATCGCTTGAATACTGGAGAGAAGTACACGAAGAATTCTTTATAGAGGAACTGAAGAGTATAAATCAGGACTTCGATGAAAACATGAAACTGGTCTGTGAAGAATTTGAACTCGTCTATGTCTGAGAGAAGAAAAGAAGATGACACAGTATTTCTATTGCTGTTGCAAGAGACATGGATTATTCAGGAAATCAATACGATAGTATACTGGATATAAGGATCATAAAAAAGGAGATATCATGCGGATCGGAGCAGTTTCATACAGATGCAGAAACAAAGACATTGATTTTAATCTGTCACAGATCGAAAGAGCGTTGAAGGAAACAGAAGGCAAAGTCGATCTTCTTTGTTTTCCGGAGGCTTTCCTTCAGGGCTTTGATTCGCTGTGCTGGGATTATGAGATCGACAAGAAGATTGCCTGTACGCAAGATGGTGAAGCCATTGGGCGATTGAAAGATCTGAGTCTTGAATATGGTGTTGCCCTGTTGACGGGATACATCGAAAGAGAAAAGGAAAAGATCTATTCATCCTGCATCGTGATCGATAAGGGTGAGATCGTACATAATTATCGTCGTATCTCCAGAGGCTGGAAAGAATTCGATCAGACAGACGATCACTATGATGAAGGCACTGATACTTCTTGCTTTGTTTTGAATGATACAAGGATCTCTCTTGCCTTGTGCGGCGATCTCTGGGATCAGCCGGAAAGATTTGAAAAAGGACATCTGCTTTTATGGCCTGTCTTTTTGAGTTTTCCTCTTGAGATGTGGGAAGAGAGCGAATTAAAGGAATACACAAAACATGCCTCATCGATATGTGACTATACATTGATGTTCAACCCGATCGATCCGGATACCGGAAGCCATGGCGGGTCATTCTGTTTCCATGATGAAAAGATCCTTGATCGTATCGCTTTTGATGAAGAAGGAGTTCTGATATGGCAAGCAGTATAGATTTTCTGAATTACACTTTAGAACAGCTTTCCTTGTTGGAAGACATTTCATATCGGAAGATGATGGGTGAATACATCATCTATTACAGAGGTATGATCATGGGCGGGATCTATGATGACAGATTCCTTGTGAAACCACTCAGATCAGCGAAAGAGATGATGCCTGATGCATCCTATGAACTTCCTTATGAGGGAGCCAAAGAAATGTTGGCAGTGGACGATATTGAAAACAAAGGATTCTTAAGAGATCTGTTTGAAGCGATGTATGAAGAGTTATCAGAGAAAGGATGATGATATGAAGATACGAAACATGACGATAGAAGACTATGAGAAGGTCTATGCATTGTGGCTTTCCTGCAAAGGGATGGGTCTCAACGATATCGATGATTCCAGACAAGGGATCGAAAGATATCTGAAACGCAACCCCGATACCTGTTTTGTGGCAGAAGAAGATGGAAAGATCGTCGGTGCCATCCTTGTCGGACACGACGGCAGAAGAGGACACATCAGCCATACGGCTGTTCATCCTGAATACAGGCATCAGGGCATCGGCAAAACCCTGGTAGAAACAGCTCTGGAGTCTTTAAAGAAACACGATATTGCCAAGGTCAATCTGGTCGTCTTCAAGAGGAATGAAGGCGGTAATGCTTTCTGGGAGTCGATGGGTTTTACCGAAAGAGAAGACCTCAATTACCGCAACAGGAATCTGGTAGAATTTACCAGGTTTGATACATAAGGAGATGTTATGAACAGAGAAGAAAGAATCACTTTATATGAACAGATGTTCGATACGGTTAATGCAGTACTTAGCAATATCGAAAGTGACCTGAAGCAGCTTGATGCGTGTGAAGTCCTGGTCAAGGGATTGGAAGCTTACTATACAAGCGAAGAATGGATGAGCGATTTTGAAGCAGATGAAGCCGGTGAACTTCCTGCTGATCTCAAGCGCGGAGTGTTATCGGAAGATGGCATCTATGATCTGCTGGAAAGATTTGAGCAGCTGAAAGACAAAATGGTGGAAACTGTCAAAGGAAAGACAGTAACAAGAGATATCACTTTGGCAATCACATCGCAGATGGCAAACAATGCTGCAGAAAACGAAAAGAAATCACTGGTCGGACATCTGGGCACTCATTTTGATGTCATGGATAAGATCTTTCCATTAAACTATATCAACAGAAAAGCTGTTGTTTTCGATGTTACGGATATCAAAGGAAGAGACATCGATGTCGATGATATCGATTTTGATCTGATCGAACCGGGCATGTTTGTGGCATTTAACAGCGGATTTATGAAGCAGGCTGCTTATGGTACGGAAAAGTATCGCCATGAACACCCACAGCTTTCCAAGGAACTGATCGAAGCGCTGATCGAAGAAGAGATCTCGATCATCGGTATCGATTTTGCGGGCGTCAGAAGGGGATCGGAACACACTCAATACGATCAGTATTGTGCTGATGGCGGCGTCTTCATCGTAGAAAATCTTTGCGATCTGAACGGTCTGTCTGAAGTCAAGGATCTGGTGATTCATACCTATCCGATGAGATATGAAGGAGTCACAGGATTGCCATGCAGGGTGATCGCTGAATATGCAAAGTAAGGATAAGAAAAACAGTCTGTTCGCAATATTGATGCTGATGGCAGCAGTCATCTGCCTGCTGTTTGTTTTTGTGTTTACTTTTTCCGCATTCAGGGAAATGGGAAATGAATATCACGCATTGAAGGGGCGTGATCTGTCAGAGGATTTTTCGGCAACGATCATATACGATGATCATCTCTATGCGATGCTGGGATATGGGATCATGAATGATCCTCTCGATCCGGGAAGGGCTGAATATCTTTCTTCTTTCCTGAAGACATCCATCAGGAGTATCGATGAAAGGATCTTTTCGGCAGATGTCCTGTACACGATGATGATCACATCATTTATGTCCCTGTTTCTCTATGAGAGATATGGAAGTGAAAAGAAGAAACATGTTCTGATGATCGCTGTTTGTGTTTTCTCTGTTTTCTTTCTTTTATCAGGATCATCATTCATATTCTCTTCGATCAGGGATATTCCGTTCTATCTTCCTTCAGGCAATTCTCTTTTGTGTCTGATGATTGGCATGATCTGTATCATCGGTGGGCACTGTTTCCTTGCTTTCCTGATCAGAAAGGTCAGATTCAGGAAGATCGTTTCATTGATCGCAATCCCTGTGATCTTCTTTGTTTTCCTGTTTTCGACGGCATTTGAAGGAGGCCTGCTGATGTCGCCATATATCGATTCCTTTGATCACGTCTATGACGTGATCCCTCAAGAGAAGTGGGATGATCTGTATTATGATGAAGAAAAGAATGTACTCATTCTTGATGGGAACGAATACGAAGCCAAACAGATCGAAAATCCCGATCATCTGAAAGGTTTGTCTGCGATTGGTGCGATCGCTTTTGAACTGATCGATCCTTATTCCGGAAACAGTATTGAAATGATCAGGCAGATCATCGATTCGCCGATCCCGCTGTGGATACTGTTTCTGTATCTGTTGAAATCGTTTATCTGGATCTTTGTATCATTGAAGTATTAAGGAGCACATATGGAATATATCAGAGTCACAAAAGAAAATATCGAGAAGGAACACATCTGCTGTGCCATCTCCAACAACAATGATATACAGGTCTCTTCCAAGAAGGCCTGGCTGAAGGATCGTTTCGATGACGGACTCGTCTTTCTCAAGAGTACAGAAAGAGGCAAGTGTTTTATTGAATACATCCCGGCTGAAAATGCCTGGAATCCGATCGAAGCAGATGGCTATATGTATATCGACTGTCTGTGGGTATCCGGCAGCTTCAAGGGACACGGTTATTCAAGCGACTTGCTGAACGAGTGTATCAGAGACAGCAAGGAAAAAGGAAAGAAAGGCCTGTGTATCCTTTCTTCCGCAAAAAAGAAACCATTCCTGGCTGATCCGAAATTTCTGAAACACAAGGGATTTGAAGTTTCTGATGAGGCAGACAACGGAATTGAATTGTGGTATCTTCCTTTTGATCCAAACGAGGTAAAACCGAGCTTCAAGCAGTGTGCCAGACATCCTCATATTGATGATATGGGTTATGTCTTATACTATACGGATCAGTGTCCGTTCAACGGGAAGTATGTGCCGTTGTTGGAGGAGGTCGCCAAAGAAAAGGGCATCTCTTTCAAAGCGGTCCGCATTGATAACAAGGAAGATGCGAAAAATGCACCAACACCGGTGACGACATATGCGTTATTCCACGATGGCCAATACATTACAAATGAACAGATGAACGAGAAGCGTTTCTTACAAAGAGTATCAGGATGATGACAGATAAAGAAAAGTATTTCATTGAGACATTCATCGCAAAAGACAGACAGGAAAGACTCCTGTATGAGTTTTCTCATGAAAAGAAAAGATATAAGGGACTGGATCGATTCTCTCATCAGTCAAAGCAGCTTCTTGATCCAAAAAAGATCATAGCGGAAGGAATAGATCTCTTTGATCAGAAAGTGTTTCTTGATCATCTGAAGAAACACAAAGATGAAGAAGTATATATCGCTTCAACAGATGCGTATTACGATGGCATGAGTCTGTCTTTGGAAGAAGCGATCAGGGAATCTGCTCTCTTTATGGAGGCGGTGATCATCATTGGAAAAGGATATGCGATCGTGATCGGCGAAGCGATGAAAGGCGGAAGTGACAAGTACCTGCTTGCGGAGTGAGACATGAATCTTGAACTGATGAAAGATCACATTGAAACGAAGAGGCTGGTATTGTTTCCTTATACGAAGGAAAGCCTTTCCTTATTCAACAGTGATCTGAGTCGTTTTGAAGAAAGATACGGAGTCAGATATTGTGGTGAAGAACTCGATCATCTCTTGAACAGTTTCCTGGTGAAACTGGAAAAGGAGATCGAAGATGATCCTGAAAATTATCTGTATTTCACGGAGTTTCTGATCGTGTTGAAAGAAAACGATCACATCATTGGTTCCATCGATTTCAAATACATCCCGCGTGATGGGATCACCGAGATAGGGTATGGTCTGAATAGAAATTATGAAGGTCATGGCTACATGAGTGAGGCGTTAAAAGCTTTCCTGGATTTTGGAAAGAAGCTGGGGATCACTAAGGTACTGGCAGATACGCTTCCCGACAATATCAGATCTCAGAATGTATTGAAACGGAACGGTTTCCGTTTCCTGAAACAGGATGGCAATCTCTGGTGGGAAAAAGATCTCAGGGATTACTATGAAGCATATGATGACCGGTATAAGATGATCCATCAGATGGGATATATGTGGTCCTCTGACGAAAGTACTCCGATTGTAAAAGATGTGATCGAAAGATACGGGATCACAAAGGAAGACAAGATCCTTGAGATCGGATGCGGGGAAGGAAGAGATGCGATCCGTTTACTGAAAGAAGGTTACGATCTTCTGGCGACTGATATCTCTAAAGAAGCTGTTGCTTTCTGTCAGAGGAGATTTGTTGAATACAGTCAGGATTTCTCTATCCTGGATTGTCTCAAAGGACATCTTGATGAAAGATATCGGATGATCTATGCGGTGGCAGTCGTACATATGTTGACAGAGGATGAGGACAGAAGAAAGTTCTATCGTTTCATCTTTGATCATTTAGAAGATGGTGGTATTGTGCTTATCTGCAGCATGGGTGATGGAACATTGCAAATGAAATCTGACAAGGATGAAGCATTTGAGATCAGGGAAAGAGATCATGTATCCGGGAAGGTGAATGTCACCGCAACATCCTGTCGGATGGTCTCGATGGAGACATTTGAAAAAGAATTAAAAGAAAACGGACTGAAGATCAGGGAATCAGGGATCACATCTTCTCTTCCTGATTTTGACAGTCTGATATATGCGGTAGCAGAAAGGGAGAAATAGGATGAATAAAGAAGCAATCGTAAATATCCATACGGAAGATCCGTTCATGAAGGTGGCGATCGAAGAAGCTTTTGATGGGATCAGCCAGGGACACGGCGGTCCGTTTGGCGCGGTCGTCGTCAGAGATGGGAAGATCTTAGGAAAAGGGCATAATCGCGTACTGGTCGATCATGATCCGACTTGTCATGGGGAAGTATCGGCGATCAGGAATGCCTGCAAGAACGAAGGTAATCATGATCTTTCCGGTTCCGTCATCTATACGACAGGTGAACCTTGTCCGATGTGCCTGTTCGCGTGCATCTGGGCAAATATCGAAAAGATCTATTACGGATGTACGATCGAGGATAATGCTCTGATCGGTTTCAGAGATGAAGAGATGTCGACGATGATCTTGTCCAGAGATCAGATCAAAGATTTCGAGGAGTGTGTTGACCGCGACGCCTGTCTGAAACTGTTTGATGTCTATCTGGCGATCGAGCACCAAACATATTGATGAAGGTCCGCAGATTTGAAGAAAGAGATTTTCTGTCTTTGTACAGACTGCTTTCTGATGAAAATGTGATGAGATATCTGGAAGAGCCTTTCGATGAAGAAAGGACTCTTTCGTTTCTCAAGGAAAACGGATCGAATGAGGATCCAAGGATCTATGCGGTCGATGAAGATGATGAGTTCATCGGCTATGTGATCTTTCACGAATATGATGAAAGCAGTTATGAGATCGGCTGGGTCTTATCTCCTGAATGCTGGGGAAAAGGATATGCATCAAAGCTGACGGAGATCCTGATCGAAAAGGGAAGAAAGATGAATAAGGATCTGGTGATCGAATGTGTTTCTGAGCAGACCGCAACGAAAAAGATCGCTGAGAAATATGGGTTTGTTTATATGGGAATCGATGATGGTCTTGAGGTCTATCGTTTGGACCATCGGTCATGAAATGATAAAGATGTGATGTGTTAGAATGAAGGCGAAAAGGAGATGTGACTTATGATCTATAACGATTTTCACGGATTGAAACTGTCAAGACTTGGCTTTGGCTGCATGCGTTTCTTAAAGGGAGAGGACGGTCAGATCGACCAGCAGAAGGTCAACGATATGATCGATCTTGCGATCGCAAACGGTGTCAATTATTTTGATACGGCTTATCCTTATCTCGATGGCAAATCAGAGATCGCATTAGCTGAGGCTTTGAAGAAGTATCCGCGAGATTCCTACTTTCTGGCAGATAAGTTCCCGGGTCATTCTCTTCCGGGTCCGATCGACAATATCGGATTGTTCAATGTGTCTCTGAAGAAATGTAATACCGATTATTTTGATTTCTATCTCTTACACAACATTACCGAGTGGTCAGTGAAGATCTATGAGTCTGAAGAATATCACATCATCCCTGATATCAAGAAGATGAAGGACGAAGGAAAGATCAGACACTTCGGTTTCTCTTTCCATGGCGGACCTGATCTTCTGGAAGAATTCTTGAACAGACATGAAGGCTTGTTTGAGTTCGTGCAGATCCAGTGCAATTATCTCGACTGGACTTTGCAGGACGCAAAGAGGAAATACGATATCATCACAAAACACGGGCTGGGTGTCTGGATAATGGAACCTTGCCGTGGTGGAAAGCTTGCGGTACTGAGTGAAGAGAATCACGAGAAACTGAAAGCCTTCGATGAAAAAGCAAGCGATGCTTCCTATGCCTTCCGTTTCCTGCAGGGGCTTGCGGGGATCAAGGTCATCCTTTCCGGTATGAATGAAGTATTCCAGGTGGAAGACAATCTCAATACTTTCAAGGAATACAAGCCACTCAGCGAAGAGGAGAAGAGTGTATTGTTTGAGATCGCAGAATCACTTAAGAAGGGTGTTCCTTGTACCGGATGCCGATACTGTTGTGATGGCTGTCCGATGGGTCTCAATATCCCTTATCTTCTGGAATGTTACAACGACATGAAATACACTTCTTCCATGACTCCTGGCATGAGACTGGATGGACTGGACGAAGACAAGAAACCGGCTGCCTGCATTGGCTGCGGTCAGTGTTCTCATGCCTGCCCTCAGCACATCGATGTGCCAAGTGTCCTTGCGGAGCTGAGTGAGATGTATACCAATAGTCCGAAGTGGGCAGAGATGTCCAAGGGACGTCATGAATCGATCAGAAAAGATTTGAATATGGAGTGATATGGATCTCAATTTTGATTCCCTGTTCAATCACGTCTATGACGTAAAAGACTGCGAACTGATCACTTATGAAAGAGGAAGGATCGTTTTAAGGACGATCGTCAACGAGAGCTGCTGCAATCCTTATGGAATGGCACACGGCGGATTCCTGTATACGCTTTGTGACAATGCGGCAGGTTTACTGGGTTATTCTCTGGGTTCTTATGTCGTCACTATGCAAAGCAGCATCAACTACATTTCTTCTGTCAGAAACGGTGAAATACTTACGATCGAAGCAAAGGCGATCCATGACGGCCGTTCCAGCAAGGTCTGTGAACTTGTTGTATGTAATGAGAAAGGAACTCTGATCTGCAAGGCTACATTCACTATGTTTGTTGTCAAAAAGATAGAAGAGGAAAAACAATAGTGATAAAATGATGAGGAGGTAAAAAAAACATGAAAATCTTAAAGAAAATCGTAGGGCTTCTCTCAGCATTGCTGATCATAGGCGGAGCATTCGTCCTTCTCTGGCAATACTTCCGCAATAAACAGTTATTCGTCGTCTTGCTTTCAAATTCGATCGTCAAGGGTTCGATCGGTGTCCTTCAGAAGATGGGCATGGCTGTGATCGCCATCATCGTCGGACTGATCCTGTTTGTCATCTACATGAAGATCGGTTCCGTTGTCAGAAGGAATGAAAGAGAAAAAAGAGAAGCTTTGAAGCTTCAGCAGAAGGAAAACGAAGAACTGCAGAGACAGCTGAAGAAAGAGGCTGAAGAGGCCAAGGCAGAAGCTGAACAGGCAAAGAAAGAAAACGAACTCATGAAGATGACCTTCATGAGGAAGAAAGAAGAAGGTTCCGAAGAAGAATCTGTCGAAGAAGAAACAGAAAAGCAGGAGTGATCCTGCTTTTGTGATGCGTTTAAGAATTCTTTTTCATATAGCGGTAAAGGAAGTATACCATTGCCGCTTCTCCATACATGGAGATATAGAACATCAGACTCAGTTTCTTGTCTCCGCTTGGATCTCTTCCCAAGAAGATGCCAAGCATCGTGAATGCCAGCATCAGGAATCCCGCCAGAAACATGTGCGGGTTTTTCTTTTTGATGAGCAGATAGATTCCGACGCCGATCATGAAATAGTCAGGTACGATGTTCAGCATCTGTATCAGACCGTTGACCCAGCCCGGTGTTTCAGCTGCCTGGGCATAGCGGTTGACGCCCAAGGCGATCGGTTCCGTGACCAGATTGATGGATGCAAAGGTACCGGCGATCATCAACAGGATCGTAAAGATCCAGACGACCTTGATGACAGTCTTGTTTTCCGTTAATGCATAGAAGCACAGCGGGAACAGTAACGGGATCATCATGAAGTGCAGGACATATCTGAATTGTGACAATCCTTTTAACAATGATCCAAACGGCATGAATGCGCCAAGCGCCAGAATGAGAGCGTCATAGAAAAGGCCGATGCAGATGATCCCTGTCAGTAAGGGCACGGGGTCTTTCTTGTTTTTCTGATACTGCTTGAACATCGCTGCGATAGATACCAGTTCCAGTATTGCCATGATCCATAAAACAGGATCCATTGTAGAGATGATGATGTTTCTCATATGTTCACCCGTGATATCTGTGATATCCCTTTCTACAACTATTATAATCCTCTTGTGTATTCCGGGATATACCTTTGGGTACATGTCACCCGGCACTCGTATAGGAATATCGGCATATGGTATAATGGATTCACCAAGGAGATTAAATAATATGTTAAGAACTAAATCAGTCAAACTGAAGACGATTCCTGCTATGGCTTTTCGTATGAAGACGGCTGACGGCCCTAGCATCACGATCCAGAGAGCTGACAGCCAGCAACCTGGCATCGCGTCTCTTTCCAAGACTTCAGGTCAGGCAGTACCTTCTGCCAATACCAACCTGAAACTTTATCCTATGGAGGCTTTTGAAGAAGCGATCAAGCTGACGAACGGTCTTCCTTACAAGAAACAGAAGGGTGTAAAAGTGACCAAGGAAATGGTCAAGGAAAAGAAGGAAAAACCGATCGAGGAAGTCATCATCGATTCCGAGGAATACCTCAAGATCGTTGACAAGTATTCCGATAAGAACGGAAAACTTTCTTATGATCTGATCAACAAGGATTTCATTAAGTTTGCGAAATCTTCTTCTGTCGTCAGGAAGATGATCGAAGAAGGAACGACAGCCGCAAAACTGCGCAATTACATCGTTGCCAACAAGATCAGGAACATCACCGGCAATCACGATCTGGATGACAAGCAGATCAAGAAGATGGTCGAACTGCTGGATGAGACTTATCCGAAAGGTGTATTCAAGGAGCTCAACGACGAGATCCGCAAGATGCTTGCGGCAAACAAAAAGAAGTAGATTCTAAAGACGGGGCGACCCGTCTTTATACATGGAAAAAGAGTACAAAAAAATACACCAAAACGGTATATTTCAAAGCCGATTAGTGTTAAGATATGACTGTAGAAAGAAGGATCGACATGGAAGCTACTGATGTTCCTTTATCGTGTATCTGTATCAGGCGGCTCCTGCCGAGAATTTTCTGATTTCCCGGAAAAATGAAGCCGCCCTTTGAGGAGGCTTTTTATATGGAAAAAAACAAGAAGAAAATCAATGGAAGTATCGAAGAAAAGCTGACGTCTTTTTCGTCTATGTCTCCGGCAGAAGTTTTTGAATACTTCGATATCAATAATGACGGTCTTGATGGGAAGCAGATCGAAGATGGACAGGAAAAATACGGCCCGAATGTCATCAATACCGGAAACAAGGATTCCGTTTTCACAAGATTGATGGAAGCGATCATCAATCCATTCAATATCGTATTGCTGGTGGTAGTCGGTGTCAGCTATTTTACTGATGTCGTACTGTCTCCTGAACCGTCCTATGCGACCATCATCATGCTGATCATCATCGTGGCGATCTCATCGATCACCTCTTTTGTGCAGTCTCAGAAATCCGATGCTGCCGCAAAAGCGCTGCAGCAGATGATCGTGACCAAGGTCAATGTTGTCAGACAGGGCAGGAAGATGCAGATCAGCATCGAAGACTGTGTTCCGGGAGATCTGGTGATACTGGGTTCCGGTGATCTGATCCCTGGCGATGTGCGTTTCATTGAAACAAAGGACCTTTTCGTCGATCAGGCACAGCTGACCGGTGAGTCCAATCCGGTAGAAAAATACATGGACCTCAGAGAAGCGGAAAACATCACTGATCTTTCCAATATCGGTTTCATGGGATGTGATATCGTTTCCGGTTCCGCAAGAGCTGTCGTCATCGCCACAGGCAATGACACCTACTTCGGAAGCATGTCCAAGACACTCAATAAGCAGGGTGAGAAGTCCGTTTTTGATAAGAACATGGAATCGATCACAAACCTGCTGATCAGGTTCATGCTGGTGATGATCCCGGTCATCTTTGCGGCCAACTACTTTACGAAGAACGATCTGCTGGATTCCGTGATTTTTGCGATCACGATCGCAGTCGGTATCATGCCGGAAATGCTTCCGGTCATGATCACTTCTTCTCTGGCAAAAGGTGCCATTTCCATGAGTAAGAAAAAGACGATCGTCAAACATCTGGGTTCCATTCAGACTTTTGGCGAGATGGATATCTTATGTACAGATAAGACCGGTACTCTGACGCAGGATGAGATCATCCTGGAAAAATATCTGGATGCTTCAGGAAAAGAAGACATCAGGATCTTGAGACACGCATTCCTCAACAGCTACTTCCAGACAGGTTTAAAGAATCTGATGGACAGAGCGATCATTGCCAGGGGAGAAAAGGAAGGTCTTGATTATCTCAAGCGCTCCTATGTCAGAGAAGATGAGATCCCGTTTGATTTCTCCAGAAGGAAGATGTCGGTCGTTTTAAGAGACCGCAATCTGAAAAGACAGCTGATCACCAAGGGCGCTGTTGACGAGATCATTGCCAACTGTGCATTCGTTGAGATCGATGGCGAAGTCAAACAGATGAATGAAGAACTGATGAAGAATGCCTACAGGATCTCTGAAGAAAACGGAGAAGAAGGCATCCGTGTCATTGCGGTTGCACAGAAGAATGAGATCCCGGCGATCGATGAATTTTCTGCAGAAGATGAAAAGGACATGGTGCTGCTTGGTTTCATCGGATTCCTGGATCCACCAAAAGAGTCTTCCGTTTCAGCGATCAAGGCTTTGAAAGAAAACGGTATCCGTACAGTCGTACTGACCGGTGATTCCAAGGCGGTCGCGATCAATATCTGTAACCGTATCGGTATCGATACTTCCTATTCCTACAGCGGAAGCGATGTCGAGATGATGAACGACGGTCAGCTCAAGAACGCATGTAAGAAGGCACAGGTATTTGCCAAGCTCAATCCTTTGCAGAAGAAGAGGATCGTAGAAGCATATCAGGAACTCGGTCATGTCGTCGGTTATATGGGTGATGGTATCAACGATGCACCGCCGCTCAAACAGGCAGATGTCGGTATCTCCGTAGATACGGCTGTCGATATTGCCAAGGAAGTTGCGGATATCATCCTTCTTGAAAAGGACCTCAACGTTCTGGATGAGGGCGTCAAGGAAGGACGCAGGACGTTCGCGAATATGAACAAGTACCTCAAGATGGCGATCTCCGGAAACTTCGGAAATATGATCTCGGTACTGATCGCTTCGATCGCGCTGCCGTTCCTGCCGTTAAAGCCTGTCCATATCCTGGTACAGAACATCCTCAACGACTTTGCCCAGTTTGGTATGCCTTATGACAATGTTGAAGAAGAATACATTGAAAAGCCGATGGAATGGGATGTGACTTCTCTGAAGCAGTTCATGTTCTATTTCGGTCTTACTTCAACAGTGCTGGATGTCCTTTGTTTCCTTGTGCTGTGGTTCGTCTTTAAATTCAACACGCCGGAGAAGGCAGGATTCTTCCAGTGCGGATGGTTCATCTTCGGTGTCATATCACAGACCCTGGTCATCCATACCATCAGGACTCATAAGCTGCCGTTCATTAACGGAAGAGCCGGCAGACAGCTGACGCTTTCGACTCTGGCAGTCGTCATCGTAACGCTGATCATCGGTTTAAGTAAGATCGCTTATGTCCTGGATATGGATCCGGTTCCGTATTCTTATCTGGGCTGGCTGGCTTTACTGATGGTGGTGTATATGCTGCTGGCACAGGTCATGAAAAACATCTATATAAGAAGATTCAAGAAGTGGATCTAAGAGAAAGGAGTCAATATGGAAAACAAGATCATTGAAGAAAACATTGAAGAAAGAAATTATACTCAGGAAATATTCGACCTGATCCGTAAGACCAAGAACTCCAAGCTCCTGGCTCAGACACTGACCAATTACCACGACAACGATATCGCCGATGCACTGACATATCTTTCTCCTGATGAAAGAAAGAGACTGTATAAGGCGATCGGAGTCGAAGCTACTTCAAGGATCTTCGCTTATCTCGATGAAGATCTGGATAAATACTTCGCTGAACTGGAAGCAGAAAGTGCTGCCGACATCCTGGAAGAAATGGATGCCGACGATGCCATCGATATCCTGGAAGAACTGGATGAAAAGAAGGCCGACGAGATCATCAGCCTCATCGAACCGGAATCCAAGAGCGATATCGAACTCATTCAGTCATATGAGGACAACGAATTCGGTTCACTGATGACGACCAACTACATCACTCTGGAATATGGTATCGGCATCAAGAAGTCGATCGATCATCTGATCGAAGAGGCGGAAGAAAACGACAACATCGAAACGCTCTACATCGTCAAGGATGGCAAGTTCTATGGTGCTCTGACCTTAAGAGATCTGCTGATCACCAAGAAGGATGAAGATCTCGATGAAAAGATCATCCTGTCTTATCCGTTTGTTTATGATAAGGAAGAGATCACCGATGCGGCGATCGATACTCTGGCAGATTACTCCGAAGATTCCATCCCTGTTCTGAAGAAAGAAACAAACGAGATCGTCGGTGTCATCACATCAGCCGATATCGTCGAACTGATCAACGAAGAGGAAGAAGAGACGAAGGAAGAGATCAAGGAAGTCAAGGAAGGGAAGAAGTTCAATTACTTCGAGCTGCTTGCGTTCGTGCTGCTTCTGGCATTGGCAATCAATCAGATATTCGGTCTGATCCCGTCTTATGTCTATATCGAGGTGATCGTCCTGGTGGCTGCTGTTGCCCTGGAGGTCTTCTCTCACATGGACCTCAAGAAACGTTGACTTAAAAGATGAAAAAGCTATTTTCTTAGGAGGATAGCTTTTTTGATGAAGGATTTTCAAATCTTTCGAATCATAGTATATTGGATATATCGATTCAGAAAGAAGGACAGGATGAAAAAACTATTTAAGATACTGTTGGCGATCATGATGGTGCTTAATCTCTGCGCATGTTCCGCTACGGTTTCAGATAAAAACGAAGAAGAGATCCAGGAAACAAATGATCCGGAATACTATGGGATCTGGAAACTGGTCAAGCTGGAAGATCTGACTGGTGAATATGATGATGAGCTGATGGAACAGGTCCTGGAAGACATGAGAAGTCAGAATGCGGATTTCATCCTCAACATCTTTGATGATTCTACGATCTCCAACGGGAATGTCAGCGAAGCACTGATCTTCGACTTTGATAGGATGACTGTCACAGATGAATCAGGAGAATCCGGACCATTCACCTATGAAAACGGACAGATCGCATTTGATATCTCGAACAAGTATCATTGCGTATTTGAAAAGCAGGAATAAAAAGATTTATCGGCAACAACTAAAGCATCCTGATTGGATGTTTTTTTGTTTTTTGAAAGAAAAAATAAGGTGTTTCGGTTTTTTTGGCGAATAATGTATAGGAGCAATCCTTAGAAAGGAGAAGTAATAAGTGCAAATAATTTGTATATAATGTGCAATTATATTAAAATTATTGAGGAGATGATGTTATGAGTAATATTACGATCAGGATTGATGATGAAATCAAAAAACAGGCCGGTGAATTATTCAGCGACCTCGGTTTGACTATGAATCAGGCAATCAATCTGTTTTTGAGAACCGCAATCAGGCAACAAGGAATTCCGTTTGAATTGAAAAGAAACGTACCAAACAAGGTAACTCTTCAGGCGATCGAAGAATTGAAAGAAATGGAAAGACATCCCGAAGAATACGAATCTTATCATTCCGTTGAAGAGCTTATGAAAGACCTGAATGGAGATTAGGAAAACAAAACAGTTCAAAAAGGATTATAAGAAAATCGTTCAACAGGGACATGATCAAAACAAGATGGCTATCGTTCTGGATCTGTTATTAAAAGACAGGATCATACCTGTCAGATATAGAGATCATTTCTTGAATAAAAACAAGGAATATGATTTATGCCGTGAACTGCATATCGAGCCGGATTGGTTATTGATTTATAAACGTTCGGATGATGGGAATGTTCTTTATCTGGTTAGAACCGGAAGCCACTCGGACTTGTTTTAAATCATTAAAAGAGCTATAAGTTTTCATGCTTATAGCCCTTTTCTTATTACATCAATGGTGCCAACAGTCTCAACAGCGCCCAGAGGAATTCTCTGATCAGGCCGTGAGCACATTCTTTTAAAGCGACTTCGTGGCCTTCTTCCATCATGGAGAGAAGGTCATTTTTGATGTCTGCGATCTTTTCACTTCGATAGAGCAGTGTTCCGTTTTCGAAGTGGAGGTACAGCGATCTGTAATCCAGATTGACTGTTCCGATAGTTGCGATCTCATCGTCTGATACGAATACTTTTGCGTGGACGAAGCCGGGATCATATTCGTAGATCTTGACTCCTCCTTTGATCAGCTGTTCGTAGTAGGATCTTGTGATCTGGAAGACCATCTTCTTATCAGGGATACCCGGTGTAACGATTCTGACATCTACGCCTTTCTTGGCACAGAGTATGAGGGCATTGACCATTTCAGTGTCGATGATCAGATACGGTGTACAGATATAGCAGTATTCGCTTGCCTCGTTGAGGATATTCATGTAGATGTTCTGAGCACAGATCTCATCATCCAGTGGTGTTTCTCCATAAGGAGCGATATAGCCATCGAGCTTTCCTCTTCGCGGTTCGTTGCGGTAGGAGAGGAAGGTACGGTCGTTTTTCCTTAAGGCGTTCCAATGCGTCAGAAACATGACTGTATAGGACCAGACAGCTTCACCGGTGATGCGGATGATGTTGTCTTTCCATTTCCCATACTTTTCTTTGACGTTGATATATTCATCAGCCAGGTTGACACCTCCGGAGAAGGCGACCTTGCCATCGATCACCATCATCTTGCGGTGATCTCTGTGGTTGATGATGATATTGAGGATCGGAGAGATCCTGTTGAAAGGAACACACTTGATGCCCTTGGCCTCCAGCTGGTCTGCGTAATCGGCCGGAAGTGCGAAGAAGGAACCGAGGTCATCATACATGACTCTGACTTCAACACCCTGTTTTACTTTCTCTTCCAGGATCTCGAGGATCTGATCCCACATCTGCCCTCTTTCAATGATGAAGTATTCGATGAAGATGAACTTCTGAGCTTTCTTTAATTCATCTAAAATAATCGGATAGCCTTCTTCTCCTAAAGGATAGTAGTCAAAGCCGGTATTCTTGTATACGGGATATCCGGCATAGCTGGAGATGTATTCAAAGTGTCCGTATTTGTCAGGAGCTTCTTTTTTCAGAGCTTTCATGACTCTTTCATCCTGGCGGTAGTATCTTTGGGCATCCGTTTCTGATGTTTTGATCTCACGATAGGTCCTGGATACGATCAGGTCTGCGCCTAAGAACAAGTACAGGATCGTTCCCGGGATCGGGAAGGCGTTGATCAGCAGGATCCAGATGATATCCGATGAAAGATGTCTGCTGTTTTTGATGATGCCTAAAGTGATCAGAATACTCAAGATATGAAGCAGATATTCGATCCAGCTGTATTTATCATTGAGCCATCTCACAACAGCCATATGAAAACCCAACTGTAACAATGCTGCAAGAAGCAGGATCAGGATACGGCCGATCGTGGTTGTGAAAAATCGTTTCATAGTAAGTCCTCGTACTGATTATATTGTAAAATAAAAACGTGGCAAATAAGAGGAATAAAGCAACATCGATCTTCCTACCTTTATGTGTTTTTGCGATCCTTTTCGCTGTCCTTTATCTTTCTTCGGGAAATGTTGAGGCAGAGAGTGCGACAGGTTCGCTTTTTCATATCCGCAATCTTCTCGATCTGCTTCCGGACAGGGTAAGCACAAAGATCGTCCCTGATGAGTCGCTGCATCTTGAGATCAAGGCGGAGGATGAAGGAGAGACGATATTCTATTCCAAACAGGGTTATTATCGCTATGGGCCTTCGATCATCGAATATGAAGATGGTTCCTATGATGCCTGGTTCTCTGCTCCGGGAAACAATTCCACCCAATGGGACTGGATCACCTACAGGCATTCCGATGACGGAGAAAACTGGTCCAAGGAAAAGATCATACTCAAGCCTACGGAAGGATCAAGAGACCAGTGTTCAGTCTGCGATCCCGGTGTGATTTATTTCAACGGTTATTATTACCTGGGCTATACTTCTACCGATGATTACGGAAGAAAAGGCTTCAATAATTCGATGTTTGTGGCCAGAAGTGAAAATCCGGATGGTCCTTATGAGAAATGGAACGGATCAGGCTGGGGAGGAAAGCCGCAACCGATCATCGAATATGATGGTGATCCCAAAGGCTGGGGCATTGGCGAACCGAGCTTCGTCCTGATGGGGAATGAACTGTATATCTACTATACCTATTTTGATACCACTGGCGGCTATACATCTCTGGCCAGAGCTGAAGTGGGAGAAAACTGGCCGGAAACGATCGAAGAAAAGGGAGTTGTCTTAGGAAGGACGACACAGGATTCCCTGGATGTTTTCTATGCGGACGACTACAAGGTGTTCATGGCATTTTCTATTGAAAACAGGATGTCGGAATCTTCGGAAATGGCGATCTATGTTTCAACAAACGGTCAGGAATTTGAACATTGCGATTCAACGAAGAAATATATCGAAGACTATGCCCACAACATGGGGATCGCCAAGGGGCCTGATGGCCATCAAAGGGCCGATCGGCCGATCCTTGCGGGCTATGCCTATGGCAAGAGATGGGGAAGGTGGAATGCGAAGTTCCAGCACATCAATATCTCAAATCAGATAAAATACAAGATCACTCAATGAAAAGAAAAGAAGAAAACAGAGGTTTATTATATGTCTTACTTGGTGCGATCGCTTTCTCTTTAGGCGGTCTTTTTGTAAAGCTGATCCCGTGGGCTCCGATCTGTACCAATGCGGGAAGATGTATCTTTTCTTCGCTGATGATCTATTTCTATATCCGCTTCAGCGGTCATCAGATCAAGGTCAATAAGACAGTCATCACGGGAGCGGTTTTCGTTGCGGCGATGTTGGTGTGTTATGTGGCCTCGATGAAGATGACGACAGCTGCCAACGCGATCGTATTGGAGTATACTGCTCCGATCTTCATCATCATATTTGAAGCGCTGCTGTTTCACAAGAAGCCATCAAAGCTCGATCTGATCGTATGTGTCATCGTATTCATAGGGATACTGATCGTGGTCAATGATGGATCTAAGGGTGGATCGATGATCGGAAACATGGTTGCTTTACTGTCGGGTGTCTTCTATGCCTTTACGATCATGTTGAATGATTTTGAAGCAGGAGATTCGCTTTCTTCCGTTTTATTCGGACATATGCTGACAGTACTGATCGGCCTTCCTTTCATATTCAAGGAAACGGATTTCAGTATGAATACATTACTGCTGGTAGCAGCACTTGGCATCTTCCAGGCTGGTGCCGGGTACACGCTTCTGACGGTTGGATTGAAGAAATGTTCTGCCTTGTCGGGGTCTCTTGTCGCCAGTATTGAACCGGTACTCAATCCGATCCTGGTGGCATTATTCTATGGCGAATATGTTGGAATGAAGGCGATCATCGGTGCGATCATCGTCATCGGAAGTATCGCTGTATACAACATCATCCGGATGAAACGATAAAAAAGAGAAACTGCGAGTTTCTCTTTTTTGGAATCATTGTTATTCGCTTTCTCTTGCGGCTTCTTCTTCGATGCACTGTTTTTCAAATGCTTTGAAGAATGGGTACCAGATCACGCAGTCCACTGCCAGCATGATGTAATCCCATATGAAGTTCTTCCAAGAAAGAGCTCCCAACAATCCGCCAAATCCCATCGGCAGTGAGACGCCCACGTAATTGAACGCCGGTGTCAGGAAACCGATCGAGTAAGCACCCCATGTCAGCAGGGAAAGAACGACTACACTCAGGATATATGGAATGCCAAGGACCGGATTATACATGATCGGATAGCCGAATGTCATCGGTTCATTGATCCCAAACCAGCCCGGCAGGAAGGATATTCTGGATACTGCTTTGATCTGTTCGGATTTTGAACGCATTCCGAAGATCGCCATCGGCAGGGTATTGCCGGTCCCGCCGCACATCTGAATACAGCCAAACAGAATGATCGGATAGAATTTCAATGCTTCCAGACCAACCGTATAGTATGCGGTTGCGTTATCGGTGATCGCCTGGATCATCGGTGCCATCAGCACGGAGAATATGATCATGGAACCATGGATGCCGAAGAGCCAAAGGATGCAGGCAAATACCATGATCGCAATGATTCCCGGAACGGAGTTGACGGCCTTAAGCGGAGCAGATAAGAGAGCCATGAAGCCGGATACCATATTCAGCTGGAATGAAGATAATACAAGGATGATCGTATTGATGCCTTCGACAACGACGATACTTAAGAAAAGCGGGATGATCGCATTGAATGATGCAGCTAATGAAGGCGGAACAGCATCAGGAAGCTTGATAGAAATATTCTTGTCCGTACAGAATTTTTCAATACGGCATACGATCCAGACAACTGCGAAGCAGGCAAACATGCCCTGAGCTCCAAGATATGTCATGTTGATGGATGCGACACCGTTGGCATCTGTCAGTACCAGACCACCGGCCACGATCATGAATGTAATGACAGAGTTGATCGCTGAAACAAGAGGTGATCTCAGTTTCAGATGTCTGGCATAAGTATATGCGATCGTTGCGCCGATCCAGATCGAGATGATGTTAGAAGTATACTGATAAGGAAGGTATAAGAGCTGATACCAGACACTGTCCTGTGTCAGTATGCCAAAGGTCAGCAGAAGGGAACATAAGATGGAAAAGATCGAACCAACCATCAGAGTAGCGATGTTGCCCATCATGCCTGCCTGCATGGAGCTGATGAATTTGTTCTGACCGAGTTTCTGTCCGAATTCGTTCATTTTCTTTAAGATCGGATTGTCAAAGATATTGTTCATTTCGTTTCTCCTTTTTCTTTATGGTTTCATTGTATTTTTTATTTCAAAGGCCAACTGTTCAAAAAATGAACATTTAAAAACATATGCTGATCGCATATGTTTACAGTGTTTCTCCGTTGCTTTCAATGACTTTTTTATACCAGTAGAAGGAGTCTTTTTTATACCGATCAAGCGTTCCGTTTCCCTGATCATCAGCGTCGATATAGACCATTCCATAGCGTTTTCTCATCTCACCGGTTTCAGAACTGATACAGTCGATTGCTCCCCAGGCTTCATATCCCATCAGATCGACATCGTCTTTTTCTACAGCGTCTTTCATGGAAGCGATAGCCTGTTTCATGAAATCAATGCGATACTGGTCGTGGATCGATCCGTCTTCTTCAAATCGATCAAGAGCTCCCAATCCGTTTTCTACGATCCATAACGGCTTGTGGAAGCGATTGTAGAGTTCATTGAGTGAAATACGGACACAATGCGGGTCAAGTCCCCAGCCCCAGTCGTTGACCGGTGTATATGGATTTTTCAAACCGGTCCAGAGATTTCCTCCGCCTTTTTCATTCAGATCGGGATGCGTTGATAAAATGCCTGAGTTATAGACAGAGAAGCCGATGAAATCAACAGGATATCGTTTCAGCAGTTCATAGTCTTCCTGACGATCATCAAGAATGATCCCGTTTCTTTTCAGCCTGTTTAAGACAGATACAGGATATCCGCCTTCCGCCTGGATGGCAATAGAATCAAAGACCTGATTCCTTCTTTCCATGATCAGAAGCTGATCTTCCGGATCACAGGTATAGGCATACATCGGCATGTAGCTTGTCATCATGCCGACTCTGATGTCTGGATCGATCTCTCTGGCGGCTTTGACTGCCAAAGCTCCCGCAAGATACTGATTGTGAGATCCCTGTGCTCTGCTTTGAGGAGTGTTTTCTTTGATGCCTCCCGCCATGAAAGGAGAAGCTTCCATACAGTTGATCTCGTTGAATGTCAGGTAATATCTGACTTTTCCTTTATATCTTTCAAAAACAGTCCTGACGTATTTTTCAAACAGCGGGATCAGTCTGCGGTCTTTCCAGCCGTCGTATTTCTCAGACAGATAAAGAGGAGTCTCATAGTGACAGAGAGTGACCAGAGGTTCAATGCCGTGCTTTTTCATCTCATCAAAGACCCTGTCGTAGAAGGCAAGACCTTCTTCGTTTGGTTTTTCTTCTTCGCCAGTCGGATAGATCCTGGTCCAGGCGATCGACAATCTGAAGCTGTTCATTCCCATTTCTGCCATTAAGGCGACGTCTTCTTTATAGCGATGATAGAAATCGGATGCAGTATGAGTCGGATAGTGTTCGTTTTCAATGACCTGTAAAGATGCATCTTCAGGAACGAGGAAATCGGATCCGAGTCTCATATAAGTAAAACCACATTCTCCGTTTTCTTTTTTCCATGTGACTTTGCGGGGAGTGTTCTTATCTCCTGAAGTTTGAACATCACAGATCGATAATCCTTTTCCGCCTTCCAGATAAGCACCTTCGTATTGATTCGCGGCGCTTGCGCCACCCCAGAAAAATCCTTTTTTCAATGTCATATTCATATCCTCCGATCATAGTTTTATTTTATGAAATATAAATAAAAAGAAGTGTTCAATTTATGAACACTTTCAGAAATCGGCGATCCTTTCAAGGACAGCCATGATGGAATATTTTCTCAATTTGTGATTCTCATATTTTCCGCAGGGGATCTGAAGATCGAATATTTCATTCGCTCTGTTTCCGATCAGGATCTTATGGCACGGTGCGTTTCGCACATAGTTTTCAAAATAACTCAGGTATCCTCCTGTTATGCTGACAACGATGATCAGGTCATCAGGTTCAAATCGGATGGAGGAGATCCTTGCAGGACTGTCGTAACAGATCGTCAGAAGTTTTCCTTTGTTCAGCATCTTGTTCTGAAAATAAAGACAAGGATACTGGCTGTCACCGCTTCCGAAAATATAAGTGTGTTTGCACTGAAGGATCATATCAGAAGCTTTTTTGAATGGGTATTTTTCCATATTCTTAATTTCGTTCAGGTTCTCTATGAGTCTTTCCTGAAGAGTAGCATCCGTTATGAAACTCTCATCTTCCGGGATCGTGATATCTGCACTTTCTTCATCGATCCTGGCAACTTCTCTTAAAGTAGAGTAGTTCAGATAACCGATGTTTTTGCAGAAGCGGTTCAGTGTAGAGATCGATACACCGCAATTGGCAGCCATCTTTTCCAGAGAGTCATTTAAAAGGCTGTGAGGATGGCTCAGCATGTATGCGGCGATATTGTAATTGGTGTCCTGACTGTACGATCCGTTGAGAACATGAAGGAGACTGTTGACGACTGTTTCCATACTTATATTCTCCCATGAAAAAAGTATTTTTCAGCAACGTTTGTATCTGACACGGTTATTTTGAAAGAAACAGCCGGTTGTGTACTTTTTCACAAAGTTGGAAAATCCGATATAATAATAGATGAAGTAATAAAGGGGGAATTTATTATGAAAGTATTACTTGCGGGTGCTTTCGGTAATCTGGGTTTTGAGATCCTGAAGGCATTGACTGACAAAAAATACGAAGTCGTTGCAGCCGACTTGAAAGAAAAAGAAAACAACGGCTTGGAAGGAAAATATACCTTCAAGGCGATCGACGCAACAGACCTCAATACATTGGCAGGGATCTGTGATGGTGTCGATACTGTTATCACGACTATGGGTCTGACAACTTCTTCAACAAAGTTCACTGCTTATGATATCGACTATCAGGGCAACCTGAATCTTTACAACGAAGCGAAAAAGGCCGGCGTGAAGAAGTTCAATTACGTCTCAGTCATTTCCTGTGATGAACCGGGTGCTGAAAAAGTTCCGATGCTTCATGCCAAGTACATGTTGGAGCAGGAGATCAAAAAGGGTGATATGGAATATGTCATCTACAGACCTACAGGTTATTTCTATGATATCGCCAAGGTCTTCAAGCCTTATGTCGATAAGGGTGAGATGCAGTTGCTGAAAGGCTATCACGGTGTCAAGGCGAATGTCGTAGACTGCCCTGACTTTGCGGAATTTATCGTTGAACATATGGATGATACAAATGTCACTTACAACGTCGGCGGTAAAGAAACTTACAACTATGAAGAGATGGCAAAGATGTGCTTCCGCGCTGCTGGCAAGCCTGTCATCATCAAGGATTCTCCGATCTGGATGTTCTCGATCCTGGCAAATCTGCCGATGATCAAGAAACAGGGTAAGCACGATATCATCCTGTTCTCTAAATGGACTTTGTCTCATGACCTGGTAGGTGATACCGAAGTTGGCGAGCATTCTTTCGCAGAATACATCAAAGAGTATTTCGGAGGTAAGGCTTAATGTTCAGACTTGATCCTTCCTATGTCGGAAAAGTATGGCCTGCATTCATGTGGGGTGTCACTCTTGTAGCGGCTCTTGGCTGCTGCATGGGCTTTAAGGAATTCGTCTGGTTCATGTCCGTAGGCTATGGCTTTGCGGTCATGTGCATCGGTGTCTTCCATCTGGTATTCGGATTATTGAATCACACACTGACTGCCGCAACCGGCGTCATGTCTGTCCTGTTCATCATCTATGGCTACAGACTTGGCGGTTATATCTTAAAAAGAGAATTGACCAACAAAGACTACAAGAAGACTCTTGAGTCTACCGGTTCAGCCAAGGCAATGCCTATCCCTGTTTCTTTATTCATGTGGGCTTATTCCATGTGGATGTATACGGCACAGACTTCCGCTCTGTCTTACAGGGTCATGAATCGTGCAAATGACAATTTATTCGCATGGATCGGTATTGTCATCATGGCTTTGGCGATCTATGGTGAGGCAACAGCCGACAAACAGAAATCCGCTGCCAAGAAGATCAATCCGAAGCGTTTCTGCGACACGGGTTTGTACAGATACTGCCGTTGCCCGAACTACTTCTCTGAGGTCATGTTCTGGGTAGGTGTCACTGTTACCGGTATCGGTGCCGTACAAGGCAAGCAGTGGATCATGGTCCTTGTGGCTCTTGTGCTGATCACTTATGTCATGTACAACTCCGCTTCCCGTCTGGAACTCAGACACGAGAAGACTTACGGTCTGGATCCGGAATATCAGAAGTATTCCGATACAGTTCCTCTGCTGTTCCCGTTCAGCAAGCAGTATCATTCAATGAACGTATATAGAGATTAGTTATGAAAGAATTTTCTGTACCAATGGCATTGGTCGATTATATCCCTGTCGCATTTTTTGCGTTGGCATCATCGATCCTTGCCAAAGATCTGAAAGACAAGATGTCTAAAGTGGAATACGGCGCCTTTGCCGGTGGTGCCACTCTGGTATCGTTTGCCGGATTCTTCAAGGCGACGTATAAATTACTGTATGCCTTAGGCGTCGGTGATTTCCTTTGGATGTCCAATCAGTTCTTTTCCAACCAGTCATTGGGCTTCTTGATGGCAGGGATCGGTCTGACATTATACGCAGTCAAGCCGGGAAACAAAACATATGCTTTCCTGCCGACAATGGCTCTGGTAGGTTTCATGGTGATCGGTGCAGCCGGCATGGATGCTTCACTGGCCTACATTGCCAGCAAGGCAAAAAAGAAGAATGCGATGGTATCTTTCATCGTTTCCTTCTTCCTGACAATGATGATGGGATATCTCTCATCAAGAGATTTCGATAAGGCATTCATGAACTGGGTCGCTCAGTTTGTGAATATCTTCGCTCAGGGTCTCTACTATGTCGGAGCGAACATCCTTCATAAGGCGGGATTAAAAGATCTGTAAGATCAGTCAAAACTCATTGAATAAAAGTGCAGGACCGGATATCCGGTCCTGTCTTATGAATGAAATCACAATTGTCTGAAGAGATCTTTTTCTGTAATACCGTTGTGTTTTGCCATGCGTTTCCATCCGCTGTTGGCGATCGCCAGATAAAGGAATCTGGGGAATTCAGGTCCACAGAAGATATCTTTCATTTCTAAATCATTGTGGATCGCTTGAGATAGCTGATCCATTCCTTTTGCGATCTTCTTCAATGGCCACTTGCCAAACCTTTGGGCATTCATGAAGCCTCCTACCAGTTCGCCGGCACCAATGCCAAGCCCTCCGGAATAATCGAAGTTCATGACATCACACCATTTCTTTGTGGCTTCAAAGAGATTGGTCAGCTGCCTGTCTTCGTATAATCCCATATTGGAAAGCAGATAGACGCGTTTTGATTCACCCTTATATTTCTTCTGCATCGTTTCCATCAGTCTGATCAGTTGTGATGGCAGACCATCGACATATAAAGGCGTACATAAGACAAGATCGGATGCTTCTTCAAGGATATGTACCAGTTCTTCCATTTTATTGAGATACGCAGCCAGATCGATGATCTGGTTTTCTTTTTTCAATTGACTGCTTAACTGTCCGGCTAGCTTTGCGCTGTTGCCATCTTTGAAACGCATGCTGGCATTGAGCAGGATGACTTTGTAATGAGGAAGTTCTGCTTTTGTGACAGAAGGCCTTTTTTCTTCTTCTGTTTCTTTGAAGATCACTTCTTTGATCAGGGTATGCATGTTCCTGCTTACAGCTTTGACATAGCTTCTGGCACTTTCTTTTTCTTTTTCGGAAAGATCATGTCCATAGAAGATGAAGGTATAAGGCTTTTCTTCTTCGTAACGTTTCTTGTGGTGGCTTTCGCCATCGAAGATATCAAAATGAGGAAGTACATACGAAAGAGAACGGTCAAAGACATTCTTGACGAACGAGGAAACGCCACCGTAGGTATATCTTGATATGACGATGACCTCATCGGCGTGATGGATCAGGTATCCCATGTTTTCATATCCGTCATTCATGACACATTTTCCGGGATCCTTGTTCCAGCAGCCGAAACATCCGACACAGGGTCTGATCTTCCCGTTGTCGGATATGATCTCGCAGTCTTCGTAGTTTTTTGCGATCTGTTCCCATCCTTTCGGATCCAGATCGTGTATGACAAGTCTCATATCTTATCCTTTCCGATAAACGCAGTTTCCTCCAAGATAGGTGGAATCGATCTGTATGTTGTGGATCTGTTTCGGATCGATGGTAAACGGATCTTCATCCAGTACGACGAAGTCTGCCAGATAGCCTTTCTTGATAAGACCTTTGTGGTCTTCTTCAAAGCTTGCCTTGGCAGAATTGATCGTAAAGGAATCCAGGGCTTCCTTGACTGAGAACGCCTGCTCAGGGAGATATGGTCCTGTTCCATCGATCGATGTCCTGGTGATCGAACACTCAATACCTTTCAAGGCGTCAGGGATCTCGACCGGTGCATCCGATCCGTTGGATACATTGAGGCCGTTGTCCATCAGTGTCTTCCAATTATAACTGGTGGAAGCAAGTTCCTTACCGACACGCTCTTCAACGATGTGATTGTCATAATCAAGGAATACCGATTGTGCATAGATCTGATTATGTAAACGGATCATCCTTTCCAGCTGATCTTTTCTTGAGATCTGACAATGGACGATGCCGTGTCTGTGATCTTCTCTTGGGAATTCATTCAATGCGTTTTCAATGGCATTCAATACTTTATCCAGGCAGGCATCGCCGATCGCATGTACGGCTACCTGCATCTTGTTTCTGTTGGCATAGGAGATCATCTCGTTGAACTGTTCGTCTGTAAACAAAGAGAATCCAGATGTGGAAGGATCATCATGATATGGCTTTGTCAAGTGGGCAGTCCTGCCACCTAAGGATCCGTCTCCCAGCATCTTCAGAGGGCCGATCTTAAACATATCGTTTCCGGTTCCTGTGACATTTCCTGCTTCAACGAATCTTCTGAATTCATTGATGTCGTTGAAGTTGGACTGTTCATAGACTCTGACAGTCAGTTTTCCTTCTTCGATGAGTTCGGCGTATGCTTCGTTGATCACTTCAAACGGGATCTGGCGGAAGACGAAGTAGTCATCGCTTTGCGAAGATGTGATGCCGAAACTGTTTAATGTCTTTGCGGATGCCAGCATCATATCCTTGAGCCTGTCCTTGTCAGGGAGCGGTGCACATCGTTCAACGATGTCGATCGCGTTGTCATAGAGAAGACCGTTTTCAAAGTCGATGGCTCCGCCGATCGGAGGGATCGTGTTTTCATCGATGTTGGCAACTTCCAAAGCTTTGGAGTTGACGACACAGCAATGTCCGCAGGCTCTTGTCAGAACGACAGGGACATCCTTAGAGATCTCATCCAGTTCATTCTTATGAGGCATCCTTGAAACATCTGTAAAGTAGTCCTGGTTCCAGCCTCTGCCGGTGATCCATTGACCTTCTTTGACTGTTTTAGAGAATTCTTTTACATATTGAAGCATTTCTTTTAAAGAGGATGTGTGTTCGTTCAGCTTTGCCATCAGCAGAGACTGTCCGAAGTTCAGGATATGCATATGTGAGTCATTGAAACCGGCACAGACGAATTTTCCGTTCAGGTCGATCTTTTCTGATCCTTCATCTTTCCGGGCTTCTTCTCCTGTAGCGGTAAATATGCCGTTTTCAACGGTAAAGGCATCTGTAAATCCTTCTCCCGTATAGACTTTTGCATTGTAGTATGTCTTTCTCATAGTGATCACCAACCTTTTTCTATATTATATATCATAAGAAATCTAATTATGAAAATATTTTCATTAATGAAAATAGTATCATTTTTTATTGACATAGATTTTCATTTGATTGATAATAGTTGATTATAGGAGGATTTTTGGTGCTATGAAAAAATTATTAACGATTTTATTAGCATTACTCATTCTGGTCGGCTGCTCAGGCGGCGGCAATAATGGCGGTGGCGGCGGTGAAGCAGCTGCTGATGATGTTGTTATTTATCAGAATGAAAACGTCAGAAAGGCGATTTCTTATGCGATCGATAGAGTTTCTGTCGCTAAATCATTGAATGATGGTTCTGTTGCTGCAGAAGGTATCATTCCTTTCAAACTTGCGTCTAATCCGGATACAGGTGCTGACTTCCGTGAAGATCAGGGTTCAGTTGTTGCCTATGATGCAGAACAGGCTAAGAGTTTTTACGCTGCAGCTTGTGAAGAACTGGGCAAAGATAATCTGACAATCAACCTGCTTTACGGTACCAACGAAGGTGATTCCGTCATCAAGGCTGCTGAGCAGATCGCTTACTTCCTTGAAGAAGCAGGCTTCACTGTAAATCTGGTTTCCAAGCAGAAGAAGGAAAGACTGTCTCTGATGGATACAGGTGACTATGATGTCGCTTTAACACGTTGGGGCCCGGACTATGCTGATCCGCAGACTTACATGGATCTGTATGTTTCTTACAACACTTCCAACAACTCAGGAAGATACAACAGCGAAACTTATGACCAGCTGGTTCAGGAAGCAGAAGCTACGACTGACATGGCTGAAAGATGGCAGAAGTTCCTTGCAGCTGAAAAGGTACTGGTTCAGGATGACTACGGTATCGTTCCTGTATTCCAGGCCGGTGGTGCTATGATCATCAGACCTACCATTTCCGGTATCGAATTCCACTCAGCAGCAGTTGATAACTACCGTCATATCGTCGGTAAGGATGAAGTCACTCTGGTTACCAATACAGATATCATCTATCTGGACAACCAGTATGCTACTGATGGTACTTCATTCATCGCTGAAACGATGTTCCTGGCTGGTCTGACTGAACTGGATGCAGATGGCAACTGGAAACTCGATCTGGCTGAGAGCTATGAGATGAGTGAAGACGGTACTGTCTACACATTCAAGATCAGAGATGACGCTAACTGGGTCGACAAGAACGGTGATGTCGTACGTACAGTCACTGCTCAGGACTTTGCAGATGCATTCGACAGACTGATTTCTGATGAACTGGCTTCTGATTACAGCTGGTGGATCTCAGATGTTCTGCTCGCTAAAGAGTGGGAAGCTGTTGATGAAAAGACTTTCAAGGTAACTCTTGAAAAGGCAAACGGTATCTTCATGGGCTGTCTGGCATTCCCAAGCGTATTCCCGATCAACAAGGAATTCATCGATGCACAGGGCGATCAGTATGCAACAAGTGCTGATACTATGCTGTATTGCGGTCCGTACATCCTTGATTCTTGGACTCCTGGCTATTCTTATGAAATGAAGTCAAACGACAATTACTTTGCACGTGCTGATTATGATGCAGCAGGTACTGCAAAGAAGGTCGTATTCAGAGTACTGGAAGATACTCAGACTGCTTTGATGGAATATGAAGCAGGCAATATCGATACTGTCATCCTTTCAGGTGAACAGGTCGATGCAAACAAGGATGCAGAAGGCTTTATCAATCGTCTGCAGGGTTACTTATTCTACTTATCAATCAATATCAATCATTACGAGTAAGTCAGAATCTATAAGTTAACTTTGAACCAGAGCGATTAGAAATGATCGCTCTGGTTTTGTCAGTTTTAGGAGGTGGAACATGAAAAAATACATTCTAAAAAGAGTGCTTACCTCATTAGCCACGCTTTTTGTTATTTTATTAGTGCTTTTTATTCTGATGGACCTCATGCCAGGTACACCTTTTAATGATGAGAAATTGACGGAAGCGCAGAAAGCCTTGCTGTTTGCCAAATACGGTTTGGATAAACCGTTGATGACGCGCTTCTTTTTATATGCCAAAAACATGCTGAAGGGCGATCTTGGCGTTTCTTACGCGATCAACAAGAACTTTGCTGTCAGCGAAATGGTAAAAGACCGTCTGGGCATCTCGCTCGCAGTCGGTGCTATGGCTATGGGCATCGGTACGGTTGCCGGTCTCATACTTGGCATCCTGGCTGCTTTGAACCACAACACGTGGATCGATAACCTGTGCTCGGCTGTATCGGTATTCGGTGTTTCGATACCGTCTTATGTCTGTGCACTGCTTCTGTGCTACTTCGTGGCATATAAGCTGGGCTGGCTGCCGATCTTATACAAAGTTGAACAGCCTTTCATTTCACTGATACTTCCGGCGATCGCTTTAAGTGTTTCACCTACCGCAAATATCGCTCGTTTCACCAGAAGCGAAATGATCGATGTCATGAATTCGGACTACATCCTGCTGGTTGAATCCAAGGGTGTCAAGAACTGGAAGATGATCATCAGCCATGTTTTAAGGAATACGCTGATCCCGGTCATCACAGTCATGGGTCCGATCTTGGTCAACCTGCTGACAGGTTCCAGTGTCATCGAGAAGATCTTCGGTATTCCGGGTATCGGAAGACTGATGATCACAGCCATTCAGGAAAATGACTACAACGTTACGATCGCATGTGCTTTCGTATATTCAGTCATGTATATCGTAGTTATGCTGTTTGTTGATATCCTTTACGGTGTCATCGATCCGCGTATCCGTATCGCAAAGGAGGAGAATTAATTATGACGATCAATGATCATGAATTCCATTCCGATGATTTCTCTTTTGCGCATGCAGCGGATGAGAAGCTGGTCGATAAGACCTATAAGTCCACTTCCTACTGGAAGGATGTCTGGAACAACTTCAAGAAAAACAGAGGTGCTCTGATCGGTATCATCATCATTGCGATCCTCGTCTTCATGGCGGTCGTAGGACCGGGCATGAACGATTACACCTATAAGCAGATCCACGGCGGTCAGGAATGTCTTGTTCCGCGTATCCCGCATATTGAAAAGATCGGCCTGTTTGACGGTTATCACAACGGTGTGAATCAGTATGCCGAAAAAGATGCCAGCGATGTCTATTACTGGTTTGGTTCCGATACGCAGGGACGTGATATCTGGACCAGAGTCTGGTCAGGTACCAGAGTTTCTCTGATCATCGCTCTGGCAGCTGTCGTCATCGATATCGTCATCGGCATGGTCTATGGCCTTGTTTCCGGTTTCTTTGGCGGCATGATCGATAACATCATGCAGAGGTTTGCGGAGATCCTCAACGGTATTCCGACCCTTGTCATCGTCACCCTTCTGGGTATGGTGCTTCCGGCCGGTATCACTTCGATCATTTTCGCACTGATGCTGACAGGCTGGATCGGCATGGAACGTATTGCCAGAGCTCAGGTACTGAAGGTCAAGGAACAGGAATTCGTTCTTGCTTCAAGAACACTTGGTGCAGGCAAGCTCAGGATCATCTTCTCAGAGATCCTGCCGAATATCTTGGGCCAGGTCATCGTTACCAGTATGTTCTCTATTCCAAACGCGATCTTCTTGGAGGCTTATCTGTCGTTCTTAGGTCTTGGTGTTCCTGCACCAATGGCTTCGCTTGGATCTCTGGTCTCTGATGGCTACAAATCCATGACGACATTCCCTCACATCCTGATCATCCCGGTCACGGTCATGGCAGTGCTGATGCTTTGCTTCAACCTGTTTGCCGATGGCTTGAGAGATGCGTTCGATCCGAAGATGTTGAACAAGTAAGGAGGCAGTATGGAGAAGGTAAAAAGAAATAAGAGTGATCGTGTATTGTACATCCGCGATCTGAATATCTCATTCAATACCGCTTACGGTACTGTTCATGCGATCAGAGGTATCCGTCTTGACCTGTTCAGAGGTGAGACGATCGCCATCGTCGGTGAGTCGGGTTCAGGAAAATCCGTCACTGTCAAGACGATCATGGGTATCCTTGATTCCAACGGCGTGATCGATTCCGGTCAGATCATCTACAGATACAAAGACGATAATGGCGAGGAACAGGAAGTCGACCTCGTCAAGATGCCTCAGAAAGACATCAGATATAAGTTCTGCGGCAAGCATATCGCCATGGTCTTCCAGGATCCGATGACTTCTCTGGATCCGACCATGCAGATAGGCAAGCAGATCATGGAACCGATGAGAGAGCACTATAACATCTCTGTTGCTGAGGCTAAGAAGAGAGCTCTCGACTTATTGAAGGAAGTCGGTATCGACAATCCTGACAAGCGTTTCAAGCAATATCCGCATGAACTTTCAGGCGGTATGAGACAAAGAGTCGTCATCGCGATCGCTCTGGCTTGTGATCCGGATATCCTGATCTGTGACGAGCCGACGACTGCGCTCGATGTTACCATACAGGCCAAGATCCTTGAACTGATCAAAGATATTCAAGATAAGAAAGGGATCTCGGTCATCTATATCACTCATGACCTGGGCGTCGTTGCCAAGGTCGCTGACTACGTGGCTGTCATGTATGCCGGAAGGATCGTTGAAAAAGGCAAGATCAATGAAGTATTCTATGATCCGCGCCATCCGTACACATGGGGACTTCTTTCTTCCATGCCGGATACAGACACCAATTCAAGAAGACTGTTTGCCATCCCGGGTTCTCCTCCGAACCTGATGGAGAGAGTGGAAGGAGACGCCTTTGCGGCAAGAAATCCTTACGCTCTGAATATCGACTATCGTGAAGAACCGCCGATGTATGACGTCGGAGGTCAGCACCGTGTCGCTTCCTGGCTCTGTGATCCGCGAGCTCCGAAAGTAGAAGTTCCGGAAGATTTGAAAGTCAGGATCGAAAAGATGAAGAAGGAGGCTGAGATCTATGAGTGAAACAAGAAAACCTCTGCTCCATGTTGAGAATCTGAAGCAGCACTTCAGGATCAGCCGTAAATTTGTCACCAAGGCAGTTGACGGCATCAGCTTCGATATCTATGAAGGCGAAACATACGGTCTGGTCGGTGAGTCCGGTTCCGGAAAATCTACGACCGGCAGATCCATCATCAGGCTCTATGATCCGACTGATGGCAAGATCATCTTTGACGGAAGAGATATCTCAGGTAAGTTAAGCAAGGAAGATGAAAGATATCTGCGTACTAATATGCAGATGATCTTCCAGGATCCGATGGCCTGTCTCAATCCGAGAAAGAAGATCTCGCAGATCATCGCTGAGGGTCTTGAGATCCATCACGTATGCAAGTCAAAAGAAGAGATCAACGAAAGAGTCAATGACGTTCTCGACCGTGTCGGTCTTTCCAGAGAACAGGGAACGAGATTCCCTCACCAGTTCTCCGGCGGTCAGAGACAGCGTGTCGGTATTGCCAGAGCTCTGGTCATGAATCCAAAACTCGTCATTGCTGATGAATGTATCTCGGCACTGGACGTTTCCATTCAGGCTCAGGTCGTCAACCTGATGAAAGATATTCAGGATGACATGGGTACGACATATCTGTTCATCGCTCATGACCTTTCAATGGTCAAGTATATTTCCGATCGTATCGGTGTCATGCATCTGGGCCACATTGTTGAAACAGGCACAACAGATGAGATCTTCGAAAATCCGATCCATCCGTATACGAAATCATTGTTATCGGCGATCCCTCATCCAAATCCTATATTGGAGAAGAAGCGTATCGCTCTTACCTACAACAAGGACGAAGAGGGCGTCGATTACGAAGCAGGACACGAACACATCATCACCGATACTCACAGAGTACTGGCTACCGATGAAGAGTTCGCGAAATGGATATCTTAGAGAAAGTCACTTAATGTGGCTTTTTCTTTTGCATTAAAAAAGACGTCATTGACGTCTTTAGAATACTTGTATTAATCAATACCGGTGATCTGATCGTAGAGTTCCTGATAGTACTGTTTTCTTTCTCCGATGAGGATCTCTTCGATCTTTTCTGTAAGTTTCGGATCCAAGAGATAAGAAGTAACGATCGGTGAGAACTTTTTGCGGGATTGCTTCTCGATGAAAGAGACGATCTCATCCATATCACCGTCATAATTGTAGGCAAGATAGGATACGACTGCTGCAACATCACACATCATGCGATACTTTGATTCAATACGGACATAGTCTTCAGGATAGCCGCCGTTACCATCATAATCCGAGTGATGTCCTCTGGCGATATCGGCAAAATGTTCAGTTGACTTCCTTTCTTTGAGGTTTTCATATCCGGCGATCGTGTGCAGCTTGAAGATATCGAATTCTCTGTCAAAGAAATCTCTGATACTGGTGATCTTTGCCATATTCATGGCGACGAAACCGAAATCGAAATAGTTTCCGCAGGACTTCGCATATTCAAGGATCCTTGATCGTTTCTCTTTTTGATCTGAGATCTCTGAAATGAAAGGAATCTCATCGAAGTAATCGGGATCGTTGCTGAAGATCGCATCGCAGAAGACCTGTAAGATCTCACCGATGCGTCTTGTACGGATAAAGTCCTGTCCGGCAATGCGTCCCATGAGCTTTCCTGTGACATCGAGATAGGATCTGACACCTTCGGTTTCAAAGTAGGTATATGTCAGCAGGGTGATGTCATAGAAGAAAAACTCATCGATCTTTTCATTCGGGAAGCTGAGCAGTGTATGCATCATCTTCTCATAGGCATCATGCAGGAAGCTGATATATCTTGGTTTTTCCAGAAGCTGCGGATTATCTCTCAGAAGACGTCCATAATAGATCGGCAGCTGTACATTGCCATAGAGACCTGATTCATCATACTGATCGTAAGGAGTTTCTTCGATCAGTTTTTCCATGCGATCCAGTGTTGTCTTGAGGTTGGCGAATCCGCAGGAGTATTCCATTTCATAATATGGCCACAGCCATCTGATGTTTGGATTCTTGTTGTCTTTTTCCGGTTCAAAGATGATCTGACAGGCTTCCATGACCAGAGCCAGTTCTTCATTGGTCAGATCACCTTTGGATAAAGTATTTCTGTTGGCAGACATCTGCTGATAGGTCCGCCTGAGATAGACATCCCAAGGAAGCCCCGGCGCAAGATTTCGGTAATAAGGATCCTGAATGATGTTGAGCACTCTGGCGGTCGTCGAGATCCGGCGTTTGCGATCGATCGTGGCAATGGAGATATTCGCAAGACAACGGATGATATAGCCCTTGGTTTCTTCATCTTCGATCTGATCGAAATAGCGCAGATAGGAAGCACCTTCAGTGAAGACCATCTCGTTTTCGAAGTAGATCCTTCTGCTGATCGGATCTGAAGTTCCCTGTATCATGCGGTTCTGATAATAAAGGCCCATGCCGAGTTTATAGAGTTCTCTGATGGTCTTGTCTCTGTTTTTCAAGACCTTATACATACTTAAAAGGGCTTCGTGGATCAGCACATAGACACCGCAGTCCAGATTGCTGCGCCAGTCCATCAGCTGATCGGCAAAGTCTTCAAGAGAACTGATGACTTCATCATTTGCGTTGTAGAGATCATCAAGCACAGGAAAAAGACGGCTGCCAAGGATCTCGTTGTTTTCCTTCTTGAGCCGCTTCATCTCTTCCTTTGCTTCAAGCTGTCCCTCATACCACCTGTCAAAACCTTCATTGGCATGAAGAGTGACATCCCGAAGTTCCAGGATCTTCTTTACGTTTTCAATGTATCTGATCTGATAATCAAACATGATCTGCCTGTTTCAGTGTCTGCATCAGTTTATTGATGTCGATCGGTTTAGCGATATGTCCGTTCATTCCGGTCGCCAGGGCTTTGGCGATGTCTTCCGCAAAGATATTGGCACTCATTGCATAGATCCTGATCGTCTTCGCATCGGATCTTTGAGCTGATCTGATCTTTTCGGTCGCGGTATAGCCATCCATGATAGGCATCTGGATGTCCATCAGGATGATGTCATAGTAGTTTTCATTAGAAGAGAGATATTTATCAAGAGCGATCTGTCCGTCTTCCGCTGTTTCGATTTCTGCATTGGTGGCTTTTAAGATCTCGCAGGCGATCTCTCTGTTGATGAAGTTATCTTCTACCAGAAGGATCCTCTTGCCTGTCAGATCCGTTGTCTGTACGCCGCTTTTGTCATGTCTGATGGACATGATGCTGTTTAATTCGTTGATCAGAGTGACGGCAAAGAATGGTACCGGTATGAAGTGTTCGATACCGGAGCGGTTGGCTTTGTATTCGATGTCATCCCAATTGTCTTCGCTGACCAAGACCATCGGTACATGCGGGAAGGACTTGCGGGCATAGGAAGCCAGATCAAAGATATCACCGGTCTGATCATCGAGATGTCCCAGGATCAGACAATCATAGTTCCTGTTTTCAAAGCCGGCATCGGTCAATGATTCAATGGCTGTTGAAAAGCTGCGGCTCACATCATAGCGGATATCATATTGATTCAGATATTTTACCATGGCGTCGCAGATCGCATCCTGCTTCATGACCAGCAGGAAACGCTTATCCGTCAGAGAAGAAGTATTGATATCGAGTTTTTCATAACGGCAAGGGATGGAGATCGTGACGGATGTTCCGACATTGAGTTTCGATCTGATGTCGATCGTTCCGTTCATCGCATCGACAAGTTTTTTGACAATACTCATTCCCAGACCTGTTCCTTCAATACCGGAAACTGTAGAGTTATTGGCGCGTTCAAACGGATTGAAGATGCGTTCCACGAATTCTTCAGACATACCCATACCGTTATCGGTACAGTTGAAGATCAGAATACAGTTTTCTCCTTCAAGTTTCTCAGAAATGGTAAGAGAGATCTCACCGTTTTCGTTGGTGTATTTGACAGAGTTATTGATGATATTGACATAGATCTGCCTTAAACGCTGGATATCGCCATATAATCCCTCATAAGGGATATCATTGACAAGAAAATTGAATCTGTGATTCTTCTGTTCCAGCTGAGGACGGATGATCGTCAGGGTATCATGCAGAAGATCTGACAGGTAGAACAGATCACTGGTGATGCTCATGCGTCCGGAATTGATCCTGGACATATCAAGAACTTCATTGATCAGGCTCAGCAGGTGAGATGATGCAACGTCGATCTTGTTGAGAGAATCGATCAGTTTTGATTTTTCGTCGATGTGTTTTTTAGCCAGCATCGTCATACCGATGATCGCATTCATCGGAGTCCTGATGTCGTGAGACATATTGGAAAGGAAGGCCTCTTTGGCAATGTTGGCACTTTCCGCTTCTTCCAGTTTCCTGCCTAGATCATCGATCGTTTCCTGATAGTGTTCCTTTCCGCTGATCAGCAAAACCGCATCATCAGAAAGCCTGACTTGAGATACGATATCATCCGCATGAAAAGTATCCGACTGATAAAGAATTTCATTGTTTCTGCTTACTGCATATCCTCTGGCCATAATATCTTTCCTTTACTTCATGATTATTATAACATTGCACCAATGTTTCATCGTTGCAACGCAAGGAAGAGAAGGAGAATTGTGTTATATTAGATTTGATGGAAAACGACAACAATAAAGAAATACTGGTAGAACGGTCGAACAAGACCATTTACGCGGAAGACGGCAAGTGTTTTAAGGTCTTTGAAAAAGGATACAATATCGCCAACGTCCTCAACGAAGCTCTGAATCAGGCAAGGGTGGAAGAGACAGGTCTCAATATCCCGGGTCTGCTTGAAGTCAAGGTCATGGATGACGGCAGATGGGCGTTGGTTACGGAATATGTCGAAGGAAAGACTCTGGAACAGCTGTTTGATGAAGAACCGGAAAAGGAAGACGCATTCCTGAAATGGTTCATCGATCTGCAGATCGAGATGCACAAGAAGAGATGTCCACTTCTCAACAAGCATCGTGACAAGATGAACAGAAAGATCTCACAGACCGATCTTTCGGCAACCCTTCGCTATGACCTTCACAACCGCATTGAATCGATGCCAAGACACAACAGCCTTTGTCATGGCGACTACAACCCTTCCAATGTCATCGTCAAGAAAAACGGCGAAGCTTATATCGTTGACTGGTCGCATGCGACACAGGGAAACGAAGAAGCTGATGCGGCAAGGACGTTTATGATGTTCTTGATCGAAGGAAAGAATCAGAGAGCGAAGAAATATATCGACATGTATGCTGAAGCGAGCGGATGCAAGATCTGGCATATCTTAAACTGGCTTCCGATCCTGGCGGCATCGCAATCCGTCAAAGGCATCAGGAAGCAGACAGGTTTTTTGAAGAGTCTGATCTATATGGACAGACAGGGATTGGAGGATCTCTATGCGAAACTCTAAATTCGAGACCAAGATACAGTATCTGAAATATCAGGTGCTCAAGGAAGTTGCCAAGGAAGCCTGGGAAGGTGAACTGGTAGAAAATGTCCTTGATATCCCTAAGAAGATCCTGCCGGGAAAGGTCCCGACGATGCGCTGCTGCGTCTATAAGGAAAGGGCGATCTTACAGGAAAGAGTCAAACTGGCGATGGGTGGAAACCGCGCCAATCCGAACATCATCGAAGTCATCGAGATCGCTTGCGATGAATGCCCGATCGGCGGATATGAAGTGACCAATACCTGCAGAGGCTGTCTGGCACAGAGATGCAAGGACGCCTGTCCGAAAGAGGCGATCGTTTTTGATGCCAACCATCAGGCTCACATCGATAAGAACAAATGTATCAACTGCGGAGCTTGCGCAAGAGCTTGCCAGTACACTGCCATCATCAACAGGAAAAGACCATGTGAGAATGCCTGTGCCGTCAAGGCCATCGTTCCGAATGAGGAACAGGCTGCCCGCATCGATCATGAAAAATGTATCAACTGCGGCTATTGCATCTCGCAATGTCCGTTCGGTGCCATCATGGATAAGTCCTATATCCTCGATGCGATCGATTATATTTTAAAGAGCGAAAACAACCAGAACTTCAAAGTCTACGCTCTGATCGCTCCGGCGATCGCTGACAGTTTCAAGGAAGTGAAACTCGGACAGATCGTTACCGGATTGAAGAAGCTCGGTTTCTATGATGTGATCGAAGTAGCCAAGGGTGCCGATATCGTTGCCTACAACGAGGCAAAGGAACTGGATGAGAAGGGATTCTTACTTTCATCATGCTGTCCGGCATTCGTAGACTATGTGAAGAAAAACTTCCCGGATTTTGAACAGTATATCTCTCACAATCTTTCGCCGATGGGTGCGATCGCAAAGAAGCTGAAGGAAGAAGACGATGACTGTTCGATCATCTTCATCGGACCTTGTACAGCGAAAAAAGCCGAGGTCCAGAAAGATGAAGTGAGAAACTATGTGGATGTCGCTCTGACTTTTGAAGAACTGCAGGCATTATTCGACAGCAGAGAGATCGAACTGGAAGATCTGGAGGAAACCGATCTGAATCAGGCAACGTACTATGGAAGAGTCTTTGCGAGATCAGGAGGTCTTACAGAAGCGATGGCTCAGGGTCTCAAGGAGATCGCATCAAGTCTGGAATTCAAGCCTGAGACATGTAACGGCATCGACATGTGCCGTGTGGCGATGTTGAAGAAGACAAAGGATATGCTTCAGGGCAACTTCGTAGAAGGTATGGCTTGTCAGGGCGGATGTATCGGCGGTGCCGGAACTTTACAGAAGTTCGGCATCAAGAAAGAGAATGTCGATAACTATGCCAAGGCTTCCAGCATTTCAACCATCAGGGAAAGTGTAGAAAACTAAAACAAGACCGTGATCCTCTCACGGTCTTTTAATATATCGTATCGATGTCACCTTCAATGCCATACTGGCTTTTGAAGTCTTCAAGGTCGGCGTTGCTTCTTATCAGCATCACTTCTTCAAACCTGCCATTAGCTAGATATCTGAATCCGGCTGTTTTCTCTCCGGTGCAGATGCTGGCTCTGATGACAGGTCTTTTGATGTTGGGGTCGTATGTCTTTACTTCTTTCTTTTTCCTGAAAAACATCTTATTTCTTCCTTATATCTATTCTAACAAATCGTGATATATTTGATTTAATGAAGAACTACGATTTAGAGTTTGGAACGATGTTCGTGTTTTCCGATCAGAAGGATTATTATCTGGATCATTTCATCATCAAGGCTCCGGAAGAAGAGGCCGTGATCTATGATACATATCGCGTGAAGCAGGGAATGTATCAGGACAGTGTTCACTGTAAGATCAAGGAAGATCCTTTCTTTGATTTCCGTTTCCTTCCTTATAAAGACAACAGATTGAAATTCTATTCCTGGTCTCATGATTATCGACCGGTTTATCTTGTCAATGAGGGAGAAAAGGATCTGGAGATCGATACGCCATTCGGATACTTCCTCATACCTCCAAATGAAATACTGGAGTGCAAGAAGGATCAGGAAAAGTATCGTATTGAAAAGCCGATCGTTCCTGCGATCGACAAGTACGGTGTCAATGATGTCTATGTCTATGAAGACGGGAAGATTGCCTATGGTAAGCCAAACAATGATCCTGAGATCATCTATGTAAAAGAAGAAAATAAAAATGAGGACCGCTGATGCGGTCCTCAATCTGTGTATAGTCTAGAAGATGCAGGCGTCGAAGAAATCGATGATGCCCTGTTCTACATCGTCCTTGAGTTCGGCGTAGTTGTGGATCTCATGACGGAATCCGGTATATAAGACTGTCGTGACATCGTGTCCGGTATCGGTGAGCCAGTTGGCTGCCTGGTAGACGCCTGTTCCATACTGGCCGACAGGGTCCTGGTCGCCGGCAATGTTGTAGATCGGAAGTTCAGTCGGAACTTTCTTTGCCCATTCCTCGCCCGTGATGTCTTTCATCATCAGCAGGAAGTCGTACCATGCGCGGTTGGATGTCGGTTTGGTGAATGCGTCGAACGGATCTTCTGCGTGGTCGTTCTGAACATATGGATCATCGCAGATCCATTCGTTGCCAAGTTTGACGCCTTCTTTACATCTTGCGAACATCCATCCCATGAATGTGCCGCCAAGTGACGGATCGGAATCATATCCTTTTCCTTCATCGACGAGTTTCTTGACGATTGCGATATTGTCGTCGAGATTTGGCCAGACACCTGTGGTTCCGCAGATCGTTGCGCCGGTCAGGTCTTTGCCGTATTTTGCGATGTATTGTCTTGTGATGAATGAGCCCATGGAATGGCCAAACATGAAATATGGCAGATCAGGGTATTTTTCTACAACAAGATCATGGAGTTTCTTTTCATCTTCCATCATCGTTGTCGGGCCTTTGTCACCCCAGTTGCCCCAGGTGTCGTTTTCCAAAGCAGTCTTGCCATGTCCGACATGGTCATCTGCTGCAACGATGTATCCGGCTTCCATGAATGAGGTGATCATGTGCAGATATCTGCGTGAATGCTCGCCAAAACCATGGATGAGCTGAATGATGCCTACGGGCTTGCATGCAGGGACATAGATCCATCCGTAAACCTGATCCCGCTCATTGAATGAAGGGAATTTTACTTCATGTAACATATTATGATTGTTCCTTTCCGGAGTTTTACTCCATCCTCTGATTTCATCATATCACGAAACGAATATCGGATTCAGATTTGATAGAATAAAGATGGATTTTCCTGAGAGAAAGGAGAAGACATGAATCAGATCAAATGTCCAAATTGCGGTGAAGTATTCACCATCGATGAATCCAATTATGATTCGATCGTAAAACAGGTCAGAGACCATCAGTTCAACGAAGAACTCAGAAAAAGAGAAAAAGACTATCAGGAGAAGCTGGAAAAAGAACTGGCTTTAGTAAAAACCAAGACAGAAAGTGAGAATCTCAAGGCTTTAAGTGATAAGGATCTCGTCATCGAAAGATTAAGAAACGAATTATCCGGCAAGGATAAGGAGAATGAGCTCGTCACCAGAGAAGCGGTCGATGAACTGCAGGTAAAGCTGCAGGAGAAGGAAAACCTGATCCTGAGACTGGATTCTCAATTGAAAAACAAGGATACGGAGAATCAGTTGAAACTGAAAGAAGCTCTGGAGAGAAAGAACGAAGAACTCTCAGAGATCAAAGCTGCTTCCTTGGCACAGAAAGAGGGCTATGAGAAACAGCTTTCCGATAAGGATGAACTGATCGCCTACTACAAGGATTTCAAGGCCAGACAGTCTACCAAAATGATCGGTGAGGATCTTGAACAGCACTGTCTCTACGAATTCAACAGGGTCAGACCTTTGTTCAGAAATGCGTATTTTGAAAAAGACAATGACGCATCTCAGGGTTCCAAGGGCGATTTCATCTTCCGTGATTTTGATGATGAAGGTACTGAGATCGTTTCGATCATGTTTGAGATGAAGAACGAAGCTGATGAAACCGTGACCAAGCATCGCAATGAGGACTTCTTTGGCAAACTCGATAAGGACAGAAAGACAAAGAACTGTGAGTATGCGGTACTGGTTTCTCTGCTGGAGATGGATAATGATACCTACAACGAAGGGATCGTCGATGTATCTCATCGTTATGAAAAGATGTATGTCATCAGACCGCAGAATTTCATTTCGATCATCACTTTATTAAGGAACGCGAATCTCAATTCTCTGTCCTACAAGAAACAGCTGATCGCAGTACAGAATCAGGATATGGATTATAAGAACTTTGAAAGCAACATGAATGCTTTCAAAGATGCCTTCTCAAGAAACTATGAACTGGCTTCCCGCAAATTCCAGGATGCCATCGATGATATCGACAAGACGATCAAGGCTTTGGAGAAGACCAAGGCAGATCTGCTTTCTTCCGACAGGAATCTGCGTCTAGCCAATGACAAGGCTCAGGATCTTTCGATCAAGAAGCTGACAAAGAATGCGCCAAGCATTGCGGAAAAATTCAAAGAAGAAAACAAATAATATATAATGTAATCGTATCAAGGAGGATCAATAATGGATATCGATAAAAACAAGATCCAGGAACTGCTGGATGAATCTTCTGCCAAGGTAGAAGCTATCATGAAGGATACTGCTGCACTGGAAAACATCTTACAGAGCGCTGAAAAGAAGCTGGCTGAGATCCCGAATGTCGGACAGTACGCCGCTAATCTGCCGCTGATGCTTTCAATGGTACGCAGCTACATTGCCAAGGAATATACTGAAGTATCTCCGAAGGTCGTCGTTTCAATGGTTGGTGCACTTGTCTACATGCTCAAGGGCAAGGACCTGATCCCTGACAAGATCCCTGTGATCGGTGCAGTTGATGACCTGGCAGTCTTAGGTCTGGCTTTACAGCTGAACACTCCGGAACTTGAAGCTTACAAGAAGTGGAGAGAAGAAAAGGAAAACGGTCAGGCTGAATAAGCGATCTTAATCATTCATGAGAACAGATACAGAGATGTATCTGTTTTTCTTTACTTTTGATAATGGCAAATAAAGCTGATTGTATAATAAGAGTAAGCAATGGAACTGATAAAGTATTCGATCATCAAAGCCGGATCACCATATGATGTACCTTCCAGGAACTACCTCCTGTTTTTTCAGATCGATGGAAATTCTGTATTAAAGGATTCTGAAAAAGAAAAGGCTTTTCCAAAAGGAAGGATCCGTGTTTTCAATCCACGTGAATCATATTTTTTGAAATGTCTGGAAGGCGTCTGTGTCGTCCTGGAGATCAGCTATTCCCGCGTTTTGAAGCTGATGGGTTATCAGAGAAAGATCATCATCTGTGATGTTGACTCTGACAGCAATGATTCTTCTATGGAACTGAAAAAGAATATCGAAGAGCTGATCAGGGCTTATTACGACGACAGTGTGAGCCGCATGATCATTTATGAACGCTGCTGTCTGCAACTGATCTTTCAATTGGTTTCTTCTTATTCAAATAATGTATTCAGCAACGGTGATGACGAAAGAAAGAACGGGATCGAGGATTATATCGAAGCACATTACGCCGATGAGATCTCTTTGGAAGAGATCGCGGATGAGTTCTATCTGACTCCTCAATATTTTTCCAAGTACTTCAAGGAAACGTTTGGAACGACTTTCCTTTCCTATGTGAATCATAAACGTCTGGAATATGCCAGGGACGATCTGCTTTCCAGTGATGAGAGTGCACTTCGGATCGCTGTCAACAACGGTTTTGCGAATTCGGCTTCTTTTATCAGAGAGTTCAAAAAAGAATATGATATGACCCCGGCTCAATACCGTGCAAAAAACAGAAGAACAGATATAGAAGAAAGCGATCAGGATATCTTAGAGTATCTTGAAGAAAATAAAGAAGAAGCAACAGGAAACGAAAAGATCATCGACATCGATGGAAATACATTTGGAAGTGAGTTGAACCGTTACTGGACGAATATCCTGAATCTGCAGAGTTTCAGAACACTCATGAAAAACGGAATGATGGAACAGATCACTGAGTTACAATCAAGGCTTCATTTCTCTCAGGCAAGACTGCAGCTGGATACGTATTCGCCGGATGGCAAGCATCTCTTCTATATTTCCGATCGGGTCATGGAACTTTTTGTCAGGAATCACATGGATGTCATCGTTGTCATCGACATGAGAGATATAACGGATAGTGAATCGTATCTGAGTTTCCTGAAGGAACAATGTCAGAAATTCGTGAATCGTTTCGGCGGAAGCATCAGCAGACATATCGTTTTTGAGTTGCAGTACAACAGCAGTTTTACCGATAAGAAACTGAAGGATTACAGAAAGCTCTATGATTCCATCAGCAAGGTGATCAAAGAAAACAGGATCGAGTCCAAGATCATCGGTCCGAGCGTTCTGGTCGATCATGAAGGTGAAAACTTCAGATCTTTTGTAAGAGCCAATCCGCAGATCGATACCTTTACGATTTCTGTTGCGCCGTTTGCGATCTATCAGAAAGACGGAGAGATCTTCATCAATCGTCTGACGGATTCTTCTTTCGGCAAGGAACAGTATGAAACGGCAGTCAGGATACTGAAGGAAGAAAACAGAGATGCGAAAGTTCTGATCACAGAATGGAAAGACAGTTTAAATGAAGCAGATGCTTTGAATGAGACGGCCTATATGGGATCCAGGATCATCAGGAACGTATTGAGCGGTTATGGAACATTCACTTCCTTACCTTTATGCATGCCTTTGGATCTGATGTATGACGAGATGGCTTATGGCAAGGTCTTCAATCTGCTTCCGGGCATCATGACGGCAAAGGGGATCGAAAAGCCTTCTTTCCATGCGCTTGTCTTCCTCAACAGACAGGATACTTATCTCGTTTCAAACAGTGAAGACTATCTGATCTCCCGTTCTTCCGATGACGGTTTCTATCAGATCCTTTGTCATAACTGCAAGAAACTGGGTTATCGCTATTTCCTGCAGGAGAATTATGAAGATGTCAGCAATTATCACGAGATGTTTGAAGATAACGAAACTAAGGTTTTCCGCTTCTGTTTTAAAAATATACCGAATGGAAAATATCTGCTGAAGGTCAGGAGAGTTTCCGATGACTATGGTTGCGCATATATGGCTTATGAAAACCTGAAATACAATGATGATTCTTTTGTCGGAGAAGGTGAGATCCGTTTCCTGAAAGCGGCTTCCGTTCCGAAGATGGAAGGAACGACTTATCGCGTCGATCACAACGAATTACAGATCGAATGTGCTCTTGAGAGCAACGAATTCTGTCATCTGCATCTTGTAAGAGTATTAGATTAAAAATCAGATATTAAAAATTAATATAGAATTGAATATTTTTTTACACAATAAAAAATAGATAATTTTTATAATTCAAAGAAGATAAGAAAAAGAAAGATAGAAAAGGGATAAAAACAGATAATAAGAGTGTATTAAGGAGGACAGATACATGTCAAATACACAGTTAGCAAACGATATTATCTCTTTGGTAGGCGGTGTTGAAAACATCTCCAGCATGACTCATTGTGTGACTCGTCTCAGATTTGCGTTAAAGTCAAACGACAAGGCAGATGTTGAGCAGATCAAGAAACTCGATGGTGTCATCTCCGTATTGAACAGCGGCGGACAGATCCAGGTCGTCTTGGGTCCGGCTGTTACCGATGTTTACAACGAAGCTGTCAAGGTCGTCGGCGATACTTCCATCTCACAGGGTGAAGTTGCAGCAGATGCACCTAAGGGTGTCGGCGGATATCTGAAAGCTGCTCTGGATACGCTGATCGCATGTTTCGTTCCATCGATCTCGATCATTGCCGGTGCTGGTATGATCAAGGTCCTGGCTGTTCTCTTAAGTTCACTCGGCGTGATCTCTACTGATTCAGCTACGTATACGCTGCTCAATGGTGTGATCGGAGACGGTGTCTTCTACTTCCTGCCATTCTTAGTCGCATACAACGCTGCCAAGAAAATGGGCGTCGATGTTATGACTTCTATGGCCCTGGCTGCAATTATCCTTCATCCGAATTATTTGGGTTTAGGCGAAGCCGGAACAAACGTTTCCTTCTTCGGTCTGCCGCTCAAGGTCATGGATTACTCCGCACAGGCTATTCCGGTCATCTTCGGAGTTCTGCTTCTGAAGTATGTCGATAAGTTTGCGGAAAAAGTCTCTCCGAATCTGGTCAAAGTCTTCTTAAGACCGATGATCAGTTTACTGATCGTAGCTCCGATCATGCTGATGGTAATCGGCCCGGCTACTGCGATCCTGTCTGATTTATTCCTGAAGTTCTGTGAGCTCTGCAACAACTGGGGCTGGCTGGCTGTCGGTATCAATGCCGCGATCTTCCCGATCATGGTCCTGACCGGTACGCACAACGCTACGATCCCTCTTCTTGTCCAGATGTTCATGACTCAGGGCTTCGATTCTGTGTTCCTTCCGAGCGGTATGGCTGCAAACATTGCTGAAGCAGGTGCTGCAGGCGCTGTTGCTCTGAAGACAAGAAACAAGAAGTTAAGAGGTACTGCTCTTTCTGCGACATTCTCAGCACTGCTGGGTATCACAGAGCCGGCATTATACGGTGTCAACCTGCGTTTAAAGAAGCCTTTCATCGCAATGCTGATCGGTTCTGCAATCGGCGGATGCATCATGGGTCTTGTCAAGATCACTGCTCCGACGTTCGTAACTCCGATGCTGCTGACGGCTCCGATCTTCTTAGGAAGATGCCCGAATGCGATCATTGGTTTCCTGAGCATCCCTCTTACTTATTTCATCACATTCGCAATCACTTATCTCTTCGGTTTCGAAGATCCGAAAGAAGACTAATTAAAGAAGGAGACTGCTATGTCTGTGTTCAATGAGAAATTCCTCTGGGGGGCAGCAACAGCTGCCAACCAGGTCGAAGGTGCGTACAACGAAGATGGCAAAGGCGTAAGCGTTGCTGATATTCTGGCTTCTGATTCTGCAAAAGGGATCAGGATAGAGACCCCTGGCATCCAGGAAGGTTACTACTATGCCTCACATCAGGCATCCGATATGTATCATCACATCAAAGAAGACATAGCTCTGATGGCGGAAATGGGCTTGAAAGCCTACCGCATGTCCATCGCCTGGACAAGGATCTATCCAAACGGTGACGATGAACTTCCAAACGAAGCAGGATTGAAATATTACGACGAACTGTTTGATGAACTGCACAAACATCAGATTGAACCGATCGTAACGATCTCGCATTATGAACCGCCGTACGCCTTAACAAAGATCGGCGGATGGTCAAACAGAAAAATGATCGAATACTATCTCAGATACTGTGAAACGATATTCACAAGATATCAGGGAAAAGTGAGATACTGGCTGACTTTCAACGAGATCAATATCCTGAAGGTACCGTTTGGGATCCTGACAGCAGGCGGCATCAATATCCCTTCTTTCTCGAAAGAGAACACTGAACAGCTGCGTTTCACAGCTCTGCATCATCAGTTCATCGCCAGTGCTAAGGCGGTACAGATGGCGCACGAGATCGATCCGGAAAACAAAGTCGGATGCATGATTGCTGCAATGCTGCAGTATCCGCTGACTTGCCATCCGGAAGATGTATTCGCTGCGATGCAGCATGGTCAGTTACATTATCTGTTTGCCTCAGATGTACAGATCCGCGGCGCATATCCTTCCTATCTGAAACGTTACTTCAATGAAAACGGGATCTCTATCCCGATGGAAGAGGGCGACGAAGAGATCTTGAAAAAAGGCACTGTTGATTTCTGCTCATTCAGCTACTATTCCACCAGCTGTATCTCCGTCACGCAGGACGCAGAGGCAGTCGGCGCAGGAAAGGCAGCGGGCAACCTGATCAGCGGCGTCAAGAATCCTCATCTGAAGGCAAGCGAATGGGGCTGGCAGATCGATGCAGTCGGATTCAGATATCTGCTGAATCAGCTCTACGATCGCTACCAGATCCCACTGATGGTCGTTGAAAACGGACTTGGCGCCAGAGATACATTTGAAGACGGCAAGATCCATGATGACTATCGAATCGCTTATCTGTCAGAACATGTCAAGGCTTTGAAAGAAGCGATCAAAGACGGGGTGGAAGTAATTGGTTACATGCCATGGTCGGCGATCGATCTGATCGGCTTATCTACCGGAACGATCGACAAGAGATATGGATTCATCTATGTCGATGTCGATAATGAAGGAAAAGGCACACTCAACAGATATAGAAAAGATTCATTCTTCTGGTATCAGAAAGTGATTGAAACAAACGGAGAAGAAGTCTGATAAACAGAGGCTGGAAATTCCAGCCTCTGTTTTTTTATGTTAGAATTCAATTAACAGGAGGGGTAGCTTATGGCAACGATGCAGACACTTCTTGAAAAAGACAAAGAACGTTTTTTACATAATATGGATGGCGCAAAATCGTCATCTGAATCGGTCCGTACAGTGGAAGAACAGCTTGGACGGATCCTTTCTGCATACAACGAAGAAGAGGAGAATGAACGCGTCAAGAATACGGCAGCGATCCTGATCGAATCTCTGTCATCTTCTGCCGGTCTCTTAGACTGCGATGGAGAATCGACGATCTGGTCAAAATCCGAATACCGTCCAGGTATCAGCAAGCCCAAGAGATCAGGCTGGTTCGTGTTCTTCTTCTTACTGGGATTCCTTCTTCTGCTGGCAGCTGGAGCAGGATTGATCTACTTTACCGATTCCTTCCCGCCAAGCAACGAGATGATCATCGGACTTTCTGTATTGGCTGTAGCCGCTTTATTCCTTTTCCTTGCCGGGATCTTTTCCGCAAAGAAAAAGGAAGAAAACAGACAGGAACTCTATGCCGAAACCATACCGGATGGAGAAAAGACCTACCACATCCTTCTCAACAGCGTTCTGACGATGGACAGGATACTGGAAAGAGTCAGGAATGAAGATCTTCTTGAAAACAAGAAGGCTCTTCTGGAAGAAAGAGAGAATCTGAAAAAAGAAGACATCCGTCTCTATTCGGAACTTCTGGAATCCGCATATGGGGAAGGAGAGAGCGAATACGCAAAACAGATCATCTCTGATGTGAAGTTCTATCTGCATCAGAAGAAGATCGATGTCGTCGATTATGACGGTGATAACAGAGAATTCTTTGAACTGATGCCTTCCGAAGTTAACGCTACGATCAGACCGGCTCTGGTGATCGCTAAGCAAGTATTGCGCAAGGGTCTTGCGGCAGGAGAATAGTATGGATCGTTATTATGGATTTGATTTGGGCGATGCCGAAAGCGCCGTTACCAGGTTTGATAAAAAGAATGATCTCGTGCCGGAAGTATTAAGAGTCAATGAGGCCAAGAGTTTTATTACGGCTTATGCTTTGTTGAGGGATGGAAAACTACTGATCGGTGAAGGGGCATGTTACGCTCCAAATGCCACAAAGAGAAAAGAACGATTCAAGAGCCGTTTTCTCGTGGATCCGGAAGCTGCCAAGGATGTGAAGAGCTTTGCCTCAGGTGTTCTTGGTGAACTCTATTTAAGCGGAGATCTGATCAAGTCAGATGAAAGCTGTTTCTATATCGGCTGTCCGGCAGGCTGGGACAAGATCGCCCGTGAAGAATATCGCAGCATCTTTGAAAAGTGCGGTTATCCGCCTACAAGGATCATTTCCGAATCAAGAGCGGCACTGGTATCCGCATGCCAATCCAAACACTTGCAGGTCGGTTATGATATTTTAAACAAGCCGGTCCTGGTCATCGATATCGGATCATCCACAACTGACTTTGCCTACATCATGGGAGGCAAGGAAGTGGAACTCAAGACAGGCGGTGAGGTGTTCTTAGGCGGCGGCGTCATGGACGAGATTCTTTTGGAAGAATCCATAAAATCCTCAGGGAATGAAGACAAGATCCGCAAGATCTTTGAAGAAAGTGAACCGTGGCGCAGCTATTGCGATTTCGCCGCAAGAAGGCTGAAAGAAAAATACTTCTCCGATGAAGAATATTGGAGCCAGAACGAATGCAGTCAGTCGATATCGATCCGTCAGGGTCTCTTGCCTACTAAACTCAAACTGAAGATCGATCCTGAGATCGCAGATCAATTATTGAATCAGAAAGTAAAGAGACTGGAGGACAGATCCTTCAAGGAAGTCTTCATAGAAAGTCTGATCCAGGCCAAATCATCCATCAGTGAAAAACAGCCGGAACTGATCTTTCTGACCGGCGGTGTTTCCAAGATGCCTGTCATCAGAAAGTGGTGTCAGGAAGTTTTTGACGATGCGGTAGTCATCACCTGTGCCGAACCGGAATTCTCCGTTGCTTCAGGACTGGCGTGGTGTGGAAAGGTCGATGACGAACTTCGTCAGTTCAAGGAAGAAGTCAGCGCACTGGTAGATTCCAGCACCGTGGAACAGATCGTAGAGAAACACATCAGCGAACTCTATCACGATGCGGTCAATACGATGGTCGAGCCGATCCTGGAACACGTCGCTTTGCCGATTAGCGAGAAGTGGCGCAATGGCGATATCGAGAAACTGTCAGATATCGATCCGATCATGCAGGAAGAGATCGACAGATGGCTGCATACTTCTGAGGCAAGATCACTGCTGATGAAACCGGTTGCCAAATGGCTCAAGACAGTATCCTATGAACTGGAAGAATATACGATGCCGATCTGTGTCAGACACAACATTCCGTATTCTTCTCTGTCTTTGAATTCTTTCCTTTCGATGAGTGATATCGAGATCAACGTCGAGGCAAAGAATCTCTTTGCGGTAAATGAGATCACATGGCTGATCGATGCAACGATCTCCATCGTGATCGGATTATTATGCGGCGGCGGTGGGATCGCGTTGATCGCAAATGGCTTGCCTGGCATCATTGCCGGTGCTGTCGTATCTTTACTAATCCTGGCTTTAGGCAAGGATAAGATGCAAGAGATGCTGCTCAATTCAAACATCCCGTCTCCTGTCAGGAAAGTCATTCCAAAGAGTTATCTGAAAGCGAGGATGGATTACATCTCCAAACAGGTGGAAGATAATCTCTATGAGAAACTGGAACAGGAAAAGAATCAGGAGATCAGCCAGCGTCTGGCAAAAGAGATCTCCGTTCAGATCGAAAGCTGTCTTACCAAGATGGCAGAGGTAGTAGAGATCCCATTAGGATAAACCATTAAAAGCCTAATATGAATAAAGCCGTAAGACAACAAGATCTTACGGCTTTTATGATGATATATTATTCTTTTTCTGTTTTCAGTTTTGAAAGATAGATACAATACAAGATCGACAGGACGATCGTTGAGATCACATAGATCTGATCGATCAGGGCAGAATCATTGGCAAGCGTTGAGAAGACATCAATGAGACTATGACCAATGATACAAGGCAGGATGCTTCCGCATTTGTGATAGACCATTGTGAAGATAAAACCCCAGGCAACAGCGAAGCAGATCTGTACCAGAGTCTGAACGACGTCCTGTCCGGTAAACAGATTGACGATATGCCCCATACCGAAGGTGAGGGAGGATATGATGATCGCGATGCTCAGTTTCCCTTCTTCTTTCATCCCGTCAAAGAGGAAACAGCGGAAGATCATTTCTTCAACAAAACCAACCAGCGCCATGGTGATCATCGCATATAGCTGATGGATTCCCTTGTAGTTGAGATTGAAACCTGCCCAGAGGTTTCCGGTAGAGAGGATCCACATCGGCAGGAAATACAGATATCTCTTCGTGTCTTTAGGCCAGTGATTCAGACCAAACTTGTTTTGAAGCCTGTTGTGTAATACGAAATACAGGATCACTGCCGCAAATGTGGCAAGGCTTAAGCACATGAACGGATGATCATCACCATAAGATCCGCGGATCGAACCGATGATCACACAGTATGCTACGATCCAGATGATCGCAAAATATACTTTGTTTTTCTGATAGAACTGAAACATATTTATCCTTTCGCAGTCAGAGCCAGAAACACCTGTTCCAGCATCTTCTGACATTGTTTCTTATCGTATTTCATGGAATTGTTTGCCATGAGACTTGCGAGTCCGTGAACCAGGCAGAAGAAGCTTAAGAAGCGTTCCCTGGCTGTCTTTTTGTCGCATTCCATTTCTTTTACCATGATCGAGATGATGAAATCAAGATCGGGATTTTTCATCAGGGTTTTGATATCCATTCCGCCGAATTGATCTGTCTGAAACAGGAAGCGGAAGAGATTCTTCTCTTCGTGTCCGAAGCGGACATAGTTGAGTCCCAGTGCCAGCATCGGATCTCTGTCGGTTTCTTTCGGTGCAATGTATTCGCTGTGATAAGCATCGGCTTTCTGATATACGGCTTCTCTGATCTCATCGACTGTCTTGAAACTGTAGAGAACAGGCTGGGTCGAACAGTGCAGATGATCTCCGATCGCTCTGGCACTAAGTTGTTCATGTCCCTTTTCTCTGATGATCTCAAATCCTGCATCGATGATCATTTCTTTCGTGATCTTTGTTCTGGGTGGCATATGACCTCCTATATATAACATATGTTATATAATATGAATTATAAATATAGGGAAGATCATTGTCAAATCAAAAGAAAAAGGAGCGGGTAAGTGCTCCTTGATCATATCTTGATGATCGATTATTTGAACAGAGAGAATGTTAAGAACAGCGTTGACAGTAAGGATGCGATCAGAGATACGACAGTGATCTGTGTATTGATCGAAGGTCCTGCAGTATCTTTGAATGGATCGCCGACAGTATCGCCGACAACAGCTGACTTATGAGCTTCCGATCCTTTTCCGCCTTCGTTCCCTGCTTCAACATATTTCTTGGCATTGTCCCATAAGCCACCGGCATTGGACATGAACAGCGCAAGAAGCAAGCCGGAGATGATATTGCCTACCAGGAATCCGGCGATCGCCGATACACCACCGATGAGTCCGACAAGGATCGTAGAAATGATGGCGATCGCTCCGGCCGGGATCAGTTCTTTGATCGCGCCTTCAGCAGCGATCTCAATGCAGCGGTTATAGTCAGGATCGCTCTTTCCTTCTTTCAGTCCGACGATCTCTTTAAACTGGCGATGGATCTCGCTGACCATCCTTTGTGCGTTGCGGTCAACACCAAGCATCAGGATCGCCGAGAAGACAGCCGGGATCGCTGCTCCTGTCAACATGCCGAAGAAGACGAGCGGATCCATGACATCAAAACCGGTGATGGTCTTGAGTCCAAGCTGTGATGCAGCAGAGTTGACTTCCGACATGAATGTGCCAAGCAGCGCGATGACTGTTAATCCGGCAGCGGAGATCGAGAAGCCTTTGGTGACGGCTTTGACGGTGTTTCCGGCAGAGTCAAGTTCATCGGTGATCTCGAGCACTCTGTCTCCAAGAGAACCCATTTCCGCCAGTCCTCTGGCATTGTCGACGATCGGACCGTAGGCATCGTTTGAAACGATCATACCGACGATCGACAACATGCCGACAGCTGCCATCGAAATGCCGAATAAAGCGTAATCCGTTGAGAATGAAAGATCGATATTCTGACACAGACGATAGGAGATCAGTGTCGAGATGCCTGTTCCGACCATGGCCGGAAGCGTGGAAAGGAATCCGTAGGAGATTCCGGAAAGGATCGTGAATGCCGGTCCGGTGTGAGATGCGTGTGCGACGACATGTACCGGTTTCTTGCTGTCATCAGTGAAGTAATCGGTCGTGATTCCGATGATGACACCTACAAGTAAGCCCAAGACACAGGAAGCCCAGATCTCAAAACGGAATTTGAAGAAATAGGTTGCCAGAGCGGTCAAAGCTGCATAGATACCTGTCGTGACATATGTAGAAGAATTTAATGCGCTGGTCGGATTGCCGTTCTTGCCGATGCGGGCAGTCATGACGCCCAGTATGGATGACAGTAATCCCAGTGCCGCATAACAGAAGACAGTCGCTACATTCTGATGGAAGGATGATATCCTGTCAAGATTGGAAGCGATAACGATGGCTGCTGCCAGAGCAGCGACGTTTGAGTCAAAGAGGTCTGCACCCATTCCGGCAACATCTCCGACGTTGTCACCGACATTATCGGCGATGACGGCCGGGTTACGCGGATCGTCTTCCGGGATGCCGAGTTCGACTTTTCCTGTCAGGTCTGCAGCGATATCGGCTGTTTTGGTGAAGATGCCGCCGCCGACTTTCGCAAACAAGGCCAGAGAGCTGGCGCCGAAGCTGAAGCATAATACTGCCTGCGGATCAGCCAGAAGCAGATAGACCAGACATACGCCGAGATTGCAGGCACCGACGACCGCCATTCCCATGACGGCTCCCCCTCTGAAACCGGTCATGAATGCAGGCTTGATACCGTCTCTTGCCGCATAGGCACAGCGTCCGTTGGCGATCGTTGCGACTTCGATACCTATCTTACCGGCAAAGGCTGAGAACAGTGTGCCTGCCAGATATGAGATAGCCATGAAGATGTTCTGGATCGAGAAGCTTTGCCAGATCGGTTCAGGAAGAAGCAGCAGGATGGCCAGAGCTACCATGCCCGCAAAGCCAAAGAGAAGTCTGTACTGTCTGCCCAGAAAGGCTCTTGCGCCTTCCTGAATGAGACCGCCGACTTTCGTGATCATTTCATTTTCCTGAGGTTGCTTTCTGACCCAGACAAAGAGCCATGCCGCATAGGCAAAGGCCATCAGGGAAACAACGATACCAATCAGTTCCATTGTTTTTACCATATAAAAATCCCCCTTGAATGATTCGTATGATATATAACCGAAATCTTTCTCATGGTACCACTTTTCGTGTGAAAAAAGAATGATTATTCAAGAAATAGTTCGTTTTTCGATACAATATTGACATGGAGATCAGACAGCATGCCGTATTGTATGCGTTGATCGCAAAAGAGGTTTCTGATGCTTTTGAAAAAGAAGAAGCGGAAGATCTGATCAGGAAGATCACAACGGAATACGGCAGACAAAGAGGAAAAAGGATGGCAGATCATTCGCTGAAGAAAGACATGAATGATTTCTTTATCAATGGTGAATGGAAGGGAAAGGACGGAGAGAATATCTCGAAGCTGTTTTTCAATTCCGATTCGACTGAGTCTCATGTCTATAAATGTGCCTGGTATGATGCCTGGAAACAATATGGACTTTTAGAGTATGGTCCATACTATTGTCGCTATATCGACAAGGCGATCTGTGAGGGCTTTAACGGATCGTTTGATCTGGAAGCTCCTTCGGCGATCGGTCTGGGTGATGAAGAATGTATCTTTATCTGGTCTGAAAAGGCAGATCCTGAGCTGGTCGATTCAAGTGAGAAGAAATACATCCTTTCTTTTGACTTCCACTGCAAAGAGCTTTATGAATGTGCGGGAAGGTCCCTGTCTGATGATCTCATGAAAAAGATAAAAGATGAGTTTGCGAAGATATTCAAAGATGAGCTATCTTTGGATGAATCATATTTGAGATAGGGGAAAACAGATTCTGTTATAATTCATTTGAATGAAGAAGAATCTGGCCAACATGATCACGATAAGCAGGATGATTGGGACAGCTGTCCTGATCTTTTTGGAAACTCTGTCAAATGAGTTTTTCCTTGTCTATCTTTATTGCGGATTGTCTGATATCGCAGACGGGATGGTAGCCAGGAAGACGGACAGCATTTCTCCTCTGGGTTCAAAACTGGATTCCGCTTCCGATCTTTTTCTGTATACAGTCATGATGCTGAAGATCATGAAGTATCTGAAAATGTATCTGCCAGTCTATGTCTGGATACTGATCTATACGGTACTGGCGATCAGAGCTTTATGTTATCTTTACATCGCTTTGAAAAAAGGAAGTTTTCTGAGCAGACATACCATCTTCAACAAGATGACCGGTCTGTCGATGTTTTTCCTGCCGTTTGTAGTGAATGGCCCGATCCTGGTGCCGTTTTCACTTGTGATCCTTGTGATCGCATATACATCAACATTTGAAGAGATCCTGTATTTCATCAGAGATATGAAAAATGAAGAAAGTGTTTCAGGAGGTGTGAAATGAAACTTGCGTTTGTCAATGGAGTCGTACTCGATGGCACAAAAGACATGGTGCCGCAGACCGGCAAGGTCGTTCTGGTCGATGATGAAAAGATCGAAGACATCGTCAATGAAGGCGAAGTCGATCTGAGCGGATATGAAAAAGTCGATCTCAAGGGAGCTTATCTGCTTCCGGGTCTGATCAACCTTCATGGCCATCTGTCTTTAAGCGGAAAGCCTCCAAAGAAAGAAAAGAAGAAACAGACTGACTACAAAAAACTCGTAAAACTTCTTACAAGCAACGCACTCATCAGAGAAGTCATGAAGAGGCTTCTGACTTCTTATGCGAAAGATGAACTGATGAGCGGTGTTACGACGTTCAGAGTCGTCGGCGGTGTCATGGATTTTGACGGCAGTGTCCGCGATCGGATCAATGCCGGAAAGGCTGTCGGCCCCCGTATCCTGACTTCGAATATGGCGATCTCTGTTCCGGGAGGCCATTTTGCCGGAGCGATCGCAACGGAATCAAGAGATCCGCAAGAGGCGGTTGAAGATGTCATGAAGATCGCCAAGACGAATCCCGATCTGATCAAACTGATGATCACCGGCGGCATCATGGATGCATCGGAATCCGGAGAACCGGGCGTGCTCAGGATGGATCCGAAGATCGTCAAAGCAGCTTGTGACAAAGCACATGAATTGGGCTATCAGGTCGCTGCCCATATCGAAAGTCCGCAGGGTGTACTGGTAGGTCTTGAAAACGGCGTCGATACGATCGAACATGGCGCAGTATTGAGTGATGAAATGATCAGGCTTTTCAAGGAAAGAAAGGCGGCACACGTCTGCACGATCTCGCCGGCGATCCCTTATTCTCTGTTTGATCTGAGTGAATCGCATGCCCTTCCTGTTGCCAAGGAAAACAGCGACATCGTATTGAAAGGCATCATCGAGTGCGCAAAGACTGCTTTAGAAAATGGTATCACTGTCGGTTTAGGCAATGATGCCGGCTGCCCGTTTGTCACGCATTACGGATTCTGGAGAGAACTGTGTTACTTCCATAAGTATGTCGGTGCTTCCAATAAGGATACTTTACATATCGCTACTTTAGGAAATGCGAAGATCATAAAGATCGATGATGTGACCGGAAGCATTGAAAAAGGAAAGAGTGCCGATATGATCGTCGTAAAGAAAGATCCTCTGGAAGATCTCTCTGCCTTATCGGATGTTTCCATGGTCTGCATGAAGGGAAAACTGATCACAGATCCAAAGATCAAGCGCATTCCTGAAGCGGATCGTGTTTTGGATAAATACATGTAAGACAAGGGTTTGACCCTTGTTTTCTTTTGGGCATTTGACTTAAATGAGATAATAGAAACATGAATGAACTCATCAGAAAGATCTTAATGTATATCGGGATCCTCTTCCTGGTCTATGGGCTGATCGTCATTTCGCTGATCGGCACAGGAGGTGTTTTCAATTTCTTCTTTCCTGTATCAGGTGCCATACTGATCGCGCTGTCTTTTCTGATGGCTTTTATGGATCAGAAGATGTTTACGATCATATGTGCTGTTCTGATTGGAGTATTCATCATATTTGCGGCAGTCGAATCGATGATCATTTCCCATTCCTTCAAGGAACCCGCCAAGGGTGCAGATTACGTGATCGTATTGGGATCACAGATCAGGAATGACGGTCCTTCGATCGACTATCAGGCCAGACTGGATAAGGCATATGAATATCTGATCGATAATCCCGATACGAAAGTCATCACGACCGGCGCAAAGGGAGACAATGAACCGATCAGTGAAGCACAGGGTGGAAAGGACTATCTGCTGAAAAAGGGAATCGACAGCTCCAGGATCATCGTGGAGGATCAAAGCTACAACACGCTGCAGAATCTGAATAATTCGAAAAGGATCATTGAAAATGATACGGATAAGAAAGATGTCAAGGTTGTGATCGTATCGGCGATCTATCATCTGTATCGGGCATCTTATATTGCGGATAAGATCGGATTTAAAAATATATCTTCCGCAGGCGGACATGGCCTGTGGGTACTTCTTCCGCAGTACTTCACAAGAGAATTTTTCGGAATGGTCAAGGAATGGATCGTATTGAGATAGAAAGGACTGATATGAAATACAGAACAAACAGAAAAACAGGAGACAGGATCTCTGAGATCGGAATCGGATCTTCCTACATGTATGAAGCAGGCAAGGAAGAAGCGGTAAAGGCTTTGCGAAGAGCCTATGAAGGCGGGATCAATTATTACGATCTGGCTGCCGGGCATGGGGACTGCTTTCCAATTTATGGCGAGGCTTTATCTGATGTCAGAGAGAAGATCTTTTATCAGATCCACTTTGGTGCGGATTACACACAAGGAGACTATGGCTGGTCATTAGATCTTGATACCGTCAGAAGATCGGTAGAATGGATGTTGAAACAGTTAAGGACCGATTATATCGACTATGGTTTCATCCATTGTCAGGACGAGATAAGTGATTGGGAAACATACAAGAAAAACGGGATCTACGACTATATATTGGAATTAAAAGAAAAAGGCGTTGTAAGACATATCGGCTTATCTTCTCATACGCCAAAAGTCATCAACAGGATACTGGATGAAGCGGATGTGGACATGTTGATGTTTTCAGTGAATCCGGGATATGACTTCGGTGAAGGCGAATATGCCTATGGCGAAGTGGAAGAAAGAAGGAAGATCTACGAAAGATGCGAGAAAGACGGTATCGGCATTTCATGCATGAAGCCATTCTCCGGCGGACAGCTGTTGGATGCATCGGTTTCTCCGTTCAAACAGGCACTCAGCGTCCATCAGTGTCTGAAATACATATTGGATAAGCCGGGTGTTCTGGTTGCGCTGCCTGGCGCAAAGAGTGTAAAGGAAGTGGAAGAATTACTTACCTATTACGATAAGAGTGAAGAAGAGCTCGATTATTCGATCATCTCTTCATTTGAGCCGATCGCCATGTCAGGAAAGTGCGTATATTGTAATCATTGCAAGCCATGTCCGATGGGCATCGATATCGGATTGGTCAATAAATACTATGATCTGACTCTGGCAGGAGATGAGATGGCAAAAGATCACTATCGGAAGCTCGAGATCAATGCTTCCGCCTGTATCGGATGCGGACATTGCGATTCCAGATGTCCGTTCAATGTGAAACAGAGTGAGAAGATGAAAGAGATCGTTTCTTTCATGGGATGATCATCTGAGAAAAATCAGTTGAAATAAATTATAATAATATCAATGGAAGAAAAAAAGAGGACCTACATCGCGATAGACCTGAAGTCTTTCTATGCTTCGGCGGAATGTGTGGAAAGAGGTCTGGATCCTTTGGATACCAATCTGGTAGTCGCAGATGCCAGCCGTACGAATAAGACGATCTGTCTGGCGGTTTCTCCTGCTTTGAAGTCTTTTGGCGTACCAGGGCGTCCGCGTCTTTTTGAAGTGGAACAGGCTGTCAGGAAACTCAATGAGGAAAGAAGAAGAAAAGCCAGAGGCTGTTCAGGCAAGTCCTGTTATCTGCACAATCTTGTGAAAGACGATTCACTGGCGATCGACTATGTCGTAGCTACACCGAGAATGGGTTTATATATCGAATACAGCACGAAGATCTATGACATCTATCTGAAACACGTCTCCAAGGATGATATGCATATCTATTCGATCGATGAAGTCTTCATCGATGCGACAGATTATCTTGGTCCAAACCATATGAACGGTCATGAGTATGCGATGAAGATCATTGAAGATATCATGGTCAATACCGGGATCACAGCTACTGCCGGTATCGGAACCAATCTCTATCTTGCCAAGGTGGCGATGGATATCGTTGCCAAAAGAAAGAAGGCAGATAAGGATGGTGTCCGTATTGCAGAACTCGATGAAAGATCTTATCGTGAGATCCTGTGGACGCATGAACCGTTAAGTGATTTCTGGCGGATCGGACACGGCATCATGAAAAGACTTGAGAAATACAATATCCATACGATGGGAGATATCGCAAGGTTTTCTTTAAGAGCGGATGGAACTCTTTACGATGAATTCGGGATCAATGCGGAACTGCTGATCGACCATGCCTGGGGTTATGAACCTTGTACGATGAAAGACATCAAAGCCTATGTTCCGCAAAGCAGTTCTTTAGGGGCAGGACAGGTATTGATGGAACCATATACCTATGAAAAAGCCAGAGTCGTATGCAAGGAGATGATCGATTCTCTCTGCCTGGATCTTGTGGAAAAAGGCCTGGTCACCGATCATGTCGGCCTTTATATCGGCTATGACAGCAGCTCCGATCTGAGCGAATATAACGGAAAGATCAGCTATGACTGGTATGGCAGAAAGACAGCCAAGCCAGCCGGCGGAAGCCTGCCTTTGAGAAGTCCGACTTCTTCCGTCAAGGTCATCAAAGATGCGATCATGAAGATCTATGATGCGACCATCGATCCCTCATTACTGATCAGAAGAGTCAACATCAACTGCGATCATGTCTTTTCCAAGAAGAAAGCGGAAGAAATGGTCAGAGTGGAACAGTTCGATCTTTTCCATGATCCTTTGAAAGTTGAAGAAGAGATCGAGAAAGAAAAAGAAAACGAGAAGAAGGAAGAAGATCTCGCCCGAGCATTGCTCAATATCAAACAGCGGTTCGGAAAGAATTCTGTTCTGAAGGGAACCAATTTTGAAGAAGGTGCTACCGGCAAGCAGCGAAACGAACAGATCGGAGGACACAGGGAATGAGTGAAAAAGATCCTCATCGCTACGATGACATCATCGATCTCCCCCGTTTCATTTCCAAGGGTCGAAGACACATGTCCAATTATGACAGAGCAGCTCAGTTTGCGCCTTTTGATGCATTGACCGGTTATGATGAAGCGATCGAAGAAACAGGCAGGACGACGGAAAATGAGATCGTCTTAGGTGAAAGCGAGATGCAGATGCTGGATCATTGTTTTGCGATACTGCGTGAACATATCAATGAGATGCCCGTGATCAGGATCCGTTATTTTGAACCGGATATGTACAAGGATGGCGGAACTTATCTTGAAGAAGAAGTAACCGTAAAAAAGATCGATATGACAGGAAGACTCCTGTTTACAAACGACAAGAGACATTTTGATCTCGACAGCATCGTTTCCATCAGCGGAAGCATCTTTGACAGTTATGAATTCTGATCGAAATATGATATAAAGAGATTGTATATTCACCCTTAGATTTTTTATCTTGATAAACCCCACAAAAAGGAGAACACTATGAATCGACTGGAATACAAGTTTGACTGCCTGGACGGACATTATTTTTTGATTGCCCAATGGGATGAAGTCCTGAATTATGAGATCGATACCGACATTGCCGAGTTTGAAAGCAGAAGCGGTGAACTTTCTGCCGAGGGAACAAAGAAGTTTGCCGATCTTTTAGATCAGGCAAAGATCGAAAGCTGGGAAAAGGAATATCTTCCGGAAAACGAAGGCATCGAAGATGCGGTGAAATGGAAGCTTGTGCTTTGTAAAGACGAGAAAGAATATGTCTCTTATGGAGAAGAATCTTTTGAACCTTACGGATATGAACTGTTTGTCGATGCTTTGAGGATCTTTGAAGAGAAAGCCGACTACTTCCTGGCAAAGGGTGAATGATGGAAAAGGAAGAACTGGAAAAACTCAAGCTTTCTGAACTGAAGGATCTGGCAAAAGAAAAACAGATCAAAATAACAGGCCTGAAGAAAGAAGAGATCGTTTCTCTGTTGGCTGAAGAAGAAACAGTCGAAGAAAAAGAAGAACAGAAAGAAAGTGAAAGCGAAGTCAGAGTCATCGGTAAGATGAGAGATCCATCTTCTCCTGTAAAAGGGATCCTGACGGTGATGGAAGATGGATATGGTTTCATCAGAGGAGAGAACTTTGAGACCGGTGATGACAACATCTTCGTTTCTCCGACTTTCGTCAAGAAATTCAGACTCAGAACAGGCGATCACATCATCGGCAAGAAACGCGATCCGAAAGAGGGAGAACGTTATGGTGCTCTGATCTATATCGACAAGATCAATTATCTGGACACCGATATGATCCGCTCCCGCGTGACTTTTGAAGATCTCACCCCAGTCTTCCCTGATGAAAGGATCAGGCTGGAGAGGCAGGGAGAATCACTGGCGATGAGGATCATGGATCTGATCACTCCGATCGGCAAGGGCCAGAGAGGTCTGATCGTATCTCCGCCGAAAGCCGGCAAGACGACGATCTTAAAGGATATCGCCTTATCGATCTTAAGAAGCTGTCCGAAAGGGCACCTGATCATATTACTGATCGATGAAAGGCCGGAAGAAGTTACCGATATCAAGGAAGTGGTCAAGGGCGACAATGTCATGATCGTCTATTCAACATTTGATGAACAGCCGACCAAACACAAGTTCGTTTCCGAGATGACGATCGAACACGCCAAGAGGCTGGTGGAAGCGGGGGAAGATGTATTCATATTGTTAGACTCGATCACCAGATTATCCAGAGCCTACAACCTGACTGAGGCAAGTTCAGGAAAGACGTTATCAGGCGGCCTTGATCCAAGTGCCTTGTATATGCCGAAGCGTTTCTTTGGTGCCGCAAGAAAAACCAGGGAGAGAGGATCATTGACGATCCTGGCAACAGCCCTGGTCGATACGGGTTCCAAGATGGACGATGTCATCTATGAGGAATTCAAGGGAACAGGCAATATGGAACTGATCCTTTCAAGGAAGCTGCAGGAAAGAAGGCTCTTCCCGGCGATCGATATCGCCAAGTCGGGAACAAGAAGAGAAGACCTGCTTCTAAGCAGAGAGGAACAGCAGTGTGTCAATATCATCAGAAGTGCCTATTATCGGGAAGATTCCGTTGATTCTCTGATCGAACTGTTCATACGAACGAGAAACAACGAAGAACTCGTACAGGTGATCAATAAGAAAGGGTTGTGATCTAAATCACAACCCTTATATTGTTTACGGGGTCAAAGTCGATGACCTTTTCTTTTGTGATGTAGTCGGCGATGATCTCGACGACATTCCTCTGTATCTCTTTGATCGTCTTGGCATCCTTCAGCATCGTGAATCCTCCGCCTCCTGCTGCCCGATAATTGTTGATGCACAGAGTGAAGACATCGTCTTCTTTGACATCGATTCCATTTCTCGTGAGCTTTGTGATCCTGGATCCGACCGGGTTGGATACCTTGATCTCATATTCTACTCCATCCAGCATGTCATAGTTAAAGTGCTGCGGAGTCGGGAAGTCATGGAATTTTTCAATTACGATCTTGCCGTCCTGAACATCCCAGAATTCCGCACACTTCTCCAGATATTCTTTCAAGATTTTTCCATTGATTTCCTTAATGGCAAGAGTATTCGGGAAGACGTAGGTCGATACCAGATCTCTCATCGTGATTTTCGAGTTGAAGCCTTTTGCATGTAGGAACAAGGCGTTGGCTGAAATATCCGCATGGCTGATATCTTCGCATACCCTGTTAAGGAAGGTGATGACCTGTGATTTATGTAATCTGGCATCATCTTCATCGAGGACTTTCAGATCGACGTTACAAGTGCCTAGTGGCATATCAAGCCACTTCTGACATTCTTCCTCTTCCTCGTTTACGAGGTTCAGGATATCTTCATCTGCGATCTCATCGACTGCAACGAGTTCGGCAGAGATGCTGTCTTGTTCAGGATCGATCTCAACCATGACGATCTCTCTTCCTTCCTGTGGTGGCTGGATGTAGACCGTATCATTCAGCCTTCCATACATCGGATGATGCTGGTGCCCGCAAAGTAAGACATCGATGCCTTCGATCTCCGTACACATGCGATATCCCTGATTCTCTCCGGTCTGGACTTCGCTTTCCATTCCGGTATCCGGATCCTTTTCCATACCGCCGTGATAGACAGCGATGATGTAATCAGCATTTTCTTTTTCTTTGATCTCTTCTACGATCCTTTTCGTGCATTCAAAGGCATCTTCAAAGGAAAGATCTCTGATGTTTTCCGGCGATTCCCAGTTTGGTACGAAGTGGGTCATGATGCCAAAGAGGGCTACTTTTTGATCTGCGATATCCAAGATGCGATATGGTTTTGAAAACGGGATCCCCTGATAGGAAACATTGGCCGTGATACATGGCATATTGAGATGTTTCACATGATCGACCAGAACATCCTGGCCATGGTTGAAATCATGATTGCCCAGATTGAAGAAATCATACGGGACCTGATTCATGGCTTTGGTGAATGGGTTATCCTTATCTTTGTTTTTCTGGAAATGGAAGTAGGCCAGAGGCGATCCTTCTAAGACATCTCCATTATCGATCAGGATCGTGTTTTCGTTTTTCAGTCTTCGCATCGTATGTGCTGCCTTTGCCAGACCCATCGGCTTATCCGTCTTATCGGCATAGGCATACGGGTAGAGGTAGGCGTGGACATCCGATGTCATCAGGATGCGTATCTTTTTATTCATCTTGAACTTCTTCAAAGACTTCGATGACTTTTCTCATATATTTCTTGCCATCGATCTCAAGCAGGTCTCTGCCTTTGCAGTTGTTGAAAGTGGTGACGACTTCTTTGCCGTCGACTTCGATCAGTCTGGCTTTGAACAGGAAGTCTTCCCATTTTGCGAAAGCATATTTCGGTTCTTTGAAGGATCTGGCGTGTTTCCAGTATCCGCCATAGATCGTCTTATTGTCTTTTGTGTGCAAAGCCCAGTCGCAGTTGACGATGCCGCAGCCCCAGTGATCGGATCCTCTGGTGACGCCTTTCTTGGTATACCAGTAACAGCTGCCGCTGTCGGAACCGAAGTCCGGTTTTCTGTTTGGCTTTTCACATTCTTCATATCTGACCAACGTGTTTTCAAAGAAGTTTTCCCAGGTTGCTGTGCCATCCTGCAGGTCGGCATAGTATTTCTGTGCAGATTTGAAATATTCTCCGCCTTTGTTGAACTTGACTTCCTGAGTGATGTCTTTTTCTTTGATGCGTTTTAAGAGTTCTTCCTGATTCATGATATTAGTCTCCTTGTTTAATTTAATTATACCTTGCATATGGTAGAATCTTCTTATGAGTATTGACAAGAGATTTGATGATGCATTGAATTTCAGGGATCTGGGCGGTCTGAAGTGTGAAGATGGAAGAAGCGTTCGCTATGGTTATTTCTACAGAGGAGCCGGGCTTGCGTATTTCAATGAAGATGAATTGAATGAATTTGAAAATCTGCATGTGAAAACGATCATGGACCTTCGAAGCAAGGCAGAATCTGATGCTTTGCCCGATCCGGATATCAGTGGAGCAGAGTATATACAACACAGCGGTATGTATGTCAAAGGCGCAGAAGATATCGACTGGTCACCTGCCGGGATGAGAAAGGTCGGAAAAGAAGCTGCAGATCAGCTTGATCAGATCTCCGCTTATTATCACAATATCGCTTTCGGCAATAAAGCTTTTCAGATCATGATGGACCAGATCAAGCAAGGAAAACTTCCGATCTATTTCCATTGCGCAACAGGTAAAGACAGAACGGGTGTCGGCGCGATGATCATCCTTCTTGCCTTAGGCGTCAAAAAAGAAGAGATAAGGAAAGATTATCTTTTAAGTAACGTCTTCAGGAAAAAGATCGTTGATGAAAAACTGGCAAAAGAAGGAAACAAAATCATTGAACATCCTGAACTAGCGGATCTGATCACCCTGATGGATGGAGTGTTGAACAGGACATTCGATACTGTTATGGATTGTATCCTTGAGAGATATGCTTCCTATGAAAGTTATCTTCAGGAAGAATTCGATCTGGATGAAAAAGAATTGAAAAGATTAAGGGATCTGTATCTGGAATGAGAAAGACGGTTGTGATGAACCGTCTTTTTGTACGATTCACTTCAAATGATCTTTCAGTATCTTATTTGCCCATTTTCTGAAAGTAATACCTTTTTGGGAATTCACTCTGTATCCGACAGAAATGATCATATCCAGATTGTAGATTCTCGGTTTTCTTCCTCCGAAACTTTTATCGGAAAAACCGATAGAAGTTTCATCAAGTTCTCCTGATTCCAGGATGTTTGTGATGTGTTCGCTTAAAGTTGCCTGTCTAACATCGAAAAGAACTCCCATTTGTTTCTGCGTTAGCCATACCGTCTCCTGTTCAGGGGATACCTGAACCTCAATGTTGACGTCACCGTCGTTAAATAAGATAATTTCGTTTTTCATGATTCTTTTCCTCCTTCTTCCTTAAGACAAAGGCATCATCAAAAAAGAAAACTGCAGGACAAAACAGATATCCTGTTTCATCCTGCAGTTATACTGCGCCTAACGATGTCTTTGTCTTATGACGTCTTTATTATACCATGAACTTGAAATAAAATAATGCTGAAAGAGTGCTGAATATCATTTTTACAAGCTTTGATATAGGAATTGTTTTGACCAGAAAAGGAGTTTCTGATTGTGATATAGATTTGATAGATTGTTCATCCGTACTATCTTGTTTTGGATTATAATTAGTATGTAAATCTATGGAAGATTTATAGAAAAAGGAGAGAAAAATGAAAAAACTATTCAAACTGATTTCTTTAGCTCTCGTTGCTATGATGCTTGTTGCTTGCTCAGGCGGCAAAGGCGGCAATGAGGGTGGCGAATCTGCCGGTCCTGCAGAAGTCATGATCTGGCACACTCTGACTGACCATGATGAAGAAATGCTTCAGGAAATCGTTGATGCTTTCAACGCTGAAAACGAAGGTGTCTATCATGTCACTCAGGAAACTCAGCCTCTTGATGGTTTCAATGCTAAGGTTTATGAAGCTGTTACCAACGGTGTAGGTCCGAACCTTGTCTGGCTGTTCCCGAGCACTGCTCAGGATTACATCGACGAGGGTCTTGCTCTGGATTACTCTAAGTATTTCGCAGATGCAGACTACAAAGATCGTGTAGCTGAAGGTGTTTACAAGGCTTCTACTGATTACGAAGATGGCGGTTTACATGCAGTCGTATGTACACTGACTGGTCCGATCGTATTCTACAACAAGGAACTGTTAGAGAAGTACGGTCTTGAGATCCCTCAGACTTGGGATGATCTGCTCACTGTTTGTAAGACAGTTGTTGACGGTGAAAAGGCTGAAGGCAGAGAAATCATGGGCTTTGGACCGGATGACTATGTCACAATGTCTGTTATCGTTATGGAACAGTTAGGCTTAGACTATATCGCAGCTGACAAGACAGTTCCGAACTGGACAGATCAGAAATTCATTGATTGGCTCAACTGGTGGAAAGAAGCTGAAGACGCAGGTTACTTCAAACTGAAGGATCCTGAGGGCTACCATTCTGGTCCTTACGGCAATCAGCAGTACTTCTGCTACATGGGTTCTTCTGCAGGTATGAACTACATCACACCTAACGGTTTCACTATCGTTACTGGTCCGGTTCCTCAGGTTGCAGGCGGCAAACAGTACACTGAAATCACAACTCGTGCGATGGTTGGTTTTGCTAAGGAAGACGAAGCACAGAATGCCGGTGCAGCTGAATTCGTAAAATTCTTCACGAAGGCTGAAAACAACCTCCCATTCTGCCAGAAATATTCTGCTTCAACTCCGTTCTCTGATGTTGCTTCTTCAGAAGTATATCAGGATTACTTCAACAGCAGTGTTGCTCAGCAGGCCTTCTCTATCCTGCTTCCGGTTTCCGGAACTCGTAAGGCTGTAAAGGGCAGCGGTTCTGTTGACGAAGCATTAAAGGCTGCTGTTGGTAGCATCATCATCGATGGCGCTGATACAGCTGAAACAATGGCTGCTGCTCAGGCTACTGCCAATGCAGCATTAACTGACTAGTCTTTAGGGAGTAGTAAGCTTTTATGACAAGGAATAAACTGTTCGTATTTCTGCTCGATGCACTTTGTACGTCAGATCTCGATCTGATGAAGGAAATGCCCAATTTCAAATGGATGTTTGAAAAGGGTTCCTATGTCAGGCATTTGGAGCCGGTATACCCCAGTTATACGTATCCTTGTCACTGTTCGATCATTACAGGGAACACCGTGAAACATCACGGTGTTCCCCATAATGCGATCCTTGAGGTCGAAAACCATGATGTACCATGGTATAACCAGCGTGCAGATGTGAAATGTCCGACGATTTTTGATTATGCAAAGCAAGCCGGATATCTGACATGTTCACTTAGCTGGCCGGTATCAGGGAAGGCCGATATCGATCTCAATATGCCAATGATCGTTCCGATCGGTTATATGGGGGACGATCCGGGTCAGTTCTTATGGGGGAATGCTTCCAAGGAGCTGATGGATAGATACTACTGGAAATACGGGCGTCATCTGATGGGCAAGGACAGAAGCCTCGATCTTTATACAATGGCTCTGGCTCCCGATATCATCAGGGATTATCATCAGCCGGATGTGATGTTTGTCAAGATGTGTGATCTTGACAGCGCAAGACATGCGCATGGCGTTTATTCAAAAGAAGCTGTAGACCAGTTAAGAAAGCACAATTATGAGTTTGGAGTGCTTCTCGAAAGTATCCGCAGATACGGTGATTTTGACCGTACCAATTTTGTTATTTTGGGAGATCACGGTCAGCAGGATATCAAGATGAATATGAATCTCAATATCCTTCTTAGAGATGCCGGCTTCATCAGATGTGATGAAAACGGTAAACTGATCGATTATGATGCGTATTGTCATTCCGTTTCTCTTTCCGCATGGATCCAGTTAAAAGATCCGAATGATGAGGTAATGAGAGAGAAGGTCTATGAATTCCTGAAGAGTCTGAGAGATGATCCGAAATACAATATCGGATATCTGTATACAAAGAAAGAGGCTGATGAACTATTCGGCCTGGTCGGTCCTTTGGATTTCGTCGTTGAAGGAAAAGAACCGATGTCATTCTCAAGTACGCTTGCCGGAAGGGATGCGTTTGAGAAATATCTCGGTCCGGGTCAGTATCATTCCGCGGCCAGCCATGGACATCTGCCGTGGCGTGATGAAACGACGACACTGATCGCCTGTGGTCCGGATGTTGCGGAAAATGTGGTGATCGACAGGACTTCCATGTTGGATGCCGCTCCTACGATGGCAGCGATGATGGGCATGGAAATGAAAAATGTCGATGGTGTCGTTCTGAAAGAATTGCTTAGAAAATAATCAAATAGTCTTTTGAAATATAAGGAGGATGACTATGAAAATACGCCTGGAGAATATCGTCAAACGTTTTGACGATAACACAGCAGTAAATGACTTTTCTGCTGAAATCGAATCAGGAGAACTGGTGACACTGCTGGGTCCTTCGGGATGTGGTAAGAGTACGATGCTGAACATGTTGTCAGGTATTCTTTACCCGACCGAGGGCAAGATCTACTTTGATGATGACGATGTGACTTACATGTCATCAGAGAAAAGAGGTATCGGTCTGGTCTTCCAGAACTATGCGCTTTATCCGCATATGACAGTTCTGGAAAACATCTGCTTCCCTCTGGAGATCAAGAAAGTTCCTAAGAAGGAACGTATCGAAAGAGCGATGAAGATGGCAAAACTGGTACACGTCGAAGGCATGCTCAACAGAAAGCCTGGACAGTTGTCCGGTGGTCAGCAGCAGCGTGTTGCTATCGCCAGAGCCCTGGTAAAGGAGCCTCGTCTGCTCTTGCTTGATGAACCTCTGTCCAACCTGGATGCACGTCTTCGTATCGAAATGAGAGAAGAGATCAGACGTATTCAGCTTGAGACAGGTGTTACGACAATCTTCGTCACTCACGACCAGGAAGAAGCAATGTCTATCTCAGACCACATCATCCTGATGAAACTGGGTGTTTTACAGCAGTATGACAAACCTCAGTATCTCTATGATCAGCCGGCGAACTGCTTCGTTGCCGACTTCTTAGGCAACCCGCCGATCAACAAGATCGAGGCTGTTGTCAAAGACGGCAAGGTCATGCTGGATGATGGCCAGACGGATTCTACGATCAGAGTTGAAAACGTTCCGGATGGAACGAAAGTATATCTGTCATTCCGTGCCGAGAGCGTCATTCTCGACAACAACAGTCCTCTCAAGGCAAAGGTCGTTCTGACTTCTGTCATGGGCAAGGAGATCATCACATCCTTCGTGCTGGGTGGCAAGGAAGTCCGTGGCTACATGAATTCCGATGTTGAGCTGGAAAGAGATCAGGAGATCGGTATTTCATTCAAGAAGAGTGGAGTGTTCGTATTTGATTTTGATAGCGGAGAACGTTACTTATGATCAAGAAGCCTTTTTATGAAAGGATAAAGCCGTTATTATATCTGCTCCCATTCATCATCTCTGTTACGATTTTTACGCTCTATCCGATCGTAAACGTCATCAGGATGTCGTTCCTGGAGGGATATAAGTATCTGACCGGTGATTACACGGGGATCGGTTTTGGAAACTACAAAAAGGTATTCGCTGATCCTTACTTCCGTCAGGCTTTATCAAACACATTCAAATATGTGCTGCTCGTGGTCCCGATTTCAACGGTGATCGCTGTTGTACTGGCTAACCTTCTGAACCAGAAGATCAAGTTCCAGTCCTTCTTCCAGACGGCTTACTTCCTGCCGATGGTCACATCTTCGCTGGCCGTAGGTCTTGCCTGGAGATTCATGTTCAATGACAGCATCGGTATCATCAACTATGTATTGAGTCTTTTCCATATGGAGGCGATCCCATTCCTGGGTAAATCCGCCGGTAACTTCCTTGCGGTAGTAATCTTTGGTATCTGGTCTATCCTGCCGAATACGATCATCCTGCTGCTGTCAGGCTTGCAGAACATCGACCCGCTGTACTACACGGCGGCAAAGGTCGATGGTGCCAAGACTCTGAGGATCTTCTTCAGGATCACGGTCCCTCTGCTTGCTCCGACGATCATGCTGGTGGTAATCATCAACTCCATCTCAACATTCAAGACATATCACGAACTGTTCCCATTGTTTGGTGGTCCTGGTGTTGCTTATAACCTGTTTACTGTCGTTTACTATATCTACTATGAATTCCGTGTACTGACGCCTCCGAAATACGGACTTGCGGCAGCAGCGGCCGTATTGCTGCTGATCACGGTGTTCATATTCACAATGCTGCAGCGTTTGGTCCAGGCATGGGCTAGAAGGGAGAGAGGCGAAGATGTCAAGAAAGTTAAGAGACACAGAGATCAGTTCAGATAATCACACTGCCAAAGAGCCGATCTCTATCGGCAAGATCCTGATGTATGTCGTCCTGTTTGCCGGTGCATTGGTCATGATCTTCCCGTTCTACTGGATGATCACCGGTGCTTTCAAGAGTAAGCTGGAAGTCAACCTGATCCCTCCGACACTGTTCCCGGAGAATCCGTTCAACCTGGAAAACTTTATCTATGCGTTCAAGACAGCTCCGTTTGCGATCTATTTCAGAAACTCTCTGATCGCTCTGGTAGGCTGTATCGTGACGTGTTCCTTTACGACGATCCTGGCGGCTTACGCATTCTCAAGACTGCGTTTCCCTGGAAGAGAGCTGATCTTCTCGCTCTTACTGTCACTGATGATGGTTCCTTATGAGATGATCATCATCACCAACTATCGAACGATCGTCAACTGGAAACTGCACAACACGATCTGGGCCCTGATCTTGCCATTCATGTCCTCCATCTTCTATACATACATCCTGAAGGGATTCTTTGATTCCGTTCCAGAGTCACTGTATCAGGCGGCCAAAGTCGATGGCTGCTCCGACTGGAAGTATTTGTGGAGAGTCATGGTTCCAATGGCAAAATCATCACTTGCGACGATCATCCTGCTGAATGCGATCGCTACATGGAACTCCTTCCTGTGGCCGATGATCGCAACCAACTCCAAGAATGTACGTACACTTCCGTTTGGTCTGTATGCGTTCATGACTGAAGGCGGTCAGAGAAACGAAAGGATGATGGCGGCATCAACGATCGTCGTCATTCCGATGATCATCGTCTTCTTATTTGCGCGTAAGTACATCATATCTGGTATGTCACGCGGTGGTATCAAGGGATAAATAACAGGAGAAAATATGAGTAAAAAAGTATTCAAAACGATCCTGCTGATCGCTTTGCCGGCCAGCGGAAAATCAGAAGTACGTCATTTTATGGCTAACATCGATCCGAAGAGACTGGAGGAAGAATTCCATGTCGGCGACAACCTGCAGCTGGATGATTTCCCATATGTACATTTCATGAGATGCATCGATGGCGAAATGGAAAAGCTGGGCTTTGAGCCGATCTTCTATCCTGGCCAGAACCCATTCAACAACAACTATGACTGGGGTACACTGGTACACCTGCTGAACGAAGACTATCACGATCTGCTCAACAGGAAACGTGTCAATGTTGACAGTGTTGCCTTATACACAATGGACAGGATCGACAGAGCTGCTCAGATCGCGGGCATCGAACCGCGTCTGGCAAAACTGCCTGAAGAAGTCAGACTGACGATAGCTAAGAATCTGGAAGAAGAAGCTGTGAAGATGCTGAAGGAAAAAGAAGCACAGATCCCTGATGATTTCGAAGGAAAGACGATCATCATTGAATGTGCAAGAGGCGGACCTGATGGATCTGCGATGCCTCTGACCGGTGCCTATGGCTACCAGTACTCACTGCCACAGTTTGCTCCGGATCTTCTGGAAGAAGCAGCGATCCTCAATATCTGGGTCACTCCGGAAGAATCCAGAAGAAAGAATTCCGAAAGAGCCAATCCGGATGATCCGGGTTCCAACCTCTTCCATGGCGTTCCGCTTTCTGTCATGTTAGGTGACTATGGTTGTGATGACATGCAGTATCTCAAGGAAAATTCAGAAGTTCCAGATACGATCACAGTCAAGAACTATGGCAGGACTTACCATGTTCCAATCGGCGTATTCGACAATCGCGTTGATAAGACCTCCTTCTTAAGAGGCGATGTCGAAGGCTGGGACCCTGCCAAGGTAGAAGAAATGACCCTTGCGATCAAAGAAGCTACCGACAAGATGTGGGCAAACTACAAGAAATAAGAGTAACGAAAGAAGATGCCTGAGTGATTGTGCTCGGGCATCTTTTTATTATGCCAAAGTCATCTTTTACAATTGTTTTACAAATTGAAAGCAAATCTTAAACACATCATCAGTCCTACAGTGATAGAATGATTAAAAAGAGGATAAATATATGTTTTCAATACAACACATCATCTGGCTGATCATATCGCTTGCGCTTATCGTGTATTTTCTTTTGTCTTACAGAAAGAAAAGACCTTCATTCAATCAGGTGCTGAATTACTGTCTGATCGTATGTTGCCTTTCAGAAGTCACCAAAGTGTTCAGTGTTCTGGAGATGGTTCCTTCACAAGATGGAAGCATCATGTATCCGTATATTCCGATGAACCACCTGCCTTTGCATCTGTGTTCGATACAGATCCCGTTCATCGCTTTTGTCAGATTTACGGAGAACAAAAGATTAAGAGATCCGTTACTGGCTTTCATGTATCCGTCCTGTCTTTTAGGTGCTCTGTCGGCACTGGCAATGCCTTCGATCTTCTCAACAACGATCAGCGTCAATCAGGCATTTACTCATCCGATGGCTTATCAGTTCTTCCTTTATCATTCAATGCTGATCATACTGGGATTCATCATTGCCTGGTCAGGTGAGATCAAGTGGACATGGAAAGATTACTGGCGCTGTATGATCATCATCGCTTTGATGGGATTCATTTCTCTGTATGTCAATTCGATGTTTGCTCAGCCGACATATCTCAACGGCAAGCTTCAGCATGTCGACTTCTGGCCGAACTTCCTGTTCACATATCAGAACCCGATCGGCATCAAGATCACGACGATTCAGGGATGGTATATCTATCTTGTCATCCTTTGTGCTGTCGTCGCATTGTTAAGTGCGATCTGCTACTTCCCTCTGGTAAAGAAGAACCATGGAAATTAACGTATACGAACAGTACTTTGAAGCAGATATGATATTTAATGGTGTCCCAAGAAAAGGGGCACTGGTATCTCTTCAAAGCAATTCCGAACAGGGAAACATCAGATATTTCTACGCAGTTACATTCTTCCCTCATCGGGATGAAGAAGACTATGCCGTTTCCTATGATGCATATTTTGAAAAGACCATCTATGAGGGAAAGGGAAGAAGATCAAAGAAAAAGGAAGAAGTTTATCTGGAAAAACTGAAAGAAGAGATCGATCAGATCATACCGGAAGACGCAAAGATCTTCTGGGATAAACCATTAAGACAAGCAAGGTTCGCATAGGACCTTGTTTTTTTGGATTAAGGAAAACTTAATCTCTTCTGCCTTTATATTTCATCAGTGATTTCTTACAATTAAAAACGGAAGAAGGGGAATTATGGCAAAGATACTGATATGTGACGATGAAAAAGACATTGTCAACGCATTGAAAATATACCTGGCTGACTATGAACTTTATGAAGCCTATAACGGAAAGAAAGCGATCGACATCGTTGAAAAGGAAGAGATCGATCTGATCCTTTTGGATATCATGATGCCTGTCATGGATGGGATCACCGCGATGAATCAGATCAGAAAATCACACAACATGCCGATCATTCTGCTTACCGCAAAAAGCGAAGATTCGGATAAGGTACTCGGACTCAATGTCGGTGCGGATGACTATATCACCAAACCGTTCAATCCTCTGGAGGTAAGTGCCAGAGTCAATTCACAACTTAGAAGATATCTGAAACTTGGTTCGCATGTAGAAGATAAGGAATTCTATGAGATCGGTGGGATCCAACTGGATGATCGAAAGAAGGAAGTCAGAGTAGACGGAGAGATCGTTTCGCTGACGCCGAAAGAATTTGAAATATTAAAGCTCATGATGTCTGACCCGGGGAAGGTCTTTTCACCAAAACAGATCTATACCACGATATGGAAGGAAGACCCATATGGCGCAGATAACACAGTTGCGGTACACATCAGACATCTGAGAGAAAAGATCGAGATCGATCCTGCGCAGCCGCGTTACATTAAAGTGATCTTTGGTCAGGGATATAAGTTTGAAAGGGGGAGAGAAAGATGAAACGATTTGTAAAGACGATCGCTGGAAAAACGACGATGTTCATCATCTGTCTGGTCTCTGTCTGTTTTCTGGCCCTATCTTCGATCATGGCTGTATTCATGGTCGAAGAAGAAGTATATATCAAAGAAAAGGATGAGTTGTATCAGGAGATCATCGATGGAAAACTGGAAAACGATATCTACGAGATCCTGACTGAAACTCTTGCGTTTGAAGAAGATGAGATCATAGATGTCGCGGATAAAGGGAATCTGATCTTTCAGGTCAAAGATGAAAACGGTGAGATTATCGCCAGATCAAAAAGCGCTGAATCAACGTTTTCGTGGAAAGACTCGTATGAGTACTATGTGCTTCGAGATGAGAATGGACATATCAGCGATATCTATTCTTCCATATACACGTTAGGGGATGACGCCAAAAAAGGAGAGAGATACATCGTTGATTACACGATCTCAGAAGATCTTAAGGCAAATGATTTTTATTCCTTTACGTCAATGTTGTTTGAACCGATCTACAATCTGAGATACGGGATCTACGGTATTGCGATCCTTTGCCTTCTTTGCGCAATCGCATCGTTTGTCACTTTGATGAGTGTATCGGGAAGGATCAACGATTCCAATGAGATTCATCCGGGACCACTCAATGTCATCCCGTTTGATCTGCTGGCTGTTTCAGCAATCGTATCGATCGTGCTTCTGTGCCTTGTCTGTGATTCCTTCCATGGAGATGGCGTATTCCTGATAGCGATGATATTGTTCACGCTTGTGACAGCTGCATGTTTCTTTCTTGGACTGTGCATGTCTATGTCCTGCAGGATCAAACAGAAGACCCTGATCTCAAAGAGTTTCACATATTGGGTGATCCGGAAATGTATCAGCTTATTGAAATGGACCTGGAACCTGATCAGATCGATCTTCAGTTTCGTGATCAATTTTATCTCTGAGATCCCGCTGGTATGGAAAACCGCTCTGATTTTGTTTGGATTGTTCTTCATTGAAGCGCTGACTCTGGCCAACAGTTATTCCGACTTCTATGTGACGTTCTGGATCTTAAAGAATCTGGTGTTGATCCCGTTCGTGTTATACGTTGCGCTTTGTATGAGAAAGCTGCTTAAAGGCGGCGAAGTTCTGGCAAGCGGAGATCTTTCCTACCACGTTGATACGAAAAAGATGTTCTGGGACTTCAGGAAACACGGTGAGGATCTCAATAGTATTGCCAAGGGAATGTCAATCGCGGTGGAAGACCGTATGAAGAGTGAAAGGATGAAGACAGAACTGATCACCAATGTCTCTCATGATATCAAGACGCCTCTGACTTCGATCATCAACTATGCTGATCTGATCTCTAAGGAAAAAAGCACAGGAAAGAAAACGAAGGAATATGCGGAAGTCCTGGTAAGACAATCCGAGAGACTTAAGAAACTGTTGGAAGATCTCGTTGAGGCATCAAAAGCTTCGACCGGAAATCTGGAAATGAATCTGTCTGCGTGTGATGCATCTTTATTCATAGAACAGTCGCAGGGAGAATATGCCGATCGATTCAGACAGGCAGATCTCACACTTATCACAGACAGACCGGATCACGAAGTCATGATCATGGCGGATGGCAGAAGGATGTGGCGAATCTTCGACAATCTGATGAACAATATCTGCAAGTATGCCTTGTCCGGGACAAGAGTCTATCTTTCGCTGAAGGAAGAAGGGAATGACGCAGTGATCACCTTCAAGAACACATCAAGGGATGAACTGAACATATCGGAAGAAGAACTGATGGAACGTTTCACCAGAGGAGACGCTTCAAGGAATACGGAAGGAAACGGACTGGGATTATCGATCGCTAGAAGTTTATGTGAACTGCAGAACGGAAAACTCGATCTGTCAATCGATGGTGATCTGTTCAAGGTCACATTGACTTTCCCGAAGATATGATCACTTATTTCAAAACAGTGATCAAAAGTCTGTTTCTGGTTCTGTGCCTGATCTTTCAGTTCATCTATATGGTCATCACGATCTGTTCAGGATCAAAAGACCATGTTAAAAAATAAAACACCAGTTCCGTGCAAAGCGGAACTTTTTAAAATACAAATTTTATATTGGAAAAATCGGTCTATTTTAGCTAAAACTCATCAGATAAAGGTAGAAAAACACAGAAATTGAAAAGATTTTTAGGTATTGACCCATATTTTTAAGAATAATGATATGGAGGCTAAAATTCTTATGGAAATAATACGTCAGTACAAATACCTCATCAAGCCAAATCTGACTCAAAAGCAGATCATAAATGATATTTTTGGATCTGTTCGTTTTGTTCATAATAGATTCCTGGATGATGTGAAAGCTGGGAAATTTATGAAGGGAAAAGCTGTCCTGATCTTGGAAGAATATCGAGAAGAATATCCATTTCTGAAAACGGTTGATGGTTCTGCATTGATGAATGCGATCTTTCAGGCACAGGACTCACACAATCGTCTGAGCAGATACAAGTCCAAAAGAGACTCTTACGCATCATATACAACAGGGAATCTTCCAAGAAGCCCCATTAAGATCTTAAACAGAGATCGTGTTCTGATACCGAAGGTGGGAAAGGTTGAAATAGTATACCATCGCCCTCTTCCAAAAGAATCGGTGATCAGAAAAGCAACGATCATGAGGTATCCTGATGGAAAATACTATGTCAGCATCTGCGTTAGTTGGGATTTACCTGATACTCCGATATTTCCTGACCAAAACAGGATCATCGGAATTGATTACTCATCTACGCACCTGTTTGTGGATGATAAAGGAAATAAAGCTGATATGCCACATTATTATAAAGAAATGCAGGAACGCCTGACAAAGGAGAGAAAGAAGATGCAGAGAATGGTAAAGGGTGGTAAAAATTACTACAAACAGAGAATGAAATTGGCTTCCCTGTATCACCGCGAAAAAAACCAGAGGCAGGATTATCTTCATAAACTGACAAGTCAGCTGGCAGATCAATATGATGTTATCTGCATGGAAGATCTGGATATGCAGTCAATATCGCAATTCCACAGCCTGGGAAAGAGGACTTATGATAATGCGTTTGGAATCTTTCAGAGGATGCTGGAATATAAGATGAAAGAAAGAGGAAAAAAGATCCTGTATGTAGATCGCTATTATCCTTCTTCAAAAACCTGTCATGTATGTGGATATGTTGTAAAAGATTTGCAGTTATCGGAAAGAGAGTGGGAATGCCCTATGTGTCATTCTATACTGGACAGAGATGTCAATGCAGCCATCAACATAAAGAAGCAATGTCTGAAAAATTTGTAGATCCGTAGGGTATCCGGAGTTGGCCTGTAGATGTAGGAAGAATACCACTAATACAAGATGCAGAAGAGTTCGATCGCTTTGCTAACAACGGCAGTAAACAAACAAGCTTTATTGCACGCGCTCTTAACCTGATAGATCGCACTCTTCTGCTCTGCGGTTTAAGGAGTGACCTCGCGTGCCCCTGATCAAGGGCGTTTATGCATAAAGGCCCACCGCTATGCTTTGGGAGATGCACCTGCAGGAATCCCCTATGATGATATGAAAAAAAGACGCATCATGCGTCTTTTGTTTCTGCAATGGTGGAGAATAGGGGATTCGAACCCCTGACCCCCTGCTTGCAAAGCAGGTGCTCTCCCAACTGAGCTAATTCCCCAAGTTTTGGTGGGCCTGATAAGACTTGAACTTGCGACCTCGCCCTTATCAGGGGCGCGCTCTAACCACCTGAGCTACAGGCCCACTTTGCGCTTTGGTGCTTATTTATTCTACTTCACATAGTCGCTGATTGTCAATCTTTTTATGCAAAACAGCGCAAAGAAGCGCCAGCTCAGGCGGTCAGAGCGCTTGCAATCGGCTTGATGCGAGGTCACAAGTTCAACTATAATAAATGTGGTTTCTTATGAAAAAGAGTTTTTATTGTGTTGCAACATTGTGCATCATGCTGCTGATCTGCGGCTTTACCTTCTATGTCAATGAAGAGAAGAACGGTTTTGATATCGAGGATCTTTATGATTATCAGAAGACATTCAAGACGGAAGAACTGAGTGTGTGTTCTTTGAATACCGCAAAGACATATATGGATTACAGGATGACGACAGTCGTCAGCTCCAGGCAGTATCAGTTTCTCAACTATGAATGTACAGTTGACAAGAAGACCGGCTTCCTTTACGACGATGAAGGATTCATTGCAGTAGCGCTTGGCTCCTATTATGGCGAGATCGGTGACAGATTCTATTTCACTCTGGAATCAGGGATCGTTCTTCCATTGGTAAAGGGAGAAGAGAAGGCGGATGAAGACACGGACTACAGCGGCTGCTATCACACGATCGATGGCAGTGTCGTAGAATTCGTCATCTGCGATGACTATGCGGCAAACTACTTCGGTTCCAACAGTAATGGTTATGTCCTTGATGGCAACTACAATAACTATTCTCTGTTTTCGGGAAGTTTCGTCAAAGTTGAAAAAGTTCTGGATGAGAGAGCCGACAGGATCGTTTCCTATCAGATCGAGACCCAGGCTCCGCAGAATGTCGACATCTTCCATTACGCATCAGGTTATTAAGACTCAAGAGAGTCTTTTCTTTTATGGATATCATTACGGTACATCACAAGGATTATGAGATCATCAGATTACTGGGTCATGGCAAGGGAGGTTATTCCTACCTGGCTTTTTGTGATGGTGAGTATTATGTATTGAAAAAGATCCATCATGAGCCATGTGATTATTATCAGTTCGGAAATAAGATCGAGGCAGAAAAAAGAGATTATGAAAGACTGAAGGATGCCGGTATACGGATCCCGAAGATGATCGATATCGATATGGAAAACGAGATCATCATAAAGGAATATATCGAAGGAGATACGATCTTTGATCTGGTGAAGGAAGATAGAAACGTAGATCGATATCTCGATGACGTCAGAGCGATGGCAAAAATAGCTTTCGATGCCGGGATCAACATCGATTACTTTCCTACGAACTTTGTCGTAAATAATGATCATCTCTATTACATCGACTATGAATGTAATGACTATATGGAAGAATGGAACTTTGAAAACTGGGGGATCAAATACTGGTCTCAGACGGAAGAATTCAAAGAGTATCTGAAGAATACAGAAGATAAGCGATAAGCTATAATATAAATATGTTGGAGATCAGAAAAGCACAATGGGATGATCTGGGAAGGATCGAAGAGATCTTTTCCTGTGCCAGAAAATTCATGAAGAAAAACGGCAATCCCGATCAGTGGAAAGACGACAGACCGTCGATGGACAAAGTTGAAGAGGATATCAGAAATGGTGATTTCTATGTCGTTGAAAGTGATGGGAGAGTCTTCGGCGGCTTTGCGTTTCCCATTGGGATAGAGCCGACATATCTGGATATAGACGGACAGTGGATCGATGATGCGCCATATGGAACGATACACAGGATCGCTTCCGATGGCACTGTCAAAGGTATGTTTGATGCGGTCCTTGAATTCGTTGAGAGATTTCATGTCGACATCCGCATCGATACTCATAAAGACAATCGGATCATGTTGCATCTCTTGGAGAAGAACGGTTTCCATAAATGCGGCATCATCATCGTTGACGATGGGACAAAGAGATTTGCTTTTCAGAAGAAGAATATATGAAAAAAGTATTGGTGATCACAGGACCCACAGCGGTCGGAAAGACGAAGTTCGGCATTGAATGTGCCAGTCTTTTTGACGGCGAGATCATTTCCGGTGATTCCATTCAGATCTATAAGGGGCTGAATATCGGTTCCGCAAAACCCGACAAGGAAGAACTGTCTCAGGCTGTGCACCATCTGATCGATATCAAGGATCCCGATGAAGGATACAGCGTCAAGGAATTTCAGGAGCTGTGCCGCAAGAAGATCGATGAGATCAGTGACAAAGGGAAGATTCCGATCATCGTCGGAGGCACCGGTTTATATATCAAAGCGACATTGTATGATTATGTCTTTTTCGATGAAGAGGAAGAAGACGATCAGTTTGAAGATCTGTCAAACGAAGACTTGTATGAACTGTTGAAAGAAAAAGATCCCAAGGCTCTGGAAAAGATCCACATCAATAACCGCAAGAGACTGGTGAGAGCTCTCAACATCTACGAGAAACACAAGAAAGGCATCTCGCAGATCAAGGATGAACAGGAACACAAGCCGATCTATGACTGCCTGATCATCGGTCTGACGGCAGACAGGAAGATCCTGTTTGAAAGGATCAATCAGAGAGTCGACAAGATGATAAAGGATGGTCTGGTTCAGGAGATTCAGGGTCTCTTGGATGCGGGGATCGGATTTGACAGACAGTCGATGCAGGGCATCGGCTATAAGGAATTCAAAGATTATTTTGATGGAAACAAGACGCTGGAGGAATGCGTTGAAGAGGTCAAGATCAATTCAAGGCATTTTGCGAAACGGCAGTATACGTTCTTCAACCATCAGCTGGATGTGAAGTGGTTTGAAGACAGAAGCGAAGCGCTTGAAGAGGTGAGAAGATGGTTGACCTGAGCAGGATGGAATATCTGGTAGGAAAGGAAAACCTCGATCGCATCAGGACGAAAAGAGTCCTGATCTGCGGTGTCGGAGGAGTCGGATCTTTCGTTGCGGAAGGCTTATGTCGTTCCGGGATCGGGTATATGACGATATGGGATTATGATGTCGTGGAGCCATCGAATCTCAACAGACAGCTGATGTCTGCCAAAGACAATATCGGCGAAAGAAAAGTAGAGGTCCTGAAAAAGAGACTGGAATCCGTTTCCGATACGAAGATCGATGTGATAGATTCTTTCATCAGTGAAGGATTCAAACTGGATAAGGATTACGATTATGTTATCGACTGTATCGATACATTGACATCGAAATTCATCCTGGTCAAGGAATGTCATCAGAAAGGGATACCCGTGATCTCATCGCTTGGTTCCGCAAGAAGACTCAAGCCTGAGAAGATCACTCTGACGACTCTGGACAAGACCAGGAATGATCCTTTGGCCAAGGCGTTCCGCTCCCTGGTGAAGAAAGAAGGCTACCGTCATAAGATCGAGGTCGTCTTCGTCGACACACCGATACAAGGGACGATGATCGAAAGAGAAGGAAACACAAATAAGGAAAAGTACCCGCTGGGATCTTCCGTATTCACGGTAGGCAGTGTGGGATTATATATCGCCTCAATCGTATATGAAAGGCTGATGAAGGAGGAATAGGATGGAATTTTCAGAATTTAAGTATGAACGTCTGGATTATGATGTACTGAAGAAACAATATGAAGAATTGTTGGAAAAGCTTGGGAAGTGTGAAAATGCTTCTGAATTCATGAAGGTCTTTGATGAGATCAATTTATTCAGAGGACATACCCACACGATGCAGACCCTGTGTTCCGTCAGACACACCATTGACACTTCCGATGAATACTATGACAAGGAAAATGAATACTGGGATAACACGATGCCTAAGCTGCAGGCATATGAGGTGCAGCTTGGGAAAATGATGCTGGAGAGTCCTTTCAGGAAAGAAACGGATATCCCTGAGGCATATTATCTCAGCCTTGAAAATCAGCTGAAGTCTTTCTCGCCACAGATCATCGAAGATCTGCAGGAAGAAAACAGGCTGGTGACGGAGTATGGAAAACTCAAGTCTTCCGCAAAGATCGAGTTTGAAGGAAACACATATAATCTGGCTTCGATCGCTCCGTTCATGAACGATAATGATGATCGCGAGATCAGAAAGAAAGCGGTGATCGCCTACAACAGATTCTTTGAAGAGAATGAAGAGAAATTCGATGAGATCTATGACAAGCTGGTCAAGCTCAGAGATCGCATGGCGAAAAAACTCGGCTTTGAGAATTTTATCCCGTTAGGCTACCTCAGGATGAACAGACTCGATTATGATCAGAAGATGGTAAAGAACTATCGTGATCAGGTGATCGAAGATATCGTACCTCTGACAGTCGATCTGAGAAAGAAACAGGCCGCCAGGATCGGCGTTGATAAGCTGGAATGTTATGACCTCGGATACAATTTCAAGACCGGTAATCCGAAACCTCACGGAACACTTGATGAGCTGGTTGATTCCGCTTTGAAGATGTACAAGGAGATGTCGAAAGAGACGGGTGAATTCTTCCAGACGATGGTCGATTCAAAACTCTTTGATCTGCCGACCCGTCCAAATAAGGAAATGGGCGGATACTGTACCGGTTTCTATGACTACAAGGTTCCGTTCATTTTCGCCAACACAAACGGCACTTCAGGAGATGTCGATGTCCTGACGCATGAAGCAGGACACGCCTTCCAGGCATATTGCACATTCAAGAATGTGACTGTCCCTGATCTGATGTTCCCGACAATGGAATCGGCAGAAATCGATTCGATGTCGATGGAATTCTTTGCGCATCCGTGGAGCCATCTCTTTTTCAAAGAAGAAGCGCTGAAGTATCATTATTTCCATATTTCCGAAGCGCTGAAATTCCTGCCGTATGGCTGTCTGGTCGATCACTTCCAGCATGAAGTCTATGCACATCCGGAAATGACGGCAGATGAGAGAAAAGTCTGCTGGAGAAGACTGGAAAAAGTATACAAGCCGGATGTGGAATATGAAGGATTCGATCTGCTTGAAAGAGGCGGATTCTTCTTCCGTCAGGGTCATATCTTCCAGGTGCCTTTCTACTATATCGACTACACTCTGGCACAGGTCTGTGCTCTGCAGTTCTTTGTCAGGATGCTGAACAAGGACGAGGACGCATGGAAAGACTACGTCCATATCTGCGGACTGGGCGGAACGAAGACTTTCACTCAGATCGTCAGAGAAGCAAATCTGAAAGTTCCGTTTGAGGATGGCTGTCTGAAGGAAGTATCCGCAAAGATGAAAGAAGAACTCGACAGTGTCGATGACACGAAGTTCTAAAGGAGCACATATGTTCAGAGAGATCGTAAGAAAGAAACAGGAACTTTCAAGAGAAGAATGTCTTGAGATCCTGATGAATACCAAAAGAGGAGTCTTATCGGTCAATGGCGATGAGGGATATCCGTATGGAGTTCCGATCAATCATTACTATGATCCTGTTGATGGAAAGATCTACTTCCATGGTGGCAAGAGCGGTCACAAGATCGATGCGATGAAAAAAGATGACAAGGTATCTTTCTGTGTCGTGGATGAAGGAACACCGGATCCGGAAAGCTGGTTCCTGCATTTTCGCAGCGTCATCGTCTTCGGCAGGATCGAATTTATCGAAGATGAAAAAGTGATCACAGAAAAATCGAGACTTCTGTCGTATAAATTTACAGAAGACGAAGACTATATCGATTATGAAATAGAAAAATCACTGAAAGGAACTGCGATGTTTGCCTTGGTTCCGGAACACATCTGCGGCAAGCACGTCAGAGAAAAATAGAAAAGGACTGATCATATCAGTCCTGATGAGGTACTTATGAAACTGAATGCAACGATAACAAATCTGAAAAACAAAGTCGTGTCTTTTGAAGATGCGATCAGGCTGGAGGATATCCTGAAACAGGTAAAGGATGAGCTTCCTTATCCTGTCTATCTGGCAAAGCTGGATAATGCCTATCGTGCCCTGACGCATATCACCGAACACGACTGCAGCATCGAGTTCCTCGATCTGCGCAATCAGGAAGCCTGGCTGGTCTATCAGAATTCCCTGATCCTGATCTTCATCAAGGCGGTCCATGACCTCTTCGGCAAAAAAGTACTGATCACTGTCAACAACTCCCTGAACAAGGGGTTGTATATCACATCGACCCACAAGTTTTCGCAAGAGGATATCGACAAGGTCAAGGCAAGGATGAACGAGATCATTGAAGCCGATCTGCCGATCAGGAAGGAACATCTGACCAAGGAAGGTGCCAGGGTATTGGCAAGAAAACAGAAGCTGAGTGAAGCTTCTAAGCTTGTCGAGTCCATCACCAATATCGATGACATCGAGATCTATTCTCTGGATGATGAGGTACAGATCTTCTACAACCTGCTGGTGCCATCTACCGGATACATCACGATGTTTGACATCGACCTGTTCAAGAATGGCGTGATCCTTCGTTATCCGCATCCTGCTGATCCGAGTGAAACAGCTCCATATGAGCAGCAGGATCTGCTTTACAACGCTTTCTCGGAAGCGACGAAGTGGGGCCAGCTGATGAATGTCAATTTCGTCTGCGATCTCAATGAAAGGATCCTCTATGATGATGTCGCAGAAATGGTCCTGATGCAGGAAGCTCTGCATGAAAAAAGGATCAGTGATATCGCCGACATGATCAAGGAAAGAAAGACGCGAGTCGTTCTGATCTGCGGACCTTCTTCTTCCGGCAAGACCACTTTTGCGAAACGTCTTTGTGTACAGCTCCATGTCAATGGTTTCAAGACGCTGTACATGGGAACGGATGACTACTACAAGGAATTCCATGAGAGAGTCTATGATGAGAACGGTGAAGTCGATCTGGAGTCCATCAGAGCGATCGATACCGATCTGTTCATGAAACAGATCAAGGATCTTCTGGATGGCAAAGAGGTCGATATCCCGCACTATGACTTTTCCATCCCGGGAAAGGTCTTCGGTGATCGTATCACGAAGATCGGTAAGGATGAACTGATCGTCATCGAAGGCATCCATGCGATGAATGATGAACTGACTTCAAACATTCCTGATGAAGAAAAGTTCAAGATCTATATCTCCCCATTCACTCCGATCTCCATCGACCATCACAACCGTATTTCAACGACTGATGCCAGGATGTTGAGAAGACTGGTCAGAGACTACAAGTTCAGAAATTCTCCTGCCCAGCGCACCATCGGTATGTGGCCGAAAGTCAGAAGTTCGGAAGATGCCAACATCTTCCCGTACAACTCCAAGGCTGATGTCTTCTTCAATTCCAACTGCATCTATGAATTTGCGGTATTAAAAAAATACGCCGAACCATTACTCAAGAGGATCAAGCGTGAAGAACCGGAATATGGCGAAGCACAGAGGATGTTGAGCTTTTTAAAATACTTCGATCCGATCTATGATGAGTACATCATTCCGAACAATTCGATCTTAAGAGAATTCATCGGCGGATCGGTGATCGTAAAATAAGTTAAGAAAATGAAGACCGCTAATTGCGGTCTTCATTCATCTGTTTTCTGATCTGTTCGAACGTCTCGTCCGATATGACATGTTCGATACGGCAGGCATCATCTTCTGCAGTTTTTTCGGATACTCCAATCGAAACGAAGTACTGTGTCAGAGTCTTGTGTCTGTCATAGATCTTGTCGGCAATGGCAAGACCTTTTTCTTTCAGAGTGATATAGCCTTCTTCATCCATATCGATATAGCCTTCCGCTTTCAGGTTTTTCATCGCTCTGGATACAGATGGTTTGGAAAAGCCCATCTTGCGGCAGATGTCGATCGATCTGACATTTTCTTTTTCCTGAGACAGAACGTGAATGGTCTCAAGATACATTTCAGCTGATTCCTGGATGTTCATACTATTATTATAGCCTCTGCATAAAACATTTGCATCTAAATAGATAATTCGGATTTCCGAATCAATATAACAGATTTTGAATGAGAATTGCACACAATGTGTATCAGTCCTATACAGTACTTCTGTTTTTAGGCGAAAAATCGCACATATTCGTGTTTTCAGAAAAGAAAAAAGTGCTAAAATATGTTTGGGTACTCGTGATTGTTATGACCGGTGTCATGCATACGAGATTTGAAAATATCCTTGAAAGTGGTGGAGAAGATGAAACTGACAGGAAATCAAATAATGTATTTGCTTACAATCAAGAATCTGGCGGTAAACAAGCACGTCATCAAAAGCGTTGATGTTGCCAGAGATATGAACTACTCAAGAGCCAGTGTCCATAAGATGTTGGCCTCCCTCAAGAAGATCAATTACATCCAGCAGGAACGTTACGGTTCGATCAAGCTGACTGCTTCCGGTTCGAGAGCGGCCAGTGCTTATCTGAAGAAATACAAGATCATCGAAGATGCTCTGAAAGATGTCGTTGAGCTTCCGGAAGGATATAATCTGGGAATATGTAATCTCATCGAACTGATGTAAGTTGCATAGATCATTATTTAGAAAAATGTTTCTTTTTGTACAAAAGAAACATTTTTCTTTATTGAAACGCTTACATTCCTTAAGCCTCTTTTTTTATGAAAACTACATAATATAATGTATCTAATGAGAAGAAGACGAAACATAGATATGCTGGAGGGAAACCTCTGGAAGGATATTGTTTCATTCACTATCCCGCTGGCGCTGTCGGGTATCCTGCAGCTGCTTTTCAATGCGATCGATATGATCGTCGTCGGAAAGTTTTCAGGAAGCACTTCAATGGCTGCGGTCAGTTCGACGGGTTCTCTGATCAATCTGATCACCAATCTGTTTATCGGTCTTTCGGTAGGAAGCAGTGTCTGCATCGCCAGAAGGATCGGAAGGAAAGATTACTATGGAGTCTATAAGGCAGTTCAGACTTCTATCCTGATCGCCATGATCGCCGGTTTCGTACTGATGGTCGTCGGTGTCGTTTTTTCCGGAGTGTTCTTACAGATGATGGGATCACCGGTTGATGTCATCTCTCTTTCAACTCTCTATCTCAGGATCTACTTCCTGGGAATGCCGGCAACGATGGTATACAATTTCTCGTCTGCGATCTTAAGAGCCAAGGGTGATACGAAACGTCCGCTGTTTGCCTTGAGCATTGCCGGAGCAAGCAACGCACTGCTGAACCTTCTGTTTGTAGTAGTCTTCCACATGGACGTGGCTGGTGTCGGTCTGGCTTCTGCGATATCTTCATATATCTCTGCTTTCCTGGTACTGATCGTACTGATCAAAGATGAAAGTATGACTCATCTCGAGATCAGAAAGCTTTATATCGATAAGGAAGCATTGAAAGAGATCGTCAAGGTCGGTCTGCCGGCAGGCTTACAGTCGACAGTCTTTTCCATCAGTAATGTTGCCATACAGTCGTCAGTCAATTCTTTTGGAAGGATCATCATGGCCGCCAATGGCGCAGCCGGTTCGATCGCTGATTTTGTATATGTCATCATGAATTCTTTCTATCAGGGATGTCTGACGTTTACCAGTCAGAATATCGGCGCGGGAAAGACGAAGAGGACTGCAAAGATCCTTCTGGTATCCCTGTTCTATGTAACGATGTGCGGATTGGTCTTCGGTAATGGCGCATATTTCTTCGGAAAACCTTTGTTGCACATCTATTCCGATGATCCGGAAGTCATTGCGGCTGGTATGATCAAGCTGTCGATCTTCTGCAAGCCATACTTCCTCTGTGGCATCATGGATACCCTGGTCGGTTCTCTGAGAGGAATGGGATATTCGATCTTCCCGATGATCACATCGTTATTGGGATCATGTGCTTTCAGGCTTGTATGGATCGCAACATATTTTGCGGCACATCGAAGCATTGAAGTCCTCTACTATTCCTATCCGCTCAGCTGGACTCTGACACTGAGTGTACACCTGCTGACCTTCATCTATGCCTACAGCAAGATCAGACAAAGAGCGGTGTAGTGTAACACATCAATAAATGAGTCTGTTATATAATATTGTTTAAGGAAATTGAAATATGATCAGAAAAGACAGTTTACAAAAAAACGGTGATGACTGGCTTGCCAAAGAGATCGCCAGAGAAAGCAGGATCTCTGCCTGGGATATGGATGAAGGAAAAGATCTCAGACGTGAGCATGAAGAAAACTGTGATGCCAGAGAACTGGCTGACCAGCATCATTACAGACATTTAAGAAGGATGGATGGCACACCTGCATCAAAGGCCGACGCAAATGCGATTGGCTGGTTTATCATCGACATGCTTACGGTGTTCCTCTTGTTTGTACTCAACATCTTCCTGCCCAATACCGTAATTATTCCGGGTATCGTACTGTTCCTGATGTTGAATCCCGGGATCTTTGTCTGGCTCTTCCTTTTGAAGAGATTCCCGTCGCAGACTTATCTGAAGTTTGCGTTTGAGATCGCGATCGTATTGGAGATCTATTTCCTGTTTATTGAGAATTCTTACTTTTTAAGAAGTTTGATATGGAGGTTAATGAGATGAAATTAGTCATTATTCTGTTTGTATTATTGCTTCTGGTTCTGCTTTGTGCACTGTCTTGCCTGTGTATCGTTCCACAGGGCAATGCCTGGGTCATTGAAAGACTGGGAAAATATGCGGCAACCTGGCATGCGGGCCTGCATCTGAAAACGCCTGTCCTGGAGAAGGTCGTCAGAAAGATCTCTCTGAAGGAACAGGTCGCAGACTTTGAACCGCAGTCAGTTATCACCAAGGATAACGTTACGATGAACGTCGACTCTGTCGTCTACTTCCAGGTCATCGATCCTGAAGCTCTGACATATGGTGTTGAACGTCCGATCGCAGCGATCGAGAATCTGTGTGCAACGACACTCAGAAACATCATCGGTTCTATGACTCTGGATGAAACGCTGACATCAAGAGAAAAGATCAACAACGAGACCATCAAGGTCCTGGATGAAGCTACCAACAAATGGGGCATCGATATCACCAGAGTTGAAGTTCAGAACATCACTCCGCCGAAGTCCATTCAGGAAGCCATGGAGAAGCAGATGAAGGCTGAACGTGAAAAGAGAGCTGTCATCCTGACGGCAGAAGGTGAAAAGCAGTCAGCGATCACCAGAGCCGAAGGTGAAAAGGAATCAGCGATCTTAAGAGCTGATGCGGTCAGAGAAGAAAGGATCAGAACTGCCCAGGGTGAAGCTGAGGCGATCAGAGCGGTTGCGCAGGCTCAGGCTCAGGCGATCGAAATGGTCAACAAGGCTGCACCAAGCAAGGAATACCTTTCCATCAGATCGATGGAAGCAGCTGAAAAGATGGCTGACGGTCAAGCAACGAAGATCATCGTTCCATCTGACTTGCAGGACATCGCATCACTGGCAACAGTATTCAAAGAAAGCAAATAATTAGTTTTTTGAAAAAACATGTGAATAGAGGCAAAAATGCCTCTTTTTTTAGGTATTCCACTTTTTTTGGCGAATAATGTATAGGAGGTAAATTGATATGTTAATAAAAACATCTTATAAGGTGTATAATGAAAGAGGTATGAAATGGAGATAATCGACTATCATACCACTGGAGATAAAAACGTCATCCTCGATTACATTAATTCTTTGCCTATCAGAGAAAAAGTCAGAGCTTTTGAGATCAGAAAGAAGATCAGGGAAGAAGGGATCGTTGCGCTTAGTGCTTTGAACACAAGGCATATTAAAGGAAAGATATATGAGATCAAGTTTTCAGATCAGAGAATTTTCTATGTGATTCAGAACGAAAGCTCCATCTATTTTCTTCATATGTGTAAAAAAACAAAACAAAAATGAACGATCTGTACCTGGCAATCAGACGGGCAAAGGAAATAGGATACAAGTTTTAATAGGAGGTATAGCTATGCCGTTTAAAAAAAGTGATTCATCAGAAGAAGAAAAAATCCTGAAAGATCTGATTGAAAACTCAGAAGAAGCCAGAGAAGCTCATGAGTTGTTTGAAGCAGAATATCAGTTCAGAAAAATGTTGATTGAAGCAAGAAAAAAAGAAAATATAACTCAGAAACAGCTGAGCAACATTACCGGCCTGACACAGCAGATGATCAGTAAGGTTGAAACCGGCGAAAGTAACACAACTATGGAAACCCTGATGAAATATCTGAAAGGGATCGGATACGGATTGAATATCTATAAGCTTTGAATCCGCTCCTCGTAATATTGAATAATACATGGAAAGAAGATAAAATATTAATGTTCATATCTGAACAATAAATTGCATCATATGATCCCTTTGATAGAGAGCGTATACGCGAAAAAAGGTTTATATCAGGAAATGTTGGGGCCTTTGTGTAAGAAGTATGATCTTACAGATTCAGAGGTCATTATTTTATTGTATCTGGCAGATAGGAATCCTGCAGATACGGCAACGATGATCATCCGTTCGCAAAGACTGAAAAAGTCTGTGGTATCGATGTCGATCGATGATCTGGAAAACAGAGGAATGATCGAAAGCTACTATCTGGAAGGGGATCACAGGACCAAGCATCTCAAGGTGCTGGACAGTGCAAAACCGATCATCAGAGAAGCAAAAAAGATACAGGATCAGTATTACGATCTGCTGACACAGGGTCTGGAAGAAAACGAAAAGGATCTCTTGAACACGTTCCTAAAGAAGATCAACAGGAATATCAGCGGGTATCAGATATGAAGATCAAGATCTATATCATTACAGCGGCGATCGCTGTGATGCTCTGCCTTGCGATGCTGATGGTGGATTATCGGATCTCTCTTGGCATCCTTCTCTCGGCAGGATTCTCATTGTTGAATATGTTGATGTTATCTGCCAGCATGAAGACGATGATGAAGGATGGAAACGGGAACTACTCGGCTCTGATCGCAGGGAATATCATCCGCTTTGCCTTGCTGCTGGCGGTGATCTATATCGGTGTAAAAAATCCTCAGCTGTTCAATGTTTTCGGACTGGCGGCAGGATTCACATTATTCATGATCGCATTGATCATCGATGCGCTCTCAAGGAAAGGAAGGTGAGGACATGAAGGTACAGACAGCTTTGATTTCGATCCTGATCGTTATGGCTTTCATGGCGATACTGCTCTTGTATATCAACCGCAAACTGAAGGCATATGATCCTTTGAGTGAACCGAAAGGGATCGTACTGCTGATGATCATGTATACGGAAATGATCGACGACATGGTCAAAGGGAAAACCAATGAGCGTCTGGCAAAGTTTCTGACGCCATACATCATGACGGTGGCAGCCTATATCTTCTTTGCGAACATCTCAGGATTGTTTGCGATCGAGACGCCGACTTCCAACTATTCCGTAACTCTGGCACTGGCAGCGATCACCTGTGTGCTGATCGAAGTCTGTTCCGCCAAGGAAAGAGGAAGCAAGGGCTACATCAAGAGCTGGTTTGAGCCTCTGGCTCCCTTCGTCATCCTGAATGTGATGTCGAAGTTCTCAACTCTGCTGTCGCTCTCGTTGCGTCTGTTCGGTAATATCCTTTCAGGTTCGATATTGATGTCGGTCATCTATCAGATGTTGTCATCGGTATCAAAACTGATCCCTTTCATTGGAAACTTCAATATCTTCGGTGTTCTGGTGGCTCCGGTACTGCATTTCTACTTCGATCTGTTTTCCGGGGTCATGCAGGCATTCATCTTCATCACTTTAACTACAGCGTTCATCGGCAAGGAATTGCCTGATAAATAAATCATATAGGAGGAAAATTATGGAAAAAGCGTTAATGGCGTTTGCAGCTGCACTTTGTGTTATCGGTGGCTGCGTCACAGGTGTCATGGAAGGCAAGGTAGCCGTTCAGGCTGTCGAGTCGATCGGAAAGAATCCGGATGCTGCCGATAAGATCCAGTCAATGGCGATCGTCGGTGCTGCTATTTCCGAAACATGTGCTATTTACTGTCTGCTTGTCGCTTTCCTGATCATCTTTATCTTAGGAGCATAAGATGCAGATCGTAGATATTCTGGAACTTCTGATTCCCGATGTCTGGACCAGCATTACTCAGCTTTGTGCGACAGCTGTGCTTTTCTTTCTGATGTATAAACTGGCATGGAAACCGGTCAGGAAGATACTGGATGAAAGAAGCAGATTCGAACAGGAAAAGCTCTCTCAGGCGAAGGCTTACGAAGAAGAGAATGAGAAGATCGCTCAGCAGGCAAAAGACATCATTTCCGATGCCAACAGATCCGCTGAACAGATCGTCAAGGAAGCCAGAGAAGAGGGCCAGCTTTTAAAGAATGAACTGGTCGAAGAAGGAAAGCGTCAGTCGGCGCAGCTTCTGGAAAACGCAAAGCACGAGATGGAACTGCAGAAGGCAAAGATGTTCGAACAGATGCATGAAGAACTGGTCGATACTGCGATCTCTGCAGCAGAGAAAGTACTTGAGAACCAGGTCGATACCGAGGCTGAAAGACACAGCATCGATTCTTTTATCAAGGAAGTAATCAGTAAATGAGTGTACGCATCAGACAATATGCCAGAAGTCTTCTGGAACTGATGTCGCAAGAGGATCTGGTCGATATCTGTTATGAAGATCTCAGATCGATCAATGATGCACTCAATGCCGATCCCGAACTGCTGAAATATATCACTTCAGCTGATCACAGTTCTCAGGAAAAGAAAGAAAGACTTCAGGAAGTTTTCAATCACGAACTATATGAGTCCGTACTGCGCGGATTGTTTTTGATCGTTGAAACGATACCGAACAAGCACATGGAAGCAGAGCTCATTCACGAGTTCCTCTTCTATTACTACCGCACGAGAGGTATCGTATTCGGTGCTGCATACAGCGCAAGAAAGATCGACAAGGCGTATATGAAAGCTTTGGAGATCGCTTTTACGGAAAAGCTGCAGCGTACCGTCAAACTTGAAAACAAGATCGATCCGAAACTGATCGGCGGTGTCAAAGTCATCATTAACGATACCGTGTGGGACGGATCCTATCAGGCAAAGATCTCTGAACTACGAAGTGCTTTATTGGGCAAGGAACACGATCCTGACGAGTCTGTCGATCTCAAGAGCGAAATAGACCAGGTCGAACTGACGACGATCAGGACCGATTCCAATATGACAACGGGTTACGTGACTTCTGTTGCCGATGGCGTTGCCAATATCAGCGGGATCTATCAGGCGATGGCCGGAGAGATCCTCAATATCGGCGGGACCAAGGGAATGGTCATGGACCTGGAAGAAGACAATATCGCTGCCGTCCTTTTGGGCAGTGACAATGATATCGTAAAGGGGACACAGGTCTCCTGCACCGGAAGAGTCGTTGAAGTTCCGGTAGGCGATGAACTGTTGGGAAGAGTCGTGGATGCTTTGGGCAGACCGATCGATGGCAAGGGCGTCATCAAGACGACTGAGACCAGACAGATCGAGCTTGCTGCACCGGGCGTCATCGACAGAAGCCCGATCAATGAACCTTTACAGACCGGTATCAAGATCATCGACTCGATGATCCCTATCGGCAAGGGTCAGAGAGAACTGATCATCGGTGACCGCCAGACAGGCAAGACGGCGATTGCGATCGATACGATCATCAACCAGAAGGGCAGGAACGTCAAATGTATCTATGTGGCGATCGGTCAGAAGAATTCAACAGTCGCTCAGATCATAGAGAAACTCAATCAGTTTGGTTCCATGGCCTATACGACTGTCGTCGTGGCAGGTGCCAGTGAGCTGGCTTCCTTACAATACATCGCTCCATACTCCGGATGTTCGATCGGTGAGTACTGGATGAACAAGGGCGAAGATGTACTGATCGTTTATGACGATCTTTCCAAGCACGCCGTTGCCTACAGAACGCTTTCGCTATTGCTCAGAAGGCCTCCTGGAAGAGAAGCTTATCCGGGTGATGTCTTCTATCTGCATTCCAGACTGCTGGAAAGAAGCGGCAAGCTCTCCAAGCGTCTGGGAGAGGGTTCCTTGACGGCTTTGCCGATCATTGAAACTCAGGCCGGAGATATTTCGGCATACATTCCGACAAATGTCATTTCCATTACGGATGGACAGATCTTCTTACAGACAGAGATGTTCAACAGCGGCATCAGGCCGGCGATCGATTACGGTCTTTCCGTATCCCGTGTCGGTTCTGCAGCCCAGATCAAGGCGATGAAGAAGGTTTCTTCTTCTTTGAAACTGGATCTTTCGCAATATCAGGAAGTATTGGATTTTGCCCAGTTCGGTTCGGATCTGGATCCTTCTACCAGAGCCCGTATCAATCACGGCAGACATCTCGTGGAAATGTTGAAACAGCCGCAATACAAGCCGATGTCGACCACTGACCAGATCATCCTGCTGCTGGCAGGAAAGCTGGGCGTACTGGACGAGGTCGAGCTGGATGAAATGAAAGAATATGAAAAGGAACTGCTTTATGAGATGAACAGCGTTCACAAGGATCTCATCAGGCAGATCGAAACGACAAAAGATATCGATGAAAAGCTCAATGAGAGATTATCCGATATCATCAGAGTCTTTACGACTCAGTTCAGACTGATGGATTAAGATATGGCAGGACAGATCAGCGCAATCAAAAAAAGACTGCAGACAGTCAATTCGACCAAGAAACTGACAAACGCGACCGAACTGGTTGCGACTGTCAAGCTGCAGAAATATAACATCAAAACGCAGTTGAATGAGGCATACGCGAAAAACCTCAGGCGTTTTATCATGGCTGCGCTGTCCGCAAAGACTCAAGGTCCGGAGGATAATCCGTACCTGTTGAGACACGATATCCACAATCCTTTGTACATCGTGATCACTTCCAATTCGGGGTTGTGCGGAAGCTACAATCTGGAAGTGCTGAAATTCGTGGAAGAGAATGTCAGTAAAGATGTCATGATCTTTGCGATCGGAACGATCGGATACAACTGGCTGATGAAGAATGATTATCTGGTCGTCAAACGATATGACGAACTGGAAGATCTGCAGCCGGGCATCCTGAATACGATGATCGACAACATCTTAACTCTGTATACGCAGTTTGAGATGAATGAGATCAATGTCGTATATACAAAATACATCAACACTCTGACATACGAACCAAGTATCATGCGGCTGTTGCCGTTTGAGAATGAGGAGGATCTTCAGGCAGATGAAAATCTCCTGCTGGAACCAAGCAGGAATGAGGTCCTCAATGAACTGATCCCGATGTATGTATCATCACAGATCTATGTCGCCTTCCTGGAGTCCAAGACTTCGGAGAATGCAGCAAGAAGGAATGCGATGAATCTTGCGAATAAGAATGCGGAAAAACTGATCGTCGACCTGCAGCTCAACTACAACAAGGCAAGGCAGGCAGCCATCACTCAGGAGATGAATGAGATCGTGGCTTCGATCAGAGAAGAAAGAAAGGAAGAATCATGAACGAAAACGTAGGAGAAGTTGTACAGGTCATAGGTCCGGTCGTAGACATGCGATTCAAGGACAGACTGCCGAAACTCTATAATGCGATCATCATTCCTTTCGGAAATGAGAATATCACCTGCGAAGTGGAACAGGATATCGGTGATGACAAGGTCAGATGTATTGCCCTGTCTCAGACCAACGGCCTGACAAGAGGCATGAAAGCCATCGATACCGGCAAAGCCATCCAGGTCCCTGTCGGCAGAGAGATCCTTGGCAGGATGTTCAACCTGCTGGGGCAGCCGATCGATGGGCTGGATGAGCTTGATGAAAACGTCGGGAAAGACATCATCCACAAGAAGGCTCCTTCTTTTGAGCAGCAGCAGACCAAGGTAGAGATCCTTGAAACAGGCATCAAGGTCGTTGACCTGCTTTGTCCTTACATCAAGGGCGGAAAGATCGGTCTGTTCGGCGGTGCCGGTGTCGGCAAGACCGTACTGATGCAGGAACTGATCCGCTCGATCGCAGTCGAACATGAAGGCCTTTCGGTCGTCGCCGGTGTCGGTGAACGTACCAGAGAAGGCAATGATCTTTACTATGAGATGAAAGAAAGCGGAGTCCTGGAGAAGACAGTTCTGGTCTATGGCCAGATGAATGAATCACCGGGCGCCAGAATGAGAGTTGCTTTAAGTGCCTTGACAATGGCAGAACACTTCCGTGATGTCGACAAGCAGGATGTCCTGCTGTTCATCGATAATATCTTCCGTTTCTCACAAGCCGGTTCCGAAGTATCCGCTCTGCTTGGACGTATGCCTTCTGCCGTCGGTTATCAACCGACACTGGCAACGGAAATGGGCGAACTGCAGGAGCGTATCACTTCAACGAAAGATGGTTCCATCACTTCCGTTCAGGCGATCTATGTCCCTGCGGATGATCTGACTGACCCTGCTCCGGCAACGGCGTTTGCCCACCTGGATGCCAAGACAGTCCTGGATCGTAAGATCGCTTCTTCCGGTCTTTATCCGGCGGTCGATCCTTTACAATCAACTTCAAGAGCACTGGATCCGAATGTCGTCGGTGAGGACCACTACAATACCGCATTGGAGGTATTGAAGATCTTACAGAAATATCACGACCTTCAGGATATCATCGCGATCTTAGGTATCGATGAACTTTCCGATGAAGACAAGGCGATCGTCAACAGAGCCAGAAGGATCAGGAACTTCCTTTCTCAGCCGTTTGCGGTTGCGGAGAAGTTCTCCGGTATGGAAGGAAGATTCGTTCATATCGAAGATTCGATCAGATCGTTCAAGGCGATCTTGAGCGGTGAATACGATTCCTATCCGGAAGAGGCTTTCATCTACTGCGGTACGATCGAAGATGTGATCGCCAAAGCGAATAAGGGACAATCATGAGGTTCAAGACAGACCTGGTCACATACAACGGCATCTATCGTTCCATAGAAACGGAGAAGCTCAATCTTCCCACTTCCGAAGGAAGAAGGACGATTTTAGCCAACCACATGCCGATCATGATCCCCTTGCAGATCGGGATCATTGAGACGGAAGAAGATAATGTGTTGAAGCATTATGCGATCAATGGCGGTGTCATGTATTTCAAGGACAATGTCGCAGAGATCGTTGCGGACAGCATCGTCGATGTGGAAGAGATCGATGTGGAAAGAGCTTTGAAGGACAGAGAGAAGAACGAAGGAAAGCTTTCAAAGGCCAGAAGAGAAAACGAAAGAATCAGAGCCAGACATAAGATAGAGGTCGCAGAAAACCTCTTGAAGGCTGCTGAGAAATATCACATAAAATAGGACTCGAAGTCCTATTTTTCGTATCTGTATTTTGCGATCAGAGATCTTTCTGCCTCATCATCATTGTCTGAGAATGTTTCTCTTTCAAAGGAATAGCCTTCGTTCTTCAGGCAGACTTCCAGGATGAATAAGAAGATGCCGATATCGATGCGATTGTAGTAGCTGACAAGCACTGCCGGCATGATGCCTCTTTTTCCCGGTTTCTTATAGCGATAGACAGATAAGACATCATCTTTATTCTCTACATACCACGGTTGAGTATTGCAGGCACTTGGAGTGAATCTGACGATATTGGCGATATTCAGTTCTTCGCCTTGCCAGATCTCGCTGAGTTCTTTTCTTTTTGACTTGAACATGTCCTTGCGGAATTTATCGCTTCTCATCTTGGAGATGGCGATCATGATGACATAATCGAGATCTTCATATTTCTTTTCATCGACTTTGCCGATGCCAAACCATAAAGATCCGATATCGTGTGCTGCCAGATAGAGATCAATCTGTTCCCCGATATAGCCGATATTGTTGAGATATCCGTCTTTTGTTTCCGAGTAGAAAAGGATACAGTATTGTGCTCCGCGTTTACAGGTGGTCTCGGATTGAGGAACGAGCCTGATCTTTGTCTTGATCTCAGGATGAAGCGGAACGACGGTTTCAATGAATGTTTTGAGATCTTCGATCTCTTTTTCATTTAATACATCTGTATCTCTGAAGATGTGGAATGATTTGCGTTTGAATATCGCTTCATAGTATTCTTTGTTTTCCATAAGGTCATTATATGATGATTTAAAAACTAATTGGATAAAAAAGTCTGCCGTATTGCGACAGACTATGTTCGTACCGTTTCAGAATACAGATTATTTCAATAACTGATTGAGAACTGTGAACAATCCGTTTGCGGATACCTGTCCGGAATTGCTGACAGCAGAAGCTGCGACCTGTGAAAGGATATTGTAGAGCAGCGCATACTTCGGATTGTTGTTGTAGTTGCCGTTGAGGAAGTTGATCAGATTGTGCAGACCGTTGTTGTTGGTGTTCAGACCAAGGAAGCTTCCCAAGCCACTATTATTGCCGTAAGAGGAATTGAAGAGGTTTCCGCTTGAATAGGTGTTACCGAAGAAACCGCCCTGGTTTGTGTTTCCACCCAGCAGCAGTGAGATCAGGCTTCCTGCTGAACCGGTATTGAGACCGAGCAGAGTTCCAAGCAAACCGATCGCTGAGTTGTTGTAGGTATGAGAATTCTTTCTCTTGAACAGCTTCAGTAATACGATGATCAGCATGATGTCCTTGAGATCGAGTCTGCCGTCAAATAATGCTCTGACTGCAGGATCGTTTCCGGCTCTTGTTCCTCTGGTACCGCCGACGTAGTTCATGAGGTCGTTCGCATCCAGAGATCCTTGCGATGCCAGATACAGCTGTACTGCCGGGTTGTTCGCAAGATCCTGAGTGACTTCGTTCATATCGTTTGGTTCAAGGTTCGGTCCGACGATCGTGTATAAAGGGTTGGCCGGTGCACCAGAACGTGTCATCGGTTCGTCCTGGGCATTCAGGATCTGATTCAGAAGCTCAGGATTGCTGTCGATGGAGTCAAAAAGCTTTTCTGTATATTGATTCATGATAGATATCTCCTTCTGATTTGATTATATCAGGAATATATATTGAATGATATAATTTGAGGGAATGAAAAGACTGTCAATTTATCTGAAAAAATACAGTAAAGAATCCATTCTGGCTCCGTTTTTCAAGCTGCTGGAAGCTCTGATGGACCTGATGGTCCCGTTGGTAGTTGCCCGCATCATCAATCAGGGTATTGCGTTAAACGATACTGGTGTTATCATCAGATGTTTCATCTTCCTGATAGCTTTAGCGGTGCTTGGGATGTGTTTTTCTTTTACGGCACAGTTTTTTGCGGCAAAAGCTTCGGTTGGCTTTGCATGTGATGTCAGGCAGACACTATTCGATCACATCGGATCATTCTCTTATTCTCAGATGGATCATATGGGTTTAGATACCCTGATCACCAGACTGACTTCCGATATCAATCAGATGCAGACAGGGCTCAATCTTTCATTGAGACTTCTATTGAGAAGCCCGTTCATCGTCTTTGGTGCGATGATCATGGCGTTCACGATCGACAGTCAGATCGCAATGATCTTTGTGATCGCTATTATCGTCTTATGTATCGTTGTCTTCGGGATCATGCTTACAAGCATCCCTCTGTTTGAAAAAGCACAGGTCGCTTTGGATAAACTTTTATCCATCCTCAGAGAAGATCTGACAGGTGTCAGAGTCATCCGTGCATTCCGCAAAGAAGAAGATGAGATCACACAGTTTGATCTGAAGAATGAAATATTGAAAAAGATCAATCTGACAGTCTCAAGACTTTCTGCATTGATGAATCCATTGACTTATGTCATCGTCAATATCGCTACGATCTATCTGATCTCTAAGGGTGCTGTCAAAGTCGATCAGGGTGTCATCGCTCAGGGAGATGTCGTTGCCTTATACAACTACATGGCACAGATCATCATCGAACTGATCAAACTGGCTTCACTGATCATCACCATCAACAAGTCTCTGGCCTGCTCAGGAAGAGTTTCTCAGATCCTGGCGATCGAAGCGGATATGAAGTATAAAAAAGATATCGTTCAAAGCAACGATAGCGAATACGCCGTCGTATTTGATGATGTTTCTTTCGCATACAATCAAAGTGGAGAAGCGGCTGTCAAGGATATTTCTTTTGAAGCAAAGAAAGGTCAGACGATCGGCATCATTGGCGGTACCGGTTCCGGTAAATCTACCATCATCAATCTGATCCCTCGTTTCTATGATGCGGATGAAGGAAGTGTTTTGATCAATGGGATCGATGTGAAAGATTATCCGAAAGGATCTCTGACGGATCTCATCGGCATCGTCCCACAGAAGGCAGTTCTTTTTGAAGGAAGCATCAGAGACAATCTGAAATGGGGAAATGAAAACGCAAGCGATGATGAGATCTTTGAAGCATTAAAGATCGCTCAGGCTCTTGAAGTCGTGGAACGAAAAGAAAAGAAACTGGATGAACATGTTGAACAAAACGGAAGGAATTTCTCCGGCGGGCAAAGACAAAGACTGACCATTGCCAGAGCCTTGGTGAAAAAGCCCGAGATCCTGATTCTGGATGATTCAGCTTCCGCTCTGGATCTGGCGACAGATCTTAACCTGAGAAAAGCGATCGCTGCACTCAAAGACATGACAGTCTTCATCGTTTCCCAACGTTCTTCCAGCGTCAGAAACTGTGATCTCATCTTGGTCATGGACGATGGTGAGCTGAAGGGCAAGGGAACTCATGAAGAACTGATGAAAGACTGCAAGGTCTATCAGGAGATCTATTATTCTCAATACCCTGAAGAAGCGAAAAAGGGAGGTCTTTCTTATGAATGACAGTATGACCATCCTGAAAAAGCTTCTGAAACAGATCAATAAGTATCTGCCGTTACTGATCATATCGGTGATCATGGCAGCCGTTTCTGTTGTCTTACAGATGTATATCCCGATCCTTTTCGGTAAGGCGATCGATGGGATCATAGAAGCGGGAAAGATCGATTATGTATCGATTGAAGGATATCTGAAGAAGATCCTCGTTTTACTGATCCTTTCGGCACTAAGTACCTGGCTGATGAATCTCATCAACAACAAAGTCACTTATGGCGTCGTGGAAGATATCCGAAGCAAGGCGATCAGGCAGATACAGGTACTCCCGCTTTCTTATCTGGACGCTCATTCCAGCGGTGACATCGTGCAGAGAGTCATCGGCGATGCTGATCAGCTTTCCGATGGCTTGCTGCTGGGATTCAACCAGCTCTTCTCCGGTATCATCACGATCTTTGTGACATTGTATTTCATGTTTTCCAAGAATACGATGATCACTCTGATCGTCATCGCTTTGACACCTGTCAGTTTCATCGTTTCAAAATTCATCGCATCGAGATCCTATGAGATGTTCAAGAGGACCAATGAAGCAAGAGGAAAACAGACTTCGCTGATCAACGAGATGATTGGCAATGAGAAGATCGTAAAAGCGTTTGGCTATGAAGAAAGAGCTTCAAAGAAATTTGAACAGATCAATGATGAGCTAAGGCAAGCATCACAAAGTGCTACTTTCTTTTCATCTCTTACCAATCCATCCACCCGTGCAGTAAACAACGTCATCTATGCACTGGTTGCCTTGGTCGGTGCCTTGAAGATATTGTCCGCTTCCTTGAGTGTCGGCGATCTGAGTGTTCTGCTTTCATATGCCAACCAGTATATGAAGCCATTCAACGACATCTCATCCGTGATCACGGAATTACAGAATTCACTTGCTTGCGCATCGAGAGTCTTTGAACTGATCGAAGCCAAACCGCAGAGCGCAGATCCGGAAGATCAGCTCATCGTCAAAGACGGCGAGATCGACATCGAACACGTTTATTTCTCTTATGTCAAAGGAAAGAGACTGATCGAGGACTTTTCTTTCCATGCGGATCCGGGTATGACGATCGCGATCGTCGGGCCGACGGGCTGCGGCAAGACGACGTTCATCAATCTGCTGATGCGTTTCTATGATGTGGACAAAGGAAGCATCAGAGTCGACCAGACAGATATCAATACCGTCTCCAGAGAGTCGTTAAGAAGAAACTATGGCATGGTGCTTCAGGAGACGTGGCTGAAGAATGCGAGCGTCAGAGAAAACATCGCGTTTGGAAAACCAGATGCGACAGATGAAGAGATCAAGGACGCAGCCAAGAGATCGCACTGCTGGGAATTCATCAGACGTATGCCACAGGGTCTTGATACGATCATCAATGACGATTCCCTTTCTCAGGGACAGAAGCAGCTCTTATGTATCTGTCGTGTCATGTTGTGTATGCCGCCGATGCTGATACTGGATGAAGCAACTTCTTCGATCGATACCAGGACCGAGATCTATATTCAGAGAGCCTTCAATGCCCTGATGGAAGGCAGAACGAGCTTTATCGTTGCCCACCGATTATCGACCATCAGGAACGCGGATCGCATCATCGTCATGAACGAAGGAAAGATCCTGGAACAGGGTACCCATGATTCTCTGATGGAACTGAATGGTATCTACAGCAATCTTTACAATTCGCAGTTTGCGAAAGTGGAGTGATTTATGAAATATTTCTTTTTTGACATTGACGGAACACTGACGAATATCCATACCGGTGAACTGGTAAAAAGCGGGATAGAAACTCTGAGGAAGCTGGAAGCACAGGGTCATTTTACGGCGATCTGTACCGGAAGAGCCTACTACAAAAGCATCGATATCGCTCATAAGGCTGGCCTTCATAATTTTGTAGCGAATGGCGGTGCTGCGATCGTTGTCAATGACAAGCTTCTGAAGAATTCTTATCTGGACAGAGAAAAGGCCTTAACCATCATCCATGAAGCGGATGAGCTGGGTTATGGCATCCTTGTGGCAACGGAAGATTCTCCTGATGTCATCATGAGAGATCATCGCTTTCTGGAACAGTTCGGAAAAAGAAAAGAAGATACCAATTACATCTATGATCCGGATATGGAATATGATCAGCTCAATACCATAAACAAGGTCTACATCTCGATGAGAGAAGATGAAGAATACAAACTGAAAAACAGAGATCTATTGGGGCACATCCGTATGGGAGATGACTATTTCTGGTACCAGCACGATGAAAAGGATCAGGGCATCAGAGACATGATGGAACTGATGGGCGGAGATGTAAAGGATGTCGTAGTTTTCGGTGACGGAGAAAACGACATGATCATGTTTGGCAAAGAATGGACTTCGATCGCGATGGGCAACGGTTATCCTGATCTATTGAAGATCGCAGACTATATAACTGATGCGGCAGAGGATGACGGTATCATGAATGCCTGCAGACATTTCGGATGGATCTGAGAAAGATTAGAGTATAATAGAGGTATGCGAGCGTGGTTCAATGGTAGAACCCGACCTTCCCAAGGTTGTGACGCGGGTTCGATTCCCGTCGCTCGCTCCATCGTCTATTGAACATCTTCGAAAGGAGATGTTTTCTTTTATGCTCAAACAGCTATATAAAATGTTTCAAAACTGGACATATTATTTTCCTTTAGAAAGAACAATAATGAAGGTAGAAGGTGGCCATCTTCAAAAAAATTAAATGGAGGAAAACGATAAATATGTCAAAACAAAAAGAGAATAAGTTTATTTATGTAGAAAAAATGGATGATACAGATTATTCTGTTGAAGACTTCAGAAATATCTGGCACAGAACTTTTGAAGAGATGCGTGAAGAAGGATCTTCATTGTCTTGGGAATCTTTCCTTGAACAGGACTATTATGATGAAGGAGACTATATCTTGGATACCGAGACAGGGAAATTCTACGATGCCAATGATTTCTATCACAAACATAATGATCTGATGTAGAGAAAACGCTTAGTATCACAGACACTTCGAAGCAGTCAGAAACCGGCAATTCATTGCCGGTTTTCTTATGCGTTGAAGGATTATTTATACAAATCTTAAGGTTTTGTTCATTGGATTCAAGAATATGCTCAGGTATAATGAAAAACATGAAAAGGGTACTGATACTGACTTCGATCAAAACCGGTTCGGGACATAAGTCTTCAGCCAATGCGATCGAAAAGAAACTCAGAGATGCCGGATATGATTGTAAACAGCTGGATGTTTTTCCTTTGATGGGAGGCATCGGAAGGGTAATGGAAAACAGTTATATCCTTCTGACGACGAGGACGCCGCTTGTTTATTATGTGTGTGAGAGATTTTCCGAATACTTTCCGGATCTCGTGCATATGAGTATGTATCTCAGGATCAGAAAAGCTCTTCTGAAACAGATCAGAGAATATGAACCTGATCTGATCATTTCCGTTCAGTGCATGTTTACAAAGGCGATCTCTCATATGCTTAGAAGATATCAACTGGATATCCCTTTCTATGTCGGGGTGATCGATCTGGTCGATCCGCCAAGTGTCTGGAGAGACAGGAATGCCGACATGAGTTTCGTGCCGACAGATACGATTCGTGAAAAGTATCTGAAGAAAGGCTTCGATGAGAATAAAGTCCTTACTTCCGGTTTCCCGGTCAGAGATGACATCGTCGTAAGAAACAAGGCAAAGCAGATCAGAAACAGAGTTCATATCCTGATGGTCAATCCATCAACTGACCTGAAGAAGAATATCCGTTTTGCGAAAGAGGTTTGCCGTCTTGATAAGGTATCGGTTTACTTCATCTGCGGTCTGGATCAGAGATTATATAAGACATTGACACAATTGAAGGCAGATGGGAAGCTGCCGGAAGAGATGAAGATCTATGACTTTGTTGACAACATGAATGAGTTTCTGGCGAACAGTCATATCATCATGACCAAGGCTGGTCCGAACGTCATCACCGAGGCTGTCAGAAGCGATACTGCAGTCGTGATCACCGGTCATATCAAGGGACAGGAGAATCACAACTACGAGTTCATCGTCAACAATGGTTATGGCTTCAAATGTGAAGATCCGGATAAGATCTATGAGAAGCTCTATGAGTTCATCAATGGAGACGGCTTACAAACCTGTCTTGAAAACAGTATCGAACATAGAGTCGATAATGGTGCGGAATTCATTGCCGACTATGTAAAGAAACATATCATATAGTACAGAAGGTCTCTTGTAGGCCTTTTTATGTGAACTTGATGTACATTTGCTGTAAAGAATTTTTATAATAGTATAGGTATTTATTTTCACATGAAGAGGTGAGGTATGAAGAAAATTATTACTGTATTGATGGCTCTTCTTCTTGTTGCGGGATTATCTGCCTGTACAAAGAAGGAAACAGAGCCGGAAGTAAAACAGCCGACAGCAGTTCCGGAAGAACTGTGCGGTTCCTATCATGAGGAGATCGCCGGCAGAGCTTCTCTGGAAGTCAGAGAAGACTATCTGATCATCGATTGGAGCAATTCCGCTTATGAGAAGGCTCATTTTGAAGCTCAAACCGATTACGATGCTGAAAACAAGCGCATCAATTATTCAAACGGTGTAATGGGTACTGTCGTTTACGAGACTGAAGAAAAGTTTACGGAAAACGAGCTCTACAATGATGGCAGCGGTTATTTCGAAGTTCTCGAAGATAGACTGATCTGGAGAGATGACAGAGCTGAAGAAAATACTGATCCGGTCATCTTTGTCAGAAACGAAGAGATCAGCGAAGAAGAGGAAGCAAACATGTATAATCCATGGATCTATACGACTGATCTGGAAGAAGCGATCGCTTTCTCAGGTATTTCTTTCGTTCCACCGATCCCGGAAGCTTTACCAAAAGACATGAGGTTACTGGGCTATACTGCCAACATCAACGGCATCATTTCCGCTGAGTATGAAAGCGAAGGCAGAGTTTTGACTGTACGTAAATCAGACACCTATTCCGGACAGGTGTTATCAGGCGACTACAACGAGTATTCCGAAAACTGGACAGAGATCATCAAGGGTTCTGTCTGGGATTGTTATGGCGATGGTGAATCGATCAACCTGGCTTATATCGATCTGGAGAACGTTCACTATTCTCTCAACTGCAGAGATATCAATCTGGAAGTTTCTGAAGGAAGCGGTATCACTGTTGACGAGCTCAATTCTCTGGTCAACGGGATGCAATAAGGAGGAAGGAAGATGAAGAAGATCATTATCATCCTTTGTGCAGCGATGTCTCTTGTTTCCTTATGTGCCTGTTCATCAAAGAAGGCAACGATCGTTCCTGATTTCACAGGACATGACGTCGCTGAAGTTTATGAGTGGTGCGGAAACATTCCTGAAAAATATGCCTGCGAAGTTTCTTATACCGATGGAAACGGTGTAGAAAGAGACCAGGTCATTGAACAGTCCGTCAAGGGCGGCAGCAGACTGGAAAGCGATATCTCATTCAAGATCTCCAATGGAGCTTATCCGGAGATCACGATCCTTCACATCACGGAGAAGACTGAAAAAGCCGATGTTGAAGCATGGAAAGAAAGCAGCGGTCTGGTCGACCTGACATATGTTGAAGAATACAGCGACAGCGTTGCCAAGAACCATGTCATCCGCATTGAACCGACAAGCGGTATCCATCAGGATACAAAAGTAACCGCCTATATCTCCAAAGGCAAGGAAGAACCTCCGGTTCCGGAATCAACAGACATCGAAGTCAATTTCGGTGACTATATCGGAATCACTGTTGAAGAATTCGAACAGAAAGCAAAGGCCCTCGGACTGAAGCCGAATCACAACGCTTCAAGAGACAAGTTCTCTGCTGATGTCAAATTCGGGAATATCGTATGGCACGGTTCAGGTACCTATGTCAAAGATGAGATATTCAATTATGGTATCTGTATCAATGAGATCTATGTATCTGCCGGACAGTTTGTCGGCAATACCGAGGATCTGTTTATTGAAAACGCAAAGAAGCTGAGCTTAAAGCCAACGCACATTTCAGGAAGAGATGCCTATTCGACAAAGATCGATAAGGGTGATGTCGTCACTCACGGTTATGGCACTTACGAGATGAACGAAGAATTCAAATACGGTCTTTCTTTAGGTGCGGCCAAGGTCCAGTCAGGTTATGAAGGAGCCAGTGAAGAAGTTCTGATCAACTACCTTTCTTCTATGGGCCTTAAGGGAAAGAAGGCTGTTGCGACTTCGGAAACAGTTGCAGCAGGAAGAGTCATTTCCTATAACTGTGGTAAGTATTCTACAGGAGATTCCGTATCTTATGTCGTTTCTGCCGGACCGGAACCGAGGGTAGATGTTCCTGATTTCACAGGAAAGAGCGAGGCTGAACTTCTCGATTTCTTAAAGAAGAACGGTCTTCTTGCCGGAGAAAGGACAACACAGTCCTATCTGATGCCGGAAGGCACGATCATCTCCAATGACACCGGTACGATGAAGAAGGGTTCTTCAGTCAGATATGTCGTATCGACAGGACCTGTCGTTCCTAAGTCAAAGCTCGACAGCTTCGAAGACATCAAGACGATGTTGTCGGATACGGAACTCGGTTTCTTAAGCACTTGCAACAGAGTTGAGACTTATCTCAACACCAAGGGATTCTACAACTACGAGATCATCCCGGCATATTCCGAGACAGAACCGGATGGAGCGATCCTTTCGATCATGGTCGGAGACGAACCTTTAAGCAAGGCAAAAGAGTATTCGATCTACGAACCGATCGTTGTTACTGTTTCTGCTGAACTGGTAGGTTAAAACATTCAAAAAGCTTACATTGCATCAACTGATACTCTGTAAGCTTTTTTCTTTTATTTTGATCTCTTTAACACTTCCAAGAGATCGCCATAGGCACGATCGAAGGAAGCCAGGTCTAGCCTTTCATCCGGTGTGTGTTCTCCCTTGGCGATCGGTCCCAGAGTGATGATATCGAGTTCCGGGATCAGTCCTTTGAAGATGCCGCATTCCAAGCCGCCGTGTGTGGCTCTTTCTTTAAGTTCTACACCTCTTTCTTCCAGCACTTCTTTCATGATCTTTCTCATCTCGGAATCTTTGGAATAGTTCCAGCCATAGTAGCGGTCATGAACTGAGAAGTTGAAGTTGAACATTGGACAAAGGATCTCAAGCTGATGGATCATGATGTCGCCATGAGATGGCGCTGCACTTCTGATCAGATCGTCGATGAAGAATTTTCCGTCCTTGATATAGGCGACACCGGCGTTGAGAGATGCGACAGTGAGACCTTCGATAGCCATGGACTTATGTTGTAAGCCATTCGGCATGACATACATGAAGGAAAGGATCTCATCGCTCTGTTTCTTGTCGATGGCTTTTTTCGCTTTATTGATTGGAATGATATTTCCATAGAATCTTTCATCGGAATACTGCAGTTCCTGAGCAATGGAATCAAAACTGAGTTTTGCGGCTTTCTGCAATTCGTCTGGATCGGTATCTGTGACGAATGTCAGGTCTGCTTCTCTTGGGATGGCATTGAATTTCATACCGCCGTTGAAGTCAACGATGCGCAGATCTTCAAACTGTGTTCGCAACTCTTCTGCAACTCTGGCTGCCAGAAGGATGCCATTTCCCAGTTCCAGATGGATGCATCCGGCAGAATGACCGCCTTTGAGTCCTCTGATCTCCAGACGGTAAGTATTCTTATCGTTTTCTTCAAAGGAAAGATCCTTACTGATGACGGCTCTGGCACCGCCGGAAGAAGTGACACAGGTCACGACTTCACCGCCGGAATCCAGGTTGATATATCTATTTGCGCTGAAGTATTCTTTCTTGAGTGCGATCGCGCCAAACAGTCCGATCTCTTCCATGACGGTAAAGGCACATTCAAGTGGTGGATGTTCAAGTGTATCATCATCCAGCACCGCCAGCATGTAGGCAACTCCCTGGCCATCATCGGCGCCAAGAGTCGTTCCTCTTGCCTTGAGCCAGCCGTCTTCTACATAGAGATCCAGAGGATCTTTTTCAAAGTCGTGTTCTACGTCCTTGTTTTTCTCACAGACCATATCCATGTGAGCCTGCAGGATGATCGGTTCGCTGTCCTCATATCCTTTGGATGCAGGCTTGTAGACGATGACATTGTATACATCATCCTGAATGTATCGATAACCTTTTTTCTTTGCGAATTCTACGACGTAGTCGCTGATTCCTTTTTCGTTCCTGCTTCCTCTTGGGATATCGGAAATCTGCTTGAAGTAGTAACAGTATTTTTTGTTCAGATCAAATTCCATAAGATCATCTCCGTTTTCTTTCCACCATTATAACAAAGCATCCCTCTTTCATATGACTTAACGATATTTCTGTTAAGATGATATTGATGGAAAGCTATATCAACAGTTTCTGTTTCTGTTCAAGTATCGATGAATTCCTTTCTCTGGATCAGAAGACCTGGCTTGATGCCGTGAAGGAGAACTATCCTTTCGTCACACCTTATAAGCTCGGGAAAAGGCAGATCGAAGCCTGGAAGGATGAGTACGATGTCTTGCATAAACAGCTGAAGAAGATCGTGGATCAAAACAGGAATTACGGAAAGCTCAGTATCATCTTTGAATATGTCTTATGGGATTTTGACAACGAACACGGAGTCAGGCCGGATGTGATCATCTTGAGTAATGACAGGATCGGGATCATCGAATTCAAGACGAGGTCCATCGATGATGACAATTATCAGTATGTGACTTCGCAAGCCAAGAAATACCGTCATCGCTTCTTACACAACCACGACGAGTCAAAAGATATGAAGCTGGGGACGGTTGCGATCATGACTTCGATGAGAGATTATTGTGAGATCAAAGGAAGAGTGAAGTGCATCTCTCCCGATCGTTTTGAGGATGTAAAGGAAACGCTGATGGGAAGATATCCGAAAGCTCATCCGGATGTCTATTCCTGGATCGGCTCGGATTATCATTTTCCTAAGAAGGATCTATAATGAAAGTAGGATAAGGGGAGAAATCATATGTTGATAGAATTGTTCGGTTATTTGGGCAGTACTCTGGTACTGGTTTCGATGTTGATGACATCGGTCGTCAAGCTCAGGATCATCAACACGATCGGCAGCGTGATCTTTACGATCTATGCGCTGATCATCAAGTCGTATCCGACAGCTTTCATGAATTTCTGTCTGGTACTGATCAATCTGCGCTTCCTTTGGAAGATGTCAAAGACGGAAAAGGTATATGAGATCGTTGAAAGCGACAGGAATGATACTCTATTGAAATATCTGGTCGATCATTATCGTGAGGATATCGAGAAGTTCTTCCCGGGCATTGATCTGGATCTTGATAAGATCGACAGAGCCTATGTCGTATTATGTCAGGGCAAACCGGTCGGACTGACATTGGGAAATATGGAAGAAGAAGGAGTACTGGATCTGAAGCTGGATTATTCGATCCCGGAATACAGAGACTTCTCCATCGGTTCATTCCTCTTTGATTATCTGGGCAAGAAAGGCATCAGGAAAGTCGTATATAAAGGACCGGATGAAAAACATACTGCTTATCTGAATAAGCAGAACTTTGTGAAAAACGGCGATCATTATATCAAGGAACTTTAGAGTCCCTCGTAAGATCTTCTCATTGAAAGGTAAGCACGTTCATCGCGTGCTTTTTTCACGCCGAAAGCACCGTCAGCCATCGAATTGAGTTTGGCTGCGATATTGGCGTTCACGACGATGTCTCTTTCATCTTTTCCTTCGATCTTCCAATAGAGAGCGGCGGCTGTTGAACAGTTTCCGCATCCCGTCACATCGATCGCTTCTTCAGGATCGATGGAAGGAAGGAAAACAATGTTGTGATCTTCGATCCAGGAAGATCCGTTTTCTCCTTCTCTTAAAAAACAGGGGATATTGAGTTTCATGATCTCAGAGATGATCTCATCTCTTGACTCACAGGAAAAGAAAGAGGATGCTTCATCGAGATTCATGGAATAATAATCAACTTTATGCAGGTTGTTTAAAACAAGATCGTGAAGAGAAGGATCTTTCGATGACATCGTCGGCGGTTCCCACATGATCTTCATGTTAGGTGCGAGTTTTCTGATCTCATCGATCTCATCAAAGATCTTTTCAAACGCATTGGAATCAATGTAGAGTCCTTTCGTCTCTTTTGATAAGAACGGTTTCAGTTTTTTGAAAGAAGTCCTGTTGTTTTCCGACTGCAGGGCAAAGTAATCGGGACCATAGATCGAATCCTCATGCCATGTACCATCTGCTTCATATTTCAGTAAGGTGTGATGAGTATGAGGAAGACTGATCGATATCCCTTCATCGCAGATCTGATTTTCCTTGAAATAATCGCCATAGTGATCAAAGAAATCAGGACCGCCGCTGCTTAAGAATAAGACGGAATCGGTAAAGAGTCCTATGCCGCTGTAGGCAAAGATGGCACAGCCGCCAAGCCTTGAATCTTTCTTTGATCCGTCATGGTATTCGATATCGTTGATGATCGAAATGCCGGCAGCGATATAGGAAAAGCTCACAGGATATCCTCCATCTTTCCGTCGTGATAGAAATAGATGTTTTCATGTTTTACGCCATAGCTGCCGTTGATCTTGCAGATATGAGGTTCGAAGGTGATCGGCTTATCATATTTTGATATGACGATATCGACACCTTCAATGATCGTGACTCGATCGGAAGACCTGTTTTCGATGGAGTGTCCGAAATTGCCATGGTAATCAAGATTGATGTATCCGTGTTCATTCAGATAGTCATTTGTGAGTCGATGCAGATCGGAAAATGTCGTATCCTCTTTCACCCATTCAAGAAAGAGTTCATGAAGTTTCATTTCCATTTCCATAGATTCCCTGATCTCTTGATTTGAGGATTCTTGCCACGGGATGATCTTTCCGTTTTCCATGATGAAGGATCTTGCCATATCTCCCCAGCCGGTAGAGATGGTCGGTGAGACATCGATAGTGATCAGATCGTTCTCGCCAACTGTTTTTCCGTCGTAAAGAGATGCAGGAGATAAGTGAGCGGAATAGGTCGTCAGATCGGAAAACAGGATCAGAGCTCCATCATCATGAGTCCAGAAGCTTTCAGCCCCTTTTTCAATCATGTATCTTTCGCATTCTTCGTGGATCGTTTTATGATCCATGCCTGGTTTTATGAATGTGTTCATGTGCTCCAGACAGTCTCTTGCGATCTTCTGCGATCTTAAAATATCTGCTGCTTTTACATCTGTATTGTTGAAATGATCGATGAATATTTTGTCTTTCATAACTGCATTGTATCAAAAAAAGAATTCCTTGAGATCTCAAGAGGATCATGATAAGATAGATTCACCTATGAAGAGCACGGGAGAGACAAGCTCGATGATCGTGCAGCAACCTGGCATGCCAAGGTGCTAAAGCTTGAACGATGGGTAACATTGTTTAAAGTGAGTCTCATCATAGGTGATGGGACTTTTTCTTAGGTTAGAAAGAAGGATTTATGAAGTTATTTTCAAATGAGATCGTCTTCAGGGGACATCCGGATAAAGTCTGCGATCAGATTTCGGCAGCGATACTGGATGAATGCCTGAGACAGGATGAAGGAAGCAGATGCGGCATCGAGTGTGTCGGCGGCAAGGGGATCATCTTCATCACCGGAGAGATCAGTAGCAAGGCCGTATTTGACGCAAAACAGATCGCCAGAAGAGTATTGAAGGATATCGGATACTCAGATGACTATGAGATCATCGACAATATCGGCAAACAATCCGCAGATATCGCTTTGGGTACCAACGATGAAGTGAAAGGTGCCGGTGATCAGGGAATGATGTTTGGCTATGCCTGTAACGATACACCAGAACTATTACCGATAGCCATGGTGATACTTCAGAGACTGGCAGAGAAGTATGATGAACTGGTCCACGAATATGAGGATTTCTATCCCGATGGAAAGGCACAGATCACGGGGATCTATGACGATGATTTCAATCTGATGAGGATCAAGGATTTCACGATCTCCTACAACAACTCTGAGGAAAACAGAGAAGTGACCGATCAGATCCTGAAGGATTATGCGACAGGTTTATGTAAGGAATATGATATTCAGATAGAACGTTTCCTGATCAATCCGACAGGCAAGTTCCTGATCGGCGGCTTTGAAGGAGATGCGGGTCTGACAGGAAGGAAGATCGTCGTTGATTCCTATCAGTCGTTCTCCAATGTCGGAGGGGGATGCATGAATGGAAAAGATCCTTCCAAGGTCGATCTTTCCGGTACCTATATTGCCAGAGTCTTTGCGAAGGAACTTCTGAAAGAATATGATCTGAAATGGTGTGAAGTGCAGCTTTCCTATGCGATCGGCATGAGAAGGCCGCTGGCCATCTACATCGATTCCGACAAGGGAAACCTTCAGCCGAAGGAAGAGATGTATGAAAGAGCCCAACCTTCAAGGATCATTGATGAACTCGATATGAAACACATCAATTATGAAAGACAGGCAATGTATGGTCACTTCCGTAACTGATCAATGTTATAATAGTTGACAAATATATAAGGGGAAATAAATATGTTTGTACAAGTAAATGGTTTGAACATCTATTACGAGACAAAAGGCGAGGGACAGCCTTTACTGATGGTTCATGGCAACAGTGAGGATCATACGATCTTCGATGTCGCATCGGATGTATTGAAAGATTATTTCAAAGTCTATCTGATCGATTCCCGTGACCATGGTCAAAGCGACAAGGTCAAGGGCCTTCACTATGATGACATGGCAGATGATATGGTGAAGTTCATGGAAGAACTCGATCTCAAAGATGTCGTCTACTATGGCTTTTCAGATGGCGGCATCATCGGTCTTCTGACAGCATTGAAAACTGATCGCATCTCAAGGATGGTGTTGAGTGGGACCAATCTGACAGTCAATGGTGTCGTTCTTTCTTTGAAATTACTGGTCAAGTTCTTATACTTCTTTACGAAGGATCAGAAGATGTGGATGATACTGAATGAACCGGATATCAAAGCGGAGACACTGAAGGATATCAAGATCCCGGTCACTGTCGTTGCCGGAGAAAAGGATATGGTCAAGTACGAAGAGACAAAACTGATCGCCGATTCTCTTCCGGATTCAAAGCTCAGGATCATTCCGAAAGCAGGACATGGAAGCTATATCGTACATAAGGCAGATATCGCTGACATCATTCTGGAAGAAACAGGAAAGAAATAAATAAAGAAAGCTGTAAATGAAACCGTTGATCGTTAGAGGTTTCAAAATACAGCTTTTTAATTATTCGAATGCGAATTAAAGAAAAATGATGTTACAATAACTGACATGGCAGATAAAAAGATTAAACTGATCTGTTCGGATATCGATGCGACTCTGACATGGGGTTTCAAGGGGATCTCTGAGGCCAACAGGCAGGCGATCATCGACATCATGGACAATGGAATACTTTTCGGAATTGCTTCAGGAAGAGGTTATGAGGATCTGAGGAATTATTCTTCAATGTGGAACATTGAAAGGCCTTTTGATCTGATCATCGGTCTGAACGGTTCTTCTTTATATGATGAAAAACTGAAGAAAGATGAGAAGTTCTTTCAGATCAGCACCGATCATCTCAAAAAGATCGTTGAGGCCATCGATAAGACAGGATTAGATTCTCATATCTATATCGATGGGATCACGCTGTTTTCCAAGATCTCTGACCGCTATCTCAAGATCAAGGACTCTTCTCATCGTGGCTTCAGAGTTGCGGAAAAGCTTTCCGATCTCTATCAGAAGCCGACAGCCAAAGTACTGATCAATGTCGAAGATGAGCAGATGGATCATTACAGAGCTTATTTTGCGCCGATCCTTGAATCATGCGACGGAAAGGTCAAACTGATCAGGACTTCTCCGGGTGCGATGGAATTCGTTCCTTACGAGTCAAACAAACTTTATGCGTTAAAGAAGTATTGTGATCGCTATGGCATTTCATTGGAAGATGTCGCAGCTTTCGGTGATACATCCAATGACAACGAAATGATAAAGGGTGCAGGCTTGGGTGTGTGTATGTTGAATGGAACAGATGACACCAAGGCTCTGGCTGATGTGATCAGTGAATACGAAGCCAAGGATGACGGCTTTGCCAGATACGTCTACGAACATATCCTCTAGGGTATGTTTTTTTCTTGTGATATATAATTAGAGTATGCCTTTACAGATAAGCAGAAATGATATCAGAAATGTCTATGCTGATGCGATCGTCGATCCGACTGATGGCTTTTATTCCGGATCGACAGGAACAGATTATCAGATCCATCAGGCAGCAGGAAAAGGACTGGATGAATACTGCGCGAAGCTGCCGGAACTTCAGGTTGGCGAAGCTGTTGTCACAGATTCTTTTGAACTGAATAACTGCAGATATATCATCCATACACATGGTCCGCATTATATCGATGGAACTCATGATGAAGAAAAGAAACTGGCTTCCTGTTACCTGAACTGTCTTTTGATCGCGAAGGAATCAGGATTGGAATCGATCGCTTTCCCTTTGATCTCTTCCGGTAATTATTCTTTCCCAAGAGGAAGAGCCTTAAAGGTCGCAAGAGATGTGATCATTGATTTCTTGAAAGACAATGAGATGGATGTCACTTTGTTGATATATGACAGGGATTGTTTCGATCGCACAAGCAGGCTCTATCTCAGTGTCAGCAGTTATCTTGAACGAAGACTCATACCTCACCAGAATATGACAGGGGCTGCGAAACAATCCCGCAGTGAGAAGACTTCGCTGTTTGGAAGACCGAGGAAGGAAAAGGTCTCGTCAGTTAAAAGCGATTTCTTTTCAGAAATGGAAGATGCAGACTATTCTTTTTCCAGTGCATCTTATAATTTTGAACCGGATGAATCTTTCTCGGAAGCTATGATCAGGATGATCGATGAAAAAGGTCTGAAGGATCCTGAAGTATACAAGAAGGCCAATATCGACAGGAAACATTTCAACCACATCAAGAATACAAAGCTGTACAAGCCAAAGAAAGAAACGGCAGTAGCTCTGGCGATCGGAATGAAACTGAATCTGAAGGAGACCAACGATCTTCTTGAGAAGGCGGGTTATGTACTGAGCAGGAGTTCCGTATCCGATCTGATCATCCGCCATTGTATTGAAGAGGGCATCTACAATATCTTTGATATCAACGAGTTACTCTTCCAGTATGATCAGAAAACATTAGGATGTTAAATGTCGTTTGGCAAACGACCATTCATCTTTTAAAACAAATTATCATGTGATCGTAGAAATACGGTCACATTTTAAAAGGAGGAAGAAAAGATGAAGAAAGATATGACAGAACTGGTATTTATTATGGATAGAAGCGGTTCGATGAGCGGACTGGAAGATGACACGATCGGCGGTTTCAATTCTTTTGTAGAGAAGCAGAAAAGAGAAAAGGGAGAATGCCTGGTTTCAACGGTATTGTTCAATAATCGAAGCAATGTCATTCACGACAGAGTGTCACTTGATAAGATAGAGAAGATGACGAGAAAAGAGTACTTCGCTTCCGGTTCAACAGCTCTGATCGATGCGATGGGCGATGCGATCCATCACATCAGCAATGTCCACAGATATATCAGAGAAGAAGATGTTCCGGAATCAACGATCTTCGTGATCATCACGGATGGAAAAGAGAATGATTCTCACAGATATTCTTCCGATGAAGTTAAGAAGATGGTGAGCGAAAAGAAAGAAAAAGGCTGGGAATTCCTCTTCCTGGGTGCCAATATCGATGCGGTAGAAACGGCAAAGCACTATGGGATCGATGAGGATAAGGCCGTGGATTACTGTTGTGATGAAGAAGGGATCAAGACCAATTTCTCGGTTTTATCTCAAGCGGTCAGCGGATTCAGAGCATGTAAGAAGATCAGTGAGTCATGGAGCGATGAGATCAAAAAGGATTATCAAAGGAAAAGATAATCCTTTTTTCTACCGAACAGAAAATGAAAAATCATGATATTTCCTCTATAATGAAATTAACAGCTTATGTCAGAAAAAGGACATGATAGACAGGAGGAAATCGCATTGATGTCAAAAGATCGGAACAATATCAGCCGTATCGTCTTTTTGGGTGCGATCATCGTTGCGGCAATACTGCTTCTGGGTACGATCTACACCGGAAGACAGGCAAATAAAGATACATTGGATGCGGTCAGCTCTGTCAGTAATCTCTATCTGGATGAGCTGGCAGGAAGAAGAGAACAGGTCGTCGCTTCCAATCTGAAAGATAGCATCGACAATATCTATGTCGCAGTCGGGCTGATGAGCGAAGAAGATATCAGCAGCATGGAACAGCTGCAGTCTTTCCAGTCAAGGATGAAAAAACTCTATGACCTGGAGAAGTTCGCGTTTGTCGACCGCAAGGGTCAGATCTATACATCCCTGGGGATGCAGTATGACATCGACCAGTATTCTTTTGATCATACCGGATTAAAGGAGCCTGAGATCTCGATCAAGAATCTTCAAAGCATCGACAAGAAAGTCGTCATTGCCGTTCCGATCGATCCTATTCCATTCAACGATGAAGAACTGATCATCTGTTTCATGGAGATCGATATGGACAGGATGTTGCAGGGTGTCTCCATGCAGTCGGATGTCAATGGCGCAACGTTCTGTAATATCTATACCAGCGAAGGTGTTGCCCTGACTGATGTCGTCTTAGGCGGTCTGGCTTCGGAAACAAATCTTCTGGATGCTTTGACACATGCGGTTTTCACAGATGGCCAGACCTATGAGGGTTTTGCCGATGACTTTAAGAATCTGAACAAGGGAGCTATTTCCTTTACATACAATGACATCCAGGAAACGCTGGCTTATGTTCCGGTTGAAGGAACCAACTGGCTTCTGACTTATCTGATCAGAGAGACAGTCATATCCAATCAGATCTCTTCTGTTTCAAACGGGATCATCAGAAGATCGCTGATCCAGTCAGGCCTGACGGCACTGGTACTGCTTGGACTGTTTGCGCTGATCTTCACCCAGACCAGACGTTCCAATCAGCTGGCAATGGAAAAAGAAAAGGCTGATGTGGAAAACAGGGTCAAGAGAGAAGAACTGGAACAGAGGCTTTCCTTACAGGAGCAGCTGATCGCTCAGCAGGCGCAGCAGGTCCAGCAGGATTCCATGATCACAGCTATGGCCAGCGATTACCGCAGTGTCTATTACATCGATCTCGATAAGGATGAAGGCATCTGTTATCGAACAGACAATGAGATGGAAGATGCCAAGAAAGAGGGCGAGCATTTTGCTTACCTGGAAGTATTCAGAAACTATTGCGACAAGTATGTTGCGGAACAGTACAAAGACGGATTCTTAAGTTTCATTGAACCTGAAAATATCCGTGAGGCTCTGGAAAGTGCAGCACTTATCACATATCGCTACCTGACGATCAAAAACGGCAAAGAATCCTATGAGATGCTCAGGATGGCGAGTGTCGGACATACAAAAGAGGACCATGATATCCATGCACTGGGCGTCGGTTTCACCGACATCGATGAAGAAATGAGGGAGACTCTGGCAAAGAACCAGGCTTTGAGTGATGCACTCAAGACGGCGGAAGAATCAAACAAGGCAAAGACCGCATTCCTTTCCAACATGTCACACGAGATCAGAACACCGATGAATGCAATCATCGGTCTGGACAATATCGCTTTGAATGATCCTGAGATCTCCGATACGACCAGGGATCATCTGGAAAAGATCGGATCTTCAGCGCAGCACCTGCTTTCACTGATCAACGACATCCTGGATATGTCCAGGATCGAATCGGGCAGGATGACTTTGAAGAACGAGGAGTTCTCTTTCTCGAAACTGCTCGAACAGATCAACGTGATCTTCTCCGGACAGTGTCATGACAAGGGACTCAATTACAACTGTCGTGTAGTTGGAGATATCGATGACAGATATATCGGCGACAACATGAAACTCAGACAGGTCATCATCAATATCCTGGGCAACGCCGTGAAGTTCACTCCGGAAGGAGGCAACATCGATTTCATCGTTGAACGCATTGCGCAGTTCGACAAGAAGTCGACACTGAAGTTCATCATGAAAGATACCGGTATCGGTATGTCAAAAGAATTCCTGCCGCGCATCTTTGATACCTTTGCGCAGGAAGACTCTTCCACCACCAGCAAGTACGGTTCTTCCGGACTTGGACTGGCGATCACCAAGAACATCGTTGAGATGATGAACGGTACGATCGAAGTGGAAAGTGAAAAGGGAGAAGGATCTACCTTTACCGTTACTGTCACATTGGAAGATTCCGATCATTCTGACGGTGAATACGAACCATCCGAGATCGATCTGCAGCAGATGAGTGTCCTGGTCGTCGATGACGATCCGATCGCTTGCGAACATGCGAAACTCGTTCTGGAAAAGGTTGGTATCGCTGCGCAGATCGCCACTTCCGGAAGTGAAGCGATCGAACTGGTGAAACTGCGCCATGCGCGTATGGAACCATACAATCTCATCCTGATCGACTGGAAGATGCCGGATCTCGATGGTGTTGAAACGACAAGAAGGATCAGAGAGATCATCGGCAACGAATCGGCCATCATCATCCTGACAGCTTATAAGTGGGATGATGTCTTGGAAGAAGCGATCGAGGCCGGTGTGGATTCCTTCCTGGCAAAACCGCTCTTTGCGGCAAGTGTTCTGGAAGAATTCAAGTCAGCGATCAGAAAGAAGAATATCGAAGCATTCAAGGAAAACCGTAAAGCCGATCTGACAGATAAGCGGATCCTCCTGGCGGAAGATGTTGCGATCAACGCTCAGATCATGATCATGTTGCTGGAGATGAGAGGTATGAAGGTCGATCTGGCAGAAAACGGAAAGATCGCTCTGGATATGTATTCACAAAGCGAAAAAGATCACTATGATGCGATCCTGATGGATATGCGTATGCCGGAGATGGATGGTCTTGAGGCGACAAGAAGGATCAGGGCACTGGACAGAGAAGATGCGAAACAGATCCCGATCATCGCTCTGACTGCCAACGCATTCGATGAGGATGTTCAGAGGTCTCTGCAGGCAGGACTCAATGCCCACCTGACAAAGCCGGTCGAACCGGATCACTTATACGAAACACTGGAAACACTGATCAAGGCATGATGAAATTCATGCCTTTTCAGATATCTGTTAAAATAAGATTATCGAGGTAAATACTATGAAACTGATGATCGCATCCGATATCCATGGCAGTTCTTATTTCTGTGACTATCTCATGAAAAGATATGAGGAAGAAAAACCGGAGAAATTGCTTCTCCTGGGTGATCTTTTATATCACGGACCAAGGAATGCCTTGCCTGATATCTATGAACCGAAAAGTGTGATCGAGATGTTAAACTCGATCAAGGATCAGATCCTTTGCGTCTGCGGAAACTGTGATTGTGATGTCGATCAGATGGTACTGGAATTTCCGATCATGGCAGACTATGCCTGGCTTTATCTCGATGGCATTGAGATCTATGCGACTCATGGCCATGTCGTCAATCAGGACAGACCACTTCCGGGAATGAAGGGAGTCCTTCTTTGCGGACACACCCACGTGCCCAAGATCGAAGAATGCGGCGACTTCGTCTATCTCAATCCGGGTTCCGTTTCCATTCCGAAGAAGGATTCAAGAAACAGCTACATGATCCTGGAGGATGGCACCTTCTACTGGAAGGATGTCGTAAGCGGAGAGACTTATCAGGAATACAGATACTTATAGAGATCGAAAACGATCTCTTTTTTCTTTCTCTGTGAGAAAATGATATCGATGAAGAGAATACTCGATGATGATCTGGCTTATGCGATCCTTTCGATCGTGTCCGAAGTTCCTGAAGGGAAAGTAGTGACATATGGCCAGATCGCAAAAATGATCGGCAGAGAACAAAACTCCCGACTGGTCGGGAAAGTCTTAAGCAACGCATCATATTATGGCGACTATCCCTGTCACAGAGTCGTCAATCATAACGGCAGACTTGCGCCGTCTTTTGCCAGACAGGAAGAACTGTTAAGAAGTGAAGGGGTCATGTTGAAAGAAAACAATTGTGTCGATCTGAAAAAGTATCAATGGAGGATCGACTGATGCAATACATTCATTACTATGATTCTCCTTTGGGAAAGATCCTCTTGTCGGCGGAAGATGAAAAACTGACGGGACTCTGGTTTAAAGATCAGAAGTATTTTGCTTCTGCGCTGGATAAAGAATATGAAGAAAGAGATCTTGAGATATTCGATCAGACTTTCAGATGGCTGGATGAATATTTTGCAGGAAGGCAACCCGACTTCATGCCTGAGATCTCATTGAAGACAACGGAGTTTCGAAAGAAGGTTTTTGAAGCACTGATGAAGATCCCTTATGGGAAGACAGTTACATATAAACAGATTGGAGATATGATCTGTGAAAAGGGAAAGAATATTTCCTATCGGGCGATCGGTTCAGCGATCGGTCACAATCCCATCAGTATCATCATCCCCTGTCACAGAGTGCTAGGAAGTGATGGCTCTCTGACGGGTTATGCCGGTGGAATGGATAGAAAAGAAAAACTCTTGAAACTGGAAGGAGTCAGAAGATGAAAGATCAGAAAGAAAGACTGGATTATCTTGTAGAAGCATTCATTCGGGATTCAGAAGAATATTCTGACTTAAGAGTTCCTGATGATACAGATGAGAAAAGAAGGATCCTTCGTTCTCTGATGAACATCCGCATGCCTAAAGAGATGGATGAAGAAACTCTGAAGATACAGGATGAGTATCTTAAGGAAAGAAACAGAGAAAAGGGGATCGTTGAAGTTGATGAGATCCCGACAGTAAAAGAATATGGCAGTCATCATCCTCACGGAGAAAAGATCTCGATCTATCAGGGAGATATCACGGGGATCGCAAGTGATGCGATCGTCAATGCGGCCAATTCTCAGATGCTGGGTTGTTTCGTTCCAATGCATAACTGTATCGATAACTGTATCCATACTTATGCGGGAATACAGTTGAGAGATGAATGCAACAGACAGATGCAGGCTCATAAGAAGATCTATGGAAGGAATTTTGAATATCAAACCGCAGTTCCGATGTTGACTGAGGCGTACAATCTGCCATGTAAGAAAGTCATCCACGTGACCGGCCCGATCGTGTCGGGATCACTGACTGAAAAGAATATCACGGATCTGAAAGACTGCTATGTGAATGTATTAGATCTGTGTAAAGAAAACGACATCAGATCAGTTGCCTTCTGTTGCATCTCAACGGGTGTCTTTGCCTTTCCGGGAAGAAGGGCTGCAGGCATCGCTGTCGATAGTGTAAGCAAGTGGCTCAATGATAACGAAGGATCCATTGACAGGGTCATATTCAATGTGTTTAAAGACGAAGACAGAGGATATTATGAACAGGAATTATTATAAAGACGGATATTCCGATATGATCAGAAAAGGACTGAATACTGTCAGATCATTTGATCCGCAGATCTCTCGCAAGGATTTTGATCGAAATGAGAATATTGAAAAACTGAAAGAAGAATTAAACAATGCGGAAGCGATCGTGATCGGTGCCGGTGCCGGTCTTTCAACGTCTGCCGGTTTTATCTATACCGGACAGCGTTTTGAAAGATACTTCTGGGATTTTATCGATGAATATCACTTCAATGATATGTATTCCGGTGGTTTCTACCCTTATGAGACTTCAGAAGAATTCTGGGGATACTGGAGCAGATATATCTATATCAATCGCTATATGGATGCGCCAAAGCCGGTATACAGAGAATTGCTGGATCTGGTGAAAGACAAGGAGTATTTCGTGATCACGACCAATGTTGACCACTGTTTCCAGAAAGCCGGTTTTGATAAGAAGAGGCTTTTCTATACACAAGGTGATTATGGCTTGTTTCAGTGCAGCAAGCCATGTCACGACAAGACTTATGATAACGAAGAGATCGTAAAGAAGATGGCCCTGTCTCAGGGTTTTGAATTCTCTGAAACAGGAGATCTGATCGCAAAAGACTGGACCAGGATCAAAAGAGAAATATCTTCCGATCTGATCCCATATTGTCCGGTATGCGGTGAAGCAATGACGATGAACCTTCGTTCCGATGATACATTCGTACAGGATGAAGGGTGGTATCAGGCATCTTCAGCGTATGCGAAGTTCTTACAGGAAAACGAAGAAAGACATATCCTCTTCCTGGAACTTGGTGTGGGAAACAATACACCTGTCATCATCAAGTATCCCTTCTGGGCAATGGTTGATGAAAACAGTAATTCTGTTTATGCATGTCTGAATTATAATGAAGCATATACGCCAAAACAGATCGAAGAAAGATCGATCTGTATCGATGGAGATATCGGTGAAGTGTTAAATCTCCTGAAAGGAAGTGAATGAGATGGTATTGGTGATAGAAGGCATTGTCGCATGTTTTATCGTTCTGATCTCCTGCGTGGTCGGGATCGCAAACGGTCCTGTGAATCTTGTATCTCTTTATGAAAAAGAAGTGCAGGAAAGAGTTGTGGAACTCGGTCTGATCACAAAAGAAAAGATCAAGAGGAACGCGTTATATTTCGTTTTCTTCGGAATGATCCCGTTCTTTGCGATCGTCTTATACGCAGTATATGGGATCAACGGGACAAGAGGTTTCATGAACGGTTTCAAAGAGATCTGTGTATTGTTACTGATGGAAGGATTCTTTGATCGTCTTTTCATCGACTACTGGTGGGTAGGAAAGACAAAAGCCTGGATCATTGAAGGTACTGAAGATCTGATGCCTTACATCTATGGCAAGACCCTGATCACCAAGTGGTTATCTACAGTCGTTGCCTATCCGATCATGGCGGCGATCTTATCATATGTGATGTCGTTACTATTGAAATAGGAAGTGTGCTTATGGAAACTGAAAGACTGATATTGAGACATTGGAGAGATGATGATGCGAAGGATCTTTTTGAATACGCAAAAGATCCTGCTGTCGGTCCGATCGCCGGATGGCCTCCGCACCAAAGCGTTGAGGAAAGTCTGGATGTCATTCGCAATGTATTGAATCAGCCGGAAGCATATGCGGTCTGTCTGAAGGATGATAAAGCGATCGGAGCGATCGAACTGAAATTGAATGGCAGATCTGATATCTTTGATTCCGATGAGGAATGCGAGATGGGCTATTGGCTGGGAAAGCCGTTCTGGGGTAAAGGCATCATGACCGAGGCCGCAAAAGAGATGATCAGACATGGATTTGAAGATCTCAACATGAAGAAGATCTGGTGCGCCTACTACGATGGAAATGAACGTTCCAAGAGAGTTCAGGAAAAGGTCGGTTTCAGATATCAGTGGACAAGCAAGGATGTCGATGTACCTCTGATGCATGAAAAAAGGATCGGCCATGTCAACATGATGACAAGGGAAGAATGGGAAGCAGAAAACAGCTGATGTGGATACAGGGTCTTCTTCCTTTGGATATCAGGAAGCAGATCTTTGATCTATATAAGAGATATAACGATGATCTGGATCTTTCAGATCATTTTCTGATTTATCCTCCTCATCTTTCTTTCAAGAGGAGCTTTGATTGTGATCGCTTTGAAGAAGTGAAAGATGATCTTTCTGAACTGATGAAACAAAACGGAAAGATTTATTGCGGGAGGCTTTATCCGCATCGGATCTCTGATATGATATGGCTTCGTTTTGATAAAGAGGAAGAGATCATTCAAATCCATCAGATGATCGATCGTTTCCTGAATGAAAAGTATCAGATCGTGATCGATGAATATGACAGGAATTATGTCCCGCATGTCACTTTGTTTCGGGATGATGATGAAAAGAAACTGGATGAGATGTTTCTCAGGATCAAAGATCATATTCCCGAAGATGAGATCTTTATCGATGAGATCATCATCGGTGCAAGAGACAGGGAACCAACTTGTTTCAGGATCGCTTAGGCGATCTTTTATTATGGTAAAATGACACTGACAGAAAGAAGAGGTCCGATCATGAAAGAAGACTTTTTATGGGGTTCCGCAACTGCCTCTTATCAGTGTGAAGGCGCATGGGACGAAGACGAGAAAGAAGAATCGATGTGGGATGTGTACCTTCATGAAAATCATCTGGAAAACGGAGATGTCGCTTCCGATCATTATCATCACTATAAAGAAGATATCAGGATGATGGCTGAGTCTTCTCAGAATGCCTATCGTTTTTCTCTGTCCTGGCCAAGGATCATGAGAAGAGACGGTTCGATCAATGAGAAAGGCATTTCTTTTTATAGAGAATTATTGAAGACATGTCATGAATATCACATCACTCCTTTTGTGACTCTCTATCACTGGGATCTTCCGCAATATCTGGAGGAAAAGGGCGGATGGCTCAATGTCGAAACAGCTGATGCGTTTGAAAAGTATGCGAAGGTCTGTTTTGATGCCTTCCATGATCTGGTGGATCACTGGGTCTCTTTCAACGAACCGAAGTATTTTGCGGCATCGGGTTATCTGATCGGCAACTATCCTCCGGGTCATAATGATGTACAGGAATTCATCACAGCTGCCTATCACGTCATGTATGCCAATGCGCTATGTGTCAGAGTTTTCAGGGAAGGAAACTATGAAGGGCAGATCGGTATCGTTCATTCTTTCTCTCCGGTCAACGGTGTTGATGATTCTGAAGAGACGAAGATCGCAATGCGCTATGCGGACAACTATGCGAATAACTGGATCCTGGATCCGGCCGCAAGAGGCGAGTTTCCTTCTGATCTGATTGAAGAGCTGGGAAAGAAATACGATCTTTCTTTCATTAAAGAAGATCATTTGAAAATAATAAAAGAAAACACAGTCGATTTTTTAGGACTAAATTATTACTCTCATACGTTGGTAAAGCCATACACGAGCGGCGAGACTTCTTTTGTCGTAAACAATACAGGAAAGGGCGGAAGCAATTCCGTTATCATCAAGGGATGGTTTGAACAGATCTTTGACAATCCCGATGCGATCTATACGGAATGGGGGACACAGATCTATCCTCAGGGCCTGCAGAAGGGTCTGAAGGAAGTATATGCGAAGTATCATCTGCCGATCTATATCACGGAAAACGGCATCGGTGTCAGAGAGGATGTGAGTGTTGATCGGGTGGAAGATGACTATCGCATTTCTTTCATGAATGATCATCTGAATGCCATCATGAATGCGATGGATGAGGGCGTTGATGTAAGAGGATATTTTGCCTGGTCGACATTCGATCTTTATTCATGGAAGAACGGTGTAGAGAAGAGATACGGACTGGTCGCAATAGATTTTGAAGATAAGGACCTCAAGAGAAAGAAAAAGAAATCCTATGACTGGTATAAAGATATCATTGATTCAAAAGGCGAAAAGATCATCAGAAAGAAGTGGGGAGTATGACGATGAAAAGGATTGAATTACAGATCGATTCAAAACGAGGAACGAAGATCCCTGTGACGATCGTTGAACCGGGATCCTATCCGGCAAGACTGCTGATCCTTGCGCATGGCTTTAAGGCCAAGAGGACGGAAGACGGAAGATTTCTGACAGTCGCCGAAGCTTTGGCGAATCAGGGGATCCTGTCGGTGATGATGGGCTTTCCGGGTTGTGATGAATCAAAGGAAGATTTCATCAGCTATACCCTTGAAAACTGTATGGATGACATCGACAGCTGTTATGAATATGTAAAAGAAAACTATGAACTGGATCTAAGTGATGTCGGGATGATCGGCTACAGTATGGGCGGCAGACTTGTATGTCTCTACATTCAGAAACATCCGGAGATCGGCTGTATCGCTTTGTGGACAGCTTCTTCTCTTGATGAGATCGGAGAAGAATTCTTAGGCATCCCATTAGATGAGATGAAAAAAGAGATGAATGAAAAAGGATATTGCGACTTCCACAATCTCTTTGATGATACATACATCAAGCTGAACAAGGAACTGATCGATGATATGGAAGGGCTGTCTCCGGAAAAGGGATTATCAGAATATAAAGGTGCAGCGATCATCATCCATGGCGATGAAGATGATACCGTACCATTCTCAGCTTCTGAAAATGCATACGCAAGATTAAAGAACGCAAAAGAAAAGAGATTTGTAAAGATCGAAGGAGCTGACCATGGCTTTGGTGCGTGGAATGACAGACCTGATCTGTCTAGACAGCTGACAGATCATACGATCGCATTCTTTGAGGAGAATCTTTGATGAAACTGACGATCGGCAATAAAGAAGAATATCTGAAGAAAGTCTATGCCTCTTGGTTAGGCAAGGTCATTGGCGTACAGCTTGGATCACCGGTCGAAGGCTGGAGTCACGAAAAGATCATGGAGAAGTATCCGAATGATGAAGGATACCTCGTGAATTATGATGTCTATGCTTCAGACGATGATATCAACGGTCCTCTGTTTTTCATCAGAGCTTTATTGGATCACGATGAGATCTCTGCCGAGAAGATCGGCGATGCTTTTCTGAATTATCTTTGCGAGTATCATGGTTTCTTCTGGTGGGGTGGTGTCGGTGTTTCCACGGAACACACCGCTTATGAAAATCTAAAAAAAGGGATCAGGGCACCGGCTTCCGGAAGTATCGAAACAAATGGTCTGACCATTGCCGAACAGATCGGCGGTCAGATCTTCTCCGACTGCTGGGGCTATGTAGCAGGCTATGATCCTTTGCTGGCGAAGAAACTGGCAGCGATGGCATCGAGTGTCACACACGATGGAAACGGGATAGAGGGCGGCATCTTTGTGGCTGTTGCGATCGCTCTGGCAATGCAGAAAGATGACATCCATGAAGTATTGAAGGAAACATTGAATCATCTTGATCAGGAGAAAGAGTATTGTAAAGTCGCAAGGGACATCATCCGCTTCTATGAGAACGATAAGAGCGACTGGAATCAATGTCTGAAATACATTCAGGATCATTACGGATATGACAGATATCCGGGTGTCTGTCACATCATTCCGAATATGGCGCTGATGATCATGGCGATGTGCTATGGCGACAATGATTTTGATAAGACTCTGATCATGCTGAATCGATCGGGTTGGGATACCGACTGCAACTGCGGAAATGTCGGAAGCATCATGGGTGCCTTACTGGGACTTGAAGGGATCAATGAGAAATGGATCAGGCCGATCAACGATCTCACCAACTGTTCAAGTGCTGTTGGATACCTGAACATTCAATATATCTCTCAGGCAGCGATGATGTTTACAAAGCTGGCTTATCAGCTGCAGGGGATGAAGATCGATGACTTTAAGATGTTCTGCCTTCCGTATGGCACAAGAGGGATACGTTGCAATGAAGGAACAGTTGAAGTGAGAAACGATCAGCTCCATGTGAACAGTAAGGATATCTATAGCTATGCCTACTATCTGAGAAAGGATCTCTACGATGCCAGGTATGATCCGGAGTTTTCACCGATCGTTGAGCCAGGTGATATCGTATCGATCGATCTGTATAATGACAATCTCTGTGATTATGAATCATATGTCGTTGATTGCGAAGGAAACGAGTATAAGGATACTTATTTCATTGAAGGAGGAGACAGGATCGATATTCATGTTCCTGAAGGGAAAAATCTCGTCGTCAATCGCATCGGTCTGAGATCAAAGAGACCTTATCGGATCAGGAACATCACTGTCACAAGAAAGCCGAAACTCGAATATGATTTCAAAGATTATCCGATCGATCACTATGGTCCAAGGTATGGCGGCGATGACATGAACAACATCAGGGCTTTCGTGAAACATTCCGGGGAATGGGATATCGATGATTCTCTGATCGGAAGAAGTTCAGATCACGCGTTGATCTCTTCGGGTTGCTATGGAAATGTCTATTCCCGGATCGAATGGGATTTTGCGATCGAAAAGGGAAGTGAATGTGAAGCCGTATTTGATATGAGGGGCTATCTGGATCATTGCGCATTAGGCATCAGGAATGAGCAGCTCGTTTTGGTCGAAAAGAAAAAGGAAGAAAAGATCCTGAAAGCTCATCCGATCAGATGGGACAGAAACAGGAGATACAAGCTGATCATCGAAAGAAAAGAAAACGGGATCCTTGTAACTTTTGATGGAAAGGAATATGAGTTCCCGTCAGCAGATCTGAAGGATCTCTTTGGAGTTTGCCTTGGGAAAGATTGTATCTGCAGGACATATTCTTTGAAGCTGAGCTGAGATAAAATAGAAGTGATAGAGAAAGGAAAAAATCATCTATGAAAGAGTTTAACGGAACACCGCACAACACCGCTAAGAAGGGTGATATCGCAAAGACCGTCATCATGCCAGGAGATCCTTTGCGTGCAAAGTATATCGCTGAGAATTTCTTGGAAAACGCAAAAGAATTCAACCACGTCAGGAATATGTTGGGATATACCGGAACATACAAGGGAGTTCCTGTTTCGGTCATGGGACATGGCATGGGTATCCCTTCAATGGCGATCTATTCCTATGAACTGTATAAATTCTACGATGTCGAGAATATCATCCGTGTCGGATCCTGCGGAGGAAGACTGGATGAGATGAAGATCTTTGATACGATCCTTGTGGAAGCAGCCTATTCCACTTCTTCTTTTGCGGATACGGCTTTTGCGTATAAGGAGGATCTGATGTATCCCGATCCTGGTCTGACGAACTTACTGTCGGAAACGATCGAGGAAAAGGGAAAGAAAGTATTCAGGGGGATCGTTCACAGCGGCGACTGCTTCTATGATGATCCTGCAGTTCAGAAGAAAGAACCTTATGAGATCATTGCCGGAGAGATGGAGTGTTTCGGACTCTTTGCGAATGCGAGATATCTGAATAAGAAAGCTGCCGGTTTATTGACTGTTTCCGATAAGCCTGGTGAAGAAGCAAGTCCTGAAGAAAGACAGACGGCGTTCAACGATATGATCGAGATCGCATTGGATACCGTATTGAAGATATAGTTATGGAAAAGAAAAAGATATACCTTTCAGGTCCTGATCGTTTAAAGAAAAACGCAAGGGAACTGTTTAAAGAGAAAAAGGAACTCTGTGAAAGATACGGCTTTGAACTGATCGAATATCCCGATGCGCTTTTTGAAATGAAAGACACATTGGAAAACGGTGAAAGGATCGCAAGGGAAAGACTTGAACTGTTGAAACAGTGCGACATCATCATCGCTGATACCAGAGATTTCAGAAGTTATGTCGAACCATACAGCGAGTGTGCCTTTGAACTTGGTATGGCGTATGCCTTGAACAAGAAACTGTATTCCTATATGCCGGATGCCAGGATCTGTGATGAAAGATACAGCGGTGAGAAGCATCTGAATGAAAACGGAAGACTGGTCGACAAGGATGGGATCTCTTTTGAACCGGGTCCATTGAATCTGATGTTGGAATACTCTTCAAAGATCATTGAAGGAGATCTGGAAGCAGCTTTAAGAGCTATAAAAGAAGATCTTGAGAAAGGAGCTTTCTGATGTTTATCGATAAAAAGGGAAATCTCAGAAAACCTGTTGTCTACCTGGCTGACTTTGAAATGTTTCTGCCGACATGCGATGAGACAGTCAAGCACTGGAAGAAGACCTGCGATAAGTATGGTCTGATCGGGCTCTTCCCGGGAGAGGGCGATCCTGTCCTTCCGGGTGACAATTTCTGGCAAAGAGTATTCGATCACGACTTCAATCACATGATGCATTGCGATATGTGCATCGCTCAGCTGGATGACTGGAGAGGTCATGAACCCGACAGCGGTACCTTATGGGAACTGGGCTGGTTCGTTGCCTTAGACATGCCTTCCTATGGATTCTACGGCGGTGAGAAAACGATGATCGAAAGAAAGATCGAAAGGACTGAAGAAGACGGCATCTATTACGATAAGGAAGGATACGGCATCGAAGATAAGGGCTATGCGTTTGACAATATCCTGCACCTGGTGAAGATCGCTGACAGCTTTGAGGAAGCGTGTAAAATGGCGAGAGCCGATTTCGACAAGCAGCTGATCGCTGCCGGATACGAACCTTATAAAATAGAAGAATAAAAAAAGAAAACCTTATGGTTTCCGATATGGATCTCCATAAGGTTTTATTATTGTCTATTCCTTGTTTTCCTTGGCTTCTTCTTCGTACATCTTGTAGAGCTGTTTGAAGTAAGTATCATCATAATCTTCCCATTGCGGGATGACTTTGGATGCTTCATCCAGGAAGTAGAAGATATCTCTGCCCAGTTCGAATCTTCCCTTATTGGTATGCATGTCATAGGCGTAATCAGGGATCTCAGGGATCTCACCTTTCTCATTTTCTTTCATGATGATGTTTTTGACGTGGTCGGTGGATCTTTCTTTCTTGCATCGGCATAAGTATCTGATGGCGTAGAGGAAGAAGATCGGGCGATCGCCATCGCCATATGGGAATTCTTTTCTCAGTTCATTCAATGTCTTGATGATCACAAGAGCGTTGGGATCACCAAAGCCGATATCTTCAACAGGGATGACCATGAGTCTTGTCCAGAGCTTCTCTTCGTGGAAAGAAGAAGTGGCATAAAGTTCATAGGCAAAGCGCATGGCGAGGTCTTCTTCACCTCTTCTGATACATTTCTGAACAGCTGAGATCAGTAAGTCGGCGCTGATTCCGTGTTTTGATGTGGTATAGGCCCAGGCATCATAGTATTCTGACATGATTATTCTCCTTTTTCGTTTTCTACAGATTCATCTTATTTCAGCAGAAAACGGCTTGTCAAGAAGAGGAAAATACGGTTTTTATCATGTTTTTTCTCAAGAAAAAAACACCTGTGAAAAAAGGATCCTGAAACGCCATTTTACATTGAAAGTGGCTTATAGAGATGATAAAATATCTGTGTCATTGAAATAGTGTTTTTTCTATTTCTTTAGGCAAAATAGGAAAAGGAGAGAAAAATGAAGAAATTATTAACTGTATTACTGGCAGCTTTAATGTTATTCGCATTAGTTGGCTGTGGTAAGAAAGAAGAACCAGCTCCGGCTGACACTACTCCTGCTGATGACGGTGTAACTAAGGTTGCAGTTCTCATCCCGCACAGAGGCGACCAGTCATATTTTGACACAATCGCAGGTGCTGCTGATGAAATGAATGCTCAGCCTAACCTCACTGTCGATGTATTCGAGTGTGACCCTTCTGGTGAAAAGTCAGAAGCTAACTGGATGAACTGGTTTGACAACGTATGTGAAGACCACGCTTATGACCTCGTTGTCTGTGGTAACGGTGATTACGAAGACTTCTTATACAAGGCTTGTGAGAAGTATCCTGATCAGCTGTTCTTCAACTACGACTATGACTTCGTTCCGGAATCAGGAATCCCTGCAAACTGCTACAGCACTAAGTGCAACACTGCAGAATTAGGTTACCTGGTTGGTTCTTTATCTGCTGCTATCACTAAGACAGGTACAGTTGGTGTCGTCGTCGGTATGGACGCTCAGGCTATGAACCAGTTCATTTCTGGTTACTGCCAGGTTTTAACTGACAATGGTGTCAAGTATGTCATTTCTTATCCGGGTTCATTCTCTGATACAGCTTTAGGTAAGGAAGTTACTGATGACATGATCGCTAAGGGTGCTGACGTTATCTGGCAGGTTGCCGGTGGCTTAGGCAATGGTGTTATCGATGCTTGCTCTGCTCATGATGATGTATGGTGCATCGGTGTTGACCAGGACCAGTACTTACAGTTCAAGGATACTAACCCTGACTGGGCTAACACTATCCTGACTTCTGCTTTAAAGAACACTGGTGTTCCTCTTAAGGCTTTCATCGAAATGGTTGCTAACGGCAATTACGCTGACAAGCTCGGCAAGGCTGAGATGTGGGGTATCGCTCTGAACGGTGTCGGTCTGGCTGAAAACGATTTCTACATGGCTAACACTGACGAAGCTACAAGAGCTAAGCTCGCTGAAGTTCTTGCTTCTGTTGTTAACGGTGAAGTTAAGGTTATCGACGCTCTGACTGACTGGAATGCAGATGAATACGCTGCTAACTGGCCTGCTCTCAGAGATGGCAACCGTGTTGAGTAATTATTAATTAATTTTTGCTTGATCAAGTCATGCGCTGTTTTACGGCGCATGACTTTTTCTAAATTAGGAGGATCTAATGAGTGAGACGATATTGAAACTTGATAATGTTACAAAAGTCTATCCCAACGGAACTGTGGCGAATCGTGACATTAACATGGAATTCGAAAAGGGAGAGATCCACTCGATCGTCGGAGAGAACGGTGCCGGTAAGTCGACACTGATGAAAGTCATCTTCGGTATCGAGAGACCTTCAAGCGGTTCCGTGACTTACAAAGGAGAAGAGACGAACTTCTCCAGTTCCATGGATGCGATCAAAGCAGGTATCGGTATGGTGCACCAGCACTTTATGCTGATCCCGTCTTTTTCGATCGTAGACAATATCATTCTGGGCGATGAGCCTAAGAGTGGTATCTTTATCGATAAGAAGGAAGCTGCCAGAAGGTGTCAGGAATTATCTGACAAGTATGATTTTGAACTCGATGTAAATGCCAAGGTTTCGACCCTTTCAGTTGCGAAGAGACAGAAAGTTGAAATATTGAAGACCCTGTATCGTAATGCTGAACTGATCATCCTGGATGAACCGACTTCAGTTCTGACTCCGCAGGAAACGGATAAGCTGTTCGATCAGCTACGTTCTTTCAAGGAGCAGGGACATACGATCCTGTTCATTTCCCATAAGCTGGAAGAAGTCAAGAAGATCTCGGATAAGATCTCTGTCATCAGAAACGGTGTTTCCAAGGGTACTTATCTCAATGAAGAACTGACGATGCAGCAGCTGACGAATCTGATCATCGGAAGAGATCTGGATTCCGATATGAATGCGTATAAGACACATGAAGATTTCCATAACGAAAAGGCTCTTGAGATCAAAGATCTCTATATGGAAAGAAATGGCAAACCGGTTTTGGATCACATGTCATTTGCGGTCAAGAACGGTGAGATCTTAGGTATTGCCGGTGTTGAAGGAAACGGCCAGCAGGAACTGGTCAGATGTATCACAGGTCTGGAAGAGACAGCTTATACAGGTGACATCGTTATCTGCGGTAATAGAGTCAACGATCTCAACATCAAGGGACGCAGAAATCTGGGTATGGCTTATATTCCGGAAGACAGAATGGGCGATGGTATCGCCGGTTCGCTGCCGATCTCTGACAACCTGATCTCTACCTACTATGACAGAGATGATATCAACAACAAGGTGTTCATGAATTCAAAAGCAATCAGAGAGACTTCCGAAAATCTCGTCAAGACTTTCGCGGTCAAGACCAAGACGATCGATACTTCTGTCAACAGCCTTTCCGGTGGTAATATCCAGAAGGTCGTCGTTGCCAGAGAATACAACACGAATTCAAAATTCATGATCGCTGAACAGCCGACTCACGGTATCGATATCGGTTCTGAAGAGTTCGTTCACCACAAACTGATCGAAATGCGCAACGCCGGTGCAGGCATCCTGCTGGTATCTGCCAACCTGAACGAAGTCATGTCTTTATCAGACAGGATCATCGTCATGTTTGACGGACAGATTGCAGGTTACTTCCCGAATGCGAAAGATGTTTCTGAATCAGAACTCGGTATGTATATGTTAGGCGCGAAACACCAGACGCCTGAAGAGATAGGAGGTGCCTTGAATGACTGAAAACAGAAACAGTAAGTATTCAAAGCAGTACAAAATGTCGATATCAAATCCTAAGTTATTTGATGCGATCAAAATGGCTATCGCGATCCTGATTGCTTTTGCGATCACGTTCGTCATCCTTTGTCTGATCTCTAAAGATCCTGTCAACGCGCTCAAGACCATCCTGTTTGGTCCTTTGAGCAAGAAGAGATATATTGGTGCTGTTATCGAAAGCTTCATTTCGTTTGCGTTTGCCGGACTGGCAGCAGGTGTCTTATTCAAGGCCGGCGGCTTCAACATGGGTGCTGAAGGTATCTTCATCATCACCGGTGCTGTCGTAGCATGGATCGCTGCTTCGCCGATCACGACGAGCCCGATCTTACATCCGATCCTTTGCTACTTAGGCGCAATGCTCGTAGGCGGAACTCTGATGATCATCCCTTCATTCCTGAAGGCAAAGTTCGGTACCAACGAAATGGTCGTCTCACTGATGTCCAACTCGATCTATGCTGCTATCACAGCTTATATCGTCAGAAACTGGATCTCTACTGCACAAAGAGGAAGTGTCTCTTCCAAAGACTATCTCCCTACTGCAAGGATCGGTTATCTGTATGAACCATTAAGGATCTCGGCTTGCTTCATCCTGCTGATGGTCGTTATGGTCGTCCTCTACCTCGTCATGAACAAGACAAAACTCGGTTATCAGATGAGGATCGCCGGTGTCAATCCGAAGTTTGCGGAATATTCCGGTGTCAGTGCATTCAGGCTTTCGATCACGACAGCTGTCATCGCCGGTGTCCTGTGCGGAATGGGCTCTACGACCCAGCTGCTGACTCAGACGAGCTACTATACGCCGGCTCAGTCTCTGGTCGGTATCGGTTTCTCCGGAATGCTTCTTTCAATGCTTGGCAAGAACAATCCGATCGGTATCGTCATCGCAGCTTTCTTCATCAAATATCTTGAGCAGGGTGCTGCTGTATTGTATTTCGTTGATGGTGCTGTACCTTCCGAGATCGTTTCGATCGTTGAAGGTATCGTCATCATGCTGATATCTTCTCAATACTTCTTAAGAAGACTGAGAGAACGTCAGTTATTAAAGGAGGGATTGGAAGAACATGCAGAATAGTATATTTTCAACACTGTTTTCTATGAGATTCCTGGTCACGGCAATCCGTCTGGCGACTCCGATCGTTTTTGCGGCAATCGGTACATTTACTGCAGCCTCATCAGGTATCGGCAATATCGCTATCGAATCGATCATGACATTTGCAGCTTTGGCAGGTGTTCTTGGTTCATATCTGTCCGGCAGTGCCTGGGTAGGTGTTCTGACCGGTATGGCTATTGGTGTCGTAACTGTCATGCTGATCGCATTCTTCTCCATGAAGATGGGTGCGAATGCCATGCTGATCATGATCGCTCTGAATACTTTTGCGGATTCTGTTGCGATCTTCGTCATGTTCCTGATGACAGGTGAAAAAGGAACGACTGCTTCCCTGACTACTCCGATCCTGGGTACATGGGATATTCCGGTCATCAAAGACATTCCTGTCCTGGGAGATATCATCTCAGGCCAGTATACGCTGACATATTTCTGCTGGCTGATCGTCATCCTGCTGTTCATCTTCATCTATAAGACTCCGACAGGAATGAGGATGAGAGCTTGCGGCTTGAATGCCGATGCAGCAAGAACTGCCGGTATCAATGTTGAAAGACTCCAGGTATTATCACTGGTATTATCCGGAATCTTTGCGGCATTAGGCGGTATCTATCTGTCCCTCAACTATCTGAAGATCTTCTCAAGAGGAATGGTCTCCGGACAGGGCTGGATGGGTGTTGCGGCCAATGGTATTGCGGCCGGAAATTACTGGGTACTGATCCTGGCTGCGCTGATCTTCGCAGTATTCAGAGCAGTTTCTATCATCTTCTCCAGTAACTCTTCGATCCCGACAGACCTTGTCAACGCGATCCCGTATTTCGCTGTCTTTGTCATCCTGACTGCTGTTTCGATCATCAACTACTATCGAATCAAGCGCGGTAAGGTCGAAGAACAGTAATGTATAAGACAATCATAGATTGTGACCCGGGCCATGACGATATCATGGCCTTACTCACGATATTGGCTCATGAGGAATGTTTCAATGTCTTAGGTATCTGTACGGTTGCCGGAAACAATACATTGGAAAAGGTCACACGCAATGTCCTTCAGGTAGAAGAATATCTTGGCTTGAATATTCCGGTATATAAAGGCGCTGTGAAACCGCTTGTTTTGGATGGCGTTCCACAGCCGGCAGGACACGGAGAAAGCGGAATGGATGGCCCGATACTTCCTCAGCCTGAAATGAAGGCACAGGATCTTTCTGCCATCGATTTCTACAAGGAAGTTCTGAGAAAAGAAGATGATCTCACGATCATCGCTCTGGCTCCTTTGACGAATCTTGCGATCTTGTTGAATGAGTATCCTGAAGCAAGATCAAAGATCAGACAGATCGTGCTGATGGGTGGTGCCTTGAATGGCGGCAATATCAACAAATATGCGGAATTCAATATCTGGCATGACCCGCATGCCGCAAAGATCGTGTTTGATTCCGGAATCGATATCGTCATGGCTCCACTTGAAGTCTGTTATGCCGGAGGCATCCTGATCAAGGAGACGGAACGTTTCAGAAACGAAAAGAGAGTATCGAAACTGGTCGATGATCTCTTCAGCTTCTATCTGCGCTATGCGATCGACAGAGGCTGGGATAAGACAGCGATCTTCGATCTGATCCCGGTATTATATCTGTTAAACAAAGATCTCTTTATTTCAAAGAAAGGGAAAGTCGATATCATCCTTGAAGGAGAAGACACACAAGGACAGACCGTCTTTGTGGAAGGGGAAGGAAATCATACAGTTCTGATCGATACGGATCGAAAAGCTTGTATGAAGATCTTCTTCGATGCGATCGATACTTTGGATCTCAGATATCAGTAAATGAAAAGCTTGCGACCGCAAGCTTTTTAGATGTTTTCGAATGTGTCGAAGAAGCGATGCATCCAGTCTTTTGTTTCCGGATAGAAACTCTTATAGAGTTCATAGATCTTCTGATATTTCTCGTGGTTCTCCTTATTCGGATAATAGGATCTTTCATATGTCACCATATGATCGACTGCATCCTGCAAAGACGGATATACTTTCAACATCACTGCACAGGCGATCGCACAGCCCAGATTTGGTGCATTGATGTCCTTTGGAACATTGATGATGATGTCCGATACATCGGCGTGGATCTGCATCCACAGAGGACTTCTTGCGGAACCTCCGGCGATGTTCATCTCTTTGACATCGACACCGTATTCCCTGAAGGTATCCAATATCCTTTCACTGCCGAATGCCACACCTTCCAGTATTGCCCGATACATATCGGCTTTCGTGTGAGCCAGGCTCAGTCCATAGAACATGCCCTTGGCCTTGCCGTCGTGGTATGGGTGTTTGTTTCCCTGGAAGTAATCCAGTAAGAGTAATCCGTTTGATCCGATCGGAACATCTTTTGCCAGCTCGTCCAATTCTTTATAAGATTGTTCAGGGCAGAACTGTTTCCTGAACCAGGAGAGGATAGAGCCGGATGCGCTTTGTGCGACATAGTCCGTATAGTATCCTTTGATCAGATTATCCGGTCCGTTATTGGAACCATCCGGATTTAACAGAGGCCTTTCATTGAGTGCCATCGCCAGATTGGAACTTCCGGTGATCATGCCGATCCTGCCGGGTCTGTTGACACCGATCCCCAGTAAACCGATCGAAGAATCGACACCTCCCTGAGCGATCGGAAGACCTTGAGGAAGACCGAGGAATGCAGAGGCTTCTTTGGACAGAACACCAATCTGATCTCCGACACGATAGACTTTTTCTGTCGGGAACTTATCTAATGCATCTTTGATATCAAGTGCTTCATAGATCTTTTCAGAGAAGCCTGTATTGATCGAGTATCCCCAGTTACAGGCGGTGTTGTTGTTCATACACCACTTTCCTGTCAGTTTGTATGTCAGCCAGTCCTGATATTCGCAGAAGACTTCCGCTTCATCATAGATCTTTCTTTCATTTCTTTTGAGCCAGGCCAGCTTTGGCGGCATCCATTCCGGAGAATAGAATTCATTACATTTCTCCATCAGTTCTTCCGCTTCTTTCACTGCTCTGACATCCATCCAGATGATACATGGATATAATGGCGTTGCATCTTTCTTGCAGACGACGACGCTGGTACACGTCGTATCGCAAGCCAGAGCAGAGATCTCTTGCGCTTTGATGTTTCCTTTTGATAGAGCTTTGTTGATCGCAAGTTTCAGACAGTTCCACCAGTCGTATGGATCCTGTTGCGCAAAGCCGGGTTTCGGGAAATCGGTTTTGTATTCTTCCATGGCAAAAGAAAGACAGTTTCCTTTGATATCATAGAGTCCGACTCTGATACCTCCGGTACCGCCATCAATGCCCATCAGGATGAGATCGTGATTATCTTTGATCATAAAATCATTTTATCATCGCTGAAGGGGCTTTGTTAATACTGCGGAAGAGATGGAGATTGGGATATAATGATGTCAGGATGAGGTAAGCATCATGGAAATAAAAGACCTGAAAAAGAAACTGAAAGAATACATGGCGATCGAACGCGTCTCTGGATATGAGAAGAAGATGGCTTATGCCTTGAAAGAAGATTTTGAGAAATATACGGATGATGTAAAGATCGATAAGTTCGGCAACTGTATCGCAACTTTTGAAGGAAGTGAAAAAGATGCGCTTGTGCTGATGGTTTTTGCTCACATGGATACGATCGGCTTTGTGATCAGAAGGATCGATCCGGATGGCTTCATCTATGTCGATCGAGTCGGCGGTGTGCCGGAAAAGGTCATGACAGGAACTCCTGTTCGAGTCGGAAGTGAAGATGGCAAATACTATAACGGGATCTTTGGTACCAGAGCCTACCACATCATGTCAAATGAAGAAAAGGCAAAGGCCGATACACTGAATGATCTGTTCATCGATATCGGTGCGAAAAGCGAAAAAGAATTACATGATCTGGGCATTGAAGTTGGATGCCCTGTTGCCTATGGACAAGCTTATTATGATCTTCTGAATGATCGGATTTCCGGTTCCTATATCGATGCGGCTGCCGGTATGTGCAATCTCTTGCAGATCGCAGAATACCTCAAGAAACATCAGCCGAAAGTTGGCGTCAGACTGGTTGGAACAGTCATGGAAGAATACAGCGCAAGAGGTGCCATGATGGCTAACAGAAGCGCAAAATGCGATATGGCGATCTCTATCTTAGGACCTGGTGCTGCCGATACTCCTGATCAGAGAGGAAAAGTTTCAAATGTGAAAATGAACAACGGCGTCGGTGTAACGATGTTCAATTTCCATGGCAAAGGTACACTCAATGGAAATATCGTTCATAAGGGGATGTTTGAATTGCTGAAGAAGGCAGCTGAAGAAAAGGATATTCCGATACAGAGACAGGCAGCCAGAGGTGCATTATCCGATACCGCATACCTGGCTTTGGAGAATGATGGTGTTCCTTGTATGGACCTTGGTACACCGGATCGTTATTCTCATTCTCCTCTGGAACTGATCGACGTGAAGGATCTGAAACAGACCGGTGAGCTGATATGTCATTTCATCGATCTGCTGGATAAGGATTTTAACTTAAACAGATATTAAAAGAATACCTCGCTATTTCAGATAAGCGAGGTATTCTTCTTTTGTCATAGATGGTTTGAATTCTGCTTTGATCTGATTGACGTATCCTTCATGATCAAGCAGATATTTTACTGTGTCATAGACGACCTTGGATGGTTTCAGATAAGCCCATTCCTTGTCAAGGATGCAGAGGTCTTTGCCATGACAGTTGCCGCCGAATCCCGAGTATCCAAACTGTACTGTCGGCTTGAATACTGAAAGGTCACCGACATCACCGGCCGCCATTGAGATCTCATCGTCATGGATCTCTTCAGGTTTGCAGTGTTTCAGCATATTCTTGCGGATGATGTCATTGATGGCTTTGGACTGATGCATCGGCAGATAGCCCGGTGTTGTCTGAATGTTTGCTGTAGCACCGATCGCTTTGGCACAGCACTTTGCGGCATTGTCGACCTTGTCAGCCGTTTCTTTCAAAGCCCTGGCATTTAGTGATCTGACATAACATTCATAGACTGTTTTTTCCGGAATGGAGTTGACTGTCTGTCCGCCGTTTGAAAGGATGCCGTGTAACCTGATGTAATCTTCTTCCCTGAACGTCTCTCTCAACATGTTTATCGCATTATCAAAAAGGATGAAGGCATTCAGCGCGTTGATCCCTTTGTCAGGAGCCATAGCGGCATGAGTCGCTTTCCCTTTGAAGGTGATCTGTTTGTATACGAAGCCGGAAAGGGTGGAATTGAGTGAGAAACGGTATTTGCCTTCTGACATGGTATGCAGATGAATGAAGAGATCTTCTTCATCAAAATATCCCGCTGTCAACATATTTACTTTGCCACCGATATAATTGATCTCGCCTTTTTTAATCAGTTCTTTCCTGAAGGCGACATCCGTGAATTCTTCAGCAGGAGTGAAGTATAGTGTTACTGTTCCTTTCTTTACGATGTCTTTCAGCTTTGTCAGAGTGTATGCCATGATGGCACATTGTGTGGAGTGTCCGCAGCTGTGGGCAGCATTGTCTTCCTTGTTCGCAAACGGGTGTCCCAGGGTAGGGATCGCATCGAGTTCGGCGATCAGTCCGATCCTTGGGGAACCCGATCCGATCGTTGCTTTGAAAGCCGTACGGAAACCGAGATCTTCTGTTTTTATCCCATGGGAATTGAGATAGTCTGTCAGGATCTTCTTGTTTGTGAATTCCTTGTATCCCAGTTCAGGATGTCTGAAAAGTTCATCACCAAGGGAATAGAGTTCATTGATATCTTTATCCATTTTATTCATCGTCTTGTCCTCAATAAAATGATACCAGAAAGAAAAGTACTCTTACAGAAAAAGCGGATATGTAACACATTCGGAGATTTAAGGCTTTTTGGTTTGATATAGAAAACCATTTTGACTAAACTGTATACATACAGAAAGATATGTTTTATCTTTCAGAAAAGGAGATAAATATGGAAAAGTTATCAGCTTGGCTGGAACAGAAACTGTTCCCTTTAGCGGTCAAGGTTGAGAAACAGAGACATCTGAAGGCTATATCAAGAACGTTTATGAGTATCATTCCGTTCATGACATTAGGTTCACTTGCTCTGGTCGTCATCGAGCCGCCTATGGACTATACAACGATGGAACCGGGATTCTTCCGCAGTTTCATGGCTGCATGGTCATCATTCGCAGGTGCGGTAGGTATGCCTGTTGGCGCGATCTATCGTTTCTGTCTTGAATTCGTTGCTCTGTTTGTTGCAGCAGGCATCGGCTACTTCCTGTCTCAGGAATATAAGCTCAGAGGTTTCACTCCGACGATCCTGGCAGTCATTTCTTACATGATCCTGGCAGTTTCAGGTATCGAAACAAGAAAGACTTTCGACTACATGGGTGGTACAGGTATCTTCGCAGCGATCTTCTCTGCAATACTGTCGATCGAACTGCTCAGAGTCCTTCTGGACAAGAAAGTCGGTTATATCTCATTGTCCGGTCATGGCGTTCCTGAAGCACTGACTGAAGCATTCGCAATGCTGGTTCCGACAGGTATCGTATTGCTGGTCGTGGCATTACTCCACACACTGATCGTCAAGATCACAGGCAACACATTCCCTGCGTTGATGGCAGTCATCATGGAACCGTTACTGAGTGCGACCAACTCGATCTGGGGCGGTGCTCTGCTGGTCATCCTGGTCATGTCATTCTGGTGGTTCGGTATCCACGATTCTGCGATCACAGGTCCGATGGGTGCTTTCTGGGCAACTGCTCTTGCAGCTAACATTTCAGCTTATTCTGCAGGTACAGCTACGACTGCACTTCCTTACATCATCACTGAGCCGTTCTGGTGGTTCTTCATCATGATCGGTGGTTCCGGTGCGACGTTTGGTCTGGTGTTCGTATTACTGTTCTTATGCAAATCTAAGCAGTTCAAGACTGTCGGTAAGCTTGGTCTGATCCCGGCATTCTTCAACATCAACGAGCCGGTCATTTTCGGTGTCCCTTTGATGATGAACCCGGTCATGTTCGTTCCGTTTGTCGGTGTTCCTTTGCTCAACTGCATCGTTACTTATCTGGCTATGGCTTCCGGAATCGTCGCTAAGACTGTTTCTTATCCTGGCTGGAACATGTTCTGTCCGATCGCAGCACTGATCGCAACTGTCGACTTCAAGGCATTGCTCTTAGTCCTCATACTGATCGTTCTGGATGCTCTGTTCTATCTGCCTTTCATCAAGGTATTGGATAAGCAGAAAGTAGCCGAAGAAGAAGAATAATATCTCGGTCTGTTAAAATAAAGAAGAGACCGGCAGAATGGTCTGCCGGTCCTTTTTAAAAAGGAGGATATCTATGAAGTGGCTGTCATTTCTGATACTGGTAGCAGCAGATGTTGTTTATAAGGTCCTGGCGGACAAGGTCAATCCTGAGGTCAATCCATTTGCCTCATCGATCGCAACTTATTCGATGGCTTTACTGACGGCAACGGTCCTGTTTTTTCTGACTTCAAGGGGAACTCCTCTGAAGGCGGAATTATCAAAACTGAACATCTATTCTGTCATATTGGGTTTTGTGATCTCTTTCTATGAACTGGGTTTCATCCTTGCGTATCGCAACGGTTTTTCCGTAGGACTCTTATCACCGCTTCTTTCAGTCGCTGTCATGGTGATCATGGCCATCATCGGTGTCCTGTTTTTTAAAGAGAAGATCTCTATGTTGAATACGATCGGACTGGTGATCGCTTCGATCGGTGTACTGATGACGATCAATTAGGAGAAAAAATGAAAAAGTTCAGAGAAGATTTCTTATGGGGTGCTGCGGTAGCAGCCAATCAGTGTGAGGGTGCCTGGAACGAAGATGGGAAAGGCATGACGACGACAGATTATCTTTCCATGGATAAATACATGAAGGATTCTGTTGATTTTGTGATCGAAGAAGACAAGTATTATCCTTCCCATGAGGCGATCGATTTCTATCATCGCTTCAAGGAAGATATCGCCTTGTTTGCGGAATGCGGATTCAGATGCTTCCGTTTCTCCATTGCCTGGGCAAGGATCTTTCCGAATGGTGATGAAGAAAAACCGAATCAGAAGGGACTCGATCACTATCGCGAAGTGATCGATGAATGTCATAAATATGGGATAGAGCCACTGATCACACTTTCACATACCGAGACTCCGGCAGCTCTGATCATCAATTACGGCGGCTGGAGAAACAGGAAACTGGTCGATTTCTTTGAGCGTTATGCGAGGACCTGTTTTGAGAATTTCCCGGATGTGAAATACTGGATCACATTCAATGAGATCAACTTCATCTTTGAAGAAGGCATGTTGTATCAGAATGGCGGCGTCATCCTGGAAGAAGGCGATGATAAGCTGCAGCTGATCTATCAGTGTGCCCACAACCAGATGCTGGCGGCAGCCAGAGCGAATAAGCTGGCTTATGAGATGATAAAAGATGTTCATATCAACGCAATGATGGAAGGTGCTCTTGCCTATCCGCAATCCTGCAAGTCGGAAGATATGTTGAACGCATTCAAAGAGAATCAGCAGATCACTTATTCTTATCTTGATGCGATCTGTAAGGGAAAGTATCCGAAGTTCTGGGGTACGGATATGGAAGAAAAAGGGATCTCCATCGTAACAGAGCCTGAGGATTTTGAGATCATCAGAAAATACCCGGGCAATTATATCCCGGTCAGCTATTACTACAACAGGATGTGTGATCCAAAGGCAAGAGAAGAACATCGCCGTCCGATGAACAATCCTTATCAGAAACGAACTGAATGGGGTGCCAATATCGACGCAGAAGGATTGAGGATCTCGATCAACGAATTCTACAATCGCTACGATCTGCCGATCTTCATCGTAGAAAACGGCATCGGTGAAAACGAAGTCCTGGAAAATGAGACTGTTCACGATGATCAGAGGATCAACTTCCAGAAGGGACATATCGAACAGATGCATCTGGCAGTCAACGATGGATGCGAGGTCATCGGCTATACGATGTGGGCAGCGATCGATATCGTATCGCAATCCAGAGGCGAGATGTCCAAGCGCTATGGTCTGATCTATGTCGATAAGAACAACGACGGATCAGGTACTCTGAAGAGGTATAAGAAAGATTCCTTCTACTGGTATCAGAAGGTCATTGCCAGCAATGGCGAAGAATTATAAGAATCAGAAAGGTTCTCATGACGAGAACCTTTCTTTCAGTTATAGGGGTATAGGAAACAACATGTCTACTGCTGTTAATAATATGATACAGGATCATGATGTCTCAAAAATGTCAGAAATGTGGTAAATAATGTGATATCAGCCCTCATATACGAAGATGCGATAAGTTCCTTCTTCCAGGCGCTGTTTCAGCTGATAAGGTTCATCTTCCAGCTGTCCCAGGATGTAAAGCCCGCTTGCGGGAGAATAGTCTCCGGTATAGATCACGACATTGTTCCATGGAGCGTAATAACCAAGCGTTCCTTCCCCTCCTCCCGGAGCCAATGGGGTATCTGAAACATCAAGTTCTTCTTCCGGATTGAAATACATCTCGTTATTGGAATAAGGTTTGAGTACAAAGTCTTTATTGATGAGCTTGATAAGATCTCTGGATGCGGATGAATCGTTGAGTTCAAAAGTTAAAGTCATTCCGTTTCCGGCAACTCTGATCTTGTTTCCTTCGCTGATCTCAAAATCAGGGATGGCATCACCTTCAATCAGTGCATAGAGATACTCCCTGAACTGCCTGCAGCTTTCCATATCATAGCTGTCCATATCAAGCAAGGAATCAAAACTGATCGAATCGCCATCGGAATATTTCACCATATACCAGCCGTAGTCACCGTCCAGCAGTTCATAGGTCTCATATTCCTTATTTGGGATCTCACAGAAACTTCTTGTCTCGATATAGGATTCCAGTTTCTCGATGACTTCCCTTGGGAAGGTATACTGTTTCGTTTTTTCTTTTGAACTATGATCGGCTTTGGTGGAGAAGGTGACTGTGACTTCTTCGTTGTTGGCGATCTTCAATTCAATTTCTTCATGGCCTCCCAGTTCTCCACCGCCATAGCGATAGATAGCCTTGATCAGGTGTCTGTCTGTTCTCATGTCTTTTTCTTTCTCTACTTTCGTTTCCTTGCATCCTGTTAAAAGGAACAGGATGATGATAGGCAATATCACTTTCTTCATACTTTTATCTTAATCTAAAAATGGTATAGTTAAAAAGAACTATGTTTGAGTATTCGTCTGATGTGAAGCTGATTATCCTGGTCACTTTCATGATGTTTGTCATGGTTTTCTTCATGCCTTATGTCGATCGCAAGTTGTGTAATCGCCTGGGCATCGTTCTGGATGATTCCTTAAGCAAGAATCCAAACGCTGACAGGCTGCTTCATCTCAGGAAGATCATCCTCATCTTCATCTTTGGCGTCTATGTGATGATGGTGCTTTATGTGGCGTTCTTTTCCAGATCGGCTGCCAATGACTATCTGATCCATATCGCTTTATTTGAAGATTTCGCCAATGCGATCAAGATTGATTTCGGGATCCTGAGTTTCATCAGGACGATATTTACTGATGGTTTCAAAGAAGCTGTAACACACGTCAAGCTCAACAAGATCGAAGACATCTATCAGGTCTATCTGAACATTGCGATGTTCGTACCGATGGGTTACCTGCTTCCTTATGTCTTTGACTGGTTCAGAAGACATATCCGATTCCGTACGGTAGTGACGTGTTTTCTGATCTCATTCGTCATCGAAAACCTTCAGCTGATCACAAAGATCGGTTTCTATGACGTCGATGATCTGGTTTCCAATACGATCGGTGCCTATATCGGACAGGGTCTCTATGTCCTGTTTGCCTACTTCCTGACCCATCCCGATTTCCGCAAGGAACTCAAAAGGATGAAACGTTGGAGAAACAGAGCTCATAAAAGAGCGATCTATCCTTTCTTCTCCAAGATCCATGTATTAAGAGTCACGCTGTTTGCCTCAAACAAGGAAAAGGTATTTGATTTCTATGAGAACAAATTGGGATTCCGTTTAAGAAGGCTGATCCCGTATCAGGATGATTCCTATTTCCTCTTCGACTTCGGAAAGAATCAGATCGAGGTCTTGTGCAATCCGAAGTATAAGGATCTGCCGATGCAGAAGATCACCATTGCATGCAACAACTCGGAGTATCTGAAAAAGAACCTGGAGAAGCACGGTATTGAAACTTCGGATTACGGATCGGATATCTACACCGGTCTCAGGACTTTCAGTTTCATGGGTCCTGACAATACGATGATCACGATCATTGAAGAATAAAAAGAAACTGAGCTATCAGTTTCTTTTCATCAAGTTATATAGTTTTGTTTCATCAGGCGTATATCGTGCGCCTTCTTTTTGTAATGAATAGGCAGCCGCTGCACACGCAAGTTCATTACATTCTTTCAATGTTTTGTGATGGATCAGGCCATAGAGGAATCCCGCATTGAAATTGTCTCCGGCACCGATACTGTCAGCTACTTCTACAGTATAGCTGTCGGAATGATATCTCTCATCATTGAAGAAGACATCGGATCCTTTGGCATCGTGACAGACGATGATGCGATCTTTCTTATATAGTTTTTCGATCACCTCTTCAATCGTTTTGCAGTCATATGGTTTCAGATAGTCATCTTCTGTGGAGCCCAGAAGGATATCGGATATTTCGATAACTTCATTGATGATGGATCTGTCCTGATCAATGGTTTCCGTACGGAAATTGATGTCTAATACGATCCTGATGTTGTTTTGTTTTGCCTTATTTAAGAAAGAAAGGATGGAGGATGCGGCAGGATCTTGAAACAACATCATTCCGTTTGTCAGGATGTATTTCGTATCTGTGAGTTCGATCGTATCAAGGTCTTTCGGATAGATCTTCAGATAGGAAGGATCATCCGCATTCAAAAGGATCGGATGGCGTTCCCCATTTTCATCGATCGTGATCTGTATCAGAGTGGAACTCAGTTTTTCATCCAGGATGAAGAAAGATGTATCGACATTGGATCGATCCAGTTCTTCTTTCATCTTCTTTCCATAGAGATCATTTCCCGCTTTGCCGACAAAGGATGTTGAAACATTGAGTTTTCCCAAGGCACAGGCAGTGTTTGCGGCTGCCCCGCCGCAGCGGATCACTCTTTCTTTTTTATCATAGGGAATGATGATATCGGCACAGCTGTCTCCGATGCAAAGTATCTCAGCCATCGATCTCCTTGAATGCTGCTTTGGCATTTTGAATGAAGGCTTTGACTTTATCGATGTTTTTCCTGCTTGTGCCATCCGGGAATACATCAGATGTCTTGGTGAAGGAATCAACGCCCCATGGCCTGACTTTCAGGATCGCTTCTCTGACATTATCGGGAGAAAGTCCTCCGGCAAGGATGACTTTGCATTTGGCTTTTTCTACGATCTTTCTGTCGATGTCCCAGTCGTTGGTGAATCCGGCAGCACCGATGCCGTTGATATTTCTGTCTACGGAATCCAGGATGATGCTGTCACAGAAAGAAGAGTAGTAGATCGCCTGATCGATGGAAGATTCATCTTCTACGCCGATCGCCTGCAGGACTTCGATCCCGGGACAGAGTTCCTTGATCTTTCTTACAAATTCAGGTGTTGCGTAGTAGTCATAGCCGCAGAGATGGATGACATCCGGTTTCAGATACTGCACCGGTTCATAGAGGGGTTGATCGGATGAGGTGACGCAGATCAATACTTTCTTTGCCTTGTTTCCGATCGCCTCAAAGATCTCTTTTGCCTTTTCGATGGAGACCTGCGAAGGCAGGTCAGCACCTGTATCGATCGCAAGGCCGATGTAGTCTGCACCTGCTTCTGCGCAGGCTAAGGCTTCTTCAACTGTCTGTATGGAATATATCTGTGTGATCATACTTATATCATAGCAGTTTGCTTTGACACTCCCATGGCAAAATCCATGGGATTCTTGTTTCATTGAGCACAACTTTAAATTCTTAAAGTCTGACACGCTCTCCACAAGCTCAAATTCCCGTGTGCCCCACGGTACTTATAGTTTTCTAGGCAAAGACTAATCTAAAGCCTTCGTTTTTTATGTTGATTGCAGCGTTGATGTCTCTATCAAGTCTGGTTTGACACTGAGGGCAAGTCCAGAATCTGACTCTTAAATCTTTGACATTCGGATTCCTATAACCGCAGACTGAACACATCTGCGAACTTGGAAAGAATGTGTCTATTTCGACAATCTTTGTTCCGTATAACTCAGCTTTATATTTTAGTAATGTCTTAAACTTATACCAAGAGACATCTGAAATCGATTCTGCTAGATGATGATTTCTTAACATGTTTCTAATTTCCAGATTCTCCAGACTGATGGTTTGGTTTTCACTCACCAGACTATTGGAAAGCTTATGCAGGAAATCATTTCTCTGATTACAGATCTTTTCATGAATCAAAGCGAGCTCCTTCTTTTGTTTATAAAAATTGTTAGAATCGATCTTCTTACGTGAAAGTTTTCTTTGCTGTCTTATCAGCCTCTTTCTAAGCTTCTTAAGGAATTTCGGATTCTCGATTTTAGTTCCATCAGAAAGAACACAGAAATTATTGATTCCGACATCGACTCCGACTTCTCCGCCGCCATTGATATGCTTCTGTCTGAATGTTTCGTAAAGTACTGAAACGAAATATTTTCCAGTCGAGGCCTTTTCAATCGTTGCGGAATGTATTTTTCCGGGTTCCAAAGACTTCTTAATTTTTACATAACCGAGTTTTGGAAGTCTGATTTTATTTCCTTCAATTCGGATCTTGTTGTTTTGGTTTATTGTTCTGTAGCTTGCTTTAGGATTCTTCTTGCTTTTAAACTTAGGAAATCCTGCATGTTTGGAAAAGAAATTCCGATATGCACAATCCAAGTCACGAAGAGTCTGTTGCAAGGCGACTGAATCAACATCTTTTAAAAAGCGAAAATCTTCATTTTCCTTAAGTTTTGTCAGCATCTTTGATGTTTCCATATATCCGCACTTTACATTGTTTTTGAATGCTTTGATTCGCATATCTAAGCCCATGTTGAAAATCAATCTACAGCAACCGAAAGTAGAATTTAACAATTTCTCCTGTTTCCTGTCCGGATACATTCTGAATTTCACAGTTTTTAAAATCTGCTCATTTTCCATGACTTAATTTTCTCATGAAATGAATCGTTTTTCGTAAAACAGACACTGTCATCCCACGGTCAAAACAATGGGTTTTTTCATGCCTGTAGTATAATGATTGTATGCAATATCAAGTAGAAGACAGATGGCTGCATATCGATGTCGATTCCCTGTTCGTCAATACGATACAGGAGTTTTTTGACAGCTATATCCCTTCCAAGAAGGTCCAGCATCTTCTCATCCAGAACAAGCAGATCCTTCTGGATGGCAATCCCGTAAAAAGAGAAGATGATATCGCCGGCTTACATCTGGATATCTGTATCTATCCTGAGACTTACGAATATGAGAAGACTTCACTGGATGTCGATGTCGTCTATGAGGATGAACTGGTCCTGGTCGTAAACAAGCCAAAGGATGTGCTGGTTCATTCCGATGGGAATGATGAGCTGACGCTCACACAAATGGTGCAGTCTTATTATTCTGACAGAAACTATATCGCCGCTTATCCGATCCATCGCCTGGATAAGGAAACAAGCGGTCTGGTGGTCTATTCCAAGTCAGTCGTTTTCCAGCCACTGCTCGATCAGCTTCTTTCAAATAAGCAGATCAGAAGGAACTACCTGGCTTTTGTGAAAGGAAAGATGGCTGTTGATCACACGGAGGTCATCGATAAGCCGATCGGCAAGGATCGTCACAATCCGAATAAGCGGATCATATTCAAAAATGGACAGAACGCTCTGACAAAGGTCAGATGTGTTGCGGTCAATAAGGCGAAGGATTATTCGATCCTTCTTTGTACACTGGATACGGGAAGGACTCACCAGATCAGAGTCCACCTCTCAAGTATCGGCTATCCGATACTGAATGACCGTTTATATGGCAAGGAAAGCGATCTTTGTATCCGTATGGGATTGTTTGCGGAAAGCATCGAGCTCTATCATCCTTTGAAGGAAGATAATCTGACCATCGAATGCGATCTGCCAAACGATCTGGAAAAACTATATCTGCAGGCGATCAGATGAAGACGAATGCGATGAGAATATTGGACAGCGGCAAAGTGAAATATGAGGTCCTGGAATACGATCTGGATAAGGACCTGTTTTCAGGTGAGGCTGTTTCCGATCTTCTGGGACTGGATTATTCGCAATGTTACAAGACACTGGCATTGAAACATGACCACGATGTCTATATCTGTGTGATCTCGGTCAAGGATGAACTGGATCTCAAGAAGTGCGCAAAGGCACTCAATGTCAAGAATGTGGAAATGGTTCATGTGAAGGATCTTTTGAAACTTGTCGGTTATGAAAGAGGTTCTGTCACACCGGTCGGTGTCAAAAAAAACAAGGGCATTTATTTTGATGATGAAGTCATGAATCACGAAACGATAGAGATCTCGGGCGGTGCTTATGGCATCGGTCTCAAGGTCAATCGCGATGAACTTTTGAAATATCTTAAGGCGCAGGTAAAGGAGCTCGTCAAGGATGAACTATGATGTCGTGATCCCTGCCTCCGGTTCGGGGACCAGGGCAAGCCTTGGCTACAACAAGGTCTTCTATCAGATGAAAGACGGTAAAAGCATCCTTGAACATGCCTCTTCTTTGTTTATGGAAGATGATGACTGTAGAAAGATCGTCATCGTCACCAACGAGGAATCATTTGATGATGTCTTCAGACATGAAAAAGTGGTAGTGGTCAAAGGCGGAGAAACACGCAAGGATTCCGTATACAACGGCTTGTTGAATTGCGATAGCGAATATGTTTTGATCCATGATGGCGCAAGGCCGTTTCTGGATAAGAGAGCTCTTGAAATGGTCAAGGAAAAGGTCGTTGAAAGGAAAGCGGTCGTCTTGGGAAAGATCGCTGTTGATACGATCAAACTGATAGAGGGCGATAAGGTCGTTAAGACCCTGGATCGCAATCAGATCTTCATGGCGGAAACACCGCAGGCTTTTGACAGAAAGCTCTTATTGGAGTGTTACGAAAGATGTGAAGATATCGAGTTTACCGATGATGTTTCGCTGGCGGAATCTCTGGGCCATGAGGTCAGTGTCGTCATCGATGAATATGACAACAGAAAGCTGACGAGAAAAGAGGATTTCAGGGATCTATGATTAAGGAGCTTATCGTAGTAGAGGGCATCAATGATACGAAGAGACTGAAGTCTTTTTTTGATGTCGAGACGATAGAAACCCATGGTATGGGTCTTAACAGGGACACGATAGAGCTCATCAGACAGCTGAATGAGAAAAGAGGTGTCATCCTTTTCCTGGACCCGGATACGCCGGGAGAGAAGATCAGAAAGCGTCTGAATGAGGAAATACCGGGATTGAAGAACGCATTCGTAATGAAGGAAGATGCCAGGACGAAAAAGAAGGTCGGCATCGAACACGCTTCAAAGGAAGTACTGGAAGAGGCTTTGGATCATCTTGTCACATATTGTGAAATGAAGGATTCACTCAGCATGGAAGAATTCATCGATCTGGGTTTAAAGGGAGAAGAGGATTCTTCTTTGAAAAGAGAAAAAGTATCGGCATATTTTCATCTTGGGAAATGCAACGCCAAGACGTTATTCAGAAGGATCAATTGGTCAGGGATCACGTATGAACAGATAAGGAAGGTATTATGATCGCCAGTATATCGCATGTGAAAAAAGTGATGGGAGAATCAAGGGCCAAGAAGAAGTTCGGTCAGAATTTTCTGATCGATGCCAATATCGTCGATCGGATCGCGAAGGTGGCTTGCGATGAAGATCTCAAGACGATCGAGATCGGTCCGGGACTCGGCGCCTTGACGCAGATGCTTCTGAAATATTCAAAAAGTGTCGATGCCTATGAGATCGACAAAGATATGTATGAGATCCTCAATGAGACTCTGAAGGATGAAAGACTGAAGACTTATCTGGGTGATTTTCTCGACGCCGATCTGAGTATCTATCAGGAAAAGGTGAATGTCTGCGGAAATCTTCCATACTATGTGACGACGCCGATCCTGTTCAAGCTTTTTGAGTCGGATCTGGATATCAATCGCATCACGGTCATGGTGCAGAAGGAAGTCGGGGACAGACTGAATGCGAAGGTGGGAAGCGAAGACTATTCCGCTTTAAGTATCGAGGTCCAGTATCTCTACGATGTAAAGAATGAATTGAATGTTTCCAGGAACGTCTTTTATCCCGTTCCAAATGTCGATTCGGCAGTCATATCATTCACGCCGATCAGGGAAAGGGACGCTGAATTTGAGAAGACTTTCTTTGAACTGGTCAAGAACTGCTTTCGCATGCGCAGGAAGACCTTGCACAACAATCTCAAGGATCTCTATGATCAAGAACTGATCGAAAAGATCTATGAAGAAACAGGGATCGATCAGAAAATCAGAGCTCAACAATTGTCTCTTGATGATTTCATGAAGATCCATCAGGTGATATATGGAGGAAAACGATGAAAGATCGCGCATATGCCAAGATCAATCTGTCTCTGGATGTCTTCAACATCAGGGAAGACGGTTACCACGATATCTCTTCGATCATGGTTCCGATCGATTTTTATGATGAACTGGAGATCAATGTCTCCGAGAAGGACTCTTTCTTATGTAACCGTCCTTTCATCCGTTACAACGAAAACAATTCCATCTATAAGATGATCAGCGTCCTCAAGGAAAGATATGGGATCAATGATCATCACGATATCGTGTTAAAAAAGGTCGTTCCGATGCAGGCAGGACTTGGCGGGGGAACTGCCGATGCGGCTTCCGTCTTGAGGATATTCCAGAAGATGTATCAGCTGAAGATGAGCGATGAAGAGATCATTGACGTCTGTCTGAAGGTCGGAGCGGATGTGCCGTTCAACTACTACAACGTTCCTGCAGTGGTATCAGGCATCGGCGATGTGATCAAGCCGTTCGATATGAAGAAACAGTACTATGTCCTGCTGGTAAAGCCAAGAAGCGGTATTTCCACGAAAGAGGCGTATCAGACACTGGATATGGAAACATGCGATCATCCGGATATCGAAAGGCTGAAGGAAGTTCTGATGGAAGGGAAAGACATTACCGGTCTTCTGGGTAATTCCCTGGAACAGCCGGCATTGAAACTCAACGATGATATCCGCACGGTCAAAAGTGAACTGCTGGCCTATAACGCAGGTGAAGTACTGATGTCGGGTAGCGGTTCCACCGTTTTCTGTATCAGTGAAGACTATGGTTCGATCAAGGCTTTATATGGTATTTTCAAAGGCAGCAGACATTACATACGTTTCACAAAAACTTTGGGTCGTAACATAGTATAATATGATTGATAAAAATGGGGGTCGTCAATGAATAACGCGATTATATTTATTCGAAATGAAGAAGAAGAGCAGTTATCAAAAGCTCCATATCTGGGAGGAAATCTCCTTCTGCATCTGGTCAATGAGATCAGAAAGATCGAAGATCTGAAAGACATCTATATCGTCGGGACCGATTATGAAGTTCCCGGCTGTTTAAGCAAAGAAGACATCAGCGATGTCATCATCGAACTCACTGATGAAGGAAAGACGCTTCTGGTTTCTCCGCTGTTCCCGGAACTCAACGGTGATGATTTCTCCAAACTGTTGAGCAAGGATGTGGATGGGGCAGTACTGGTATGTGACAACGAAGTTTTAGAGGCTGTTGCGATCAGAAACGATAAGCTGGCTGAATTTGAATCACTGGATTATCTGCCGGTCGAGATCAAAAACAAGAAAGTCAGAAAACTCACTCCGGAAGATGCGAGCAATCTGAAAGAAGAAAGTCTGGATGACGTCCTGGTGTTCGGCCTGACTTCATCAAATCAGATCGTTGAAGAAGTATGTAACTACCTCAATATCCGTCCGGGCAAGGTCGAGGTCAAACATTTTGCGGATGGTGAAACACTGGTCGAGCTGGGTGAAAGCGTCAGAGGAAAGCGCTGCTACATCATCCAGAGTACATGTAAGCCGGTCAATGAGACTTTGATGGAAGTTCTGATCTGTCTGGATGCGATGAGAAGGTCTTCGGCTGCCGAAGTTACCTGCATCATCCCTTATTTCGGTTATGCCAGACAGGACCGCAAGGCTTCTCCAAGACAGCCAATCACAGCTAAGCTGGTCGCTTCGATGTTGGAAGAGGCCGGCGCAAACCGTGTCGTCACCTTCGACTTGCACGCAGCACAGATCCAGGGATTCTTCCATTGCCCTGTTGATGATCTGACGACCGTTCCGATGATGGGACAGTATTTCCGCAGAAAGAACTTCGATCCGGAAAGCGTAGTCGTCGTTTCACCTGACCACGGCGGTGTCAAGAGAGCGAGAAACCTGGCTGAGATGCTGGGAACACAACTGGCGATCATCGATAAGAGACGTCCTCGTCCGAATGTCGTTGAAGCATGCAACGTCATCGGTGATGTAACAGACAAGGACGCCATCATCGTCGATGATATCTGTGATACCGGTGGTTCACTGATCGCTGCTTCCAATATCTTAAGAGAAAACGGCGCCAAGGACATCTATGTCTGTATCACACACGGTCTGTTCTCCAATAATGCGGCGATCCGCATTCAGGATTCTCCGATCAAGGAGATCGTATGTACTAACACGATCATTCCGAATGAAGCAGATCTGGCTGCCACCAACAAGATCACGACGCTTTCTGTCGGATGGATGTTGTCGAAGCTGATCCTGGCGGTATCCTGCCATACTCCGGTTTCCGAAGTATACGCACTGTACGAATAGTCATTGAAATAAGAAAAGAAACAGAAAGGCAACTGCATAAAGCGGTTGCCTTTTCAAAAGAAAAAGAGTGATTTCTCACTCTTGATTTCCTGAGATCATAGCGATCAGTTCCGGTGTCGGATTGACATATACCTTTCTTCCCGGATTGAGATAGTAGAAGGTATCAAGCGACATCGTCTGGCGGATACGGACATCGCCATAGCCGTTGACGTTGCCTTCCGAGATCGTGATCGTGTTGTTGAAGTAATCGACTTCATCGACACACAGGACGTGTCCTTCCGGAACATAGGAGTTCCTGATGGATACGATGCCCATCGTCATCGGACGGTCGCCATACTCGAAGTAGTGTTTCAGATTTCCTTCTTCATCGCGGTAGACTGCCGTCTCATAGACGGTGTAGGCGAACTGTGATCCGTCTCCCGTCGGCGAATTGCCTGAGGAGTTGAATCCGAACATATCATAGAACCACATCTGGGCAAAGAAGGTACACCAGTATCCTGCCGTTGCGCCATGGATCTTTCCTGAATAGTAGAGATCGAAGGCGTGTCTCCATGCTGCTCTTGCGGCATAATTACCCGGTGAGAACCATCCTTCATATTCATAGAAGGCGACATCTTCCGGATATTTCGGAGACGGGAAGATATTGAAGTAATCATCGATCTGCCTGATGACTTCCTCTTCTTCAAATAAAGAAAGGGAGGCATCGCGATACTGATTCAGCCTGTATTCGGCCCTGTCCATCGCATAATCTGTCCTGTTGTTCTGAGCGATCGAATAGGCTTCTATGATTTTCGGCAATGAAAAAGAAGCGATCATGACGATTGCCAGCAGGATAACATTTACAGCGAGTATATAGATCAGCGCTTTGCGCTGAGATCTTTCAGATAGAAGTTGTGATTCACTTCCGATACTCTTTTTTAAAGCACTTTCGGTTTTCATATTTAACACAACCACTTAATTATAGTTAGAAAAAAAGAATTTTTCAAATGGTATAATGTATGTATGCGTTATCATCTTTGTACCGTTGTACTGATAGTAATAAATGTAATCGTTTTCATGATGATCCGTGCCGGAAAACTGGATTCTGACGATCTCGGCGTGTCCTATCATCTGGTGTTCAACAGAAGGGAATATCAGCGCATCCTGACAAGTGCTTTTACTCATTTTGATCCGACACATCTGATCATGAACATGATCTCTCTATATAATGTAGGATCTTTCGTAGAATCTTATTTCGGGCATCTGAGATTCCTGCTTCTGTATTTCGTATCGATGATCCTGGGCAAGCTGTTTGCCTTGTATATCCGCCACAACAACAGGGATGACTATACCGTGTCGATCGGTGCATCCGGCGCGATCTCGGCTCTTCTGGGAGCGTATTTTCTGATCATCTTACACTTTTACGGTTTCAGCGGACTGTCTTATCTGTCCAGACCTATGATCTCGCTGGTGCTGATCTCGATCCTGCCGGGAGTGGATGGAACATCCCATTTCTGCTGCATGGCTGTCGGCATGGCGCTGACCTGGCTGTATCTGCTGTTTTGAAAAAGCCACTTGTGGCTTTTATTCTGCGTCTTCCACTTCGATGATTCTGCAGTTTCCTTCAAGATCTTTGTAGACTGTGACGTATTTCTTCGCAGTCTGTGGATTCAATGTCACTGTCGTTCCATTGCACAGGAACTTGTAGTTTGTTCCGGATACGATCTGTGTTGCGACCAGTTCCAGGACTTCAAAGTCCATTCCCACATATCCTTCGCATGCCTTGTCGAAGATCTCTTTCAGTTCAGGAGTGATCTCTTTTTCTTTTGGTTCTTCAAAGCCACCGAGCTTTTCTTCTTTCCTTGCGCAGGCACATAATGTGCATAACAGTATCATAAGTAAAATGAGTGTTTTCTTCATTTTGATTTCCTCCATTCACTTATCTACTACCGATATATATGATCACGTCACATTTTTTCTTTTGTATAATGAAATGGAAGGATCAGGAGAAAAGATGATGAAAAAGATAGGGATCGTGTTCGTGGTGTTCATGTTTCTGCTTTGCGGATGCAGAAACAAGTCTCTGAGTGATGAAGAGATCTTTGAATTGATCAGAGAAAACAATACGAGCGAAAAACTGAAAGAAACGTATCAATCCGTTTACGTCAAAGATAAGAGGAATCAGGAAGTCTATTCCGTCTATGACAGCCAGGATCGAAGGATCTACAGTTTTTTTGATGACAGAGATCAGGTAAAAAGCGTCAGGATAGAAGAGCGTGATTTCGCCTATTGTCTCAATGAAGATTCTTCTTTTTCACAACTGATCAATATGAAAGAAGAAGCGGATATCTGGGAAAAGATATCAAGTCTGATCGCAAAGATGGAATTTCAATCCATGGAAAAGACCGATGCCTTCTATATCCTGAAGGCTCGCGTTGCCAAGGAGGATCTCGATGGTTATCTCGATGATGTATCCGATATCTCTTCGATCGATCTCGATCTTCTGGTGGATAAAAACAGTTTTACAGTGACCAGTTTTCAGAATGAGACACTCAACTATACGAATAAGGAAAAAGTTGAGCTGCCGGAACTGGAGATCATATACAATGCCAAAGATGTTGAAAACGAAAGCGAAAAGATCCTGATCGATCACATGAAGAAGATCTCTGAATACAGGACCTGTACGATCATCACCGATCGAAAGGACAGCGAAACAAGCACGATCACATATAATGTCGCTTCCGGTGATCACAGCGGTGTATTATTGCCTGAAGATCTCCATATCAATACAAAGAAATCACAAATCGACAACGAAACGAATGATAACGATGTGACTTATTATGTCACGGATAGCGAGGATGATATGGAAGAAAAGGAACACGAGGGACAGATGAGTGCGGATGGCGTCTATGACGATGATGCTTCGGGTTTTGTTTCCTTAAGCGAATACATCCCGGATGCGATCTTGGAGATCAGGTATTATTCGACATACAACTTCATCGGAGAAAGGATCTCCGGCTATGAAGAACCTATGGCTCTTTTAAGCAAGGAAGCTGCCAAGGCTCTGAAACAGGTTTCCGACGAACTGGTGAAGAAGGGTTACCGATTGAAGATCTATGATGCCTATCGTCCGCAGAGTGCAGTCGATCATTTTGTGAGATGGTCCTATGACATCAAAGACAGCAGGATGAAGAAATACTTCTATCCGGAATTGGATAAGGCTGTTCTGTTCAAAGAAGGATATATCGCTGAGAAATCTTCTCATACAAGAGGCAGCACTGTCGATCTGACGATCTTTGATATGGAAGCCGGAAAAGAGCTCGATATGGGTTCTACATTCGATCTCTTCGCTGAGATCTCACACAGTGATTATTCTGAGATCAGCGATGAACAGAAAGCTAACAGGGCTTTATTAAGGACGACGATGGAAGCCCATGGCTTTGCGCCATACGCGGAAGAATGGTGGCACTTCACTTTAAAGGATGAGCCATATCCGAATACCTATTTCACATTCCCTGTCAATTCCGACAGTATCAGATAATATGACAGACTATCGTCTGAGTATCGATATCCCATCAGGAAAATCTCCGCTTGTGGAATACGGGCGGGATTTTGATGTGCAGGGAAAGATCGAAGGAGATCTTGAAGATGATCTCATCCTGATCGTCAGATTATATGACGAGAATGGAAATGTCTTACGCTACGCAAGGCAAGACAGAAAAAATGACAGAAATCTTTATCTGGATCACAAAGATCTGATCACCTATGAAGAAGGACTGGATCCGGGAAAAGAAAAATTAAAAGAGTATGGTTTTCCGGAACTGCTGGTCAAGGACCTCAATGATCCGGAAGTTTCATTGCATGATGCGACCATCAAGTGTTTCTATGATGATGATTCCTATAAGGCGATCATCGTTTCTGCTTCTGATGTAAGTCGCGGCAGGATCATGGAGACGGGACTTGATCTGAAAGATGAAAACGGAAAAGCCTATGAGAGTCTCAAAAAAGGAAAGTACCTTCTGGAAGTATCCTTATACGACAAAGAAGAAAGATTGCTTACAAAGACAGACAAGAAGATCACGATCGATTCGAGAAAAGAAGTCGTGATCGTCCGTTTCAATCCGATCGAACATCGAAAGATGATGACGAAGTGGTGTGAAGAGAAAGGCTTTACGATCATCAATGATACACTGCCAGGTTATCTGGAACCATATCTGGGCAAGTGGTACTACCACATGGGCTTACTGAAATACTATCGTTCCAATGACATCGCGATCTACAGTGATGTCCTGGTCCACATGTTTGTATACCTTTGCGATCCGACAAGCACATCTTACGCCACCGAGCTGGCATATCTTGGAAGTCTGAACAGGATCGATGATGAAAGATGGTTCAAAGCCTATCACTACGATATCGGCGAAGCTTTGATCGGTAAGGGTACCGAATACGAAAGAACAGGCAGGATCCTGGAATTTGAAAAAGATGAGATCTCGATCAGCCGAATCGACCTGGTCGATGAAAAAGCCAAAGAAAATGTGTTCGACATCAGCGAAAGGAATCTGAACTATTCATATTATGATCTCGATGACCTGAAGATCCCCTGTGGTACAAGGATCGCTGTTCACACATGTCTCAGGCCAAGACAGTTTGAGATAAAAGATTATGTATTAAAAGAAGACAATACCTATGATCGGAAAAACGAGATCAAACAGATCTGTTTTGCGATCGATGATGGGAAAGAGATATACGAAGAGGAAAGAAGCCTGATGATGGAAAGGGTCGATGAAGAAAGATCGATCGGATTTTCTGTCTATGAAGCATACAACATCTTTGAATTGAAAGATACAGACAAAGGAAAGAAGCTGAGATTTACGATCACCTTAAAAGATATGAAAGGAAATATCCTTGAAGGTGAAAGAAGTTTTGAGATCGAAGTGATCTGAGAAAGGGAGACACTATGGAGATTCTGAAGAGAGCCGATTATGAAAAGATGATCGCCGAAACAAGAGATGAGAGGATGAAGTGGTGGCGTGAAGCACGCTTCGGCATGTTTGTGCACTATGGCCTTTACTCGATCATCGGCAGACATGAATGGGTGATGTCGATGGAAGGCATCGACAAGGAAGAATATGAAAAGTATGCCGATCAGTTTCTGCCGGAAGAAGGGTGCTGCCGGAAGTGGGCAAAGCTAGCCAAAGCTGCCGGTATGAAATACATGGTCCTGACTACCCGTCACCATGAGGGTTTCTCTTTATGGGATTCCAAGGTCAATCCGTTCAACAGTGTCAACTACGGATGCCACAGAGATATCGTAAAAGAATTCGTCGATGCCTGCAGAGAAGAGGGACTTAAGATCGGTTTCTATTCTTCGATCATGGACTGGAGACATCCCGCTGGTGAAAGATGCGAATATGATAATGAAGCCAGAAGAAGATTCCTTGATTACATCGAAGCTCTCAATACGGAACTGCTGACAAACTACGGCAAGATCGATATCCTCTGGTATGATGTCGCTCAGCCGATGGAGTCCTGGGAGGCCTGGGATTCTTTGGCGAGGAATCAGCGTTTGAGAGCCTTGCAGCCGCACATCATCATCAATGACCGTTCCAGACTGCCGGAAGACTTCGGAACACCGGAAGGAAAGATCAGGGTTTTGGACAGAGACTGGGAAGCCTGCATGACATTCAATGACATCGCCTGGGGCTATCTGGATGAGGAACAGGCACTTCCATATGCCTACAGTGCCGAAAGGATCCTGAGGATGTTGAACACCTGCGCATGCAACGGCGGAAACCTCCTGTTGAACGTCGGACCAAAGCCAGATGGCTCGATCCCGGCGGATGCGATCAAGCCTTTGACTGAAGTAGGCAGATGGTTAAAAGGAAATGGAGAAGCGGTATATGGAAAGCTTCATCCGAATCTCTTATCCGGATCATGGTTCAGAGGAGGAAACGGGATCTCCGGTATCACTTATGCCGATGATCTGAAAGCCATTTATCTCTGGAACTGGATCACGCCAAAAGATGGAGAAATGTATTTCTCCGGTGTTTTCTCCAAGGCGACAAGAGTCACAAAGCTCTCTACTGGCGAAGATATCGAATTTGAATATACGGATGATCACAGAGTGAAGATGAGCGGCCTGAAAAAAGAAGAAGGAGAGATCGTTCCGGTCTACAAGATCGAGTTTGAAGAACCTTTGGATTACAGACCGTTCCACAAATATCCTCAGATCTGGTATTAGAAATGAAGAAAGATCCGCGTTTGCGGATCTTGTCTTTTTCATGGTCGGAATATCGGGATTCGAACCCGAGACCTCTTGAACCCCATTCAAGCGCGCTACCAAACTGCGCTATATCCCGTTCTTCTATTATTCTAACATGATTCACTGAAGGAAATGGAAACAGCTCCTGTTCAAAGATATGGGAGTTTTTTTGGATAATAGGTTAGTTATAGCTAACTAATAGTGATAGAATGAGATAGGACAAGAGGTAATGATATGTCAAGAAAAGATTCGAAAATGCAGGAAAAGTTCATGTCCCTGATATTTAAAGGAACAGGGATATTCAAACCTTTGAATACCGGAAGGATCGATGAACATGTTTCCTGTATCAGGGAGTATGTCGCAAATATCTTTTTCTATACAAAGAATGATACGACGATCATGATCGATGCCGGATACAATTATCAAAGATTGAAGGAAAAGATGGAATGGCTGGATCTGGATCCCGAAAAGATAAAGCACATCCTGATCACTCACCAGGATACCGATCATGTCGGCGCAGTGGAAGATGACAGCGATCTTCTGTTCAGGGATGCCAAGCTCTATGTCGGAGAAATTGAAAACCGCTATCTGACAGGAGAAGTCAGAAGGAAGGTGATGTTCCATCGTTTCAATCTTTCTCTTCTTCATATCAGCAATGAGAAAACTTTATTGAAAGACGGTGATGTCTTCATGATCGATGACATCAAAATTGAATGTTTCCTGGTACCGGGTCATACCTGGGGACATATGGTCTATCTCATCGATGACAGATATCTGTTTACCGGCGATACCATCTGGCTTGGCTATGACGGCGGATACAGCTTCATCAATGTTTTGGCGGAAGATAACGATCTGGCAAAACGATCACTGCTTGATCTGGAGAAGAAACTGAGAGACAGAAAACTTGATCCGATCGTGATCACGGGACATACCGGATACAGCGATGATCTTGATTTCACTTTCCGCCACAAGGATAAACTGTGCAAGGCGTTCAGGAAACAGAAGCCTGTCGATCCTGATGCGCCATATGATGCCTATGATGAAAGCGATGATATTGAATCAAAGACCAGAAATGAATTGTTGAAAAAATACAACAGATGATATGAAATTCTATGAATACGGAAATACAAGGGATCCTGTCATATTGCTGATCCCGGGAACATGTTGCCACCACTCGATCTTTGATGAGGTCGTTTCTTATCTGAAAGAGAGACTTTATTGTATCGTTGTTTCTTTTGATGGTTTTGATGAGACGGAAGATACGATATATCGGAATATGGAAGAAGAAACGGAAAAGATCGAATCTTTTATTATGGAAAAATACCCAGACGGGATCTTGTGTGCCTATGGCTGTTCCTTAGGCGGTTCTTATGTCTCTTATCTGATGAAGCGGGATATCATTCATATCAAACACGGGATCATCGGTTCTTCCGATCTGGATCACGCATCTCAAAGAAAGGCAAAGATCCTTTCCGATCTTGTCGTTAAGATCATCTATCCGATCGTATACAAGGGAAAGCTTCCTTCTTTCATGGAGAAGGTCAATGAATTCAAGATAAAGAAGCACCCGGAATCAAAGGAGTACAGAGAGAAGTTCACGAAGATTTTTACTGATTCTCCTTTGAAAGGATATGTGAAAAAAGAAAGTGTATGGAACCAGTACTACTATGATCTGGTGAGCGATACAAAGATGAACAGGGAGTGTTCGATCCATGTCTTCTATGCGATGAAGATGGGGAAGAAATACGAAGAAAAGTATCGTGATCACTTTACCGATCCCGATATCAGGTACCACGATATGGAACATGAAGAACTGTTGATGTGTTACCCGGAAAAGTGGGCAGAAGAAGTATTGGATTGTGTAAGCGGAAGGAAATGAAATGTCATTCAAATACGAAATACTGAAAAAGCTTGTCAGACTGATCGGCTTGAAACACATGTTTTCCGGAACAAAGGAAGAACTGATCGCCAAGGCAAGAAAGAAGAATGCGAAGAAAAAGATCCCGGAACTGAAAGACGAGGATTTTAAGTTTGAAACGATCGAAATCAACGATTCCAAAGTCCTTGTGATGAAGCATAAAAGGAAAACAGAAAAGGCATGTATGTTCATCATCGGTGGAGGAATGATCTCGGCGCCAAGTGCGATGAATATCAAAAGAGCCCTGAAATACGCAAAGGATACAGGAAGAGATCTCTATGTCCCTTACTATCCTTTATGTACCGATCATCCTTTGAATGTTGCATATGAGATGATCTATGCGCTGTATCTGGAAATGTTGAAGGAATATGAGGCAAAGGATATCTCAATCTTTGGTTCTTCTTCCGGAGGCAATCTGGCACTGGGGTTATGTACCTATATGAATGCGGAACACATTGAAACGCAAAGGCCGGAAAAGATCATTGCCTTATCTCCGGGCACCTGTGTGCTGGATGATGAGGAGTGGCAAAGGATGTTGGAAATCAATGACAAAGATGTTGCGATCGATGCCTCGTATATGAAGACGGCGATCGATGTCATGAAGTGTGGAAGTGATGACGTTCCTGACTACATGATCTGGCAGCAGAAAGCCGACTATTCTGATTTTCCGAAAGTATACATCAACTATGGAAGCGATGAGTGTCTCTATGCCTGCTGGAAGAATCTGAAGAAGGCATTCGATCATTATGGCGTCGATTACGATATGAAAGTCGGTGAAGGGATGTATCACTGTTATCCGATCTTGCCTTTCGTAAAGGAAGCTGAAGATGGATACAAGTGGCTGATCTCAGTCAGCAGATAGGAGAAGGGATGGAAAAGAAGATCCATATTGAAAACAATACCGTACAGGAAACACTGATCATTCCTTTATTTGCCAGGGCAGTCTGTTCCAGACATTATCCCCATCTGTTCAACGATGAGGAAGCAGAAAAGATCTGTGAGAGACTGGACTATGATTTTTCTTCCAGAGAAAAACTGATGAATTCAACAGCTGGATTATTCGGTGCTTTGGAAGTTGCCCAGAGACACAACGATCTTTTATATGAGATCAGAGAATATCTGAAGCAATATCCGGAATCTGCCGTTGTCAATCTGGGCTGTGGTCTCGATGACGGTTTCAGGAAAGCGGATAACGGGAAGTGCCATGCCTACAACATCGATTTCAAGGATGTGATCGATATCCGTGATCAGATCATGGGAAGATCAGAAAGAGAAGAAAACATCGCCTGTGATCTGACGGATCATTCGTGGTTCGATCGGATCGATGGATCAAAAGGTGCGATCTTTTTTGCCTCGGGCGTTTTCTATTACATCCATAAGGAAGAAGTGAAGAAACTTTCTGATGCTTTGGCAAAACATTTTCCATCAGGTGTCCTCGTCTTTGATTCCTGCAATCACATTGGCGCAAAGATGATGACAAAAACCTGGCTCAAGGAGGCAGGGATCACAGATGTCAGTGCCTTGTTTTCTCTGGAAGATGAAAAACAGATCAGTGGATGGAGCGATCATTTCAGAAGCGTTTCCGCAAGAAGCTATATGCGAGGGTATCAGGATATCTGGAATGATGTTTCATTCGCTCACAAGATACTGTTGTGGTTCTGCGATCACATCGTGAAGATGAAGATCATCAGGATCGGGTTTGGAGGTCATCTATGAAATATATGGGAATGCCTGCTGGCATGTGGTATCTCTTCCTTCCTTCTTTCAGAAAGAATCTGAATGATGTCCTGGGTTTTGAAAAGGAAGAAGCGGAAAAAGATCACAAGGAAGGCAAAAGAAGAATATAAAAGGATCATTGAAAAACTGCCGGAATTTGAAAAAGGCGATCGTTTCAAGATGAATATCATCAGCTGTGCGATGTTGTCATCTTTCATATTGAACATGGACAGAAAACCATCTGTACAAGAGATGGAGAAATATTATAACGATGCCATGATGGTCCCTTTCATGAAGTGGTTCTGTAAGAAGATGGGAAAGAAAAAGTTCTCTCAGTCTGATCTGGACGGAATGGAAAAAACGGCGAAACTGAATGCGGCTGATCGAAATCCCTATTCCTGGAACATGGATCTCTTGCCATATGAGGATGGAAGCGGATATGAAGCGAGATTCTATCACTGCGGGATCTGTACTTTAATGAAGGAACTGGGAACAGATGAATATACTTCCGCCATGTGTAAGCTCGATTATGCGATGGCTGAGGCGGGAGGAGTCTGCGATTTCATCAGAGAATATACTTTGGCTTCCGGTGGTCCGTATTGTGACTGTGCTTATAAGAAAAAGATATGAAGATCGTTATTGAACTGATCCTGTTTTGTATCTTGTTTACTCTGATGGTGAAGATCGCTGTGGGAAATGATGCGGTCAACGGATTGTACTTCTATCCCAAGCCTGTCCAGGAAAAGGCGTTTGCGATCGGACTGACTGATAGAGAAACGATGAAGAGGAAAAAGAAAAGATTCATGATCCCGTTTTTCATCATGATGACAGTTTCTCTGATCATGATCATTAAGATATGGAACGGGGTATCAGACTTCAAGGATGCCTATCTGCAGTCGTTACTGTTTCTGGAAGTCATGAATCTTTATGACGGGATAATCATCGACAGGCTCTGGGTCGGACATGATCCCTTCTGGAAACTGAAGGGATGTGAAGAGATCCCTTATGTGCAGACCTGGGATCAGATCATGAAGAAAAGATCGATCCTGGCTGTGATCTGGTTCTTAGGTGCGGCGATCGTATCGTTAATGATTTTAGGATTGAAGGTGATCTTATGAAAGTGACATTATTGTTATCTGCGTTGTTGGTGTTTGCGCTGTCTGTATTGCTTTATGGGGCTGTCGCTCTGGTTCAGAAGAAATGGATGTTTATGACTGCGCCTAAGGATGTTCAGGAAGCTGTCCTGGAACATGAAGAACGTTTTCCAGGGGCAAGGATACTGGGATGGATCATCATCATGTTTTCTCTGTTTCTGTTTGGATTTGCGTTTTATTATGCCGGCAAAGACGGGATCGAAAATAACTTTTCGTTCTGGGATTTCTTTGTCAGGTTCCTGATCATGTTGTATCTTTGGAAGGCGTTCGATATCATCTGCCTAGACTGGTATCTTCTGACAAAGTCTCATTTCTTTCAGCACTACTATCCGGAGACGGAAGGATGCGAGGGTTATCACTCGTTTGGTTTCAATCGGAAGGGACAGATGATCAGGATCATCATCTTTCCGTTTGTGTCTTTATTGTTGGCTTGGGTCTGTACTAAGATGAAGTAGGAAGAAGTATGGAAGACAAGGTTAAGAAAGCATATCATTCATCGAAGAATATCTATGACAATGTTCTGACCCAGGGCAGTTTTTTCAGCAGACTGTATATCAAGGTTTTCTGGAGCGGTACCGATGACAACGAGATCGCAAGGAAACTGATGTCATATATTCCTGATGACTTTGATGGAAAGCTGTTGGATGTACCGGTAGGGACAGCGGTCTTTACTTTTCAGAAATGGAATGCGTTAGATAAGGCAGAGATCACCTGTCTTGACTACAGCATTGATATGATCGACCAGGCAAGACAGAGGCTGAATCAGGATATCAGATGTGTTCAGGGAGATGTCGGAGCTCTTCCGTTTGAAGATGGATCTTTTGACTGCGTCTTAAGCATGAATGGTTTCCATGCCTTTCCCGATAAGAAGAAGGCATACGAAGAGATCTTCAGAGTTTTGAAGAAAGGCGGTATGCTGATCGGATGTTTCTACATCAAGGGAAAGTCAAAGATCACTGACTGGCTGATCAACAGTATCCTTTCAAAGAAAGGCTGGTTCACTCCTCCTTTCCAGAGCGAAGAAGAAGTCCGTTCTGTACTGAACCGGTATTGTAAAGAAGTTGAGATCCATACAGATGGATCGATCATATACTTCCGTTGTGTGAAATAAAGATATGTTCTGGGATAAGGTCGCATGGGTCTATGACCTGTTCGTGAATGTCGTAAACAGGGATGTCCATAAACAGCTGAAGAAGATGGTAAAGGAAGAGGTTTCTGAAAACGATATCGTTCTGGAATGTGCCTGCGGTACCGGAATGTTGACGGAAGAAATCGCGAAGAAATGTCGGAAAGTGATCGCAACAGATTTTTCACAAAAGATGTTGGAGAAAGCGGGAAAGAACTGTCGGGATCTTGACAACATAGAATTCTCATTTGGAAATATTCTGAATATTGAATATCCAAATGAAAGCTTTGATGTTGTTGTTGCCGGGAACGTCATCCATCTTCTGGATGAACCGCTGAAGGCAGTCAAGGAAATGGAACGAGTCTGTAAAGCAGGCGGTAAGATCATCATCCCGACTTATATGAATAAAGATAAGAAAGGAAACAACAGCACTTTTGTAAATACAGTCAATGTAGCCGGTGCTGATTTCAAAAGACAGTTCACGTTTGAAAGCTACCAGGATTTCTTTGAAGAAGCCGGATATTCAAATGGGATCTATCATCTGATCGAAGGAAGGATCCCTTGTGCGATCGCTGTATTGAGAAAAAAGGAGGATGTCTGATATGAAGATACTGGTATATGGTGCCGGAGTCATCGGCTGCAATCTGGCGGCAGATCTGTTTGCGGATAAAAAAGATGTCACTCTTCTGGCAAGAGGAAAATGGGCGGATGAACTCGAAAGAAACGGTCTTGTCATCAGATCGGTCTTTTCTTTTGGAAAGAAGAAATATCAGATCCCGATCATCAGGGAATTACAAGAAGATGATCACTATGACGTGATATTCCTTGTCATGCGCTGTACCCAGGTAGAGGATGTCATCCCTGTATTGAAGAATAACGTTTCAAAGAATATCGTGATCGTCGGCAACAATCTCAAAGTGAAGGAATACAGAGAGAAACTCAAAGACAAGAACGTCATGTTCGGATTCAATATGGCTGCCGGTCACAGAGAGAAGGAAAAAGTCGTTTCTTTCTCCATGAAAAAGATCACGATCGGACAGCTCAAAGAAGATGCATCCAATGAAGAGCTGATCAATGACATCTTTTCTGATACAAAGATCAAGGTATCATATGAGCCGAACATGGAAGACTATCTTCTGTGCCATGCGGCATTCGTGGTACCGATCGGATTTGCCTGTTACCATTGCGATGGTGATCTCAAGAAGATAAAGAACAATAAAGAATATCTCAACCGGATCATCGATGCCAATATCGAAGGATATTCGATCATCGAAGGATCAGGTCATGAGATCCTGCCAAAGGGCGATCAGGACTATCACAGTGAGAAATACAGAAGGATCGTCTACTTTGTATACAAGGTCATGTGTTCCACTGTCATCGGAAAGATCTGTGCATCCGATCATGCGATGAATGCGGCTGATGAGATGTTGGAACTGAGCAGTTTATTGAAGAAGTTTTTTGATGAAAACAAAGGTGAATATCCGATCTATCAGAATATGGAAGAGGATGCATTGAAACATCTGGGGAGAGAAATCTTATGATCAAGAGAACACGTTATACCAGCAATAACGGATACAGCTATATCATTGATGAATTAAGAAAAAGGCTGGGAAACGAAACGGCAGAAAAGATCGTTGATGATACAGTCACTTATGGTAATGAATTATGGAAAGAATATGATCATCTTTCGAAAAAAGAAAAACTTCACGTTCAGGATATGATCATTCCAAGAGCTGCTTTCTATCTGCAGATGAGGAAATATCTGACAGAAGAAGAAGCGATCGGACTTATCGAGGAGGCAATCAGGATCGGCGTCGAAAAAGAAGCAGCTATGCTGAAAAAGTGGACAAAGCTGTCTCTTGTCCGTTCCATGTTTATGAAATTCGGTCCGAAGCTCATGAATTCCGTTTTCGGAAAGGAAGCGGGTTTCAAAACGGAAACGATCTGTTGTGACAGGAAGAGATTCCGTTTCGATATTCTGGATTGTCCATATCATCGCACGTGTACAAAGCTGGGATGTCCGGAGCTGACGAAGACTTTCTGCCTGAGTGATGATTATGTCTATGGAAGTATGAACAAGATCGATTTCATCAGGCACGGAAGTATCGGAAGAGGATATGACAGATGTGATTTCGATTTTCACAGAACGGATATCTGAAAGAAATTAAGATCTGAAAAAAGAGATCTTTTTCTTTTGTATTGATGTGTAATCGTTTTCATCAGAAATATATGGAAAATTAAGGAGTATTTTTAAACTAGTCTTATAAAAAAGTGGTAAAATCATACGGGTGAGTATGAAAAAAGAAGGGCTTAACAGAAAAGAAAACACTGTAAGAGCGGCCAGGAAATTCCTGAGCTATTTTGTGATACTTCTTTACTGGGAGGCACTGCTTCACTTCCAGCTTCACTCTTCTTTAGAAGATCTCGGATTATGGAATATCCTGTTCATGATCCCGATCGCTTTCCTGATGTCTTCACTTTCAGGACTCTTCAGATTCAGCAGGATCAATGATCTGATCGATCTGATCATGACGCTTGGAGTATCGCTCTTCTATCTGATCAATCTGATCTACTATAAGACGTTCGGTTCACTCTTTTCATTTTCGATGATGGGTGCCGGTGGAGATGCGGTCACCAATTTCTGGTGGAGTATGAAATCCACTCTGAATGAAAACCTGATCGTGATCATTCTGTTTGAAGTACCGGCTCTTTACATTCTTTATCAATCACTGATCAAGAAGAAAGAGAACGGCCCATATCGCTTTGTCTTACACATTGCGATGATGGTACTGGCAATTGTGACATGGCTTGGCATTGTTGCAGCACTTCCTTTGACGGGAACTGCCGATCACAGTGCATATGGCGCATATCACAGCCGTTACATCGATACGGATACTGCTTCCGCAAAGCTCGGCATCCTGCCGAACTTCATCGTTGAAGCCAAGTGTTCCTTCTTCGGTTCCGATGATGCATCTGCAGTCTTGCAGAATGCGGAAGATGTTGAGATCGAAGAGCTATCTGTTGAGAAAGAAGAAGTCATCCTCTACAACGAGTATGAGGGACTCAACTTCTCAAGGCTGTCTTCCAAGAGTGAAGACAGTACGATCAAAGCGCTGTGCGATTATCTTGCCAGCGAAGCACCAAGTACCAAGAACGAATATACCGGTCTGTTTGAAGGTTACAATCTGATCTACATCTGTGCGGAATCATTCTCCAGGATGGCGATCGATGAGACCGTCACGCCGACTCTGTATAAGATGGCAAACAACGGTATCGTTCTGGACAACTATTACAACTCTTTCAAGAACGTTACGACAAACGGCGAATATGCCATACTGACAGGACTTTGGCCGGATGTCGCAAGGCAGGAAACCAACATGGGGAAACTGACCGGTACTATGGGTCAGTCCATCGATAAGAACATGAGCTTTGCTTTAGGCAACATGTTCAATCTGTCAGAAGATCTGCAGAGCCGCGGTTACCACAATTATCTGGGCAACTATTACGGCAGGAACAGGACTTTGCCTAACATGGGATTTGACTGCAAGTTCATGAATGACGGTATGAAGTTTACGACTGCCTGGCCGGCTTCCGATCTCGAGATGATGGAACAGTCTGTCGATGACTATATCAATGATGATCGTTTCGTGACTTACTACATGACCTTCTCAGGGCATGGCAACTACACGACTGACAACATCATGGTCTACCGCAACATCAATACGGTAAACAAACTTCTGGATCGCTATCTGCCAACAAGCGCAACGGGTTATCTGTCTGCCAACTACGAGCTGGAAAAAGCAATGACCTATCTGCTTGAAAGGCTGGAGGAAGCAGGAAAGCTGGAGAATACTGTCATCGTATTGGCCGGAGATCACTATCCTTACTATCTGACGGATTATGGATTTGAGGCTCTGACGGGTGAAGATATGGATCAGAATTTCGAAAGCTTCCGTTCCACCTGCATCATCTACAACGCAGGCCTGAAGAAGAAGATCGAAGTCGACACACCGTGCTGCAACGTCGATATCATCCCGACGATCTACAATCTCTTCAATATCAGATATGATTCCAGATTGTATGCCGGGACTGACATCTTCGGTGACGGTTTCCATGTCGCTCAGATCTACAACAAATCTTTCGTCACAAAATATGTCAAATACAACTATTCTACCGGCAAGGCTCAATGGCTGGTCGATACGGAAGAGTATGATGATGAACTGCTCGACAAGTATCTGGAGAGTGCGATCAACATCGTTAAAAACAGGTATATGATGTCGATACAGATCGAAGAATCTGATTTCTATGAATATGTCTGTGAAAACTACGATATCTCCAGTATCAGGGAAGAAGGTTTCCTTGCGAACAACGATATCGAAGAGATCATCGATGAATTCGTCAGATCGGAAAGATTCAAGGAATATCAGTAAAGAAAGGTTCACATGGTGAACTTTTTCTTTTGCGGTAAAATAAGAGAAAAGGAATGATATGATCATCGACAGTTTTGACGAAAAGGGAAAACAGCTGATTACTCCTGAAAGTGCTTTGAGTAAGAGGATGGTAGATCGCGCAAAAGGCTATCATATCGATACCTTCATTTTTACGTTCTCCTATAAGCTGATCGAAGAATTGAAGAAGGAAAAGAAGATCGAAGTCCTTGATCCTGAGATCATGGGAGGTTCTTCTGCGATGAAGTGTCCGATCTATATCATACCTTCATCCAATACCGGTGTATTGTTAACGGGGATCGGTGCACCGATGGCGTCAGCCATGATCGAGGAGATCAATGCGCTATTTGGCACGAAGAACTTCATCGTCTTTGGTTCTTGCGGCGTATTGACAAAGATCCCGGAAGGAAGACTGATCATCCCGACTGAAGCATATCGCGATGAGGGAACAAGTTTCCATTATGCCAAGGCAAGTGATTACATCAGGATCAAGAATGCCGATCGGATCGCGAGGATCTTTGATGAGATCGGTGTCGAATACATCAAAGGAAAGTCATGGACCACCGATGCCTTCTATCGGGAAACGGAAGGAAACAGAGACAAGCGGATAGAAGAAGGCTGTGTCTGTGTGGAGATGGAATGTTCAGCTTTGGAAGCGGTATGTGACTTCAGAGGGTTGGAGCTCTATCAGTTTGTCTATGGCGCTGATTCACTCAATGGCGAATGGTCCAAGAGGATACTGGGGAATCTGGAGATGGATTCCCGCATCAGATATTTCGAACTGGCGAATAAGATTGCAGAACACCTAAGCAGAGAAGTGATCGGCAAAACAGTGACCGTCACTGTTGACAGACCTATGGGAAGCAGACATCCAAAATATCCGGATATGATCTATCCTTTGAACTACGGTTATGTCAAAGGCATCATGGCAGCTGATGGTGAGTGGCAAGACGCTTACCTGCTTGGTCTTGATGAAGCAGTGGAAGAATATACGGGAAAAGTCATTGCGGTCATTCATCGATCGGATGATGTGGAAGAAAAGTGGGTCGTAGCACCTAAAGGAATGTCTTTCACGAAAGAAGAGATCGAAGAAGCGACAGAATTTCAGGAAAAGTATTTCCAATCGAAGATCCGGATGGAAGGAGAATGAGATGAAAAAGATACTTGTATTTCTGATCATCTTCCTCATGATCAGCGGCTGTACGAAGAAGGAAGAAACAGAAGATCCGGTCATTGAGTCACCGGGTACAGGAGAAGAAATGGAAGAAAAGGCATTGGGATGGTATTCGTTTGAAGGAAAGGATCTCGATATCCTTCTGGCTCTCTCGGATGGAACGGGATTTGACTGGCTTGTTGTCAATTATTCCGACAACCTTGCGATCGGTGATTCCAGCTATTATGTAGACAGGTCCGATCAGCCGGATTCGACCGGCGGAAGCGGAGACTGGCGCATGCATTGCAGCGTTACAGATGATGAAGATGCCTGGCTGATCTTAAAGTGCGCAAGGCCATGGGAAGGAGATGGTGATTTCCAATCCTATCTCATCCATCAGGAAAACGGGCAGATCAAAGAAGTGAAAAGAAGATGGGATTCTCTGTTTCAGGACTTTGAACTGGTCTATGAAAAGACAGATGAAGATGCGATCATGTTGAATCTGCTGAAGAGTTTTGAATATGAAGTCGATGATAAGGACAAGCTGGTCATCAAGATCAGGCCGATAGGAGAAAAAGACTATCTGGAGATCTGGCATGACGATGATCCCGATATGAATCACAAAAACATGGAAAAAAAGAAATTGACGATCACCGACAAGGAATTCGTCATGTATTCCGATCAGAAGAATGTTTATTTCTATGGACCAGACGGGATCTGTGCAAAAGGAAAGATCAGCTGGAAGGATCAGTACTTCTTGGACATCATCAAAACGCTTGATACGATCAGGTATTACAGCGGTGATGAATGAGAGTGAATCAAACGGTAAATGAATCAGGGCAGGATGGATTCCTGCCCTTGTGTTGTTATGGTTTCTGTTTGATCAGGATCACTGTTCTTTCAGATCTTTGTTTGCCTGATGAAGGATATCGGAGAATTCTTGAGATCTTGATTCCAGAAGGCCGTGCGTTGCGTTTTTCATGACATACATCTTTTTATATGGCGCATTGACTTTCTCAAAGTATTCGCAAGCCATTTCATAATTGGTCTGATAGTCGATATCTCCGTTGATGTTGAGATACGGGATCTGATAATCATATTTTCCTTTCAGAGAAAACTCAGGAAGGACATTGAAATCAAAATCAAGATAAGGCATCAGACTGCTTTTATAGTTCAGAACATATGAGAGATAGTCTTTCGCAAGATAATACGGATTGAACAGGACAGTCGTAAACATGTTGTAGTCCGTCTTGTCTTTCATCATGTCATAGTGATATCTCTTCATGATCTGATTCCTTGCCTTAATGAATTCCAGGGTCATATTATTGCTCAGGTCCATTTTCGCAAGGATCTTGAGCCCTTCTTCGTCGCCTTTCGCCCACTGTTTTGCGGCATTATAAAGCCTTTCTTCGTTTTCGGTGATATCGATGCACTGTCCGGTTCCGATGAAGGCATCATAGTATTCAGGATATTCTAAAGCCAGACTGGCACCAAACATCGATCCCCAGGAATGGCCAAGGAGAGTGATCTTTTCTTTGTGAAGATGATCAAGGATGAACTTCGTCATTTCAAGACCGTCAGCCATCATCAGCTCTTTTGTGAGTTTGATATCTTTTTGAGCCTTATCAAAACTCCTTCCGCAGTTCCTCTGATCCCAGGTCACGACAGTATAGATATCGCTCCATTTGCGGGTGAAGGCATAATCATAAGCGCTTGTCGAAGCTCCCGGACCGCCATGCAGGTAAAGCAGGACAGGATTGTTCTTGTCTTTTCCATAGATGCTGATCCATTGTCTTGTTCCATTGATATCGACATACATGGATTCGTTGATCCCGTTTTGCGGAACTCTGGAATTGAGATACATTCCTATCGCTCTGATGATGAAAAACAATACGAGCAGAATCAGTAATAATTTAATCATTTCTAAATCCCCTTTGATTGTCCTGATTATACCATTGAAACAAAGCGTATTTCCGGATTTGTATCATATGCATATATCCTGATAAGATATTCATATCATGAACATATTATTTTTTGATATCGATGGGACCCTGGCTGACGGACTTGAAGTACCCGAATCAGCGAGGAAGGCGATCGCTGCTGCCAGGAAGAAAGACAATCTCGTCATCATCTGCACCGGAAGGCCGGTCGGCTATGTAAAGAAGAATTTTTCTCAATATGCCGATGGTTATATCTGTCTTAATGGTCGCTATTCTGAAGTGAATGGCGAAGTCCTTTATGATGTGCCTTTGGATCAGGATCTTGTGGATCTTCTGGTGAAAAGACTGGATGAGCTGAAACTGGGTTATTCTTTTGTGAACAACGAAGAAGTGTATTACGGAGGAATGATCGAAGGGGATTATCAGCCGCTGGATCTTAAGGGGGATACCGTGTACAGCTTTGGCTTGCATTTTGAGAACTACGATCAGTTTGATATGGCTTGCGAGAAGATGAAGGATCTTTGTATCTTCAATCCGCATTATCCTTTCATGCATGCGGATACAACGATCATCGGTTCCGACAAGGGACAGACGATCAGGGTGATCGCTGAAAAGCTGAATATCCCGTTTGAAAATACCTATGCCTTTGGCGATGGCGCCAATGATGTTTCGATGTTGAAGGCAGTGGCTCATGGAGTTGCCATGGGAAACGGTTTGAAGGAAACGAAGAAGGCTGCCGAATACGTCACTGCCGATATGAAGGATGATGGGATCGAAAAGGCACTCGTTCATTACGGTCTGATCTGATAAGATATGTATTCAGAAAAGGAAAATCGGCATATACTATTTATGATAAACAGGAGGAACTGTAAGATGAAAAAAACAAAAACGATTATCACGTTATTATTGAGCCTTTTGATCGCTTTGAGCATTGCGGGCTGTGGGAAAAAGAGTGACCAGTCACTGGTTGGCGTATGGGAGTATTCCGATACGGAAAACGGTATCGGTGCTGTTTATGATCTCAAGGAAGATGGTACCGGCACATATACGATGACGGTTGGCGATCAGGAAGTCGTATACGAACTGAAGTATGAAGTCAAGGACAGTCATCTGCTTGTCAGATTCGTCAACAATGAAACATTTACAGAAGACGATGTATTCGACAATGAATTCAAATTTAAAGATGCCAATACTCTGATCATCAAGGATTCCATGGATACCGAGATGACATTCGTCAAGAAATAAGCAGGCTCAGACAACCGGATCAAAGGTCCGGTTTTTTAATGAGCCGATGATGATAAGATTATTTATAATGAATATATAACTGAAATCCGGATTTCCATCGATCTTTATTTCAGATGATCAAAGTCGTGGAAGAAATGAAATGAGGTGTTTTGATATGAATGAATATAAAACGAAATATGAAAGGATATTGCTGGCAAGGAAACTGTGTCTGATCCCTTTGATCGCGTCATTTGTTCTGTATGTGCTGTCGCTCTATTTCAATGCCCGCATCGATATGCGAATGATCAGGCATATCCGTGATTTTTCATTTGGCAATCTGTTCATCACTGTTGCCGGTTTTATCTATATCGTGCTGTTTGGCAAAGATCTGAAAGTCAGTTATGAACTCGCTAAAGTGGAACCTTCCAATTTTCTTGCGAACGTGAAGTATGCAAGCTTTGGCATTGCGTTGATGGCGATATCATTTGTCGTCAGTGTCGCATGGATCGCTACGATGCTGATCCTGGCTTACTGATGAGATTAGTATTGTATGAAAATAAAGAATGCATTCCTTTTGTCCCTGATATTCCTGTTGCTCTTATCAGGCTGTCAGAAAAAAGACGAGAAGATCACGGCTGATTATGATCGGTATCTTTTTGATACGTCTTATGTGCATGAGATCGATATCACCATTTCTGATGAGGACTGGAAAGATCTGATTGAAGATCCTATGGCCAAGAAAAAATACAGCGTCGATATCACGATCGATGGTGAGACTTTGAAGGATGTTTCTTTCAATACGAAAGGCAATTCAAGTCTGGCTTTTACAGCGGCTGATGAAAACAGCGATCGTTATCCTTTCCGGATCAATTTCGGCAAGAATGTCAAAGGACAGACTTATCACGGTCTGGACAAGCTCAGTCTCAACAATCTGTTTGAGGATTCAACTTACATGAAAGAATACGTGAGCTATGAACTGTTCAGGAAATGCGGTGTGAGTGCACCTTTGGTGAGTTTTGTTCTGCTGAAGATCAATGGCAGGATACATAGTCTTTATGAAGCGGTTGAAGACATCGATAATGGTTTTTTAGGAAGGAATTATAGCAGCGAAGGAGTTCTTTATAAGCCGGAAGGTGAGGGGATAGAACTGAGTCTTGAGGATGTCGAGGCGATCAGAAACGGAGCTCCGGTACCTATGGGTGAAGCACATGGCGCTGATTTCGTGTATATCGATGATCAGATCGAGAGTTACAGTGATATCTTTGAGAATGCAGAAAACCATTGTGAAGAAGAAGACAAGCTCGAAGTGATCGAGGCTTTGAAGGCGATAAGCGAAAACAGAGATCTCGAAAAGTATCTTGATACCGATGAGATCATCAGATATTTTGCGGTCAATACATTCCTCATGAATTTTGACAGCTATATCGGGCCGATGTTGCATAACTATTTCCTATATGAAGACAAGGGCAGGATCTCTTTACTTCCATGGGATTATAATCTGTCTTTCGCAACCATGAGTCTTCTGGTTTCGAATGAAGACTACGAGGATCCGACCGGACTGATCAACTCAGGGATCGATTCTCCTTTGTTTCTGTCGGATGAAGAAAATCGTCCGATGTGGGCATGGATCATCAGGAATGATGATTATCTTGAAAGATATCACGAAGCTTTCGATGTGATCGTTGATCATATCGAGTCGGGTGAATTCGAGAAAGAAAATGACAGGATCCATGAGATGCTTGGATCATATGTGAAAGAAGATCCAGACTCTCCGTATTCGTTTGAACAGTATGAGGAAGGCTATCGGGCATTGAAGGATTTCTGTATCCTGCGAAGCAGGAGTATCAGGAAACAGCTGGATGGAAGCCTGTCAAAAAGAAGCACTGATCAAAGAAAAGAAGATCAGGTCGATGCATCATGGGTCGATCTGCTGAAAATGAATGCACAGTGGTAAAACAGGAGAAAAGAAGATATGGATACAAAAGGGATCATCATGTGGGCGGTATTTATCCTGATCTGTGCAGCCATCATACTGACTTCAAAGAGGATGAAGAAACAGATAGAAGAAAACGGAATAGAAACTGAAGCAATCGTCTCACGCATCACAGATTCAGGCGAACCGGATGAGATCAGCATCAACTATTATGTAACTTATACAACAGAAGATGGTAAAGAGATCGAAGGGATCCTTTCAAATCCGAGATCCGATCTTGAAATAGGACAGAAGGTAAGGATCAAGTACCATCCCAAATACAAAGAAAATGCCAGATTGGCATGAGAAACGGAATGTATCAATATGAATCATTTAAGGATCGAAGAACTGTCATATTCCGAAAAGGTAAAGAAGTGGCTGAAAGAAAGATATGGAAGCGATCTTTCAGATGAGATCTGGGAAAAGACAGTAAACAGTTACAACGAATATCTGAAGGATCTTCCGGATTATGGCGGAAAGAAGAACGGCCATGCGTATGCGATCTATGGAGGCCTTCTGATATTTGCTTTGTATCCGGCTTTGCCGGATGAACCGGAAATATCCGAACTGTCCGGTTTCGTTCAGGAACTGTTCATGGAACCTTTTACGAAACTGGGAAAGGTATTCGATCTGAACCGCAGCAGCAATATGTGGCTGATCGATAAAGTGTTTCAATCTGTCGGAAGAAGAGACAGAAAGGATGCGCTTTTATATCCTGAAGGATTCATCAATGTGAATGAACCTTATGACAGGATCAATCATGTTTCAAGGTATTCGTTTACGAAGTGTCCCAATGCGCAGTTTGCGAAGAGCCACGGACTTCTGCATGTCCTTCCTCTTCTGTGCAACTGTGATTTTTTCGGGATCAGTGAGATCCATGGTCAGCTGATCAGATGCGGCACCTGCGGTAACAGTGATCGCTGCGATTACATGGTTACAGGAAACAGGAATCCGATCGTTGAAGAATATGAAACAGTGACTGATGAAAACGGCTTTCTGGTAAGCAGAAAGAAAGATAGATAGGGGGTTCTATGAAAAAAAGAAATATCTGTATGATCCTGATCGTTGTCCTGATCGTGACAATGATGACGGGATGTTCCAAAAAGGAAGAAAAGAAAGAAGAGGATTACAGTATCGATTATCTCGTTTTGGTAAACAAGCTCAATGCTTTACCTGAAGACTGGGAAGCGAATCTGAAAACAGAGCATTGCGTCAATTCAATCGGCGATGATGTCGAGGTTGAAGTAAACGCATATAATGCTTATCTGCAGATGAAGGAAGAACTGGAAGCGGAAGGTGTTTATGTCGATCTGGATTCCGCCAGAAGAAGCGTTGAGACACAACAGCAGATCATGGATGAATTCAGTGAGAAATATGGTGCCGATTATGCGATGAAAGTCGTCGCAAAGCCAGGCTATTCCGAACATCATACCGGATTGGCTTTGGACCTCTATCTGATCGTTGATGGAGTGGATATCATCTACAATGAAGATCTGGTCCAATATCCTGAGATCTGGGAAACGATCCATGAGAAACTGCCGAAATACGGATTCATCCTCCGCTATCTGGAAGACAAGGAACATATCACCGGTTATGCATATGAACCTTGGCATATCAGATATATCAATGATCCGGATAAGGCAAAGCAGATCATGGACAAAGGGATCACCCTGGAAGGCTATCTGGGTGCGGTCAACGAAACAGATCCGATCATCGATCTTGGTTCTTCCGAACTATATTCTGCAGAAGAGCTGAAGGAAATGGCTGTTCTGATCAAATGCCAGTTTGCCGCATGGAAGGATTGTGAACTTCATAAGATCAGTTACGCAGGTGATGACTCTGCGAATGAAGAAAACCTGGAGTGGATCAATTCTTTAAGTGAAGGAACGAAGTATGAGAAAGTCGCGGGATTCCTGATGGATTTCCATTCGCCAAAAGAAAGTGACAGTACACTGGAAAAAGATCACGAATACACCGATTATCAGTGGTGGCTTGGCTGTGACGAAGAAGGAAGCTGGGAGATCGTCAGTTTTGGATACTGATACTATCTGCCATAACAAAGCAAAAAGAGACAGGATTCTTTCTGCCTTAAGACATAGAATCTAAGTGTAAGGAGGGAATACCGATGGATTGGATCAAGACGATCAATCATTCCATAGCGTATATGGAAGATCATCTGACTGAGCAGATCACATTGGAAGATATCGCAAGACATGTGGATCTTTCGGCCTTTCATTTTCACCGGGCGTTTACCATGTTGACAGGGATGTCTCCAAGCGAATACCTCAGGAAAAGACGTCTGTCACAAGCGGCTGCAGAGCTTGCAGATGGAAATGAGAAAGTCATAGATATCGCTTTGAAGTATGGATATGAAACACCGGAAAGCTTCACGAAAGCATTTACGAGATTTCATGGCGTTTCGCCGATGCAGGTAAAAAAAGGAAGTCCGATCCAGTTCATGAGCAGGTATACCGTCCATATCACGATAGAAGGAGGAGAGATCATGGAATACAATATCGAGAAATGGGAAGCAATGGATTTGCTGGTACACGCAAAGGAATTTCATCCGGAAACAAGCGATCAGGAGATACCGAAGTTCTGGGATGAATATTACGCAAACGAAGAATACAGAAAGATCCCTGCTTATCTGGGAGTATGTGCACAACAGAAGAGTGACAGCGATGTCTTCAGATATGGGATCGGTTGCAAGGCAAGCGATGTGCAAGGAGTTCCTGAAGGGTTTGAGATCCTGCATCTGCCGGAATACACTTGGGCTGTATTCAAATGCGTCGGTCCGATGCCTGATGCCATCCAGAATATGTGGGAGAGGATCTACAAGGAATGGCTTCCGACAGCGGAATATGAATTGATCCCTGATTATGATATTGAGAATTATCTTCCGGGAGATGCTTCGGCTCAGGATTATGTCAGTGAGATATGCATCCCTGTCAGAAAGATAAAATAAAAACAATACTGAGAAAATGCAGAAGGTCCGTTTCGGACCTTTTCGTTTTCAATGGTGATTCCCTGGGGACTTCAACCCTGGATCCACTGATTAAGAGTCAGCAGATGATAACGCAAATTACGTAAAATTGATAGGCACTTATGAATACAAGTGCCTTTTTCTGGCGACAGAAGCGAGACAGTTTCTGAAATAATTCTTGTGATCTGGATGTACTGAAAGATTTTGCTGATTATGTAGTTATAATAAAAGAAGAAAGCAGATAGTTAAAGGAGAAGAATATGCCATTAAATATCATCAGCGAAGCAAACAGATGTTTAAACTGTAAGAATCCTTTATGCAGGAAAGGCTGCCCTGTCAGTACAAGGATCCCTGAGATCATTCAGCTGTTCAAACAAAACAGGATCCTGGAAGCAGGAGAGATCCTGTTTGAAAACAATCCGATGTCTCTGGTCTGCGCCAAGATATGTAACCATGAAAGACAATGCACAGGAAACTGCGTATTGAACCATAAAGGGAATCCTATTCATTTCTATGAGATCGAAGAGTATATCTCCGATACATACCTTGACAGAATGGAAATCAAAAAGAAAGAATCCAACGGGATCAAGACAGCGATCATCGGTTCCGGTCCAGCCGGAATGACGGCAGCCTTCAAACTGGCTGAAGCAGGCTATGATGTCACGATCTTCGATGAGAAACCGGAAGTCGGTGGAATGATCCGTTATGGTATTCCTGATTTCCGTTTACCAAAAACTATTCTGGACAGATACCAGAAAAGGTTAGAAGAATACGGTGTCAAGATCAGACTCAATACGCCGATCGGCCATTCGATCTTCATTGAAGATCTGTTCAGAGACAACTATAAAACTGTTTTTGTCGGTACTGGAACATGGAGAGCTAAGGCTTTGGGCCTGGTAGGAGAAACATTAGCGAATGTGCACTACGGTATTGCCTATCTGAGTAATCCTTCCTCCTATCATCTGGGAGAAAACGTTGCGGTCATCGGCATGGGGAATGTCGCCATCGATGCCGCTAGAACTGCTTTCAGACATGGTGCCAAGAGGGTTATGTTATATGCCAGATCCAAAAGGATCGCTGCTTCCGAGGACGAAGTTCAGTATGCAAAGCTGGACGGATGTGAATTCATCTTCGGCAAACAGATCGAAAAGATCACTGAGAATGGTCCGGTATTCAAAACAGCCATTTTTGATGAAAATGATAAAGTGATCGGCTATGAAGAAGAATTGGATCAGGTAAAAGCCGATTCTACGATCATCGCCATATCACAGGGTCCGAAAGACAAACTGGTCAATACAACAGTCGGTCTGTTGCCAAACGAGAAGGGCTTATTGATCACTGATGAAAGCGGTATGACAACACTTGAAGGAGTCTTTGCGGCTGGGGATGTCGTACATGGTTCACTTACCGTTGTGCATGCGGTGAGAGATGCCAAGATCGCAGCCGAATCCATGATCAGATACATGGAACCAAAGAATTCATAGAAGAATACATTCAGGTTTCAACTATAAAAAACGACTTCGGTAAGAGAACCGGAGTCGTTTTATAGTGCGAGGGGCATGATGCCATATATGGTGAATTTTTCCAACGAGAAAGCAACTTATAAAAAAGGCGCACAACCCGGCAATGTTACTTTCATACCGGTAACGATTGCTACCGTGCTGTCAACAAGACATCTCGATCAGCAAACAAAAAAAGGTCTTTGCGGACCTTTAGTTTTCAATGGTGATTCCCTAGGGACTTGAACCCTGGATCCTCTGATTAAGAGTCAGTCGTGGTTATGTCAAACAATGCAATATTTATTGGTTGTTTTGAAAGCCGGTGATTTTTTATACGACCGTTTTACGACAGATATTTAAACGTCCTTACCATTAAATCAAATACAAAATAAGATGGACGCGCATAAACTCAGATGATGAATAATTTATAAAAAACGTGAAAATACACAAAAACAGAAGATATCAAATGTTAGCAATCATCGTCCATAGATGGATGGTGTTTTTCTTAGAATTCGGCTATAATGGAGTTGTATTCCAATTTGGCCGAAAGGAGAATGCTTATGTATCTTCATAGATCTATAGAAAATATATTAGAAAAAGCGATCGCTCAGACGAAGGTTGTTCTTGTGACCGGTGCCAGGCAGACAGGTAAGACAACAGTTATTCAGAATACTTTCCCTGATTATAATTACATTACTCTTGATGACGAAAACATGCTGGTTCTGGCAAAAACAGATCCATCGCTTTTCTTCAAGGATCAGGAATATCCTTTGATCATCGATGAAGTTCAATATGCGGAAGAACTGTTCAGGACGATCAAACTTATTGTTGATCGCAATCAGGGAAAAGGGCAGATGATCCTCACCGGTTCACAGACGCATAAGCTGATGGAAGCCGCTTCATCAATGCTTGTTGGTAGAATGAGCATTCTGGAAATGAGTTCTTTGTCCCTTCGTGAGATCTTTAAAGTTAACTATGATAAACCATTCATTCCGACAGATGTATACATTAAAGATCGGAAGAAGTATCTAACAAAATATGACGATCTATGGAAGAGAATCCACAGAGGTTCAATGCCGGAACTTCTGGATGAAGAAAGAGACTGGGAATGGTTCTATCGGGATTATATCCGTACATATCTGGAAAGAGATATTCACAAGATCATCAATCTGAAGGATGAACTAAAGTTCAGATCTTTTTTGATATCACTTGCCGCCAGATCTGGGCAGATCATTGTCTATGAAGACATTGCCAGCGATGTTGGCGTCGATATAAAGACGGTACAGAACTGGCTGTCAATCGTTGAAACCAGCGGTATAGTCAAACTGATCCATACCTATAAAAACAACGTCATAAAGCGTATGATCAAATCACCGAAACTGTATTTCATGGACACAGGCCTGATGTGCTACCTGGCAGGCTGGAAGACTTATGAACAGGCAAAAAACGGTGCGATGTCCGGAAACATCTTTGAAACGTTTGTGGTGAGCGAGATCATCAAAAGCTATTACAACGCCGGAAAAGAAATCAAAGACACACTTTTCTATTATCGAGACAAAGATAAGAAAGAGATCGATTTGCTGATTCTTGAAGATGGCATCATCCATCCGATCGAAATCAAATCTTCTGCATCTGTCAGAAAGGATATGGTCAAGAATTTCTCTGTATTAGAAAATAATAAAGAAATATCTGTAGGAAGAGGAGCAGTGATCTGCCTGAACGAGAATATCGTTCCGATTACAGAAAATGTTGATGCACTTCCGATCGAATATATATAAAAATATTGAATATGATATAGGGAAAGAAAACCATATTGTAGTAGTCCATATATAAGCGAGCTAAAAGAAAAAATATTCTATACGACCATTGAGTGGAAATAGAATGTTTTTTTATGTTTCTCATAAAGGATTTGATTTCTTTCTTTTCTGATGTTTCAATAAAATCCAAACATATAGGAAAGCCTTATTTTAAAAACTTTTTGACACAAAAGAAACAAAAAAAGATCCTTACGGATCTTATGAAATCAATGGTGATTCCCTAGGGATTCGAACCCTAGACCCTCTGATTAAGAGTCAGTAGGGAATATGTCAAATAATGCAGTAATTATGGGCACTTTTGAATACAGGTGCCTTTTTACTGCGACCTGATGTACGACAGGCACATTTAAAAATCGCTAATACAAGTCATGCATTTTCTTTCACGTAATCAATAAAGGTTTCATCAATCAATGGCAGCGGTTTGCCTTTCAGCCAAACGAAAAGATATTCAATAATTCGTTCACTTTCAGTTATCTCTTTTGTGATGATTTGAGGATTTAGGATATAAGAAGTTTTCGGGAAAAGACTGATACCAACATTTTTTCCTGCCAATGCTGCAACATCCAGATAATTGTCCATTTTACATACGATTTTTGGTTCTGTTTTGATATCTTTAAACCATTTGAAGATCATATCAACGATCGCCTGTCTGCTTGGGACGATGAGCGGCTGATCTTTCAGATCGGATAAGCGGATCGTGTTTCCTGGTTTTTTTGCCAAGGGATTCTCGCTGTTCATAAAAGCATGCATTTTTTCTTGACCGACTTTAAAGCTGTTCAGCAGTGTCTGGTCACAGGGGGAAGTGATGACTGCCAGATTGATCAGACCGCTGCGCAGTTTTTCGATCAGTTCATCAGAATTGCCATCCATGATTCTGAAAAAAATTCCGGGATACTTTTTCATGAATGCTGCGATCCATGATGCAGCAATGTTTGGCGCGGATCCTTCGACCAGTCCGATCGAAATCGTTCCGTTCATTCCGCTGCTCATGGATTTGATCTCGCTTGATGTCTTTTCAGTGAGATTGAGGATCTCCTTAGCATGCCTGTATAAGAGTCTTCCCGATTCTGTCAACTGAAGGTGTCTCTTTCCCCGGACAAACAGCGTTGTTTCCAGTTCTTCTTCAAGAAGTTTCATCTGCGAACTAAGTGGCGGTTGACTCATGCAGAGTTTTTCTGCTGCTCTTGTAATATTCAGTTCTTCAGCAACAGTTACAAAGTATTTCAATGTTCTGAGTTCCATTTTGTTTTTCCTCATATTTATCATACGGAAAAAGTATGATAATACCAATATTATATGTATTTTTATTATAAATCTGACAAAACTATAATAAAAACATATTTGTTTTAGATCTACAAAACAGGAGGTCAGATTATGAAATTTGCGAGTGAACTATACGGATGCGATGTTTTTGATTTGAGTACCATGAAAAGCCAGCTTTCATCAGCGACTTTCAGCAAGCTTGAGGAGACGATCAAGGATGGAAGCAAACTGGATGAATCGATAGCGAATGAAGTGGCTTCTGCAATGAAAAACTGGGCGATCGAAAAAGGCGCAACACACTATACCCATTGGTTTCAGCCGCTGACCGGTATCACGGCTGAAAAACACGATGGGTTTATTTCATATAACGGTGAAGGAAACGGCTTAATGGAGTTTTCCGGTAAAGCCTTGATTCAGGGTGAACCGGATGCGTCAAGTTTTCCTTCTGGTGGTCTTCGTTCTACTTTTGAAGCCAGAGGCTATACGGCTTGGGACCCGACTTCTTATGCCTTCATCAAGGATAAGACACTATGTATTCCGACCGCTTTCTGTTCTTATGGCGGAGAAGCGTTGGATAAAAAGACACCGCTGTTAAGGTCGATGGACGCCTTGAACAAACAGTCACTCAGAATACTCCGCCTTTTAGGCAACAGCGAAGTTAAGAAAGTAACACCGATGGTCGGTCCCGAACAGGAGTATTTTTTGATTGACAAGGATCTGTATTCCAGAAGAAAAGATCTGATCTATACCGGACGGACGCTGTTTGGTTCTTTGCCGCCAAAGGGGCAGGAACTGGAAGATCATTATTTCGGGTCAATCAAACCGAAGGTGCAGAATTTTATGAACGACCTCAATGAACAGCTTTGGAAACTGGGGATTCCGGCTAAAACAGAACATAACGAAGTAGCTCCTGGTCAGCATGAACTGGCTCCGATCTATGAGAGCAGCAACATTGCGACCGATCATAATCAACTCACGATGGAAATGATGCAGAAGGTTGCTGAGAAACATGATATGGTCTGCCTTTTCCATGAAAAACCTTTTGATGGTGTAAACGGTTCGGGCAAACATAACAACTGGTCGATCACGACTGACAGTGGCATCAATCTTCTTTCCCCGGGCAAAACACCGTCCGAGAACGAACAGTTTCTGCTGTTTCTGACAGCAGTCTTAAAAGCTGTAGATGATTATCAGGATCTGATCCGTGTTGGTGTCGCTTCAGCTGGCAACGATCATCGTCTGGGAGCCAGTGAAGCACCTCCGGCCATCGTTTCTGTTTATCTGGGAAGTGAACTGGCAGAAGTTCTTGAGGCAATAAAGGAAGATACCGCATATGAATCGGTTCAGAGAACATATATGAAGCTCGGAGTCAGATCGCTCCCGACTTTTCAACGTGATACAACAGACAGGAACCGTACTTCACCGGTCGCTTTTACCGGAAATAAGTTTGAGTTCAGAATGTTAGGTTCATCCGATTCGACTGCCTGTCTGAATGTGATGCTGAATTCGGCGGTCGCTGATACCCTCAGGATCTTTGCCGATGAGCTGGAAGGAGAAAAGGATATCAAAAAGGGATTACACGAATTGATCAGAAGAGAAGTCAAAGCACATGAGAGGATCGTCTTTAATGGCAATGGTTATGATGAAAGCTGGGTAGAGGAAGCGGAAAGAAGAGGCTTGCTGAATTTAAAGACAACGCCTGACTGTATTCCTTATCTGATTGCGGAAAAGAATATTGCGATGCTGACGGGTCTGAAAGTATATAGTGAGTCTGAATTGCGTTCGCGTTATGCGATCCAGATGGAAAACTATTGTAAGACGATCATGATCGAAGCGAAAACAATGTCTTCTCTGATCATGAAGAGTTTCCTTCCTTCCATCGACAGGTATATTGATTCTTTGTGTGATGCAGCAGGTAAGAGAAAAGAGATCCTTGGTGAAAAGGAATTTTCATATGAAAAAGATCTGATCAAGAAACTCAGTGAACTGAATGAACAGATGTATAAAGGAACGGGTGAGCTTGATCAGATGATTGAGGATGTCGATGGTGTCGATATTGAAAAGGATGCAAAACTGATTAAGACAGCTGTCCTTGATAAGATGACTGAATTAAGAAAAGCATGTGATCAGGCGGAAAAACTCTGTGCCAAAGAATATTGGCCAATGCCTGACTATGGTGATCTGTTGTTTTCTATTGATTAAAGAAATGGAAATCAGGAGGAGACATGAATAATTGTGCAGTAGTAGGCATCAATTGGGGCGATGAAGGAAAAGGCAGGATGGTCGATCTGCTGACCAAAGATTTTGATATCGTCGTTCGTTATCAAGGCGGAGGCAATGCCGGACATACGGTGGTCAATGAATACGGGGAATTTGCTTTGCATCTTCTGCCATCCGGTATCTTCCATCAGGGAATCGTTAATATCCTGGGAAACAATGTTGCTGTCGATCCGGAAAATCTGTGTAAGGAAATTGATCTCCTTGCATCAAAAGGAATTTCCGTTGCTCCTGAAAATCTGAAGATCAGTGACCGGGCTTCTTTGCTGATGCCGTGGCACCGGGATCTGGATTGTCTGGAAGAACTCAGACTCAGGGACAAAAAATATGGTTCTACAAAGCAGGGGATTGCACCCTTTTATTCCGACAAATATCAGAAAAAGACGATACAGGCCGGTGAACTGTTTTTCCCTGAACGACTCCATGAACATCTTAGCGAACTATGCGTGTGGAAGAATCTGATCATTGATAGAGTGTATGGTGCAGAAACATATACGATGGAATACTTGAAAAGGTGGTGCCATGAATATCTGGAGAGACTCGGTCCATATATCTGTGATACGACGCAATTTCTTAAGGAATCACAGGAAGAGAATAAGAAGATCCTGTTTGAAGCGCAGCTGGGTGCTTTGCGCGATATTGATTTTGGCATTTATCCTTATACAACTTCTTCCAATACGCTCGCTTCTTATGCTCCGATCGGATCCGGTTGTCCCTGGATTAAGATAGAGGAGACTGTGGGCATTGTCAAAGCTTATTCGACCTGCGTCGGGGAAGGCCCTTTTGTCAGTGAACTGTTTGATGAAGAAGCGGAAAAGTTGCGTAAAGAAGGCAAGGAATATGGTGCGAAAACAGGGCGAGCGAGAAGGGTTGGTGCGCTTGATCTGGTCGCGACGAAGTATGGCGTACAGATACAGGGAGCTACGGAACTCGCTTTGACCAAACTGGATATCCTAAGTTATCTTGAGAAGATCCCGGTATGTGTCAAATATAAGATCGATGGTATAGAAACAGATCGGTTTCCGTTTCCGTCTTTGCTGAATAAGGCTGAACCGGTAATTGAATATCATGATGGCTGGAACTGTGATATTTCAAAAGTCAGGAAATGGGATGGCCTTCCTGAACAGGCCAGAGATTATGTTGAAATGATTGAAAAAGAAACCGGGTGTCAAATCAGATATATTTCTGTAGGCCCTGAACGGGAAGCTTATATCGAGAGGCGGAGAAGATGATGAAAAATACTCAACAGTATGTATCTGCTTTCACTAAACGATATGCTTCTCAAGAGATGCAGTATCTTTTTTCACAGCACAAGAAGTATTCGACCTGGAGAAAACTCTGGATCGCTCTTGCGGAAACTGAAATGGAGCTTGGCTTGAGTGAAAACGGCAGACCGGTGGTAACGAAGCAGATGATCGATGAGATGAAGGAATATGTCGATAACATTAATTTTGAGGATGCGGAAGAAAGAGAGGCGATCTGCCGTCACGATGTGATGTCCCATATTTATGCTTATAGCCTGCAGTGTCCGAACGCTGCCGGGATCATTCATCTTGGCGCGACAAGCTGTTATGTCGGTGACAATACCGATCTGATCCTGATGAAAGAAGCTCTGCTGCTGATTCGAAGACAATTGGTGAATGTGATCGACATTCTCGGCGCTTTCGCCGAAAAGTATAAGGATCTTCCGACGCTGGCATATACGCATTTTCAGCCAGCTCAGCCAACAACAGTCGGCAAGCGGGCAGTTTTGTGGATCAATGAATTTGTGATGGACCTTGAAGATCTCGATCATGTCCTGTCCGGAATGAAACTGCTTGGCTGTAAAGGTACGACTGGAACGCAGGCTTCTTTTGTAAAACTGTTTGAGGGTGATGAAGAAAAGATCTGTCAGATCGATCGCAAGATTGCCGGGAAAATGGGCTTTGAAGCCTGTTATCCCGTCTCAGGACAGACCTATTCACGTAAGGTCGATACAAGAGTGATGAATGTTCTTGCCGGAATCGCTGCTTCCGCATATAAATATTCCAACGATCTTAGATTGCTTCAGCATCTTCATGAAATAGAAGAACCATTTGAATCAGAACAGATCGGTTCTTCCGCCATGGCTTATAAACGCAATCCGATGAGATCAGAACGTATCGCTTCACTTTCAAGATTTCTGATCACGGATTCGTTTAATTCATATCTGAATTCTTCAAGCCAGTGGTTTGAGAGGACACTGGATGATTCGGCGAACAGAAGGATTGCGATACCGGAAGGATTTATGGCCGCAGACAGCATCCTTAATCTGTGTATGAATGTCGCATCCGGACTCACAGTCAATGAAAAAGTCATAGAAAAACATCTGGATGAACAGATGCCTTTTATGGTTACGGAAAACATCCTGATGGAAGCTGTCAAAAAGGGAGGAGACCGGCAGAAACTGCACGAGAAGATCAGAGTCCTTTCGCTTGTGGCGGCAGAAAAAGTCAAAAATGGCGAAAGCAATGATCTGCTGGAAATGATTGCCGCAGATCCTGACTTTGTGGTTTCTTTTGAAGAATTGAGGGATTTTGTTTCAGCGAATCAGTATATCGGAAGAGCGGATAAGCAGACAGAAGATTATCTGAAAACGGTCGTAGAGAAGATTAGGGAAGATAATAAAGAACAGCTTAAATTGAAAGCGCAGGTGAACGTATAGTTATGGATAAGATCCTGGTAATTGATTTCGGCGGGCAGTATTCTCAGCTGATCGCAAGAAGGATAAGAAATCAGAACGTCTATGCCGAAATAAAAAACTTTGATCAGATCAGCATTGAAGAAACAGCGGAAGCAGGGTATAAGGGCATCGTCTTTTCTGGTGGGCCAAGAAGCGTATACGACGATGATGCTCCGCGGGTGGATGAAAAGATCACACAGTTGAATATCCCGATACTGGGGATCTGTTATGGCCATCAGCTTCTGACTTATCTGACTCATGGAGAGATAGACACTGCCCTTACGAAAAGTGAATATGGAAAGACATCTGTATCTGTCAGCGATTCCGGATTGTTTAAAGAGATACCGGAAGAGAGTATCTGCTGGATGTCTCATACAGATCAGGTAAAAAAACTGCCGCTCGGATTTGTGTGTATAGCCAGAAGCGAAAAGTGCCCATATGCAGCAGTTGCTGATGAAAAAAGAAAACTGTACGGTGTTCAGTTCCACCCGGAGGTCTCACATACGGAATATGGAAATCAGATCATCCGTAATTTTCTCTTTGAGATATGTAATTGCAAGCCGAACTGGAGGATGGAAGATTTTCTGGACAGGTCTGTCAGGAAATACAGAGAAGAGCTAAAAGGGAAAAAAGTGATCCTGGGACTTTCCGGCGGTGTCGATTCCATGGTTTGTGCGGTACTTCTTAATCAGGCGATCGGCAAAGAACTGATCTGTGTGATGATCGATCACGGTCTGTTTCGAAAAGGTGAGGCCGAAGAAGTTGAAAAGGTGTTTAAAAGCCAGTTCGATATCAGACTGGAAAGAGTGAATGCCAAAGAACGATTCCTTCATTCATTAAAAGGGGTTACTGATCCGGAAGAAAAAAGGAAGATCATCGGCACAGAGTTTATCCGGGCGTTTGAAGCAAAAGCAGAAGAATTACAAGACACAGATATCCTTGCCCAGGGTACGATCTATCCGGATGTGATCGAAAGCGGAAAAGGATCTTCAGCAAAGATCAAATCGCATCACAATGTCGGTGGTTTACCGGAAAATATGATGTTTTCACAGATCGTTGAGCCTTTGCGGGATCTGTTTAAGGATGAGGTGCGTGAATTGGGAAAAAGACTTGGTATTCCTGATCAGCTCATCTATCGTCAGCCATTTCCCGGCCCCGGGTTGGCTGTTCGGATCATAGGGGAAGTGAATGAAGAAAAACTCGCTATCTTAAAAGAAGCAGATTCCATCTTTGCTGAAGAGATCGCAAAAGCCGGCTGCGACAGGATCACAAGTCAGTACTTTGCTGTGCTGACCGATACCAGATCTGTAGGCGTGAAAGGTGATTTCCGGACTTATGGTTATACTGTTGCGCTGCGGGCTGTATCAACGGATGATTTCATGACAGCTGAATGGGTGAAGATCCCTTATGAAGTATTACAGGAAACAAGCCGTCGGATCACCAATGAAGTTAAAGGAGTTGGCAGAGTCGTCTACGATATCACATCGAAGCCGCCTGCTACGATCGAGTGGGAATAGAAAAGAGGAGACAAGATGAGCAGTAAGAACTTTAGCTACAAAGCAGCACCATACAGATTTGTAATGAAGTTTACGGATGGAAGATGGGATGACGGATATCTGAGTGAAGATCCCAACATCGTCTTAAACGAAAGTGCCTGTGTGTTTCAATATTCCCAATCCTGTTTTGAGGGTTTGAAGGCTTACAGAACAAAAGAGGGAAGGATCGTCTGTTTCCGGCCTGATCTGAATGCCGAAAGAATGGCAGATTCCTGTAAAAGAATGGTGATGCCGATCGTTCCGAAAGAAAAATTCTTTGAGGCTCTGGACCAGGTGATCCTGGCAAATGAAGAGATGATACCGGAATATGGCAGCAACGGCTCTCTTTATATCAGACCTTTCATGATCGGAACCAGCAGTGTTTTGGGAGTATCTCCGGCAACAGAATTTGAATTCAGAATGATCGTATCTCCTGTCGGCTCGTATTTTGACGAACGGGCAAAGAGCATTTCTTTGAGAATCAGCGATTATGACAGAGCTGCTCCGAAAGGAACAGGCCATATCAAGGCGGGTATCAATTATGCGATGAGTCTCTATCCTCTGCAGATCGCGCACGAAGAAGGATATGATGAGAATTTGTATCTTGACAGCAGAGAACACCTTTACATCGAAGAAACGGGCGGAGCTAATATCTTTTTTATCAGCCATGATAATAAACTGCTGTTTCCCGAATCTTCAAGCATACTTCCATCAATCACCAGAAGATCAGTGAAATATCTTGCTGAAGAATATCTCGGTCTTAGAACTGAGGAAAGACAGATGAGCATAAATGAGATTGATAAATTCAAAGAATGCGGATTATGCGGCACTGCAGCAGTAATTGCCCCGGTAGGCAATATCGATGTTAACGGAAGAAGGATCATCTTTGATACTTCGGCCGATGGATATGGTGAGATATGTAAAAAAATCAGAGATTGCATCCAGAAAATACAGTATTGTGAACTGGATGGTCCCGAAGGTTGGATCCATATGGTGAGGTGAATTATGACAAAATATATTTTTGTAACCGGAGGAGTAGTGTCCGGATTGGGTAAAGGAATTACGGCAGCCAGCCTTGGCAGACTTTTAAAGGCAAAAGGGTTTAAGGTGGCCGCTCAGAAACTGGATCCCTATATCAATGTCGATCCCGGTACGATGTCTCCCTACCAGCATGGTGAAGTGTATGTAACAGAGGACGGAGCGGAAACCGATCTGGATCTGGGACACTATGAACGCTTTATCGATGAAGATCTGAACAAGTATTCAAATCTGACAACCGGTAAAGTTTACTGGAATGTGCTGAATAAGGAAAGAAGAGGCGAGTATCTGGGTTCAACGGTTCAGGTCATTCCGCATATCACAGATGAGATAAAAAATTTTGTCTATGCTGTTGGCAGAAAAACATCTGCTGATATCGTCATTACGGAGATCGGCGGAACCATCGGTGATATCGAATCACAGCCGTTTATTGAAGCAGCCAGACAGGTCTCACTGGAGATGGGCAGAGAGAATTCGCTTTTTATTCATGTCACACTGGTGCCGTTTCTTTCGGGTTCTGACGAACACAAAACAAAACCAACACAGCATTCTGTCAAAGAACTGCAGGGGATGGGTGTTAACCCAAATATCATCGTTTTGAGATGTGATAAACCGCTTGAAAAAGAAGTGTTCAAGAAGATCGCTCTATTTTGCAATGTTAAAGAAAAATGTGTTATCGAAAATCTGACGTTGCCTTGTCTTTATGAAGCTCCGCTGATGCTGGAACGCTCTGATTTTTCCAAAGTCGTTCTGGAAGAACTTGATCTTCCGGACAGAAAGTCTGATCTTTCAGACTGGGAGAAGATGGTAGAAAGGATCAAAGCTTGTAAGGAAACAGTGAAAATTTCTCTGGTAGGAAAATATGTGGCTTTACATGATGCGTATCTTTCAGTAGCTGAAGCACTCAGACATGCCGGCTATGAGCTGGGATATCATATTGAGATAAACTGGATCGATTCGGAAAGGATAGATAAAAACAATGTTGCGGAAATGTTGAAAGATAGCGATGGAATCATTGTCCCCGGAGGTTTCGGTGGCCGGGGAATAGAAGGAATGATCGCTGCCTGCAGATATGCCAGAGAAAATGGAATTCCATATTTTGGGATCTGTCTTGGTATGCAGATAGCTGTGATCGAATTTGCCAGAAATGTGGCGGGGATCGAAGATGCCGATTCGGGCGAATTCAACGAATTGTCTAAAAACAAGGTGATCGATTTCATGCCGGGTCAGAGTAATTCCGTAAATAAAGGCGGTACTCTCAGACTTGGTGCATATCCTTGTATCATCAGTGATAGTACAAAGATGAAAGAATGCTATGAACAGAAAGAGATCTCTGAACGTCACAGGCATCGTTATGAGTTCAATAATGATTACAGAGGTGTACTGGAAGAAAACGGATTGACGATCTGTGGTATTTCACCGGATGGCACCCTGGTCGAGGCAGTGGAACTGAGTGACAGATCATTTTTTGTCGGTGTGCAATTCCATCCGGAGTTCAAATCAAGACCGGGCAAACCGCATCCGCTGTTTAAAGGATTCATTAAAGCTGCCGGAGAAAGAATAAAATGAAATAAATATAACAGTATATTCGATCGTGTAAAATAATAAAGTCATGATGATTTGCACATGAAGCGCCAGGACTGTCTTTGGACAGTTGACGAGGGCTGGACTTATCGAAAGATTCGGCGGATGGTCCAGAGGCCTGATACGGCCTGAACGATGGGAAAAAACAATTCGTGAGGATTGAACAGATCCATTCGGTATCCTTCATGACATTAAGGAGGTTTTTGTTATGTGTGGAATTACCGGATATACCGGCAGAAGTGTTGCCTTGCCTTTTATCATGCAGGGCCTGGAGAAATTGGAGTACCGTGGCTATGATTCAGCCGGTGTCACTCTGGTGGATAAAAGCGATCTATTTACCTGCAAAGTATCCGGAAGACTGGATAATCTGAAAGCGAAACTGGATGAGGAAGCTCATCAGCAGACCTGCGGTATCGGTCATACCAGATGGGCCACCCACGGTGTGCCTTCTCAGCTCAATTCTCATCCTCATACAAACAGTAGCGGAACGATATCGCTGGTTCACAACGGCATCATTGAAAACTACCTGTCACTGAAACAGGAGCTTTTGAATAAAGGCTATGTCTTTCAATCGGAAACAGATACCGAGATCATCGTTCACCTTCTGGATGATGTTTATTATCACGAAACGGGAGACATGCTTCAGGCACTGCTGAAAGTCGTGAACCGGCTGAAAGGAAGCTTTGCTCTCTGCATCGTTTCCAAAGAGTTTCCGGATCAGATATATGTGGCCAAAAAAGAGAGCCCGATGATTTTGGGAAAGAATGAAACAGGAACTTTCTGTGCCTCTGATGCACCGGCTTTGCTTGCTTATGGGGATCAGATCCTGCCATTAAAAGATAAAGAAGTTGCGATCTTGTCTCCGGATGATATCCGGGTCTTTAACTTTAAAGGCGAAGAAATGAAACAGGAGTGGATAGCAGCTCCTTATAATATTCAGGCTGCTCAGAAAGGCGGATATGATTCGTTTATGTTGAAAGAGATCCACGAACAGCCAAGAGCGATTAGAGAGACTCTGAGAGGAAGGATAATCAATGATGAAATAGAAATCAACGAATTGAATGAACTGGATTTGGACTGGAAAAAAACAGAAAGGATCTATTTTGTCGCCTGCGGAACGGCCTATCATGCGGGCATCAGTGCGGCAAAAGAACTGGAAAAACTGACTGATGTACCGGTTTATGCAATTCCCGCAAGTGAATTCCGTTATGGAGACCCTTACCTCAATGGACGGTGTCTGTGTATCTTTATCAGTCAGTCCGGTGAAACGGCGGATACGATTGCGGCAATCAAACTGGCAAAACAGAAACAAGCTTCAACAGTCGGCGTTGTCAACGTCTTGGGGTCATCTCTTACCAGACTCTCGGATGTCTGTTTATATACTTGCGCCGGACCGGAAATATCGGTCGCCAGTACCAAGGCATACACTACACAGATCGTTCTGCTTAGCTGCCTGATTATCAAGATCGCGGAAAAGATAAATGGTTATAAACCTGACATTCAGCTGATCATAGATTTTAAAGAACTGCCGGAACTGGTGGAAAAAGTATTAAAGCATGAAAGTCAGGTGAAAGAGTTGTCTGGTCTGTTCAAAGACAAAAAGGATGCGTATTTCATCGGCCGGCAGCATGATTATCCGGTTGCCTTGGAAGGCAGTTTGAAACTAAAGGAAGTTTCTTATGTTCATGCCGATGCATATTATGCAGGCGAACTGAAACATGGACCTATCGCTTTGATTGAAGATGGCACGATTGTCATTGCTTTGGCAACGCAAGAAAAAGTTGCTGCAAAGACTATCTCTAATATTCAGGAAACGCTGGCCAGAGGTTCTAAAGTCATTCTAATCACAACAGAATCCATCGAGGTGGACGGTTTTGAATATGTTATCAGGTTAAAAGAAATATCACGTTGCTTGATGCCAGTTCAGATCATTGTTTTACTGCAGCTGCTTGCATACTATGTTGCTGTTATAAAGGGTTGCGATATCGACAAACCGCGTAATCTGGCAAAATCTGTCACAGTAGAATAAAAGAAATTTGTGACATTTACAGAGCATCTTTCAGGTTTAAAATAATCAATTATTTTTCGATAAGTATCAGCTGTAGCATGATGACATTCATCAGCGTATGTCAAGTAAGGACTAAAAAAATATAGAACTTTTTCAGAAGAAAAGCTCCGGACTCTGCAATCTGGAACTCTTTTCTGATAGGCATTCAGTTTTACTGTTCTTTCATGAACCGTATAAAGATATCGGAGAACTTCCATATGATCTGTGCATGCTGGTCGTCTGTTATCTCAACAGATTCTATAAATGTCTGCACCATACCACTCGTCAGCTGAGATTCTTTGGAATACTTCTTCATCTCGCCGACCAGTTTTTCGG
>JAFYHT010000067.1 GCA_017539025.1 Erysipelotrichaceae bacterium
AAGAGCTGGATCTTTTCTCTCTCTTCAATGAGGATGAATGATGTATTACTTTATCGGCATTAAAGGTACCGGAATGGCTTCCCTGGCCGTCATGTTGTATGAGCTGGGATATGAAGTCTGCGGTTCCGATCTGGAAAAACACTTTTTCACGGAAGATGAACTCGTCAAGAGGAATATCAAGATCTATCCGTTTGATGAAAACAATATCAAGCCTGAGTATACCGTGATCATCGGCAATGCTTTTTTGGAGGACTTCCCGGAAGTCGTCAGAGCCAGGGAATTGTGCAAGTGCTTCCGCTACCATGAATTCTTAGGCGAACTGATGAAGAACTATCATTCCGTTTCGATCTGCGGTTCTCATGGCAAGACTACGACGACTACGATCGCCAAGACAGTCTTCTCCGCTTTTGAAAAGACAGGTTTCCTGATCGGCGATGGAGAAGGTTTCCTAGAGAAAGACAGCGAATATCTTTGTGTCGAGTCCTGTGAATTCAGAAGACATTTCCTGGCTTATCATCCGGAATATGCGATCATCACCAATATCGAGATCGACCATGTCGACTACTTCAAGGATGAACAGGATTACTTCGATGCCTATCAGGAATTCGTTCACAATGTTTCAAAGGCCGTCTTCTATTATGGCGATGATGAGTGGTGCAGGAAACTGGAATTTGATACGGAAGCTTATTCTTTCGGTCTGAATGATACGAATGATTATTATCTGGAGAATATCGTTTCCGATGAAAACAGCTCGTCTTTCGATCTGATGTATAAAAGTGAAAAACTTCATCGCTATCACGTCCCATTTGTCGGCTATCACCTGCTGATCGACATCCTGGGTGTCTTATCTCTGTCTGCATACATGGGTTTTGATCATGAAACAGTTGAAAAGGCATTACATGGCTATGTCGGTCCAAAGAGAAGGAATGTCATTGAAGAATACAAGGATACGATCTTCATTGATGATTACGCTCATCATCCGACGGAAGTCGGTGTGACGATCGAGGCAGCCAGGACAAGATATCCTGATCGCAAGATCGTTGCGATATTCAAACCGCATCGTGCTTCCAGAGTCCTGTATTTCGCTGAGCAGTTCAAGACGGCTCTGGAAAAGGCGGATGAGATCTACTTGTTGGATTTCACTTCGATCGATGACAAGCAGGATGGAACGGATATCGATATCTCTTATCTGGCTGATATGATACCGGGTTCTGTGATCCTTCCTGAGAATGAGGAGGGGGCAAAGATGCTGGCAAGGCACAAGGGTGAATGTCTGGTATTCATGTCTTCCAAGGATATCTACAATATCGCTGAAATGGTGAAGGAACTGATCTAGTTCCTTTTTTCTTTGAAAAGGCATACAGATTATTGAAAAATTTTACATTTTTGATTAATATATTGATGAGGAAGGTGAGAATATGGATGCTTTTATCGTGGCTTTTAGAGATCTCAGCAGAGATCTGATTCCTATACTGGGGGCAATCTGCCTTGTTTGCGTGATCATTCTTCTGATCAGACTGATCAAGCTTTTATCAAGTGTTGATTCAACGTTATTAAAAACTCATACGACGATCGATCTGGTCGATCGTTCCATTGAAAAGGTACAGGCTCCGCTTGATACCGCTGTCAAGGTATCTGGTACGGTAGATAAGGCACACGATGCGACTGTTGCGGCTGTCAAGGATGCCAAGGATTTTGTCGTACATAATGCCGGTGATATCAAGGAAAGAGTCGTTGAGTTTGTCGATGGTTTCACCAAGGAAGAAGAACTCAAGGATCCGAGTCCTGAGGATATCATAGGAGGATAACGATGGAAGAGAAGTATCTTGAAGAAAGCGTCAAAGAAGTTGTTGAGGATCTGAAGAAGAAGATCGATACTCTGACCGCGATCAGTGAGGGTGCTGACGATGAGATCGCTGAAAAGGTGCTTTTCATCAGAGACAAGGCGATCACGGTTTTCAATGATGTCAGTGAAAAGCTCAATCAGATGGGCGAACAGCTGACAGATAAGGATGAATTCGATCAGGCAGTCAATACGATCAAAGCGAGATCCAAAGTGCTTTATGAGAATGCGATGGACAGGATCTGTGAGCTGAAGAAAGAAATGAGACCTCAGGAAGAAGTGAAACCTGAGGAAGAAGTAAAAGAAATAGAACCTCAGGAGGAAGAGAAGCCTGAGGAGGAAATAAAAGAAGAAACTGTTGAAGAAACAGAAGAAAAGACGGACTTCGTTGAAGAAGTGAAGAAAAGTGTTGAAAACATCGTTGAAGATGCGGGCAACAGGATCGATGAGTTCGTCAACAGAGAGGATGTCAGGGAAACTGTAGTTAAAGCCAAGGCCGGTGCCGTGGATATCGCAGAAAAGACCCTGGAGATCCTGAAAGGCTGGCTGATGCCGGATGGTGAAGATCAATGAAAAAAGTTACGATTTATGAAGTTGCGAAAGAATCCAATGTCTCGCTGGCTACGGTGTCCAGAGTCATCAACGGCTCTACTGTCGTCAAGGAAGATACCAGGAAGAGGGTAGAAGAGGCGATCAACAAGCTCGGCTACAGACCAAATGCGATTGCGCAGGGTCTGGCTTTGTCACGCACGACCACAGTCGGTCTGATCATTCCTTCCACTTCGATCTCTTTCTCGGGAAGAGTCATCAACGGCCTTTGTGATGTCGCCAAGATCTATGACTATTCCGTCTATCTGCATACGATCACAGAGGGTGTTACCGATATCAAAGAGATCATCGATGAGGTCATCAAGTCAAGAGTCGATGGTGTCATCATCTATGCCGACAAGGATCTGGATGATTCCGTGAAATTACTGGAACAGTACAATATCCCGATGGTCGTGATGTGCTCACAGATCTCGGCTGACAATATCTGTTCCGTCTATGTCGATTATCGCAAGGCAGTCTATGAACTGTGTGATTCCTATCTGGAAAAGGGCATTGAAGATATCGCGATTCTGCAGGATCACAGGAATGATGTTGTTTCCAGGATGATGAAACTGGGTGCGGAAGAAGCGTTTGCCAAGTATGGCAAGGAATATCACGGATATATCGAAGTTTCCAAGGACAATCGTTCGACTTATAAGTTCCTGAAGTCCTACTTCAAGACGCATAAGCATCAGGTATTCGTTGCCAACAGGGACTCACAGGCAATGGCGGCATTAAATGCATCGCAGGGCCAGGGCATTTCCGTTCCGGAAGACATGGATCTTGTCTGCATGAATGAAAGCAAGTATACTTCTTCTGTACGTCCGGAGATCTCTTCGTTTGTCGTGCCGGCTTATGATCTGGGTGCGATCTCAATGAGACTGATGACGAAGATGTTGAAAGATGAACAGGTAGAGGAAAAGGAGAAGAGGCTCAATGCCTTGTATTCTCCTAAGAAAACGACAAAGGAATAGATTTTTATGGGAATATATGAAGACTTACAATGGAGAGGACTCATCAAGGATGAATCATCTCCTGAATTAAGGGATCTTCTGAATAAAGGCGGAATGACCTTCTACATCGGTACCGATCCGACTGGAGATTCCTTGCATATCGGTCACTTTTCGTCATTTCTGATCTCGAAAAGATTAAAGGATGCCGGACACAATCCGATCCTTCTGGTCGGTGGTGGAACCGGCCTGATCGGCGACCCGAAACCCGATGCGGAAAGACCGATGATCACCGTGGAAGAAGTCAACCACAACTTTGAATGTCTCAAGGCACAGGCTGAGAAGGTATTCGGTTTTGAAGTCGTCAACAACTACGACTGGCTGAAAGACTTTACTTACATCGAATGGTTAAGAGATGTCGGCAAGTACTTCAATATCGG
>JAFYHT010000007.1 GCA_017539025.1 Erysipelotrichaceae bacterium
CCATGACCCGGAAGGTATATTTTCCATCTCCCGACTGTAACGGGAATATGGCCACATCCCCTTCCTTTGAAAGATCGTAATTGTAAGTCTCATCTGTCAGAACCTGAAACTTCAGCTTGGAATCCGATGTTGCCGAAACGGCTACATAGCCTTCTTCCACATGAGAAAGATCGATATAGGCACCGTTCTTGCTTTCAGCGGCATCCTTATCAAAAACCGACTCCGCAAATTCCGGTACTTCATATCTTTCTTCCGGCGGCAATGGTTCATCAGGCGTCTTCCCGCTTTCCTCTGCGCTTGCTTCGCTGCCGCAACCGCATAGGCAGAACAATAATAAGAAGCTCAAAAAGACTTTGAGCTTCATTTTACTGTTATCGGATAAACAAGAAGAACGATATCCCGTTCCTATCCTTTATTTCTCTTCTCTCAGCAGTCTTAAACCTTCCTTGAGGTATTCTCCTGCCGTTTCATAACGATATTCATTCAGTCTTTCTGCGATCTTGCTCAGATCGGAAGACTTGTAACCCAGTTCCTTGAGAGCCTTCAGAGCATCATCCACCAGTTCATTAGTCTTGATGACAGACTCCATCTCATAAGGCTTGATCGCCTTGAAGTTGTAGGCTGTCGACATATTGATCCTGTTTTCAAAATTCAGGATGAACTGATAGAGATCATCGACCTTGCTGAGATCACACTTTTCAAAAGCCTCTCTCTTGTATTTGACGGAATACAGATACTGATCGACCAGATCACCGCTCTTGTCTCTGACTGTCGTGAATGCCGACATGACGACCTCATCGATATAGGATGAGACATTGAAATAGTTGGCAGTCAGGAAAACGCCCAGTGACAGCACCAGTCTGGCATATTCTTCCTTCATGGCTGCGTTGGTCTTTCTCTTGTATAAAGTCTTTCCGTTGTTGTATGCAGGATATTGCCTGTCGAGATCTTCGATCTCCGGCAGATCCAGGTCGACATAAAGGACATCATCTTCCAGCTCATAGTTGACTCTGACATCATATGCCAGTTCCAGATTGTTCATGAAAGAAGACACCATGTTTTCGATCGTATCCTCATCACCGGCGATCGCATATTCGCAAAGTTCCTTCATCGCCTCGGAATCCAGTTCGTCGACATATTTGCGATACTGTTTCTTGGTCATGACCGGAGCGGTATACTTGTGCAGGTTGACGATCGCTTCCTGATTCTTTTCATATTCTTCTACGACATCGACGGCATCTTCTTTGGCATCTTCTTCAAGAAGCAGTTCTTCCTTTGTCTCTTCGCCTTTCTTCTTTAATGAAGAAGTTTTTCTTTGTTCAGCTTCTTCAGCAGAAATATAAGTCTTCTTTTTCACACCGGAAGAAGAAACGGTCTTTTTCTTTTTCTTTTTATTCCCCAAAATGCCGCCGGCGATCTTCTGGCGATAAGAAAGACCTGTTCCGGTCATACCAACTGCCGCAGGAGACAGATTCAGATAAGTCCCCTTGGTACCGATATTGACGGAAGCACCCCTCTTACCGATGGTCGCACTGACACCGTTCTTGGTGAAATTGACTCTGAGATAATTGCCGATCTTGATCGACTTCGCAAACCTGATACCCATATTGAGCTCCTTTAATGATAAAAGTAACCTTATTAATTAATATTTTAAGCTATTTGAGTCTAATAAGTGACATAAAGAATCGTCTTTTAAGAGATTATACGAAAGCCTCCATCAGCTTTTCGACTCTTGACCTTGCCTCTTCAATGCTTCCCTGATCTTCCGGATGATGGGCAAGCAGAGAAATGATCCTTCCCACTTCAATGAATTCTTCTTCCTTGAAACCTCTCGTCGTCATTGCCGGAGTACCGAGCCTGACACCGCTGGTATATGCCGGTTTCTCGCTGTCAAACGGGATCGCGTTCTTGTTTACCGTGATATTGACTTCATCCAGTCTTTCTTCCAGCTGCTTGCCGGTGATTCCAAGCGAATTCTTGACATCGACCAGCACCATGTGATTATCGGTATCTCCCGATACGATACGGAAGCCTTCTTCTTTCAATGTATTGGCCAGCACTTTCGCGTTTCTGATGACCTGTTTCTGGTATTCGATGAATTCCGGCTGCATCGCCTCATAGAAACAGATGGCCTTGCCGGCGATCACATGGCACAACGGCCCGCCCTGGATCCCAGGGAATACCGCCTTATCGAGATCCTTGGCATACTTCTCCTTGCATAAGATCAGACCGCCTCTGGGACCTCTTAAAGTCTTATGAGTCGTAGATGTCACAAAATCCGCATATGGAACAGGAGAAGGATGAAGACCTGCCGCAACAAGACCTGCCACATGGGCCATATCCACCATCAGATAGGCATCGACCTTATCGGCGATGGATCTGAATCTTTCATAATCGATGAACCTGGCATAAGCGCTTGCTCCGGCTACGATCAGCTTCGGCCTTACTTCCAGAGCGATCCTTTCGACCTCATCGTAATCGATCATCTCGGTTTCACGATCCACGCCATAGCTGAAAGTCTCATAGTCTTTTCCCGAAAAACTCAGTTTATAGCCATGAGTCAGATGTCCTCCGGCATCCAAAGACATGCCCAAGATCCTGTCACCCTGCTTCAATATCGCGCGATAGACCCCCATATTGGCAGAAGAACCGCAATGAGGCTGCACGTTGGCATGTTCCGCATGGAAGAGTTCGCATGCCCTTTCTTTTGCCAGAGCCTCCGATTCGTCCACATTGATGCAGCCGCCATAGTATCTTCTTCCGGGATATCCCTCCGCATACTTATTGGTCAGACAGCTGCCGACCGCTTCCATGACATCCTTTGAACAGTAGTTTTCGGAAGCGATCAGTTCGATATTATGTCTTTGACGATCCTCTTCCTGATGAATGATCCTTTCAATCTCTTTATCTTTCATAGTTCCCTCTTATCTTTTCAGTTTCACGACATAGCCGATGCATATCAAAACAAGATATGCCAGAAAGCCATACATGACAAAAACATGATCTGAGTTGAAGACCAGCCTGGAAAAGAAAGATCCCAAGCCGATCAGAAACAATAGATATACTGCTTTATTCATCTTCGTCCCCTTTGATCATGAGACAATCTCTCTACTTTTATTATACCTCGAGACCACCCACTTCTTTCACATCTCAAAGAAATCTTAACTGTTATAATAAAGCTATGAAGAGATTATTCAGATTCATCCTGATCGCCGTCCTTCTGTCGGCCGCATTATATATCGGTTCACGCTTCTTCTATCAGCCAAGTGAACCGGTAGAGCCAGTCATACCGGATATCGTTGAGACGATCGACTATGAAGGAAGCTATACTTCCAAGGAAGATGTCGCCTTGTATCTGATCACCTATGGAGAACTGCCTCACAATTTCGTCACCAAAAAAGAAGCCAGAAAGCTCGGCTGGGTCCCTTCCAAAGGAAACCTGCAGGAAGTCTGTGAAGGCTGTTCCATCGGCGGAGATTATTTCACCTACAGAGAAGAGGAAGGACTTCCATACAAAAAAGGAAGAAATTACTACGAATGCGATATCGACTACAACGGCGGAACAAGGAATGCCAAACGCATCGTCTTTTCCGATGATGGGCTTATTTACTATACCGGCGATCACTATAAGACTTTTGAACTGCTATATGGAGAACCATGATGAAACAGATCACACTGGATATCGGCCAGCTCAATGAGCTCGGTTTCAATTACCTTCAGGCCATATTGCCTGACTTTGAGGGAGAAGACTTTGAATCCCTTTATGCATCATTGACTTATCTGGAAGAAACGGAATTCCTGGTCGAAAACTATGATCAGCTCGATGACTTTTCTTCAGCGATCATCCGCCTGATCAATGAAGTAGCAGACGATTACGGAAACATCACACTGAGCTTTTCCGAAAACGAATCCAATATCGAAAGAAAAAAGATCGTCATGGATATCCATGAACTCGACAAAAGAGGACATGAATATCTCAAGGAACTCTTCGACTTCCCCGACTACTACGGAGAAAACCTCGATGCCCTCTATGACTGCCTGTGTGAACAGGATGACACGGAAGTCATCGTCATGAATTCCGACGATCTTTCTAGATTCTCATTAAAAGTGCTGGATGTCTTTGATGAAGTTGCCGACGAATTCGGCAATCTCAAGATCACATATGAATATGACGAAGAAGAGTGACCGCAGTCACTCTTCTTTTTACTTAATCGTTGATGAGATCCTCAAGGATCTTTTTTTCATCCAGGATCCCCTTTAACATTTCGGAATAATCCATTTCCGTATGAGATCTCAGAAGCTCTGTGATCTCAACGACCTTCTGATACAAAGGAGTCAGTGACAGATTTCCCGAAACACCCTTCAGCGCATGGGCAGCCTTGAATCCTTCTTCCAGGTCATTCTCACTGATTGCCTTTTCCAGCTGATCGAATGATGCCTCAGAAATGATCATGGAGACCATACGCAGATAGAAATCCTCATTGTTCATGCACAGAGCCAGACCTGCGTCCACATCTGCGCCGTATTCTCTCAGTTTCTCGATACTAATCATTCCGATAAAGTAATCCTTTCCTAGATCATTGCCTCATCCCAGGAAGCAGGAACTTCCAGGTTCAGGAGCTTGAAGACTGTCGCAGCGATATTGCTCAGACCGAATTCACCCTCTTTGATCGTGACATCACCCGCATTGTAGATGATGAACGGAACTTTGTTCAGAGTGTGAGAAGTCTTCGGCTTGATCGGATCAGTCTCTTTCTTTCTCTTTTCATACATCTCATCCGCATTGCCATGATCAGCTGTGATCAGTAAGACACAGTCGTTCCTGTCACAGGCATCCATGATGCGCTTGAGGTTGAGGTCAACAGACTCGACACCGATGATCGTTGCCTCATAGTTTCCGGTATGACCGACCATATCGCCATTCGGGAAGTTGGTCCTTAAGAACGTATATTTCTTGGAATCGATCGCCTCTACCAGCTGATCGGTGATGTCAGAAGACTTCATCCAAGGTCTCTCGTCGAATGGGCACAGATCAGACTTGATCTCGACCCAGGTCTCGAGTTCATCGGAGAACTTTTCGCTGCGGTTGCCATTCCAGAAGTAAGTCACATGACCGAACTTCTGTGTCTCGGAGATCGCATAAGTCCTGATGTTGTTTTTCACCAGATACTCGGACATCGTATCCTTGATTGCCGGCGGATTTACCAGATAGTGGTTCGGGATATGTAAGTCACCATCATATTCCAACATGCCTGCGTATAAGACATCGACTTCCTTTGATTTTTCAAACTTGAAGTTGTTGTTGTCGAAAGCTCTGGAGATCTCTAAGGCTCTGTCACCTCTGAAGTTGAAGTAAATGACAGAATCATGATCCTCGATCGTACCAACCGGCTTGCCATCCTTGACGATGACGAATTCAGGCAGGTTCTGGTCGTTGACACCTAATTCATTTCTGTAAGTCTCGATCGCAGCTGTTGCGCTTTCAAACTGTCTGCCGATACCTGCAACATGGCAATCCCAGCCTCTTCTGACCATTTCCCAGTCAGCTTCGTAACGGTCCATCGTGATATACATTCTGCCGCCGCCGGAAGCGATCGCTGAATCAAAGCTGTCATCATTTAATGAAGCCATCAGCTCTTCCAGTTCATCGATATACTTCAGACCGGAAGTTTCCGGAACATCTCTGCCATCCATCAGAACATGAACTCTGACTCTGCTGATGCCTTCCTTCTTCGCCTCGGCGATCATCGCCTTGAGGTGAGAGATATTGGAATGGACATTGCCATCTGAAAGTAATCCCAGGAAATGCAAAGTATGACCTTTTGCGTTTTCGATCAGCTGTTTCCAGGTCTCACTCTGATAGATCGAACCATTTGCGATCGATTCATTGACCAGTTTGGCACCCTGAGAATAGATCTGTCCGCAACCGATGGCGTTATGGCCGACTTCGGAGTTGCCCATATCGTCATCGCTTGGAAGACCCACAGCCTCGCCATGAGCCTTGATCTTGGTCCACGGACAAGTTTCCTTCAGATGATCCAGATTCGGTGTATAGGCATTCTTGACGGCATTGCCTTCGACTTTATCGCTTTCGCCGACGCCATCCATTACCACTAGAACTACAGGTTTATTTATCATATTTTTTCCTTCTTTCTTTCATCTAAATCTTAACATAGAAAAGATGAAAAAGGCGGATTACCCTCCGCCTGTTCAAATCTTTTCCTTAATTCCCGTAAAAGTCCCTGTACCACTTCGCAAAACGACTCAGCCCTTCTTTTAAAGAAGTATCCGGCTTGAAACCGTAATCCTCCTGAAGCGGTGTCGTATCCGCATAAGTCACTTCCACATCACCTGGCTGCATCTCTACCAGTTCCATGTGTTCATCGATATTGAAGTCCTCACTCAAGAGTCCTTCATCCTTGAGACACTGACCCAGAGTATAGACGAAATCCATCAGATTCTCCGGATGATGATTGCCGATATTGTAGAGATTGTAATCTTGCTTCGGACCCTTTTCCATGATCCTGATGATCCCTTCTACGATATCGTCGACATAAGTGAAATCACGCTTACAGTTGCCGTAATTGAAGATCCTGATCTTTTCCCCATTCAATAATTTCTTCGTGAATGAGAAATATGCCATATCAGGACGACCTGCCGGACCATAGACCGTAAAGAAACGAAGACCGGTACTCTTGATCCCATAGAGATGAGAATAAGTATAAGCCATCAGCTCATTCGTCTTTTTTGTAGCCGCATATAAAGATACAGGATGATCGACCTTGTCATCCGTAGAGAAAGGAACCTTCGTATTCCCTCCGTATACGGAAGAACTCGATGCATAGATCAGATGATCGACTGGATGATGTCTGACAGCCTCTAATATGTTATAGAAGCCGATGACATTGGACTCGATATAGACATCCGGATTCTCGATCGAATATCTCACCCCTGCCTGAGCAGCCAGATTGACGACCAGATCGAAGTGATATTTCTCAAACAGATCATCGATGAATGCCTTATCGGAAATATCTCCCTTGATGAAAGTATAATCCCGATTCAGATCATTGATCTTCTTCAAGCGATATTCCTTGATTGCAACATCATAATAGTCATTCATATTGTCGACACCGACGATATGGATGTTTTCATTCTCTTTCAGTAATCTCATCGTGAGATAGGAACCGATGAAGCCGTTGCTTCCGGTGACAAGTATCGTTTTTTCATTCAGCATAGCTTTATCATACTACCATCATTCATTCTTTTCAATGTTACTATTAATAACATTATCAATCTATTTATTGTAATTTCATGTTATTTTATATAACATAATAAGGGAGGTTTCATTTATGAACAGGATCAGTATAGAAAACCTATCAAAAGTAATAAAGAACAAAAGGGAAAAACTCAATCTTTCCCAGTCTCAGCTGGCAAAGAAGACAAATATCAATCGTGCAATGATCTCCAAGATCGAAAACGGCAGTTATATGCCGTCAATTCCGCAGCTGGAAGATCTCATGGAAGTATTGAACTTCGACTTTGAAGAGATAAGAGAAAACGCAAAAGAAACAAAGAAAGAAACGCAGATCATATCGCGCAAGATCGCCGTTGCCGGAACGGGCTATGTCGGCATGTCGATCGCCGTCCTGCTTGCCCAGCACAACAGCGTCAAAGCAGTCGATATCATTAAAGAGAAAGTCGATCTGATCAATCAGAAGAGATCACCGATCCAGGATGACTATCTGGAAGACTATCTGAAAAACAAGGATCTGGATCTGGAGGCAACATTAGATGCGAAGTACGCCTACAGCGATACCGATTATGTAGTCGTCGCAGCGCCAACCAATTACGACCCGCAAAAGAACTACTTCGATACCAGCGCAGTTGAAACGGTCATCGACCTGGTCATGGAATACAATCCCGATGCGTATATCATCATCAAGTCGACCATCCCTGTCGGCTTCACCAGAAGGATCAGAAAAGTAAAGAATAACAGCAGGATCTTATTCTCACCGGAATTTTTAAGAGAATCCAAAGCCTTATATGACAATCTCTATCCATCCAGGATCATCGTCGGAGCGGATCTGGAAGATAAGGAAAACGTCAAAGCAGCTGAAGAATTCGTCACCCTTCTGGCACAAGGTGCGATCAAGGAAGACATCGACACCAGAGTCATGGGCCTGACCGAAGCGGAAGCCGTCAAACTCTTTGCGAATACCTATCTGGCACTGAGAGTCTCCTACTTCAACGAACTGGATACCTATGCCGAAACAAAAGGACTGGATACCAGATCCATCATCGACGGAGTCTGCCTGGATCCGCGTATCGGAACTCACTACAACAATCCATCCTTCGGCTATGGCGGCTATTGTCTGCCGAAAGATACCAAGCAGCTTCTGGCCAACTTTGAAGATGTACCGGAAAACCTGATCGAAGCGATCGTCGAATCCAACAGGACCAGAAAAGACTTCATCGCCGATCGAGTCCTGGATATCGCAGGAGCCTATGGCAATTCCGCTCAATACGACAGACAGAAAGAAAAACGAGTCGTCGTGGGCGTCTATCGTCTGACGATGAAATCCAATTCCGATAACTTCAGACAATCCTCCATCCAGGGTGTCATGAAACGTATCAAAGCCAAAGGAGCAGAGGTCATCATCTACGAACCGACACTCAAAGACGGCGATACCTTCTTCGGATCGAAAGTCGTCAACAATCTCAATAAATTCAAAAAGCTGTCGCAGGCGATCATTGCGAACCGCTACGACAGCTGTCTGGATGATGTAGTCGATAAAGTCTACACCAGAGATCTTTACAGAAGAGACTAGTTCTCTTCTTTTTTAATCCCTGAAATTCATTTCGTTTTTCTTGTCTCTGCCCATCAGAGCAGCCACTGCCGTAGCCGGATCGACTTCTTCTTTGACGACCGCATTGACCATGGCGGTGATCGGCATCTCGACCTGATACTTTTCGATCAGTCTCATCGCTGCCGGCAAGGCATTGACGCCTTCTACGACCATGCCAACCTGTTTGACAGCCTCGGAAGGTTTGACACCCTGTCCGATCAGCATGCCGCATCGATTGTTTCTGGAATGTATGGATGTCGCTGTGACGATCAGATCGCCGACACCTGCCAGACCTGAGAAAGTCTCCTGCTTGGCACCCATCGCCAGACCCAGCCTTGTCATCTCGACCATGCCTCTGGTGATGATCGCAGCCTTTGCGTTATCGCCATTTCCAAGTCCGGTGGAAATACCGGAAGCCAGAGCGATGATATTCTTCAAAGCACCGCATAACTCGATACCCAAGACATCGTCATTGGTATAGACTCTCATACATGTATTCATGAAGATATCCTGGACCTTCCTGGCGGCACTTTCATCCTTGCAGGCAGAAACGATCGTTGTTGGCATATCTCTGGCAACTTCTTCTGCGTGTGTCGGACCCGACAGTGCAACGATCTTGATGTTGTCGTGCTTGCCGTCACTTAAAACATCCCCGATGACCTGAGACATCGTAAACAGAGTATCCGCTTCAATACCCTTGGCGACATCAACGATGATCTGTCCGTCAGGAATGAAGTCTCTTGCCTTTTCAGTTGTCGATCTGACAAAGACCGAAGGAACCGCAAACAGTAAGATCTCCTTATCCTTACATACCTCAGAGATATCCTTGGTAAAAACGATGGAATCAGGGACCACCATTCCCGGAAGATTCTTATGGATCCTCTTCGTGCTCAGCTCATCGATCTCACTCTCGATCGCCGACCAGGCTGTCACTTCATAGTTGTCATTCGCCAGCATCCTTGCCAGCGCAATACCCCAGGTACCTGTACCTAATACACCAATTTTCATACTGTTACCACCTCGTACATCTCAATTATAAAATAAAAGGAACTTTCGTTCCTTAAATCATCTGTATTTCCCAAGGAAATGCTCGAGCTTTTCAATCGCCAGCTTGATCTCATCCAGAGAATAAGCATAGGAGATCCTGACATAGCCCTCTCCGGCATCACCAAACGCGTTGCCTGGGACAAGGGCGAGGTTTTCTTCATCGAGCAGCTTCTCACAGAATTCTTCACACTTCAGACCTGTGATCTGAATTGAAGGGAAGACATAGAAAGCACCCTGAGGCATATGGGTCTTGAGACCGATGCGGTTGAGTTCCTTGACGATGTAATTCCTTCTCTGCTTGAAACTCAGAAACATTTCCTCAATATCGCGATCGCCGTTGTTAACGGCTTCAATCGCTGCGTATTGGGAAGGTGTGGTCGCACACATGATCGTATACTGATGGATCTTCAAAGCCATATCGATGATATCCTGATGTGCCAGGATATAACCGACACGATAGCCGGTCATCGAATAAGCTTTGGAGAAACCGTTGATGACGATGACTCTGTCCTTGATCTCATCGAAAGAAGCGATCGAACAGTGTTTTCCTTCATAAGTGAGTTCCGCATAGATCTCATCGGTGATCGCAAAGATGTTGTGTGCCTTCAAGATCGGAACGATCTTCCTGTAATCGCTGCCCGTCATGATGCCGCCTGTCGGATTGCCTGGGAAGTTGAGTATGACAGCCTTCGTATTTTCGCTGATCGCATTTCTTAAGGCATGCGGAGTCAGTTTGAATTCATCTTCTTCCTTGAGTTCCACTTCAACGACCTTGCCTCCGGCCATTTCAATGATCGCCGCATAAGCGACATATGCTGGAGTCGGAAGGATGACCTCATCACCCGGTTTCAAGACGGTCCTCAATATGATATCGATCGCCTCGGAACCGCCGACTGTGATGATACAGTTCTTATCCGGATCATAATCGACATCGAAACGTCTCTTGTAGTAATCGCAGATCCCTTTCCTCAGATCAGGCAGACCCTTGTTTCCGGTATAGAAAGTCCTGCCCTTTTCGATCGCATGGATGGCCTCTTCTCTGATATGCCATGGCGTGATGAAATCCGGCTCGCCAACACCCAGTGAGACGACGCCCTTTCTGGTGGCGGCGATATCAAAAAACTTACGGATCCCGCTTGGCTTGATATATCTTATGGTCTGATTGATTTCCTCATCAAAGATCATGGTGTAACAAGTAACCTTTCTCCATCTTCACGCTCATCCTCAAAAAGGATGCCGTTCTTCTTGTATTCCTTTAAGACGAACATCGTCTCAGTGCCGTTGACACCCTCAGTAGGAGCCAGCTTGTGAGCGACGAAACTGGAAAGTTCACGCATGTTCCTGGCATTGACCACCAGCATGAATTCCGCCTTGCCCGAGATCAAAGACAGCGATTCCACTTCCGGATATCTGGCGATCCTGGCAGCCAGCTTGTCGTAACCCGCATCCCTCTCCGGAACGCAGTTGACGAAAATGACAGCCTTGGAGATCTCCACATCTGCCTTTTCCCAGTTGATGATCGTGTGATAACCGGCGATGACGCTGTTTCTCTCGTATTCGCTGATCTTGTTTTCAACATCCGCTTCCTTTTCGTTCAGCAGTGCCGCAAGATCCTTTACTTCATAACGCGCATTGTTTTCCAGCAGTTTCAGTAATTCATCCATAATCAGACCCTCACATTTTTATTAAATTATTCTATCATCATCAATCCATAAAGTATAGAAAAAGCAGGTTTCCCTGCCTGATCGTTATTCCTTGACTTCCTTGTTTTTGAAAACGAAGATCTTGGAAATGAAATAGTTCGTGATCGCCGTGACCGGGATCAGGATCAGCTTGATGATCCTGATATCAAAACCGAGGACATCGACAAACAGTAAGATCGTCAGCTCCTCCACGCCCAGCGTGAAGATCCTTGCTGAAGCAAACTTGATCAGTTCATTGATGAAACTGTTGTTTGTCCTGTCAAAGTAGAGATATCTGAACAGTACGAATGAGATCAGTGTTGAAAGCATCCACGCCAGAACATTGGCGATCGTTCCATATAAACTGAGCGATTCCGCCAGAATGATCGTGAACGCATAATTGGCTACTGTAGAAATGAATCCTAAGAAACAATAGATCCAGAACGCCTTCTTCCATTCGTATAACGGCTTGACGATCCTGATGATCGGTAAAGACACGATCCAGTCAAAGATTGCAAACTGCGGCTTATTGTTTACATCATTTATCTGTTTTTCTTCCATCAATATAATTCCTTCATCTTTTCTGCAAGCCCGTCGAGTGTTTCAAGCGGAACTGAACATAATCCCACTCTGATCCCGTGATTGACCTTGATCGTATAGATGTGATGATCGAGCAGCCTCTTATGGTAGGCATCCCTTTCATCGTTGTCCTTCATCTTCAAAGTCACAAAGAATCCGTCGGCAGACTGATATAATTCTAAACCACAATCTCCTGCTTGTCTAATGAATAATTCAGTCCTTTCCTTCAGCATCCCTTTGGCTGCCTCCAGTTCTTCGTCATATTCTTCCCTGTGATTCTTCAAGATATCCGCAATATTGAGCATTGCCGCATTATTCAGATTCGACCATGTCGCTCTTGCCGTCCTGGAACACAGATTCATGTAGTGGTCCAAGAATTCCTCATCGTTATTGATGGCGATCAGAGCACCAAGTCTTTGTCCATAGTAGGAGAAAGCCTTGGAACAGGATGCCGCCAGTAAGACCAATACATTATCGGAAATCTCATTGAACAGTTCAAAGTAAGCCTTTGGATCACCTGTCGCATAATCGATATAAGCGATATCACACAACAATATCACTTCCTTATCCAAGGAATTGAGCTTATCCATGATCTGCTTCCACTCATCCAATGGATAGGCGTGGCCCAAAGGATTCTCGCAAGGAGAATTGATGACCAGGAATACCTTTTCATCAACTTCATCGATCGTTTTGAACAGATCATTCAGATCATAGACATCATAGTTCAGTACATTGAGATTCCTCTCATCCGCAATGACCCTGTAGTTGCCCCAGGAGATCTGAGGATAGATGATGGTATCTCCTTCATCCAGACACGTATTGACGGCCGAAGCGATCGCACCGGTACCACCCGGTGTTGCCATAGCCTTGAAATGATTCTTGACTCTTTTATCCAGAACAAAGTCAGCGATCAGATCGATGTATTCCTGATTGCCTGCAGGAGAAGCGGCATAGGCAGCTCTTTGGACAGGCGTGATCTTGGCCTCGCTTTCAAAGACACAGCGATAGGTGAACATCTTTCCATCTTCTCCATAAAGACATCCGGCTGTCGCATTGATCGCTTCCGGATCAGCCTTGGCAGCCCTGACTACTGAAAAGATGTTGTCGACATATCTTTTCGTATTCTCATTCTTTCTGACAAATCTCATCTTCAACTCCTCAAAACATCACTGATCGTTTTCAACATGTTATCTACATCGATCGGCTTGGCGATATGACCGTTCATTCCCGCCGATACAGCCGCATCGATATCTTCCTTGAATGCATTGGCCGTCATCGCGATGATCGGCACATCATTTCCATCTTCCCTGATCTTCCTGCTGGCTTCATATCCATCCATGACAGGCATCTGGATATCCATCAGGATCAGATCATATTCATTTTCTCTGGCCTTGTCGACAGCGATCTGACCATTCTCCGCATGATCGGCGATAAAGCCTTCCTTATTCAATAAAGCCAAAGCGATCTCGCGATTGACCGGATTGTCTTCACAAAGCAAGACTCTGAGTCCTTCAAAACTGTCGATCTGTTTCTTTTCCCTCTTCCTACATGGAGCGTTTTCATCTTCGGAAAGCGTGAACGGGATATGGATCGTAAACTCACTTCCCTGTCCCTGCACAGAAGAGACATCGATCGTACCACCCATCATATCGACGATACTCTTGGTGATCGACATGCCAAGACCTGTTCCCTGTATCTTGGAAACGGAAGAAGTCCTTTCTCTTTCAAACGGATGGAAGATATCTTTCAGAAATTCAGGAGACATACCGATACCGGTATCTTTTACCTTGAATTCATATAAGACCTTTTCGTCCTGCTTTCCGATCTCCTTTAAAGAAATCGTGACCTTTCCATGTTCAGGAGTGAACTTCCAGGCATTGGAAAGCAGATTCATGATCGCCCTGGAAAGCTGTGTCCTATCACACAGAACACAGTTGTGTTCCATCTGAAAATCTCTTGTGAACTCGATCTCCTTATCTCTCATCTGATTGTCGATCAGATCGGCAATGTCATTCATCAGAACCTTCAGATCGCAGTTTTCTTCCTTCAGATCCAGCCTTCCGGATTCGATCCTTGACATTTCCAGGACATCATCGATGATCGAAAGCAGCTGGAAAGAAGAAGCGGAGATCTTATCGAGATAGTTCATCCTTTCTTCTTTTGTGATCTCTTCATCCATTGCCAGCTGGGTAAAACCCATGATCGCATTCAAAGGTGTTCTGATGTCATGAGACATATTGGAAAGGAAGAAAGTCTTGGCTTTGTTGGCACTTTTCTCGGCAGAAAGATCAGACTGCAGCTGCTCATTCTCCTTGATCCTTTCGGCGATCCTTTCCACCATCACTTCCATCAGGAAGACGAAGATGCTTCCGCCAAACAGGATACCGGCAACGACATAATCCGGATGACCGAACAAGCCGATGAAGATATAGCCGAAGAAAAACAGTACCAGCAATACGATCGGCATCCTTAAAGTGGTTTCTCCCTCTTTCCATTCACCCTTTTTTGAAATATAACGGGAAAATCTGACAAAGGCAAAGATGTTGTAAGCCATCAGGATCGTTCCCAAAAGGATCAGTGATCTGATTATCATTCCTTTCATTCTTCTATGCCCCCTCTTCAAGAATCGCGACTGCAGTCGCATAGTTTCGCTCATGTGAGATCGATATCAGTATCTTGTAATCCTTATAGCTGATCATCGGCTTTCCTTTTTCATCATTGATGATATTGAGATCGTTCATGTTGGGGATCTCGTGATCAGACAGACACTTGATGATGGATTCTTTTGCGGCAAAACGGCCTGCCAAAAACTGTATCCTTCTCTCCTCAGAAAAAGACATCGCCCTTTCAAATTCTTCTTCAGAAAGCACTTTGCGCATAAAAGATTCAGAAATCGCTTTTCTGACTCTTGCGATCTCAACGATATCCGTTCCTATCCCTGTGATCATTTGTACAATCTCCTCAGGTCATTCGTCCTTGGATTCTTCTTCAGCTCTTCATAGATCAGCTTCAGTTGCTGCTCATAGCGGTTGTTGTTGAAGGACGGGAAAAGATCGAGATCCTTCAATTCATCCGGAAGATACTGTATCTTATGGAAACAGTCATACCTGTCATAGGAATACTGTTCTTCTTTATTCAATCCGACCGGAGTCAGATTGAGATACTTCGGCATATCATAGGCCTTGTGTTCAACGATATCCGTTGCCTTATGTAATGCATCCACCGCTGTCCTTGATTTTGGCGAAAGACATAAGTCGATGACATGAACACCCAAAGGGATGATCGCTTCCGGGAAACCGACATGTTCCGCTGCTTCACAAGCGGCGATCGTTCTGGACGCCAGCTGCGGATTGGCCAGTCCGATATCTTCATAAGCGATGACCAGTAATCTTCTGGAGATCGATTCCACATCGCCTGATTGTGCCAGTAAAGATAGATAATATAAGGCTGCATTGGGATCGGAACCTCTGATCGACTTCTGGAAAGCAGATAAAAGATCATAATGTCCGTCATCTGAGGCAAAAGATCGGTTGTTGACATTCCTGCAGTTTTCTTTGACGACCTCTTTAGTGATCCTCTTGTCCTTACATATGATGGCTGAAAGCTCCAGGATATTCAAAGCCCATCTGATATCGCCGTTGACAGTATCACAGATCAGATCCAAAGCATCCTCATCGATCTGATATTCGCCATTAAGTCCTTCTTTGGAAGCCATCGCATTTGCGATGCCTTGTTTGATATCATCATTATTCAAAGGCTTGAATTCAAAAAGATGACATCTCGAACGGATGGCCGGATTGATCGAATGATAAGGATTGGCGGTCGTTGCGCCGATCAAGATGACAGAACCATCTTCCACATGTGGAAGCAACAGATCCTGTTTATCCTTATTCAATCGATGGACCTCATCGCAGATCAGGATCAGAGAACCCGACATCTTCGCCTCTAAAAAGATCGCATCGAGATCCTTCTTGTTTCCGGTAACCGCATTGAATCTTCTGTATGGCTTATGCAGCTCATTGGCGATGACTTTTGCCAGAGTCGTCTTACCCGTTCCCGGAGGACCGTAAAAGATACACGAAAAGATCGTGTCGTTTTCAATACACTTGCGGATCACACCATCTTTTCCGACCAGGTCTTTCTGACCTAAAATCTCATCAAGACTGCTGGGTCTAAGCCTGAATGCCAGTGGTTGTCTCATTCTGTTCCTTTATATACGGGATCGCCTTTGCGATATTGTCGATCACCATGATGGACTTGTCAAAGTCTTCTTGTGTGAGCTGCGCCAGATCCTGAACGATGATCAAAGGACATCCGCCCTTGATCGCAGCCTGTGCACCGTTATGTCCGTCTTCAAATACCAGAGCGTCTTTTACCTCGACACCGAAGTGTTCGATCGCCTTTAAGAAGATATCCGGTTCCGGCTTTCCATGTTCCACCATATCTCCGGCAATGACATAATCAAAATAATCCGCAATTCCGGCGTTCTTCAGACAGGCCATCGTCTTTTCATAAATAGTGGAAGTCGCTACCGCCATCGGGATCCCTTCTTCTTTCAGGAAATCCAACATTTCGATGACTCCCGGCATGACAGGGATCGCTTCATGAAAAATGATCTTATCGATCCTCTCCCAATAAAGACGGAGATACTCATCGATCGGATAATCTTCCCCATGAGCCTCAAGGACTTTTTTAGGATAGATATCCCAACTGTTTCCCATCAGCGAACAAAGAAATTCCTTGCTTAAAGGTCTGCCAAGTATCTTGGATACTTCCATGCCGTTCTTGATGTACAATACCCGCTCTGAATCCAGAAGCAGGCCATCCATATCAAATACACATAATCTGATCATACATTTCCATTATAACGTATGATCACTGATTGAAATGACTTAGTTCAATATAGAAACAGATGTCAAATAAGGTATCATAGTATTGTAAAAAATAAAGGAGAAAAATGATTTATGAGCAGGTATGATACAGACTACAAAGATATGGGCCTGATGACCAGAGCGGTCAAACTCGGTGAAGGACCTGATCCCGTTACCAGAGCACTGAATACGCCGATCTATGAAACATCCACATTCGGCTATGAAACAGCTGAACAGTATGATGAGATGCTGGCACTTGGAGCGGAATGGGCTCCTGATATCTATATCTATTCCCGTACAACAAACCCGACGACAAACGCTGTCGAAAAGAAAGTCGCATCTTTAGAACATGCGGAAGACGCAGTGATCTGTGCCTGCGGCATGGCAGCTATTTCCAATGCGTTATTGTCATTCCTGGATGCAGGAGACCACGTCATCTGTTCCGATGATACCTTCATGTGCACTTCCAGTATGTTTGCGGACATCTTACCGGCAAAAGGCATTGAAACATGCAGAGTTGAAGTCCTCGATGTAGAAAACGTTGAAAAAGCAATGCGTCCGAATACGAAAGTCGTCTATCTGGAAGCATTATCCAACCCGCAGCTCAAGCTGGCAAACCTGCCTAAGATCGCTGAGATCGCTCATAAACACGGATGCAAGTTCATCGTTGACAATACTTTCCTGTCACCGATCGTCATGAATCCTCTCGATCTGGGAGCTGACATCGTCGTCAACTCCGGTACAAAATACTATGTCGGACACGGCGATGCATTATGCGGTATCGTAGCCGGAAGCAAGAAAGATATGGACAGAGTCCGTTACTACTACGACAACCTGGGTTCTCATATCAGCCCGTTCAACGCATGGATCGTCCTTCGTTCCATCCGTACGATGCCATTAAGACTGCGCCAGCAGTGTGAAAACGCAATGGCTCTGGCAAAGTGGTTCGAATCCCGTCCGGAAGTCGACTTCGTCACTTATCCGGGACTTCCAAGCCATGGCCAGCATGAACTGGCAAAGCAGATGTTCAACGATGGACTGTTTGGCGGCATGCTTTGTGTCCACCTCAAAGGCGGATATGAAGAAATGTGCAAGTTCTGTGATGCCACAAGGATCCCGCCTGTCGCAACCAGCTTAGGCGATGTCGTCACACTCATGTTCCCGAAGAAAGCCTACAACAATCTGATCCGTATCTCGACAGGCTGTGAAGATGTCAAAGACCTGATCGCTGACTTCGAACAGGCATTTGAAGCATTAAAAGGATAAACAAAAAAGCAGGACCCGTAAGGGTCCTTTCTCATAAATAGATCTTTATTTGTAGAATCGTTCATCCAGCAGGTTTCCCTCACCATCATAACGGGCTCCATGAGTCTTGTTACCGTTTTCGTCATATTCGGAAACGGTATACCACTTGATAGAGCCATCTGGATCATAACAGGTTTCACCGGATAGTTTTCCGCACTTGCTGTCATACTGGTAATCAATATAACCATGTAAGGTTTTGTCAAGCGTGTAGTCATACATACGGGATACTCTTCCATCACTGTCATATTCATACTCATTATAGGAAGAATCTTCAGGTAAGAGAGTTCCATTCTTATAGTAGTAGGTATATGTACGTGAGCCGTGTTCATCATATTCATAGCGCAATTCGTCACTAAGGACGCCTTCCATGTCATACTGCCGCTCATCCCTCAGAAGACCATTCTCATCAAAGGTATATTCGACCCGATACAGATTGCCTGTCTTGTGACCGATGATATAATCCGTTGAGTAATGATCACCGTCCCATACAGTATCAACCGAACCGGTCTGATTGCCGTTTGCATCAAAGCTGACGGCAGTACGTACGTGCCCGCCTGCATCATATCGCAGATACAAAGTGTAGATCAGTTTTCCATCGCTATAGCCGGTGACCATATGAGTATTGCCAAGAAAGTCCCTGATAAAACCGTCACGGACATCATCCATCAGTTTCTGATATTTTTCAGACAGATCATCCTTTCCATTGGCATATTCCATCAGTCCTTCTGCGGCTTTCTCGATCTCGTCCCGATATACCTCAGCATAGTATAGTCCGATTGCGGCTTCTTCGTTATCCGGGTCCAGTTGTTGAGCCTTGGAGAAGTCGGCATAAGCTTTCTGATAGTTTTCCTCGACGCTTAATACATCAGTAGGCATCATATAGCAATAAGCTCTTTCTATATATAGCTGGGCATTATCAGGGTCATCCTGAATGGCAGCACTAAGCTCGCTGATCGCACTTTCACGATCACCTGCTTCGATGTATTCCTGGGCCTTGCCGTAATGATCCACAGATCCGGAAGTCGAACACCCGGACAGCATTACAAAAATAAGCAATGCTATAAAAATAAACTTCTTCATTATGGTCTTTATCAGAGTCTTTTAATAAACTATTTGATCTTTGCGTATTCAACAGCGATCTGGGAAGCGACCTTCGCATTGTTGTATGCCAGCTGCAGGTTGGAAGCCAGTGAATCGCCACCGGTCAGTTCCTTGATGGTAGCCAGCAGGAACGGAGTCGTTGCCTTGCCATGAATGCCCTTTTCTTTTGCCATCTCGACAGCCTGATCGATGACTTTGTCGATGACATTATGATCCATGGAATACTCATGTGGGATCGGATTGCCTACGACAAGTCCGCCCTCAAGACCTAAATCCCACTTGGTCTTCATGATGCGTGCAACTTCTTCGGCATCCTTGACATCGTAGTCAACACCAAATCCTGATGATTCACAATAGAAGCATGGGAAGTCCTTCGTCTGATAACCCAGTACAGGAACACCATAAGTTTCAAGATATTCCAGAGTCAGTCCGATATCCAGAATGGACTTGCATCCGGCAGATACGACGCATACATTGGTATGAGCGAACTCCTGCAGATCAGCAGAAATATCCATCGTCTCCTGTGCACCTCTGTGTACACCGCCGATGCCGCCTGTCGCAAACACTCTGATGCCGGCCATATCAGCGATCATCATCGTTGTCGCAACTGTCGTAGCAGCCGGTTTCTTGGTTGCCAGATAGACTGCAACATCCCTGCGGGAAGCCTTAGCGATATTCTCACCATGACACATGAATTCCAGTTCTTCCGCATTCAGACCGACCTTCAGCTTGCCATCAAGGATCGCCATCGTAGCCGGGATGGCACCCTGTCCTCTGACGACTTCCTCGACCTTATGCGCAAATTCCAGGTTCTCCGGATAAGGCATACCGTGAGAAAGGATCGTTGATTCCAATGCAACGATCGGCTTGTTTTCAGCGATCGCCTTTTCGATCTCCGGTGTGATTGATAAATAGTCTTTGTAGTTCATTTTTTACTCTCCTTTATGATCTCGTCCAGTAATCCTATGGACATATTTTCGTTAATGGTTTCCATACAGCGCACTGCAGCCAGACCTGCTGCCAGGCCATAGTCTACGATATCAGAAACATCCAAGCCATTGACCTCCCCATAGACTAAGGCAGCCATCAGCGCATCACCAGCGCCGGAAGCATTCACCATGCGCTTCTCTTCCTTGAACTTGCGCTTGATCCTGATATCTTTATCCATATACAAGATACCATCTTTTGACAGTGAAGTGACGATCTTCTTCAGTCCCTGATCCAGCAGTTTGTGACAGGCTTCATCGAGTTCCTTATCATTGCTGACCTTCATTCCCGAAAGACTTTCCAGTTCAGATCGGTTAGGCTTGATCAGATCGAAATACTTTACATATGGTTTCATCTTCAAAGCGAAGTTATCCGAGATCGGATCGATATAGATCCCAACCTTGTCCTTACAGATATCGATGATCGTTTCGATCGATTCATTGCTTAAAGACGGATCGATGACCACCAGTGAAGCATTGGCAATGATCTTTTCCTTGCTTCGCAGATAATCAGGCGTGATATGTTCCAGTATCGACATATCGCAGATCGCCAGATACATGTCATTGTTTTCATCCTGTACCTGCATGAAGACACCGGAGGAAGCTCCTTTGACCAAGAGAGAATCGCTGTAATCGATGCCGTTTTCCTGAAAGTCTTCAATGATGCTCTTTCCATAACTGTCATCGCCATATGCCGTGATCATCCTGGCCTTGCCGCCAAGCCTGACATAATTGGTGATGATGTTGTGCATGACACCGCCTACAGAACTTGTGATATCCGCCGGATGATCGTAATGTGTTCTGATCGGGATCCTGGACTTTCCATAGACATCGACATTGCTGGCGCCGATCCCAACGATATAGGACTCATCATTGACGATATAGCCCTTTCCCAGCAGATAACCCTGCCTTTGCAGAGAAGAAATATGCACGGCAACAGTCGATCTGGATATATGCAAAAGCTCAGCGATCTGGCTCTGTTCGATGGTCGGATCTGCCTTAATGATCTCAAGTATTTCTTTTTCCTTATTTGTCATAATGATGTTTAGCTATATAAGCACATGTTTATTATAACATCTGAGCATTCATGTGGAAATAAAATCAAAAATAAGAGATAATTAAGACAACAAAAAAGGAGAAATTCAATGGCAAAATTCGTATGTAAAGTATGTGGTTACGTTTATGAAGGTGATGTCCCTCCGACAGAGTGCCCTGTATGCCACACCGGTGCTGAAAACTTTGAAGAAGTCAAAGGTGAAATGAAACTCGCAGCCGAGCACAAGTTCGGAATCTATGGCGAAACCGTCAAAAACAACCCGAATATCCCGGCTGAAGATAAGAAGTATATCTATGATCAGCTGGTAGCTAATTTCAACGGTGAATGCTCAGAAGTAGGCATGTACCTGGCTATGGCTAGAGTCGCTCACAGAGAAGGCTATCCTGAAGCAGGTCTGTACTGGGAAAAGGCAGCTTTTGAAGAAGCAGAACATGCAGCAAAATTCGCTGAACTCTTAGGTTCTGACCTCGAAGCAAACATGACCGATTCCACAAAGGCCAACCTCAAGTGGAGAGTTGATTGCGAATACGGCGCAACTGCAGGCAAGACTGAGCTGGCTACTCTGGCAAAGAAATACAATCTCGATGCGATCCATGACACAGTACATGAAATGGCAAGAGATGAAGCCAGACACGGCAAAGCCCTCGAAGGCTTACTTAACAGACTGTTCAAATAAGAAAAGACAGGGAGAAACAGAAGTTTCTCCCTTTTCAAAAGGAGAATCATTATGCCAAGAAAAGTCATATTAGACGTCGATACCGGATCCGATGACGCATGTGCGATCATGTTGGGATATCTGCACAAGGATATCGACCTTGTAGCTGTCTGCACCGTCAAAGGAAACCAGCCCATTGAATACACGACAGAAAACACATTAAGGATCAGAGATCTCTTACACGCCGACTTTCCTGTCTACAAGGGATGCTCCGGATCCCTAGTCAAGAATATCGTTTATCCACGTATCCCGCCGACAGCCAATGCCGATGCCTATGATGAGCAAGGAAACAAGATCCACATCCACCAGGAACTTTTTGATCTGCCTGAGTCAGACGGAAAGATCGAAGCACTCAATGCCCCGAACTTCTATGTCGATTATCTCAACAAAACAAAGGAACCGGTCACGATCGTAGCAGTCGGACCTCTGACTAATCTGGCAGTTGCCTTCATCATGGATCCATCCATCGTAAAAAATATCGAAGAGATCGTCATCATGGGCGGTGCCTGGAATATCACCAACGCCACACTGGCAGCGGAATTCAACATCTACGATGATCCGGAAGCTGCACAAAGAGTCTTACATTGCGGCGCAAAGATCACGATGGTACCGTTGGACGCAACGCATACCGCATATATCTCACAGGATGATGCCAATGAATTAAGGAAGATCAACACCCCTGCATCTTTATTTGCGGCAGATCTGATCGACCTCAGGATCAAGGTCCATGACTATGCCCAGCCACTGGAAGTTGCTCATACCTGTGCATTACACGATCCTTTGACGATCGCCTATCTGATCGATCCGAATGTCCTTGAGGACGTCAAGTTCTGCAATGTTGAAGTATCACTCAGCGGACTCACCGAAGGACAGACCTGTGTCGACCAGAGAGCGATCCAGGAAAACAGGAACGTTCACTTCGCCTTCAGAGGAAATCACGAACTCTTCTCGAAGATCTTCATTGACGCTTTCAGGAGCTAAAATGATCGATATCAGATCACTTGATGAGAAGAAGCTCTGTAAGCTCTTTGACCATACCTTCCTAAAAGCCTACGCCTCAAAGAAAGACTTTGAAAAGCTATGTCAGGAAGCAAGAGAAAATGATTTCATGATGGTAGCCATCAATTCTTATCCGGTGAAGCTGTGCAAGGAGTTCTTAAAAGGAACAGATGTCCACGCCGGTGCTGCGATCTCTTTCCCTCTAGGACAATCCACGATTGAAACAAAATGTTTCGAAACAAGGAAGGCCATTGAAGACGGAGCCGATGAGATCGACTACGTCATCAACATCGGCAAAGTCAAAGACAAAGACTATGACTACATCCGAAAAGAAATGGAAGAGATCGTAAAGATCTGCAGAGAAAGCAAAGTCCTTGTCAAAGTCATCTTTGAAAACTGCTATCTGGAAAAAGAGGAGATCATCGAACTCTGTCAGATCGCAAAACAAGTAAAACCTGATTTCATCAAGACCTCGACCGGCTTTGGTACATCAGGTGCGACTATTGAAGATGTGAAACTGATGAAAGAAACCGTTGGCGATGAAGTTAAAGTCAAAGCAGCCGGAGGCATCAGAGACTGGGATACATGCAAGGCGATGATAGAAGCCGGAGCCGAAAGGATCGGCACCAGCGCATCACTTAATATCCTTGAAGGTTTCAGAAGCGAAAGACAACAAAACAAAGGGACATCACAATAAGTGATGCCCCTTTTCTTATGAATCGTTTTTTACTCCAGATTCAATCTCTTATCCAGGATGAACCAAGTCAATGCACAATACAATCCTGCAAAGATGATCGGCTTGATATACCACGAGATACTAAGCGCAAAGAAATCCGTATAGTCCGATATGAAGATCCTGCTCGGGAAGAAGAAAGCTCTTATTGCAATCATGACGATGATAAATATGATGGCAATCATCGTCTGATGCTTTCCGAACAGATGAGCGACTGCATATGCCGCAAAGAACAGGCAAGTCGTCGCGATCAGTTCCAGAGTACCAAAGATCATCAATTCAATTAATAAACCCCAGAAATTGATATCCAAATGCATCAGCTCTTCAAATGCTTCTTTGATCTCATTCACGCTGCTGCCGATCAGACCCATGATCATGATGCAGACAAACACGCAGAGCAGTTCCAGAACCGCCCAGATGATCACATTGATCACCTTAGAAGCGATGTGTGTCAATGTGCTGACAGGAAGCGCAAAAGAGAAATAACCTTCGTTTTTCAATAAACTATTGACGAAACGGTTGACCGTAAAGAAGATCGTAATCAAGAAGGAACAGGTAAGCAAGATGGTCAGGATGATCGTCAGAGCAATAAAGACAAAGCCTGTTGTCAGACGAAGTCTTGACATCAATGAACAGACAAACGTCAATCCGATCATTGTAATAAAGATCGGAAACATCGTTCTGGACGTCGCCTTAAAATCATATTTGATCAGTTTTCCTAACATCTGAACACCTCCCTGAAATAATCATCGACACTCTTGCCGGTATTCTCTCTGATCTCATCGACACTCTGATGTAAGACGACATTGCCTTCTTTTAAGAAGATCGCCTCATCCAGAACACTCTCGACATCTGCGATCAGATGAGTCGAAATCAGTACCGTGGCACTTTCATCATAATTGGATATGATCGTTTTAAGAATGAAATCCCTGGCAGCCGGGTCGACACCCGCGATCGGCTCATCCAAGAGATAGAGCTTTGCATGTCTTGACATCGTCATGATCAGCTGCACCTTTTCTTTGGTACCCTTGGACATCTTCTTCAAAGGGATATCCGTCAGAATGCTTAAGGATGCCAGCATCGCGATCGCTCTTGCCCGATCGAAATCCACAAAGAAATCCTCATACATATTCATCAGTTCCGTGATATTCATCCATTCCGGCAGAAAGTTTCTGTCCGGAAGATACGATACCATGGCTTTTGTCTCCGGCGAAGGTTTTTCACCGCAGATCGTGATCTCTCCGGTACTTGGTACCAGTAATCTGGAAGCCAGTTTGATCAGTGTTGTCTTTCCTGAACCGTTTGGTCCCAACAACCCGACGATCTTTCCTTCTTCCAGTGTGAATGTTACATCATTCAAAGCTCTTTTTGAGCCATATAACTTGCTTAGCCCTTTACAAGCCAATGTTTCCATCTTTCAAACCCTCCCATCTGTTGACAGCATCTCTGATCGCCTGATCATCCATGCCCAGATTCCTTAATTTCACAAACAGATCTCTGATATAGGAATCGCTGAGATCATCACGCAATTCCTTCATCTTCTTTTCGTCGATAATGACATAGCGTCCACTGGTCCTTTCACTCTGGACCAGCCCCTGCCGTTCTAGCTCCGCGAAAGCCTTCTGTACAGTATTGGGGTTGACGCCGATTTCCATTGCCAGATCCCTGACAGCCGGAAGTTTGTCTCCGCTTTGATACTTTCCGGAAACGATATCGACCTTCAACAGTTCAATGATCTGAAGATAAATAGGAATATCATCTGAAAACTTCCATCCCATAACAAATCCTTTCTACTATTGTATTAATACACTAATACAATAACACAGGTATATACCTGTGTCAACATGCTTATATAAAAAATACAGATTTTCATCTGTATTCCTTATTCTTATAATCCGATCGTAAATTCCAATTCTCCGGGATCACATATCTTCCCGTTGATGCAGAATCTGACACTTGATGGCTTCTGATCGAATTTCACAATCAGCTTTCCATCCTTCATATCCGCATCATATTCCGATCCATCCCTTTCGATCCAGAAGTCACCATAGGAGACATAATCACAAGTCACTGCACCTTTTGATCTGGCATATTCTACCATCTTCGGATAGATCTGCTTTGCATATAAACCAAAGTATTGCGGATGACAGAAGAACAGTAAAGGCAATCCTCTTTCCATCTTATCATCGATCAGCTTCTTGTAGGTATTTAAGATCTCTTCTGCCTTTGGCATCTCAAGACCCTCATCTTTATTCTTCAACATCCATCTGCAGACATTGAAACCATCACAAGGGATCTGTAATGGAGACTCCTGTTTTCCTTCGTTCATCGGGAAATAAGGATAGTCATCGATCGCGTAACCAAAGTCTCTGCTGTGTACATATCCCTTGTCCTTCAAGGCTTTGCCAAGGTTTGCACAATACATACCTCTTGGGGATGCATAAGACTTGATCGGATCGATCTCTAAGGAATTCATCCATTCCTCATATACCTCAAGGTCTCTGATATTTTCTTCATAGGAATCCTTTGCGTTATGAACTCCTCCGTGACAGCCAATGAGATTGTTTTCTGAGATCTTCTTGAGTTTCTCTTTCAGATCGGGATCATCTTCACAGAGTTGCTTATTGATATAGAAAAGGAACTTCGTATCCGTTTCTTTCGATACTTGGATCAGATCATTGATACCTTCCGTCAATAAACCATCACCATCGATACTGTAGCCAAAGATATTGTCTACACCGTCCGGATAATACCAAAGAGATATATATGGATATCCGGCCTTATTCATGGTATCCATGATGACGCTTCTTAAGGCTGCACCGACTTTCTGCTTATCAACTGATGAGATTCTCTCATCAAAATCGATCAGCTGGCTCGTATCCCTGAGTGTACTTCCTTCATATGTCTGGATCTCTGACATCGGTACACCACTATAGATGATGTGGCCCTTGCCATATTCCTTATCGATGAATACAGGATAGAATCCGGGTCTCAGATTATTTTTGATACTGCGGAATTCATGAAGGGTCAATTCCCCTTTTCCCTGTCCTGAGAAAACAGAAATGTTGCTGCAGATCCTGGTCATGCCCTGACCACAGAAACTCAGATCGATCCACTCGATTGCTGCTCTGCATACAAAACCCACATCAAAAGAAAAGGTATGACTGTTGGCACCGCTGAGTATCGCGATCCCGCCATCACTTACATAATCATAAGCCCATTCAGGAAATACCGATTCAAAACATGTTACTGGAGCATCTTCTCTTACTGAAGACACCTTATATAATGTTTTGTCCTGTCTTAACAGCTGTTCAAAACCGCCGCTGTATTCTTTATTTTCATCTTTGTATACCGCAATATATGGCCTCATGATCTCCACCTCTTATTCAAACGAATTATAACATGTCTGGTCTTGACTGAAGTTTCAGGCATAAGAAAAACACCCTTGCGGGTGTGATATCCTAATGGCGTCCATGGAGAGACTCGAACTCCCGACCGTCCGCTTAGAAGGCGGATGCTCTATCCAACTGAGCTACATGGACAGCATTAATATCCTAACACTTTCAATGCACAATTTCAAATCAAATTTCAATAAGCTATAATTTTAAACAAGAGGACAAGACTATGAAAATCATATTATTCATTCTGTTAGTACTGATCGTACTGCTTCTGATCGCTGTCATCAGGACGGCGATGCTTGAAAACAAGACCTCATCCTATCACGGATCTGATGATGATCTTCGAAGCAATGCCTATGCATTGAAACTGCAGAAGATGATACAGGTCGAGACAGTATCTTATGCGGATCATCCGGATCCAGACAAATTCAGGAAACTTCACAAGGCAATGGAAGAGCTCTTCCCCAATGTCTTTTCTCATTGTGAGAAATACGACATCGACGGAAATCTCCTGGTCAGATGGAAAGGCAAGGATCCTTCCATGCAGCCGATCATCCTGATCTCCCATCTGGATGTCGTTCCGGCAGAAGGACAGTGGAAATATCCGCCGTTTGAAGGAAAGATCGTCGACGGAAAGATATATGGCAGAGGTGCATTTGATGTCAAATGCGGTGTCTGCAGCTTCTATCAGGCTGTTGAAGAACTGATCGAAGAAGGTTATGTTCCTCCATGTGATATTTACCTGGGTTCCAGCTGCACCGAAGAGATCGGCGGAGATGGTGCACCTAAGATCGTCAAATGGTTTACTGACAGGAATATCCGACTCTTCATGGTTTGCGATGAAGGCGGAGCGATCACAGAAGATCCAATGACCGGCATCAAAGGCAACTTTGCCATGGTCGGAATCTTCGAAAAAGGATATGGTGATCTCAAGATCTCCGCAAAAGGCAATGGCGGACACTCCTCTTCTCCGGGAAAGAACACCCCGATCGCAAGACTTGCGAAATTCGAAGCCGAGATCGAAAAGAAATCACCGTTCAAGGTCCAGTTCACTCCTGCCCTTGACGGTATGTTAGAAAATCTGGCCCCTTACTGCAACAGTTTCTTACTAAAACTTGTCTTCCATAACCTCTGGCTATTTAAGCCGTTATTGAAGAAAGTCATGCCGATGATCTCGCCGCAGGCTGCAGCGATGCTTCAGACGACGATGTGCTTCACGATGCAGAAAGGATCCGATGCCTATAACGTCATCCCACAGGAAGCCTACGTCACAGCCAATCTGCGTTTCATTCCTTTCCAGGCAAAGAAAGAATCGATCGAGATCGTCAGGAATATCGCAAAGAAATACGATCTGGAAGTCGAAGAAGTCAATTGCTCGGATCCAACCGGATCTCTGGATCTCAATGGTCCGCAATTCAACATGACAAAGAAAGCCATCGCCAAAGTCTTCCCTGATGTTGCCTGTGTTCCATATATCGTGACCGGTGGTACCGATTCCCGTTTCTACGATAAATATGTCGATGCCTGTGTCCGCTTTGAACCGATCAACTCTTCCAGAGAACAGCTTGGCGCAATGCACGGCATCGATGAAAACATCGATATCAACACTCTTCCACCGGCTGTTGACTACTACAAAGAGATCATCAGACTGCAGGAAGAAAGAGTATGAAGATCGATCAGGTCAACATCGAGATCTTCCTTCCGGAAGAAACAGAAAAACCGCTTCCTCTTGTCATCCTGAATGATGACATGAATCAGGGAAAAGAAACCTATGATCTGTGCAAGCAGATGAACACAAAACCATTTGTCATGGTCTATCTGAGCAGATTTGACTGGAATTCAGATTTATCTCCCTGGCCATGTGATCCGATCTTCAGAAAAGGAGAACCGTTTGCCGGCAAAGCGGATGAATACCTCGAACTGATCACAGAAAAGATATTACCGGCAATTCAAGATGAACTGAATCAGAAAGGTATCATTATTTCATACAACGCCATTGCCGGGTATTCCCTGGCAGGGCTATTTGCCTTATATGCCGCAACAAAAACAGACCTCTTTCACAGGATCGTTTCCGCATCCGGATCGTTGTGGTACCCGGACTTTGAAAAATACTTCATGGAAAACGGGATCAGTCCAGATATCGACAGAATATATCTGTCGCTTGGAGATCTCGAATCCAGGACAAAGAACCCGATCATGTCTACCGTTCAGGATAAGACAGAAAGGATCTGTCAGTATCTCTCAGACAAAATAAAAGCAGTCTTTGAACTCAATGAAGGAAATCACTTCAAAGATGCTTCACTCAGGACTGCCAAAGGGATCAGATATATTCTGGAAGATTAATAGTTGATCGGATCTCTTCCGGTAAACAGCCTTCCCAGATAATTTGCCCATCTCTCAGGATAAAAGGAAGAATATCTGTATCTTCCTTTTCTTCTACTCATGATGTAATGAGGAGAGTTTGCCCAGAAGAAAGATGGGATGCCGATGACGAGAAGATAGAATGGCCCTAACAGTAAAGACTGGATGGAATGACCGTATTCATGGACGATGACTCTTTCATCATCCGTTCCCAGAAACAGAAACATGCCCATCGACATCGAAGCGGGGTTGTTCCATCTGGTGACCAGTGCACCATAGAAGAATCTCCTTTCTTCTTTCGGACCTGTCAGTAAAACATAGATCCATATCAAAAAACCCAGGACGTTCTGAATGATGCCCCAGGTCATCTGGATAAAATAGTAGATAAACAGTTTAAATATCTTCATCAAACAGTTTCTTCAGATTGACATCAAACGGCGGGTAGACGATACCCTTTTCCGTAACGATGCCTGCTAAGAGTTCATGATCTGTCACGTCAAAGGACGGGTTGTAGCACTTCACATCAGCCGGAGCCATTGGTTTTTCATACCACATGGTCTTGATCTCATCGGGATCTCTTAATTCGATCCTGATGTGATCACCATCCGGACAGTTCATGTCGATGGTCGAAGTCGGACCCAATGAATAGACCGGGATCCCATAGTGTTTCGCCAAGATCGCCACACCGGATGTACCGATCTTGTTGGCGACATCACCATTTGCCGCAATGCGGTCACAGCCGACAAAGCAGGCATTGATCCATCCATTCTTCATGACGATGGAAGCCATATTGTCACAGATCAGCGTCACATCGACACCGGCTCTGCTCAGTTCAAAGGAAGTCAGTCTGGCACCCTGTAAGAGCGGCCTTGTCTCATCGGCATAAACTCTGATGTCCATACCTCTGGCCTTAGCCAGCAGGAAAGGGCCCTGTGCCGTACCAAATGAAGTTGCCAGAGGTCCGGCGTTGCAATGAGTCAGAACGCCATCTCCATCTTTCAGTAAAGATAATCCATATTCGCAGATCTTCAGACACATTTCGATGTCTTCGTTGTGAATGGCGATCGCCTCTTTTTTCAACAGAGAAACGATCTCTTTTACTTCTTTTTCTTTATTGTCATCAACGACCTTTTCCATCCTTTTTAAAGCCCAGGAAAGATTGACTGCTGTCGGTCTTGATGAATTGAGATATTCCTTATTCTTTTCAAAGTTCTCACAGAACTGCTCAAAAGGCAGATCTTCATCCTTCTTTGACAACACGAACATCATGTATCCCGCAAAGATCCCGATTGCCGGAGCACCTCTGATCTCAAGCTTCTTGATCGCCTGATAAGCTGTCTCAAGATCACTGATCGTCTTGTATTCCAGGACATTCGGCAGCTTGACCTGATCAATGATCACAACACTTCGATCATCTTCAGACAGCCTGATATTATCGGTGATACCGACACTTTCGATCTCTTGTTTTGCCTTACTTAAACTGGCTTGGATGTTTGACATAGAAGTCTTCCTTTTCCTTCAATTCTTTTAACTTGTGGTTTTCCTTATCATCGATCAGATCATAGAGATCAGAGAAGATATTATCCCAGCTGAAGAACTTATCCGGATCGATATTGAGATAGTCACAGATCTTCTCACAGCCTTCCGGAACGACCGGATGAGATAATACTGCAGCGACCTTGATCATATAGAACGCATCGATCAGCGTCTGTCTGATATTCTCTTCGTTATTGGAGTTCTTTGACCAGAACTTGGAAGCATTGCGGATATAGGAATCCAGATCGTTGTATACCTGATGCAGCTCAAAACGATACATGTGATTCTCGTAATTGAGGATCGCTCTTTCTGCAATCTGCTTATATTCCGGTGATACTTCACCATAAGGTAACACACCATCAAAATACTTCTGTGTTGAATAGAAACAGCCTCTGACCATTCTGTTGAAGACATTGGTATAGAGATTGCCCTGCGCTAAAACAGGATCCGGTTCATTCTGATTTGCGTCAGGATTGAGTGGCTGAGGCATGAAAGAAACGGACTTGTTTCCTAAAGCCAGAGAAATGAAATGAGCCCTCAACTGATCAGCTGTGTAATAGTTGAGCAGGTCAGCAGCCATCGGTGGCTTGACGGAACCTGATGAAGAAGCCTTCTTATCCAGGAAAAGGATGTGGTGGTTGGCAACCAATGTCGTCAGTTGCAGATTACCGTCTTTTGGATGGATGGTCAGATTGTCCTTACCCTGCTGAGCCATCCACAAAGGCATTTGGGCAACACCATAGAAATAGATGTTATCCTGGCCAATGAACTGGAATACTTCCGCTTCCTTGTCACACCAGTACTTCTTCCATTCATCATCACTCTTGCCGATCCTCTTGAAATAAGCCTTAGTGAAAGAGATCGGTGCCCAAAGGCTTTCCGGCCATACCCAGACTGTGAGATCTTCCTCATCTTCCAGTTTCGGTGCCTTGACGCCCCACTCGATATTGCCTGTGAGTCTTAACGGAACCAGAGTCTTTCCGGTACGATAATGGATGCCGGCCTTCGTCAGGATCGGACATGCTTTTTCTCTTAATTCAAGCTTGTCAAAAGTGACGGTAAAACTGCCCTTAATGTTTTCCAGATCGGAATTGACGTGTTCCGGCAGATCCTTTTCGATCGCCAGATACTGATCAAGGAACTTGCCCTGGATATAGATGATCGGTGCACCAAGAGATTCTTCCATCGTCTCGGAAACGATCCTTCTGACATTTGGTTTCTTCTTGATGTCATCGACATATTCTTTCAATAAGCCATTAAATTCCGTCAGTTTGAAATACCAGTTGGTGACATCTCTCATCTCCGGAGTCTCACCGGAAAGTGTAGATTTCGGATCGATGAGTTCTTCCGGCATATACTGATGGCCGAGATCACACTCATCCGCATAACCCTTTTCCGACTGACAGTTTTCGATCGGGCACTTGCCTACGACCTGTCTGCCGTTGAGGAAACAGTGATATTTGGGATCATAGAACTGTTTGGTGACCATCTTTTCCAGCCAGCCGTTTTCATAGAGCTTCCTGATGAATTCATTGGTCTCTTCCTGATGGACTTCCTTAGTATCGCCAAGACCGGAAGCACCGAAAAGATTCAGAGAGATCTTATAATCACGCAATGTCTTTTCTTGCGTATCATGATTCTCCTGTACGTAATCTTCGATCGTGCCCTTATAGCCTTCCGCATCAACCTTCTTACGATAGCCCTCAGCGATCGGTGAACCATAGCAGTCGGTTCCGGATACGAATACGACGTTGTCCTTGCCGATACGATCTCTCATAAACCTTGCGAAAACATCCGCATGGACAAACATGCCTCCGACATGACCGAAGTGTAATGATTTATTGCCATAAGGCATACCACCTGTGATCACGGCTCTTTTTGGAAACTCAGGACGTCCCATCTTCTATTCCCCCTTATCAAATACCCATATATTATAACAAATTAACTTTTTACAGATCGTAATAGTTCCTGAACTCTGCAGGATGAGGATACTTCTGTACTTCTCTTTCCTCTTTGGCGATCAGCTTCAACCAGTTATTGATCAGCTCCTCACTGAAGACTCCGCCTTGTAAGAGATAGTCATGGTCCTGTTTTAAGGCATCCAGAGCCTCAGGCAGACTGGTCGGAAGGTGTTCCAGCTTTGCCTTTTCTTCATCACTCAAATCATAGAGATTGAAATCAAACGGACCCCAGTTGTGATCCTTCGGATCGATCCTGTTTCTGATGCCATCGATCCCAGCCATCAGGATCGCTGCGAAAGCGTAATATGGATTACAAGTCGCATCACCTGAACGCAGCTCGAATCTGACCGCATCCTCACTCTTGACATAACCCGGGATCCTGATCACGGCACTGCGATTACTGGAAGCATAACCGATCGTGACCGGAGCCTCAAAACCCGGAACCAGACGGCGGTAGGAATTCGTCGTCGGGTCAAGCAACGCACTTAAAGAACGAACATGTTTCAGTAAACCGCCGATGAAATACATCGCCGTATCAGACAGATTGGCATAAGCACCCTTCTTATAGAAAAGATTCTTCCCTTCTTTCCTTAGCTGCATGTGTACATGCATGCCATTGCCTGCTTCATCGCCGATCGGTTTAGGCATAAAGGTCGCAGTCATGCCTTCTCTGGCAGCCGCATTCCTGATGAGATACTTTGTCATCATCGTGTCATCTGCCAGCTTGCGAAGATCACCGAGTTCCACCTCGATCTCCATCTGACCGCTTCCGCCGACTTCATGGTGGTGATACTTCACTTCGATACCGCATTCCTTCATCAGTTCACAGATCTCGTTCCTCAGATCGAAACAGAGATCCATCGGCTGATCGATGTGGTATCCGCCCTTTTTCAATGTGTGATATCCGCTTGAATTCTCCATTTCGGAAGACCATTCCGATTCGATCGAATGAAGTCTCGATGAAACTTCACTTCCCGATACCTTGTAGCTCATCGAGTCAAACAGTGAGAACTCATATTCCGGAGCGATGACAAATTCATCTGCGATATTACATTTCTTCATGTAATCCATCGCAGCTTTCACAACATTCCTCGGATACTGTTCAAACGGAACGTTTTCTTTCTTTTCAATGACATAGACATTCGCCATCATCGATAAAGTCGGCGTTGCCGCAAACGGTTCCTCATAGGCACTGGAAAGATCCGGATAGAATACCATATCTGATTTTTCAACTCTGGCATAGCCATAATTGGAGGCATCAAAACCGATGCCCTCTTTCATCATCTTCTCATTCAGTCTTTCTGATGGAATAGAAAGATGTCTGAATCTTCCCCGCAGATCGACAAGTTTGAGATCGATGATCTTTATATTGTTCTCTTTGATATAAGCTTTTGCTTCCTTGATATTTTTGAACATAATGAACTCCTCATCCCTATTATATAATGGAACTATGGACAAGTACTTACTGACAATATTAGGCAGCAGTGTCGACTATTTCTATGAATCCGACACTTATCCAATCGTGGGAGACTTTTCTCATGCCCGCTATATCACCTCTTCTGCCGGTGGTTGTCCGCTCAATGTCGGAGCCATCTGTGCAGCAAAAGGAATGAACGTATCAGCTCTGGATATGCTAGGAAAGAAGGATGATACAACTCCTTTCCTGCTAAGTGAACTCAAGCGTCTTCATTTCAATACCGATCATGTTGAAATCAGGGAAAATGTATCCAATGGCAAAGTCATCATCATCCTGACCGGTGATCAGAGAACGATGTTTGTCGTCGATCCGATCAGACCGCCTTATGAGATGAACGATCAGATACAGGACCTCTTAAATGGATCGACCTATATCTATTCTCTGATGCATATGATCAATCGTTCCTTCACAAGTCTGGATCCCCTGTTACAAGCCAAAGAAAACGGCGCAAAGATCATTCTGGATGGTTCTTCAAAATACGATGACCCTTCAAGAGTCAAGATCCTATATGACTTATGCGATGGTCTCTTCATCAATGAAACAGACTATGCCAGACTCAAAGAAAACTCGCCATCAGAACCGAAAGATATCATCTTAGACAACGGCGGAGAATTCGTCATCATTACGAAGGGATCCAAAGGATCCACTCTCTATCTGAAAGACAAAGAGATCTATAAGCCATCTCTTTCCAATCTGAAAGTACTGGATTCCACCGGTGCAGGAGATGCCTTTGCGGGATGCTTTATCGCTTGTCTGCTGAATGATATGCCATATGAAAAAGCTCTGGCCTATGCAACTGTCAACGGTGCCTATGCATGCACGGTATTCGGCGGACTGGGTGGAGTGGCCTCGTTTGAACAACTGGAAGAATTTGCCAAGGAGCATGATTATGAACTATGACAAGATGATGGATTGCTTTGCGACACTCAATGAAAAAGTCGAATATGCGATAGTTAATACCGATCTGAAAGCTTTCTTTGAAAAACTTGACGAGATCAAAGGACCGACTCTGGTCTGCGGTGTCGGTGGATCCAGTGTTGTCGCCTCTTTTCTGGCAAAGGTATTGAGAGAAAAGAAACATGAGATCGCCACTTTCACCTTTCCAAGAGATCTCAAGCATATGGATCTCAGCGGCTATGAAAACATCATTTCCGTATCCTATTCCGGAAGCAACATCGGCGCAAAAGTGATGTTTGATACCGATCTGAAGAAATATCTTCTGACAGGAAATCCACAGGAAGACTGTGAAAACATCGTATATACGATGAAAAAGGAGCTCTCTTATGTCTCGATCTCCGCAACCATCGTACCTTTGACGCTCTTATTGCTGTATTATCAAAACGATATTGGTATTGTTCGGGAAATACTTGAGGAAGAGATCCACACGGATTCCGATAATTCGTTCTATGAAGTCATGTCCGGGTATGAAACATCTACAGCCGGAATCATGCTGGAATCATCGATCACAGAATCAGGAATGGCAGCCTGCGTCGTCCATGACAAATACAACTATTGCCACGGAAGGATCAATCTCAGCCGACATTCTAATGCCGATCTGATCTTCCTTCGCACAGGAAATGAGCTGGATGATCTTCTGATCGATCATCTTCCATCTCACTTCAAAAAGATCATCACCATTCCTCGAAAATACGAAGATGATGTGATCAATGATTACTATATGACACTGATGTCATTAAAACTGATTAGAGACATCGCACTAAATAAAGGAAAAGACATCTCCGATATGAACGAACTCGGTGATAACGATGTCTTCTATCTCTTCAACGGAGAAATGTAAAACAGAGAGTTGCCTCTCTGTTTTTTAATCATTCAGTATTTTTTCAAACAGCCTGTTCAGAGTATCTTCATCAAAGGAAGCACCCATGTAGTAACACTTTCCTTTGCCATACTCATTTTCGACAGCTGCGGCATATTCTCCAAACGGATTGTTTTTCCAGGAAAGGATCTGCTTTCCTTCTTTTACTTTCAACAGTTCCTCAAAAACATAGCCTTTTCCTTCAACACCTTCGTATTCGCAAAGGCTGTACTGATCATCGAGAAGTGATTCATGTTCCTCGATCACACAGCCCGTCAGATCACTGAGATCCACCGGTATGCGCTTGCCGAATACCAGATTGTTATCGGTATCTTTCCAGGCGGTCCTTGGCGTCAGTAAGACTTTGCCGCCATCAGAGACATAATCTTTTAATCTCTTCTTGAATTCATCCGACATGACGATCATGTAAGGAAGGATCACCAGTCTGTATTTCGAGAAATCAACGGAAGAATCGATGATATCGCAGTTCATATTTCTCAGATACATCTGACGATACAGTTTCATGCATTCTCCTTCATAAGAGAAGACATCAGACTGCCTCTGTATCTGCATGGAAGACTTGGAATCATAGTCATAGATGATGCAGACATCGGACTTCGGATAAGTGACAGGCTTCTTCTTTGCTTCCTCAAAGAAAGCCTTTGTTTCGTAGTACTTCCTTCTCTTTTCATTATCCGCATCCAGGATACCGAAACAGAACTGTTCCGCACCCTTGATGAAACCTCTGTAACGGAAGAAGATCAGACTTTCCACACCGTGGTCCAGAGAATCCAGAGCCCACTTCTTTGCCTCATCCGGTTTTGGTGCATAGCCGATATCGTTATGACCCTGCTGGCCCATGATCGACTCTGTCACCCAGAAGTTCTTTCTCGAGAAACCTCTGGCAAAATCAACAGTGAATGACAGATCGCTGCCAGATAACGGAGCCTTCTGTCCACCCCATACCGGGTAGTTATTGTAGGAAACGAAATCCAGGTGTCTTGAGATCGCAAACGGATCGAATGCCTTGTTGATGATGCCGCCTTCAAAGTCGTGGCTGATCGGATGATTGTGATCATGTTTCCTGACCGCATCCGCAAGATCGCCGATGTATTTTTCAGCCGAAAGGCTTCTGAAACGCATCCACTCCAGTCTCAAAGAAGGATTCTGTGCCGTAAAGGAAGCTTTCGGCAAAGGGATCTGATCGAAATCATTGTAAGTCTGCGTCCAGAAAGATGTACCCCATCTCTCATTGAGTTCATGGATATCCTGATATTTGTTTCTCAGGTATTCGATGAATTTCTTGTGGCAGCTGTCGCAATAGCACATATCAGAACCTTCATGTCCGATCTCATTATCGACCTGCCAGGCGACGATCGCTTCTTCATCCTTGTAGTGCTCTGCCATCTTTTCTGCCAATGCAAAAGCCTTTTCCAGATAAATGTCGCTGTTGTAGCAATAACCTCTTCTTGCCCCATATGGCTGTCTGTATCCTTTGTCATCCACATTCATGATCTCAGGATGCTTCGTATACAGCCATGCCGGCATGGTAGCGGTCGGTACGCACATCATGATCTTCAAACCATGTGCCTTGGCTCTTTCAATGACATAGTCAAAGAAAGAGAAATCATATTTACCTTCTTCAGGTTCAAATCTGTCCCAGGCAAAATCAGCGATCCTGATCAGATTGGCACCCAGTTCAACGATGTTTTCCAGATCCTCTTCCAGAAGATCCAGACCCCATTGTTCAGGATAGTAATCGACACCTAAATATCTCATTTGATCTCTCCATCAAGCAGTTTATTGACCAAAGCAGTATACTCTTTCGTTGCCATCATATAAGCAGCCGCATGGCCACATCCATCTACCAGTAACAGTTCTTTCGGTGATCTACATGCTTCATACATCTTTTCGCTCATGTAACAAGGGACAAAATGATCTTCCTTGCCATGGATGAATACGATCGGAACATTACTTTCCTCAACACATTTTTCACCCATTGATGTATTGAAACTGACACCGGTGATGATGACAGACCAGAACCACGCCAGATCACCAAACGGGAAGTAAGGCAGATGATAGATATCCTTGATCAGATACTTGGAAATGTTGACGATCGAATCAAAACCGCAGTCATCGATGATGCCGCAGACATTCTCAAGATGTTCATTGGCACAATGAATGACGGTAGCTCCACCCATGGAAACACCATGGAGATAGATCTTTGGATCATCATACATCTGATTGACCAGAGTCACCCATCTGGCAACATCACGCTTGTCATTCTCAGAGAAACCGAGATACTTGCCTTCCGACTTGCCATGAGCTCTGTCATTCAGCAGTAAGACAGTCGAACCCCTCTCCTGATAGATCCTGATCCTGTCCGCAAAATCCTCTTCCATGGAAGACTTGTAACCATGGACACAGATGACGACTTCTTTCGGATCACCCTCCAGAAGATAGCCATACAATGTGAGATTATCAAAAGATTTGATCGTCAGTTCCTTCAGATCGAGTTCATTGAACGCATCGATATACGGAGCACGGAATGCATAATACCTTCCGGCAGTCGGACGCATCAGGTCCGTTTCCGAATCGATCGAAGAAGGATCAAGGGCGCTGTCTTTGTCGCCCTTGTTCTGATCATTATAAAGAAATACCGAGTTAAAGATATAGTATCCGGCTGCCAGTGAAGCAATCACAAGCAACAGGAATAACACGATCAGTATGATCTTCATCCTAGTCTACCTGAACATTCTCCAGATCGACACCCTTGGTCTCCCTGACCTTGAGCATCATGATGACAAGAGAGATCGCCATCAGAGGCAGATAAGCAATCGTCAATACGATCGGCAGGTTGGTAGAACCGGCAATCATCGTAACGACATTGTTATAGATCATATTGAAACCCATACCGAACATACCGATCAGCTGCATGGAACCGACAACGGAAGCACGCATTTCTGTCGGAGTAGATTCGGAAGTGATGACGAAGTAGATCATATCGGAGATCGACCATAAGCCGGCAATAGAGATACCGTAAGCCAGGCCGACGATATAAGGATTCAACGGTCTGATGCATCCATAGGCAAATACCGCCAAGCCCAATGCTGCCCATAAGCCAAGGATCAAAGCCGACTTCTTTCTGCCTAATGCATCGGTGATGAAACCGCCGATCATCGTGAAGATACCGTTGATGACCGGATAGAACATCAGGATGATGTTGACTGCATCGGCAGACATGACACCGTTGTATTTTCCTGCTTCCAGCATCGGCTGATATTTACCGGTATAGCCGGTTGAGAAAGCCATCAGTAACGCAACGATCGCGATCGCTCTGGTCTGTTTGTTTCCAAGGATAAATCTGAAAGCATCCCATACGGAAACGCTGTTCTTCTTTTCTTCTTCTTCGATCTGCTTTTCTGCAGCAGCTGCCGCAGCTCTTTCTTCTTCAGAAGCTCTCAGGTACTGTAATCTCTTCTGGGTAAAGACAGGAGTCTCTCTGACCAGATAGATCGCCACAATACCGATGACAAAAGCCAGGATGATCGGAATGATGAAGACGTTTCTCCATGTGGAAGGAACCGCATCATTGACAAAGAGCTTGACGAAGAGGCCCAGTAAAGAGACTGAGATCAGTGCCAGACCCTTGGTGATCGAACACAGCTTTGCGCGGTGCTCCTTCGGTGCACATTCCATGATGTAGATGACCTGCACATCATTTGGTGTAAAGAAAGTCATGATGACAGCACCGACGACATATAATGCGATACTCTTTGATAAGATACAGATCAACATACCGACACCCATACCGATGGTATTGATGATCAGGAACAGTCTTCTGCCATACTTATCAGCCAATGATTTGTAGAATGGCGAGATCAGATAGGAAAGATAACCGGCCATCGTAACAAAACCCAGCGTAGCTGAAGCCTTGTCATAATCAGTGGACGGATAAATGACATTGAAAAGGTCTCTTACCGTCTGAACTTCAACGATACCTCTGACACTTGAGGCAAGTTCATCGACGATGTAGACGATACTTAAAACGACGATCAGGATAGAGAAGTAGTGCTGATGGCCATGAAAAGCCTCAGCCTTTTCGAGCTTCTCCAGCTCTCGTCTTTCTTTTTCGGATGTACTCATATGATTCTTGAATTCCCCCTGTAAAACTAATTCCATTATAAAAGAAAACTTCTCTTTCGAGAAGTTCATCTTGGTAGTTCTTCGGGAACCGGATCCTTGATCTTTTCCATCAGCATCTTTGGATTCTCCATGATGTATTTCATCAGCTTCAGTGATTTCGCAAAATAGAAGCCGTCAGCGATCCTTTCATCCAGTGTGACAGTGATCTCAACCTTATCTCTGCCCTTTTCATCCTTGTAGATCGTACCGATCGTAGCCATCATCGAATTGGTACCGAAATTACTTAAGTGATGGTAGCAGGAATCCGCACCGATCGAACCCAGATTGGATAAAAGACAAGTCGTATAGTTTGGATCACCCTTTGCCAGATCCTCAGGATAAATGCCATGGTATTCCATCCTGCTTAATACCCAGAATAAGATCTCCAGTACGAAACGCGGAAGACTGCCGACGAATTGCATCGTCTTATCCAGTGAATTGCTTCCCTGGCTCCTTGCCTTCTTGACATCGCCGAGGATGATCTTGGAGATCATATCAAGGTCCATATCCTCTGTGACCTTGAGAGTCATCAGTGTTTCAACGGCTTCATCCTCAAATTTCTGCTTGGCAACGAAAGACAGAGTGATATCATTTCTTTGCCAGTACTTCCTGCCGGCAATGAAGATATTCAGCTTCGGACGGTGATAGATCGTCCTGGCGGCAGCTGTACAGATACAATGGAAAAGCTTATAATTTGTCCCTTCTTCCTCGTTGTGCTTCTTGATGAATTTCAGGAGCTCTGTGACGTCGATCGTACAGGTCGTAGAGACTTCTGCCTCAGTCCTTTTCGGCATCACATAAGGAACGATGGAATGAAACGGATCGGGATCATTTACGATTACAGCATCTCTTCTTTTCATCCGACGTACGCCTTGATCCTTTCATCTGATTCATATACCTTGACACCTCTGATCGCCAGACCATCGGTGATATTGGCACCCTTCAAAGCACCCTGCATCTCTAACAGCGAAATGCCAAAAGTACCTTCATCATTGGTACAGAACGGTCTGATCGTCTTTCCACTGAAATCATAAGCATCTAAAAATGAAGCGATCGCTCTTGGGTAAGTGCGATACCAGATCGGGAAACCGATATAGATCGTATCATATTCATCCATATTCAGACGGACACCGCCCTTTAAAGCCGGATGTTCGTTGTTTTCATCTTCTCTTCTTGACCTTCTCAGACAGTCATCATATTTGAACGGATAAGGTTCTTCCTCTTCGATCTTGTAGAGATCACCCGAAGTCAATTCTGCGATCTTTTCCGCAACGACCTCAGTATTTCCTTTCTCCAGAACGACGATCTCGTTGTCCTGCAGGTTTTCACCGATATGTGAAAAATAAGCTACAAGTGTTTTCATACAATCATTCTCCCTCAATATTAATAATTATACATCAGTTCGTATCATGAGCTATGTTGTTCATCCTGACTTCCAGGTACACTTTTTCCATGCATACATCGAAAGGATCTTCGTTGTGTTCTGTCGTCGCAAGATAATCCTTCATCGCAGCACCGAAATCATATTCCGCATGGATATTGTCATTTCCATAAGACAGCTCGGTAATGAACTGCGGACGATAATCCGGCATGCGGTAATACTTGACCAGGACAGGGAATTCATGGGTATACATCAGTGTGCCCTTTTCCATCTGCACATATTCTCTGGCCTTTTCCGTCACATAGTCATTGATCAGGAAATAATCATCATAACGAAGTTCCACTCTGCTCATATCTTCCGACAAAGAAAGATCCGTAATGATTTTCAGACAGGTGTTTACCAGTTCCTTGTATTTTATGGAAAGATAGATATTGACCTTGTCATGTTCAAAATCAGGCTCGATCCCGATATCATCGATCACAAAATCCTCAGGCAAAGAAAGAAAATCCCTCATTGAATCGATCGTGATCACTTTATACAGATAATAAGCCGGAACATCATACTTGTAGATGTAATTCACCTTGTCATAGAAGATGTGATCCTCGAATTTATCATTCGGGTTTGCATCCATCTGCGCCTGATAGTCATACGCAAACTTATCAGAGTATTCATCCATATTGTTGACAGTCTTATAGGCATAAAATGCAAGACCTCCTGCCGCCAGCAATATCACCAGCAACAGTATCAAAAGGAATTTTCCGAAACTGAATCTTTTTTTCTTTTCCATTGTCTTAACCTTCTTATCAAAATCATATCACAATCCGACAAGAGAAAAATCAGGCATAAAGCCTGACCCTTCCCATGAAAGAATAACAACCACGGATCCAACAATCCAATGATTAGCGCATTGATTTATCGTACGGCTGACCGGAAGCCTTCGGCGCATGGTCATGTTTTGACGTGACAGCCAGAGCGACCAGCGTGATGATGAATGGAAGGCTCTTATAGAAAGCCGCAGGAAGACCTAAGTTGTTCAGGAAAGGAATTCCTGAATAAGCATTGGCGATCGTCTTGCAGAAAGCGAAGAACGCCGCTGCACCAAGCAAAGGCAGAGAACGCCACTGACCGAAGATCAGGACTGACATCGCCAGATAACCGTAACCACCGACAGTTTGCGAATAGTGAGTCGCAACCGGAATGATGTACATCAGACCGCCCATACCGCCGATGAAACCGGCAATGATCAAAGCAGCATATCTGTATCTCTGAACATTGACACCGAGTGATTCGGCAGCCTGAGGATTCTCACCACAGGCACACATTCTTAAACCGAATCTGGTCTTGCTGAGAACGATCGCGGAAATGATGAAGATCGCGATACCGATATAGTTGGTGATATAAGTCCTTGTGAAGAACATATCGCCGATGACAGGGATGTCGCCCAGTACCGGAACTTTCTCGATCAGGAAATCATTCCTGATGGAAAGGTGCTCGGAACCATCCTGAAGGACTCTGGCAAAGAAGACACAGAATGCCGGAGCGAATGTGTTCATTGCCATACCGACGATCGTCTGGTCGGCATTCAGATTGATCGATGCCACTGCAAGCAAGAGCGTCAGCAATACACCCATGACACCCGCAAACAGCAAGGAGATGATCAGTCTCATCTGACCGGCAACAACGCCATCCAGCCATTGCAGACAAAGCACACCCCACATACAGGACCACACCATGACGGAGTCAAGACCCATGTGGATGACACCGCTTCTCTCAGAGAACATACCGGAGATCGATACTACCAGTAATGGAGTGAAGAAATACATGAAATATCTTGCGATGAAATATAACATTTCCATACTATTTAAGCTCCTCTCCGGTCACCTTATTGATTTCTTTGGTCTGTTTGATCAGTGCTTTTTCAATCATCTGTTTCAGGAACAGTGAGAACGCAGCGAAATAAATGATAACGGAAGTAATAACGGAAACGATCTCTCTCTGGAAACCGAAGATCTGCATGTAGTTGCCGCCGACTGTCAAAAACGCAAGGAACAGTGCACCAAAGATCGCACCGATCGGTGAGTTGTTCGCAAGACAGCAGACAGCGATACCATTGAAACCTTCAGCTGCCAGTCCTTCCTTCATTGTGATATAAGTACCGGAAACAGACAGGTGTGTCAAACCACCTCCCAGTCCGCACAAAGCACCGGAAAGTAAGATCGAAGTCATGATATTCTGTTTTGACTTGATACCGGCATATTTGGAAGCATCCGCATTCTTACCGCAGGCTTTCAATTCGTAACCCAATAACGTCTTTTCCATCAATACCCAGCACAGGATCGCAACGATTATGGCGATGATGATACCGATATCAGCCGTTCTGTTCTGTGTCAGAGCCGGCATGAATCCCTGTGGCAGTTTGCATGGTGCAGGAACTGCTCTGGTCTGACCTTTCAGAGGGTCGTAGCAGTATTCAGAGATCCAGTGCATGATGTAGTACATTTCAATGTAGTTGAACATGATCGTACCGATGACGACGTTGACATTGAAATATGCCTTCAGGATGCCCGGGATCAATGCCCAGGCAGCACCGGCGATCGTTGCGGCGATCAATGGAACGATCCAGGACAATGGAGTCGGCAGATCCTTGGCATAATATAATGCCGTCAGGATGGCAGCCAATGCTCCGACAGAATACTGTCCGGGACCGCCGATATTGAAGATACCTGCCTGGAACGCAACACACATCGCAACACCGGTACAAAGGATCGGCGTAGCGAAATAGAACAGAGTTCCCAGATTCTTCATTCCTCCCATCTGGAAACCGCCGGTCACAAGCGTTGTGAATGCGGCGAGACCCTTGGATGGGTTGGTAAGCATCAGAACGATAAAGGCAATGATCAAGCCACCGACGATAGCGATCAGGGAAGACAGAAGACCTGTATAATCAGAAATGTTGAATTTCTTCTTTGCTTTTACACTCATGATTCTCTCCCCTCTCTCTTGACACCTGCCATGTACAGACCGACCTCTTCGACTGTCACGTTCTTCGGATCGAGGTTACCCATGATCTCTCCTTCAAACATGACAAGGATCCTGTCGGCCACATCCATGACTTCATCAAGTTCAAATGACATCAGAAGGACTGCCTTGTCTTCATCACGCTGCTCAACGAGCTGTTTGTGAATGAACTCGATCGCACCGACATCCAGACCTCTGGTCGGCTGTACAGCTACCAGAAGATCACAGCCCTGATCGATCTCTCTGGCAACGATCGCTTTCTGCTGGTTACCACCGGACATCGATCTTGCCATAGTGATCTTACCCTGACCGGAACGGATATCGAATTTGTCGATCAGTTCATCGGCATACGTATCAAATTTACCGAATTTCAAGAAACCGCCTTTGGAAACGAAATCCGGCTTAAAATAGTTCTTCAAAGCGAGATTGTAAGACAGAGGATAATCCAGGATCAGACCGTATTTATGTCTGTCTTCCGGAATATGAGACATGATCAGATTTCTTTCTCTGATCGATTTCTTCGTATAATCGACACCATTGATCGTAACAGTTCCTTCGTTGATCGGCATGATACCGGTCAGACCGTAGATCAGTTCGCTCTGGCCATTTCCATCAATACCTGCGATCGCAACGATCTCGCCTCTTCTGACAGAGAAAGAAACGTCATTGACGACCTTCTTTTTGGTCTCGTCATTGATCATCGTCAGGTGGTCAACCTTCAGTACTTCTTCCTTTGGCTCAGCCGGTTTCTTTTCAACATGGAAGTTGACCTCTCTGCCAACCATGAGTTCGCCCATCTGGGTCGTCGTCGTTTCAGCTGCATTCAAAGTCTGGATCAGCTTTCCACGACGCAAGATCGTAACTCTGTCTGAAACTCTCTTTATTTCCTCGAGCTTATGAGAGATGAACAGGATGGTGTGGCCTTCTTTTGCCAGACCCTTCATGATCTCCATCAGCTCGTCGATTTCCTGCGGAGTTAAAACAGCAGTCGGTTCATCAAAGATCAGGATCTCAGCTTCTCTGTAAAGCATCTTCAGGATCTCACAGCGCTGCTGCTGACCGACCGTGATGTTTTCGATCAAAGCATCCGGATCGACAGCCAGACCATACTTCTGTGACAATGCGACTACTTTCTTACGGCAGCTGTCCATATCCAGGAATGCACCCTTTACAGTCTCACTGCCCAAAATGATATTCTGCAATACTGTATAATTCTGTACCAGTTTAAAGTGCTGGTGCACCATACCGATACCAAGCTCGGTCGCAACACGCGGGTTGGTGATCTTTACTTCTTTTCCCCTTATTGAGATTGTACCTTCTTCAGGTGTATACATACCGAAAAGAACACTCATCAGTGTGGACTTACCCGCGCCGTTTTCTCCAAGCAAGGCATGGATCTCTCCTTTGCGGATATCCAGGCTGATATCGTTACAGGCGATAATGCCCGGGAACTTTTTGGTGATGTGACGGAACTCAATAATGTTTTCCGTATTTTCCATACTCTTTTCCTTTCGCTAAATAAAGGCAAGGAGGTGCACAAAACGCACACCTCCTGTAAAAAGTTTTAAATTTTAGATATTACTGCTCGTAGTAAGTAACGTTGACGTACTTGTACTCGATCGGAGCAACAGACGGAGAAGTTGTTGCTTCTGTCGGAAGAGTGTTGTGAACAGCGATAACCTGCTGCTTGACAGCATTGTATTCTTCCTCAGTGAAGACATTCCAGTTCTCAGCTCTGTATGGGGCAAGGATTGAAGCATCTTCAGCAGCACCCATTCTGATCAGACCTGCATCTGTGTAAGCAGCCCAGTCAGCACCACCTGCATAAGCAGCCTTAACAGCTCTGTAAATAGTGATCTCGAGTTCCTTCATAGCAGAAGTGATGAAGATCGGCTCATTTTCAGCGCCATCAGCAGCTCTGGTGAAGTATTCATCAGTATCAACACCGACGATCTTTCTGCCTTCGCCATCTTTCGCAGCCTGCAGAACTGAGTAAACGATGGAACCACCACAAGAGAAGATAACTTCTGTGCCATTGGTGTACCATTCAGAAGCACGAGTAACGATATCAGGTGTCTGATCGAATGTGCCTGTGTAGAAGTACTTCATATCGATTGCCTTTTCAGCAAGACCGAGTTCTTCAGCAGCATCGTTCGCACCAGCTACGAAACCGTAACCGAATCTGACAACTGCCGGAACAGCCATACCACCCATAAAGGCGAGGTTTCTGTAACCGTCTTTGACAACAGCGTAACCAGCCATGTAACCACAATCCTGTTCAGCGAATGTGATCATAGCCAGGTTGTCCTGATGATCTAATGAATCATCTACACCGTCGTAGTCATAGTCGATGTTGTAAAGGTCATCAGCATCAACGAAGATAACCTTGACATTCGGATAGTTAGGAATTTCCTGGCACAGTGCAGCATCCCAAAGGAAGCCAACCGCAACCAGTACATCAGCAGTCATCTGATTGACAGCCTGTTCGAAAATAGCAGTTCTGGAAGCATCATCTGAGCCTGCAGGCTGTAAGTAAGTGTACTTTAAGCCATTCTCTTCACAGTAATCTCTGATACCGTAGAATGAGTGCTCGTTGAAGCCGCCATCATAGATAGAACCTAAGTCAGCCAGGAATACGACATCGAAATGTTCGCCTGTAGCTGCTGGCTCGCCGCCTTCTTCCTTCTTAGCACAGCCGAATAAGCTGCAAGCGAGAAGAACAGCGAGAACTAACGTAAGAAATTTCTTCATTTTTTTCTCCTTCTTTCTTAGAAATATTCAGAAATGCATACACTCAAAAAATCTTTCTATGATTGATACATCAATTCTGATCAGTTCAATGCGTGCATATCTAAAACAATTTTATCATCCTTTCAAAAGCCTATACAAGGGGCATTCATCATTTTGCTGTGAAGAGCTCACCCTGTCTGTCGACATATTCTAATGTCTTATCCAGGACATAGCCAAGGATGTATCCCGTACACAAAACGTCGACGATCGTACCGATCCCGATCACTCCCTTCATCGCCCATCCGATCAGGAAAAACGCGGCATCGGAGATCATCTGTGTATACTTGATATCCAGTTTGATCAGATCCGTTAAGAAGATCGGAACGAACTGGAAACAGCCGATCCCCATCTTGCATCCGATACTTAAAGCATAACCGATCGAAGTCGTGATCAGACCTGCCAAAAGGATCAGAAGTTTTGTCAAAAGCGAGATCGAAGTAAGCGGGAAATTGCTTCGCAACATTCCCTCAAACAGGTCGATCAGAGGCCCTCCCAGAAACATACCGATGATCGTACCGATACCCAGATGCTTTCTTTCAAATAAGAAGATCAGTATCGTCAGTATGACATTGCATATGGTCGAAATCTGTCCATAAGACAATCCGCACGCATTATGTAAGCCGTCGACGAATACGCTGATCGGATCGGTACCCAGTCCACAGGCATAGTAGCAGCCTACGCCGAAAGAAGACAATACAGTACCGACAATACTGATCGCGATCCTGATAAATAAAGCTCTGTAATTGAGATCCTTCAGTTTATCCATTTTCACGAATATCTTCTAAATCAGGAAGCTTATCGATGATCTCGATCGCCCTCAAAGTGATCTTGGTCATCAGCTCCACTCTTTTGGCATAATCGGACTGATTGCTGGTAGACATCGAGCCATAGGTCTTGCCCAGATAGTCTCCGCACATCAGTATCGTACCGGTACGGATACCGCCTAAAAGCGATCCCACCGTAAACAAAGCAGAAGATTCATTCTCGACCGCCAGTACTCCGGCATCTTCCCAGACCTTGATCCTTTCAAGTGTTCCCTCTTGCCCGCCATGGGCACCCGGAGATTCAAGATAGAAAGAATCATGAGAACGGATGATGCCGAGATATGGCTTGACACCGTATTCGATACAAGCCTGCCTCAAAGCACAGACGACATCCACATCGGCAACAGCCGGATATTCCAAAGGGATATATTCCTTGGAAGCACCCTCTCCTCTGACTGCTGCAGTCGCAATGACGAACGCATCTGATGGAAGATTTGGCTGCCAGGATCCGGAAGTCCCCATACGGATCATCGTCTTGACACCGAGATGATTGAGTTCTTCCACTGCTACCGATACTGCCATGGCACCCATTCCGGTACACATGACCGATACCGGTACATCGTGATAGGTTCCGGTATATGTCGGATTGCCTCTGGAAACAGCTGCCAGCCTTGACTCATCAAAATACTTTGCGACCATCTCGCATCTTGCGGGATCAGCAGGCAGGATGAAATGCTTTCCGCAGTCATTCTCATCCAGACCGATATGCCACATCTTGCCGTTATTGTTGGTCAGCTTGACGGACTTATATTTCATACTCTTCTCCCTTGATCAGCTTGGACATTGCCAGTGTCGCGATATGGATGGTATCCATGATCTTATTCTGATAATCCTTTTCATAATCCATCGCCTCACCTGTTGCCAGGTTGTCAGTTACGACATAGATGCATCCTGCCTGTAACTGCAGTATTGAAGCAACCGTATACAATGTCGCACATTCGTTGTCAACGCAGGCAACACCGACTTTCTGCCACGGAGCGATCCTTTCTTCCACACCGTCATGCGCAAAAGGAGATTCCAGGAATAAACCATCATGCGTCCTTGTGATACCTGTTTCCACTTCGATGCCAAGTTCCTTGGCACTCTGCAACAGCGCAAAGAAAGCATCCAGATCGCAAACTGCCGGATACTGGATATTGACATATTCCAATGTCGCACCCTCACATCTGCAGGCACCGATCGGAACAAAGATCGTACCCGGTTTGATATTCGGATCGATGGCGTAGCAGGAACCGACCTTGATCATCTTCCTGCAATCGATGTGTCTTAACTCTTCCACAGCGATCTCAGTCGGCATACAGCCGTTGCCGATCGACATGCATGACATACGTACGCCATGGCACATACCGGTATAGCTGATATATTCTCTGTGGAAAGCCTGTCTTTCAGCGCTGTCGAATGTATCCTTGATCAGTTCCACTCTTTCGAGATTACTTGTGAGGATGCAACCCTCACCGATCTGAGTTTTATCGATACCCAGATGATGGACCTTGTTTCCTTTTTCCAGCTGAGGAACGGAGTCAAAACCATTTTTCACCATGTCTGCCATTATCTGATCACTCCTTTCTTCTCCATTTCATCAAGGATCTCTGTTGCCCTGACAGCGATCTTTGAACATACCAGGATCCTCTTGTCCATGAAGTCATCCTCAAATGCCTCCGGATAAGCTTCTTCGGATTTCGGACCGGTATAGTAGATCGTATCCTCGACCATTGAAGTATGAGAAACACAGATGGAACCGCATCTCAAACCAAGCTGCGGACCGACAGTGAATAAAGTGGCTGACTCATTCTCGACCATCTTGACACCGGCATCGACCCAAGGTTTCATCCTCTCATAGGTATCGATCATCGCCGTTGAAGTCTCACGGTAATATGAATCATGGGCGCGGTACAAGCCAACGATCGGGTCTTCACCGAATTCCTTGCAAGCCATGATCAGAGCCTTTGTGACATAAGGATCGGCAATCGCCGGATACTCCGGTGGGACATACTCGTAGGAGTTGCCGTCCCCTCTGACACAGCCTGTCGCAATGATGATCCTGCCAGGCTGATAGTCTGTCAGCAAAGCTGCACCGGTACCGACTCTGATCAGATTCTTCATACCGATCTGGCAACACTCTTCCGCAACCGTAGATACTGCTAAAGGACCCATACCGGAAGATACGACAGAGATCGGCACATCGTTTGGTGTTACACCGCTGTAGGTATAATAGGTTCTCTGACCATTGACGAAATGTGCTTCCTTGAAACAGCCGGCAATGACCTTTGATCTTGCCAGATCACCCGGCATCAAAACGGTCGGCGCGATATCACCTTCTTTGAGACCTGTAAAATAAAGCCTTCCCTTCGAATCAAGATATTTCTTTTCCCTGACTCTCATTTAAACCTCCTTCACATAACCTGTTCTGACATTGAGTTTATGGATCAGTTCATTACATTTGTTCAGAATGAACTGTTCATCGAAATTCTGTATCCTCTTGTTTCTGACCTTCAAAGCACCCGCAACGAATACCGTATCCACCGCATGACCGGTACCGGCATACAAGAGATTGCCGATCCTGTGATCTCTGTCAGTCAAAGACAGGTCGTCTTCCATATTGACTAAAACAAGATCCGCCAGATTTCCTTCCTTGATCTCACCAAGGTCATCATAGCCAAGAGCTTTTGCGCCATTGACTGTCATCATCTTGAATGTCGTACCTGCATCCATGACTGTCGGATCAAGAGTGATAGCCTTTTGCAGATAAGAACCAGCCTTGCCTTCTCTGACCATATCCTTGGTACCGCTTGATGCCTCTCCGTCGCAACCCATCGCAACCGGAATGCCTCTTTGTAACATCTGAGCGATCTTAGGGATTCCATCCGAGATCTTCATATTGGTATTCGGACAATGTACCGGGATCGCACCGGTCTTTGCGATGATATCCAGTTCGTGATCGCTTAACCAGATGGAGTGTGCCAACAAGGTCTTATTGTCTAAAACACCGAGGTATTCAAGTGCCTCAGCTTCGCCACCCAGACCATATTCTTTCGCAACTCTTTCCGTCTCCATCTTTCCCTCACCCAGGTGAGTATGGAAGACAAGACCCTTGTCGTTTGCCCAGGCTTTCAAGGTCTTTGCCATGTTTGCAGAAACCGCAGGAAGACCAGCCGGTGCAGCAGAAGCTCTCATCAGTCCATGGTTCCTGCCATGACACTTGGCATAGACTTCTTCACATCTTCTGACCGCCTCATCCACCGATATGATCGGCGTTACTTCATTCTCCGGAACATCGGTCGTCGAAATGCCAAACGTTACTCTTACACCGGCATCTTCAAACGCCTGCAATGTCGCATCCAGGTGTTCATAACCGCCCATCTCATTGATGGTCGTCGTACCAAACCTCATCGCCGAAAGACATGACAACAATGTCGCATAGTAGTAATCCTCATCTGTCATGTAGTCCTCAAAAGTAAACAGCCTCACCAGCCATTCTGTGATCACCAGGTCATCCAGCGGACCCTTGATAAAAGTCTGGTAGACATGAGAATGACAATCCGTAAATCCCGGCAGCGCCAACATGTTGTGGGCATCGATGATCGTCGCCTCTGGGCACTCTTTCGGATCGATGTGATCAGCGATCTTTTTGAACCTGTCCCCTTCAATAAGAATGTCCTTTGTTGCAGTCGACAGATCATCTAGATTGCCGACATCCGCATTTCTGATCAGAAAACTCATAATTGATCTTCTCCTTTGCATATATCCTTATAAGCAGCGGGATTCCTGTCCCGCATATAGTCTCTTTCATCGATCAGATCCATATCGATATCCACTTCACCGATCCCCTCTTCGTTCCTCTTCATCAGAAGCGATCTTCCGTGAGGATCATAGGCATAGATCATCGGGATCGGGTCACAGTAATGGGTACATCCTACGACGAAACATCTGTTTTCGATCGCTCTTGCCTTGGCGATCGTCGTCCACTCATCAAACTGCTGTTCATGCCACATCCCGGTGCCTACCGTATTGAACAGGATCCTGGCACCCTTGATCGCCTCTATCCTTGCCACTTCAGGGAAATGAATCTCGTAACATAAGACGATCCCCATCTTTCCAAACGGCGAATCAAACGGTTCGATCTCCATCCCCAACTTTGCGTGATTGTTTTTATCACCAAGCGTTAATGCAGTCTTGCAATGAGAATGGATGACGCCTCTTTCAGGATCGATGGCGTGGGTGTAGAGACTCTTTTCTTCTCCCTGGTCCTCGCTTCCGACAATGATCCACTTATCGTATTTCTTTGCCAGAGCAGAGGCTTCCTCAAGCCTTTGAGAAGGCAGATATCCTTCCGGAAAAACGACGATCTCGCCGTGAGATTGTTTCAGATACTCTTCCATCTGGACTATCTCATCAGCACATCGCTTTTCGCTTTTTCCGAAACCGACTCTGGGCAAAGGACAGACAAGGCTTACTTTAAAACGATCTTTCATACAGCTCCTTGAAACAAAATAAGCCGACTCTTGTGAAAGCCGGCCAACTAACTTCGTTGATATGGATTAGATCCACTCTTGTACTTCTACAGAAGCAACTTTACAATTTCATTCTATCACGATTCAAAGCCCCGTCAATAAAATCTGCTATACTGAATTTGAGGAAAAAACGATGAAAAAGAATAAAGTGATATTTGACTGTGATGTCGGCTGCGACGATGCCGTTGCGCTGATCTCCCTTTTACTGTCGGATAATGTCGAAGTGATCGCGATCACCTGTGTCAGAGGCAATATCCCTGTCGAAAACGTCGTCAATAACGCATTGAAAATCAGTGCCCTTTGCCATAAGGATGTCCCGGTATATAAAGGTTGTAGCGAGCCGATGGTCAGGAATCTGATCAAAGGAAGAGACTACAACACACTGATGGAACGCATCCACATGGAGATCGACGGCAAGGAGATCCTGATCCACGAAAAAGACTTCGATCTGCCTCTTGGGGAAAGGAAAGCGGAAGAGAAACATGCCTGCACCTATCTGATCGAAACCCTGATGAAAGCTGAAGAAAAAATCGACATCTGTGCAGTGGGACCACTGACCAATCTGGGTATGGCGTTAAGACTGGAACCGAAGATCGTTAATCATATCGGCACGATCTACATCATGGGCGGCGGCCTCTATATCGGCAACCGTACTCCGCTTGCTGAAGCAAACTTCTACGATGATCCGGAAGCCGCCGAGATCGTACTGACGTCCGGCACCAAATGCCTGATCTGTCCGATCGAACCATGTGAAGAAGGTGCTACCTATACAAAAGAAGATCTCGCTGATATCAAAGGATGCAATAATCAGATATCCGACTTCCTGGTCAAAGAACTGCAAGGTTACATCGATCGATGCAACATCCTGTTCAATACAGACATCGATTCCTGCTGCGTCTACGACTATGCGGCAGTCGCACCGCTGATCGATGAATCCGTCATCACAGAAAAAAGAAAAGATATCGTCAGAGTCGATATCTCAGGCGGTATGGCAGACGGCCAGATGGTCGTCGACAGAAGAGGAATGTTCAACAACGACAGCAAAACAGAAGTCATCTATCACATGGATGCAAAGAAGCTGCATGAGATCCTGCTTCAAGAATTATCACAGTTCAGAGCCTGAAAACGGCTCTTTTTTTATTCGAAAAAAATGCTTATATCTCCCAGATATAAGCACTCATTCCTTAACTGATTTTACATTGTTGTTTCGATAGCTGATACTCTTTGAAATCATAACCGAAGAAATCACAGGCTTCTTTTTCGGAAGAAAACAGACCCTTCGTCACAGTCTGAGTGACTGTATGAAAAATGCCGGAAAGTCTCTCTTCTTTTCTGCCCTGAATAACACCTTCTTTCATGCCTTTCTCATGACCTTCCTGCATGCCTCTTTCAAGGCCTTCCCGCAAGCCTCTTTCAAGGCCTTTTAATCTGGCTTTTTCCTCGATCTCTTCAAACGTCATTCTCGCCCTGATCTCCTTTGGATCTTTCATGATCTCTTTAACCTTATTTTCCAGTTCGCTGGTGAAATTGTCAACCGGATCGCCTGAGATAAGATATCTGATCAGATTGGCGACATTAGGAGAAATCTGATCAAGGACTTTGCTGGTCGTGTTGACCACGATACATCTCGCACCATCATCATAATCAGGTGCTCCATCATCGTCTTCTCTCATGCGGAAACGATAGATCGGTCTGCCCAATTTAAATGGGTCGTAAGTACAGATCATGATGACATAACAGTTTTTCAATCTGCCGTACAGTTTTCCTTTGCTCATATCTTCGATGCTCATCATGGCGATATAGTATCGGATCCTGTGTTCCAGATCCTTATCTACATACGTCTGCATCTCAACACCATAAAGTTCCTTGTTGTTTTTTGCCATGACGTCAAATCTGACGGAACGGATATCTTTGGAAATATCTATGCCGTTTTCTCCTTGGATCAGAGTCAGCTTGTCGATCTGAAAACCGAGGATCATCTCGATCAGCTTTTTTGCGAGTTTTGGATTTTTCTGTAATACTCTGCAGAAGACAAAATTATCCGTAAACCAGCAGAACTTTTCCTGTTCATCTGAGCTCTGCTTTCGATCAGATACAGAGACATCTGTAATGACAACATCGATCATATTTTCGTGATTCAAATGTATTACCTCCTTGAAGGATAGAAAAGCCTTCATACATTATTCGCCGAAAATACATCGAATACCTAAATCTTTTTTCAGAAATTGATATTTTTCAAAAAAAAAAAAACGGTCATATCATATGATATGACCGCATTGACGATCTGATATTGATCCTATTGTTTCATTTTGTCTTCTTCGATCAGAGTCCTGATCGCTTCACAAGCAACTTCAACCGACTTTTCCATTTCAGTGAAAGCCATGATCGCACCTGCTCTGCACTTCCTGATCGATGAGATGACGAATAAGGCAGCACATTCCATTTCCGAAGAAACGACATGCCCTCTTCTCCAGGCTTCCCAGCGTTCTCTGAGTCTTGCCTCAGCAGGCATGGTCTCCGGAGAATGCTGGCCATAGAAAGAATCCTTGGATTGCGTGATGCCTTCCAAGAAATTGTAACCCAGCTTTTCTGCCGCATCAGCCAGAGCCGCTGTGACATGTCTGTCGGCTACTGCCGGATACTCGATCGGGATATAGTGGATCGTAGTGCCTTCATCTCTGACTGCCGCATTGTTGATGACGCCATCCAGAGACTCATCATATGATTCATCACAGACTCTACCGGCTGTTCCGACTCTGATGAAAGTATCCGCACCGCATTTGATCAGTTCTTCCAAAGCTATCGCTGTCGAAGGACAGCCCATACCGGTAGATGTGACAGAAACTTTTTCCCCATTCAGATAACCTGTCCAGGTCTTGTGTTCCCTGTTGTGGGCGATCAGCTTGGGATCATCAAAATAAGAAGCGATCAGATCTGTACGGAACGGATCACCGGGAAGAAGCACATATCTTCCGACATCTCCCGGTCTGATCTGTGTATGATATTGAAGCTCAGCTTCCTTATCGAATACATGTCTTGTCATATTTATCCTCTGAATCCGTACCCGTCGTTTTCAACGACGTAGTTGCATTCCGGAAGCATTTCTCTGAGTTTGAATACCTTGTATTCCGTTTCGGATTTGCCGCAGATCACTTCAAAATCATCCGGTCTGCAGAATTCGGACATCACCTGTCTGCATACGCCACATGGTGTGCAATATCCCTGTGAGCCCTTCTGCGCATCACCGCCGACGATCGCGATCTTGTCAAAATCATATTCACCTTCAGAAACTGCCTTGAAGAAAGCTGTCCTCTCCGCACAGACTGTGGCAGAGAAACCGCTGTTTTCAATGTTACAACCCAGATATACTTTTCCTTGTTTTGTCAGTAAGGCGGCACCGACCTTCCAGTTGGAATACGGTGCGTATGCCTTTTCTCTGGCCTCAAACGCCAGCTTTACCAGTTCCTCGTATGTCATGGCTTACAACCACCTGAAGAATTCTTCAACGATATGCGTATGATCGCCTTCAATGATCAGATGATGATTGCCGATCGATTCTCTTAAGAAGTAAGTGACCGGACGATCCATCTTCAGCTGAATCTGGGTACGGCAGAGATTGAATTCGCTTAAGTTCTTCAATAATTCTGCCTTGGAAAGGAAGTATTCATTCATCAGACCATCACACTTGAAGACAGTGACAGGACCTTCCTTCAGTTTGCCTCTGAAAGCAACACCCAGCTGCGATTCAAAGTGAGTCATGATCTCAAAACTCTGCGGCATATTGATCGGCAATGTGCAATGCGCAAAGACGATCTCGTTGTTGTCGGTATCGATACGGCTCGGATTTGCCATGAAGACAGGCTCACCTGTCAGTTCACCAAGGACCGCCATAGAGATCAGTGCCGGAACATCACCCTCGCAGGATGCATAGATCCCTTCCGCATTCAGAATAGCCAGAGCAGCACAGCCCGTAGAATGAACGGTGTCCAGCAGATCGAAACATCTGACTGTTACGCCATTGAGCTCATACTTATCGACGATCCTTCTCAATGCTCCATAGATGCATAATGCTTCATGGACTTCTTTTTCGTCATAGCCCTTGGATCTGATCAGCTCAGTATACTGATTCTCTTTGTATTCTTTCTTTGCGATCTCCTCAAAGAACTCTTCCATTGGCACATCGATGATCTCGATATTGTTGTATTCTTTTGATTCATCCGCATCGACATCGGAAGAGATCAGCCAATCGGAAGGCTTACCGACTCTGGCGATCTTAAATCCATCAAGCCTCTTTTTTGTCTTGAAGACCTGAGCGAGATCCTTCAGTCTTTGGGCAACGAATTCATCGGAACCGTGGATGATCTCACCCGGGAGATCATTCTGTCTCAGATAAGAAAGGATCTCCATGGAAGCTGCCAGTGAATTGTTGGCACCGGTCGTCAGAAGGAAGTAAGGCTGAGGAAGCTTGTCCATATCCTTTAAGAAGATACCTTCCGTACCGCCGCCGCCGATGAATTCGACAGCCATGTCGTAGTCTTTGATATGATCGACATCTGTCACCTCAAAATCAAAACCCGTCAGTTCACTCAGCTTTTTCAGCCACGGAAAGTTTCCGTCATTGGCAATTGAAGCAGCTGCAGTCGCTGAAACAACATAATAAACACCTATTTTCATATTGTCGTTCTCCTGTTACCTTCATTTTATCATTTATTCAATTGACCGATATTATAGAATAATATCAGAGGGTATTCTTATGAAATTCAATTACAAACGCACACTGATCGTGGGACTTGCCTTTTTATCCATCTGTGCTTTCTGGCAGATGTATGACAACGTCATCCCGCTCATCTTGACAAACACGTTCCATCTCAACGAGACCTATTCCGGCGCCATCATGGCAGCTGATAATGTTCTGGCGCTGATCTTACTTCCTTTATTCGGATCACTGTCAGACAAGACCAATACCAAAATAGGCAAACGTATGCCATTCATCCTCTTTGGTACAGGCATGGCCGTCATTTTGATGAACATCTTACCAATACTGGATAATTCCTACTACAAAAACGCAAGTTCCTTCAAGGTGATCTCCTTTGTCATCACATTGGGATTATTGCTGATCGCGATGGGAACCTATCGTTCACCGGCTGTTGCACTCATGCCGGATGTCACACCGAAACCACTCAGATCAAAAGCCAACGCCATCATCAATCTGATGGGTGCAGTCGGCGGCATCATCTATCTGGGTGTTGCAGCACTTCTTTATCCAAATTCAAAGACCCATGGGGTCGAGCACGTCAACTATCAGATACTGTTCATCGTCGTATCAGCCATCATGTTTGTAGCGGTAGGACTGCTGTATCTGTTTGTCAAGGAACCGAAACTCGTCGCTGAAAACAAGAAACTGGAAGAAGCACATCCGGAATGGAATCTGGCTGAAGATGACGGATCGGGAAATGAAAAACTGCCACCGGAAGTCAAACGTTCACTTGGATTCCTATTAGCTTCTATTGCGTTATGGTTCATCGGCTACAATGCCGTCACGACCTGGTTTACAACTTATGTATCGGTTGTCATGGGACAGGGCTTAGGCGGCGCAAGTACATGTTTACTTGTCGCAACCGCAGGAGCCATCGTCTCCTATATCCCTATCGGCAATATCGCATCCAAGATCGGCAGAAAGAAAACGATCATGGGCGGCATCATATTGTTGTCTTCAATGTTCTTGTGCGGATTCATCCTCACCAGCATCTTTGACAGGATCAATCCGATCATGTTCGTATGCTTCGCACTGGTCGGACTTGCCTGGGCAGCGATCAACGTCAACTCTCTTCCGATGGTCGTCGAGATGTGTAAGGGCTCGGATATCGGAAAGTTCACCGGCTACTACTACACCGCATCCATGGCAGCCCAGATCGTTACACCGATCTTAGCCGGAACTTTGATGAGAGTGATCTCCTACAAGATATTATTCATCTATGCGGCATTCTTCGTTCTTTGTTCCTTTGTCACAATGACACAGGTCAGACACGGCGATCAGAAAGTGGAAGCCAAAAAAGGACTTGCAGCATACGAAGATATGGATGACTGATATCAGAGAATCACAACAGGTCATCTAATATAAGCAGGCTAAGGAAGCATTCTTTGTCGTCCTGTCAAGCCTGCTTTTTTCTGGCAAAACAGCAGATAATTGACAGGTATTCGACAAATGTTATAATTAAATCATAGGATTTAAATCACATGTTTTAAATCACATGATTCAAAGGAGTTCTCATGCCGCCGAAACCAAAATTTACAAGAGAAGAAATCATCGATGCAGCATTCGAGATCGTCAGATCGAATGGAATGGAAGCTTTGACATCCCGTGTACTCGGAAAGAAAATGGGGAGTTCCGCCAGACCGATCTTTACGATTTTCAAAGACATGAACGAACTGAAAAATGAGGTCAGATCAAAAGCGGAAGATATGCTGAACGAATATCTCAGCAGGGCCGAGAATTATGAACCCTTGTATAAACAGGCTGTGAAAGAAACGATACAGTTTGCTTCTGATGAACCGAATCTGTTTTATCTGATTTTTATGACAGATAATGGTGAAGCGATCAATTTTGAATTTCTGAAAGATAAATTCAAAAACGAGATCGCACACTATCTTGATGTTATGAAAAAAAATTACCAGTTGAGCGAAGAAGAATCAATGATCATCTTCAAGCACAGCAGTATATATATTTATGGAGTCGGAGCAATGTGCGCCTCCAGACTCTGCTATTTCAGTGATGAACAGCTCAATCAGCTGCTAGGTGAAGTATTTATGGCTATGCTGATGTACATCAGATCAGGCAAATATAAGGAAAAGACACCTATTCCAAAGGAGCTTGAATAGAAAAAGGAGCTGAAGCATATGAAAGAAAACGATGTGCATGATGATCTTAAGTGGATATTATGTCCCAGATGTCACAACAAGACCAGGACAAAGATCAGAGATGACACCATCCTGGAGAATTTCCCTCTATACTGTCCGAAGTGCAAAGGAGAATTCCTTATCTCATTAAAAAACAACCGAATAATCTATTTGAATAAGCCAGACGATTAACGCAGAGCTAGAAAGATATTATTTAGCTGCTGCGTTTTTATTTTGAAGGAGGTGAAAACGGAAGAGAAAGAAAAGAATCTATGAACAGATTTCAAATGAATGTTTTTTTAAGAAAGGGGATTTTTATGAAAGAAGATAAGAAAAACAAATTCATGACTTACATGGAAGAAAAGTTTATTCCGTTTGCGGCAAAACTCGGAACACAGAGACATCTGCTGGCACTGCGTGACGGTGTCGTCATGATGATGCCGCTTCTGATCCTTGGTGCATTCTCCATGATCGTTGCCGAATTCCCGATTCAGGGATTCCTGGATTTCATGGCGAATACTTTCGGAGAAGACTGGAATGCCTTTGAAGGCGTCATTATGAATGCAACTTACGGTATCGCTGCTCTTGTTGCCTGCTATGGCGTTACCAGCTCGCTGGTAAAAAGCTACGGTATCGATGGAACACCGGCCGGTGTCATCGGCCTTTCAGCATTGATGACAGTTGTCGTTCCGTCTGTCTTAAGCAGTGGTGAAGAGACCGTTGAAGCATGGATCGCAGGCAGCCTTGATGCGACACTTCTGTTTACGGCATTACTGGTTGCGCTGATCACAGGTGAGATCTACAGATTCTTTGTCCAGAAGAAAATCACGATCAAACTTCCTGATTCCGTACCTCAGGCGGTAGCGACTCAGTTCACAGCTCTGATCCCTGGTGTCGTGATCATTATCCTGTTCACGATCGTCAGACTCCTTTTTGCCAAGACGGTCTGGGGCGGTTTCCCTGAATTCATTTCCGATGTCATCTCAACACCACTCAGACATGCAGGCACTTCCTATTTCGGAACGCTGGTCGCCTGCCTGATGGAACATCTGCTTTGGTCTTTTGGTCTGCACGGTTCTGCGATCGTCATCTTCCCGATCTTCGAACCACTGTGGCTCATCAACATGGCAGAAAACATCTCTTCCGGCGCAAGGAATATCGTTACATTCACGTTCTATGAGAACGGTGTATGGATCGGTGGTTCCGGTGCTACTCTGGCAGTCGTTATCTATATGTTGTTCTTTGCGAAATCAGAACTGTTAAAGGACGTCGGTAAGATCGGCATCGCTCCTGGTATTTTCAATATCAATGAACCGGTCACTTTCGGTCTTCCTATCGTTCTCAACCCGATCCTGATGATCCCTTATATCCTGGCTCCGATCGCCGCTATGACGGTTCAGTATCTGGGCACAGCTATCGGCTTGTTCCCATTATGCAATAACATGGTTCCATGGACCTGCCCGATCCTGATCTCCGGATTCTTAACGACCGGAAGTTTCATGGGCGTCATTGCTCAGCTGTGCGGTATCGCTGCTGCATTCCTGGTATGGCTGCCGTTCATCAAAGCCTATGATGACAAGTGCTATGCCGAAGAAATAGAAGCTAAAGCAGAATAATAACAGAAATCATCATTTCGGAAGAAGCACAGTGTGCTTCTTTTTTCTATTCAGGCATAATGAAAAGCCCTGTAACGCTTACGCTCATACAGGGCTTTATTTGTTTATATAAGTTGTTTCGATCTGCCTATTTGACTGTGATGATCTTCATGAAGTTGGCAGAACCCTCGCCTGTCGGATAACCGGCAGACAGGATGATCTGTGCACCCGGCTTGATACCATAGGATTTGACAACACTGGAAGCCAGTTCGTCGTCATTGGTCATATTGTTCTGCACATATGAGAAGATCGGTTTGACACCCCAGTAAAGCTCAAGCTTGCCCTGAGTGGACTTCGTAAACGTGACCGCAAAGATAGGAACCGGCGGGCGATACTTGGAGATCCTTCTGGCAGTCGTACCACCCTGCGTGAAGACGACGATCGCGGCGATATCAAGCGTCAAAGTTGCATCAGAGATCGCGATACCGATCGCATCCTGAATGGTCTTGTTGTTGGTCATCTTGGCATGTTCAAGATTCTCTCTGTAAGGAATGATCTTTTCACTTGCTTCGGCAATCTTTGCCATCGTTTCAACAGCCTCAACCGGATATTCACCGGCAGCCGTTTCTGCCGACAACATGACCGCATCGGAACCATCCAGTACCGCATTGGAAACATCGGCTGCTTCCGCACGCGTACATCTTGGATTGCTTGTCATGGAATCCAACATATGAGTTGCCGTAATGACAGCCTTACCCTTCTGGTTGGCAAGTTCGATGATCTTCTTCTGATAGATCGGAACGAAAGCTGTTTCTACTTCGACGCCCAGATCGCCTCTGGCAACCATGACGCCATCTGCCGCTTCTAAGATCTCATCGAGATTGTCGAAACCTTCCTGGTTTTCGATCTTCGCAATGATCTGGATCTTCGGCTTGCCCATCTCGGTGATGATCTTTCTGATCTTCATGACATCTTCCGCTCTTCTGACGAAAGAAGCTGCGATGAAATCGACATCGTTGTTGCAACCAAAACGGATATCCTCATCATCCTTCATGGAAACAAAAGGCATTGACAGTTTGACACCCGGAACGTTACATCCCTTCTTGGAAGCCAGCGGACCGTTGACCTCAACTCTGGCCTTCATCTCATTGCCGTCATTCTCTAAAATCGTCAGTCTCTGTTTTCCATCATTGACCAGGATAAAGTCATTTGGCTTGATGTCATCAAAAACTTCCTTGCACTGGATCGTAAAACGATCATGTGTTCCTTCGATGTCTTCTCTCTGTATGGTGACGATCTCACCCTTCTGATAATTCTCAACATCATTCGCAAAAGTTCCCAGTCTGATCTCAGGACCCTTGGTATCCATCATGATACCCAGATTGATCCCGTTCTCCTTTTCAACCTTTCTGACCGTGTTGATCCTGGCCAGGTGTTCCTCATGTGTTCCATGAGAAAAGTTCAGTCTTACGATATTCATACCTGCATTGGCCATCTTCAGGATCGTATCATACGAATCCGAAGCCGGACCCAGTGTGCAGATGATCTTCGTCTGCTTACCAATCATAATCTATATAACTCCTTTATTTTGAACTTTCTTTACTGAGATATGCGTTCGCTGTCTGGACTGTCGCCTCAAGCTGCTCATACGTCTCTTCTTTTTTATCAAATGAATCAAAAGCCGCATTGATCAGATCGAATGTATCGATGAGCTGATTCTTGGCCTGTGAAATATTGACGATCTTCTTATCGTGGGATTCCAGAGTGATGAAATCGGAAACGATCCCGCTCAACATCGGCAGATAGTGATCATAAAGCCTTCTGAGTTTGTCGACATTGTCATCGATCTTGGATTCGCAATCTTTGATCTTATCCACTGTCACATCGATCTTTTCCTTGATCTGCTTATCGGAAACCTTTCTTCTCAAAGACTTCAAGGAAGTGATCGCTTCGTTGCCCTTGATCTTGAGATCTTCTTGCGCCGCATACGTCCTCATGCGGAAAGACAGATTGATGACGTCCTTATCCTTGATCTTATCCAAGAATGCACAGATCTGATTGTAGAGATCGGGATCGTCACTGTTGAGCTTCTTCAAAGTCGTTTCACTTCCATCGGGAAGCGTTACGATCAGAGTCGCCGCATTGGACTTTCCTTTCTTGTCTTCCTTATGCATCCTGGTATCTTTCACCATATACAGCTCACTGTACTGGCTCAAGAAATCATCGATCTTGCGGATATCGATCTGTTTCTTTCTCTTTCTCCCTCTTTCATCCAGCACTTCATATTTCAGCGTGTTGTCCTTGATCAGAGTGCTTCTGCCTGAAACGGTAGCATTCTTGCCCATCAGCAGCGCAGCTGTGATCAATCCCAGGACGAGAAGTCCCAGGATCACTAATGATATCACAAGGATCGTCGTAAGTATAGACATGATCTCCTTGTTGAACATACTGATGCCCGTTTTCATTGAAGTCAGCAGGCCAAGTATCAAAACCAGCGTCATCATAAAAAACGCTCCCTTGATGAAAACGGATAAACCGAACTGTTCCTGATTCTTGTCCTGATTCATATTGTTCCCCTTTATTCAGACAGATATGTCCTGATCTGTTCAATAAACTCTTTTGCCTTGGTGTAGCCGTGATAGTAAGACATCAGCAGTTCTTCCTCATCGGACTCCAGTCTGCTTACCTCTTGTAAAGTCGGACGGATGATGATAGCCTTGCCTTCAGCCTCCAGCTGTTCAGCCAGTTCGACCTGATCGCGATACAGTTTCGTCCTGTTTTCCAAAGCCTTCACAAAGAGCGGATAATCACTGTAGATCCTTCTGAAGATCGCCATAGCCGCATCATTGATCTTCGAGAAGTTTCCCTTCTTCCTGGTCAATACGACCACCAGCTTGTCGCAACCCTGATCCAGAGCCCTTTGTACGGGAATAGAATCACAGATCCCGCCATCCAGATAGAGCTGTCCGTCGATCTCTACCGGTGAAGTAAAGCCCGGCATCGAACAGGAAGCCTTACCGATCAGTCTTGAGCGTTCGATATCATCGGTATGCAAATACTCTGGTAAACCGGTCTGTATGTTGGAAACGACCATCTCCCACTCCATCGGATTGGCAATGAAGTCGTTGTAATCAAAGCCATACTGCTCTGTATACTCATAGAAGATCTTGTCCAGATCGACAAACTTGTGTGATTCCACCATCTGCGGAACACCCCAGAATGCGTTGAACGGATCCTTCTGTATCATGCAGGAACGGATATATCCTCTCTGTTTTCCGACATAAGAAAAAGTGTTGCATGATCCGGCAGAAACACCGATCGCATAATCAAATTCAATATTCTTGTCCAGGAAGCAGTCGATCACACCGGCAGTAAATACGCCGCGCAATCCTCCTCCTTCCAGCACTAATCCTGTTTTGTTCATGTTTTTTTCTCCCACACAGTATTATAGAACAAAAACAAAAAAAGGATATGGTCAGGATGAAGGGATTCGAACCCTTGGCCTCTTATACCCGAAACAAGCGCTCTACCAAGCTGAGCTACATCCTGAAGTATACCCTTTTTAGTGCTATTTTATTCTACAGCATTTTTATGGAAAGTTAAACAGTTTTTTAATCCAGTTCAGCCTTACCTGTATAAAGCTGATAATAACGGCCTTTCTGTGCGATCAGATCATCATGATTTCCTCTTTCGATGATCTGTCCGTGTTCAAGAACGATGATCGCATTCGCATTCCTGACAGTAGACAATCTGTGGGCAATGACGAAAGTCGTACGACCTCTCATCAGTTCATCCATACCCTTTTCGATCATCTTCTCGGTATGCGTATCGATCGAAGAAGTTGCCTCATCCAGTACCATGACCGGAGGATCGGAAACCGCACATCTTGCGATATTCAAAAGCTGTCTTTGACCCTGAGAGAGATTGGAACCGTTGGAAGTCAACATCGTCTGATAACCCTGCGGCAGTCTGTCAATGAAAGAATCCGCATTGGCGATCTTAGCTGCTGCGATACATTCTTCATCCGTCGCATCCAGTCTTCCGTAACGGATATTATCCATGATCGTACCGGAGAAGAGGTTGGTATCCTGCAATACGACACCGACAGATCTTCTCAGATCGTCTTTCCTGATCTCCTTGATCGGAATGCCGTCGAACGTGATCATGCCTTCCTGATCTTCCACATCATAGAAACGGTTGATCAGATTGGTGATCGTCGTCTTACCGGCACCGGTCGAACCGACGAAAGCGATCTTCTGACCAGGTTTTGCATACAGTGAGATATTCTTTAAGATATCCTTGCCCTCCGTATAACGGAATGTGACATTGTCCAGACGGATATCTCCCTTGAGTTCCACATAGTGAGGCGGATCAACAGGGACCTTCCATGCCCAGCGTTCCGTCTTCTTATCGGTCTCGATCAGTTCTTCCACATCATCTCTGACATTGACTAACTCGATGATACCGTAGTCCAGTTCGCTCTCCTTGTCCATCAGATCGAATACTCTTTCCGCACCGGCCAATGACATCATGATGCCATTGAACTGCTGGGAGAGATTGGAGATCGGACCCGCAAACTGTCTGACGAACAATAAGAAGGATGCCAGATCGCCGATCCTCATGGAACCATCAATGCACATCTTGGAACCAAGTACCGCAACGATCGCATAAGCGATATAAGACAGGTTGGCGTTGACCGGCATCAGGATCGATGCATAGATGTTGGTCCTTAAGGAATAGTTATAAAGCAATGTGTTGTAGTTTACGAAACCATCCAGAGTTTCCTTTTCATGATTGAAGACCTTGATGACCTTCTGCCCTGAGAACATTTCCTGGGTATAGCCGTTGATATTGGAAACCTGCTTCTGCAGACCCGAGAACGTCTTTCTTGAACCCTTTGCCAGGAAATACGTGACAAAGAACATCACGATCAGGAAGACCACCATGACCAGGGAAAGCCTGAAATTCAAGGCAAACATGAAAGCGAAACATCCGACGATCGTGATCGTTGTTGTGATCATCGTCGGGAAGGCGTCGGCGATCATCGGTCTGATCGTATCGATGTCATTGGTGTAGTAGTTCATGACCTCGCCATGCGTCCTGGAATCAAAGAATCTGACAGGAAGTCTCTCCATGACTCTGAAGAGATCCTGACGCATGTCATTCAACATTCCCGTAGAAACGATGGACATCAGTCTCGAGAATGCGTAGGAAGAGAACAAACCTCCCGCATAGACAGCAATCATCAGATACAACATCCTCACGAAACCGCTGAGATCCGGATTCTCCTGTCCGATATAAGGAACGATATAGTCGTTGATGATCGGTGTGAACAGATAAGAAGAAATAACACCGGTCAAAGACGAAAGGATGGTAAAGATGATAGCCGCCACAAAGCGGAAACGATAACGTTTGGAGATGTAAGCGAACGTCTTTGAGATCGTTCCGAATACATCATTGGCTCTCGATGTACGGAGCTGTCTGTAACCTGTTTCTGCCATTATTCCAGTGCTCCTTCCATCTGTGTATTGTAAAGATCGCGATATACTTCGTTTTTCTTCATCAGTTCATCATGCGTACCGATATCTTGTATCGTACCCTCATTCATCATCAGGATGTGATCTGCCTCTTTGACGGAAGCGACACGCTGAGCAATGATGATCGTCGTCATACCGCCGAGCTTTTCCTTTAAAGCCAGCTGAATCCTGTGGTCGGTATCGGTATCGACGGCACTTGTTGAGTCATCCAGGATGATGATCTTAGGATGTTTCAATAAAGCCCTGGCAATACAAAGCCTCTGCTTCTGACCGCCGGAAACATTGACACCGCCCTGACCTAAATCAGTATCATACTTCTTCGGCATATTCTGAATGAAGTCATCTGCCTGTGCATACTTGCAGGCTTCAACGACCTGTTCATGAGTTGCGTTTGGATCGCCCCACTTCAGGTTCTCTTCGATCGTACCTGAGAACAAGGTATTCTTCTGAAGCACCATTGCGACTGCATCACGCAGATTCTTCAGTTTATATTCTTTGACATTGTGACCGCCGACGATCACTTCACCCTGTCTGACATCATAAAGACGCGGGATGAGCTGTACCAGCGTGGTCTTTGACGAACCGGTCGGGCCCAAGATTCCTATGACCTCTCCCGATCTGATCTTGAGATCGATATTGCTCAGAACGTCCTTCTTGGCATCATCGGAATATTTGAAAGAAACATTTCTGAATTCGATCGAACCATCTTCCACCATCAGATCCGGATCCGCATCATGATCGGTGACCTTCGGCTCTTCATCCAGGATCTCATTGGCACGATCAACAGAAGCCTGCGCCATGACGATCTGCAGATAGACATTGGAGATCATCAATAATGAGAACAGGATCAGTCTGATATAGGAAAGATACGCCATGAAATTACCGGTCGTCATCTTTCCGGCGATGACATCCTTGCCGCCGAACCAGGCGATGGCGATCATGCAGGAATACATGACCATCTCAAAGAATGGCCTGTTCATGATGACGATCTTTTCCGCAAAACGCTGGGCATCCATAACGGCATTCGATGACTCATCGAATTTCTTGTTTTCATAGTCTTCCCTGACAAACGTCTTGACGACTCTGATCCCATCGATGTTTTCTTCCAGATCGGAATCCAGAGCATCGAACTTGTGCATCATCTGACGGAAACGCGGATGTGCCTTGGAATGAATGTAGATCAGACCGACACCCAATATCGGCAACGCGATCGCAAAGATCATCGCCAGCGAGCTGTTCAAAGTAAATACGAAATAAGCCGACATGAGAAGATTGAATGGCGCTCTGATCAGCATCCTGACGATGGAGACATAAGCCATCCTGAGCATTCTCATGTCCGTCGTCATACGCATGACGACTGTTGGTACAGGGAACTTCTCGATATTCTCAAAGCTGTACTCCTGGATCTTGGAGAACATCGCATAACGGATATTCCTGATGAAGCCCGTCGAAGCGATCGATGAGAATAATCCGGAACAGGCTCCGAAGAACGCTCCAAGTAATGCCAGCATCACCATCAGAACGCCCTGTTTCCAGATGTAGTTCATATCACCGCCCATTTCATAGATGCCTTTATCGATGATACGAGACATGGTAAGGGGAATACGGGCATCAACGAATACTTCCATAACCGTAAAGATCGGTCCCAGAAGTGCTGCCCACCATCCGTCTTTTGTATATTTTTTTAATAGTCTGAACATACTACATATTTTACCACTATTTGCCCTGACATTCGGTAAGGATTGAAAACGGAGGGCTGTTTTTGATACACATAAAGAAAAAATGCGCAAAGCATAAAAAAACGGGGTAAAATATAATTAACAACAACAAAGATAAGGAGAATAATGAATGAATTTATTACAGTTATTGTTAGGCTCATTGACCACCAATGATTCTGTCTCATCTGTTTCCAAGAAAACAGGTGTTAATTCCAATTCAGTATCAAAATTACTGATGATGGCTGTACCTCTACTGATCACTTATCTGACGAAGAACGCATCCAAGAAAGACGGCGCTACTTCCCTGCTTTCTGCACTGTCACAGCACACAAGCACTCAGACAGTTTCTCAGCAGATCAACAACGGCGACTCAACTGACGGCGCTAAGATCATCGGCCATATCCTCGGTCAGGATCAGAAATCCGTTATCAGCAGCCTGGCGAAAGAAACAGGTCTGTCATCAAAAGAAGTCAACGCTGTCCTCAACGCAATTGCACCGGCTCTGCTCAACAGCTTAAGCACAGCTACTACTGCAACTGCTCAGAAACCAAAGAAACCGGCTCAGTCTCAGTCTCCGAAAGTTGACCTCTCTGACGGTATCGACCTTTCTGACATCGCCGGCTTATTAGGCGGTGCAAGTGTTACCAACACCAACAACAACCCGGCTGCAGGCTTACTGGGATCCCTCTTGACAGGTGGTACTTCTCAGCAGCAGTCCAGCAATACCGGTCTTGAACTGCTTGGCACATTACTCGGCGGAAACAAGCCGACTGCTACTCAGTCAAACGGTACTGAACTGTTGAGCTTACTGACAGCTCTGATGAAATAATCAGAAAAGATCATCAAAAAAAGAAGAAGCACTCAGGCCAATAACCTGAGTGCTTTATTTGTGATCGTGATCTCTGCTTTATTGTTTTTGACCTTTGCCTCTTCTCCATCCAGAGTCCAGACGATATCATCCTCAAACTCCAGAGTGATGTGATCGGTATGATAGCGGTGAATGAATTTCTTCTGCTGCAGGATCGTAGAAAGCAGATCCGGAACATCGAAGAATGACGGCACATAATCGATGATCAGTACATTGAATAATCCGTCATCGATATGTGACTTCTTCTTGTCCTCCAGCTCCATTCCCGCAACTCTGTTTCCGGAATAGATCAGTCCGAACAGAACATTCTTCCTGTATTCTTTTCCATTGATCGAATATTTTACTTTATGTTGTCTGATCTCAGGCAATTTGGAAATGCCTTCCAGGATATAGGCGATATTGCCCAATGTCTCCTTGGCATCCCTGTTTGTCGTAAACGGCACATCGCACATCGCACCAAAGGCAGCCACATAATTGAAATACCTGTCATTGAACTTACCGACATCGAATTCCCGGATATTGCCTTCACAGATCCTCTCGGCGATCGCCTTGAAATCACTGCCCAGTTCGAAATTGGAACCGAAATCATTCATCGTACCGCTTGGGAAATAACCCAGTAAAGGCTTATGTTCCTTCTTCATCAGGGCATTTGAGACTTCATTCATCGTACCATCTCCGCCAAAGACACAGATGACATCATATTTTACTCTGTTTTTCATCAGATACTCATAGGCATCATTCGGCTTTTGTGTGACGTAGACGCTCAAGTCGTAACCGTTGCGGCAAAAAATATCCATCACGCTTAAAAGATTGGATTTGGAATTCTTCAGACCGCTTTTCGCGTTGATCAACATCAGTAATTTCATATACTAATCATTTTATACAATCTGAAAGATAAAACAAAGTTTTCTTCTTCACTTATTCCGAAAATCACAATATAATCAAAATATGTCAGAAATCAGCGCAGGCGCAATCGTCTATACAAAAGAAAACGATCAGATCAGATATCTGATCATCAAAGACTTCCACTCAAACTATGGCTTCCCGAAAGGGCATCTGGAAAAAGGTGAAACCCTTGAAGAAGCTGCCATCAGAGAGATCAAGGAAGAAACAGGGATCGATATCACACTAGATACCTCTTTCAAAGAAGAGCTGAACTATGTCATGCCCAACGGTATCGACAAGACATCGGTATATTTCCTGGGATCCTATGAGAAACAAATTTCAAAGAAACAGGAAGAAGAAGTCGATGAGATCCTTTTACTCCCATATGATGAAGCACTTGAGATCATCACCTTCGACAATATGAAAGAAGCTCTGATCAAAGCTCATACATACCTGAACCACAAGAAAGATAACAACAATGATCTGATCCAGACGATCAAGTTCACGCTGTTCTCGATCTCGGCAGGCATCATTCAGATCACTTCCTTTGCCTTGTTCAATGAGGTATTGAAACTCGGCTGGTGGCCAAGCTATCTGATCTCACTGATCTTATCGGTATTGTGGAACTTCACATTGAACAGGAATTTCACATTCAAGTCCGCATCCAATGTCCCGATCGCAATGCTGAAAGTATTTGCCTACTATTGTGTCTTTACACCACTTAGCACATACCTGGGCAACTATCTGACTTCAGGATTAGGCTGGAATGATTATCTGGTCACCGGATTGAACATGTTGATCAACCTGGTAACGGAATTCCTGTATCAGAAATACTACGTATTCAAAGATTCATTAGAAAAACAAGGTACTCATCACTGAGTACCTTTCATTTGATTTACTGTCATCTCTAACGCCTCACCCGCCAGTAAGACGGTCTTGAGACAGGATTCTTCCTTTGTATAATACTTCGGTCTTAATTCCCTGCAGGACATTCCGCCGAGATGTTCATCAAAAGTCTTCACCATAGAGTTCATCACAGGTCTGACTGTATTGACCTCTTCTCTGGCACATTTCTCAATGATCATCTTGGACAACGCTGCAACTGAGCCGACCAAGCCGCCGCAGACGATCCCGGCATACATCCCGCTGCCAAATCCTCCCATCATCTTCATATCATCTTCCTTGATACCAAGACCATAGTAGGCATTTGCCGCATGGATCAATGCTTCCGAACAGTTGTAGTTTCCGATCGTGTAATAATAACGGATGTATTCTTCCAAAGTATTCATCAGAATACGCCCTGTTCCATCATTGCCTGAGCGACCTTTTCAAAACCGGCGATATTCGCTCCGGAAACAAGATCATAGCCTAAGCCATATCTATCTGCCGCATCAACGGATTTCTCATAGATCTCTTTCATCATCCTCTTGAGCAGATCATCAACCTCTTGAGCTGTCCAGACCATCATCTCCGCATTCTGTGACATTTCCAGTGCTGAAACACCGACACCGCCGGCATTGACTGCCTTGGATGGTGCTACGATGACACCATGTTCCTTGAGATAAGCCATTGCCTCATTGGAAGTCGGCATATTGGAAACTTCCAGATAATATTTTACACCGGAAGCGACGATCTTCTTTGCGTCCTCCAGATCCACTTCGTTTTGCGTTGCAGCCGGCATATAGATGTCGACATCATCGACACCCCAGAACTTCTGTTTCGGATAGAATTCGCAACCAAACTTATCCGCATATGACTTCAGATCCTTGGAGTTCTTCTCACGCAGATCAAGGATGAACTGTAACTTTTCTTCCGTTCCGATCCCATCCGGATCATGGATATATCCGGCAGAACCCGACATATAGGTGACCTTGGCACCAAGCTGTGCAGCCTTCTTCATGATGCCCCAGGAAACATTTCCATATCCCGATACGGCGATCTTTTTGCCTACGATATTATCGCCCTCGTGTTTCAGTACTTCCTGCAGATAGTAGACAGCACCATAACCGGTCGCTTCCGGACGGATCAGAGAACCGCCATAAGAAAGTCCCTTACCGGTCAGAACGCCGTTTTCAAAAACACCCTTGAGTCTTCGATACTGACCATAGAGGAAACCGATCTCTCTGGAACCGACACCGATATCTCCTGCCGGAACATCCGTATCCGGACCGATATATCTGTATAAAGCTGTCATGAAACTCTGACAGAAACGCATGATCTCAAGATCAGATTTACCTGCAGGATCGAAATCACTTCCACCCTTGGCTCCGCCGATCGGCTGTCCGGTCAGAGCGTTCTTGAAAGTCTGTTCAAAACCTAAGAATTTGATGACACTTTCATTGACATTGTTTCTGAAGCGAAGTCCGCCCTTATAAGGACCGATCGCACCATTGAACTGACATCTGTATCCGACGTTGGTCTGAGTCTTTCCTTCATCATCTGTCCAAACGACTCGAAAACGGAACATCCTCTCCGGTTCGACCATCCTCTTGAGCAGATCCGCTCTTTCAAATTCGGGATGGGCGTCTATGACCGGCGCGATAGAAGTATAGACTTCTTCTACTGTCTGAACGAATTCTGGCTGATCTTTATACTTGTCCTTTACATAAGCGATCACGTCTTCTACATATCTGTTCATAGGGACACCTCCGTTTTTTTTATGAAAACATTATATATCAAAATGATAGAATGATGATGCGAGGATTAAAAAATGGAAAAAATCAGAATCAGAATCATCATGGAAAACGGCAAGGAAATGACAGCGGAACTCTATCCGGATGTCGCTCCGATCACCGTAGAAAACTTTGTCTCCCTGATCAAAGAAAAGTTCTTTGACGGCATCATCTTCCACAGAGTCATCAAAGGCTTCATGATCCAAGGCGGAGATCCGTCAGGCACAGGCATGGGCGGTTCTAAGAAGACGATCAAAGGCGAATTCCTGTCAAACGGCTTCGTCAATGAGCTCAAGCACACCAGAGGTGTCCTGTCCATGGCAAGGACCATGGATCCAAATTCCGCCTCATCACAGTTCTTCATCATGCATCAGGATGCGCCGCATCTCGATGGCCAGTATGCAGCCTTCGGCAAGGTCATCGAAGGCATCGAAGTTGTCGATGAGATCGCCTCAGTCAGGACCGATTACAGAGACAAGCCACTGCAGGAACAGAAGATCAAAACGATCGAACTCATCTAAAAACGCTTCTCACGAAGCGTTTTCTAATTCTCAAACTGCAGCTGATACAGCTTGTAGTAGTATCCCCTGTTTTTCAGCAGCTGCTGATGATTGCCTCTTTCAACGATCTCGCCATTCTGCAAGACGATGATCTGATCGGCATGTTGGATGGTGGAGAGACGATGCGCTACGACCAGCATCGTACCGATACTCTTCATCTTCTCCAGAGACTTCTGGATCAGCACTTCCGTCTCGGTATCGATATTTGCGGTTGCCTCATCCAATATCAGGATCTGTGGCTTATGGATGACCGTACGGGCAAATGACAGTAACTGTCTTTGGCCCTGAGAGAGGTTTTCGCCCTTCTCGATGATCTCTTCTTCCACACCCTTAGGAAGTCGGTCGATGAAGGAATCCGCATTGACATAGCGGCAAGCCTCTTGAATCTCATCCATCGTGAACGAATCGTCATGAAGAGTGATATTGTCTTTGATCGTACCGGAGAAAAGGAATACATCCTGCAACATCTGACCGATCGCTCTTCTGAGTGATGAGATCTTGATGTCGTTGATATTGATGCCGTCGATCAATATCTCACCCTTCTGTACTTCGTAGTTTCTTACGATGAGTGAAAGGATCGTCGTCTTTCCGGCACCTGTTGCACCGACAAAGGCACAGGTCTGCTTCGGCTCGATCACAAAGGAGACATCCTTCAATATCCAGTTTTCATCCTTGTAGGCAAACCAGACATTCTTGAATTCGATCTTTCCTTCAAAGTGATCGATCTCCAAGGCGTCTTCCTTATCCAGTACATCCGGCTTGACATCCAGAAGATTGAAGATCCTCTCGGAAGCCGTCAAGGCCTTTTGCAAGGCATTGAGCTGATCTGCCAGATTCTGTATCGGATGGAAGAACTTGGAAAGATACATGTAGAAGGCAACGATCTCACCGGCTGACAATCCCAGTCTGATGCCCTGAGCAAAGCACAGAGCGATCGCACAGTTATAGATGAACGAGATCAAAGGACGATAGACACCAAATGCCTTGATGACATTGAAACGCTCTTTTCTCAGATTCTCATTCTTCTCAATGAACTGTTCATCCTTGGTCTCTTCCTGATTGAAGACCTGCGTCAGCTTCATGCCGGCAAGGTTTTCCGAAAGGAAGGTATTGATATCAGAGATACACGCTCTTTCTTTTCTGAAGATCTCTCTGACCTTTTTGGAGAAGACATAGGAGATCGCAAAGACTGTCGCCACGATGCCTAACATCGAAACAGACAGCGATGGCGAAATAAAGAACATGATCACATAGACGCCGACCAGAGTCATCAGGTCTCTCAAGATCCTGACCAAGACTCCGGTAAACAGATCGGACATCGATCTGGTATAGGATGTGACTCTTGTCACCAGAGAACCGACAGGCATCTCATTGAACTGATTGAGCGACATGTTTTCGATGTGCTCGAAGATCTCATTCCTCAGTCTGTAGATGATCCTTTGACCGCAGTTCTGCAAGATGACAGACTCCGCATAAAGGAATAACTGATTGGTACACATGATGATGAACGACAGCAAGACCAGCTGCAATATGAAAGAGATATTGATATCGGCCTTGACCAGTTCATCGGTGATCCTTGAAGTAAACAAAGGAGAGATCGAATCCAGTACGACATTCAGTATGAGCAATACCAAAGACAGGATGAAACCACCCATCTCTGAGCTGACATACTTAAGTGTCCTTGAGATAATGACACCTAAGGGCAACTTGACGTCGCCTTTTAGCTTTTCCAGTTCGTCATTCATCTTAGAGTTCACTCTCCAGTTTCTGCAGATAGACCATCTTCTGATAGGTCTTTGAAGTTTCCATCAGTCTTTCCGGTGTATCAAAAGCCTCGACTTCGCCGTCTTTGAGTACCAGGATCTTATCCATGTGCGCAACAGTCGAAACACGGGAAGCGATGATGATCGTCGTCTTTCCCTTCCTCTTTTCATTGATGTTGTTCAAGATCGTCTCTTCTGTCTTCATATCGACAGCTGAAACCGCATCATCCATGATCATGATCGGGGAATTCTTCATATAGGCACGGGCGATCGAAATACGCTGCTTCTGACCGCCTGATAAAGTCACTCCTCTTTCTCCTGTCACAGTATCGTAGCCTTCAGCGAAAGCAGTGATATTGTCATCGACATCCGCAAACACTGCCGCATCCTTGATCTCAGCAAGATCAGCCTTGTTGTTGGAGAAAGAGATATTGTTTCTGATATTGTCAGAGAAAAGGAAATTGTCCTGCGGGACATATGCGATCGCATCCCGCAGACTCTTGATATTGATATCCATCAGATCAACATCATCGATGAAGATCTTTCCCTTTTCAATGTTGTAAAGTCTCAGTAAGGAATTGACCAGAGTTGTCTTGCCGGAGCCGATCTTACCGACAACACCGACCATTTCACCCGGCTGTATTTCAAAAGAAACATGTTTCAGAGAATCACGGTCACCATCGGGATAGGCAAAAGAGAAATCCCTGAAAGTGATCTTTCCCTTGCAGTCACTTAAAACGACCGCATTATCTGCGTCATGGATCTCTTCTTCCTGATCCAGGAAAGAATAGATTCGATCAGCCGAAGTCTTGAAACGGGAGTGCATCTGCAGGATCTGACCCATGGCGATCATCGGCCAGATGAGGGTATCGACATAACCGACGAAAGTCGTCAGCTTGCCGGCAGATAAAGTTACCGTATGACCTAAAAGGATGATCGGATTGCCCGTTGTATAACAATAGACAAAGTAAGAACCGACACCCATCAGCAATGTCATCGTGATGCCGATGATCATCTCGATATAGACATCGAAACGGATCGACATCTTTACGAAATCCAGATTCTTCTGTCTGTTTTCCTCAGCTACCTTGCTGAAAGCCTTCAGTTCCTGTGCCTCCTTGACAAACGCCTTGATGACACGGATACCGGTAAAGGTCTCCTGCGTGAAATCATAGAGCTTGTCAAACATCTTCTGGCGGTCTTCCCACTTTTCGGACATGATCTTCTCGACCTTGTTGCCCCAGATGACCAGTGCCAGCATCGGAATGATCGCGATCAGTGAAAGGATCGGATCAAGCCGTAACATCTTATAAAGGGAAACGATCGATAAGAACAGCGCGTCGACTGCCATGATCGTGCCCCAGCCGACGAATTCCTCGACTGCTTCCACATCGGAAGAGAACCACGACATGATCGTACCGATCTTGTTTTCGTGATAGTAGCGCTGAGACAGTCTTTCCGCCTTCAAAAACATCTCATGACGGATATTGGCCTCGATCAGGCCGGAAGCCCTCATGATCGTAAAACGAAGGATCGCTCTGCCAACCATCAGGATGAAAGCGATCAGGATGATATTCCTGATGATATCGGAAATATCCGCTAATGTGACATTGGCATTTGAAGAAACGACCTCAACGATCTCACCTAAAAACTCAGGCACATAGGTCTGAGCAACGTCTACCATGATATCGGCAAGTATTCCAAACAGGAAGAGCCAGATATATTTTAAGTAATAATCTCTTACGGTTTTCTTCTTCATGCTTACAAAGAATGATTATACATCATTCTTTACTCTTTTTAGTCCTCAAAGAAAATAAAAAGCTTTATATCTCAGAAATGTTTTCTTTTTCTACTTTATCAACGTTCTCTACGATCTTTTCAGCAACTCTGAAAAAGGCGTCGAGATCCTCATTGCAGATATTCATGGTGATCAGTTCATCCAGTTTCTTCCCTCTGGCTTCGATCTCCGCTCCTTCTTCCTTGATCATATCCGTCAGACGGATATAGTTCCTTCTCTTGTCATCTTCTGCCGTTTCACGGACGATCAGTCCCTTTTCTTCCAGCACGTTCAGACAACCGGTCATGGAAGCCTTCTTCAGACCGGTCACGATCTCCAGATCTTTCTGACAGACATTTTCATCCGGATGAGAGAATAAATAGCGGAGAACCTCTATCTGCGTATAGCTGTATATTTTCATCGGATTCTTGCCCTGAGACAAGTTTTTTCTGACAGCCATTTCCATATGTCTGATCTCTTTGATGATACTTCTTTCCATATTCCTCCTGAGATTGGTTAGTTTTCAAACTAACTTCATTATAATGAATATATATATTCAGTACAAAAGAAATGCCCAAAGAAAAAGGAATGAAACTCATTCCTTATCTGTAAATACCTTGTTCAATACGATCGTCGACAAAGCGATGATACCCAGGGCAAAGAATAATCCAAGTTCACCCTTTAAGATATAGATCATATTGGCGAAAAAATTCATTGGTGTAAAACTCATATTGCCCTCCTACATGAAGAAACTCATGATCAGACCACCGGCAATGACCGAAGCGATCTGTCCGGAAACGTTGACGCCCATTGAATGCATCAGCAGGAAGTTCTGATTGTCTTCCTCCAGACCCATCTTATGGATGATCCTGCCCGACATCGGGAAAGCCGAAATACCGGCAGCGCCGATCATCGGATTGACCTTCTTCTTAAGGAAGAGGTTCAGCAGTTTTGCAAACAGGACACCGCCTGCCGTATCAAATACGAACGCAAACAAGCCCATGCCTAAGATCATCAGTGTATCGACCTGCAGGAAGTTTTCTGCCTGCATCTGTGATGCGACTGTGATACCCAAGAGTAAGGTGATCATGTTTGCCATAGCACCCTGAGCCGTATCGGATAAGCCATTGAGGACTCCGCATTCTTTCAAGAGGTTGCCAAACATCAGGAAACCGACAAGTGATACGGAAGCCGGAGAGATCAGACCTGCGATCACAGTGATGATGATCGGGAAGAGGATCCTGGTCGTCCTTGAAACATCCTTTGGTTCATAGTCCATGCGGATCATCCTCTCCTTTTTCGACGTCAGCAGTCTGATGACAGGAGGCTGGATGATCGGAACCAGTGCCATATAGGAATAGGCAGCTACCATGATCGGACCCAGATATGTGGAATGAAGCTTTTGTGCTACGACGATGGCTGTCGGACCATCCGCTGCACCGATCGTAGCGATCGAAGCTGCATCATTGACCGGGAAAAACATCGAAGCCAGGCAGAAGGTAAAGAAGATACCAAACTGAGCGGCTGCACCAAACATCATCAGTGCCGGATTCGTCAATAACGGGCCAAAGTCACACATCGCACCGATACCGATAAACAGCAGTAACGGGAACAGCTCGTTGGCAATACCCGCATCATATAAAGAAGACAGCGGACCTTCCTGGAAGATGCCGTTGATATACTGATTGACTGCCCCAGATAACGGCAGATTGACCAGAATTGCACCAAAACCGATCGGAAGCAATAAAGACGGTTCCATTTCCTTGGCGATCGCCAGATAGATCAGGATCCCTCCTATCACCCACATCGTAACCTGCTGCCAGGTCAGGGCAAACAGATTCTCATACAGAAAACTCATAGATATTCCCCCTTAAATATGGAATGTGACCTCTGAAGAATTCAGATTCACGATCCTTCCCTGATCATTGACTCTCAGAGAATAATCGTGATCGATCCCCATTACTTTGACCTGTTTCCTTTCTCCTGAGATCAAGGCATATACATCCTTTCCCTTGAGATAGTCATAACAACAGATCTCATCGCAGAAATCATATCCGCATTTCAGTTTTTCAATATTCTCGCTTAATACCTGATAGACTCTTTTTCTTAATGAAACGATATCGATATCTTCATTCAGCACTCTCTTCATCGAAACAGGCTCATGGATCATATCTTTATCAAAATCTGTCTGATTGACATTGAGACCGATCCCGCAGATCACAGCTTCCAGTCTTTCATGTGAGATCCCTTCCAAGAGGATCCCGCAGATCTTTCCGTCTCTTACAAAGACATCATTTGGCCACTTGATCATCACATCATCGACCCCATACTCTTCCAATACTTTGATAATGGAATATGCACACAGGATCGAAAGACAGGAATACTGATCCAGCACTTTCTCATCTTTTATCAGAAGAGAAAACATCAGATTCAATCCCTTGCTTGAAGACCAGTTTCTCTGATTCCTTCCTCTGCCCACACTCTGATAGTCGCTGCTTAGAAAGGTCATATCTTCCAGTTCATCAACATGTTTCTTCAGATACGTGTTGGTCGAATCGATCGTTTCAAAGAAAAGTTCTTTCATTATTCCAGAACGATCAGGACATCCTTGTTGCGGACGTCATCGCCCTTCTTGACAAGGATCTGTTTGACCTTGCCGTCAAATGCTGACTGGATCTCGTTTTCCAGCTTCATTGCCTCGATCAGAGCGACAGTCTGGCCTTTTGTGACCATCTCACCGACATTGACCTTGATACCGAGGATCTTGCCTGCGATCGGAGCCAGGATCTGATTGGTCCCTTCGCTGACAACAGCTTTCTTTTCTTCTTTCTTTACGACAGGAGCCTCAACATTGCCCTGTACTTCATCAACAGCCTCTACTTCAACTTCATAGACCTTGCCGTTGACCTTGACCTTATATACTTTCATCATCAGACCTCCCTTACACTTACGATCCTCACATTTTTATGAGATTCATTGCGACATTCGATCGCCGCTATAAGACATGCGACAGTCGCATCTTCATCATCGAGATCCAAAGGCATGACAGTGCTTTGCGTCTCTTCTTCTTGAATTTCTGTTTCTGTTTCTTTTTCAACCTTTTTCTTGGAAGACTTCAGGATGAATGCCAGGATGATCGAATAGACGATGATGGCACAGATCCCTGAATAATTACTTAACAGTTCCATGTTTCATCCTCCTATACAAACATCTCGAATTCATCGATCTCTTTTGTCCCGTTCAAGCCGTATTTCTTTGTCAGGAAATTGACTGCGACATTCTCAAACAGAGCCAGAGACAGTACATCTTCATCACATCTGGCGATATCACTGTACTTCTTCTTGAGATTCTCAAATTCCGGCTTGAGCAGATCTGCCGGACGGCAGGTGATGGTCTCATCATCACCGATGATCTTCTTCCTGACATCCTGATCGACCTCAGCAGGAGCTCTTCCGTACTTACCGTGCAGATAATCTCTGACTTCCTTGATCGTGATCTTGTATCTCTCGCCCATCAGCACATTCATGACGGCTTGCGTACCGACCATCTGCGACATCGGTGTAACAAGCGGAGGATAACCGAGGTCTCTTCTGACCTTCGGGATCTCCAGCATGACTTCGTCATATCTGTCCATCGCATCCTGATCACGAAGCTGTTTGATCATGTTTGAAAGCATGCCGCCTGGAACCTGATAGAAGAGGATCTTCGGGTTTACCTGCATGGACTTCCAGCTCATCAGACCGTTATTGACATACTTGTCGATGATCTTGGACATCATCGGCTCTGCACGCTGTACGACGTGAAGATCCATGTGCGGATCATATTTCGTACCTGCGAGCGAATTGATCAGAGCCTGTGTCGAAGGCTGTGCCGTTCCATCTGAACAAGGCGAAAGAGATGTATCGATGATATCGACACCTGCCTCGATCGCCGCCAGATAAGTCATCGTAGCCACGCCGGCTGTTGAATGAGAATGCAGCTCGATTGGGATATGGACCTGTTTCTTCAAAGCTGTGACCAGTTTTCTCGCATCCTCCGGAAGCAAGACACCGGCCATGTCCTTGATACACAATGAATCACAACCCAACTGTTCGATCTGTTTTCCCAGATCGACGAAATAGTCAATCGTATGGACCGGTGATGTCGTATAGCATAAAGCGATCTGACATTCACCGCCGTATTTCTTTGTTGACTCTACAGCCTGTTTCAGATTCCTGAGATCATTTAAGGCATCGAATATCCTGATGATATCGATACCGTTTTCGATCGACTTCTTGCAGAACATATCTACGACATCATCGGAATAATGACGGTAGCCTAAGATGTTCTGTCCTCGAAACAGCATCTGCAGCTTGGTCTTCTTGCAGACCTTCCTTACCTCTCTGAGTCTCTCCCAAGGATCCTCATCGAGGAAACGCATGGCGGCATCAAACGTCGCACCGCCCCACATTTCGATCGCGTGAAAACCAGCCTGATCATAAAGTCTGCACAGATCAACGACTTCCTGCGTCGTCATTCTGGTCGCAAACAAAGACTGCTGACCATCACGTACCGATGTTTCAACGATCCTAACCATATACTCCCCTTATTTAAAGTCTGGGACCTGCTTCTACGAGCTTCTTCCCGGCTTCGTTATTTTCATATTTCTTGAAATTCTTGATGAATCTTGACGCAAGATCCTTTGCCTTTTCTTCCCAGACGCTCTTGTCTTCATATGTATCGCGCGGATCCAGGATACCTGTATCGACACCTTCCAGCTCCAGAGGAACTTCCAGATTGAAGTAAGGGATCTTCTTGGTCTCAGCCTTATTGATGGCGCCATTCAAGATCGCATCGATGATACCTCTGGTATCTTTGATCGAAATACGCTTGCCGGAACCATTCCAACCGGTATTGACCAGATAAGCCTTGGCACCGCTCATTTCCATCTTCTTGACCAGTTCTTCACCATACTTGGTCGGATGTAACTCCAGAAACGCCTGACCGAAACAAGCCGAGAAAGTCGGAGTCGGTTCAGTGATCCCTCTTTCCGTACCTGCCAGCTTGGCTGTAAAACCGGAAAGGAAATAATACTTCGTCTGTTCCGGATCCAGGATAGATACCGGTGGAAGTACACCAAATGCATCTGCAGAAAGGAAAATGACATTCTCTGCAGCCGGTGCACTTGATACAGGCTTTACGATCTTTTCGATGTGATCGATCGGATAGGAAACTCTCGTATTTTCCGTCACACTCTTGTCGTGGAAATCGATCTTTCCGTTTTCATCGACAGTGACGTTTTCCAGTAACGCATCTCTTCTGATCGCCGCATAGATATCCGGCTCACTCTCTTTATCCAGATCGATGACCTTGGCATAGCAGCCACCTTCCAGATTGAAGACACCGTTGTCATCCCAGCCGTGCTCATCATCACCGACCAGTAATCTCTTCGGGTCAGCGGATAATGTGGTCTTGCCTGTACCGGAAAGACCAAAGAAGATGGCAGTATTCTTTCCATTCATATCGGTATTTGCCGAACAGTGCATCGAAGCGATGCCTCTTAACGGCAGATAGTAATTCATCATTGAGAACATGCCCTTCTTCATCTCACCGCCATACCAGGTATTGATGATGACCTGTTCCTTGGAAGTGATATTGAAAGCGACACAAGTCTCAGAATTCAGACCGAGTTCCTCATAATTTTCAACCTTTGCCTTGGAAGCACAATAGACGACGAATTCAGGTTCAAAGTTCTCCAGTTCCTCATCACTTGGTTTGATGAACATGTTTCTGACAAAATGTGCCTGCCATGCGACTTCCATGATGAACCTGACAGCCATCCTGGTATCCTTGTTGGCGCCGCAGAACGCATCTACGACAAATAATCTCTTATCGCTCAGCTGTCTCTTAGCCAGATCCAGCATCTGTTTCCAGACATCTTCAGACATCGGGTGATTGTCATTTGGATAATCCTTTGAAGTCCACCAGATGGTGTCCTTTGAATTCTCATCCATGACGATGTATTTATCCTTCGGCGAACGTCCGGTATAGATACCGGTCATGACATTTACCGCATCAAGCTCAGTCAGCTGGCCCTTTTCATAGCCCTCCAGTTCAGGCTTCATCTCCTCTTCAAAAAGAGTTTCGTAGGAAGGATTGTATACGACTTCCTGCGGGTTTGTGATCCCATATTTTTCCAGATCGATCTTCTTCATTGCGATCCCCTTTCTTTCTGTTACAAAAAACAGCATTCCGTTACATTATAACACTCTTTAAGGGCTGATTTTTGCCTTTTAAGGCTCTTTTTCAAGAAATTACGAACATATTTTCTGATTACTGAAAACATTTTCAGATAAGCCCTGTTTTCACATAAAAAGCCGCCCGTTTCCAGGCGGCTTGATCAGCTATTGATATGAGTACTATACAGACTTCTTGACTTCGCTGTAATCAGCAGCATTGGTCAGAGCGACGATGACTGTATCAGGATGGCCTGCATCCTTGATCGTATCCCTGTTGAAGCTCATGAGCTTATCGCCCTTCTTGAACTTCGCACCGGAATCAACGAATGTTTCGAAACCTTCACCATTCATCGTGACAGTATCAACACCGACGTGGATCAGCAATTCCATACCACCCTCATCAGCCTTGAGACCCATCGCATGCTTGGTCGGGAAGACCATGACGACTTCGCCATCGAATGGTGCATATACGATACCGTCATCCGGTTCGATACCGACAGACGGACCCATCATTTCACCGGCAAATGCGGCATCAGGGATCTCACTTGCGGAAATGACCTTACCGCTTACAGGAGAAAGGATCTCACCCTTTTCAGTTGTAATGACGACTTCTTCCGGAGCCTTCTTCTCTACGACGGGTTCAACCTTCTTTTCTTCTTCATGCCAGAACAGGAATGTCAGAACGAATGCGACACCACCTGAGATCGCCAGCAGGATCGTGTATGGAAGAGCCTTGTTGATGATCAGATAACCAGGAAGACCTGTGACACCGTAAGATGTTGCACCCAAGCCCATCCATGAACCGAACATCGCGCCAATCGCGCCACCGGCCATACCGAAGAGGAATGGTTTCATGTAACGGAAGTTGACACCGAAGATCGCCGGCTCTGTGATACCTAAAGCAGCAGACAGAGAAGACGGGATGGCAACAGCCTTTGTCTTTGGATTCTTTGTCTTGAGACCGACAGCCAAGCAGGCACCGAACTGTGCGAAGTTCGCAGCAGAAGCGATCGGCATCCAGATGTTCAGATTGCCGAATTCCTTGGATGACAGCAGACCTGCTTCGATCGCGTTGTACATGTGGTGCAGGCCCATGACGACAGTCCAAGGATAGACAGCACCCATAGCCAGTGAACCGATACCGAAGCCGACTGTGATCAGCCATGAAGCAAATCTTAAGACATAAGATTCAGCAGTCGAGAAGATCGGACCGATGATCGTGAAAGTCAGGAATGAAGTAACAAATACCGTTACCAACGGAGTGACGAACAAGTCGATCATCTCCGGAACATGCTTGTGCAGCCACTTTTCGATCGTGGACATGACCCATACGGCAATGATGACCGGGATGACATGTCCCTGATAACCTGTCTGCGGAACGTTGAAGAACAGTAATTTCCAGCTAGGAAGTACTTCGTAGTTACCGACAGTCCAGGCATTGATCAGATTCGGGTGGATCATCAGCAGACCGATGACAGCGCCCAGATATACGTTGCCGCCGAAGACTCTGGCAGCAGACATTGCGATGATACCAGGCAAGAATACGAATGCCGCATTGGCGATCATATCCAGGTAAGAGAACCAGTCAGAAGCACCAAAGCTCGGGATTGCCTTTGCCAATGACTCGACGATACCCATCATCAGACCGGAAGCAACGATTGCCGGCAGGATCGGAACGAAGACATCGCCCAATGCCTTGACCAGACGTTTTGGAAGCGGCTGTTTTGCGGCAGCAGCTGCCTTGACTTCTTCCTTGGTCGCAGCCGTTACACCGCTGACTGCGATGAACTCGTCATAGACCTTGTTGACAGTACCGGTTCCGATGATCAGCTGCAGCTGACCGTTGGAATCGAATAGACCCTGAACACCCTCAACATCTTCCAGTTTCTTGGTGTCCAGCTTGCTGTTGTCGGCGATTACAAGACGTAAACGCGTCGCACAGTGAGCAGCGCTGATGATGTTGTCCTTGCCGCCTAAGCACGCAAAGATCTCTTCAGCACATTTACGATAATCAAGTGCCATTTTGTTCCCCCTTTAGTGATTGCACTATATCAGTTCCAGCAACTCAAAGCCCTTAGCCAATCCATCTTCCTTGACGGAAGGCAGGACGATGTCGCTGATTTCCATTAAAGCCTTCGCACCGTTTCCCATGCAAAGAGAAGTACCGACGGTCTGCGTCATCGTGAGATCGTTCATCGAATCACCAAAGCCTATCGTATCTTTGATACCGACACCATAGTGCTCAGCGACCAGTCTGATTGCCTTGCCCTTGTCGAATGATCGATGGATCAGTTCGCCATTGAGACAGTTGCCGTGTTCCTTGACCTCCTGAATGACGAAGTCATATTCTTCTTCATACAGTTCACGAGCTCTTTCCAGCTGTGCAGGACGATTACACATGATGACGATCTTGTAGACAGGATCGCCGTCATATTCCTTCATCGGACGGATGCCCAATTCTCCCTGCAGAGCCTTCCTCCATCTTTCGATCTCCGAGTTATCGCCATCAGCTGTGCTCAGGAAATCAGAAAGATTCTCATCGCCATAGGTCTTGTCTTTGGTCTCGATCGTACAGAAGACACCGTCTTCATGTAAGATCTCCAGCAGATCATCGAAATCATGCTGGTCCATCGGTTTATCATAGATCACCTCATCATCGACTAAGACATAAGCTCCTGCCAATGCGATGATCCCATCAAAACCGTAATCGAATACCGGCTTTGCCATACCGATATTCCTGCCCGAACAAAGGAAGACCTTGTTTCCCTTCTTACGGGCCTTTTCGATCGCTTCCAGCGCTGAGTCAGGCGGAGTATTCAGACCTGCCTCAACAAGCGTACCGTCAATATCCAGAAAAATGAGTTTCATAGTTCATTCCTCTTCAAATTTGTGATAAAGCCACAGATAGTCGTGACCATCGATCTTGACATCGTGGGCATCGACCTTCCGATTGGAACGAAGATCGATATATTCTTCCTCTTCGCTGATATAAGCGATCTGTTCATGTTCAGAGAAGTTGAACAATGCCAGCAGCTTTTCACCCTGATAGTATCTTCCGATACCCAGGATGTGATCGTTGTAAGTCTCGATGATCCAGGTATCAGCCATACCATCGAAGACCGGATAGCGTTCCCTGATCTTCTTTAATCTTGTAATACCGGTGAAGAGCTTGCCTTCCGGCATCATCAGGTCATTCCTTCTGGCGACCTTCTTCCAGTCCAGTTTGCCTCTGTGCAGATATCTGGAATCGGCAGCCTTGTGCGGATCCTTGTGATAAGAGTAGTCATTTAACTGACCGATCTCATCACCGGAATAAAGCACAGGGATACCGCTTTGCGTATACAGGAAGGCATGAAGCATCAGATCCAGCTTGATCGCATGGTCGATCTTCCAGTCATTCATTTCATGGATCGCAGCTTCCAGACCGCAAAGTGAAGCTGTCGTACCGCAAAGTCTTGCATCACCAAGTCTTGGATCATCATTGTATAATTCACCTCTTGAATCAGAACCCCATTCGTGTCCTCTCAAGAAAGAATTGAGATATTTCTTATGTGCTACTTCTTCAATACCGAACTGCCTCAGGAAATTGTAATCCAGACCCCAGCCGATATCATCGTGACAACGCAGATAATTCAGGAATGTATATTCCTTCGGTAAAGCGAACACCGTAGCCAGCTGCTGCTTCAGCAGTCTGACATCTCTTGTCGCGACTGTGTGCCATGTGGAAGCCATCGTCGTAACGTTGTACAACATATGGCACTCCGGCCTGTCGACGGAACCGAAATAAGGGACGACCTTGGAAGGTTCCATGACGACCTCTCCAAGCAGCAGCACGCTTGGACAGACGATCTCACCGGCAATACGCATCATCCTTACCAGCATGTGAACTTCAGGAAGGTTGCGGCAATTGGTGCCCAATGTCTTCCAGATATACGGAACGGCATCCAGACGGATGATATCCACACCCTGGTTGCACAGGAACAACATGTTTTCCGTCATGTCATTGAAGACAGTCGGATTGCGGTAATTGAGGTCCCACTGATATGGATAGAACGTGGTCATGACGACCTTGTTTACTGCCTCACACCAGCTGAAGTTACCCGGAGCAGTCGTCGGGAAGACCTCAGGAACACTCTTTTCATATTCGTTCGGGATCTGCCATGAATCAAAGAAGAAGTAACGGTCCTGATATTCCTTTTCGCCGTTTCTCGCTCTTTTTGCCCATTCATGATCCTCAGAAGTGTGGTTCATGACGAAATCCAGACATAAGGACATATCCTTGTCATGACACTTCTGTGCCAGCTTGGCCAGATCCTCCATCGTACCCAGCTTCTCATCGACCTTACGGAAATCAGCGACTGCATAACCGCCGTCAGATCTTCCTTCCGGTGAAGAAAGCAAAGGCATAAGATGCAAGTAATTGATCCCGCATTCTTTCAGATAATTCAGATGTTTTCCGATACCGTTGATGTTTTCGGCGAAACAGTCGACATACATCAGAGTACCCAGGATGTCGTTGTGTTTGAACCAGCTCTTGTCTTCACAACGCTTTTCATCCCATTTCTTGAGCTTTGCGGAACGCTCTGTATACATCCTTTTCAACATCGAAAGGAAGTATTCATAGGCATTCTCATCGTGATAAAGCTCATTGAACAGATAATGTAATTCTTCCTGCCTTTCACTCAAGCGCAGGTCGAATTCACTGTAGTCTATTGCTTTTGCCATCAGTTCTCCTTGAGGAAGTCATCGACTTCTTCTTTGTTAGGCATGACTCTTAAAGCACCCTTTCTCCTTGTGATCAAAGAAGCAGCTGCATTGCCATATCTGAGCATGCCCCTAAGCTGTTCTTCACTCAGATCCTCAAGACCGTTTTCCAGAACGAAGTTGAGCAGGCAGGCACAGAAAGTATCTCCCGCACCGGTCGTTTCAACCGTCTTGTCGGAAATGAAAGCCGGAACTTCGACCCTCAGATCTTTGTAGTAGGCTCTTGAACCGTCCTTGCCCATGGAAAGTGTGATCAGTTTGATGTTCGGATACATCTTCCTGATCTCCGCAATGCCTTCATCATAGTCTTCCTTGCCGGTAAACCATTCCACCTCATTATCCGAGATCTTCATGACATGGCAATGTCCCATCATAAAGGCGATCTCTTCCTTGGCATGATCCAAAGAATCCCACAAAGGTTCTCTGAGGTTTGGATCGAAGGTGATCAGACAGCCATTGTTTTCTGCCAGAGATAAAGCCTTCAAAGTCGCATCCTTGACCGGCTGATCGGTCAGAGACAGAGAACCGAGATGGAAAATGGAAGTATCGAGGAATCCCTCTTCCACTTCTTCCGCCTTCAGCATCATGTCTGCACCAGGCTTGCGATAGAAAGAAAAGTCTCTGTCGCCGTTTTCCAGCTTGTGAACCAGGGCAAGAGTGGTATGGACCTCATCGTCTTTTCTTAAACCATCGGTGCCAATACCTACTTCATTTAATGCAGCCTCCAGCTGATGCCCGAAACCGTCATTGCCGACCTTGCCGATGAACATCGTCTTCTTTCCCAGCTTGCACAACATGGAAAGCACATTTGCCGGAGCTCCGCCCGGGTTTGCCTCAAAAACAAGGTTCCCCTGATCAGAAACTCCGTATTGGGTGAAATCGATCAGCAATTCACCAAGCGCAACAACATCAAATCTGTGATTATTCATAGTTGACCTCTTTATGTATTCATTATACCCAATGAAACTTATCTTCTCTACACACTAAATGAAATTGTACCTTTTCACATAATTGAAAAAGAACTCTTTCGAGTCCTTATAAACCGATCGAAATACAGATCAGTCTGGTGATAAACGCTACGATCCAGGCAACGAAACATTGCCACAGCACGATTCCAATCGCCCAGCCGCTTCCCAGTTCTCTCTTCATTGCTGCAATCGCCGCTACACAAGGCGTGTACAGCAAAGAGAAAACCAATATCGTCGCAGCTGAAACAGCATTGAACGTCTCATAGATCCTGCTTCCAAAGGATACTTCCAGTGTCGCAACAACGCTTTCCTTAGCCATAAAACCGGAAACAAGAGAAGTAACGATACGCCAGTCTCCCATTCCAAGAGGCTTAAAGATCGGCACGAGAAGTCCTGCCAGCATCGCCATGATCGAATCGGAAGGCTCATCGACCGGATTGAGAAGGATATCAAAACGCTGCAAGAACCACACAGCCAGTGTTGCTACAAGAATGACTGAGAAGGCTCTGGTGATGAAATCCTTGGACTTTTCCCATAACAATCTGATGACATTCTTCGCTGAAGGCATCCTGTAGTTTGGAAGTTCCATCACGAATGGAACGGCTCTTCCCGCAAAGATCGAATTCTTCATCAGGATCGCCATCAAAACAGCCATCACAATTCCCAATACATAAAGTCCGGTCATGATCAGACCCCCCTTACCCGGGAAGAAAGCATTGACGAAGAAACCATAGATCGGCAGCTTCGCCGAACAGCTCATAAACGGCGTCAGAAGGATCGTCATATAACGGTCTCTCTTACTCGGAAGCGTCCTTGTCGCCATGACAGCCGGCACCGTACAACCAAATCCGATCAGCATCGGCACGATACTTCTGCCTGATAAGCCGATCTTTCTTAAGAGCTTGTCCATGAAGAACGCCACTCTGGCGATATAACCACTGTCTTCCATCAGAGACAGGAAGAAGAACAATGTGACGACGATCGGGAAGAAAGACAAGACACTTCCCACACCCTGGAACAGACCATCCAGGATCAGTGAACGGATCGTATCATTGACATTGAGTGCTTCCAAAGCTATCTCAACATTGCCTGCCAGACCATCGATCAGATTCTCTAAAACACCCTGGAAGAATGCACCGATCACATTGAATGTCAACACAAATACCAGACCCATGATGGCGATGAAACAAGGGATGGCCGTCCATTTGCCGGTCAGGATCTGATCGATCTTTTCCGAACGCACACGCTCCTTGCTTTCTTTCGGCTTGATAACGGTCTGTTCACAGACTCTTTCAATGAAGTCGAAACGCATATCAGCGATCGCTGCAGAACGATCCATTCCGCTTTCTTTTTCCATCTGGAAGATCACATGCTCGAGTGTTTCCACTTCATTCTTATCGAGTTTGAGCTGTTCCAGGATCAGCGAATCATTCTCAATGACCTTGGTCGCCGCAAAACGCAAAGGAAGCTTCGCTCTTTGCGCATGATCCTCGATCAGAGATTCCACCGTATGGATGGCTCTGTGGACAGCACCATCGTGATCCTCAGGAGAACAGAGATCCTGTTTCTTCGGCCTTTCCTGATACTTTGCGATATGCACAGCATGTGAAACGAGTTCATCGACACCCTCGTTCTTTGCTGCCGAGATCGGAATGACCGGAACTCCCAAGAGTTCCTCCATTCCATTGATATCAACAGAACCGTTGTTTCCCGACAATTCATCCATCATATTTAGAGCGATGACCATCGGCGTATTCATCTCCAATAGCTGCATGCTTAAATACAGATTTCTTTCGATATTGGTCGCATCGACGATATTGATGATCGCCTTTGGCTTTTCATCGATGACGAAATTTCTTGAAACGATCTCCTCACTGGTATAAGGAGACATTGAATAGATTCCCGGAAGATCGGTGATCGAAGTCTTCGGATAGCCTCTGATCGCGCCATCCTTGCGGTCTACCGTCACACCCGGGAAATTACCGACGTGCTGATTGGCACCGGTCAGCTGATTGAACAGAGTCGTCTTGCCGGAATTCTGATTGCCGACAAGCGCAAAAGTCAGGATCGTATCATCATCCAGAGGATCCTCGCTCTTCTTGTCGTGATATTTACCCTCTTCACCTAAGCCCGGATGTTCACTCTTTCTGAACGACTCGACTCTGCTGTGCGGGTTCTTCCTGCTTTCGATCCTTTCGACTGTGATCTTTTCCATATCTTCAAGACGTAGCGTCAGCTCATAGCCGTGGATCTGCATCTCTACCGGGTCACCCAAAGGAGCGAACTTGACGATCGTCACTTCCGCACCGGGAATGACACCCATATCAAGAAAGTGCTGACGAAGAGCACCTTCGCCGCCGACTTTCAATATCCTTCCGTTTTCATTGATCTTGAGATCTTTTAATGTCAGTTCTTTCATAATCACATATGTAATACATTCAATAAGAGTATCCAGGAAAGTCCATAGTAGGAAATGACTGCAATCAGGTCGTTGATCGTCGTGATGAACGGACCGGAAGCGACAGCCGGATCCACATGGATCTTGTCAAAGATGATAGGAACGGTCGTACCGACCAGAGAAGAAACGATCATTGCCGTAAGCAAGGCGACACCGACGCAAGCCGATACCGCAAACGCAAACTTTGCCGGATACCCCTTCAATAAAAGGATATAGAGGCCGATGAACAGGAATGAAGCCACGCCTAACAGTAAACCGTTGGAGAAACCTACCTTGACTTCCTTTAAGATCAGCTGCAGCTTGTCCTTGGCAGAAACCTCTTCATCCATCAGAACACGGATCGTAACTGCCAGAGATTGTGTACCGACATTACCGGCCATATCCAAAACGAGTGATTGGAAACAGACGATGATGGCGATCTCTTTTACGACATTTTCAAAGATGCCGACGACCGCTGAAACCCCGATCCCCAGTACCAGCAAAGCTGCCAGCCAAGGAAGTCTTTTCTTCATAGACTGGAATAACGGCTCATGGAGATCTTCTTCCGAAGACAGACCACCCAGTTTAGCGTAGTCATCGGAGATCTCTTCATCGACAGTTTCGATGATGTCCGTTGAAGTGATGACACCTAATAAATGCTGCTTCTCGTCCAAGACCGGCAGAGAGTTTTCGGAATAGTCCTTGATCTTCTCCAGAGACTCGGAGATCTTTTCATGATCATAAAGGACCGGATAGGAAGTGATGACCAGCTCAACGAACTTGTCTGAGTCTCTGGCCTTGATCAGATCTCTGAGATCCACGACACCGCAATAGAGATCATTGCTGTCAACCACATACAACATATCGATGTTGTCGTTGTCTTCAGACTGCTTCACAAGCTCTCTCATCGCCTGTTTGATCGTGTAACAGATGTTCAGCTTGATGTAGTTGGTCGTCATCAGAGAACCCAGTTCATCCTCGTCATAAGACTGGATGAGACGGATCTCTTCCTCAAACTCATCATTCATCTTAGCCAGCAGTTTCTCTTCCACGCTGTCATCGATCTGTTCCAGAAGGTCGACCGCATCATCGGAGTCCATCTCTTCAACGATCCTGGCGGCCTCGCTGATACTGATCTCAGCGATATATGTATCGATATCGTATTTCACATAAGAAAAGACTTCACCTGTCCATTCCGGACCGATGATCTGATAAAGTCTCTTTCGCTCGTCAGCAGTCAGTTCATCCAATGCATCGGCAATATCACGGTCGTGATAGTCATGCAGAGAATCTCTCAACGCTTCTTCTGAATCGCTGTTCCTGATCAGATCGACGATCTCTTGTACATTGTTGTCTTGATTCACATCCATAATCATTCCGCTCCCTTGCAGATAATACAGCTAGATTATACCAAAGAAAAAGATGTCTTTCGACACCTCATATCACATCAGGAAAGCCCATAACGACTTCTTTCATGAAGTCGATCGCACCCTGTTTCTTCAACAACATCTCCAGCGTTCTGGAAGAAGGATTTCCCTCATTGATCATCCTGTCACGGAAATCCATCAGTTTCCGTTTGTAATCCTCATCATATGATCCATCCTTTATGGAATCAAGATATGCCTTCAATGAGTCCTTCGTCATCTCGATGAGCTGCTTTTCATCACCCTTCTTGATTAGAGAATAGTCTCTTCTTTCTCTGATATACCAGTTTTCCTTTTCTTCGTAATCCTCCAGATCCTTGTATTTTTCATATACATCCCGAAGCTTATCTTCACTCAACCCTTCATATCCGCATCCGTAGTATTCAATGAAAACACATCTCTTTTTCTTCATCTCCATCGCATCGATCAGAAGATAAGGTAAGGTAAGACCATTGGGCATGAATGACATCGTCAGTAATTCCATCCCCATCTTGCTTTTGGTATGCATGGACATCACAAGTCCGAAACCTTCGATCTCATAACGGTCCACATAGAAATCCATCATTGAAAGAAGCTTCGGATACTTCATGTGCGCATATCTGATATCATCGATCTTTCTTGCGCCGCAACATCGCAAAGACGATCGGCATTCCTCCTTGAGCTCATTGATCATATTAATAAACCATCCTTAATTTCATTATAAGAAAAAATCTCCGCATCAGCAGAGATCTTTGAGATATATGTCAATTCTTTTCGGAATTATTGATTTCACTGTGATATTTCAGCAGACAAGCCTGAATGATATTCATTCCAAGAAGCAGAGACATCTGAGAAATATAGATGTTGTTTCTTATGAAATCATTTCCATTTGGATACGTATAGAATGCGTAATCCGGCTCAAACCTCTTATTGGGATCCTCTTGTGTCGTGATCAGGATCTTCAAAGCACTCGTTTCATAGATGAATTCGATCATCTTATCATAATCGCTGTTATCCGCAAGAGAAGAAACAACGACGACCACATCATTTTCCCCGATCGAAGAGATCATCTTCTGAGGATCCTTCGCATCGTTGATCATGATCGGCTCACGATCCATCATACTCATACGGTTGCTGAAAGACTTTACTTCCATCTTGATATCGCCATCGGCATAGACATAGATCTTTTTGGCATCAAACAGTGCATGAACGATATCATCAAGTTCATCATTGTCGATCGCCATCATACAGTTGTCAATGATCTGTTTGGACAGCTGACCGATCATTTCGGCAAACTCTCTGAGCGGCATGGAAGGCAAGAAAACTTCTTCATTATCAAGCTCTGCACTCACTTCATCCTTGATCCTTTCCAGCTGCAAAGCGATCGAAAAATCACGATAGCTCTTGCAACCGATCTTGCGATACAGACGAATGACGCTTGGCTTGGAAACATAGGAAGCCTTTGCGAGATCCTGCAGAGACATTCGATAAACTTCATTGACGTTTTCGACAACATAATCAGCCAGAGATGACTCAGCTGATGTGAAGCCTTCTTTATTCTTCAGTTTTTCTATTATGTTCATGCCCAACCCTGCTTTCAGCCCCTTAGAAATACTATATCTAAAAACAGATATATGGGATGAATTGTCAGCCATTTTTGTACCGAAAGTAAAGCAAAACAGACAGAATATCAGAAACTGTATTTTTATTCTGCAAAAGTGCTCATAGAATGACACATAAACGACTCATTCTTATCGACAGAAAAAACACATTTTCACGAGCTGTAACCCATCCTGTACTCATGCATCAGAAAACAAGAGGTCTCAAACGATGAAAGATACCATCCTTCCGCTTACTCTTTATCAGAGAAAAAACAGATATAATGAGTATAGAAAAACAAAAAAACAGAGGTGAATATGAAAGAATTCTATATCAACAGTGACGGTATCAGACTGCACGCCAAACTTGAGATCCCGGAAGGAAAAAAGAAGTATCCGCTGATGATCGTCGTTCACGGTCTGACAGGACACATGGAAGAAGAACACATCAGACTTGCCGCAAAAGCAGCTCTTGATGAAGGTTATGCGGCCTTAAGAGTCGAAATGTACGGCCACGGCCAGAGTGAAGGCGAATTCAAAGACCACACTCTGTTCAAGTGGATCAACAACATGCTGGACGTATATAAATATGTCAGAAACATGGAAGATGTCACCGATATATCGATGTGTGGACATTCTCAGGGCGGACTTCTGACGATACTGATGGGCGGACTTCTGGGAGATCATCTGAAACAGATCATCCCGATGTCACCGGCAGTCATGATCCCGGAAGATGCGAGAAAAGGAATGATCCTAGGAATGAAATTTGATCCTGACAATGTTCCCGATCTGATGGAATTCTATGATCGACAACTCGGCGGCGATTACCTCAGAACAGTTCAGATGATCTATGTCGAAGAAGCGATCAGAAAGTATCACAACAGGGTACTGATCATCCACGGCACAAAGGATGAAGCGGTACCGTTCAGCTATTCACTGTCAACGGTCAATGCTTATCAGGATGGAAGGCTCGTTGCGATCGAAGATGTCGACCACGGCTATACCGGCAAAGTCGATGAGATGTATCAGGCAATCAGAGACTTCCTGAAATAAGACAATCAAAAAAGCCGAGTCATCGGCTTCATTGAAACAATGGTGGAGCTTACGGGA
>JAFYHT010000068.1 GCA_017539025.1 Erysipelotrichaceae bacterium
AAAGTCTTATACAGGATCATCAGGACTTATTTAAGAAGATTCGTATCAATGGTATCCGAAGAGATCAGGAACGGGAACGATTACTGATGCTTCTGGTAAACAACATTCATCTGAAACCGGGCGAAGATGAAAGCAGACTGAAAGAGAAACTGGAAAAGAAATTTCATCATCCGATCAGATCTTTTGAAATCAGAAAAAGATCTCTGGATGCCAGAAAAGATCCGCTTTATGTCTATTCTTTACTGGTAGAGATAGATAATGAAAAGAAATATCTTTCCAAAGATGTTTTCTTATACGAAAAAGAAGATTTTTCTTTGCCTGAGATCAAAAGAAATGAACACTGTATCATTGCCGGATATGGACCAAGCGGTATTTTTGCGGCTTATCGATTAAATGAAGCCGGTTTCAAAGTAAGCGTATTTGAAAAAGGGAAACGCATCAAAGAAAGAGAAAAAGATGTCGACAGATTCTTCAAGGAAGGGATCCTTGATGAAAACTCCAACGTTCAGTTTGGTGAAGGCGGTGCCGGTACTTTTTCCGATGCAAAACTGACAACCAGGATCAAAGACAGATTCATCGATTATATCCTGGATGTGCTGATCAGACATGGCGCAGATCCAAAGATCAGATATGAGAACCATGCCCATATCGGGACTGATGAGATCAGAGTTGTAATTGAAAATATCACTAATCATCTGATAAAACAAGGTGTTGCATTCCATTTTTCAGAAGCAATGGAAGAAATACTTCTTGATGAAAACAGGAATGTCATCGGCATCTCAACAGAAAAAGGAAGTTATTCCTGTGATCATCTTCTGGTAGGGATAGGTCACAGCGCTTATCAGACGGTCATGATGTTGAAAGAAAAGGGTGTCCATATCGAAAAGAAAGATATGGCGATTGGATTCAGAGTCGAACATCCGCAGATTCTGATCGATGAAAGACAGACAAAAGGTCTTGTAGAATCCGCAAATGAATATTTCTTGAGATATAAGGGAGAAAAGGGTGTCTATTCTTTCTGCATGTGCCCTGGAGGTTTGGTCATACCTGCCATGTCCGATAAAGAAACGATAGTCACCAACGGCATGTCTTTCTCATCAAGAGATTCCGGGATCGCCAATTCTGCGATCCTGATCCAGATCCCGAAAGAAGAATTTGAGGATGGCTATGAATATCTTCATCGAGTCGAAAAAGATTCGTTTGACTATTCATCTTCCTACAAAGCATTGGCTCAGAATATCAGAGATTTCATGGACCATCGATCTAGTGAACTGATCTTTGAATCCACATATCCTTTGGGAACTGTATTGTATGACTTCAATTCTTTCTTTAAAGAGAAAGATCTGAAGATCATCAAAGAAGCATTAAATGATTTTGACCGTAAGATCCCCGGATTTATCGATCAGGGCATCATGGTCGGACCGGAAACACGTTCTTCGTCTCCTGTCAGGATCAATCGGAATGAATCTTATGAATCGGTCAATACGAAAAAGTTGTTTCCGATGGGTGAAGGTGCAGGATACGGCGGCGGTATCATGTCCTGTTCACTGGATGGTATCAGGATCGCCAATGCGATAATATTGAAACATGAAGAAATACGAAATAAACGATAAATACTCCTATTGTCTTGGCATGTCTTTGACGATCGAAGCTTTGATACATAAACCGGATAAAGTAAGGGAAGTCATCCTCTCCAGCAAGGCAAATAAAAATGTCCAGTTTTCTTATCTGCTGGATCTGTGTGATGAAAATCATATTTCTTATTACACTGATGATCAGATCATCGATAAGCTGTCTGTCAAAGAAAACTGTTACTGCATCGGTGTATTTGATAAGTTCTATTCTGATATCAGGACAAACAGGCATCTCGTCTTATACGGTTTCAATGATTTCGGAGAACTGGGAACGATCCTTCGTTCCGCTGTTTCTTTTGATTTTGAAGATATCGTTCTGATCCATTCACAGATCGATTACTTTGATCCAAGATGTATCAGGGCTTCCATGGGTTCCGTTTTCCATTGCAATATCGTATCTTTTGAAGATTTTGATTCATACATTGAAAAATACAAGGGTTATCATCTTTATCCGTTTGTTTCCAAAGCAGAAAAAAAGCTGGATGAGATCCGCTTTATAAAACCATATTCTCTGATCATCTCTCAGGATGAAAAAATGCTGGATGAGATATTTGAAGAAGGGATCATGATCGAACATGATACGGATAAAAAGATCTCTCTTTCGATCCGATCATCGATCATACTGGCAGAAGCCTATCATCAGAATCTTTCTTTATAGGAACATCTCTTGCACAGATCGCATAAGACTTTCCGGTTTCGAAAGCCGTTGATGATCTCTTGATAACTTTCACATGAAAGGATAGCCTCCAGGCTGTCCTTTTTTAAGTTCCCAAGTTTATTGTATGCCTTGGGATCCAGACAACATAATGTCACATCACCATGAACATTGATCGCGATTTGATCGATCCCGCCATGACATGTACCATTATCGGAAATGATCGGATCATTGATGTCAGGCCATCTGAAGAGTTTCTGGGTGTAGAGATAGACGTTTTCTTTCAGTTTGAGTGAATCCTGTTTCTTGCTGAAAGAAGGCTCATATCGTTTTAAAAGGCTGTCTCTGTAAGTTCTGACTCTTTCACTAAGGTGTTCAGGATCATAGAAACGAAGTTCAATCGTTTTGCCTTCGTTGTGATCGATCAGATGATCGATATATGAAAAATATTTATCGGGAGTGTTATCATCCGCACTATGGACTGAGATCGACAGTTTTCTGAGACTCCCATGTCTTAAAAGATCGGGATAGCGATCTAAAAGAGTCCCGTTGCTTACAAGCTGCAGCCTGAATCCTTTTTCATCCAGCATATCTAATATCTTTTCAAAATCAGGATGAAGCAAAGGTTCTCCCAAGATGTGAAGATACAGATAGCTGCATACAGGAAGGATCTGATCGGTATAGGAATCGATCTCTTGAAGATTCATGAATTCATTTCCCTTAGGAATGGCACAGAATGAACAAGAGAGATTACAGGCATTGCATATTTCCAGATAAACACGTTTCACAAGGCCATTTTACATTAAATAGTTATATTTTTGCATCTTATAACAATTGTAAAACGCATGCGAATATTGTATGATTTTAGAAGATGAGGGAGTAGCTTGCGTATGAAAATACGTGTCAAGCCAACAATCTCGGCGTAAAGCCTGGTTTGCCTTAAAAAGCGAGACTCATGTATGACGATTTGTTGTGCATGAGGGTATCGAAACAGCTCATGCATGACATGAGTTTTCTTTTTAAGAAATGGGGGAAACATGAACAAATACTATTTAGAAGAAATCAATGATGTGCTGAAGCATTTTCAGACAAATGAAGATGGTCTGAGTTCTGCTGAAGCAGAAAAACGTCTTGCGGAAAACGGCAAAAACAAACTGAAAGAAGCCGAAAAAACTCCGCTGATCCAGAAATTCCTGTCATCTATCTCAGATCCGATGATCATCATGCTGCTGGCGGCAGCTGCGATTCAGGCATTCGTCAACGTCTTACAGATGAAAGACGGATTCAAGATGTCCGAATTTGCCGATGTCATCGTCATCATGGCAGTCGTCATCATCAATACGATCATGTCGCTGATCCAGGAATCGAAAGCAGAAGATGCGATGGACGCTCTGATGCAGATGACAGCATCTACATCCAAAGTTCTCAGAGATAAAGAGATCAAGATCGTAAAATCCGAAGATATCGCTGTCGGTGATGTCATCGTGTTTGAAGCCGGCGACACTGTTCCGGCCGACTGCAGGATCATCGAATCACATTCTCTGAAAGCGGAAGAAGCTGCTCTGACAGGTGAATCCGTACCTGTCAACAAGATCATCGATGTCCTCATGTGCAATGATGAACAGAAAGATGTCACTCTTGGTGACCGTAAGAATATGCTTTATAATGGCTCTACCGTCGTTTATGGAAGAGGCAAGGCTGTCGTTACTGCCTGCGGTATGGATACCGAAATGGGCAAGATCGCCGATGCATTGACTCTTGCGGAAAAGGAACTGACACCTTTACAGAAGAAGATGGGTGAGCTTTCTTCCTTCTTGACTAAACTGGTCATCTGGATCTGTGTCATCGTCTTTGCGGTAGGTGTCATTGAAACGATCATCGTTTCCAATGAACCACTCTCATTCAAACTTTTAAGCAATACTGTCCTTGATACATTCATCGCTGCGATCGCACTTGCTGTTGCAGCCATTCCTGAAGGACTTCCTGCGGTCGTTACGATCATCCTTTCCATTGGTGTATCAGCTATGGCAAAACGTCAGGCTCTGATCAGAAAACTGACTGCCGTTGAAACGCTTGGCTGTACCAATGTCATCTGTTCCGATAAAACAGGAACTCTGACACAGAATAAGATGACAGTTGTCGATGAATTCACTTCTGATAAGGAATTACTGGCTTCTGCAATGGCATTGTGTTCCGATGCAGAGATCAAACCGGGTGAAGTCAATTCAACCGGAGAACCGACGGAATGTGCTCTGGTAAACTACGCAAACAAGCTTGGTTTGCCTAAATATGAATTGAAAGAAACATATCCGAGAATGGGTGAAGCACCATTTGATTCCAACAGAAAAATGATGTCTACCATCCATCCGAAAGATGGCGGATTCATCCAATATACCAAAGGTGCTTTGGATGTCATGCTGGATAAGTGCAGCAGATATCTGAAAGACGGCAAAGAGATCGCTCTGACTGATGAGATCAAGGAAGAGATCATCAGCAAAAACAAGGAATTTGCTTCAAAGGCACTTCGTGTACTTTGTGCAGCATACAAGAAATACGACAAAATGCCATCTTCTGTTGAACCGGAAGATCTGGAATATGATCTCGTATTCATCGGTATCGTCGGAATGATCGACCCATGCCGTGAAGAAGTCTATGATGCGATCAAGGAATGCCGTTCTGCAGGTATCACTCCTGTTATGATCACCGGCGACCACAAAGATACAGCTGTTGCCATCGGTAAGGATCTGGGCATCATCGAAGATGAAGCTCAGGCGATCGAAGGATCTAAACTCGATCAGTATTCCGATGAAGAAATGCTTGATGTCGTTACGAAGTATTCTGTCTATGCCCGTGTTCAGCCGGAACATAAGACCAGGATCGTCAACGCCTGGAAAGCAAGAGGCATGGTCACAGCCATGACCGGCGATGGTGTCAATGACGCACCATCCATCAAGGCAGCCGATATCGGTATCGGCATGGGTATCACAGGAACTGATGTTACGAAATCTGTTGCCGATATGGTCCTTGCGGATGATAACTTCGCAACGATCGTCAATGCGGTAGAAGAAGGAAGGAAGATCTACGATAACGTATGTAAGGTCATTCAGTTCCAGCTTTCTACAAACTTATGTGAAGTCATCATCATGTTTGTCGCATCATTATTGAACTTCACATTATTGAGACCTGTTCATCTGCTTTGGATCAACATGGTCACCGATTCACTTCCGGGTCTTGCCTTAGGTATGGAAAAGGCGGAAGGCGATGTCATGACCAGAAAACCTCGTAATTCATCTGACGGTATCTTCTCTAACGGTGCCGGAATCGATATGGTATGGCAGGGAATTTATCTCTCTATCATTGAGTTAGCCGCATACTTCATCGGTCTTCATATGGAAAGAGGAACCATTCATGGATTCTTTGGCGGTGAAGATTGCATCAATGCGATCGCTATGGCTTTCTTAACAGTCAACTTCGCAGAGATCTGCTGTGCGATCAATATGCGTTCTCAGACGAAATCGATCTTCTCCGGATCCATGATCAAGAACTTCAACTGGTGGCTTGTAGGTGCAGTCATCGTTACAACTGCGATCACTTTATCAGCGATCTATGTTCCGGGCCTTTCCAATGTCTTCGGAATTGAAGCAGGAACGTTCCAGTTCAATGAACTGATGATCTGTGTCATGCTGGCAGCATCCACATTCCCGGCATTTGAGATCGGCAAGATGATCAGAAGAAAGATCTTAGGTATCTAATCAGACAAGGCGTCACATGACGCCTTTTTTTGTTCTATAATTTAGCTATGAATTATATCGTTTATGCAGTTTTGATCTATGCGTTTATCATCATCTTATTTTCTTATGATCTGTTTTCAGATGATGCAGATTATCTGATCGTACTAGGAAGCGGTTTAAAAGATGACAGAGAAACATTCACCATGATCCAAAGGATCGATCGGGCAGCCTTATATCTTGACCGACATCCCGATTGTAAGGTCATCGTATCCGGAGGTATCACAGACCATAATACAGTATCGGAAGCATCAGTCATGGCTGATCTTTTATATGATCGAAAGATCAGCAAGAACAGGATCATTTTGGAAGATAGATCAAAAAACACAAAAGAAAATCTCTTATATTCCAGAAATCTGATCCCGGAAGGCAAGAAGATCGTGATCTGCAGCAATGATTATCACATCCTAAGAAGTAAGCTCATCGCTTTGAAAAACGGCATGAAAGTCAATTCGATCTTCTGTCAAAGCAATCTTTTCGAGCTTCTGATCCATATTCCGATCGAAGAAGTCCTGATATTAAGAGATCTGATCGCCTGATCAGATCTCATCATTCAAATTCTTGTAGTAGAGATTTACTTTCTCTTTGTTGTATAAAGACAGGAGAAAGTTTTCTTTTGCCTGAGGATATTCGTGATAGATGGAATGAAGGAGTTCCTTGATATCCTGTCTTTTCGTATAGCCGTCATTTGGACAACCGGAAGAAACGATAGGGATCTCTAGCTGTCTGCAGGTCTTGGCGATATCCGATTCAAATGACATACAGAATGGTCTGATGAATGTCGTATCCGAATGATCGAGATACATCTTAGGATCAAATGTGGCAATCCTGCCGCCATAGATCATGTTCATCAGCAGTGTCTCGATCGCATCGTCTGCATGATGGGCAAACGCTACTTTGTTGCAACCGTACTGTTTCGCAAAATTGATGACAGCACCTTTTTTCAATGTCGAACAAAGCGAACAGTCGATCCTGTCTTTATGAAGATTGAGTTTCAGGATATCGGCGATCTTAGATTCTTCGCAGTGGATTTCGATTCCATACTGTTCAAACCATTTCAGCATCGGTTCCATATCTCCCTGGCCGAAATTGAGATCGACATGGATCCCTACGATATCAAAAGTCTTATGATAGGTATTCTCATAGAGAAAACGATAGAGATACATGATATACAGAAGAAGGGAAGAATCTTTTCCTCCCGATAATCCGATCGCGATCCTGTCTTTGTCTTCGATCAGAGAAAACATCCGATCGGCTTTTCTGACTTGTGCAAGTATTTTCTTTACAGACATATTGATATTATAACCCCATGTTATAATCTCTGTGTATGAACAATGTTCTTTATGTGAATAAACCGGTAGGGATCTCTTCTTTTGATGTCTGTTACCGCTTAAGAAAAGTTCTTGGCACCAAAAAGATAGGACATACCGGAACATTAGACCCGGCAGCCAGCGGTGTGATGGTCATCCTTTTTGATAAAGCCACCAAAGCAAATCAGTTTCTTGTTTCCGATCGGAAAGAATATGAAACAAGAGTCATTTTCGGTGTAAAGACAGATACGCTTGATCTGGATGGAAATATCATTGAAGAAAACAAATATATCCTTCCTGAAAAAGAAACGATCACAGACGCCTTAAATTCATTCCTTGGCGAATCCATGCAGGAAGTTCCGATTACTTCCGCTGTTTCTGTCAATGGAAAGCGTCTATATCGATATCAGCTGGAAAACAAGGAAGTGGAACTTCCGATAAGAAAGACCAATGTCTACGACATTTCTTTCATCGAGATGTTTGAAGATGGCTTTTCTTTCAGATGTACAGTATCATCTGGTACATATATCAGAGCTCTTGTCAGAGATATTTTAGAAAAGATCGGTCTTATCGGTACTGTGAAACAGCTGAAAAGAACAGCGATCGATGACATCTCTCTAACAGATTGCGATGATCTGGAAGAGATCGAGAAGGGCAAATATCTGACACATTCGCTTTTTGATCTTTTATCAAAAAGATATGCATGCATCGAATATACCGAAATCAATGATGTATTTAATGGCAAGCGCATCGTTTTAGATTGTGATGAAGAAAGAGTACTAATCTGTAAAGACAATGAAGCCATCGCGATCTACGAAAAAGATGGTGATGAATATAAGTCTGTGAGGGGATTATGGTAGAGATCATTCATATCAAAGATTCTCAAATCCCCGAATTGAAAAGAT
>JAFYHT010000069.1 GCA_017539025.1 Erysipelotrichaceae bacterium
CTGTACTTTGCATCGATCAGTACACCGCACTCATATCTGTCATTATCCCTGTTGTACTGATAATTGACATCGCCGACATATTCCCCTGTCTCATCATCTTTGATATAGGCAAAGAACCTGTTTTCCCTGATCCGTCGATCATATGTCATCTGCCATCTCTCTTCAGGAAAATCGATACAGCCGCTGTCATAATGATAACCGGGATAGGATACATCATAACCCGCATTATAGCTCATTGACAAGGGGTCGGATTCCAATTGCTGTTCATATCCATATTCATTGAGATCAGGCACATGAAAACTGATCTTCATCATTCGATCTCCAGTTTCAGTCCGACACCGACTTCGTTGATCTTCATTTTCTTGCCCAATTCGATCTTTGCGTTCAAAGAAACGCAATGACATGGGTAGAGATTCCTGATCCGGTTTTCTTTAAAGTATTCGATCGTCTTTTTCAGTCTTTCATCGACATCAAAGAGATGAAAACCGCCGATCACACCGGTTATGCGATCATCACCGCATACTTTCTTGGCGTATTCGATGATATTACAAATCCCGGAATGAGAACATCCCGTAATGATGAACAAGCCCTGTTTCCCCTTGTATACGATCGCTGAATCATCCAGAAGATAGTCATCTTCCTTCTTTTTATATCCGATACGTTTTCCGATCGGGTATCTTGGTTCAAAATCCTGCGATACTTCTATCTCTCCCAAAAAGATCAGATGATCGGAGATCTTCTTTGGCTTCCTGCTGAGCTTGACGTGAGATCGTTCCCTGATCTCATCGATATCCAAAGGCGAACCGATATACAGACCGTTTTCGTCTTCCTTGTATTCAAAAGAAGACGGATGACTGATCAGATCGAAATCATTGTATTTCTTTAACAGATATTTCAAACCACCGTTATGATCGTTATGGCCATGGGATATGACCACTTTATTCACTTCAGAAAGATCGATCTTCATCTTTCTGGCATTCTTCATAAAAACATCCGAATAGCCGGTATCAAAAAGGATACGATCTTTGCCGTCTTCAATATAAAAACTGAGTGAAGGTTCACCCAGATAGTACATATCGATATAGGTGTTGTTGTCGGCAAGCACTGTGAGCTTCATGATTATTTGTTGAAACCGAATGAAGTAAACGGATAAATGACCAGAAGATGTGTCGAAACGATCTGGCCTCCGTCGAAAGGACCGTAGAAACGGGAATCCCTGGATACATTGCGGTTATCTCCCAGACAGTAGTACTCGTTATCGGAAAGCGTGATCTTCAGATCCTGCGTCGTGACATCTTTTAAGAAAGGCTCTTCAACATAAGTGCCATTGATATAAAGCTGATTGTCCTTGTATTCGACGGTTTCTCCCGGAAGACCGATCACCCTTTTGACCAGCAGTTTTTCCTTGACGGTAGAATCCGTCTTGATGACAGCCGTATCGAAGCGATGGATCCCCAGTTTCTTGGTGATGATGAAAGAATAGCCGTAATCTCCTTCCGTATAAGTCGGATACATGCTGGAACCATTCACCACGCAAGGCATGAAAACAAAATTGATCAGTATCAAAGCAATGATCAATGCTTTGACCAGAAACCAGAAGAGTTCGCTGATAAGACTTTTTTTCTTTTCCATTATTTTCATTATACTCAAAAAGAAAAGCCGTATGACACGGCTTTCAAGAAATTATCTGACTTCTTTGATCTTGGCTGATTTGCCTGAACGATTTCTCAGATAGAACAGCTTCGCTCTTCTGACTTTACCGACACGCAGAACGGTGATCTTGTCGATGACAGGTGAATGAACCGGGAAAGCTCTTTCAACACCAACACCGGAAGAGATCTTTCTGACTGTGAAAGTTCTGCCGATACCGGAACCCTGGATCTTCGTTACGACACCTTCGTAAGCCTGGATACGTGATTTGTCACCTTCCTTGATCTTGACATCGACACGAACAGTCTGTCCTGGAGCAAGTTCAGGAAGATCGGACTTCATCTGGTCTTTTGTAATTTCGTTTACTAAACCTAAATTCATCTTATTCTCCTTTTTCAAAATGTAGACATCTGTTCATAATCATTTAGAAAAGCGGAACAGCGCTTAATTACTTTAACATAAAAGAAAGCCGAAATCAAACATTTTCGGCTTAAAATAAGGCTTTTTTACATTTCCTGAAGGATCTCGTTCAACAATTCCCTCTCCAGCTTGCTGAAGTCTCTTTTTTCCAACAGATCCGGCCTGTTGAGCATCGTTTCCTTCAAAGCCATCTTCAGATTGTATCTGGCGATCTCCTTATGATTGCCGTTCTGTAATACATCAGGAACTCGATCCCCGTTGTATTCGACAGGTCTTGTGTATTGCGGGTATTCCAGCAGGCCTTCATTGAAGGATTCTTCTTTCAATGATTCCGGAGCGATCCCTTCTTCCAGCAGTCTCAATATCCCATCGATGATGACCATGGAAGGAAGCTCTCCGCCGGTCAGGATGTAATCGCCGATACTGACTTTTTCATCCACATACTTTTCGATGCGATGATCGATCCCTTCATAGTGCCCACAGATGATCACGAATTCATCCAGTTTGGATAGCCTGACAAGATCTTCCTGTTTCAAAGGCCTTGCCTTAGGCGAAGTCAGTATCGCATAGGTATAGTCATTGGAGATATTGTCCAATAGTGCCCGATGGACCACATCGACCTTCATCAGCATCCCTGCCCCGCCTCCATAAGGAGTGTCATCGACATGGTGATGCTTGTCAAAAGAGTAGTCACGGATATTGACTACCTTTATCTCTGCCAGGCCTTTCTTCATGATCCTGGAAATGATCGAAGCATTTAAAAATCCTTCATACATCTCCGGAAACAGTGTCAGGACTGTGATCTTCATAAAAGGCCTTCCATCTTTACGACATCGATCCGCTTCTCATCGAGGTCGACATTTTCAATGAAAACACCAATGATGAACGGAACGAGATACTCTTTCTTGTCTTCTTCCTTGAGGATGCGAAGATTGTTGGCTCTGATGCCTTCTTCCACTTTCAGTACCTTGCCGACATGAACTCCATCGACATAGACTTCAAGATCTTCAAGATCGGAGAAATAATATTCCCCTTTCTTCAGAGGCCTGATGTCATCCTTTGACTTGTAGATCATCATATTCTTGTATTTTTCTACAAGATTGATGTCTTCGTTATCTTTGAAACTGACAAGCAGGAAGCCCTTGTGTTCCCTGTGATTTTTTACTGTAAAAGGAATGTGATCTTCTCCTACATAGACTACAGATCCCTTTTTGAATCTTTCATCGACAAAATCCGTATAGGAAGCTACTTTGAGTTCTCCTTTGATGCCGAAAGTATTTGCGATCTTTCCGATAATAACGTATTCCATACAAATGATTATATAAAAAAAGAGATGATTATTCATCTCTTATAAAGCCTCAAATTTGATCGAGATCCTCTTGTTTTCGATTTTCGAGGCAACCTGCAGCATTTGACGAATGGAATTTGCCATTGAGCCTTTTTTGCCAATCAGCCTTGCGATATCTTCACTCGGTGCATAGACATAAAGGAGAAGTTCATTGTCGTTGATGCTTTCCATCTGCTTGACCATGACCGAATCGCTATCCGAACACAAAGGCTTGACGATGTTCAGAAGAATTTTTTCTAAATCGATCATTATTTGTTTTTCTTGGAATCAAGATACTTCTTCATGGTACCGTTCTTAACCAAAAGATTACGAACAGTCTCAGTCGGAACTGCACCTTTATTTAACCAGTTTAATGCTTTTTCTTCGTCAATTGTTACGATTGCTGGCTGCTTAGTCGGATCATATGTACCGACAGTTTCGATATCTCTGCCGTCTCTGCGTGACTTGGAGTCTGCAGCAACGATACGGTAGAAAGGAACCTTTTTCGCACCCATTCTTTTTAATCTGAGTTTGACCATAATAACCTCCTGTTTTATTCTGCCTTACTATCATTGCATAAAAAACAATAAGAGTCAAGTATTTTTACTTGACTCCTTAGAATAATGTGATCTCTTTCTCTTCTTTCTCATAGATCAGATCTTTTTTCTGAAAGATCGCATCCTCATTATGGATATACTTCAACATTTCCTTCTGATCCATGATGATCGGACAGCGGGAATGAACTTTTGAAAATTCATCATCAGCAGCCTGAGTCAGGATCAACAGTTCGTTCTTGTCATTGAAGATACAAGCCAGATAGATGAATTCCTCATCGGTATGGAAATAGTACCTGTTTTTATCCTTGTCCCATTCATAGAAGCCGTTACAGATAACTGCACAGCGTCTGCTTTTCATCTGGGCATAAGTGATCTTGTCATTCAGAGATTCGACTCTGGCGTTGATCTGAAAGGATTTGCTTCTGATCCCCCATTTCATCACCTTGAGGTCGATCTTTGATTCCACCGGGATCATGCATAAGACATTATCATCAGGAAAGATCTCGCCTTCCTTATATGTCAGTTTCAGCTTTTCCGCCCGTTCTCTTATCTGCTTTCCCTTTTTGGAAGAAGAGAGATTGAATTCATATCTTCCGCACATATCACATCTTGAACAGAGACTTCATCGAAGACATGTTTTTGAACAGTTTCTTCATCTTGTCGTACTGATTGCACAGCTTGTTGACGTCTTCGATCCTGGTTCCCGAACCTTTGGCGATCCTCCTCTTGTGAGAAGAACGCATGATAGAAGGATCTTCTCTTTCAGCAGGCGTCATTGATTGAATGATCGCCTTGATCCGCTTGAGTTCCTCATCGGCAGCTGAATCATTGATCGCATTTGCCATATCAGACATGCCCGGCATCATTCTCATGATAGAAGATAAAGGACCCAGTTTCCTGGACTGTTCGATGGAATTGAGGAGATCGTCCATAGTGAACTTGCCTTCCATCAGACGGTTGGCAGTCTCCTCGGCCTGTTTCATGTCCATCTCTTCCTGTGCCTTTTCGACAAAAGAGACGACATCGCCCATGCCCAAGATCCTTTGTGCAAGACGATCCGGATGGAAAGTCTCCAGATCGGAGATCTTTTCACCGGTTCCGGTAAACTTGATCGGAACACCGGTCACCGCCTTGACAGAAAGTGCAGCACCGCCCTTGGAATCACCGTCAAACTTCGTCAGGATCAGACCCGTTACTTCAAGAAGATCGTTAAATGCATTGGCAACATTGACGATATCCTGGCCGGTCATCGCATCAACTGTCAGAAGGATCTCGTCCGGATGGATCAGATCCTTGATATCCTTTAGCTCCTTCATCAGCTGCTCATCGATCTGTAAACGTCCGGCAGTATCGATCAGAACGGTATCATAGCCTTTTTCTTCAGCGTAAGCAATGCCCTCTTTGACCTGAGTCAGGACATCAACATCAACGCCTTTAGAAAAGACTTCGACATTGATCTGATCACCCAGAGTCTTGAGCTGTTCAATGGCAGCCGGCCTGATGATATCGGCAGCGATCATCATCGGCTTTCTGCCCTTCTTCTTTAACAGCGAAGCCAGCTTGGCAGCCTGCGTGGTCTTACCAGTACCTTGCAGACCGACGATCATGATCGAAGTCAGACCATCTTCCTTGAAATTGATGCCGCTTTCTTCTTCTCCCAGCAGCCTGATGATCTCATCATGAACGATCTTGACAAGAAGCTGTCCCGGTTCAACGGAATTGAGCACATCCTGGCCGATAGACTCCTGTCTGACCTTCTCAAGGAAGTCTTTGACGACTCTGTAGTTGACATCCGATTCCAGCAACGCGACACGGATCTCTTTGAGCGTTTCTTCCATATTGCGTTCGGACAGTTTTCCCTTGCCCTGAACGTTTCTTAATGTCTTTGTTAATTTTTCTTGTAATGAATCAAACATATTCTTATTATAGTACATCAATGATCCGATGCATGAAAAAATCCCTGCAAAGCAGGGATCTACTCAACTGATGAAATCGACAGAATTTCCGATGAGGTTGGCATGATAATATGTTATACCTTCTTTCTCAAAATTGTTTGCCTGTACTCTTCCGCTGATTGCGAGAAGCTGGCCAATCTCATACTTGTCCTCTGCGAGATTTCTAAACAGAACGACCTCGAATATCTCAGGGCCGTTTTCCTGGTTCCTGATCGTCCTGTCTACAGAGAGCTTCAGACGGCACAGCAGAAGACCATTAGCCGTTTCAGTCTTCTCAGGTTCTTCTGTGACACGTCCAACAAGATAAAATCCGATCATATACCTCCTTTCCTTTGCCTAATTCCACTGTATCACCAAAAAGAGGCTTGTGCATTTTTCTTTTGACTCAAAAGTTATCGCGATTCAACGTTGAAAAATGTGGAAAACTAAAGCGCAGATCTCTCTGCGCTGTTATGAATCGTAATCTTCGTCTTCGTCTTTTCTGTACACTTCCCGCGGCTTGGAACCATTGGCAGGACCGATGATCCCTCGATCTTCAAGGGTATCGATCAGTCTGGCTGCTCTGTTGTATCCGATGCCGAATCTTCTTTGCAGAAGCGATGTGGAAGCCTTCTGTTGAGCTGTTACGAATTCGACGACATCATCGTATAAAGAATCCTGAGAATCCGCATTGACGCTTCCTGCTGACATGACGGTCGTACCGTTCATGTTTGTCAGAAATTCATAGTAGGAATCCTCATATTCCGGTTTGGCCTGCTGTTTGACGTATGTCGTGATCTTGTTGATCTCTTTGTCAGTGACATAGACACCCTGCATTCTGATCGGAGCTGTCTCACCCTGCGGGTAGTAAAGCATATCACCATTACCCAGAAGTCTTTCTGCACCCGTCTGGTCAAGGATCGTACGCGAGTCGATCGATGATGCGACCGCAAAAGAAATCCTCGATGGGATATTGGACTTGATCAGTCCGGTGATGACGTCGGTTGACGGTCTTTGTGTTGCGACGATCAGATGAATACCGGAAGCTCTGGCCAGCTGTGTGATACGCTGGATGGAAAGTTCAACATCCTTTCCGGCGATCGCCATCAGATCTGCCAGCTCATCGATGATGACTACCATGTAAGGCAGTTTTTCCATCGGTGTTTCACCCTGTTTCAGGTTGGCGTTATATTCGGCGACGAAATTGTTGAAACCGTCGATATTCCTGACACCGGCTGTCGCAAAGGCATCATATCTTTCTTCCATGATCACGACGATCTTCTTCAGCATATTGGAAGCCATCTGCGGATCATCAATGATCGGCCAAAGCAGATGCGGGATGTCCTTGTATGGCGTGAATTCGACCTTCTTCGGATCGACCAGTACGAGTTTGACATCATCGGGATGTGTCCTCAACAGATAGGATGTGATGATGGAATTGATACAAACCGATTTACCTGAACCGGTAGCACCGGCGATCAGCAGGTGCGGCATCTTGGCAAGATCACAGAAGACCGGTCTGCCCATCAGGTCTTTACCCAAGGCAAACAGCAGCTGTGTCTTTTTCTTATCGGCAGGAATGTTCCTGACCAGATCCAGCATCCTGACCGGGATCGGTTCAACATTCGGTATCTCGATACCGACCGCACTTCTTCCCGGGATCGGTGCTTCGATCCTGATGTCTTTCGCGGCAAGTTCCATCTTGATGTTGTCTGAGATGTTCATGATCTTGTTGATCTTGACGGAAGAATCCGGCTTGATCTCAAACTTGGTGACAGATGGTCCGATATAGGTGTTGAGCAGCTGTGCTTCAATGTTGAAATTATGCAGGATCTCGATCACTCTTTCTCCCTTTACAGCTGCAGAAGTCTTATTGACACTGGAAGAAGATGAGACGGATGCTTCCAGAAATTCATCATACGGTTTCGGAAGATGATATGTCGTATTGCGTTTTCTGCGCATGATTCTTGGCTGATCATCATTCTTCTTTTCAGTGATGATATCCGTTTTTATTTCACTTACTTCTTCCTTCTTTTTCCTTTGATCGCCATAGATCTCTCTTTCATTGAGATTGATGAAAGTCGGAGAATTGGAAAGGACATCGTCGTGTTTCTTTTTTACCACGATCTCTTCTTCTACTTCTTCTTCCTCCTGATTTTCCAAACTCATTTCTTCCAGAAGCGCCTGTCTTTGCCTCTGCTCCTCTTCTTCTTCAGCAAGTCTGGCCATTTCTTCTGC
>JAFYHT010000070.1 GCA_017539025.1 Erysipelotrichaceae bacterium
CAACAGACTGGAAAAGATAGAATTTCTTCTGAATTACGTGATAAACAACGAAAAAACGATCAGATTCAGAGATGTTATGTCAAAGAAAGACGATAAATAAAGAACTATACAGCAACAAGGTGCAAATGGGTGGTAGTTTTTGCGGACATGGTTTTCTTATCTTCCGTTGTAGTATGACATGGGAGGTAAGAGATATGGAAAAGATAAAATATCCATCAGGTGTATTTATCAGGGCATATGCCTGCAGTAAGAGAAACTGGGATGATCTCAACAGAAGTGTCATATGCGGATGTTATAACTGCGGAACGATATTTCTATGCAATGATATCAGGGAATGGACAGGTCTTGACTACAAGAGCGCGATCAATGCGACTGCAGTATGTCCATACTGTGGCAAAAGCACAGTCATCGGTAAGAGTTCGGAATATCCTTTGGATAAAGAATTTCTGACTAAGATGAAGGAATACTGGGAAAAAGAGAACGGTATGAAAAACGAACATTAGCTTTACATTAATTCAAGTTCATAGTATAATAAACTTGTCATTAGTCAAAGACACTATTAGGCGCAGTATAACTGCAGGATGAAACAGGAAATCTGTTTTGTTCTGCAGTTTTCTTTTGTCGGGAGAATGTCTAAGTCTTGTAAAAGAAAGAGAAGGAGAAAAGAATTATGGAAAACAATATCACAACTTTTAAAAATGTACTGAGTGATATCAAGACGATCATCACTTCTGCAAGAAACACTGCTTATTCTGCAACAAATCAGATCATGATCATGGCTTATTGGAATGTAGGCAAAAGGATCGTGGAAGAGGAACAGAATGGTCAATCAAGAGCTGAGTATGGAAAGAATCTTATTAATATATTATCCGAAGAACTGACAAAGGAGTTCGGATCTGGTTTTTCAGAGCGCAATCTTCAATATTTCAGAAAACTATATTTGTATTTTGATAAAGAGTCAATTTCGCACGCATGCGTGCGAAATCTAAGATGGACACAAATCAGATCGTTACTGAGTGTTGATGACGAAACGGCACGTCTCTGGTATATGAATGAAGCTGCTGAGCAAAACTGGGACTATCGGACATTGAGTCGGAATATAGCCACACAATACTATTACAGGTTGTTGGCTTCGGCAAAGAAGGATGGGGTGATTGCTGAAATGAAAGAAAAGACTTCTGAATATCAGAATCATCCAGAAAGTATTATAAAAAACCCTTTGATTGCTGAGTTTCTTGGTTTTACACCTGAACAGTCTTTCCATGAGACCGAACTTGAATCAGCGATATTGACTCATATACGTGATTTCTTAATGGAAATGGGCAGAGGTTTTGCTTTTGTTACCAGGCAGCAACACATTGTCACTGATATGGGAGACTTCTTTATCGATCTCGTCTTATACAATATAGAACTAAAATGTTATGTTCTGATCGATCTCAAGATAGGACAAATCTCACATCAGGATGTCGGTCAGATCGATATGTATGTCAGAATGTACGATGATTTAAAACGGAAAGAAGGGGATAACCCAACTATCGGCATCCTGTTATGTTCTGAGACCAGTAAGGATATTGCCAGATATTCTGTCTTGCATGATAACGATCATCTGTTCATGTCAAAATATCTGCCATATCTGCCAAGCAAAGAACAGTTACGTTTGGAAATTGAGAAACAAAAAGAAATCTATTATGCGAAGCATAGCGATGAGATCGTTAAGTGATCATCGCTCATCATTCCTTCTGTTCAGTTCGATTTCAACCTTGTTTAATGTATCAAAAAAACGCAGGGTTGCGATCGCCGGTCCTATGATGATCAGTATACCGAAGACATTCCAGTAAAACATGTGTTTATAGGATGTGAGCTTTCCTTGAATGCCAAGTTCGATCGCTTTTTCTTTCATCTCTTCACATATCCTTGCCATCCAGATCAGAGTATAGATGAACAGTGTTGGTATTCCTAAGAGATAAGCAATATAGTATCTCTGTGTCTTTTTTCCTAAGATCTCATCGATCTCATCCTGTAAGCCCATCGGCATATAGAACAGAAGAAAGATACCGGCAGTAAACAGATCGATGAAGCCGATCCAGAAGCCTTTGCGATCGGTATGAGTAAATCGTTTTTTTGTTTTCAGGTACAGTTTCTTTCATCAGCTTGATTATAACAAAACATGATCTGTTAATCGTGTGTTAAGCCTGTGCAGGATCATATGTTTGTGTAATACAATTAAAATAATCGAACGATAAACAAAAGATCAAAGAGGAAAGAAGTATCCGGTCCTCTTTGTCCTGCATGGATCTAAAGATGATTCATCAGGTTAGATCGATCTGAGCAACATATTTCTGCTTTTCGGTGATCTGATAGATGATGTTTCTAAATAAAAAAGGAGCTTATATGAATAAAAGGAAAAACCTGATCGATATCCTGTTGTGGCTGGCAAGTGTCGTTTCAATGATCGGGATCATGATCTTATCATCCCGCTTATTTGAAGAAAACAATGTCGAGCTGCTGATAGAGTTTACGATCATTGCGATCGTAACTCTGATCTATCTTTATCTGATCTCCGGTAAAAAGACTTTTTCTTATCTTGGAAATCAGACCGGATATGCGATAAGGCTTCTGTTTCCAACATTGATCTTTTCGATCTTTTTCATGTTGCTCGGAGTTTTATCGGTCTTTCTTGAAAAGCCTGATCTCAATCCAAACTGGATAAGGGATCTTCTGATAGCGGCTGCTTCCATGTTTCTGGTAGGTGTATATGAAGAAGGATGTTTCAGAGCGTGTGCGTGCGATGCGCTGCTTCCGGCTTTGAAGAAATGGAAACATCCGTTCTTTCTGACAGCAATGATCTCAGGACTTCTCTTTGGTTACGTCCATGTCGTCAGTGTCGATTTTTCAGATCTTCAGCAGGTCTTGCAGTTTATACTGAAGATCGTCAATCTGCTGGTATATGGTGCGACGTATTTACTGGTGTACTGGAAGACCAGGAACCTTCTGGCTCTGGCGATCGTTCACGGTCTCAATGACTTCATTCCGGATTTTCTCAACCAGATCTTCTTGTTTCAGATCGATGATTCCGGAACGTATGTCACCGGAGATGTAGGGACTACCGTCGTCTATTCGATACAGCTTGTAGTAGGGATCATCTGTCTGATCCATGTCTATAGAAGAGTGAATAAAGATATCGATTATAAGAAGACACTACAAGAGTGGTAGATCCTGATGATCGAAAGGAAATAGGTTGCATATGAAACAAACGATTGTCTACATCCATGGAAAAGGCGGAAGTATTCAAGAAGCCGATCATTACAGATCGATCCTTCAGGATTATGATGTGATCGGTTTTGATTATCAGTCTGATAATCCCTGGGATGCGAAAAATGAATTCAATACATATATGAATGATCTCTGTAAAGAAAAAGGAAAGATCATTCTGATCGCCAACAGTATCGGTGCTTATTTTTCAATGTGTTCCTTTACATCTGATCAGATTGAAAAAGCTTTTTTCATCTCTCCTGTTGTCGATATGGAAAAGCTGATAGAAAATATGATGATGTGGTCGAATGTGAGTGAAGATGAATTAAGAGAAAAAAGAGAGATCAAAACAGATTTCGGAGAGACTCTGTCTTTCGATTATCTTCAATATGTAAAGGAACATCCGATTCATTGGGATGTTCCTACATATATCCTGTATGGTGAAAATGATAATCTGACTTCTTTTGAAACCATATCTTCTTTTTCTGAGAAGATCAATGCCGAAGTGACAGTCATGAAAAACGGAGAACACTGGTTCCACACAGATGAACAGATGGACTTTCTTGATTCGTGGATCTTTCTTATAACTTCAGATAATCATTGAAATAGGATTCCAGTATCATTTCAAGGACATCTTCCACATCAAAACGACGAAGCACATTTCTGGCGTTGCGATTGTTCGTGAGATAAGACGGGTCATCGGTCCTGAGGTAACCAACGAGCTGGTCGATCGGTGAATAGCCTCTTTCTTTCATACCGAGATAAGCGTTGGACAGCGCTTCTTCGATCTCTTCTTTTCTTTGTTTTTCATCGAATTCAGGTTTTTCTTTTGGAAATAATATACTATCTGACATCTGATTGATCTTCCTTTCGCTGTATATATTAATTCTATCTTTTTTCAGTTCTGCAAAGAATTTTTCAAGCAATATCGTGCACAATATTCAAGTCTTTAGAGATAGTCCATAAAGGTATAGATTTACAAACACTATTCAGTTGAAGGCTCTGAATTCATCAATCCGGAGCCTTTTGTTTATAATGAAAAGAGAAAGACAAATCGCGTTTGTGAGGATGATATGAGTAAAGAGTTTGATGTCCATTACGGAGAAAAAGAGTTCAGGACCGTTGATGCCGGAATAGAAGCGATCGAGGCAGTCTTGACAGGGGAAGACATTCACGCCAAAGAAAGACTGTTGTTTTATCTTGACTGGTATATGGACCCGTACTATAAGAAGGATCTCTCTGTTATAGGGGAAGGATTAAAAGATCTCCTTCAGAGAATCGCCATAACCGACAACGACAACGGTATCGTTGAAGAAGCTCTCCATCTTCTGGAAGCTTACACAGATGGGCCATATGCCATACTGGAAAACAATATCGGCAATGTAGCTGAAGAATTCAAGTCCACAGTTCTGTTCTTATTGAATGAGGATAATGAGTAACTAGGCAATACAGTTTCCGGTTTGCAGGGATAGTTCATTAAAGTATAGATTGATGGACGCATGTATACAAAGATGCAGCGCGAATAGTGCGAACACTATATCCGTGAGCTGGAAAAGTTTCAGCACATGAAAGGAGCTGCAACGCAGGAGGAAGAGTCATGAAGGTAATACTACACGATCTGGGTCCCGGATATGATGAACTGATAGGATCCAGATGCGATCATATGCTGGCGGCAGACGGGAAATATGCGCCATGTCAGGGATGCTTTGGCTGCTGGACCAAGCACCCTGCAGAGTGCTTTATGAATGACAAACTGAAACAGGTATGCCGTATCATCGGCCACGCAGATGAGCTTGTGATTATCACAAAGAACCTTTATGGCGAATATAGCCCGGCCGTTAAGAATGTGCTGGATCGTTCGATTGGAACGTCTACACCCTTTTCTACTTATCGCGGAAAGCAGATGCATCACACGCTGCGTTATGGAAAACATGACCTCTGGAAGGTGATCGTCTATGGGCAGATCAGTGATGCCGAAAAAGAAACGTTCCGTTATCGGGCTGAACGAAATGCGATAAACGATGGATATTCACGGTCTGAAGTCTTATTCCTATCTAATCTTGATGGATTGGAGGACTTGCTATGAAAACAGTATTTATCAATGGCAGTCCGAAAAAACGTTTTTGTGCTTCGGGCTATTTTCTCTTTTTACAGCGTCTGTTCATCGACGGAAATAAGGTGACAGTAAAACTGCGCACGCCGGCGGATCATGAGCATATCCTGGGGGAACTTAAGGATGCTTCATCGGTGGTTTTCTGCCTTCCTCTTTATGTAGATGGCATACCTTCCCATGTGCTTAGATTTATGGAGAGAATGGAGGAATACTGCAAAGAAAACGATCTGCATCCAAGCGTTTATTGCATCGCCAACAATGGCTTTATCGAAGGCAAGCAAAATGAACCGCTGATGCAAAGCTTTGAACATTTCTGTACGCGGGCTAAGCTGACCTGGGGCGGGGGCGTCGGTATCGGCGGAGGCGTCATGCTGAACGTGACCCGCATCTTGTTTGTAGTTGATATTATCATCTTGCTGCTGAATACCGTGCTCAGCATCATCAATACAGGTAACCTTTTCCCGAAAGATGCATGGATCAGTTTTGGCGAAAACCTTGCACTTCTGTCATATTTCAACCTTGGTGTATTATTCTATCTTGCCCGCATGGGATCCCATATTCGCAAAGGAACGGCAGCCGGGAAGAAATACACAAGGATCCTGATCCCTTCGTTCATCTTCATCCTTTTTGCAGATGTTTTCTTCATCATAACCTCCCTGTTTGAAGGCGGTCTCTTCCACGGATGGCTGACAAAAAAGAACTAAAAGAAGAACAGCGGCTATAATTACAACTTTACTTTGCAGAATGGAGAAGGAAAGCTCTTGAGGTATTTTCGCGATATTCAAAAGCTGAAATACGAAGACTCACTGGAAGTCAGCGATGTTGATGACATGATCGACTACATCTATTCCTTGCCCGGCTTTTCCGATATCCAGGATATGCCAAGAGATCTTTTAAGATCAGTACTGGAAAAGAATATGCGTGATGGCATATTACATGTTCCAAAGGATTATGGGATGTTTATCGCAAGAAAAAAAGTGATCTGAAATGAGAACTTTCATGATCACAAAGATTTTGGGATAAAACTAGTCACACACCGAGACATCTGATGGGACGAATGAATCGAAGATGATCTGCTGATAGTACTTTCGTGCGTAGGCAAGGTCGTCTTCGTTTTTAACTGTCCAGGCAACACATTCTGTTTTGAATATCCTGGAACAGATCATGAAAGAAAGATTGTAAGGACTGTGGACATCATATGCGACATAGTCCGGTTTCGTATAGAAATTGCTCAACATATAAGTTCCGATCAGTTTCAGGAAGAAACTGAGAGTGGATTCTTTGTTGCCGAAAATATTGTAAGCCAGCTGACCGCGAACGATCTCAGGATGATTTATCTTGAGATATCTGACGATACGCGGATCGAAGGATTCCATGGTAAACGGGATCTGATATCTGCTTAGTATCTTCAATGCTTCTTCGACGGCATCATAGGCAGTTCTGTTGGTTTTGATCTCAACGATCAAAGGGGTATCGGGATTCAAGACTTTAAGTACTTCTTCAAACAGAGGGATCCTTTCTTCCGTAGAAAGAAGTCTGTAGCTTTGTAACTCTTCATAAGTGCAGTCGATCAGCTTCTTGTCGACACCACAGACACGTTTCAGGTCATCATCATGAAAGACGACGAGCTTATGATCGCTGGTGAGTTGCACATCCAGTTCACTTCCCATGTGATTCCTTGCGGTCTTTCTGAAAGCAGGAAGAGAGTTCTCCGGGATATCGACATTGTTGAAGAAACCTCTGTGAGTCAGATAGACTTCTTCAAAAGGTTTCATTTTCGCCTTGCGGGAATTGTTGTTGGGCTTGATGAGAAACAGATAGATAATGATAAGCAATAATATGATCTTCATATCTCAATTGTATACCGAAACAGATGATATGATTATGTTATGAAAAAGAGAATTCCAATCATTATCGATACAGATCCCGGTGTAGATGATTTCTTCTGTATTGCCATCGGCTGTGCTTTTTCTGAACTGTTCGATTTAAGAGCCATAACGACGATCGGCGGAAACAATCTGACAGATGTGACGACAAGGAATGCTCTGGATATCCTGAAGCTTCTTCATCGTGAGGATGTTCCTGTTGCCAGAGGAGCTGATTCTTATCTGACCAATGGCTTTGATGAGCCGGTTGCCAGATTTCATGGAGCCAACGGTTTAGGAAACGTGGAGATCCCTCACAGCGACAGAATGATCGATCCGCTTCCTGCCTGGGATAAGATCTATGAACAGGCAAAACTTTTCCCGGGGAAACTCATTATTGTCACAGTCGGTCCGGAAACAAACCTTGCCTTGGCTTTCAACAGATATCCTGATCTGAAACAGCTGATCGCAAAGATCGTTGTGATGGGCGGATCTCTGGACAAAGGGAATGTTACGGAATATGGGGAAGCGAATATCTGGCATGATGCCGAAGCTGCAAAGATCGTGTTTGCTTCAGGAGTGCCGATCGACATGGTAGGCCTGAATGTCACAAGGACTGCACCGTTAAAACAGAGCATTTTTGAAGGGATCAATGATCCAGTCAGAGAGGATGTAAAGGACGTGATCAGAAAACTGATCGATTTCAGAAACGGCGAAGCGATGCATGATGCGATCGCGATCTCCAGCCTTGTATCTGATGATGTGATGATCTGGAAAGACGCCTATACCTATGTAGTCGATGGTGATGTTTATAACAGAGGGCAGACAGTTGCCGATTATGATGCAGAAATAAAGAACTCCCGTGTTGCCGTAGGAATTCATCTGGATGCCTATTATCAGATCATGAAAGACATGATCAGTTCCTATTCAAAATAAAGAAGAAAGAAGAATCTGCTTATGATAAAAACGATTTTATGGGACGTCGATGGGACTTTACTGGACTTTCTTGCTGCGGAAAGAGCAGCGATCAGAACACTGTTTTCCGTCTTTGATCTGGGAGAATGTACCGATGAGATGCTGGCAAGATATTCTGCTATCAACGTTGTTTTCTGGCAAAGACTGGAAAGAAATGAGATCACAAGAGCTGAGGTCTTAAGAGGACGTTTTGAACAGTTCTTCTCTGAGTATGGTCTGGATGCCAGTATCGCTGAGCAGTTCAACGAAAGATATCAGCTGACACTTGGTGATACCATCGTATATCGCGATGACAGCCTGAATATCTTAAAGGCATTAAAAGGAAAAGTGAGACAGTATGTCGTTTCAAACGGTACAATCGTTGCCCAGACAAAAAAGCTGAAGAATTCAAAGATCGGCGAAGTCATGGATGGGGTGTTCCTTTCTGAGAAGCTGGGTGTCGAAAAGCCTGATAAGGGATTCTTTGATGAGGTGTTTGATGAGATCGGTGTTGATGACCTGAATGAAGTCATGATCATCGGTGATTCTCTGACAAGCGATATCCAGGGAGGGATGAACGCAGGAATTCAGACCTGCTGGTACAATCCGGATCATCTGGATCTTCCTGATCAGTATCATGTCGATCACATCATTTTTGATCTTCATGAAGTATTTGATTTGCTTGATTAAAGTAAAAGAAAATGCCGGACTGGCATTTTTCTATTGAGCATTCTTTGTTTTTTCGGGATACTTCTGTTTTTGATGTATATCGTATAATAAAGAAAAGGACAGAGAAACAATTGATAGGTGAGGGAAATGGGAATCGTACAGGATCTTGAACAGAAAAAGAATTTTACTGATACTGAAATTGCGATTGCGGATTATATCCTGATGAATCCTGATGAGATAAAGGATTTGGGGATCGTGGATCTGGCAGATGCGACATTTTCTTCCAATGCGGCCATCATCAGACTGTGCCGGAAGCTGGGCTTGAACGGATACAAGGAATTCAGGATCGCTTTTGTTTCTGATCTGGAGAAGATCAGACACTTACAGAAAGATACAGATGTCGATAAGCCTTTTGATGAGGTCGATGGAACGGCTTCGATCATGAGGAACATCGCCAACGTATCGCAGGCAGGCATTGAGGAATCATATGCGCTGATCCCGCCGGGCAGATTAAATACTGCCGCAAGGATGTTGAGACAGGCGAAAAGGATCTATATCTATGCAGCAGGTGATTCTCTGATCACCGCAAAAGGTTTTGCCAACTACATGTTGAAGATCGGAAAGATCGTCATATTCCCGGCAGACTATCTGGAGTCGACGGAGATCACTTCCGGATCGGATGAAAACGATGTCGCCATGGTCATCAGCTACTCCGGTTATATCCTGGCTTCTATGCAAAGGGAGATCAAGACGCTAAAGAGAAACAGGACTCCTTTGATCGTCGTATCTTCCATAAAAGAGTGTGAAGAAGCGGATCTGCACATCCCTGTTCCCGATAGGGAAAGAAGTATCGGCAGGATCGCCGGTTTCTATTCGCAAAGTTCCATCCGTTATATCCTTAACTGTCTCTTTGGTATAGTTTATTCAAAGGATATGGAGAAAAACAAGGAATTCAAAAACAAGACAGAGGTATATAACTATACGGATCTTGATTACAAACAGGAATGATGAACTTTTTGTTCAGACGAGAATAACTTTGAAATAATAAAAACGGACAATATTTCCTAAGGATACGGAAAGAATTGTCCGTTTTTTTATTTCCTTTAAGATAAAAACTGTAAGAGGAGGATCTGATATGGCATTCCTGACACTCAGCATGTATTCGGACGCATTGTCCATGGACACAAACGTTTCTGTGATCCTGCCGGAGAAAAGAAAAGGCGGCAGAGAAGAAGTAAACTACCGCAAATATCCCGTTTTGTATTGTCTTCATGGACATGGAGATGATCATACAGCCTGGATCCGCAAAAGCAATATCGAAATCGTCGCAAGAAACTATCAGGTGGTGATTGTCATGCCGACAGTACAAAGAGGCTATTACGTAGACGGCTATCAGGGTCTGGCATATTACACGTACTTGACAAAGGAACTGCCTGTCAAGATGGCAAATTTCTTCCCGATCTCATTAAAAAGAGAAGACACCTACATCATGGGCAATTCCATGGGCGGATATGGTGCATTCCGTATTGCCCTGGCAAACCCTGACAAGTATGCGGCAGCTGTTGCCTTGTCTCCGGCTCTGCCGCAGGTCTTATACAAATACAAAAACGAATTCACCAGAGGCATGGAACTCGCTGTCGGTCCTGAAGATCAGTTTGAAGGTTCCGATAACGATCTGCTTAAGCTTGCGGATGATCTGAATGTCTATAAAGATGAAAAACCGAAACTGTATGCCACATGTGGCAATCAGGACTGGATCTCCAGCGAGGGATTCAAGCTTCTGGATGAACATATCAGAGAAAACGATCAGAACCTTGATTATGAATCATGGACTGAAGATGGGGAACACAACTGGGATTTCTGGAATCCGCAGATCAAAAAGAGTATCGAACTCTTTGGATTCAAGGAGATGGATTAGTTATGAAAAGCAGTGAATTCAATGAATTATACGGAAGATACATTGATACGAGTGCGATCGAAAGGAAATCGCTCGATGTGGAGTATGGGCCTTTGGAAAGAAACAGACTGGATATCTATTATCCCGATACAAAGAAAGATGTCTATCCCGTCGTGATCTTCTTCCATGGAGGAGCTTTCTTCAAGGGAGATAAGGGCAGATATCAGCTGAAACCGGCTTTATATGGCCTGGAAAGAGGCTTTGCGGTCGTTTCCGTCAATTACTCACTGGCTCCGAAAAATCCTCTTCCACAGGCATTCATCGATGCTTCAAGAGCTGTTTCCTACATCAGGGATCATGCGCAAGAAAATGATCTGGACAAAGACAATATCGTTTTATGGGGAGAATCTGCCGGAGCAACACTGGCTTTATATACAGGCCTGGTAGATGATCCTCCATTCGATGGCGAAAAAGACTTCGTGAAAGTCAAAGCAATCATCGACTGGTATGCGCCAGTCGATCAGCTGGCGATGGAAAAAGAGATCCGTGAGAATCCTGAGAATGTCTTAAGAACAGAAGATGGCAAGACAGTGAATGAAATGATATTCGCTAAAACAGGAGACGAACTGTTAAAAGCACTGGATGAAGTTAATCCGATCAATTATCTGAAAAAAGAGAATACACCTCCGGTATTTATCGAACACGGAGGAAGCGATTCGATCGTACCTTTGAAACAGTCTTTGGATCTGAGAGTTAAGCTGCTTGAATATCTCGATGAAAATGATGTTTCATTAACGATCGTTGAAGGTGCGGAACATGGCGTCGAATCGTTTGAAAATGAAGAAAATCTGAGCAAAGTATTTGATTTTGTAGAGAAATATATAAAGTAGCTGAACAAAAAGTTCAGTATTGAAAACCTGAAAAACAGAAACATCTGCACATTATTTACAAGGCTGATCTGATGCGTTGTATACGGATGTTTCAGAAACTAGAATGTGAATTGTAAAGAAAAAAAGGAGAACAAAAATGGCTAAGAATTTTGATACCTTATGCAACAACATCTTAACTGCGATTGGCGGTAGAGAAAATATCGCTGACTGCTACCACTGTTTTACAAGATTAAGACTCACGGTCGCTGATCCTTCCAAGGTCGATAAGGAAGCTCTGGAAAAATCAGGCATCATGAAGCTGATCGTTTCCGGAAATCAGTACCAGTGTGTCATCGGCACTGATGTGCAAGACGTCTATCCTCAGTTCTGCAAGATCGCCAATATTGAAGAAAAGGCTCTCGTTGCGGAAAACCTCGATACCAAGGCAGAAAAGAAAGCATTGAGTTTCAAAACTGTATTTGATGCAGTGATCGATGCCGTATCAGGTTGTATCCAGCCGTTATTACCGGGCATCATCTGTGCCGGTATGATCAAGATGATCGTTTCCGTATTCGGACCTGCGATCCTTGGTGTCATTCCTGAAGGTTCCGATCTTCTTACAGTATTAACGATGGCTGGCGATGCGCCATTCTACTTCTTACCTGTTATGTTAGGTTACACGGGTGCCAGAAAGTTCGGTCTCAATCCGGTCACAGGCATGATCCTTGGCGGTCTGCTCTTACATCCGACTTATACAGCTCTTGTTGAAGCTGGACAGGCATTCAAGGTCTATGGCATTCCGGCTTCACTGGTCAGCTATGCATCATCAGTCGTTCCGATGATCCTGATCACCTGGGTCGCTTCCTTCGTTGAAAAGTTCTTGAATAAATATATCCCGAACATCGTCAAGATGATGACAGTCATGCCTTTAACAGTACTGATCATGTTGCCGCTGGTATATTGCGTATTAGCTCCGTTAGGCAATAACTTAGGTACAGCACTGGCAAGCTTCATCCTTGCTATCCCGAACTATCTGGGCGGTTTCGGTATCGGTATCATCGGTGCGATCTACATCGTGCTGGTCATGACCGGTATGCATCTGCCTGTCATCATGGCGATCGCTGTCACATACTTCACAGTTGGTCATGAAGATGTCGTTCTGGCTTCTTCAGGCCCGGCCACAATGGCTTGTGCAGGTGTTGCCCTTGGCGTATGGCTGAAGTCAAAGAAGGCTGATAACAAGCAGCTTGGCTTCTCCTGCTTCACTTCAAATATCCTGGGCGGTGTTTCTGAACCGATCTGCTACGGTATCCTGCTGCCTTACAAGAAGTCATGGTTATATCAGGCAATCGGCGCATTCGTCGGTGCTGCGATCGTCGGTTTCACTAAGACAGGTGTCTACACGATCACTTCCGGTGCAGGTTTCGTTGCCTGGATGGGTTATGCAGGCGGCAGCGCAAGCAATCTGCTCTGGGGCTGTGTCGGTCTGGCTGCTTCCTTCATCATTCCGTTCATCCTGATCATGGTGTTGGGATACGGCGAAGAAAAAGCATAATAATCAGAATATAAAAAAAGCGGTGGAGGTACTTCCTCCACCGATTCTATAGGAGGGCTGAAGATATGAAAATGAATCGTGAATTCTTATGGGGCGGATCGATCTCCGCGGCCCAGGCGGAAGGTGCCTGGAATGAAGGCGGTAAGGCTGAGATCCAGGTCGATTACGGAAATGTTGGAACATCTTCATCGCCCAGATTTATCGTCTATAAAAAAGATGACGGTACAAAAGGAAAGATCATTCAGTTCAACAGGATCCCTGAATCCTGTGAATACAAAGAATTTGAAGATGAATATTATCCAAACCGCAAGGGCATCGATTTCTATCACAGATACAAGGAAGATATCGCCTTGTTTGCGGAAATGGGATTCAAGATCTTCAATACCTCGATCTCCTGGGCAAGGATATTCCCGAAAGGAATGGAAGGCGGGGTAAATGAAGAAGGCATTGACTTCTATCACGATGTGTTCAAGGAATGTATCGATCATCATATCAAGCCATTCGTTACACTGAACAAATACGACGAACCGTTATTCTTTGAAAAGAAATACGGCGGCTGGGAAAACAGAAAGATGATCGATGAATTCGTCACTTTTTCTACCTTCTGTCTGAAGGAATTCAAAGAAGTGGAATATTGGGTGACATTCAACGAGATCAACGTATTGCCTGTTGCCAGACAGGATAAGGATGTCTATCAGGCTTTACACAATCAGATGGTCGCGGCTGCGATCACGGTGGAAAAAGGCCATGAGATCAATGATAACTGTAAGATTGGCTGTATGATCGCCGGACAGTGTATCTATCCATACAGTTGCGATCCAAATGATGTCTTGTTGGCATACAAGCTCTTCCAGGACAGCTTTGCTTACTGTGGCGATACGATGGTAAGAGGAAAGTATCCTGAATTTTCAAAGAGACTCTGGAAAGAAAAGGGTGTCACGGTGAACATCACTGAAGAAGATAAGGAACAGTTGCGAAGAGGAAAGGCAGATTTCCTGGCCTTCTCCTACTACAATTCAAATACGGCGACCGTTCATGAAGTCAAGGATACTGTTTCGGGTAACCTGTCTTCCAGTCCGAAGAATCCTTATCTGAAGACCAGTGACTGGGACTGGCAAATGGATCCGACCGGTTTTAAATACTGGCTTCATCTTCTGAATGACAGATATCAGGTTCCTTTGTTTGATGTGGAAAACGGACTGGGTGCTTATGATGAAGTAGTCATTGAAGACGGCAAGGAAGTCATCCATGATGACTATCGCATCGACTATCTGAGAGATCATATCAGGGCCATGGAAGAAGCGGTCGAAGAAGGTGTCGATCTGATCGGCTACACGGTATGGACACCGATCGATGTCGTATCATTTGTCAGCGGACAGATGGAGAAAAGATATGGCCTGATCTATGTAGATATCAATGATAAAGGCGAAGGAGATCTTCACAGAGTGAGAAAAGATTCCTTCCACTGGTATAAGAAAGTCATTGAAAGTAATGGCGAAGATCTGGATTAAAAAGGAGAACAAAGATGAAATTAGGTATTATCGGAGCAGGTGTGATCGTACAGGAATTCCTGCCGAAACTGATCAGACTTGAAGGCATGGAAGTCGTTGCGATACAAGGCACACCAAATACACTTGATGATGTGAAAAAACTCTGTGATGAAAATGGCGTTCCTCATGCGGTAGGCACATTTGAAGAACTCACAGAACTGGACATCGATACGATCTATGTCGCAGTGCCGAATTTCTTACACTTCGACTACTGCAAGAAAGGCCTTGAAAACGGACTTAATGTCATCGTCGAAAAACCGATGACATCCAATTACTCTGAGAGTAAGGAGTTATCCGATCTGGCAAGAGAAAAGAAACTCTTCCTGTTTGAAGCGATCACGACGATCTATCTGGGCAACTATAAAAAGATCGAAGAATGGCTGCCTAGGATCGGCGATGTAAAGCTAGTCAAGAGTGAATACAGCCAGTATTCCAGAAGGTATGATGCCTTCAGGAATGGTGAAGTACTTCCGGCATTCGATCCGAATAAGGCAGGCGGTGCTTTAATGGATCTGGGTCTTTATAACCTGCATTACATCTTCGGTTTATTCGGAAGACCTGAAGAATATCACTACTATCCGAATATCGAAAGAGATATCGATACATCAGGGATCCTGACATTGAAATATCCTTCATTCCAGGCTTTGAGCATTGCGGCCAAAGACTGCAAGGGTTCCTATGGCGGTCTCATTCAGGGAAGCGAAGGATGCATCAGATCGGAGTATCCGCCAAACCTGGTCGGCAAGATCACATTGGAATTAAACGATGGCACAGTCGAAGAATATGATGATGGCATGTCCATGGAGAGACTGATCCCGGAATTCACTGCTTTCCAGAAAGCGATCAACAATAAGGACTACGACTTCTGTTACGAAAAGCTGGATGAATCCCTGCTTGTCAGTGAGATCCAGACCAAGGCAAGACTGGATGCGGGGATCAGATTCCCGGCGGATGACAGATAAAACGAAAGACAATCACATTTTCCCCTTAAGGTACAGAGAGATCTGTATCTTTTTCTTAGTGAACGTTATCTTGTTTGGATGATGGAAGAATTGTTATTATTTTGATATAAGAGGTGAAAACCATGGAAAAGACATCATTATTGGATTACATTTCTTCGGCAGTCAGAAACGGGAAATTGCCTGAAGGTTTTTCTTTACCTGATGAAGAAGGCGATATCGCTTTTGCGGATGGCGCACAGGATGGCATTGCCATCTATCACGGTGCTTCAGAGGAGATCTCGGATGAAGATTATGCATTGATGGAAGAAGCGATCAAGGCGGCTTCCGATAAGGAGTTTGAAAAAGCGGAAGGATTGTTCAGACAGCTTGGGAAAAAGGTGAGAGCAGTCAGTCTGATCGATGAGATGCAGCAGTACATCCTTGAACGTAAGGCAGAGCTCAATGGTGCAGGTCTTCACGAATATGCGATCAAGACAGCCTTTTCAACAGATGACAAAGAGTGTCTGAAATACGCTTTGATCATACTGGAGCTGTTTGTAACGGATAAGAATGAATCCTGGAAGAAAGATTTACGGACACTGGCCTTGAGTGATGAATTCACAGGTTTCGTCGTCTTCCTGATGAGAAACTGGACAAACGGCAATGATGAGATCTTTGAGCTGGTAAAGAAGGTCCATGGCTGGGGCAGGATCCACGCCTTGGAACACCTCTACCCGGACAGCGAAGAGATCAGAAACTTCTTCTTAAAAGACGCCATACACAATGATGTCCTTCCTGCTTATTCAGCTCTGACATGTTTTGAGAAATCGGATATGGAAAATGTATTAAAGGGAAGTCTGACATACGAAGAATTCTGCGGCGTCAGGGATATCATTGAAGGCTTATTGGATGAGGGCCCGATAGAAGGACTTTCCGCAATTGAAAACAAGGAAGAGATCATCTTGAACTTCTTGGAGAAAGCACAGAAGGTACTGTTGCTGGAAAGAGACTATGAAGTCATAGAACAGATCGATTCCTATTTTGAAGAAGAAAAGAATGAAGCAGTGACATCTCTGTGTAAGAAACTTCTTGAAAAGAAATGATATCGGAAAAGGAAGTCATAGAATTCTTTGATCACAGGAAGGAAATAAAACCGGAGGACCAAACATGAAAATCTGTTATTTTACGGCAACAGGCAATAGCTTGTATGTCGCAAGAAGGATCGGCGGAGAACTATTGTCTATCCCTCAGCTGATGAAGAAAGATGAGATCGTGATCGAAGATGATGCAGTAGGTATCGTCTGTCCTGTCTATTGCGGTGAGATGCCAAAGATGGTCAGGGAATTTATGAAGAAGGCAAAGATCAGGACAGATTACTTCTTTTTCATCAATACCTATGGGATGCAGGATACAGTCGCAAAACAGAATGCGGCATCTGTTTCACAAAAGGCCGGATTGAAACTGGATTATTGTGAATCTGTTGTGATGGTCGATAATTTCCTTCCTGGTTTTGAGATGAAGGATCAGATCGATCATGTGGGAGAAAAGAAGATCGAGGAACAGATCGATCAGATCTGTAATGCGATAAACAAGAGAGAAACGAACCAGGTCGATCTTTCATTCAAGAAAAAGGCAGAGATGGCTGTGGTACATAACACCATGGCAAAGATGATCCTGACTGGCAAATCAGCTTTGAGTTATATCGTCAATGATGACTGTATCAGATGCGGGATCTGCGCAAAGGTCTGTCCGGCGAACAATATCACAGTAAGTGATCATGTGGAGTTTTCTGATCATTGTGAAGTCTGTTATGCGTGTCTTCACAACTGTCCAAAGAACGCCATCCATATGAAGTCAGAAAAAAGTGCTGTCCGTTTCCGCAACGACAATGTATCACTTGAGGATATCATCGCGGCAAATGAATGATAAGGAGATGAATCGGGAATGACATATAAGGTATTTACGTACGGAACATTAATGAAAAACAAGGTCAACCATCACTATGTTGAAAACAGTGTCTATAAAGGTGAGGCGATATTGGATGGCTATGGCTTATACGATACGGGATATGGCTATCCGGCGGCAGTAAAGATGGATGGCTTTCAAGTCGTTGGAGAGATCTATGAAGTCGATGAAGAAACAAAAGCAGAGATGGATATCCTGGAAGATGTCGATGAGATGTATGCCTGTGATCAGGTGATAGTTCATACAGATCACGGGGATGAAGAAGCCTTGTTCTATCGCTATCTATTGAGTACAGAAGGAATGAGACTTTGTCCCAATGGCAAGAAATGGAGCGAAGATCAGCTTTAGTACAATGCTTTTAAAAAAAATAAAAAATGGAATGACAAGAAGGATCATTCCATTTTTCTTCGTTTGTATTACTGATCGGCCTTTATGAGCTTTCCTTCCGAAAGAAGATAGTCTTCGTTTTCTTCAGGGAATACCTGAGTGCTGTTTACCGGATTGAGCCTTTCCGGATTTTTTGAATGGACAGCTACGACTGTTTTTGGATCGATCTGTTGAATGAAGTATGCCAGCTGGTTTGGATAGGCATGGGAGAAGGAATAGAGATTGGAGAAGGATGTAAACTGCCAGTTCAGTTTCTCCAGCACATTCTCCATGATCTTCCACTGCTTCTGTCCTTTTACAAGCGGTTCTCCAAAGAGGTGGAAATACTTTCCCTTGATCCCATCGAAGTCCGTCAGAGAAAGGATATTGTTGTAACTGTTTTGTAAGAGATATTTTTCAGGATGATTTCTGATCTCATCAACGGATACCACCTCAAATTCTTCTTTCATCTTCAACTGGTATTCAGGGATGTCGATACTGTCGATCCAGTATATCGGAGTCTTGATGCCTGTGAAGTGATAGAAAATATATGCCATGGATGGTTCAAATACGACTGTTCGATTTAATCTGTTTTCGAGATCATAGATCTGCTTCATCATCGAAGTATCTCTCTCATACTGATTGAAGACGCCTAATCCTTTAAAGTCAATGAGCGAATCACAGATCTCATCATAGATATCTTTCTCACTGATGCATCCTTCGATCAGATCTTTTGATGGATTTCTCAGGATCTCATCCATCTGATCGCCATGGATGAATTCCGATGGAGATGTCGTTGTGGCATCAACGATGAGAAGATCGATATCTTTTTCTTTCAGAGTATCTAATTCTTCAAAGGCTCTTTCATTTCCGGTACCATGGAACCTGATGTCTCCGCTGTAGTAGATCCTTGAATCGGGCGTTTCGATGAGGAAGCCGGAAGAACCCGGACACGGGTGATCGGAATAATAAGGTGTGATTTTGATCTGTCCTACATGGAACGGGACATGGTATTCGAAAGGCGTATAGTTTCGATATTCTTTTTCTTTGTTTACCGTGTATAAAAGTTTCTGCAGCTTTATGCCGTCGGAATGGATATATACCGGTATTTGAGGAGCGATCTTGTCGATCTCAGACATGTGGTCAAGATGAAGATGGCAGATCATGACTGCGGTATTGAGATCACTGTCTTCATAGGAAAGAAGATCGAGATCCTGAAGATCTTTCTTTGAGAAAACGCCTTCGATCATAGGGGTCTTTTTTAAGAGGATGGCATCCTTTACCCTGTTTTTCTTTCTCGGTTTCACTTCGCCATCATAAACCTGAGTAAGCGGTGTGAATGGTGCACCGAAGTCAAAGATGATGCGGTCCTTGTCATAAGTAACAGAGATACAGATCCCCATGCCATGGGTACCGCGATAGAATCTGACGATGGTCTTATTCATGGCTGGCCTCCTTGAGTGTGTTGTTTTCCCTGTCATAGACATAGGTGATCTTTTCTTGTGCATGGAAGTATGGAACTTTCAAAGCCGCTTCCATTGCCTTCCTGTTGTTGGAGTGACAAGGAACAGTCAGCTTTGCCTTGACCATATCGATATAGGCAACGATCTGCCATGTCTCCGCATGAGGAGAGAAGTATCCGTCTTGCCCGAAATATGTTTCCTTGTATTCGATATTACATGACTTGATGATATTCATCATATTGGCATACTTGGGATCATAGTCTCCCAAAGGTACTCCCGAATGACGCAGATAGAGGGCATTCATGTTCCTGTAATCAAAGAGTTCCAGGATATTGGGATAGGTGTTCTGGATCAGATATTTTCCAGGTTCTTTGAGAACTTCTTGTTTTGTGATCACTTTGTTATAGGAAAGGATGTCCCCAAGATAAGCAGGTTCTTCTTCATAGGTATCAGGCACCATGACTGTAACAGGGGTATGGAAGAATTCATTGACCACATGGGCACTTTCCGGTTCATAGACTAACTCTCTGCCTGTCTTACTTGATACTTCATTGAATAAAAGGACATCGCTCATTTCTCTTTCATAGTAGTTGAACAGGATGATCCCTGAATGAGAATTGATGGTTTCGATGATCCTTTCTTTCAGGCGATCAAAGCTGATCATCTTGTCTTTCGGTCTGAAGGAAGGGATCAGTTCTTTCATGTCTTCTTCCCTGAGATTTGAAAAGAATCTCGTCCCTTCGCAGAAGAGGATATCGATCTTTTTCTCATTGAGATATTTTATTTCATTCAGGATATTATTCTCATATTTTCCATAGACGAAGACATCGCCGGTATGATGCATCTTGAGATCCGGCGTTTCGATATAGAAGGAATAGTCCTGATAGGAATCGTCATTGAGGATGAATCTTCTGATGTGGATCTTTCCGACATCCATCTCATCTTCCATGTCGGTGTAATGAAAGCCTCTGATGCTTTCAACACCCTGTCCCACATCTTCAAGAGCCTTCTCAATGATCTGAGCAGGCTTGGAAAGATAGACGGTAACGGATGGATCGATCATCCCCATCATCCGCATGTGATCCAGATGCAGATGGGTGATGAAGAATGCCTGATGATCTATTTCAAAGTCTTTTGCGCAGATCAGATCCGGATATCTGTTTTGAATATCTTCCTTGCGGTAGATACCGTTGATATAAGGGATCTCATTGATCCATAAGTAGTCTTCTATGAAGTTTTTTCTTAAGTTAACTTTTCCATCAAAGATGTCAAAGGCCGGATTATAGGCTGTGCCTGCTTCAAAGAAAGCACGGTCATTGCCATATCTGACTTCCATGACGACACCGCCGATGGTATCTAGTCCACTGTGGAATGTGATCGTTGTCTTATCTTTCATATGATGATTCTCCGGGATAAATTCTTCTATTTTATTATTACAGTTTTTTTGAAAAATGATAATTCTGAAAAGTCAAATTCTCAGAAGTATGTTTAAAATGTTTAATTGATTTAAATTCAACATGGCATATTTTTTGTAACGTGTTTTTGTTATTGTTTCTTTGATGAAAAAACAACCTGCAGGAATAACAGTTTGCAGGAAAGAGAAGGAGTTAAATATGAAATACACTGAATCAAATACCGTTGAATTGAAGTCTTCTATTGAGGATGATCTGAAGGAAGAGATCATAGCGTTTCTGAATTCCCATCTAGGTGGAACGATATTTGTTGGTGTTGATGATAACGGTAACATCTTGAAAACAGACGAAAAAGAAAAAGATATCAATGAATCCAGAGTGATCAACTGGGTCAGAGATGAAGCGATCTATCCCAACTGTTCAGAATATGTCAGGGCACATTACAACGAAGATGGTGTATTACAGATAGATATTGAGTCGGGTAAGGAAAAACCTTATTACAGAAAGTCAAAAGGACTCAAGCCAAGCGGAGTTTATATCAGATATGGCAGGAACAAATCACAAGCCACCAGAGAAGAGATCAGTCGAATGATCAGAGACAGAGATCGAATTCCTTTTGAGCTTGAGATATCAAGATTTCAGGATCTTTCTTTCAAAGTTCTGCAGTTGAAGTTTGAAGAAAAGGGATTGGATTATTCTGAATTCAAACCAATAACATCAGGATTTATGATCGGTGATAAATATACGAATGTTGCTTATTGGTTTTCTGATCAATATCAGACAGAAACAAAAATGGCAGTTTATCAGGGACTTGACAGAGACATCTTCCGTTCCTAGAAACAATACGATGGTTCGATCATTGCACAGATCGATAATGCTTTGAATTATTTTGATATCTGTAATGAAGTCAGAGTCATCATCAATGGCAAGCCAACAAGGACAGAAATCCCTTCTTATTCTGACAAAGCTGCAAGAGAAGCAATATTAAACTGTTATTGTCACAGAGATTACTCACGCAATTCTAATATCAAGATCGAGTTCTTTGATGATCGTTGTGAGATCATGTCTCCGGGAGGATTCTGTAGCGGGTTAACTTTAGAGGAGGCCTTAAATGGTGAGCAAAGTTTCAGAAATGAATATGTTGTAAAACTTCTTTATAGATTGGGATATATCGAAAACTATGCATCTGGTTTGAACAGAATTCTGAAGGAATATGAAAATGATGAGATAAAGCCAAAACTGGAAGATAACATCACAAATTTTAAAGTGATTCTTTCCAACAGAAACTATGACGCATTATACTTGAATCCGCAAAAGCACATTGAAGACAATAATGGCACTGTAAATGGCGGTGTAAATGGCGGTGTAAATGGCGGTGTAAATGGCGGAATAAAAGAACTTAACAAAAGAGATGCAAATATATATAGAATTATAAGCAGAAATCCTGGATTAAGAACAACTCAAATATTGGAAATTGCAAAGCCTTTAGATCCAACGCTGAATATAAACATAATACAAAAGCGAATAAAACAGATGTCGGATTTGATTGAATTCGTAGGCGCCTCAAAAACAGGAGGATACTATATTAGAAGATGATCATTTGAATAAGCAGTGAGTATTGAAAAAACTTAATGAAATCTATGCAGAGTTCTGATATTATAATTCAAATCATCATAATACTGATAAGAGATGAGATAATATAAAGAGATCAATGTTGTTTCTGGAGAGATTTTCTTTCCCTTCCTATGGAAGTGAAGAAGGATACATCAATGAGATAAGAAGGACGACGTATATCACGTATTATCCTTTTCGTGTTCTTTCAAAAAGACATCTGGAGAATGTAACTTTTGATCAGATCACGATCTTCTATGGGGATAATGGTTCAGGAAAATCGACTGCTTTGAATGTGATCGCCGAGAAGATCAAGGCCGATCGTTTCTCTTCCTACAACAAGACTTCTTTCTTTGAGCCGTATCTGTCCATGTGTAACTATGAGATGCCCAGATTTCCAAGAGAAAAGCTCGTGATCACTTCCGATGCGGTATTTGAATATCTGTTCAATACCAGAGCGATCAATGATGGTGTGGATATTCGAAGGGTGGAACTTGCGGATGAATATCAGAGATTGAAGGATGTCAAGGCGATCGAATATTCTTCGATCGGTGATTATGAAAACCTTCGAAAGCTCCTGGAACAAAGAAGAAGTACGGAATCTTCCTATTTCAGAAAGAACTCTATGATGAATGTTCCGGAAGAATCCAATGGCGAATCTGCCTTGCGTTATTTTGAATCCAAGATCAATGAAGCAGGGATCTATCTTTTAGATGAGCCGGAGAATTCTCTTTCTCCTGAGAACCAATTGAAGCTGAAACAGTTCATCGAAGATTCCGCAAGGTTCTATAGCTGTCAGTTCATCATTGCCACCCATTCCCCATTCTTACTGTCCCTGGATCATGCGAAGATCTATGATCTGGATTCAGATCCCTGCAGGACAAGAAGATGGACGCAGCTAGATAACATCGTGACATACCACGATTTCTTCAGAGATCACTTTTCTGATTTTGAGCAGATCGAGGATTTTGAAGAAGAATATGGAAATGGCGATCCTCATCTCTATGGCAAACAGGACAGGCTGATACAGGAGATGATGAAAGAAAAAGGGATCGATGATGAATTCTTCTTTGAGTATCTTTCAAAGAAACTCTATGATGGCGATGAAAAAGCCTATCTGAGAAGATGGCTGAATGATAAGGATGATTATGAGAAAAAGGATGTGTTTGAAGTGATCGAATACATCGTGAAAAGAAGAGGTGAAGAAGATGAGTAAAAGACTGATCTCTATGGCTTACAGTGAAATAGAAAAACTGAGTTCTATGGAATTGCTGGAAACGATCGCTCTAAGTGAAGGAAGGACCTTTGCGGCAGAATGTGTCTGTTCTGTCTCGCCACTGTTGAACGATATCACAAATGCGGAAGCCGTTTCTTCTTTATCTGCAGACTTCGTCGTACTCAATATGTTCGATGTGAAAGATCCATATATCGCAGGTTTGCCTCAATGTGAAAAGAAAGACACGATCCGATTATTGAAGAAGCTGATCGGCAGACCTGTTTGTATCAATCTCGAACCAACAGAATTAGATCATGGAACAGAGAGTCTGTGGAAGATGAGTGAAGGAAGGATCGCAAACGCAGAAAACGCAAGGGCTGCAAAGGAAATGGGTGTCGATATGATCACCATTACCGGCAATCCGGGCAATCATGTAAACAATGATGCGATCATTGAAGCGATCAGGGAGATCAGAAAAGAACTTGGTGATGAGATCATCCTGATCTCTGGGAAGATGCATGGTTCAGGAAGTATCAGTGAAGCAGGAGAAAAGATCATCGATAAGGATACGATCAAGGGATTCTGTGATGCCGGAGCTGATGTCATCATGATCCCTTCGCCGGGAACGATCCCGGGTGTTACAGTGGAAATCGCACATGATTGGATCTCTTACATCCATTCCTTAGGAAAGCTTGCGATGACAGCGATGGGTACTTCGCAAGAAGGTTCTGATACAGATACGATCAGACAGATCGCCCTCAACTGCAAGATGGCAGGAACTGATATCCATCACATCGGTGATTCCGGTTATGTCGGTATGGCTCTTCCGGAAAACATCCTTGCCTATTCGATCGCAATCAGAGGCGTCAGACATACATACAGAAAGATCGGACAGTCGATCAACAGATAGAAAGGATAACAGACATGAACATTCCGCATTTAAACAAACAAGGCAACAAGACAGTATTGATGGTCAATGACAGACCATTTGTCGCATTGGCTGGGGAAGTGCACAACTCTGATTCTTCTTCCATCGAATATATGAAAGGGATATGGCAGATCGCAGATCAGCTGCACATGAACGCTTTACTGCTACCGGTGACGTGGGAAATGATCGAGCCGGAAGAAGGCGTCTTTGATTTTGAAAATCCCAAGGCATTGATCGATCAGGCCAGAAGCTATGGCAAGAAGATCATCTTCCTCTGGTTTGGGTCATGGAAGAATGGCGAGTGTATGTACACACCGGAGTGGGTGAAGAAAGATCTCAAACGATTCAAAAGAGCCCAGATCGTAAAAGGAAAAGACAAGGCTGACAGAAAGCTGTCTTCAACGATGGAATATGGCGTTCCATATACGACGATCTCTTATCTGTGCGATGAGGCTATGAAAGCGGATGCCAAAGCATTTTCCAAACTGATGGGTTTCATCAAAGAATACGATGAAAAAGAAAACACCGTCATCATGGTCCAGGTGGAAAATGAGACGGGTTTACTTGGTGCTGCCAGAGATCATTCGGATGAGGCAGATGCCTTGTTCGAAAGTGAAGTTCCATCTGACTTTGTTTCCTATATGAGATCTCATACTGCAACGATGAGCGATGAGATCAAGGAAGCTGTCGAAAACGGGAAAGAAAGCGGAAACTGGAAAGAAGTATTTGGCAACGCGGCGGAAGAACTCTTCAGTGCGTACCATACCGCTTCTTATGTGGAATATGTCGCCAAGGCAGGAAAGGATGTCTATCCTTTACCGATGTCTGCCAACTGCTGGCTGGATAAGGGTGATGAACCGGGATTTTATCCGACAGGCGGTCCGGTATCCAAGGTCCATGAAGTATGGAACTATTGCGCACCGACAGTTGAACTGTTGACACCGGATATCTATGTCAATAACTTCAATGAGATCTGTGAAGAGTACACGAGAAGAGGAAGTGCTTTGATGATCCCGGAATGCGCAACTCATTCCTATTGCGCACCGCGTCTTGTCTATACGATCGGACATTATCACGCTTTATGTTGTTCACCATTTGGATTTGACGATATCGGAAAACCGTTCTCGGCAATGCAGGGGTATCTGTTTGGCATGGATGTCTCTGACCCGAATCTCAAGACTCCACAGAACTTTGAAGAATACGCACAGACTTCAAAACTGTTGGATATGTTGATGCCTAAGATCACTGAGAAGCTTGGAAGCAATGACCTGCAGGCAAGTAATGGCGAGACGTCAGATTATTCGATGATGTATTTTAGTGATCTGATGATCCTTTCCGCATTCAAATCTCAGATTCAGCCTAGAAGCGATGGCTATTGTCTGGCCGTAAGAGATGGAGAGGATGTTTACATCTTGGGCAATGCCTGTACGATCCGACTGAATTCGATCGATCAAGAAAAACGAAATCTCGATATCCTGTTACTGGAAGAAGGCGTATTCGATGAAAACGGCAAGTGGATCAAAGGCAGAAGGCTCAATGGCGATGAGGCAGCCATGATGTCTTTTAATCAACCGGGCATCTGGAAACTGAGATATTTCACATACTGATCAAAAAGACAGAGTTTGATCCTCTGTCTTTTTTATACTTCATCACTGTTTTTCTGATAATGAAGCGGTGTATCCTTGTAGTATTTTTTAAATGCCCGATAGAAGCTTGAGATATCGCCATAGCCTAGGGTTTTTGATATCTCTTCCATGTTCAGAGTTTCTTCTTTCAGAAGAGCGAGTGCTTTTTCCATCCTGAGAAAGGTCACAAATTCTTTATAGGACATCTGAAAATGGTTTCTGATGATGCGGCTGATCTGTTTCGTCGAATAGGAACAGGCATCTGCGACATCTTCGATCGTGGCGTGATCATAATTCTTCTGGATATAGGTAAAGATCCCGGAGAACTGTTTTTTCCATTGGACCGTACTGTTGGATGGTATGACAGCTGTATTTTCGTATCTTCTTAAAGTGAGCGAAAACAAGACAGACATATTGAAGATAAATATCTGTCTGATTATGTTTAAATAATAGGTGAAAGAAGAAAGAGATATGCAGTTTAAAACAGGATCAGGATGGAAGGCCTGCTTTGATAAAGAAAGAAACTATTATTCCGCCCAATACGGCGGGATCATGGCCTATCATCTTTATGAGATCAGTAAAGAACAATTCGACAAACTGGATGAGAAGATGTCGGAATATGAAGCAAGCGATATCATTTGTAAAGGAAGGCATCTTTATATGAGCGTCGATGATCGCTGTGGTCCGCCTTATTCCATCGCTTTTGACAATGAGTATCGCAAATTATGTCCTTGGGCAAACATCATGGGAAGCGGCAGATTGTGGCCGGAAGAGCTGACGGATGCGGCTGTCGAGATATTTGAAAGTGAGAAAAACAATCGGAAGCAGAGAAGAGAAAAACGCGAAAAAAGAGAAAAACAGAAAGAAGATCTGAAAATGATCCATCTGGAAAAGATCGATCATAAAAACATATGGGATATCATGGATCTCAAGGTAAAAAGGGATCAGAGAGAATTCGTCGCTTCAAACGTGATCAGTATCGTTGATGCTTATGCGACGATAGGTACGAAGTGTCATGCGTTCCCCTTTGGTATCTATAAGGATAAAAAGCCTGTCGGTTTTCTGATGATCGGTTATAACGAAGCGGTCATGTATGATGTTTATGATGTGAAACCTCCTGAGGCCTTGAAAAACAACTACAGCATCTGGCGTCTGATGATCGACAAGAGATATCAGGGAAGAGGTTATGGAAAAAAGGCGATCGAACTGGCTTTGGACTTCATCAGGATATGGCCATGCGGCAAGGCTGAGTATTGCGAGATCTCTTTTGAACCGGAGAATACGCATGCCAGAGATCTGTATTCTTCCATGGGCTTTGTAGAAAACGGCGAGATGGATGGCGAAGAGATCGTCATGGTGATGAAACTGTAAGATAAAGGAGAATATCATGCCAAAAGATAAGAGATTTGAAATCATTGAAACTCAGAATGGTTTTCTGACCGAGATCAAGGTCATCATCGACAAGGAGACAGGAGTCAACTACATGTTCGTTCATGACGGATATGCGGGTGGTTTAAGTGTCATGGTCGATGAAAATGGCGATCCGCTTGTCAGTGAGATCGATTACGACGAGTAAAGACATGATGGATAAATTACCGCCGATCGAAAAGATCTATGAAGCATACAGCGCGATCGCTGACGGAAGAGTTACTTTGAAAGATGGATCTGCTGAGGTGTTTTCTTCTGACAGGAAGAAATCTTACACAGTCTCTTTTGATGGTGATGTCTATTCTTCCAATGACAATTCCACCTACTGGCAAGGCTATGCCGGATATCCGGTGATCGCTGTTTTGTTTATGCAGGGAAGGCTGTCTTTCAATAAAGAAACTGCAGACTTATTTAAGGATATTAACTGGAATTCATTGAACAAGGAATATAAGCGTGATTACCGTGCGGCTGTACATTCAGTCATAGAAGAAAGAGGGCTTGAGAAAGAAAGCATTGAAGAAGAAACGAAGAAGATCTATGGGTCTTTGAAGGATCTTGATATCGTGATAAAAAGAGGAAAATTACGACCGCTTAAATAATCGAAAGGATAGGAAGATGATACGTTGGGGAATACTGGGTGCCGGCAATATCGCAAAAAGATTTGCGCAAAGCCTGGGTAATGAAAAAAGAAGTGAACTATATGCGATTGCTTTACGAAGCAGAGAGAAAGCAAAACTTTTTGAAGAGGAGTTCGGTGTTGAAAAAGTCTATCTGGATTTCGATGAATTTCTAAGTGACGAAAAGATCGATGCCATTTATCTTTCTTTGCCTCATGGCTTGCATAAGGAGTGGGCGATCAAGGCACTGAAGAAGGGAAAGGCTGTTCTTTGCGAAAAACCGGCTGTTTTGAATGCAAAAGAGATGGAAGAGATAGCGGAAGTCTCCAGAGAAGAAAAAATACTGTTCATGGAGGCGATGAAAGCCAGGTTCACTCCGATGCATGACGAGATCAGGAAGATCATTGATTCAGGAGAGATCGGAGAAATAAGGCAGATCGATACCCAGATCTGTTTTGCCTTGCCTGAAGAATATGAAGGAAAGACCTACCACACACAGCCCGGACAGGGTGGTTGTCTTCTGGACAGCGGTACCTATTGTGCATCCTGGTTAACAGAATACATGGATCAGGATATCTTCTTGGATCACATCTATGCGACTGTAAAGAATGAAACCGATCGCTATGTCGATGCCTATCTGAGCGATGGAGAAATTCAAGGTCGAATGGAAGTGGCGTTCGATCGAAACAAGCCAAGAGATGCGATGATCTATGGAGACAAGGGTTCGATCTATATCCATGATCTGCATCGCTGCACAAAGATCGATATCACAAAGGATGGGATAGTCAGTACAAAAGAAATTCCTTACATCAATGATGATTTTTATGGTGAAATCTCTCATTTTGTCGATCTGTTGGAAAATGGGAAAACAGAAAGTGATGTGATGTCCCTGGATGATTCTTTGAAATGTGCAAAGCTTCTGGATACCATCAGAAGAGGTTTCAGTGAATACGACGAAAATGATCTGAAGATACTGGAGGAACACGAAAGGATCTTACAGTATGATTCATTTGCTTCAAAGGATGCACTGGCTTTAGGAAATAAGCTGGTAGAGCTATGTTCGCAATACGACAACGAACTGGCGATACAGATCGAAAGGCTATCCGATCATCTCGTTATTTTCCAATATGTCATGGATCACAAATCAGAAAGGAATTTTGGCTTTATCAGAATGAAAGAAAAAGCTGCGCAGTTATCAGGCCACAGCTCGATGTATCAGGGGATCCTGGAAAAGGTAAGCGGGATAAAAGATGAAAGATTCAGCTATCAGAACGGTTGTCTTGCGGTAGGCGGATCTTTCCCGATCAGAGTCAATAATGAAACTGTCGGATATGTCAGTGTCAGTGGCTTGCATGAAGGAAAGGACTACGAGATCATCGTCAGAGCACTTTCTGAAGTATTGAATAAAGAGATCCCTGTTTTCAGGAAAGCGATGTTGTAGCTACTGTTCCTCAATAATCGATATGAATTCGTCATAGCTCCTCATTTTCAGGAGCTTTTTACATGTTTTTTTCAAAAAATGTTAGGTATCGGCGATTTTTCTTAGAATAATGTAATAGAGACATTCTTCAGATACAAATAGGCTTTTTCCGATTGGGTATAAGCAACGATATAGCTTTTTGATAAATACACCCAATGGGTGTATAATATTAAAGATGAATGTCAGAGAGATGAGAAAATTGCTTGGAGATACGCAAAGTGAATTTTCGGAAAGATACGGAATTCCTTTTCGAACTATACAGAATTGGGAAAGCAAAACAAGAAAAGCGCCTGAGTATATTACTTATCTGCTTGAACAGAAGGTAAGAAGAGATCTTGTAAACAGAAAAACGTATTCTTTGCCTTTGCATGATCCTAAGAAGATAGATCTTCCAAGGAGAAAGGATTATATCGGTTCTTTTGCCTGGCTTAAAGCAATTCAGAACGAAATAAAGGAAAATCTCGTTTTTGCTTTGGATCAGGCCTTGATGTGTGAAGAAAGATTCTTAGGGCGTAATGATGAGCCGGTCATCTGGGTTTATGGAAATGATTCATTAATCAGATATAACGGTATAGCAATACTCGGGAACGAGATCAATTTATCTGATGTAAAAGAAGACGATGGCATTAAGTATACAAGTTTCAATAGAACAGTATACGATGCTTTGGCAAATGAACCGATATTGGATATGCAAGGCATTACAGAAGCTTTAAGTAATTACTATTATTCCAATTCAGAAAGTTTTGAAGGAATATTTGTATGTCCTGAATATCACGAACTGTTTGAAAAGATCGCTGATGATGCGATTCATTATTATGATGAATAAGAAAGAATTTATATGAAGATTTCAGCAGAAGAAGAGTTGATGTATAAAGTGATGAAAGCAATATATGAAAGCGGAATACCCGTCAGTTTTAAAGGTTCTATGGTATTAAAAGCCTTTCTTATGGAAGCGGGTTATTGTGAAGAAACCCGTCATACACAAGACATTGATGCGAATTGGTATTCAGACAACAATCCTACTGCTGAACAAATGGTTGAATCGTTACAGAGGGCGATTGATAATAGTGGGATCGATTTAGAAGTCTGCCTTTACAGAATGTAAGGTGAAAGACGATCTGCAGGGTTTGAGATGAAGGATAAAAAAACCGGTAAGATCCTTTTTACCATGGACATTGATGTCAATCGTCCCGCTCTTTCAACAAAGATATATGAAATTGAAAACATTCGGTTTTCCGGAGCAACCATAACACAGATGATAGCAGACAAACTATCTGTATTATCCATAGATACAGTATTCAGAAGAATAAAGGATTTCATAGATCTCTATTATATTTCTCAAGTATTCATATTTGATCCAGACGAAATCAGGCAAGTGATTGAAAACAACAGGAAAACGTTAAATGATTTTCATGGATTTGTATTCAGAACTGAAGATTTAAGAAATTCGGGCGAGAATTCTCCCTCATTCATGTGGGAGATGAAAGCCTAATTTAGCTAACTATGTGTAATATCATAAAATATGAAAAATAAAAGATTATATCTTTGATTATGATATACTATATGTATGGATGACAGATATATTCATGACCGAACTTGCGTCTATAACATAAATTATCATTTGATCTGGTGTACAAAGTACAGAAGAAAGGTTCTGTCTGAGGAGATATCAAACCGTCTGAGTGAACTCCTTACAGAAATCGGTAATGAAAAAGGCTTTTCTGTTGTTGAAGCCAGAGTGGGTGAAGAAGACCATGTCCATTGTTTTGTGTCTGCTCCTCCAAAACTATCCGTCACCGATATTGTCAGGTGGCTCAAAGGAATATCCGGAAGACATCTGCTTATGGAGTTTCCGGGTATATCTGAAAAACTATGGAAAGGTCATCTTTGGAACGGCTCTTATTTTTGTGAAACAATCGGATCAACTTCCGAAGAAAACATCCTTGCTTATATAGAAAGGCAAAGCAGTGTACAGAGATGAATATCGCCTATAAGTACAGGATATATCCGAACAAAGACCAGATCGTTCTCATTGAGAAGACTTTTGGCTGCTGCCGCAAGGTATGGAATCTGATGTTAGGCGACAAGATCTCTTATTACGAAAAGACAGGAAAACAGTTACTTACAACGCCCGCCAAATATAAGAGAGACTATCCTTTTCTGAAAGAGGCTGACTCTCTGGCTTTGGCCAATGTTCAGCTGAATCTTGAAAGAGCCTGTGACAATTTCTTCAGAGACAGGAAGATCGGTTTTCCAAGATACAAATCAAAGAAGCATCCAAAGAAAAGCTATACCACCAATATGGTGAACGGCAATATCGTTCTTGATTTTGAAAACAAGACAATAAAGCTTCCCAAGCTGGGTCATATAAAAGCCGTGTATCACCGTTTTCCTGATAATGAGTGGAAAGTGAAATCGGTAACTGTTTCAAGAAACGCAATCAATCAGTATTATGTTTCAGTCCTGTTTGAATATGAAGCCAGTATAGATCCTGTCAAAGCAGATCAGAACAGCATCGTTCTCGGTCTGGATTATAAGTCCGATGGTCTTTATACCGATTCAGAAGGATACTGTGCCGGCATGCCTCATTATTACCTCAAAGCCCAGAAGAAGTCAGCCAGACAGCAGCGTAAGCTTTCTAAGAAAGTGCTCCACTCCAATAACTGGTATAAGCAGCAATACAAAGTCAACAAAACAGCCATCAAAGTGTCAAGGCAAAGAAGAGACTTCTTACATAAACAGTCTAAGAAGATAGCCAATTCCTACGATTTTGTTTCTGTGGAAGACATCGATATGAAAGCTTTATCTCAAAGTCTCAAACTGGGTAAAGCTACAATGGATAACGGTTATGGCATGTTTATCAATATGCTTTCCTATAAGCTTGAAGCCAAGGGCGGAAGGCTTATCAGAGTTGACAGGTTCTTTCCTTCTACACAATTATGTTCAAACTGCGGAAAGATAAAAAAGATACCGTTATCACAAAGAGTATACTCCTGCGGGTGTGGTATCTTTATAGATCGTGACTATAACAGTGCGATCAACATAACCCATGAGGGTAAAAGACTGCTTCTGTCATAGGGCCGGGACGGCCCGAATATAAGCCTGTGGAGCCTATGTAAGACTTACTCAGTAAGCAAAAGGCTGTGAAACAGGAAGCTCGGCCATTCATGGCCGGGTAGTTCACGACATGCATATGAAAGATTTCGTTTCTCGGGAGACGTACATAAACCACCGTTTGATGAAGTTTATCAGACTGTGAAAGATTATGTAAAAAGCTTCATATAAAAAAATATAAATAGTATTGACAGTCATATGAACCTCTGATATAATCAAAGTAACTTGAGGGAGTAATCGGCCTGCAAAGGCAGAGAAGCCGTCAGCCGTTCATATGAACCGGCCATCTTTAATCGATGAGACTCATGTATGAAACATGAGTTTTTTATTGGATAAAGGAGGAAAATACAATGAATATCATGAAATTTCTGATACCCATGGTATCGCTGCTCTTATTTTTTCTGCTGCTCATATGTGGCTATGTCAAAGCGTCTCCGGATGTAGCGATCATCATATCGGGCTTAAGGAAGACACCAAGAGTCCTGATCGGGCGTTCCGGGATCAAGATGCCTTTCTTGGAGAAAGTCGATCATCTCCATCTCGGACAGATCTCAGTCGATATCAAGACTGATACCTATATCCCGACAAATGATTTCATCAATGTGAAGGTCGATGCGATCGCCAAGGTCAGAGTTGATACTTCTGCAGAGGGGATGTTAAAAGCGGAAAGGAACTTCTTGAATAAAGAGCCGGATGAGATCGCTATGGATCTGCAGGATTCTCTGCAGGGTAATATGAGAGAGATCATCGGCACATTAGATCTCAAGACGATCAATACCGACAGGGATTCTTTCTCAGATCAGGTCATGGCAAAGGCTTCCAAGGATATGGAGAAGCTGGGGATCGAGATCCTGTCCTGCAATATCCAGAATGTCATCGATGAAAACGGTCTGATCAATGATCTGGGTATGGATAATACTTCCAAGATCAAGAAAGATGCGCAGATCGCCAAGGCTGAGGCCGACAGAGATGTCGCGATCGCCAAGGCAAAGGCAGATAAAGCTGCCAATGATGCAAGAGTTGAAGCAGAGACTCAGATCGCCATGAGGAACAACGAACTGGCGATCAAACAGGCAGAACTGAAGCTGGAATCCGATAAGAAGCAGGCAATGGCCGATGCGGCTTATGAGATCCAGAAGCAGGAACAGGAAAAAAGCATTCAGACGGCAACAATGAATGCACAGATCGCCAAGGCGGAAAGAGAGACGGAACTCAAGATGAAGGAAGTCGAAGTCCGCCAGCACGAACTCTCCGCAACCGTTGAAAAAGAAGCCGATGCAAGGAAATATGCATCCGAGAAAGAAGCGGAAGCCAATCTGATCAGACTGCAGAAAGAAGCTGAGGCTAAGAAATACCTGGCTCAGATGGAGGCAGAGGCGATCGAAGCTAAGGGCAAGGCTGAAGCAGAAGCGATCAGACAGAAAGGTCTTGCGGAAGCGGAAGCAATGGAAAAGAAGGCAGAAGCTTATCAGAAATACAATGGCGCTGCCATGGCTGAGATGATGATCAAGATCATGCCTCAGCTTGCGGCTGAAATTGCAAAACCGATCTCATCGATCGATAAAGTGACGATCTATGACAGCGGAAACGGTGAAAGCGGTGTATCTCAGGTCTCAGGCAATATGCCGATCATCATGAAACAGGTCTTCGATACGATGTCAGAGGCTACAGGAGTGGATCTGAAGGAAATATTAAAGGCCAATACTTATGATGCCAAGGTCACAAGGAATATCAATGTGACAGGGCTTGAGCAGAAAGAATAAGACAGAATGACAGCTGAAGGAAATCTTCAGCTGTCATTAATATTTAAGTAAATATAGGCAAAAAGAAAAGAATTACCGATATTTACTTAAATTCTGAAAGAACATTTTTACAATATAGACAGAGATTGTTTTAAAAGAAAAGTGATGATTAAATGGAATCAGATAGATGAATAAAGGGGAAAGCTTATGAAAAACAGACTGATCCTGGATATCCATACCCATACGATCGTTTCCGGACATGCGTATGGAACGGTGAGAGAAAACGCATTGGCCGCAAGTGAAAAAGGTCTTGTGGGTTTGGGTTTGAGTGAACATGCCCCGGGCATTCCCGGAACATGTGAGCCGATCTATTTTTCCAATATGAAGGCGATTCCGAGAAACCTTTATGGTGTCAATATCTACTATGGCGTAGAAAACAACATCCTGAATGACGGGACGATGTCTTTAAGCGATCGCATCCTGCAGAGACTGGATTACTGTATCGCCGGAGTTCATGGATTCACTTATGAGGATCAGGGAGTAGAGAAGAATACGGATGCCATGATCAGCTGTATGAAAAATCCTAAGACTTTCTTTGTGTCTCATCCCGATGACAGTTCTTTCGCTTTAGACTATGAAAGACTTGTGAAGGCAGCCAAGGAATATGGTGTTGCCCTGGAAGTCAACAACTCTTCTTTCACAAGCAGTTACAAGAGAGATGTTGAAAAGAATATCAGAACATATCTTGATCTATGCATGAAATACAGGACGAATATCTATGTGGGTTCGGATGCCCATGATCCAAGTCAGATCGCCAGATTTGACAGGGCGATCGCTTTGCTGGATGAGGTCGGTTTTGATGAAGAACTGATCATCAACAATTCGGAAGAAAAGTTCAGGAAGTTCATCAACTTCAAAGGATAGGAGGAAAATATGTGCGTTAAATACATCCCTGACGGATATTGGAACAGCCATGGAAACGGATTATATAATTCCCATGAATCAGTCTGTGTCATCAACCCTTACGAAGAAGAAATCACAGTGAAGATGACTCTGTATTTTGAAGACAGAGAAAAGATGGATGGATTTGAAGTGAAGGTCCTTCCGGAAAGGACTCTTCATATCAGGATGGATAAGATCATCAACAACAAAGGAAAAACCGTTCCGATGGATGTACCTTATGCGATGAAGATCGAATGTGAAAAGGACATTCCGATCCAATATTCCAGAATGGATACATCACAAAAGGAAATGGGACTCTGTACGACGATCATATAAAAATATGGCATAGCTTTGGGCTATGCCATATTTCTCTTATCCAGCTGTTTCTTCAGAGAAATCTGTGTCCATTGCGATCTGCAAGGTGTAGTCAGGATATTGTTTCTGAATCTCTTCACAGATCTGTCTGTGCACTTCTCTTCTGTCTTTCGCATCAAAGCTGACGACGATGTCAAAGCGCATCGTCTTTTCTTTCTTGTCCAGATAGAAGCCATGCATCTGCAGGATATGAGGATGGGAAAGAACGATCTTTGATACATCTTCTCTGGCTTTGATCGCATCAGGGTCTTTCGTATTGATGGAATAGACACCGATGGCGGTCAATATCACATCGTGTTTCTGATAGACATCGACTGTGATCTTGCGGATCAGTTTGTCTAAGTCATCGGCTGAAAGTGTATCAGGAACTTCGATGTGGATGGATCCGTTGTAGGAATCCGGTCCATAGTTGTGAAGGACCAGGTCATAGGCTCCTGAAACTTCAGGATGACTTATGACTGTTTCCTTGATCTCTCTGGCAAGCTGCGGTTCAGCTCTTTCGCCCAGGATCTTTGACAAAGTATCTGACAACATTTCGATACCGGACTTGATGATGGCGATTGCGATCAGTGCACCAAGCCATGCTTCAAGAGAAACATGGAAGAACATATATACTGCAGCAGCCACAAGTGTGGAAGCTGAGATGATCGAATCCAGTGTTGCGTCTTCTCCTGAATTGATCAGGGAGTCGGAATTCACTTCTTTGCCAACGTGTTTGACATATCTTCCCAAAAGGATCTTGACGATGACGGCGACCGCAACGATCACTAAAGTAAGAGTACTGTAGTCCGGAGTTTCCGGATGGATGATCTTCTTGACTGATTCAATGAAGGCGGTGACACCGGCATAGAGTACCAGGATCGATATCAGCATCGCACTCATATACTCGATCCTTCCATAGCCGAACGGATGTTTCCTGTCAGGTTCTTTTCCGGCGAGTTTTGTGCCAATGATCGTGATCAGAGAACTTGCGGCATCGGAAATGTTGTTGAGGGCATCCATCACGATAGCGATCGAGTTGGAAGCGAGCCCAACGAATGCCTTGAAAGCTGCCAGAAAAACATTGGCCAGGATCCCGATGATGCTGGTACGGATGATCGTCTTGTCTCTGTTTGTCTGCGTGTTCATACTATAAGATCGCAGCGACAGCCTCGCGGACCTCTTTCATGTCGACAGTCGGCTCAAAGCGGGATACGACATTGCCTTCACGGTCTACCAGGAACTTGGTGAAGTTCCATTTGATATAAGCCTTGCCACCGAATGCTTTGTTGTTCATATCGGCAAACTTCTTTAAACCGGCAGCTGTCAGGCCCTTGCCGAAAGAAGTGAATGGTTTTTCGGTTGCCAGATATGCGAAGAGCGGATCAGCTGTTTCGCCATTGACATCGATCTTGGCAAACTGCGGGAATTCGGTTTTGAATTTCAGAGTGCAGAACTCATGGATCTCATCGTCTGTTCCAGGCGCCTGATTGGCAAACTGGTTGCAAGGGAAGTCGAGGATCTCAAATCCCTGATCCTTGAATTCCTTGTACATCGCTTCCAGCGGATCATAGTGCGGAGTGAATCCGCATCCGGTTGCGGTGTTGACGATCAGCAGGACTTTTCCTGCATAGTCTGATAAGCTGACTTCATTTCCTTTTCTGTCTTTTACGGTAAAATCATAGACTGTCTTCATTTGTTTTTCTCCTTCATTATTTGTTTTTCTGGTTTTCTAACAGTTCATAGAGCAGTGTATACAGCATCTGTGCCTTTTCAGGAGGCAGGTCGATACAGCTTGCGACTTTTTCCGGCACATCTTTTGCCTTGTCTTGTAAAGCTCTTCCTTCTTTGCTAAGAGACACCAGGACGACACGGTCATCTTCCTTGCTGCGTCTTTTTTCGATATAACCTTCTTCCTGCATCTTCTTGAGAAGAGGAGATAATGTGCCATTGTCTAACATCAGTTTTTCGCAGATCTCACCGACGGTGATCTCATCTTTTTCCCATAACACCAGCATAACGATGTATTGAGTATAGGTGAGTCCCAATGGCTTGAGATACGGAGTGTAGAGACTGACGATATTCCTGGATGCCGCATAAAGCGGGAAGCAGAGCTGATTGGATAATTTCATCGCTTCATATTCATCTCTCATTCTTTCTCCTCCTTTATATTTAATACAATTATATTTTATCAAATATAATCTGTTTGTCAATATGATTAATGGTTTTCCTCAGCATATGCATGATTGTATAATGATATACAGGAAGTAATACTATGCAACATTTTAAGACTTATTCGGGAAAAGAACCTTATGTATTCTTTTCTTATGCCCATGCCAATTCGGATAAGGTGCTGCCTGTCATTGAGATACTGGATCAGAAGAATTACCGTCTCTGGTATGATGCCGGGATAGAGGCCGGAAGCAATTGGCCGGAAGTCGTTGCTTCCCATCTTCTCAATTCTGATACTGTTTTACTGTTTGTTTCCGATCGCTTTCTGAAATCACAGAACTGTGCCAGAGAGGTCAATTATGCGGTATCTGAAAGAAAGAAAATGTACTGCATCTTCTTAGAAGATGTGAAACTGCCTGAAGATATGGCCATGCAGCTGTCAACGGTAGAAAAACTCTATGCCTTTGATATGAATGAAAGACAGATCGCAGAGAAGATCATCGAAAAGATCGGCGAAGAGTATCTGGGCGATGGTGTAACGGGTTATGAAAAGGCAGAAAAGAAGGGCACTTCTGCCAATATATGGCGGATCATCTCCATCGTTTTTGCGTCACTGTTTTTGCTGCTGGCGGGTTCTGTCTTTGCCTATTTCAACAACTGGTTTTCTTTTGCCGGAGTCAATAATGAAACGATCGATCATGAAGGAAGCGAAGTGGAAGTCACGGAATTCAAGGATTCTCTTTCTCAAAGCATCCTTCTGAAAGCTTATGATGGGACTTCTTTGTATCTTTGCGGAAACTATATGGTTTCTGATGCAGATGCGATCAGATATAAAGACGGAAACTGTTATATCGGTGAACAGCTGATCGAAGAAGGAACTTTTGATGATCTTGAAACGATCGCTTCCAAGGATATCTCATATCTGGCAATGGTCAATGAGGGAATAGAGGATTTTAATGAGCTGGGAAAGATGAGCCAGCTGAAATACTTGGATCTATCGGAAAATCCGATAAAAGATCTTTCTTTCTTAAAAGGATTGAAACAGCTGCAGATACTCAAGATCATCGGCGTAGATGCGGATTATGATGTGATCGATGAACTGAAGGATCTCAAGTATCTTTATATCAGTGAAGACATGTATCAAAGGATCTGTGAAAGCATCGATACAAGCAGGATCGATGTGGTCGTGAAGAGGTGACTTATGGAGAAATATAACGGAAACAAGTTTCCTTATCTATATGCCTTGTATACAAAGGAAGATAGGGAAAAAGCATTTGAAGTTATGAAAGTCCTGGATGATGACGGCTATCGTCTGGATTATGAAGAAAAAAGAGATGAAGACTGCATCTCAAGGTCTTCGGCAGTTCTTCTGTTTCTGAGTGAAAAGATGATGCAGGATGAAAAGATCAGAGACCTGGTTTCTTTTGCCTCGAACCAGGCTAAGACGATCATCTCTATCTTCTTGGAAGAAACAAAGCTCACTCCGGGAATGTCGATGATGCTGGGACAGACGCAGGGCGTGTTGAAATATCAGATGGATGAAAAACAGTTTGAAGAGAAACTTTTTGAATCGCCGATCCTCAGGGATCTGCAGATCTCTGAGCAGCAGAAGACCGCTTCTAAAAAAGCCGGGCTTTTTCCGATCGTTGCCGGAGCGTTGCTGATAGCAGCTGCTGTGCTGTTCGTCATTTTCAATCCTTTCTCCAGCAAAGATTCTTTGTTGAGCAGATTGGGGATCACCGGTAATCTGAAAAACATCTCCAGTATCTATGTCTATGGAGAAGAAGTCAGGGACGATTATGAAGTTGCTCAGTTCATTCTGACGGATGACGGATTGAATGATCTGGTCTTACTGGAATATGATACATACGATACCGGAAACATCGAAGATATCAGCGATTTTGCCAAGATGGAAAATCTGGAAGAACTCTGCCTTTGCGCAAACAACATCACAACGATCGAGCCGATCCTCGGCTTGCAGAAATTGAGATTGCTGGACGTTTCACATAATTACGGGATCGATCTGAGCGGGATCGCTGCTTTGAAGAATCTGGAGATTTTGAATATTGCGGAAACGGATCATGAAGATCTTTCCATATTCTATGAACTGGACAATCTCAAGAGGATTTATGTCACAGCAGGAGATTATGAAAGATTTCAAAACATGCCTCCTCATTCTTTTGAGGTCATTGCGATCAACACGCCAGTTAGAACTTTTGAACAACTCAAGGCAGCTTTGAATGATCCGAAGGTTCACAACATTCAGATCATGTCCAGTATTCAGATCCCGGAAGAAGAGACAATCACCGTCAGAGAAAAAGTGTTGCTCAGAGGTGTTTCAATGGAAGAAGACATCGTATTTGATAATTACGGAACGATAGAACTATACGGTGGTTTCGAGATGGGCTTGGCCAGAAGAAACAACTATGGGACGATCATCGTAAAAAACGGCGGTGCCTATACCGGAGGAATGTGTGATACTTATAATTACGGTGATTTCATCATTGAAGAAGGCGGCTATCAGATCATGGAAAGAGGTCATGAGTTTCAGATCGATTCCGGTACTTATGAAAACAGAGGGATGCTGATATTCGGAGGAGGCGGAGACTTCCGCTTTAACGGCGGCGAGCTGATCAATAACGGCACCATCCTATGGAATCTGGGTGACTATGGTCCGGGCATCCATCTCAACAGCGGGAATTACGTCAATAACGGAAAGATCTATCTGCGGGATGTCAGAGGACAGGGATTGAATGGCGGCAACAACAAAGAGATCGATGAAAGCTGTATAGAGATCCCTATAAGTGAAGTCAATTCGTATAATGCACAATAGGATATGAGGCATCATCAGATGCCTTTTTATAAGGAAGTTTCGATAAAAGGGGTACAATTGAGACAAAGGAAAAAAGAAAAACATGAACATGAACGAATTCAAATGGACGAGGATGCCGAAAGATCATTCAGTGGAAGAAGACCGTATCACGATCACGACCATGCCGCATACCGATCTGTGGCAGAGGACCTACTATCATTTTCGCAATGACAATGCGCCGGTATATCAGATGGAGAGCGAGGAGAAGTATTTCAGTTTCATCGTGAAGACATCTTTTGAGGAAAGCCATCACAGATTCGATCAGTGCGGTATCGTGATGTATCTGGACTCTGAGAACTGGCTGAAAGGTTCGATCGAATATGAAAACGATGAGTTTCAGCATCTTGGCAGTGTGGTCACCAATCATGGTTATTCGGATTGGGCAACGACCGAGATCCCTTCAACAGTCAAATCGATGTGGTATAGATTGAGCAGGAGAGAAGACGACTATTGTATCGAGTGTTCTGAGGATGGGGAAAGATGGAAACAGATGAGGATCGCTCACATGTATGAGGGAAAAGAAAAGATCCGCTTCGGGATCTATGCCTGTTCGCCGGAAGATTCTTCTTTCACAGCGGTATTCACTGATATGAAGATCACAGAGTGTGCCTGGAAGGCCCATGACGGTCAACAGCCGGATCAGTAGCCTATATAAGTTGAAAAGACTCTTGCGAGTCTTTTCTGAAAGGATAACAAACATGAACAAACAATGATCGGATTTAAACTGTTATCTCTGTATATATATTACAACAAAATCAGAAAAATGTTCGCAATTAAATACTAATTTTCTTTTATTTTTGGAACAATCGTATATGACAGAGATCGGAATCTTGTTTCCGATCTGTTGTCAGTATTCAAAAAAGATAAAAACCGATTTCTTTTCAGAGGTCAGGGCTTAATATGTTGTTGAAAGAGGAAAAAGATATGCCATATGTAGAAACAGAAAAAGGGATCTCTATCTATTATGAAGAATACGGAAGCGGAGACAGATATCTCATCTGTACGCAGCAGTCTCACGCATCAAGATCATTGGAGAGAGAGCTGGTAAAACACGGTTTCCATGTCTATCTGCTGATCAACAGAGGTTTTGGGAAAAGCAGTCATCTGAATGTCGATTACGGCGATTACTGGTATGATCGTTTTGCGGATGATGTCATTTCCTTTGCGGATCATATGGGTATAGATAAGTTCGTTTATTCCGGTGCTTCTCATGGTGCCGGTACGGGATGGAGTGTCGTCAAGGACCATCCGGACAGAGTGATCTGTTTCTTTGCGGTCGTGCCGGGTCCTCATTCTTTGGATGAAGGAAGGATGTCTTTCAAGGAAATGGTGGAAAAAGGTCTGATCACTTTAAAGGAAAATGAAGTTGAGATCTCAGATCCCGCTTTGATCGAAAGACGTGAGATCCTGAAGAAGGAAATGGAAGAAGTACTGAGTTCCGAAGAATACAAAAAGTATTATGATGTCGATGAGGTGAAGAATCTTCATTATGGCAGACCTCTGGCTTATCTGGAAAACGAAGAAAAACTCAAGGAAGTATTCAGTCAGATAAAAACACCTGTTCTGATCATGGGCGGCGGAAATGATCCAATCAGCCGCAATGATCTGATGGTCAGAAGCATGGAATCTCTTCCCAACTGCAAGCTGGTGATCTATTCCGGTTTCGGACACGGCATCGATATCTATGAAGAGATGGCTGAAGAAGCTTCAAGGTTCTATGACAATGTCGTCAATACCGGATATTACTACGAGAAGATCGTCAATCAGGAAGAATGAAAGGATAGAGGTTTCGATTATGTTTTTTATGATGGGAGTCACACAGGAGAAGAAAGATCTCGAATACGATCAGACGATGATCTGCGATGTCTGCGGCAGTTTCGGACGTTTCAATGTCTTCGTCGTGTATACGGTACTGACTCTGTTCTTCCTTCCTGTCTGGAAGTGGAACAGGCATTACTATGTTGAAACGAGCTGCTGCTGTACCTTGTATGAACTCGATTCCGAGGTCGGCAGAAGGATAGAAAACGGAGAAAAAGTAAAGATCAGTGAAAGCGATCTGTCAATGATCTCTTCAAGAGGGAATACCTATAAAAAATGCGCACATTGCGGATATCAGACGGATGAGGATTTTGAATTCTGTCCGAAGTGCGGAAACCGATTCTAAAAGAAAGGCCTGTTTTGCAGGCCTTGTTTTTATGTCGTTGTATGTGTCTAGAAGGATGAGAAGGTGTATTCGAAGAGGTCGCTGCGGTAGAGGGATTCCGTACATTGCACGGGTATCTTTCCGTCGATGTAGCGTACGGATAATGATTTCAGCAGGGCTTTCGATTTGACCTGAAGCAGTTCTAACTGCTTTTCGTTTCCTTCGATGGCTTTGAGTTTGGTCACGAAGCCTTCGACCTGTATCCCTTTGTTTTCCATGTATTTGTCAAAGGATCCGGAGAGAGTGCCCAGATCGATGTCTCCGATGTATTTGTATGGCGTATACAGATACTGAAGGGCGATGGGAGTGCCGTTTCCGGTACGTAGACGGACGATGTAGTAGAGTTTCTCTTCTTCGCTTAGCTGAAGCAAGTCTGCGATCATCGGGAAGTCGGACGCTTTCGAGAGTCTGAATTCCAGAAGAGAGCTTCCGGGTTCCATGCCGATGGATCGCATGTCGTCGGTAAAGGACATCTTGTTGGCGATGTTGCGGTTGACCGGTTTTCCCGATACGAAGGAGCCTCTTCCGGGCGTCCGTTCCAGGACGCCCCTGTTGGCCAAGTCGCGCAGGCAGTTATGGACGGTCTGTCTGCCGAAACCGAATTTCTCGGCCAGTTCGATCTCGCCGGGTATCTGGTCTCCGACTTTGAGATCGCCGTTCTTGATCTCTTCCAGGATGTAGTTTTCGATGATCTGTCTTTTGGATAATTGTTTCTCCATAATATGATTGTATCATTTATGCATCATACAAATATAGGTAAATGTATGATGGGTTTATATTTCGCTTCTTCGAAGAGCTTGTATTCGTAGCTTCCGTGGAAGATGTCGTCGGAAGCATGGGGATATCTTGATTCTTTGATCAGGTTGCCGTTTTTGTCGTATTCGTATTCCCAGTCTACGATGACATCGTCGTTATAGAGGTTTTCGGTCTTGCTTAGGATCTTGTTTCTGGAATCGTATTCGGCTTTGTATGAGTATTCGTAGGAATCGCTTTTCAGCAGTTTCCCGTTTTCGTAGTATTTGTCGGTCTTTGACTGTTTGTTTCTGACGATATTTCCTTTCTTGTCATATTCGATCTTCGCTTCCATCGTTTTTTCTTTGAGGGAACCGTCTTCGTTGTAGTATTTAATGGCCTGTTTGATTGGAGTCCCTTTGTCATCGTATTCGATGCTTTCTTTGTATGAAACAAATCCGAGAGGATATTTGCGTTCGATGATCAGTTCCGGATCGTCGCAGCTGAAGTAAAAGTATTCGATCGATCTCTGAGGTTCTTCACTGGCGTTGCAGAAGATCTCCCTGGTCTTTCTTTCGGACTTGTCATATTCGCAGGTGACGATCTCGTCTTTCTTTCCGTCTTTGAAGATCGTTGTGGCGACAACGTTGCCTTTCTTGTCATAGACATATTCCTTGCGGATGGAATTGCCGTCGTCCCGTTTTTCTTCTTCCATGGTCAGCTTGCCGTCTCTGCTGAATTCATAGCTGTATTTGTATACATAAGTGTCTTCGAAGAATTCTTCAGTGGACTTGACTATCATCCACTTGCCTTTTTCTCCTTTCAGGGAACAGCCAAAGAGAATGAAAAGAGTCAGGATCAGCAGCAAGTGTTTTGTGATGGAAGTCTTTTTATATGCCATGTTTCTTTCCTTTCGGTATTTCTGTATTAATGATAACAAAAGAAGGGAATCTTGGAGAAAGGGATCGTAAATTGTATGTTGATTTTTGTAAAAAATGTACATATAAAATATGGTACAATATCACATAATTGTATGGACATATAAAAAGAGATTGCGGTATCATTGAAATATAAAAATGGGGTCTATCATATTTATCGCTTATTCTGATCTTATTTTTATCTATTTAAGGAGGAGGCTTATTTTATGAGCACATTTCAGGTTTTTTTGATCAGCCTGATCACCGGCTTGTCCTATCTGACCAGAAGGGCATGCGGCGATATGCAGCTGGAAAGACCCATCGTCTTGGGTCCGCTGACCGGTCTGATCCTGGGGGACTTCGCGACAGGCTTGGAACTTGGCGCAACGCTTGAACTGATCTTCATGGGAGCTCAGGCGATCGGCGGAGCCGTTCCGTCGAATGTCGCGATCGGCGCGACCGTCGGTACGGCGATTGCGATCACTTCCGGAACGGGCGTCGAAGGCGGTACCGCCGTTGCGGTCGCTACGGCTGTCGCTTGTTCGTCGTTCGAGACGCTGGCAAAGACGTTCTGTTCGTTCTTTGCGCACTGGGCCGACAGTTATGCCGAGAAGGGCAACTGGAAGGGCATCAATCTGGCTGTCTGGATGGGCAACCTGCTGCATTTCCTGGCTGATTTCGTTCCGACTTTCCTGGCTCTTTCGATCGGTGCAGAGGCACTGAGCGCTTTGATGGCCAACATTCCCGCCAACGTCATGGCAGGCATCAACGGCATGGGCAAGCTGCTGACGGCTCTTGGTTTCGGCTTGCTGCTGAACAACCTGGGCACCAAGAAGTTCATGCCTTATTTCTTCATCGGATTTGCATTGGCTGCTTATGTTCCCGCTTTCGGAACGATGGGTATCGCTTTCATCGGCGTCGCTTATGCATTCCTCTATGTTTTTCAACACAGCAAGGAGGTAGAGTAAGATGGCTGAAAAGAAACTGACAAAGCAGGATCTGAATGGTCTGTTCTTAAGATCGAATGCCGTGCAGTCCGCTTTCTCTTTCGAGAGACAGCAGGCAATGGGCTTCGAGTATGCCATGATCCCCATCATCAACAAGCTTTATGACAAGGAAGAAGACAGGATCGCCGCCTACAAGAGACACCTGGCTTACTTCAACTCTCATCCCTGGACCTGCGGCGTCATCTTCGGCATCGTTGCCGCGATGGAAGAGAAGAAGGCCAACGGCGAAGATGTTGACGAGGCTAACATCTCCGGTATCAAGTCCGGTCTGATGGGCCCCCTGGCCGGTATCGGCGACTCGTTCTTCTGGGGCGCTTTCCGTCCGATCGTGGCCGGTATCTGCGCTTCCATGGCTTTGGAAGGCTATGGCATCACTCCGTTACTCTTCGTACTGATCATCAACGTCGTCCACTTCGGTTTGCATTACTGGGAAGTCAAGAAGGGCTATGAGTTAGCCGACAGTTTCCTGGACCAGGCGGATATGTCTTCTTTAAACGTCTGGATGGAAGCGGCTACGATCCTCGGTCTGTTCGTGGTCGGCGGTCTGACCGCTACCTGGCTGGGCGTTTCGACGAAATTGTCTTATACGATTGGCGAGTCCACCACAAAGATCCAGACGGCTCTTGACGGCATTCTGCCCAAGATGCTTCCGCTTCTTTCCGTGCTTGGCGTATACGCATTGCTGAGAAAAGGCCTGTCTACCCAGAAGGTCCTTCTGGTGATCGTCGTCGTAGGCTTCCTGCTTGGCATGCTGGGAGTGATTTAATTCTTTTTTCTGATCGAGGTGTCATATGATCGTACTGCTTAGGATAGATGACCGTCTGATCCACGGACAGGTCGTCATGGGTTGGGTAAAGAGATATTCGATCGACCACATCGTGGCGGTCGATGACGAGATCAAAGCCGATTCTTTTCAGGCGAAGCTGTTGAAGATGGCTACGCCCGTAGGATGCGGTTCCGATATCGTCACCGCTAAACAGGCCGTCGAGCTTTTCGCTACGGGAAAGCTGGACAAGAAAAGAGTCTTCATCGTCGCAAAAGGAGCGAAGGAGCTTCTGGAACTGATCGACGCGGGCGTGGAAATGCCCGAAAAGGTCAACGCCGGAAACGTCAGGCAAAAGGACGGCAAGACCGTCGTTCCTTACATCCTGATTCGCGACGAGGATCTGGACAACTGGAGAAGGCTGGCGCAGCTCAAGGAGCTCAGCGCGCAGCTGACGCCGGACCAGATCGTTTACGACCTGAAAGACGCTTTGGCGAAGGTGAAGTGATCTATGGAGTTTGATGCGTTATATCAGCCTTATCCCAAGAGCCGTTATCCGCTTTACGCGAAAAACGGCGTCGTCTGCAGCAGTTCGCCGATGGCCTCAAGTGCGGGACTAAGGATCCTTCAGAAAGGCGGGAACGCAGTCGATGCGGCTGTTGCCGCCGCTGCGACGCTTACGGTGTGCGAACCCACCAGCAACGGTATCGGTTCGGACGCTTTCGCGATCGTCTGGATGAAGGACAAACTATATGGCTTGAATGCTTCCGGGAGAGCTCCCGGAAGCATTTCCATCGATCGGGTCAAGCAGCTTGGACATGACTCCATGCCCAAGAGAGGCTGGATCCCGGTCATGGTGCCCGGGGCTCCCAAGGCCTGGGCTTCTCTGATCAAGAGCTTTGGCAACCTTTCTTTGAAAGAAGTGCTGGAACCGGCGATCGAATATGCGTCCAACGGCTATGCCGTAGGACCTGTCCTTTCTTATCTCTGGAACAAATATGTAAGCCGGGCGATCGGCGAATATGGAGACAGGAAAGAATATGCGGAATGGTTCAGGACCTTCACAAAAGAAGGCAGGGCGCCAAAGGCCGGAGACATCGTACGTTTTCCCGACATGGCAAAGTCTTTGTCTTTGATCGGCGACAGCGATGCCGACGCGTTTTACAAAGGCGAGATCGCCAGAAAGATCGACGAACAGTCCAAAAGGGATGGAGGATTCCTGCGTTATGAGGATCTTTCTTCCTATGACGTGGAATGGGTCGATCCGATCAGCGTGAACTACAGGGGCTACGACGTCTGGGAGATCCCGCCCAACGGGCAGGGGATCGTCGCCTTGATCGCCTTGAATATCCTGAAGAATTTCGATTTTCAGGAAAAAGATCATGTCGATAAGTATCACAAGCAGTTCGAAGCGATCAAGATCGCCTTTGCGGACGCCATCAGATTCGTGAGCGACCCCAAGGAAATGAAAGTCGATTATGAAGGATTTTTAAAAGAAGAGTATGGAAAATATCGGGCTTCGATGATCGACGATACGGTCAAGATCTATGAAGGAGTCGATCCCGCAAGCAGCGGAACGGTCTATCTGTGCAGCGCCGACAGGGAAGGGAACATGGTCTCCTACATCCAGAGCAACTACATGGATTTCGGATCGGGGATCGTGATCGAGGATTATGGCGTATCCCTGCAAAACAGGGGCTATGATTTCTCTCTGGATCCGTCAAAGGTCAACGTTTTGAAGCCGGGAAAGAAGTCGTATCATACGATCATACCGGGATTCCTGACGAAGGAAGGAAAGGCAATAGGTCCTTTCGGCGTGATGGGAGGCTACATGCAGCCGCAGGGCCACGTGCAGGTCATCAGCAATCTTCTGGATTTCCATCTCAATCCGCAGGCGTGTCTCGACGCGCCGCGCTGGCAATGGCAGAAGAATGACAGGTTTATCGTCGAGCCTCGTTTTGATAAAATGATTCTGGAGCAGTTAAGGGCGAAGGGTCATCCGATCGAAGTGTCCGAGAATGATTTTTCATACGGAAGGGGACAGATGATCCTGAGAAGAGAAAACGACACTTACGTCGCCGCGGCGGAATCAAGAGCCGATTCCAACATCGCCTCTTACTAGAAAAGGAGAATCTGTTTTGAAAGAAGAAAACATCTGGAAGAAAGCCTGGCTTCTGTTCATCAATACCTTTACGGTATCGATGACGGCGAACTCGGGCTACGCGATCGTATCGGTCTACCGGAACCGTTTCGTGGAGAAGTATCACTGGTTTACAAAAGACGAGATGGACGACTATGTCGCTTTGGCGCAAAGCTGTCCGGGTCCCGTGGCGGTGAGTTCCTCGATGATCATCGGCTATCAAAGCGCCGGTTTTTTGGGAGCCTTCGCTGCGGTATTGGGCGTCATCATCCCTCCTTTCGTGATGATGATCCTCGTGACGTATTTCTATACTTTCATCTCCACCAACAGGACCGTCAGGATCTTCATCACCGGCATGCAGGCGGGGGTATGCGCCATGCTGCTGGATGTGGTGCTTGGCATGTTCAAGGGCATCGTGAAGATGAACAAGTGGTTCTATTACGCGATGGTGCTTTTCTCTTTCCTTTTCGTGAAGCTCAGCGGCATCTCGGTCTTCTATCTGACCCTGATCTGCATCGCCATCGCCATTATCAGATATTTCTTGATCGTCAGGAAGGCAGGTGAAAACTTATGATAAGCATCCTGGAGATCTTCTTAAGTTTTCTCAAGATCGGCCTCTTCGCTTTCGGCGGAGCCTATGCAGTCATTCCTTTGATCGAGCAGCAGATCGTCCGGACGATGGGCTGGATGAGTTTCCGCGAGTTTTCGGACCTGCTGGCGATCGACGAGCTGACGCCCGGTCCGATCATCATCAACTCTTCCACTTTCATCGGCATGAAACTAGCAGGCATCAAGGGTGCCTTATCCGCGACCTTTGGATGCATGCTTCCGGGATGCATCATCTCTCTTCTTCTGGTTGTCATCTACAAGAAGTACAAGAAGATCCCCATCATCTCGGAGATCATGTCGATCCTAAAATGTATGTCCGTTGCCTTGATCTTCTCGGTCTTGCTGAAGATGTTCCTGTCGACCATCTTCCCCGATGGGATCGCCTTGGACGGCATCGACATCCCCGCTCTTGTCATGATGGTCGCGTCGTTCTTCGTTTTGAAGAAGTACAAGCCCAATCCCATCCTGGTGATGCTAGCATGCGGGGCATTGACGCTGGTGTTGTCTTATCTTCCCATATGAATCAGGCAGGTACGAAAAGTACCTGTTTTTCATTTTCCGATGTTTCCGCTGTTGAGTCCGTTGTTGTTTTTGCCTAAAGGCAGCCAGTCGATGACGGCTTTGATCTGTCTGTCCCAGAAATCCCATTCATGAGCACCCGGTTCTTCGACATAGGTGACATCAAATCCGTTCTTGATGAGTTTATCTCTGAATTTGCGGTTGCTTGCAAGAAGAGAATCGGATGTGCCGCAGGCGATATAGATCACCGGTTTTTCTTTTCCTTCTTTGACCAGCTTCTTCATGACGTATTCCGGATTGATGTCGCTGTTCTTGGCTTTCTTGACATCACCGAATACCATGTTGTCGCCTAGGAAGCTTTTTTCACCTTCAAACAGCTGCAGGGCACCTGACAGAGAAGCGATATAGCCGAAGGTATCGGAATACTTCAAGCCGTTCCTCATGGCACCGAAACCGCCCATGGACAATCCGGCGATGAAGGTGTCCTTGCGTTTTGTTGACAGCGGGAACATCCTTCTTGTGACTTCAACGATCTCCTCGCCGATGAATTTTCCATAATCGTTCATCGGAGTGATACTGTTGACATAGAAGGCGTTGTCGCCGGAAGGCATGACGACGCAAAGACCTTTTTCTTCGGCCCATCTCTGTATCCTGGTTCCGGATACCCAGTCGGTATAGTTACCGAAGATGCCATGGAGCAGATAGAGAGTCTTGAATTTCTTTCCCTGTCTGTTTTCATAATCCATCGTCGCAAAAGAGATCTTGTCGACAGGCAGGATCACGTTCAAAGGAACAGTGCGCATCAGCACTTTGGATACATAGTTTACCTGGATGAGTGCCATTATCTTTTCCTTTCTGATTATGTTTTATATTCTTTACACTTATATTCTAACAGACAGCTGGCATGTTTTTTGTTTCAGGATAGTGTTTAAATAATAGTGTGAAGAGATTCTTTTGGATCATCCTTATATTATTTCTGCTGGGTTTCATGAGAAGCTGTTTTTCGGTTGAGAAAGAAACCGTGAACACAGAAAAAGAAAAACCTGTCATCATTCATGAGAAGAAAGAGGAAACATATATTGAAAAGAAAGAAGATCCAAACGATCCTTTGAGATTGAGCTTTGAAGATAAAAACTATCTGGAAGAAGCGATCATCAGAAACAGACTCACCGGCAGCGAACTGGAATACTGTTCCCATGTATTCAAGGAAGATGGTTCAACGGTATTCACCTGGAATCTGAAAGATGATGATAAGGAAGTATATCGCTGTTCCTATTCGTTTGATAAGAACAGGAGTTATGAAAAACGATCGGTCGTTTCCTGTCATCTTTCACAAGGATATGAAGATTATAAAAGTGGAGATGTTATTTTTATCAGAGACTATGTCATGCCGGAAAAAGGGGATGAGATCGACATGTTCGTATATCCGAATTCTTCCGATTATTACGAGAAGTATTTCATATTGGGAAAGTATTCCGATATGTACTGTTATGCCAAAGGTGATGATATTTATTTTGAATACGAGTGGTATCAGAATACCGAAGATGGACCGGTACTGGTATATCAATCAACTGCGAAGAATACCGATACGACTTCGGGAAAGAGATATCATGAAGAGCTTTGGGATCTGTTTGAAATTTCATATCTGAATATCGATATCATTCCATATGAGGAGTATCCAAGAGATAAGGATTATTATGATGTCTATCGGGAATGGAAAAACAAGGAAAGAGAAAAAAGAGATGAAGAAGACCTGAACGAATCGATAGAGAATTATTGCGATCTGGATGATCCGGAAGATCTCTATTACGATTACGAAGGGGATTTTGAATCTTACGAGGAGGCTGAAGCTTTCTGGCATGAGTATTGTGACTGACAATTCAGGTTTATAATGGAAAAGATGGATAAGATCTTTAAGAACAGGGAATGCCGTTTTGCGATCGTTTTCGGAATTATATCGGTACTGGTCATGAGCCTTGTGGAGAGGCTTTTTCAGCCTTCCTACGCAATCAAAAGTCTGATCAAGATCCTTGTCATGAATACACCGATATTGCTTCATACGAGACTGTTTCACAGGGGATATTTCGATCTGATCCATTTAAAAAGAAAGAAACTGTCAAAGACACTGGTACTGGCAATGGCTTTTGCGTATATCGGGATCATTGTTGCGTTTTTATTGTTTCAGGATATGATAGATCTCTCTTTGATCAGAGATAGTCTGTTTGAAAAAGAAGGTCTTACAAGAGAAAATTTCCTGTTTGTGTTTGTCTATATCATCATCGTCAATTCATTCCTGGAAGAGAGTTTCTTCAGAGGCTATCTCTCTCATGTCTTTATCAGACATGGATATTCCTTATCCGGAAAGATCTTTTCCGCCTTCCTGTTTTCGATATATCATATCGGGATCGTATCAGGATGGTTCAATATCCTGATCTTTGTGATCATGATCATCGGCCTGTCTCTGGCAGGATTATTCCTGCAATATGTTGCGGAAAAAGAAGATACCTTATCAGGAAGCTGGATGGTCCATGCCTGTGCCAATCTGGCGATCAATACGATCGGAACCATCATGATGTTGAAATAAAAAATGACAAGCAGCTTGTCATTTTCTTTTGAACATTGACAAATTGAAAATTTAAGACGGATCACCAAAAACGATATCTGCTTCTCTGATCGCTTCCTCTTCTGACCTGCCGTTATTCATAAAATATCTGATCAGCTTATCAAGGGATTCTTTTCTTTCTTCGGTTTTCCCAATAGAAATGCCTTCAGTTCTTCCTTCGTTTTTTTCTTCTTCCAGCAACACTTTCCAGCCTTCACACATATTGACGCTTCCTCCTTGATCGTTTTTCTCCAGATCGATATCGATATCTGACATTACCTTGATCGATCTGGCAATCTCGTATGGTATGTCTTCAAATCTTTTATCCCGTCTATATTCTCTCACCTTTTGTGAATTATTTGAATATTTCAAGAATTCAAACAACAGTGATACCTTTGTTTCCATGGAGCGAATGGTTTCATCATCGAGTTCATTCAGAGATATCAGATTCATCGGATAGTCTGGTATGTATCCTTTAAATCTTTCTGTCATCTTAGGGTCCATCATATCATGAATGCTTCTGGGTCCAGTCCATTTTTCGGGGCTCCAACATATCACCAATGTGATGACGGGTATCAGTCTGTCATCTTTGGTAAAACCACTAAGATATTCTTTTTTCGAAAGTGACTTGTTTTCTTTATTTCTGTTTCTGATGATCTTCATCTGGCCGTGATAATTTAAGGCATCATACAACATCACTCTGGCGGGCATCGTATCATCGATTTCGTTTTGATTTTCGATCCCGAGATATAGATATGCATATCTGCCATCGTGTCTGATCAATGCGTTTCTCATGATATCTCTATGTTTTTCGGTTGAAAACAGTTTATGATAATCCACTAAGATCTCATCTGTATTCATATCTTTCAATCGATCCGGGTCGATGACTTTATTCTTGAAAAAGAGATTATTAAAGATATCTGCAAAGATATGATCATCTTTCAACAAGTCTTTTGTTACGTGATCTGTATTTGGCAATTGATTTTACCTCCTAATCATTATTCGCCGAAAAATCGCGAATACCTAACAAAAAATGAAAAAAACGTAAAAAACTTGTGATTACAATATTCAAAACGAAATAAAAGTACCGGTACTTATCATTTATAATGAATACAGATAGTTTTCTTTCAGAAGGGAATATAGATGGATTATCAGGCGGAAAAGAAAGAAAGATTTGCCTATGGACTCTGGTTTTTAGGTGAAAATATCATCTGGGCTTATGTTGCTTTAGCATCGACTTTTCTGCTGGATATCGGGATTGATGCGACGCTTGCTTCAGCGATACTTCTGGGTCCCAAGATCTGGGATGCGGTCAATGATACGCTGTTTGGCTTTATTGTAGACAAGAAAAAATTCAAAAATGGCGAGAAGTTCATGCCATGGATCAGGATCGGAAACATCCTGATCGGTCTCATGATCATATTGATGTATGCCATACCTGCTTCTTTGAAAAGTGATACGATCAAGATCGTATGGTTCGTGTTCGCTTATCTGGCGATGGATTTCGCTTATACCCTGATGGATGCGCCGATGTTTGCGATGCCTACAGTCATGACAAGCAATATTCATGAAAGGACAGACCTGATCTCTGCCAATCGTTTCTGCGGGATCTTCGGAGGGATCATTGCGACTGTTCTGATCCCGATCATCCGTCCGAAACTTGGGTGGTTTGTGACCGGTGTCATCTTTTCCATACTTGGTACGATACTGATGACCCCTTTCCTCATGTGGGGAAAAGAAAGGATCCATGTTTCTGCAGAAAAGGAAAAAGAATACAGTTTTTCTGAAATGTTGAGATATTTAAGGACGAACAGATATCTTCTGATATCGCTGCTGCTGATCTTCGTACAGGGAGCTTCATCCATTGAATCGGTGCTTTCACTCATTACTGCGAGAAACTGTCTTGGCAGTGAATCGATGGCGACGGTACTGACAGCTGTGGCTCTTGGTCCGACGATCCTGATGGCGTTACTTGTACCAAAACTCGCCAAGAAATATGACAAGACTTCTCTGATTATGTTTGGATTGATCGCGTCATTTGTCGGAAGCACAGCCATGTATCTGGTCGGTTATCATAATTTTGTTTTGATCGCATTCTTTTTGATGGTCAAAGGAGTCGGTATCTCATTCTTCCTGATCCTCAGCTACATGCTGGTAGGGGATTCCGTTGAGTATGGCACATACAAGACCGGTACCAGAGCGACAGGCATTTCCTTTTCTTTACAGACATTCACTGCCAAGATGAAGAATGCTGTCATCGGTTCGCTTTCGCTGTTTGCCCTGGGACTTTTCGGTTATGATTCCGATCTGGGAGAGACTGTAAGGCAATCGGAAGAAGTCATCAAAGGCATCTGGGCAGTCTATAATCTGATGCCTGCGATCGGTGCCTTGTTCTGTATTCTGATGCTGGTACTGTTCTATAAGATGAGAGATAAGGATGTCGAAGTTATGGCTGCATACAACAGCGGAGCCATCAGTAAACAGGAAGCTGAAAAAGCTTTATACGATAAATACGGTGCTGCAGGAGAATGATGTATTCAGAGATAAAGACATACAGATATTCAGAACACGAAATACAAAGAGTCCAGGTCGTCAAAGCCGATAGTTTTGATGAACTGGATTTTTTAAGACCGGATTTTGATAAAAGATCTTTTGAGAAATTATGCACTCTCTACAGTGATTTCATCATTCCCAAATATTCATGGGTCTTTGGGGCACTGGTCCATTTCTATCTTCCGGAGAAGATCGATCTTCCCCTTTATGATGAGAAGAAATACGGAAAGATCTATGACAAAACGATCTTGTGCAATATCCTGTTTCATGAGCACGCATCCTTAAAAAATGATGAGATCATTTTTGATGACGAAGATGTAAAACGCTTATTTGAAACATTGAAAGAAAAGGGATGTCTTCATATCTCAAGAGGAAAAAGAAAGAAACTGTCCTTCCTTCCGGTAGGAAAGAATTTCGGTTTCCTGAGTGAAAACAAAGCAGACGCAAAAATGAAGGTCAACAGCAGTTTCTTCGTCATGGATCTGTTTGATCTGGGAAGCGTCTATGATCAGGTATCAACACCGATCGGACTCTGTGTTAAAGACGGAAAGATATTAAATCCTCCTTTGTTTGACAGAGAGGTGCTGATGGTAAAAAACAATGAGGTTTCAATCGATAGAGTTTCATTGAAAGAGATCGGTGTGATCATTGATGGAATCAGGTATAAAGACGGACAAAACGCTATATTCTATTCCAGACCGGAATACCGGAAAAGTGAAAAAGGCGGTTTTGATATCGTTGTGGTCGGGAATAAAGTCGTTGCCTGCAAGATCGGAGGGAATTGCGATGCTCCTTCTTCCGGTTTCCTGATCCATCTGAATGAAAAGAAGGAAATCACAGATACTTCAGTTTCCTATGAAGGAATGGAAGATATATCTTTTGCGATACAAGTTGGTAACAGTGTTATGAAAAACGGAGAGATGACAGAAAAGTTTGAATCATCTTTCTACAATTTCCTTCACTTCTGGAGCGTTTCTTATCCGCCTTCCATGTATCCCTTGAACTATGAAAAAGACAGGGCACCGAGGATCGTTCTTGGAGCCGATCAGGAAAACAAGCCGATGATCCTGTGGTTTGAAGGAGAGGCGAAATTCGGGCATGATCCTGAAACATGCAGCTGTGGTGCATCCTTACAAGAAGCAGCAAAGATCGCGTATGATCTTGGCATGTATAATGGGATCCATCTTGACGGAGGAGGCTCCGCTCAGATCCTGATCGATGGGAAAAGGCAACTCATGATCTCTGACAGAGATAAAGACAGCTTTAAAGAAAATGAAAGAGCCATTCCTATGGCTCTGTATATCCCTTGATTATAGACTGATATACGATCAGAAAAGACGTTCTACCAATTCTCTGTCGGCAGAGAATTTTTCAGATACTTTTGAAACGATCGTTTCTTTATCGGCGTTAGGATCAAAATCACGATGAAGAGATATCGCAGATCTGATTGAATCTTCTTTTACTGCAGCTATTTCTTCTTCATTTACTTTTTCAATCGCTTCAGACATGTATTTGCCCTCCTGGTGGTCCCTCTTAATTAATTTTACCCTATTTCTCAGTGTGCTGTTAAGTATCCTGGATGGATCGGTTTGTTTCAGGTCGTGGATGATGTCTCCTACAGGATCTCCTCTTTTATCGTAGGAACAATTGACATAAATGATATGAGCTCTGTCAACAAACGGATGATAGGAGATATCTCTGACATAACGGTCAATATGATAGATCGGGATCCCTTTTTTGAAAAAATCTCTTTCCGTGAAAAAGATCACATAGCTCTCCGGAAGCTTTCTGAATGGATTGTCATCCTTTTCTTCTTTTTCATTTTTTCTTTTATGATTCATGAAATGATAGTCGATCATGGCGGAATAGTATCTGGCTCTTTCCGGAATGGCGTATCTGTTGTCTCTCTGTATCTCAATATCGTATCTTCTTCCTTTATCATCGACTGCTTCAATGTCAAATCTTGCATCCCTGCCATATGTGTTCTGTTTGAGCGACTGGGAAACGGAACTGATCACTTTTAGATCATGAATATTCAAGATCGGTCTGATCAACTTTTCTACAGATTCCGGGTCATCATTGAAAACAAAATTCATTAGAAAGTTATCCATCAGAGACATCTCCTGAATGATCTTCATATGTTTAATAGTATTAAGATCGTTTATCTCTTTCATCTGCTATGTCCTTAAGGAAAAAAGATCCCTCTATATCGTTATTCGCCAAAAAAACGCGAATACCTAAAATATTTTGCAGATTTTACAAGAAAAGTGAAAAAAAGAACTGTTTCTGCCTCCTTCGAAGGGAAAACAGGATCAAAAAAGAATCTATAATGAAATCAGAAGAGATGCATATCTCAAGGAGGGTCCTATGTCTGTTTGTGCTGCATTTATGGTGCCTCATCCGCCGATGATCGTTCCGAAGATCGGAAAAGGAAGTGAAGCACAGATCCCCGATACCATCAGGGCATATGAACAGGTGGCTGAGCAGATCGCTGAGATAAAGCCTGATACCATCATTATTTCTTCTCCTCACAGCATCATGTATGCGGATTACTTTCATATTTCTCCAAAGAAGAAGGCGATAGGAAGTTTTTCCCGATTTGGCGCTTCAGATGTGAAGTTTGAAGAAGAATACGACAGTGATCTGGTAAACAGGATCTGTGAGCTTGCGGATATGAATGGGATTTCTGCCGGAACACTGGGAGAAAGAGATCCGTCTCTGGACCACGGGACGATGGTCCCTTTGTGGTTCATCAGAAAGAAATATCAGGGTGGAAAGATCGTCAGGATCGGACTATCCGGACTTCCTTTAAGTGATCACTACAAGCTGGGCACCCTGATCAAAGAAGCTTGTGAAGAATCAGGAAAAAAGATCGTGTTTATTGCCAGTGGAGACCTGTCTCATAAGCTGCAGGATTATGGTCCTTATGGTTTTGCGAAAGAGGGTCCGGAATATGATGAGAGGATCATGGATGCGATGGGGAACGCATCCTTTGGCGAGCTGTTTGATTTTGATGAAACATTTTTGGATAAGGCAGCGGAATGCGGACATCGTTCCTTTGTGATCATGGCCGGAATATTTGATGGTCTGAAAGTAAAAGCTGAAAGACTGTCTCATGAGGATGTGACCGGAGTCGGTTACGGGATCTGTACATTCTATCCTGAAGGCGAAGATGAAACCCGTCATTTCCTGAAGGGATATGAAGAAAAGATATTGGATGAGTTAAAGAAAAAAGAAGAAAACAGTGACGCCTATGTCCGACTTGCCAGAAAGGCAGTGGAACATTACGTCTTATACAGAAAGAGACTCAAGATCGATGATGTCGATGAAATACTGCTGAAGAGAAAAGCCGGGACTTTCGTTTCGATCCATAAATTTGGAAGGCTCAGAGGATGTATCGGAACGATACAGGCAGTAGAAGATAGTGTGAAGGAAGAGATCATTTCCAATGCGATCAGTGCCTGCAGCAGGGATCCGCGTTTCGATCCGATCACGCCGGATGAACTGAAGTATCTGGATATCAGTGTTGATGTTCTGGGTGAGATCGAAGATATCGATTCAAAAGATCAGCTGGATGTAAAACGCTATGGCGTCATCGTCAGCTGCGGAAGCAGGAGGGGTCTTTTACTTCCTGATCTGGAGGGTGTAGATACGGTAGACCAGCAGATCGATATTGCCAGGGAAAAGGGAAATATCGGAAAGAATGAAAAATACAAGCTGCAGCGTTTTGAAGTTGTGAGGCATTACTGATATGAAGTGTGATGTCTGTTTCCGACATTGCGATCTGAAGGAAGGACAGGTCGGTTTCTGCGGCGGCAGGATATGTAGGAGCGATACGATCGAAGCTTTTAACTATGGAAGGATCACCGGTCTGGCTCTTGACCCGATCGAAAAAAAGCCATTAAAACACTTCTGTCCCGGAAGCATCATCCTGTCTGTCGGAAGCTTTGGCTGCAACATCAGATGTCCGTTCTGTCAGAACTATGATATCTCCTGGTCAAGACAGGCTTTTGAATTTGCGGATAAGGCAGAGATATTTACTCCGGAAGAACTGCTGATGATCGCAAAGAGATATGAGAAGGAAGGAAACATTGGGATCGCTTTTACATACAATGAACCTTTGATCGGCTATGAATTTCTCAGGGATTGCGCAAAGCTCTTTCATGAAAATGGGATGAAGTGCGTACTGGTATCAAATGGAACGGCAGAGCTTTCTGTCTTAGAAAAGATCATTCCTTATATCGATGCGATGAATATCGATCTCAAGGGATTTACCGATCGCTACTATGAAAAGGTGCTGGGTGGAAATCGGAAGATGGTCATGGATTTCATCAGTGAGGCTGTCAAACACTGTCACGTAGAACTGACGACTCTGATCGTTCCGGGTGAGAATGATTCGGATGAAGAGATGAGAGAACTTTCGAAATGGGTATCTGAACTCAAGGATGAAAACGGAAATGTCATCGGCAAGGATATCGTCCTTCACGTCTCACGCTTCTTCCCGCGTTTTCATATGAATGATGTCCTGCCAACTGATGTGAGGAAAGTCTATCATCTGGCTGAGATCGCCAGAGAAAACCTGAATCATGTCTATACGGGAAACTGTTGAGAGATAAAACATTGAGAACTGGTATAATGAATCTATGGAAAATTGGCTGAAGGAATTCCTGGATAAGGCAAAAACAGATCTGGCATCACTGATGTCAACGATCGTCGTGATCGTGATCATTTTTATTCTTGCGAAGCTTCTGATGAATCTGGTTTCTTCTTTTACCGCTAAGACGATGAAAAAGGCGGAGAAGATCTCCGATCATGTAAAGGCACAGGAATTGAGGACTTCGATGACGGTCTTTCATTCGGCTGCCCGCTATGTGGTCTATCTGATCGCCATCGTGTTATGCCTGGCTCAGGTAGGCATGTCTGACGAGATCTCTTCTGCAGTCGTCGCTGCCGGAGTCGGAGGTCTGATCATTTCCTTTGGCGCGCAATCGATCATCAAGGATATGTTGGCGGGCTTATTCATATTGTTTGAAAGACAGTTCTATGTCGGCGATTATGTCAAGATCGGCGAATATGAGGGGACTGTCACATCGATCGCCATGAGAGTCACTTATCTTTCTTCCAGAGGGAAGAGGATCATCATTCCAAACGGTTCGATCTCCGATGTCGTCAACTATTCCCGCAACAACATCATCACTTTCCTTTCCGTTCCGACTTCCTACAGCGCGGATACCAGAAAGGTGATGGAGATCTTGCAGAAGATCTGTCATGAATTCTATGAAGCAAACAAGGAGATCCTGGTGTGTGAACCTCAGGTGATGGGGATCGGGGCATTTGCTGACAGCAGTGTGAACCTTTCGATCAGGATAGAGACTCTGCCGATGCAGCACTGGAAAGCCGAAAGAGAACTGAAGCTGATGATCAAGGAAGGTTTTGACAAAGAAAAGATCGAGATCCCGTTCACCCAGATCGTCGTACATCAGGGAGATAAAGATGAGTGATCTTGAAAAGCTGAAGAAAAAGATCCATGACTTCAATGAGGAAAGAGACTGGGATCAGTTTCATTCTCCGGAGAATCTCGCCAAGTCGGTAGCGATCGAAGCGGGAGAACTGTTGGAATGTTTCCAATGGAGTGATGACTTCGACAAGGAAGCGGTCTGCGAGGAGATGGCAGATGTCTATACCTATCTCCTGGATCTGTGCGAAAAACTGGATGTCGATCTGATCGAGATCACGGATAGAAAAATGGACAAGAACGCGTTGAAATATCCGGTGGAAAAAGCCAGAGGAAGCAACGTCAAATACGATAAACTGAAATAAGTCTCGTCATTTCGATGAGGCTTTTTACTCTGCAAGCGGACATATCTAAGAAGATATGTTTTTTATATGATGATGGTGAACTACGGAGGTAAAATTTATGATTCCAATCAATTCATTGTTTGAAGACTGTTTTCATCATGACAGAAAGCAGGTAAACGCAGAATACGAAGAAGTGAAAAAGAAGATCGCAAGACTGGATCCGGACAGTTTCGAGAAACGGTTTCTGAGTCCCTGTTTCATCACAAAAGAAGAGATCAGAAAACGGATCGCCTTTGAAGAAGAAACTTATTTCCGTTTCTACCAGCTGCCTTCCAGACTTGACGAGAAACCTTTATTGAGGATATTGCACAGATACATCGAGATCGACTTTTCGATCATCAGTTTCCCGAAACTCTTCTCTTCTTCCCATACGGATGTCTTCTCCGAGATCCTGATCGATCAGGATGATGAAGTGGAGATCTTGAAAAAGGCATATGAAGATGTGAAATTCTCTTTCAAGGTCGAATTCGTCTATGGAGATGAAGAGGAAGGCATCATCAGATATCTGATCGGTGTCTATGCCGATATGGATATCGCAGATCTTCCGTGTCTTTTTGAAGGAAGATACCGGCTGCTGGATATCGGAAGCGAGGATCTTGCCCGAAGCATCTCCTATTGTCATATCAACGAGGGAGTGCTTTTGAGAAAAGCGGGAAACAGGATCTTGTGCAGTGTTGATCATGTCGCGATCAACGGATACATCTCATCAAAAGAAAGCAGGAAACTGCTTGAATATTTAGATGATGATCACCTCTTACTGGCGTGTATTACGGATAAGAACGAAAGCTGTCCCTATTCTTTATATATCGATGTGAGGGTATATGAAAATCCATTAAAGTGGTAAAAGAACGCTTAGTATCAAATGAAAAGGACTTGCGTCCTTTTTTGTTTTAGATTCTTTCCAGATGGAAACCCAGAGCTCCCAAGAGATTGGCATCATTGCCGAACTCACATGTCACGATCTCCGGTACACCAAACGGGATGAATGGCATATCGAAATGCGGTATGAGATTTTCTCTGACGGCATCAGTGACTTCCTTGCGGGCGGAGATACCGCCGCCGATCGCGACTCTTTGCAGGTCAAGGATCGACTGCAGGCAGAAGATGCCGCTGGCGACGAGCTTGCCGAAATGATCCAGTGCTGCGACCGCATCCGGGTCGCCGTTGTCGTAAGCTTCAAAGAAAGTGACACCGTTATACTTGGAAGGATCTTCTCCTTTCCTTACTGCGTAATCGCGCATCAGTCCCAGCGACGAACACGTTGATGACCATGTGTATCCAAAGGCAGAGAGATCTTTGAATGAACCCTTGGTGAATCCTTCAAAGTCAGAGACGATATAGGAGAATTCTCCGGCTGCAGCCTGTGTGCCCATCAGGACTTTGTGGTCCAGGACGATACCGCCTCCGATGCCGGTGCCGATGATCATGACTGCACCGTTACTGACATCTTTTAAAGCTCCTTTTTCTGCTTCGGCTTTGGCAGCACATTTGCCGTCATTGCCAAGGGTTACCGGAACACCATACTTTTCTTCCAGGATCTGTGCGAATGGCGTGTCCTGGAAGAACGCGAATGCTCCGCCGCTGTGAGCGATACCTGTCTTGGTATCGATCCTTCCCGGAAGGGATACGGCAATGCCTTCAAACTGCCCTTTGTATTTTTCGATATTCTCATTAACGGATTTCAGAAACGAGTCCAGATCGCTTGTGATCGAAGGATACTTTCCCTGTTCAAGGATCTCATAGTTTTCGTTCATCAGGGCATACTTGACGAAAGTTCCGCCCATGTCCATCACATAGTATTGTTTCATTATTGTCTCCTTTTTTTACGTCTTTATTATAACTAATAGGTTCCTGTTTCTTATATGTGAATGTGTGTCAGCTGTTGCAGGATCTTAAGAAAGCATCGACGAGTTCTTCGTAGCGCACAGGATCGGAAACGATCGACATGGCATGGTCTGCTCCTTGAAAGAGATTGAGTTTCGAGAGCGGATTCAGACATCGATCATACATGACTTTTGAGTGATCGCAGAGTATCAGCGTATCATCTGTTCCGTGCATGAAACAGATCGGAACATCGCTTTGTGATACCGCCTTGATCGGGCTGGTCTGCGTGATGTGGTAATCGTATTGGATACTTGCCAGGATCTTCATGAAAGGGATGACCAGGACCGGCGGGATATGAAGGTTCTTCACGATGTATTCATTGAACAGACGCGTTGAATCGCTGAACGGACAATCGGCAATGATCAGATCAGGTTTTTCATATTGCGTGACCAGCAAGGCGGTAGCTGCACCCATGGATTCCCCATGCAAGGCAAGGAAACAGTCTTTGAATGTTTCTCTGGTGAATCGGATGATCCTTGCCAGATCTCTGGATTCCTTTTCTCCCAGTGTGCAGTAATCGCCATCCGATCTTCCGAAGTATCTCTCGTCATAGATCACGACATTGTATCCTCTCTGATAAAAGAGGTAGGCATACTTGAGAGCCGAATATCTGTTGGCTGTATGACCATGACAGATGATGGCTGCTTTGTTTTCTGTTGCGCCGGGATTTGTGATGATCTCACCGCGTATGATCGCATCATCGCATTTGAGTTCAAAGTCTTTTCTGTTCCATTGATTCTCATATGCATCAACAGCTTTTCCAAAGCCGTTGTCGATCTCCTGCTGGCGCATCAGTTCATAGCTGTGCCTTACCGGTTTTACGATCAGCATCAGACACTTTTCTGCGATGTAGTATTCGACACCGAAAAGGATGATGAAGACTATGATCAGAAAGATCATCGATCGCTTCTCCTCTTGTTTCTATGTCCTGCCGCAAAAAAGAGCGGGATGAATGTTGCCAGGATCAGAAGGGTTGATACCAGGAACAGCACATGGGTCGGAAGATATGCGACCAGGCCGTTGGCATCGAGGATCTCACCGTTGTTTTTGATGATCGGGTTGGCGATGAACGGAGATACGATCCATGGGATCAGAACGAAGAAGATGATCCTGAAGCCTTCAAACTGTCCCTTGGCTTCTTCCGGGAAGAGTTGTTTCATCCAGACGGATGTCACCTGCATGAACATGATGTATCCGCAGCCAAAGAAGAACAGTCCGATCAATAATGGCCAGTTAAGGATCGTTGTCGGATCGATGTATTCCGGACGTCCGAACAGCCCCAGCATCAGCAATCCGATCGTGGTCAGGATAACTGAGATCGATGTGGCAAGGACGAACTTGTCTTTGTTCAGAAGTCTGCTTGCCGGAATGACGGACAACATGCCCAGGATCAGTGCGATGCCCTGAATGATACCGATGTCATCAGCCTTGAATCCCAGGTAATAGATCATGTAGTTGCCGACATGCGGATAGTAGACGTTGAAAGCAATGAAATAGACCGTGAGAAGAAGGAAGACCCAGATGAGTTCTTTCCTCTTCAGAAGTTCATTGAAATCAAAGGCACCCATGAGCTGCGAGAAGAAGGATCCTTCCTTGTTTGGAGAAAGATCATCGCTGTCCTTGACCAGGAATAATGACAGGATGCCAAAGAGGATCGCAAGCGAGCCAAAGACGATGAACAGACGCATGTAGTTGTCATCAGCTCCGATCAGAAGACCTCCCAAGATCGTTCCGATGATGGTGCCGATGATCGGCTGCGTTGCCAGGGCTGCACCGATACTTCCCCTGTTATCATCGTTCATCATGTCGTTGAGCCAGGCATTGAAGCTGGCATCATTGCCCATGGAACCAAAAAACGACATCAGCGCATCAGCCAATACGACAGCTGTGCCTGCAAGAACGATGGCAGAGGATCCTTTCCCTTTGGCAATGAACTCCGTCGTTCCAAACAGGATCGTAAAGATACCCCAGAGGATGTAGCCGATGGCTAAAAACGGTTTTCTTTTTCCTTTTCTGTCGGATAGCGTTCCGAAAAGGAAGGTCGATATGGTCGTTGCGATCGCTGAGATAGCGACCATCCATGAGATGATCGTCGGATCTTTGGCGATCTTGGCGTAAACGAAAGTATTGAACCACTGGTTCTCAATGTTCCAGCACAGCTGGCCAATGATGCCTAAGCCCCAGACCAGTATCCAGAAACGGATCTTAGATGATTTGTTTTTCATATATTTTCCCTCTGATTTTCATTGTAATAGGCATATGATAGCCTGTCAAAACAAGCGATACCAAATCAGTATTTCTGATAGAGATCATCGGCAAGTTTCATCTATGATCTCATAAATTAGCCTGTTTTCTGATGTATTGAAGATCAATGGGTTGATCATACTTATAAAGTTTTTGACTTGTGAAAACGCCAAAAGGCATTAACGGTATGGATAATGCCTGAGTTTTCGATGAGTCGGATGCTGATAGAAGCATTTCCATACCGGATCCGTTGTCTGTATCAGAAATCGGTTGTCAGTTCCCGCAAAGGGAAAGCAGAAAATGATCCAATTACACAGAACCGGTTTGTAAGACAAACACGGCTACGGACACCCCGCTTCATAAGTACCGGCCCGTTTTTATCTTAGTCCTATTTTTTCGGCTTGTGTACCGTTTGAAAACAGAAAATTTGATTATTTTTTCAAAAGTTTCATCTACGTGTTTTTTATATAAAAATATAGTTTACAAAAACAGGATTTCATATGATATATATCGTGTCTTATAAAGTCTGTTTTCATTATCGTGTATCAATATGAAAATCGGGTCCTGTCAACGGGTACCGATCGATCTGTCTGGCATGGATTTAAAGTCTGTATTATCATTTTTAATATGAAGAAGATATATGTTGCGGCTGCAGTCATTGAAAAGGATGAAAAGATCCTGATCGCAAAAAGAGCCTATGGAAGTCATGCGGGATACTGGGAGTTTCCCGGAGGAAAGCTGGAGAATGGCGAAAGCTCTAAAGAGGCGATCATCAGAGAGATCTTTGAGGAATTTGAAGTAAAGATCATAGTACAAAAATTCCTCACAAGAATAGAACATTCTTATGAGGAATTCGATCTGGTCATGGACTGCTACATCTGTCAGATAGAGGAAGGAGAGATGATCCTTCATGATCACAGCGATATCAGATATATCGATCCGTTTGAGGATATTGAGGATATGCTGGAAGCGGATCGAAAAGTGATACAGGCGTATCGCAAAATGATAGAATAGAGAAAAAGGAGGTACATACTATGAAAGTAAGGTACATTTCCTTTGATCACAGATATCACTGATATCTGTTCCATATACGCAAGTGTTGAGACACTTGCTTTTTATTTGAAAGAGAAGGAAAGGAAATCGATACTTCCTTTTCCTTTGTATGTGAAATACAAAGCGATCTGATCGCTTTCAGGAAAACTGATTTCCACGTATTCGGACCCATGCCAGTCATTGCCTGCATCTACAGGGATGATACCCAGAACTTCGCCATTGAATCTGTTTCTGATCTCAAATGATCCTTCATCGCCTCTGGTAGATACGCTGATACGACATTGTTTCGTGTATTCGAAATACTTGAATCCGGCTGTCGATCCTTCTCTCATATTTCTGATATATTGTCCCGGATCGCTTTCTCTGTCAGGGCCATCCTGTGAGAATGCCGGATGATCTTGTCTGATGTTTTCAAATCCTTCTCCCTCACAATTATCCAGATAATGCAATGCACCGTCTTTCGATGTCAGGTGGCAGGCGATAAAAGTGCCATAAGTTCCTTTTGTCTGAAGCGGACCGTCATTGAGACCGCAGCTTGTGAGTTCTGCCTGTTTGAATGTTCCATCGGGATTCATGAAGATCTTTTCAGCGATCCCCTGTCTGGCAAAGGTGGAATAGTTGGTCTGGCGATGTCCGAAGATATACCACTGATCTTTAACCTGTATCAAAGAACCGTGGTTGTTTCCGGTATAGGTAACTCTGTCTTTTTCGCTGACGATGCCGATATCGCCGTTGTCATGCAGGATGCCTTTGTATGCAAAAGGGCCTTTCGGATCATTTCCGATGCCATAGCACAGTTCATGGGAGTTCCAGGAAGAATAGATGAAATAGTATCTTTCTTCGATCTTTCTGATCGATGCCGCTTCAAAGAAATCATGTCCGGGATCTTCGCAGTCTGTGATCTCAACTTTATATGGATCACTCTTTAATGTATACATGTCATCTTCCAGTTCGACGACATAGGCACCGGAAGAAAGCGGGATATTTCCGAATTCTTTTTCCATGAAGTCCCAGCTGAGATCAGGGGCAAAGCCCAGATAGAGATAGATATGTCCTTTTTCGATTAGGATCGCAGGGTCGAATGGATATGGATCGTTTTCTCTTTGTCCCAGGAGTTTTCCATCATTATCTTTGACATGGCCAAGGAATGAAAAAGGTCCATCTGGTTTTTCAGCTTTCGCAACGCCGATCGATTTTGTATTACATGGGGCATAGTAAAGATAATAGTTTCCGTCTTTTCCTTGAATCGCGTCCGGCGCAAAGAGGGGATTTCTTTCTTCCTTGTTTAAAGGATCATCTTCCTTATGAAAGATGACTCCGTGATATGTCCAGTCGAAGAGATCATAGATCGGTGCAGACCAAAGGACATAATCGTTGTCGCAGAAAAAGCGGGATCCGAATCTGTCATGGGATCCATAGACATAGAGCCGATCTTCAAAGACACGCGGTTCACCATCCGGTATGTATTCGTAGTTCGGCAGGTAGGGATTGAATATCTGTTTCTTCATATCTTCATTATAAAAGAAAGGTCCGTTTCCGGAACTATGAAGGAGGCTTTCGCTTTTCAATAATGGGGACAGGAGATGTGATAATGAAAAGAATATTGATCTTACTGTTTGTTTTTTCTCTTGTGTGTTTCTGTAAAGATGTTTCCGCTTCACCCTTGCTGATGGTCGAAGCGGAAGGGATCGTCGATGGCTACGTCGGTGAGAATATCGGTTCCAGGATCGTGGAACTGAGGCTCACCGATGAAGACTATCGATTCGAAGTGGAAAACGATGAAGAGATCTCCGACTGGTTCACGAACATTCCTTCAGGTCTTGAAGCCTATGTACTCAGACATGAGGATCAAAGGATGCAGGTAAGTTTTGAAGGAACGCCAAAAGTTGAAAACAATGAACTGATAAGCGTTAGAGTTCCCGATGGGTACATCATCGATCTCAACAGCGATGACAGTATCGGTGATCTTGAAAACGTTCCGGATGAAAAAGGAAAGTATGAGATAGCGATCAGGATCCCTTATGCGGAATACGACAGAGAAGCGATCGTATCAGGATATGTGAATGAACAGCTGATCCCGCAGAGAGTCTATATCAGATTGCATCATACGACCTCAGAAGCTTCAATGATGCATCATCTGTTTGAAATCCATAACGGACTCATAGGGGAGGTGGTTGAAATCCTTCCGGAAAACGTGATCGTCGTTGAGTATACGGGGATACCGCTTGAAGAAGATGATTCAAAGATCCATACGGTATTATTGGATGAAGATCTCAAATGCGATCAGGATCTGATCGTTCCTGACAGAGAAGATGTCAGGTTTGCGATCCGGAAAAAGATTGTCGTGATACCGGATCTTCCGAAGATCGAGATCCCTGAGGTACATGTGATCCCGATCACAGGTGTGGAATGAAGATGCGTCATGCATCTTTTTAAATATAGATACAGAATCATGAATTTTACATCATGAAAAGCGATTTATTATAAAATAGATATATACGGAGAGAAGTTATGGATAATGAAAAGATTTGCAGCTTATGCGGGCAACCCTTAAGCAGATATGGAAACAAGAAGATCAAGGACGGAGTGCTGTGCCGAAACTGTATCAAGGCTGCTTCCCCATGGTTATCCGATGAAGACTATCTGAATCTGACTCTGGAAGACTACAAGAAACATCTGGAGTATAGAGAAAAGAATCAGGAGAAACTGGAAGGATTCAAGGCAGATAAGAGCATTGCGGGAAAGTATTCTCTGTATCTGGATGAAACAGGAAAACAATTCGTGATCTCCAAGCGAAAAGACTACAAGAAGGACAATGCGGATGTCATCCCTCTGGATGATATCAAGGAGATCTCGATCTTTGAGGAAAGGTATCTTGACAGCGATGATGTCGATATCTGTTTCGATGTAAAACTGGATAACGCACAGATCGACAATGTCTATTTCAGAGTCAATGAGTTCCCGGGTCTGGTAAGAGATTCCGAAGAACATAAGACGACTCTGGATCTGGCTCTGTCTTATCTGGATGCGTTTGAAAATGAAGACGGCCTGGATTTTGAACAGGCGGAAGGAGAATGAGATGAGCGAAAGAAGAAGCGGCAGAAAAAAACACCTCGTGGAAGGTGAAGTAACAGAGGTCAAGAGAAGCAGCAGAGGCCTTGGCACATATGAAAGAGTCGGTGAAGGCAGCGGCTTCATGAGAGCATTCCGCAGAATGCTGAAGGGATTGAAAGATGAGAAAGAAGAAAAGTAGATTCAGTTTCATAAAGTTCCTGCTGTTTCTGGTCATCGCTTTCATACTGGTGGACTTCCTTTTGGGACTGTTCTCCAGCATGCAGACAAGCAGCAATACGGTAGATAATACTCCGACACCTGCTCCTGCTCCGGCACAAACGGAGGAAAAGCCAAAGGATGACGAAAAGGCAGATTACAACGGATTCACTTCCAATCTGTCGACTGTCTATTCCAATAACTGGCAGCTATCCAGCAATGTCGGCAAACTTGACATGCAGGTAACTCCGGGCATCAGAGCAAAGCGTACGAAGGTCTTAGGCAATCAGAAAGATACAGTGACCATCATGGTCTACATGTGCGGTTCCGATCTGGAATCACAGGCTGCCATGGGTGTCTATGACTTGCAGGAAATGGCAAATGCCAAGATCGCTGATAACGTCAATCTGATCGTTTATACCGGCGGTTGTACGAGATGGCATACCGATTTCATTTCGACCAAGGTCAATCAGATCTATCAGGTCGTCGGCAACGGTCAGATCGGCAACCTGGTCGACAATGCCGGTACCGGCTCAATGGTCGATCCGAATACGCTGGTCAGCTTTATCGAATTCTGTGCCGAAAACTTTGAGGCCAACCGTTATGAGCTGATCATGTGGGATCACGGCGGAGGTTCCGTCAGCGGTTATGGATATGACGAGAAATATCCGAAACGCGGTTCCATGTCTCTGGCACAGCTGGATTCCGCTCTGACAGCGGCCGGCGTGAAATTCGACTTCGTCGGTTTCGATGCCTGCCTGATGGCAACGACGGAAACAGCGCTGATGTTGTCGGAACATGCCGACTACATGATCGCTTCCGAAGAGTCTGAACCGGGCATCGGCTGGTACTACACCAACTGGCTGTCCAAGCTTTCCAACAACACATCAATGCCGACGATCGAGATCGGCAAGAATATCGCGGATGACTTCGTTTCGATGTGTGCATCCAAGACGCCAAACCAGACAGCGACGCTTTCCGTCATCGACCTGGCTGAGATCGAGGGCATCGTTCCTGATTCTCTGACGGCGTTCTCCAAGAGCACTAACGATCTGATCGATACCGATTTCAGAACAGTCGTTTCCGCAAGAAAGGGAACGAGAGAATTTGCGCAGCAGGCGGGTTTGGACCTCGTCGACCTGGTCGATTTGGCTTCCAAGATCGATACGCCTGAAGCAAGACAGCTTTGCCAGGCTTTGATGAAGTCTGTCAAATACAACATCACTTCCAGAGGTATCTCCAATGCCTATGGTCTCTCTATCTATTTCCCATACCGTACGACGAGATATGTCAACACAGTACTCAATACTTATGACAATATCGATATGAATACGGAGTACTCCAAGGTCGTAAGGAACTTCGCTTCCTACCAGACTACCGGTCAGGTATCTTCCGGCGGTTCGCATTCCGCATATCAGAGCTACAACACATATAACAGCTCCGATTACTATTCCAACCAGGGAACGGAAGAACTGCTGATCAACCTGATGGATCTCTTCCTTGGCGGTTCCTATTCTTCCAATGATTCCTATTCCGGCTATTACAGTTCCGGATTGGATTCCCTGTTTGGCGGAAGGGTCTCCGATCAGATGGCGAAATACATCGTTGAGAATCACTTCGATGGCGATCTGACATGGAAAGACAAGAAGATCGCTTTAACGGAAAAACAGTGGTCGATGATCGATTCGCTCAAGCTGAATCTGTTCATGGATGACGGCAAGGGCTATATCGACTTAGGTAAGGATTCCGTATTTGATATCGATGAAAACGGAAACCTGCTGGCACCTGAAGATCTGACATGGCTGGCGATCTCAACGGATGACAAGCAGTGGCATGTCGTGGCCTACTACGATCTGTATTCCACGATCGATGGCGACAACACGATCTATACCGGAAGGATCCCGGTTCTGATCAATGACAAGTATGCGAATCTAATCACGATGATCGATGATGATTCAGCGCAGATCGTCGGCGCAGTTTATGACTACAAGGGCGAGGCTGATATCGTATCCAAGACACTCTATGAGCTCAGCGAAGACGATGTCATCCAGCCGGTCTGTGACTTCTACGATTATGACGGCAACTTCGTCGATGCCTATCCGTTAGAGGGAACACTGACATACAAGGACAATCTGTCTCTTGGCGATGTCGATATCTCTTCCTACAAGACTCTGATCTCTTATGAGTTCAAGGATCTCTATGGACAGAGCTTCTGGTCAACGGCGATCAAGTAAGTTTATGAAAGGCTGTTTCCTTAAGGGAGACAGCCTTTTTCCTGATATCGGACGATTCTAGTTGAAAAAAAAGAGAACTTAAGAGAAAATAATATGTGCCGATGCTGACTTGAGAGAGCGGTTTATCCTACCATCTTGGAAAGGTGGCGTACTGAAAGGTACCACAGGTTCGAATCCTGTAGTCAGCGCCAGTGAAAAAAACAGGCCTTGCTTAGAAATAAGAAGGCCTTTTTTATTGGTCTGTTTGATCAGACACAGATGTTATAATCAAGTCAGAAAGATGCGGTGAGAAAAATGGGTAAAACAGTAAGATTCTATTATGTCAGACATGGTAAGACTTTGTTCAATCGCTTGGGCAGGATGCAGGGATGGTGTGATGCGCCATTGGAGGAAGAAGGCATTGCCCAGGCTTATGCAGCAAAGGAAGCACTTAAGGATGTTCCTTTTGACAGAGCCTATACTTCAACTTCGGAAAGATGTGTCGATACAGCCCATATCGTACTGGAAGGAAGAGATGTACCTTTAACATATACAAAACTTCTGAAAGAAATGTTCTGGGGAGACTACGAAGGAGCCAGAGATGTAGAATATCCGGAAGAGATCAAGAAAAGAAGGTTCGGCAATGCCGACTGGAGCGACTGCGGCGGCGAAAATCTTCAAATGCTGAAGGAAAGAGTATTGAAGATCTATGGTCAGATCTATGATGAAAGTAATGACGGCGACAATGTCCTGATCGTTTCTCACGGTGCGATCTTCATGCATATGGTGCAGCTGGTCTTCGGATTGAATCGCAAATACATGTATCAGCTGATGGATGAACATGGAGAAAAGATGCATCCGATCACCCACGGCTATGCAGGGATCTTTGAGATTCAGGACGGCAATTTCAGATTGCTTCAGCTCAATGGTCACTACGATGGTTTCCTGGATGATCTGAGGGCGTATGGAGCAGGCGAATAGCCTGTTTTCTTTATGCAGAAAATAAAACGGCATGACCCTTGGATCATACCGTTATGTTTTTAATCCGTTTGTATTTCTTACATCAGTGACAGGAACATTTCCTTGATGTCTTCAACTGTTACCGGTCTTGGGTTGCCAGGTGTGCAGGCATCCTTGAAGGCGTCAGCTGACAGAGCATCGACATCTTCCATCGGAACGACACCTTTGAGGGACATGTTGATACCGACATCTTCGCCGAGCTTCTTGACAGCTGTGACGGCTGCGACTCTTGCATCTTCAAGCGGCATCGTGTAGGCATTCTCTACGCCAAACGCTGCAGCGATGTCTCTGTATTTTTCACCTGTAACAGGTGCGTTATAAGCCATGACTGTCGGAAGAAGTGTAGCACAAGCCTTGCCGTGAGGCATGTTGTAGTATGCGGAGAGTGTATGTGCCATGGAGTGGTCAACACCCAGGCCGACATTGGAGAAGCCCATACCGGCAATGTACTGTGCCAGTGCCATTGCTTCCCTGCCTTCAGCTTCGTTCTTGACTGCACCTCTTAAGTTCTTTGCGATCATCTGGATGGCTTTGATGTGGAACATATCAGAGAGTTCCCATGCACCGCCTGTGATATAGCCTTCGATCGCGTGAGTCAGCGCGTCCATACCTGTTGCGGCAGTCAAGCCTGCAGGCATTGAGGCCATCATTTCCGGATCGACGAATGCAACTACCGGGATATCATGGACGTCGACACAGACGAATTTTCTCTTGTTTTCCGGGTCAGTGATGACGTAGTTGATCGTAACTTCAGCTGCTGTACCGGCAGTTGTCGGAACGGCCAGGATCGGTGTACAAGGGTTCTTTGTTGCTGCAACACCTTCCAATGATCTGACATCAGCGAATTCCGGGTTGGTATTGATGATACCGATCGCTTTGGAAGTATCCATTGATGAGCCACCGCCGATCGCAACGATGCAGTCAGCACCGGAGTCTGCGAATGCTTTGACACCTGTCTGAACATTTTCGATCGTCGGGTTAGGCTGGATGTTTGAATACAGCTCGTATGTGATGCCTGCTTCATCAAGAAGGTCAGTTACTTTTGCGGTAACACCGAATTTGACGAGGTCCGGGTCAGATGCGACGAATGCTTTCTTGAAGCCGCGGGCTTTGATTTCATTGACGATCTCTTTCACAGCTCCTGCGCCATGATAGGATGTTTCATTAAGGACAAAACGATTAGCCATTATTTATTCCTCCTGTTTGTCTATACTTACAGTTTATCAGTTTGTGATTCATTTCACAATCGAAATGACTGTATAATAGTAAAGACGAGGTAAAAAAGATGAAGTATATTAAGATATTATTCGTGCTTGTATTGTTGCTGAACATTGCAGGCTGTTCAAAGAAAGAAGAAAAGAAAGAAGAGACAAAAGAAGAAAACATTACCGAAACAAGCGGACCGATCTATTGCGAGATCACAGTAAAGGATTATGGAACGATGAAACTGGAACTCTATCCGGATATTGCTCCGTTGACGGTAGAGAATTTCGTGAAGCTGGTGAAAGATGGTTTCTATACGGATAACCGTTTCCACAGGATCATCGATGGTTTCATGATCCAGGGTGGCATGGATACGACGGGTTCAGTCGAAAGGATCAAGGGCGAATTCCTGTCTAACGGCATCGTCAATGATCTGAAGCATACGGAAGGGGTCATCTCCATGGCCAGAGCCAAGGATCCCGATTCCGCTTCTTCGCAGTTCTTCATCATGGTAGGAGACGGAAGCTGGCTGGATGGTGAATATGCGGCTTTCGGTAAGGTGATCGAGGGCTATGAGGTCGCTTTACAGATCGCAAAGGATGCAAAGCCGATCGACAACAACGGTTCGATCGCACAAGAGGATATGCCGGTCATCGAATCGATCGTGATCGTTGAAAAATAAGGATCATTCAGGCTCCTGAGACATTGAATTCAGGAGCTTTTTTCTTTCTTTGTGGTAATTCTGTGTGAAATATCATTTCAAAGCGTTTACATCGAAATATTAGCTCTATTTCTTTGACATTGATCATAAAATACATGACAATTTAGGTATGGATATAAAGTATATTACATTCGGAAGCGGGCCAAAAACGATGGTCATCCTTCCGGGTCTCTCTTTGAGACCAGTCAGTGAAACACCGCAGGCAGTGATCAATGCTTATGAGATATTTGCGACAGATTATACTGTCTACCTTTTTGATTATAAAGAGGATCCTGGAGAGGGTCTCAAGATTGAGGATATGGCAGAGGATGTCGCTCAGGCAATAGAAGAAATGGAGTTGAAAGATATCTATCTCTATGGCGTGTCAATGGGCGGTATGGTGGCGCAGTGTCTGACTCTGAATCATCCGGATCTGGTGAAAAAGCTGGTCCTGTGTTCAACTGTCAGTAAGGTCGATCCTGAAAGGAAGACCTCAGTATGGCTGAAATATGCCAAAGAAAAAGATATCTTGAGGCTGATCGATGCCTTCATGAAAGATGTTTATACGAAAGAACTGTATGAACAGTTCATCGATATGATGATCTCGATGTACAAGTCTCTGACTGATGAGGAGCTCAAGGCTTTCACGATCAGACTGGAAGCCTGCCAGGGCTTTGATATCATGGAAAGACTTGGTGAGATCAAGATCCCTGTTCTGGTATTGGGTTCCAGATGCGATCAGGTATTTACAGTCGAAGAGATGGGTGAAACAGCCCGTATCTTAAAATGTGAATCCTACTTCTATGACGGATATTCCCACGCGGTCTATGACGAGGCGGAAGATATCAAAGACAGGATCAATGAATTCTTTATGAGATAGGAGAATATGTATGGCTTGTACGACGATACTGGTAGGCAAGAAGGCTTCTTATGATGGTTCGACGATGATCGCCAGGAACGATGACGGTCGTTTTGATGTGAAGAAACTCATCACTGTCGATCCAAAGAAACAGCCCCGCAAATACACCAGCAAGATCGCTCACCTGAGCATCGAGCTTCCTGATAATCCGATGACTTATACATCGACGCCTTCCGTCGATCTCAAGAACGGCATCTGGGCGGCCAACGGCATCAACGAGGCCAATGTCGGTATGACGGCAACGGAGACGATCTCGACCAATCCGAGAGTATTGGGTGCCGATCCTTATGTGATCTATCAGGAAAAGAAGGGAAAACAGAAGGAAGTTCCCGGCGGTCTTGGCGAAGAAGACTACGTCGTACTGGTATTGCCTTATATCAGAAGTGCCAGAGAAGGCGTCAAGAGATTAGGGGAACTGCTGGAAAAATATGGAACCTATGAGCCAAACGGCATCGCCTTCAATGACGAGAATGAAGTCTGGTGGCTAGAGACCATCGGCGGTCATCACTGGATGGCCAAGAGGATCAAGGATGAAGAATATGCGATCATGCCTAACCAGTTAGGCATCGATCAGTTCGATCTGGAAGATGCCTATGGCGATCAGAAGTATCACATGTGCTGTTCTGATCTCAAGGATTTCATCGAAAGGAATCACCTGGATCTCAACAAGGGAAAGACCTTCAATCCGCGTTACTGTTTCGGTTCCCATGATGATGGGGATCATGTATACAACACGCCAAGAGGGTGGTTCATGGGTAGATACTTCAACCCGAATACCTACAAGTGGGATGGAGAAGATGCCGACTATACGCCGGAGAGCGATGATATCCCATGGTCCATGGTTGCGGAAAAGAAGATCACGGTAGAAGATGTCAAATATATCTTGTCTTCCTACTATCAGGGAACGCCATACAATCCTTACCAGAAGTATGACGATCCTAAGAAAGGGATCTACCGTCCGATCGGTATCTCCCGTACCGGAGTCATGGCAGTCCTGCAGATCAGAGGCTATATGCCTGAAAAACTCAAGGGAGTGGAATGGATCTGTTTCGGTGCCAATCCGTTCAATACGGTCGTTCCGCTTTATACGAACACATCAAAGATGCCGAAGTATATGAGTGAGGTATCTCTGGATGTATCGACTGATAACTTCTACTGGGGTTCCAGACTCATCGGTGCTCTGGCTGATCCGCATTTCGGTACATGTATCCAGCATATCGAAAGATATCAGATGAAAGTCCCGGCAAAGGGACATCAGCTGATCAGGGAATACGATGAGAAGATGATGAAGGATAATGATTTCTCATTGATCGACGAGGCAAACGAAAAGATCTGTGAGATGGCAAAGAAGGAAACACTGGATACTTTAGGCAAGGTACTACTGGATGCCAGTGTCCACATGAAGTGTTCCTATAACCGTTCCGATAACTAAAGAAGATCCCTGCATAAGGGATCTTTTACATGAGCAAGTCGATAGCTGTTTTCAGATGATCCAGATATTCGTTCATCTGTTTTAATGGGATACCGCTGTATCCGATCATGATCATGTTTTCATGTCCTGTTTTCCGATCGAAATAAAGGTCTGATATCGGATAGACAGCGACATCTTCTTCATGAAAGATCTTTAAGAGATCTTTCTTTTTGTTTGGGATCTCAAGCACGAAATGGCTTCCGCCGCCGATGCCATAGATCTTGATCTTGTCCTGATAGTTCTCATGAAAGAAATCGATGATCATGTTGTGTTTTTTTCTTAAAGAATTTCTCATCCTGTTGATGCGTTTTCGATATTCGCCGCTTTTCAGATAATTGGACAGTGTCATCTGTATCAGCAGGGATGTCCCCGAATGGAATGATTGTAACGGAAGGGATATGCCTGCAGGGAAGACGATATAGGAGACTCTCAGATCCGGTGAAAGGGATTTGGAGAAGGATCCCAGATAGATGACCCGCTCATGTAAGTCCAGAGAATACAATGCGGGTATCGGACGTTCCCTGTAACGCAGTTCGGAATCATAGTCGTCTTCGATGATGTAGCCGTCATTTTCTTTCGCCCATTTCAACAGTTCGAATCGTCTTGCGATCGGAAGGATCATTCCCATAGGGAACTGATGAGAAGGGGTCAGACAGACAAGAGTATGCGAGAGTTTTCCGATCTGATCGATCCTGATCCCGTTATCATCCAAGGGGATGGGATGGATCTTGTAGGAAGCTTTTTCAAAAACATTGCGGACATCCCTGTGTCCGGGATCTTCGATCGCAACATCATAGTCTTTATGATCAAAAAACTCTGCCAGCAGATTCAGAGAATATCGATGACCACCGGTGATCACGATCTGTTTGGGATCGCAATCAACACCTCGAACTTCTCTTAAATGTTCTGCGATCTGCTTACGGAACGAGAATAATCCCTGGGGTTCAAGATCGTTGAGGATCGTTTTTTCTTCCAGTTCGTTCAGAGCCTCTTTCAAAGCTTTTCGAAAGGCTTTTGTCTGATAGAAATTGGGTTCGATGGAGCCATAGCGGAAGTCATAGCGATAGGTCTTTTCTTCGTTTTCAGAATTCAAAATGACCGCATCTTTTTCATTCTGCATGTTGTTTTCAGGCAGTTCTTCCACATAAAAACCGGATCCGATCTTTGAAGAGATGAAGCCTTCCGATTCCAGCTGCTGGTAGGCATTTAAGACACTGTTGCGGCTGATGTGATAATCCTGGGCCAGAGTCCTGGTGGCAGGGAGGCGTTCATGCGCTTTTAAAGTATTGGAAATGATCTGTTCCTTGAACTGTTCATAGATCTGTTGATAGATCGGTGTTTTTATTTCTTTATTCAGTTCCAGCATGATAAATTGGTACTATTAAATTATACGAAATTGGTACTTTTAAGTAAATCAATTTACTGATAACTTATTATTGAAAGAAGGTGAAAACCTATGACGAATGTAAAAACGAGAAAGCTTGTATATACAGCCATGTTTGCGGTGATCAACTATGTGGCATTCACTTACGGCAAGATCACGATCCCGATCACAGCCGGAACTTCGACTGCGATCCATATCGCCAATGCGATCGTTGTCATCTCTTCCTGGTTTCTGGGTCCGATCTATGGCGGATTGTCCGGTGCGATCGGCCTTTCGATCGCTGATGTCCTGGATCCCCGTTATATCGTTTCGGCACCAAAGACTTTCCTGTTAAAATTTCTGATCGGTCTGATCTCAGGTACAGTTGCGAAAAATCTCCATCTGAAGGAAAAGACGGATAAGAAAGAGATCACACTGATCTGTGCTTTTTCGGCATTCTGCGGTCTTGGTTTCAATGTGGTCGCCGATCCGATCGTCGGTTATTTCTACAGGAATTATCTTTTGGGCATCCCACAGGATGCGGCTAAGATCATTGCGACATGGGTCGCAGGTACGACAGCCATCAATGCGGTCGTTTGCGTATTTATTTCCGTGATATTATACTTAGCTCTGTATAAGAGTTTTTTACCGAGGCTGCCTGAATGAGAAAGAAACTGATCGGAATACTGTTATGTATATTGATGATGTTGTCTTTTTCGTCATGTAAGAAAGAAGAGGAGAAAGTACCTGACAGCGGATCGCAGGCTTGCGACATTGCTGATGATGAATGCGGTGATGACAGCACTTCAAGTACTCTTGCGTTTAAGGAAGCCTATGAATCTTTAAACGGTACGACCAATGCTTCAGGCAAGGAAAACAGGACCATCAGTATTCCTGAGGATCATCCTTTTGAGGAGACAGAACCTTCCAAAGTCATCGAGATGATCGAAAACAAAGAAACGTTCTATCTCTATGTCGGAGATGAGATGTGCCCATGGTGCAGATCGGTCATCGAAAAGGCCATTGAGGTCGCAAAAAAGGCCGGTATCAAAAAGATCTATTACCTGCAGATATGGGATGATGAACATAACGAAATATTAAGGAACCAGTATGTCCTTGAAGAAGGAGAGCTGGTGGAAAAGGTGGAAACAAGACCTGAGTATGAAAAACTCCTGGAATATTTCGATGAAGTCCTCTCGGATTACACATTGAAAGATGAAGACGGAAATGTCGTTGAGGTAGGACAGAAAAGGATCTATGCGCCGAATTTCTTCTATGTAGAAAATGGTAAAGTCAATAGATTCACCACCGGCACTTCTGAAAAGCAGGAAGATGCCAGACAGGAATTGAGCGATGACATCATCGCCGATGAGATAGATATGTTTGAAGAGTTTTTTGGAGCAGAAAGATGAAGATAGCAGTAATCGACGGCCAGGGCGGCAATATCGGAAAGCAGCTGGTCAAACAGATCAAGGACAGTTTTGAGAATGTCACTGTCAGAGCGATCGGAACTAATTCCATCGCGACCGGAAACATGTTGAAGGGCGGAGCGGATGAAGCAGCGACCGGTGAGAACGCGATGATCGTTGCCTGCCATCAGGCAGATATCATCGTCGGTCCTGTCGGGATCGCCATCCCCAATTCTCTGCTTGGAGAAGTGACCACAAAGATGGCGGAAGCAGTCGGCTCCAGTGATGCCAAGAAGATCCTGATCCCGTTCAACAAATGCGATGTCAATATCCCGGGAGTGAAGGATAAAAGCACTTCGCAGCTGATCGATGAGGCATTGGATCTGATCCGTGATATAATATAACAGTCATCACTGAAGTGATGATATCGGGCTGAAGCCTCAGTATTTCTAAAACAACTTATCGATATCATGAAGGTATCGCTTTCTCGGCAAGAGGAGGAGATACCTTTATTTATGGAGAAAAATGTATGAACAGAACTAAACAACTCGTATTGACCGCATTATTTGTCGCCATCGGCGTCGTCCTTCCTCAGGCATTCCACATGATCCCGAATGCCGGAAGCATCTTCCTTCCGATGCATATCCCTGTACTGGTTGCGGGATATGCCGTAGGTCCTTTCTTTGGAGCGATCTGCGGTTTCCTGACGCCGCTACTTTCCCATTTCATCTTTGGCATGCCTCCAACACCGATGCTTGGACAGATGCTTTGTGAACTGGCAGTCTATGGTTTCATGACCGGCTTACTCAACAGAGTGTTGAAGATCGAAAACGACTATGTCAAGGCATATGCCGTACTGATCTTAAGCATGTTATGCGGAAGACTTGTCTATGGTGTATTGAACGCTTTGATCTTCAAGGCAGGGAACTATTCTCTGCAGATGTGGCTTTCTGCTGCTTTCATCAAGGCTGTTCCGGGCATCATCATTCAGTTATTACTGATCCCGGTGCTGGTCGTCAGACTCAAGAAGGCAAAACTTTTCGATTAAGAAAATTCAGCTCTCGCATATGCGGGAGCTGTTTTCATATAGATAGGCATAAACTTCTGTATAGCAGATGCTATAGAGAAGTTTGAAGACAAAAAAACAGAAGCATTTCGCTTCTGTCTTGTATTGAATGATTTAGTCGATCGTGACAGTCTGTTTTGTTTCGATCGATTTCTGTTCCTTGGAAGGAAGTACGATATTTAAGATACCGTTTTCGAATTTTGCCTTGACATCTTCAGCCTTGATGTTTTCACCGACATAGAAGCTTCTTGAGCAGCTGCCGAATCTTCTTTCAGATCTGATCAGATTGCCTTTGGCATCTTTTTCTTCGCTCGAAACATTGTGAGTAGCTTTGATATTCAGATAGCCGTCGATCAGTTCCATCTGGACATCTTCTTTCTGATAGCCAGGGAGTTCGATATCGAGGTTGTAGTAGCCGTCTTTTTCGAATACATCAGTTCTCATAACGGAATTGTTATATACCGGTTCTTTTGCGAAGAATCCATCAAACATATCATCGAATACATCTAAATTTCTTGGAAAATACTTCATTTTCATTACCTCCTGTACAGGGACTTCAATTACCCTACACCTATATAGTATCACAATAATTAGCACTGTCAAGCATTAAGTGCTAGCAACAGTGATAAACAAGTGCTAAATTAGAGTAGAGATAAGAAAAATGCGCATGGCGCATTTATTCGAACAATGGAGTGGAGTAGTATCTTTCGCCTGTATCAGGTAAGACGGTTACGACTGTCTTGCCTTTTCCGAGTTTTCTGGCGAGCTTCAAGGCAGCTGCCACATTGGTCCCGGAAGAGATCCCGCATAAGAGGCCTTCTTCCTTGGCCAGGCGTTTGGCGACCTTGAGAGCTTCATCATCAGTGATGATACAGATATCGGAGTAGATATCCTGATCCAGGATAGGAGGAATGACGCCGTCACCGATCCCCATCTGGATATGAGTTCCGATCGGCTTGTTGGACAGTATCGCCGCATTTTCCGGTTCGGCGACCCAGATCTCGATATCCGGGTTGTGTTCCTTCAGTACTGTACCGATACCTGTTAGTGTTCCACCTGTTCCGAAACCGCAGCAGAAACCGTCGATGTGAGGAAGATCTTTCACGATCTCTTCACCGGTGATCCTTTGAGCTGCGACATTGGCAGGATTTTCAAACTGTCCGGGAACAAAGACATAAGGGTCTTCCCTGGCAGAGTTTTCTACGATCTTCTGACACTTGGCGATACATTCACCGATGTTTCCTTCATCGTGGACCAGTCTGATCTGTGCCCCATACATGGAGATCAGATGTCTTCTTTCGATGGAGACCGAGTCAGGCATGACGATGATGACGCGATAGCCTTTAATGGCGCCGATCATGGCCAGGGCAATGCCCTGATTGCCTGAGGTACATTCGACGATGACGGAGTTCTCGTTGAGAAGTCCCTGTTTTTCTGCTTCGTTGATCATATTGAAGGCAGTTCTGGTCTTGATGGATCCGCCGAGATTGACGGCCTCGAATTTGCCATAAATATCGGCACAGCCTTCTTCCGAGATCCGATTCAGTTTTATCAATGGTGTATTGCCTATGGCATCCAAAGTATTGGTATATAACATGAGTTTAATGTAACACATTTTTATCGCTTTGCGTTCAAAGATTGTATTTCAATGGAAATATGATTCTTACTTTTTTGAAAAGACAGTTTCTTTTGTCTGATGAGAATCGGAAAGAAAAGCGATAGAATGAGGAAAATGAAGAAGATATTATCGATCATCTTGATGCTGTTTTTCCTTGTGAGCTGTGCTCAGAATAAGGAGATCAAAACAGTAGATATCAGACCTGAGACCAAGGAAACAAAGAAAGGAGGCTATCTCACTTCTTTCGTGTTGGATGGACATGAGATCTATCTTTGCGAACCGGAAGATCTCATGAGAACAGATCTCATCAATTACGGTTTCTCTGCTCCATTCATCATGGTTTTTCCTGATGAAAAGATGAATGAGGAGGAAGCGGTCGATCTCATATATGAAGAAGGAATCGATGTCATTGCCCAGAGAAACGGCGGTTTTGTTTTGTTTGTCAATCCGATCAGAAGCTGGGAAAAGGAAGAAAGCGGCATCTATGAAAGGATCATGGAAAAGACCGCTGTTGGAATATCAGGTTTTTCTCATGGCCTGATCCATGATGAAAAGGCAGATTCGTATTCTATCTTTGCCTCACCGGCAGCGACAACAGTATTTGCCTCAGGAAAAGGTGCTGACTATATCGCAAAGAACTATCTGAAACAAGTCAAAGGTACTTCTTCTTTGAGTATGCTTGGAAGTGATGACATCACTTTGACGGCTGCCGTATTAAAAGGTTTGAGTGTTGAGCCGCAGATCGAATGTGAAGATATCATCGTCATCAAAGAAGAGGATCTCCCATTTGATGAACTGTTTGATAGAGATATTGCCGGATATCAGAGATGGAATGGGAAGCTTGCGGAAACCTACTATCCTGGAAAAAACGGAATTTTGATGGAACCACTTTCTTTTGAAGTGAAAACGTCAGATGACAATACAGCGATCAAAACAGAGACCTATGAATTAGGCGCTGTCGTATTCAGAAAAGAAGATCCTGATCAAAAAGAAAAACCGTTACTGTTATGTTTTCATGGAGGAGGCGATACAGCGATCACGACCGCTTCGATCGCCGGTTGGCCTCAGATCGCTTATGACAATGATTTCATCTTATGTGCGATCGAAAATCATATGAGGACTACAGCCACTGAAGTGATGGAAGTGATTGAACAGCTGAAGCAGATCTATTCGATCGATGAGAAGAAGATCTATGCGACTGGTTTTTCGATGGGTTCGATCAAGACATGGGATCTCTATCAGAAGTATCCGGAAGTCTTTGCGGCACTTGCGCCGATGGGTGCGAGTGTTGATGTCGGAAAGAACTGTCAGTTTTCCGATTCCCCATTCGTGAATGAAGAGGTGATGGTCCCTGTCTTTTACAGCGGCGGCGAGAATTCACCACTAGGCGAACTGCCGTTTCAGAGTTTTGCGTGCGTCAACAGGATCAATTATCTGATGAAGGTCAATGGTGTGGAAACGCCGTTTGAGATCTCTATGGCAAACCGCAGTGAATGGAGTGATTCGATCTATGGATATGAGGGTGATATCGTTGAACAGTTCACGGATGACTCATTTCCGGAGAGCGTTACCACGATCCGTTACTATCAAAGCAAGGATGGTCAGATCTATACCGCGCTGTGTTCGATCAGCCATCACGCTCATGAGATCAGACCGTTCACCTGTGAAAAAGCCTGGGAATTCATGAGCTGTTTCAGCAGAGTTGATGAAAAGATCGTGGTCGATGATGAAAAGTGGCTCCCCTAAAGGGAACCACATTTTGTTTATTCGTTTCTGAAGTGTTTCTCTCCTTCTTGGCGATAGGAGAGATCGTTGTATGACAACATCTCAAACTTTTCATTTTCATATCCGATGATGGTAAGAGAACCGTTTCCGACCAGGGAATCCTGAGGGATCTCAGGGAAGAGATGATGTATCAGCAAGGCGATGATATAGGAAGAAGTGGAGATCAGGATATCGCCATTGGGATGTTTTTGAGCCAGGATGGATATCCCTTCCAGGATCCGTTTCGTCGCTTTTTCATTTCCTTCGAATTTTCCGCTCTTGTCGTTTTCTTCGATCTTGGCACCGATCTGTATCGCGTCGTAGTAGCGGTATAATCCATCGTAGCCGTCAAATTCCGCACCGACATCTTCATACAGTTTTCCTAACATATCCTGATAGGATCCGTTCTCAAAACCGCCGTAGCTCATCTCTCTGAAATGCATATCGGGGATGATCTCTATTGGATGAAGGTTTTGCGACATGAAGGTCTTCGCGGTCTCGATCTGCCGGCCGCAATCGCCGGAATAGGCATGAGTGAATACGATGTTTCTGGCGCCGTAGCCTGCGCATTTTGCCTGATAGATCCCAAGCTCAGTCAGAGGGGAATCATTCCAGCCCTGTACATGCATCATGACGTTGTATTCGGTCTGTCCATGTCTGAGAAAATATAGTTTCAACATACTTACTATTATAATGATTTATAATGAAAATAATGAAAATAGCGATCAAGGATTTTGAAATTTCATGGATCAGGTGTGTCCGAAAGATCGTTGAGGAATAGTGATGAAAAAGTTCATTTCCGTATTACTGATACTTTTGATATGTACAAGCCTGTCTTCCTGTCAGATGAAGAAGAAACAGAAAGAGGATATTCATATCTTTTTTACGTCTGATGTCCATTGTGAAGTAAATGAGAATGTCGGCCTTGCTTCACTCAAGGCCCTGGTCGATGAACGCAAGGCGGAAAGTTCTTATGTTGCATTGGTCGACTGCGGCGATTATCTGCAGGGCGGTACTTTGGGTTCCCTGTCAAAAGGAGAACTGATCGTTTCTCTGATGAATGAGATGGGATATGATGCCGTGACCATCGGCAATCATGAATTCGACTACGGCATGGATGTCTTAAGAGACAGGATCGCTGAAATGGAATTTCCGGTGATCGCTTCCAACGTGAGATATAACGGAAACAAGGAGAATGCCTTATCCGGGACTGTTGAATATCTGATCTTGGAATTTGATCAGACAAAGGTCGGACTGATCGGCATCCTGACACCATCATCGATCACTACTTCCACTCCGAAATTCTTTATGGAAGGGGATGAATACGTCTATGATTTCTATGCGGATGAAACAGGAGATGCGCTTGCGGAAAAGATACAGAAAACAGTTGAAGAGGTGAAAAGACAGGGTGCGGATTATGTCATCGCTTTGTCTCATCTGGGTTCGGATATCTACAGCGAGCCTTTTGATTCGATCACCATGATCCGAAAGACCAGAGGGATCGATGTGTTCCTGGATGGCCATTCCCATTCCCTGATCACTGCCGATCTTTATCCCAATGCTGAAAACAAGGACGTCTTATTGTCTTCTGTCGGCACCAAGCTGCAGGAAGTTGGGGAACTGGTCCTGGGGAAGGATGGAAATATCTATGCCTTGCATTACACGGAATATGAAGGGCAGGATCAAGCTGTCTTAAAGAAGATCGATGAAGCTTATGTTTCGCTGGATGAGATCCTTTCTGAGGAGATCTGTGAACTTGACCACGACTTACATATCGCTGATGAAAACGGGATCAGGATGAGCCGCTCAAGGGAGACGACCTGCGGTGATTTCTTTGCGGATGCGATAAGACACGAAATGGGAACAGATGTCGCCGTCATCAACGGCGGTGCTGTCAGGTCAAATATCGAAGCGGGAACTCTGAACTTTCAGGATCTTTTGAATGTCGCACCGTTCCAGAACGCTCTGGCAAGTGTCAGGGTCAGTGGACAGATGATACTGGATGCCTTGGAGTATGGCGCAAAACAGACGGATTATCTCTATGAATTTGAAGGAAATGCGGTTGGCGAATTCGGAGCTTTCTTACAGGTTTCCGGATTGAAATATACGATCGATACGAGTATTGAAAGCGCAGTCCTTCAGGATGACAACAACATGTTCATCGGCTTTAAGAACGCAAACAGAAGAGTGAAGGATGTCTTCATCGAAAAGGATGGCGAATATGTGCCGATCGATCTGGATGCGATGTATACGCTGGGATCGACCAACTACGTACTGTTTAATGCGGGTGATGGAAATACAGTCTTTCAGGATGGTGAAAAGATCGTGGAAAACGGTCCGGTCGATATCCAGGGACTGATCGATTATGCGAAGTACCTGAATGATTTTTCAGGTCTCTATACAGAAACCGAAGGAAGGATAACGATTGAATAAAAAGGTCTTTAGCATCATCTTCCTTTTGCTGGCTGTACTGATCAGCGCTTGCGCAAAGTCAGCCAATGAAGGAGCCGAAAAATTCAAAAACGGCAAATGTGTCGCTTTTTATCCTGCAGACAATGAAGCGATCAGAGACTATGCGATGAGTCTTTGTGAAAACAAGGAAGAACGCATCTATGATTACGTAAAGGAAGAAAGCGGAGATCTTTTTGTGATCTCCTATATGGATGGAAAGAAGTTCTATGTCGATGAAAATGATGAAGAACTTTCTCTTGAGATAATAGATGGTGCAGATATCCTTTCCAATCATCTGCGTTATGAGATGAAAAAGGCAGGAAAGGATATCGCCTATACTTCGAAATTCTATCTGGATACATCTGCACAAGAACTCGATCTTTCAAAGTTTCATCTGAAGATCATTGATGAAAGATTGAATGTGTACAGTGAAGAATATGATTTTGAATATCATTTGCCTTTGGGTTTCCTTAAGACCGTGACCGGAAAGGATCCCGGTGTGAAAGAAGAAACGGATGAAAGGCTGGTCTACATCGATCCGGATCGTCCGATGGTGGCGATCACTTATGATGACGGACCGTATATCAAGGTTGATATTCCGTTATATGAACTGTATGACAGATATGGGGCAAGGGCGACATTCTTTTCAGTGGGAAGCAGGATGTCCAAGGCGGAACTGGAGAATATCGAATACGGGATCTCTTTGGGAATGGAGTTCGGCTCCCATACCGAGAATCACGAGAATCTGAAAAAACTTTCTGCAAGTGAGGCAAAGTGGACGGTCTATGAACCGATCGACTATGTCTATGAAAAGCTCGGGTATCAGATGAAGAGTTATCGTCCGCCTTATGGCAACCGAAACAAGGATATGGAAGCCATCATCGATATCCCGGCGATCCTGTGGACTGTTGATTCCAAGGACTGGTCCAACAGGGACAAGGATATCACCTATAACAGGATCATGAAGTATACCGAAGATGGCGATATCATTCTGATGCATTCCCTGTATATGTCTTCCTATTACGCAAGTGAAAAGCTGGTCCCCGAACTGATCGATCAGGGATACCAGCTTGTAACTGTCAGCGAACTGCTGAAATATCTCGGATATGATATGTCTGAGTTGAAGTCCTACGGATTCAACTGATATATAAATAGGCGATTTAAATTTTTGTAGGGTGACCATACGCCTTTAAGAAAATGTAGGGTGATAAGACCTGATGTTTAAAACTCAGGTCTTTTTTATAATCTTCCTTAAGGAGGTTATGAAAAACAATGGATACAGAGATCATTCCCG
>JAFYHT010000071.1 GCA_017539025.1 Erysipelotrichaceae bacterium
GTCTATATCGCTCTTTTGGGGATTGAAGCATCCCATAACCAAAGAGCCGTGCAAATACACACCGACCAGATTATCCCGCAGGATCTCCTTTGATCGTTCAACAAAACCGTTAATCAAACAATCAGTTTGCAGTAATGTCATATGGTTTTCCCTCGCAAATTTCAATTTTAATTATTTATCAGTTGTAGATATTCCTCGCCTTTTGGCTCATACGGCACGGAAATGAACTCTTTCTTTTGGTGGTACAAGAGGCATACCGTCTCCACATGAGGTGTATTTGGAAACAAGTCATAGCCCTGTATTGAAGCTATATGATACTTCTTCTGCAGGATACTCAGATCCTTTCCTAAAGTGGATGGGTTACACGAGATATAGATGATCTGATCGATCTTTGTTTTCAACAATGTCGTCAACAATTCATCATCCAAACCAGTCCTTGGCGGGTCGACTACCAGCACATCTATCTTTTCGTTTTTGGTGATCTTTCTCAATGCCTTGGATGCATCATCACAGATGAACTCCATGTGATCATAGTGATTGATCCTTGCGTTGTCCTTTGCGTCTTTGACTGCCCGTTCAATGATCTCTATTCCGATCAGCCTTTCCGCTTTGTCATGAAGATAAAGGGAGATGGCACCGATACCGCAATATGCTTCAACGATCAGCTTCTTTCTTTCATCGATCATTTCTGAAACGTCACGATAGATCCTTGATGCCTGATCATGGTTGAGCTGAAAGAATGCCTGCGGGGACAGGCACAGACGATAGTCACCTGTCTTCATCTCGATCTTCTTTTTTCCGTATAGGAGTTTGAGATGCTCCGGCATCATATTCACCGGATTCTTGTGGATATTGATCCCCTGATAGACACTTGTGAGATCTCTGATCTTTTTCAGATCATCGATCATATTGCCGAGATCATCGTTTCCTGAAATGATAACTGCCTGATACTCATCTTCAAAACCTCTGATGACCAGCTGCCTGATGCCGCTTTTTTCCTTGTGGTAATAGGCCTTGAGATGATGATGGTTAAGTACATTCAGGATCCGCTTTCTGATCTTTTCAACTTTCTCATCATGCACGATACACTCATCGATCAAAGCCGGATGATTTGATCCCTGCTTGTACAAGGCATTCACCAGTTTTCCGTTATGTTCGATCACGGGGAGATTGCATTTGTTCCTGTATGAGAACTGTTTCGGACTCGGAACGATATCATTGATCTCCTCTTCATATTCCGCATACTTATACAAAGCTCCTTCCAAGAGCTGTTTCTTGATCCTTAACTGTTCCTCGTATTCAAGATCGATCAAAGTACATCCTCCGCATTTGAATGAATGTGGGCAAGGTGATGAGATCCGATATGGACTTCTTTGAATGATCTTCTTTAATTTCCCCCGGCAATGTCTTCCTTCATCGATGATGTCACAATCTATCGTTTCCCCAGGAAAACAGCCCTCGACGAAAACCGGCTTTCTTTTATAGAAGCCGATCCCTTCGCCATTGATCCCTGCTTTAACGATTTGAAGTTTCATTTTCTGATAAACTGATTTTCCGATTCCGGTGTCTGAAGATCGGTATAACGCTCTGCGATCATATGCAGGTCATACTTGTCCCTTAACTCAGCCAATGTCTTCATCATAGGTGATGCGTGATGAAGATCGATCGCTTCCTGATCTTCCCAGCTGTCGATCAGTAAGATCGTTTCCGGATCTTCCAGAGACCGAAAGTATTCATACTTCAGATTTCCCTTCTCATTCCTGATCAGTTCGACAGTACCGCTTTCCATCATTTCTCTTACAAATTTCAGAGCGTTGCCATCGACGCCTGTATAACGCAGATTGACTGTGATCGCCATTGTTCGTTCTCCTTGTTTATCTCTATTGTATCGCAAAAGAAAAGACGGATTCACCGTCTCATTTCTTATTGTTTTCCAAGCAGCTTTGCCTTGTGCTGATCGGAGAGATTGTAGTACTTTTTGGCCTCCTGATTGATGCCCTTGTTTTCATACATCTTGGCGATCAGTTTTTCCTTTGCCGGAAGATCTTCTCTTGAAGTTCCCGGAAGGGATTTGAGTGCTTCGTCCAGATACTGATGACCGCCTTTGATAAAGGCATCATAAGTCATCTCGATATCTTTCTTGTTTTTGTATACGCCAAACTGAGAAAGTTTTTCGTAATAGTCTTTGGCATCCTGCTTTCTGTTCTTGTCGATGTAGTGATAGAAGATGCGCGGATAGATCTTTTTCTTTTGCGAATCTTTCAGATCCATCTCATTGAATCTTCTGATGCATTCTTCCATCTTTTCATCATCTCTTCTGATCTCAGCGACATTGAATCGGATCAGCTGTAGATCGAACTTGCTTAAAGTCTTGGCGATGAAGGTTTTTGAAACTGCCTCAAACTCTTCTTCCTTGCCATCGAAAGCAGCTCTGATCAGTCTGTTGGAAACAGCCTTTCGGCAGATGAAAAACATGAGTTCTATCAGTAATACGGCATCGGCAATGATGACACCGATCAGTACCAGTAAATCGACATTCATATCCTATGCCCCCGTAAACGTCAGCACCAGAAAGACAAGAGATAACAAAGTGATTACGACACCGCCGATCCTGACGGCTCTGTCAGCCTTCTTGATCGGATATCTCGTGAAGGTGATGAAGCTCTGGAAGATGTATGGATAAAGGATCAGGGAAACGCCCATGATCACCATACCGATATACATTGGTACCAGCTTGTATGTTCCATTGAACAGGAATGTCGACAATATGAAACCGATGCTTCCGCAGAAGATCATCAGATAGGATCTTGTCTTGTATTTCTGATCTTTCTCAAGGTATTCCATGGTCAGCTTCTTGCATTCATTGCAACAGACATCAAAAGTATTGTTGGATACTCTGATCTTTGTTCCGCCCTCAGAATACTCTTTTCCGCAGTAAACGCACTTCATTATTTCTTCCTGTAATCTCCAAAACCGGCTCTGACGACATCCATCTGTTCATCTGTCAGTAAGATCGGCTCTTTGCCTGCAACTCTGCAGTTGTAGTATAAGTGGCAGCAGAATTCGATCTGTTCCGCAACATCCATCGCATAAGCCAGAGACTTGCCTGTTGAAAGAAGACCGTGGTTGCCTAAGATGCAGGCGCGGTTGTCACCCATCGCATCGTAGCAGGCTTCCGCCAGATCATAGGTACCAAACTGAACGTAAGGGATATATGGAACTTCCTTTCCCGAATATGCCACCAGGTAATGTAACTGCGGTACGCTCCATCCAAGGCAGGATAAAGTCGTCGCATAAACGGAATGGGTATGGACGACCGCATTGATGTTGTTTTTCCTCTGATAGAAGATCCTGTGCATATCGACTTCGCTTGACGGTTTCTTATCGCCTTCGACGATCGTTCCGTCAGGTCTTAATATGACGCAATCCTCCGGTGAAGTCTTGTAGTAGTCAAAACCGGATGGTGTGATCGCAAACAGATCAAGTTCTCTGTTGTATACGGAAATGTTGCCGAAAGTACCGACAGTCAGCTGACGGTCGACCATGATCTTTCCGTATTTTACGATCTCTTCTCTTTCTTCTCTCAATAACATAATATTTCCCCTTTATAATGTGATCTTTTTAAAGTTGACGATGCGATCAGGAATATCCTTCTCAATGATCTCATTGATATCTCTTGTCAGGATATATGGCGACAAGGCGATGGAATCCAGTGTCGTCCCTGCAAGATGTGAAGTCAGTAAGACATTCTCCCTGTGAAGCAAAGGATAGTCATCGCCTAACGGCTCTCTGTCAAAGACATCCAGAGCTGCACCGGCGATCAGACCTTCATCCAGCGCTGTGACCAGATCACCATAATCAAGTATACCGCCTCTTGCGGAATTGATGAAATAGGCATCCTTCCTCATCTTTCTGAAATGTTCCAGACGGAACCACTTTTCCGTTGCCGGAACATAGCGCAGATGTAAAGAAACGATGTCAGCTGTACCTAACAGATAATCCAGATCTTCCGTATATTCCAGATCACCCAGTCCTTTTTTCACCAGAGATTCATAAGAAACGAATTTGTCGTAAACGATCGTGTGGACACCTAATGCCAGCAGTTTCTTTGCGACAACGGAACCGACATTCCCAAGTCCGATCAGACCAACTGTGGAATTGCCTAAGGTCTTTTGTTGTGCAGAGTTATAGTATTCTCTTTTCCACTTGCCTTCCTGCAAGAGGTTATGAGACAAGGTGATGTCTCTTGTCAGATCTATCATCAGTCCGATCACGAATTCTCCAACCGCATCGGCATTGCGGATGCAGTTGACGACCGGAATGTTTCTTGAAGTGGCAGCCTGCACATCGATATGTTCAACGCCGCCACGATTTGTCATGATCAGTTTTAAGTGTTCTGCCTTTTCGATCAGTTTCCCGGATACCGGGCAGAAATGTACCATCAGTACATCGGCATCCTTGATCAGTTCATATGCTTCCGAAGGGATCTCAACATCCTCCGGATGACCGGTCTCGATCTTCAGCTGCAGCTCAGGAAAATCTTCCTTGTTTGCCGGTCCGAAAAATAAAGTATCTATTCTGCCGCAGTTGATCTTGCTTTTAAGTACTGCATCTTTCATGACCTCGATGTCGACATTGGCATCGGTGATCAGCAGCACGTTCTGAGGATTCAATGATAATTCATTCAGCATTGTCTGTCTCCTTAATAATAGAAAGGGCTATCGCTATTTTCATAGCAATAGCCCTTATACGCTCTTGTCTTTACCCTAGAAGAACACTATTCAACTGTATATGCAGCAGCGTTGTTCTCGAGATAGTCGTAAACTTTCTGTTTGTTCTTTCTGAACCAGAGGTAGAGCACTACGTAGAGTGCGACACACGCAGCGATCAGAAGGATATTCTGTGAATAGAAAACGTAGAAGAAGATGCACATCAGCGGGTGGCAAAGGATACCGAATGAGCATACATAAACACCCGGCTGCGGCAGTACGAACTGACCAGTACCAACTGCGACTTCTGTGAATGTAGGAGCCAGAGTTGAAGTGATGATCAGACCTAATGAGAACCAGATAGCTCCCATTACCAGAGACTTAGCAATGTTACCATTGGAGATACATACGAATACCTCAACCATGTAAGGTAATGCGCACAGGTCAGCCATTGGCAGGATATTGTTGCCAGGCAGTACGAACGATAACAGCAGCATAATTGGGATCAGAAGGATACCAGTGACCAGTGTGTTGGTTTCGCCGTAACCGCAGGCATCGTTAACAGACAGGAACCATCTTCTGTCTTTTGCGGAAGCAGCAGCTCTTGACTTGTAAGCATCTGACATTGAAGTAAATGCTGAAGCAAAGATAGCAGCGACTTTCGGGAAGACAGCCATGATAGCAGCGGTGTTGATGGCTGCACCTAATGCAGTACCCCAAGCACCTAATGCATTCTCGCCGAAGAGGAACGGAGCTTCACCGATCAGACCGATAAGCAGACCGACGAAGAGACCGATCATCATTGGTTCACCAAGGATACCGAGCTTCTTCTGTAATGCAGCTGCATTGATCTTGATCTTGTTGAAGCCGAGCTTCGTGAGGATCCAATCCATCAGGACTGCAAACGGGAATGACTCGAGGTGGTGAGGAGCTGTCATACAGCATCCGTCATACTCGTAGTATGTACCCCAGCGGAGTGCACACATTTCAGAGAAGAGCAGGATGTAGAGCAGCTGGACTACCATCAGTGCCATAGCCAGAAGCATGTTCTTGGTCAGAGCATATAACATGGAACCCCATACCATGAATGAGTAGTTGTTCCAGAGGTCGGATGCCATGAAGACATCAGTGTAACCAACCAGGAAGAGGATGATCTGTAATGCGATCGCAACACCAATGAACAGGACGCCTACAGTAGTAGAGTAAGCGATGATTGATGTTGACTGCCAGCCTGTATCAAGAACAGGGAGGTTGACACCGGCATTGTCGACCATAGACTGTACGATCGGAGCAATGATGCCCATGTAAGAGTTGATGACGAGGTTAAAGCCTGTCAGACCGACACCGCAAAGCAGTGCGGAATTGAATGCCTTCTTTGTATCGACACCCATCGCCTTGCCCAGAACGAACAGGATGATAGGGATGATGATACCGGAACCGAAAGCACCGAAAATGTTAGATAAAGTGTTTAGAAAAGCCTCCAAAATAATTTCCCCCTTTTAATTTCAGATTTGTTTAATACTTCAATAAAACTTCGGTAAACGACAAGAACAAAAGCAAACTATTTGTGTTTCTCTTCGAGAACAGCAATGATCTCGTTGATGACTTTCTCTTCACCCATACCTGTGACCATGCCCATACCCTTTACCTTAGGGATGCCAAGATCAGCAGTAACAGGAGATGCACAAACGATGACGTCAATGTCCTTGCCTGCGATGACGGATTCCAGAGAAACCGGGCTTGCTTCATACATCGTAGCTTCCCAGCCTTTGTCTCTGAGCTGTTCCTTGATCTTCAATGCGATCATCGAAGAAGTAACAACACCGGAACCACATACCGTAACAACTGTGCATGTTTTCATTTAAAATTCCTCCTTTGCTTTATTAACACTCTTTTTCAGAGTACTAACCAATATATTGTTTTGCGACCTCGTAAACTTCGTCTTCCGTTTGAGCTGCTTTGAACGCATCCATAGCCTCTTGATTCTGGAAGACTCCTAATACCTTCATTATAGTACCGATCTGATCTTCAGGATTAACAATTGCCATCATGAACAACATTTCAGCCTGCACCTTTCTGCCCGGCTCTCCCATGTGTTCAAACTCGACCGGATGAGCCAGTTTGGCAACCGTAACACCCGGCTTGTTGACATGGATGATATCGGTATGAGGCATAGCGATGGAAATGCCCGGGAACTCAAGGCCTGTCGCAAAGACCTTTTCTCTTTCCACTACGGCATCGACATAGGTATCCTTGACGAAACCATATTTCTCAAACAAAGTTCCAACCTGTCTGATCGCGTCTTCGCTGTCTTTGGCATCGACGCCGACCATGATCAATTCTCTGTAAATTGCCTGATCCATCTTCTCTCCTTACTCCTTGAAACTCTCCAGAAGCTCCATGATCTTCTTAAGTGATTCTTCCTCGTTTTCGCCTTCCACCTTGACAGTGATCTTCATGCCCTTGGACATGCCGCCCATCAACACGGAAAGGATATTCTTCGGATTGACTGTCTTACCGGTATCGGTAAGGATCGATATATCATCACTCAGCTTGCTGCAAAGCTGCACCAGCATCGATGCCGGTCTGGCGTGGATACCTGTAGGATTCTGTACTGTGAATTCCTGGCTTACCATAACAACCCTCCTTTTTATGTATAATGAAGTTATGAACAGAAACGATAAGTTACTGGAATATGTTGCCGAACTTTACTACGAACGCGGACTTTCTCAGCAGGAGATCGGATCGATCATCAATGCTTCCCGTCCGACTGTTTCAAGACTCATCGAAGATGCCAAGAAACAGGGCGTTGTGAAGATCGTCATCGAAACTTCCGTCAGTAAGAACAACAAACTTTCCAATCGACTGCGCAAGGCCTATAAGCTGAAAGATGCTCTGGTCGTCAATGCAGCCTATGATTTCGACAAATCCATCGATGTCTGCGGCAGGGCTGCAGCCGCTTTGCTTCCGACTTTCCTACAGTCCGACATGACCATCGGCATTTCCTGGGGAAGAGCGATCAACTCTTTCATCAACGCCGTCGACGAAGATACATACAACAATGTCAACGTCGCTCAGATGGTCGGCTGTATGACGATGGGCAATCCTGCGATCGACGGATTCTCAAGTGCCCAGCGTTTAGCCAGAAAGCTTCATGGTACCTATTCCTCCATCAATACACCTCTGTTTGTGGAAGGAAAGGAAGTATACAAGTATCTCATCAACGAACCGATGATCAGAGATTCCCTTGATAAGGCCAATCGCGTCGATATCTGTATCAACGGGATCGGATCCTTCGATGACAGGAAGAACTCCGTACGCCAGTCGGGATACTTCGACAGCTACAACGTCGACCGTTTCATCGACAAGGGAGCTGTTGCCTCCTTCTCCGGCAGGTTCATCGACAGGAACGGAGAAGAGATCAATGCAGAAGATATCTACCTGATCTCAACACCGCTTGAAACAGTGAAGAAAGTTCCGTTATCCATTGTCCTCAATGCGACGGCAGAGAAAGCAGAATCAACTCTGGCAGTCCTCAACGGCGGCTACGTCGACATCCTTGTCGTCGATGAGCCATTGGCTCTGAGGCTTCTGGAACTCAAGAAGTGATCATCACTTCTTTTTTTTATTTCAATGAATCATCCAAGACGATGATGCCCTTGGTGACTTCACCATTGATCATCTTGTCAAAGCCTTCTCTCCAGTTCTCCAATGGGGTCAGGAAGGTAGCGATCTTTTCAGGAACGACAGTTCCCTCTTTCATCAGCTCAAGTGCTTTGACCCAGGAAGAAGGTTTCTGTGATCTCGATCCAACATAGACGATCTCCCTGTGTAAGATCAGATCGGTCCAGATCGATTCATGCGTATTGGCAAAGACGCCCATCTGTACGACCGTACCTTTTCTTCTGACGATCTCAAGCGCCTTGTTCAAAGCAGGAACAGCACCGGAACACTCGAAGCACTTGTCTGCACCGACGTTGTTGGTCATCTCCATGACGATCGCCTTGAGGTCTTCGCTCTGCTGATCGACACAACGATCACACCCTGCATCCAAGGCAAGTTTGAATCTGTTGACATCGTGGCTCAATCCCGCCATGATGACTGTCGCACCCTGTGACTTGGCGACCTGAGAAACCATCTGGCCGATCGCACCGGCTCCGAATACCACACAGATATCTCCCGGCTGAACCTGACCCTTTTCAATGACGGAGTGTACACCGCAAGCCAACGGTTCCGTTAAACTTGCACTGAGTAAGCTGACATTGTCCGGCAGCACATGGACAGACTCTTCTCTGGAAACCAGATATTCCGCCATGGAGCCGTTGATCTGCGTGCCGATCCCCTGACGGTTGCCGCAGAGGTTGTAGTCCTTGCTTAAACACATTGGACAGACACCGCAGGTCTTGAAGGTCGTTTCGGAAGTGACTCTGTCACCGACCTTGATATTCTTTACTTCCGGGCCGACATCGACGACGATTCCCGAAAATTCATGTCCCAATACGACCGGAGGCTTCGTGCTTCCGTAAGAACCCTTAAACGCATGTAAATCTGTTCCGCAGATGCCCGAATAAGCGATCTTTATCTTGACAAGATCCCCGGTCGCTTCCGGCTCGGGGATGTCCATATATTCCATATGGTCATATCCGACTTCAGTCTTTACTACAGCTTTCATTATCCTGCCTTCTTTTCCTTATACAATTGCTCGAAAAATGTGAAAAACACGTTCTAAATTAATTATATGAACTATGTTTTTTCACGTCAATAAAAACGTGTAAGCCTTTTCTTTTTACTATTGTAAAAGTCGTGTTGACATTTGTTCACAAAATCACAATAATGAAAATGAAGTATTATATATTCAAAACAGATAAGGAAAGGAAGGTTTTGATGGATAAAAAAATCTATTCGAAAGAAGAGATCCAGGCGATCGCAAACTCCATCCGTAAGCAGATCCTGGGGATCGCTTTAAAATCGGGCGGATGTTACCTCGCACAGGCATGCTCTTCTGCTGAAATCGTGGCTTCTCTCTACACGAATGTCATGAATCTTGGCCCATCTGAAGGCCTTTGGGAACCGATCCCGTTCCCTGGCGTTCCGGGACCTGACAACATGGATTATCCGAAAGGAATGATGTACAACGGAGCACCTGCTCCTGACAAGGACAGATTCTTCGTATCATGCTGCCACTACGCATCAGTCATCTATTGCGCACTGGCTGCAACAGGACGTATCTCTCCTGACTGCATGGACAAGTTCAACGTCGATGGCTGGAACATGGAAATGATCGGTGCCGAACATTCTCCGGGCTTTGAAAACACAGCCGGATCACTTGGTCAGACGATCTCCATCGCCGGTGGTACCTGCCACGCCAGAAAGAGAAGAGGCGATACAGGAAGATGTTTTGTCATGCTGGGAGATGGTGAACTTCAGGAAGGCCAGACCTGGGAATGCATCCAGGCAGCTTCTCACTACAAGCTCGACAACATGATCATCGTCATCGATGCCAATGACCAGCAGGTCGAAGGCAAGATCGCAGATCAGATGACAGAAGAACCATTGATCGACAGATTCAAGGCCTTCGGCGCAGAATGCGTATCCGTTGACGGACACGACATTGAAGCCTTCTGCAACGCATTCAATACACCACATGTTGACAAACCGTTAGTCGTCATCGCAAGGACTCATGGCTATACAGGAATCAAGCCTCTTGAAAAACGCTGGCCAATGCTTCACTTCGTCAGGATCTCTGCTGATGAAAAAGAAGAATACCAGAAGATATACGATGAGATGTAAGGAGGAGATCAGATGAAAATCGAAGTCAATACACACGAAAAGAATATTCTCCGCCTTGCGGAAGAACATCCTGAGCTGGTCGTACTTTCCGCCGATTTAGGTACGTCTTGCGAAGTCAAGAAATTCAGAGCTGTATATCCTGATCGTTACTTCACGATGGGTATCGCCGAACAGAACATGGTCTCATGGGCTGCCGGACTTGCCAGAGAAGGATACAGACCATTCATCCATACCTTTGCGGTATTCGAGTACAGAAGAGTCCTCGACCAGGTAGAAATGTCAGTCGCATATCCGAACCTTCCTGTCGTATTCGTCGGATTCGTACCGGGCATCACGACACCGGGCGGTGTATCCCACCAGTCCATCAATGATGTCGCTGTCTTGAGATCTGTCCCTAACATGGCGATCTTCGATGTCGGCGATGCAACAGATATCGACTATATCCTGGATATGGCATATGAATACAACGGACCTGTCTACATCAGACAGCTGAGAAAAGAAGTTCCACGTCTGTTCCCGGCGGATGAACCTGTCGTATTCAACAGAGCCAGAGTCCTTTCGCAAGGCGATGATGTCGTCATCCTGTCATCCTCTATCTGCACAGAAGAAGCAATGAGAGCGACAGCTGTCTTAAAGGAAAGAGGCATCTCTGTCCAGCATATGCATGTCACGACATTGAAGCCATTCTCCGATCCGACCATCGTCGAAGCGATCGCAAAATCAAAATATGGCGTCGTCACGATCGAAAACCACCTCGATATCGGTGGCTTAGGCTCCGCTACTGCAGACCTGATGGCAGAACACGGCTTAGGCAAGAGACTGATCAAGATCGGTCTGAAGGGTTATGCGCATGGTGCATCCAAGATGTACCTGATGGAAAAATATGGCATCAACGCCATGAATCTGGTCAAAGCGGTTGAAGAGCTCAGCGGCAAAGACCTCAACATCAATAAGAACGACCTCGAAGAAGTCAGATTCGTCGACTTCCTGGAAGTTTAATGAAGTATAAACTGTGCGTGTGGGACCTGGATGGGACCTTGCTTCACACCCTGCCCACACTGCACCATTTCGATAATCTGTCGTTAAAGCATTTCGGATTCAATGAGATCACATACGATCAGAACGTCATCCTGATCAAGTATCCGATCGGAGAATACTACCATCATCTCCTAAGGATGGGAGGATGTGATGAAGAAAAGATCGAAGGGATCGTAAACGATCTGATCCAATACAACTTCGATCTGTACAATGCCGATCCTACCTGCAAAGCTGAAGAGTTTGAAGGCGTCAGGGAGACATTGATCAGAATACAGGAAATGGGTATAGAAAACGTCCTGTTCTCCAACAAGTTTCAGGAGATCAGCGAAAAGCTTGCCAGACATTACTATAAAGATGAAATATCCGCAGTATACGGTCAGCTTCCTCAATATCCATCCAAACCTCAGGTCGGCTGTACCGACCGCATCCTGAAATCAACAGGATTGTCAGCAGATGAGATCCTGATCATCGGTGATACCGAAGTCGATATCCTCAGCGCAAAAAACAATCACATTGACTGTGTCTGTGCAACCTGGGGCTATCAGACAAGAGATGTGCTGATGAAATATGAACCCGATTACATCATCGACAGACCCGAAGAACTATTAGAAATATTAAGGAGATAAAAATGTTTTCTGAAGAGAAAAGACAAATCATCGAATACGGCATCCTCTTGGACAGATATGAACTCGTATCTCTGACATGCGGTAACCTTGCGATCAGAATGCCGACAGGCGAGATCCTGGTCACACCTTCCGGACTTATGTATGAAAAGATGGTTGAAGATGATGTCATCGTCTGCGACATCGACGGCAACATCATCGAAGGAACGAGAAAACCTTCTTCCGATACACCGGCTATCTTATACATCTTCAAGAATATGCCGCACATCAACGGCGTCATCCACACCCACCAGCCATATGCCACAGCGATCTCTCTGATCCCGGGCATGAGCGAATTCAGAGTCTGCTACACAGGCATGGCAAATACCTGCTGCGGAAATGTCCCGATCGCTCCTCCATCACCTGCCGGATCAGTTGAAATGGGAATCGACGTCGTCAAGTATGCCGGCAATTCCCGTGCAGTCATCTTAGGCAATCACGGTGTCATGACCATCGGACCTTCCTTGAAAGATGCCTTATACGCAGCTGTCTATCTGGAAGAAACAGCCAAGGGCTACCTGGCTGCCAGAGCCTGCTGCCCGGATGGCAAGATCAATGAGATGTCTGATGAATACATCCAGCAGATGGTCGATGTCTTCAAGTACTACGGTCAGGGAACACCGACGATCCCTACCGATCTGGTAAAGAAAGTCAAATAACGATTCCGTTCTCAAAGAACTTTAAAAAACGCTGCCGTCCCCTTCCAATTTCGGGCAGCGTTTTTGAATACCCAAAACAAAGACCCTTTTTTCAAGGGCCTTCGTATTTTAATTCAGGATCTGATGATACAGATCATCGATCGTTTCAATATCAAGAGAAACAGGATTGTTCATCAGCCTGTCCGGATTGACAGAATTCCTTAAGACCTCATAGTCCTCTTCTTGCGCATGAGGCACGCTCATCTCAAGCTCATTGAACAGCTCATTGAAACCGTCGGATGCCTGTATCACATTTTCACATCCCATCGCTTCAGCGATCTTTTGTAAAGTATCTTTCAGATATCCTTCTCCTCTTGGATCGTTGGTATCGGATGTGTGTTCAACGACATAAGGGAAGAGCTTTGTCATGACCAGAGCGACACTGTGACCGTGTGCCGCATGATACTTGCTGGTGATCTTGTAGCACATCGCATGACCCGCTGTCGTCTGAGTGATGTTGATGGCCTTTCCGGCAATGTATGCCGCCTTCAACATTCCCGCAAGTCCTTCTTCTTCGTTGTTCAGATAGGAATCCTTATATTCATATACCAGACGGATCGCCTCATCGGCATATCCTCTTGATTCATCATTTGCCTTGACTGCCCAATAGGATTCGATCGCATGACTCAGTGTATCCAACATCGTCGCCTTCTTCTGATAGTCAGGGAGATTTTTTAATAACGAAGGATCAAACAGAACTGCTTCAGGAATACAGCTGTAATCAGAGATCGACTGTTTATTTCCATTCACATAGATGATCGCAAACCTCGTTGCTTCCGAGCCTGTTCCGGCAGTCGTCGGGATCGCAATGAATGGGATATCATTAGGAACGATGCTCTGTTTTAGATAATCGGTATCCTGATCCATGTTAGCGAAAAGCTTGATGCATTTTGCGGTATCCATGCAGGAACCGCCGCCGATGGCGATGATGCAGTCGCAATTCTCTTTTAAGAAAAGCTTCGTTCCTTCCACACAGGATTCATAAGCAGGGTTTGGTTTATAATCGGAAAACCTCACAACATCGATGTCATCGAGCGAAGAAAAATAACTGTTCAACTTTTCATCTTCCATCGCTCTGCCCGATACCAGAAGGATCTTCTTACAATTTTTTTCTTTCAGGAATGAATACAGTTCCTGATAATCTTTCAATACTTTCTGTTCCATATCACGCCATGTACCTGTCATATTTTGAGACTTTGCCTACAACGTAGTTTGCTGCGATAAACAGCAGTGCGATAAAGATCATGAAGAGATAGTTCTCGGTGAAGACCTGCAGTGTGGCGATATAGTCATAGAGCCCATGTAGAAGGATCGGTACCAGCAATGCCAGCACTTTGCATCTTGAGGAAGCCATGCCATCACCATAGACTTCATACAGTTTGGCAGCGGAGTAGAATACTCCCATAAAGACACCAAATGAGGCATGTCCCGGAATCGCCGTAATGGCTCTGACGATAGCTGTCGGAAGCCCGAAATTCAATACATAGGAGATGTTTTCCCACAAGGCAAAGCCCAGCGAAACGAATACCGCATAGATCACGCCGTCAAAGACACAATCGAATTCCGATGAGTTCCAGCTGTTCTTTTTCAGAAGATAGTACTTGGCTCCTTCTTCGGAAATACCTACGACAAGGAAATAAAGCAGGATCCTGTAGACCTCGGAAGAAGGATCGAAGATCTTTCCAAGAAGCGTGACCAGGATCTTTTCCGAAATCATGGCGATCAGTGAAGAAAAGATACCGGCCTTGACCAGATTCCACAGGAACCTTCCGTTTTCTTTCTCCAGCTTGTCCTTACGGTAGATCCTGACCATCAGAAAGATCGCAGGAACAACTGCCGAGATGATCAGGATGACATTGAATTTCATGATCGGTGTCAACAGATAATAAAACATGATTACCTCCTATTTTTCACAGGCTTTCATGAACGATTCAAAAAGCCTGTCAACATATTCTTCTTCCATCAGTTCCGGATGCCACTTGATCCCCATGGCAAACTTCTTATCCGGTACTTCGTAACATTCTATCAGTCCGTCATCTGATCTCGCAGTGATCTTTGCGAAAGGTCTTACCCTTTCTTCATCGGCGATCATCGTATGGAAGGAATTCACTCCATAATCCTGAGATCCAACGAATTCATATAATTTTGAATCCTTTTCGATCCTGATGTGATGACGATAGTTCCGATCATATACCGCATGTCTGCCGCTCTTATCTTCATAGACATTGGAACCCAGTGCTCTTAGGATGTTGTTGAAACCTGCACAGATGCCAAAGATCGGCATATCCTTTTCCAAAGCATATCTTGCGATCTCTTCCTCATAGGCATAGCTGTAGTCTCCGCCTTGCAATATGATCCCGTCGCACAGATCGACCTGTCTGTGAAGATCATCCTTTTCTTCTTCACTCAATCTCTTGGGATCTCCCAGATCGCTTTCATTGAAACTGTATGTCAGCTCACTTGGTAACAGCATGATGGCGATCCCGCCATGCTTGATGATGTTGTATCTGATCTCATCCACCATTTCCTGACGACGCCACAGATCGTTGTCCACGATCCTGTTTCTGATCTTTGATGGTATTCCAATAATTACTTTTTTCATAAATTTTCTTTCTGTTTCTATTATCCCATTTTTTACATAATCATTGCATTTTTGTTGCGATATCCGGATATAATGAATCTGTATGTCGGAAAGGAGAAGACCTATGAAAAAAATATTGATTGTATTATTCTCGCTCCTGATGGTATTGTCTCTGTGCGGATGCCAGAAGGTCAAAGAAGAAAAAACTGAAGAAACAGAAAAAATCAGCGAAGAAGAGATCGCCGAAGCCGAAAAGGAACAGATCTCCATCACGATCGACCATGGCAATGGCGTCACAAAAGACTTCAGTATCAAGTCTGACAGCGATCTGCTGATGGATGTGTTAAGCGGCATCAAAGCGACCGGAATGCTGGAATACGAGATCAAAGGATCAGATATCCTTTCCATGGATGGCTTTGAATCAAGCAACGAATCCAGGTGGGTCCTCTATATCAATGATGAAGCCTATGAAGGAGACATTGAGAAGATGAAGTTCCAGAAAGGCGACAAGATCGTCTTTGTCTATGAAGCAGCAGCGATCGAAACGATACCTCAGCTCTTAGGCGGATGGCTGATCAACGAAGACTATAAAGAAAAACTTTCTGACGAAGAAAAGAAGATCTTCGAATCCATCACCTCTGAAGTGATCGGCGTCAGCTATATCCCTGTCAGAGTCCTGGCGACACAGGCAGCCAGCGGCGTAAACTACGCCTATCTGGCACAGGGCATCAGTATGACAAATCCTGTCGAACTCAACTACTACATCATGGTGGTATACAAGGATCTCGATGGCAGCTGCGAAGTCAAAGCCATCAACAAGATCGATATCCCTGACATGATGACGATGGAAAATTCCGATCCTGTATTCCTGAGATCCTGGATGGTCATCAAACCGGATGAGAAAGACACACTCAAAAACAAGGAAGTCCTCAAGAGCTTCAACAAAGCGATCGAAGGACATGACGGACTTGTACTGACTCCGATCGAACTCCTTGCCAGCCAGCTGGTATCCGGAACCAACTACATCGTTCTGTGCCATGGCGAGACTGTGACACTGGATCCGGTATCGGATCTCTACATCGTAGAATGGTACGAAGACCTGAATGGAAAGTGTTCCATCACCCGTATCGAAAATCTGAATCTTCAGTATTACGTTGCCGGAGAATAAGCATGAAGACCTCTTAAAAAGGGAGGTCTTTTTTGATGTATACTTTTAACATGAGGTAAGGCTATGGAAAACTATACTCTTGAAATTGCAGGCTTGAAAAGAACACTGTCTTTTGTAAAGATCAACGACAGACTCGCATATGCCAGTTTCGTCGTCATCTCGGATACGAAGCTCGTGGAAGCTGTCGCACCGCTTCTTGCGGAAAGGATCAAAGACTGCGACGTCATCGTCACCGCCGAAGCCAAAGGCATTGCCCTGGCTTATGAAGTATCCAAACAACTGAAGCTGGAAAGATTTGTCGTCGCCAGAAAATCAGTCAAGAGCTATATGAAAGATCCGGTATCGGTATCCGTTCATTCCATCACGACCTTTGATGAACAAAGGCTCTATCTCGATGGAAGTGATATCCCTTATCTGAAAGACAAGAGAGTGTGCCTTCTGGATGACGTGGTATCGACCGGCGAATCTTTAAACGCTTTGGAAGCACTTGTCACAAAAGCCGGAGGCATCATTCAGACAAGAGCTGCCATCCTGGCAGAAGGCGATGCGGCAGACAGAGATGATCTGGTCTTCTTACAGAAACTGCCGCTATTTGCGATCAATGAAAACGACGAATACGAGGAGATATAGTCATGGATCTTTGTGAATACCTGAAAAACAATCAATATCCCGGAAGAGGGATCCTGATCGGAAGATATGGCGAAGAAGATGTCATCGCCTACTTCATCATGGGCCGTTCCGCCAACTCCAGGAACCGCGTCTTCAAAAAGTCAGATGATATCCTCTACACCAAGGCCTATGATGAATCCAAAGTCAAAGATCCTTCTCTGATCATCTATAATGCGATCAGAGAATACGATGACCAGATCATCGTCACCGACGGCGATCAGACCGATACGATCTATGAATTCCTGAAACAGGGGAAAGGCTTTGCGCAGGCTCTGGAAACCAGAGTATATGAACCGGATGCGCCAAACTATACACCGCGCATCTCAGCCCTGGTCTCAAAAGATAACTATACGATCTCCATCCTGAAGAAATATGAAGAGAAATGTCAGAGACTTTATTCCTACTACATCAAAAGGGATCATGTCGGACACTTCATCTCTACCTATGATCACGATGGAGATCCGCTTCCCGCTTTCTCTACAGATCCTCTTCTCTGTGAGATCGATCTTCCGTTTGAAGAATACTCACAGAAGCTCTGGGAAAGCCTGAACGAAGAAAACAAGGTCTCTCTCTATGTCCGCTTTGGCAAGAAAGAAAGGATCTTCAACAAGAACGAAGGTGACTAGATGAACCAGATCGAGCTTAAATACGGATGTAACCCCAATCAGAAACCATCCAGGATCTATATGGCAGATGGAAGTGAGCTTCCGGTCACCGTCTTAAACGGCAGGCCCGGATACATCAATTTCCTGGATGCCTTAAACTCCTGGCAACTGGTCAAGGAACTCAAAGAAGCATTAGGTATGCCTTGTGCAGCCAGCTTCAAACACGTCTCGCCAACCTCAGCCGCATTGGGACTGAAACTGTCAGACAGATTGAAAAGATCCTGCTTTGTCGATGACATCGAAGGACTCGATGATTCTCCTCTTGCCTGTGCCTATGCCAGAGCCAGGGGAACAGACCGCATGTCTTCCTATGGAGACTTCATCGCTTTGTCCGACCGTTGCGATATAACTACCGCAAAACTCATCAAAAGAGAAGTATCGGATGGCGTCATCGCACCTTCCTATGATGAGGAAGCACTGGAATTATTGAAGAGTAAGAAAAAAGGAAACTACAACATCATTCAGATCGATGAAAACTATGAATGTGTACCGATCGAAACCAAGATGGTCTATGGGATCACATTCGAACAGGGTCACAATTTTATGAAGATCTCAGACGATCTCTTCAATGATATCGTCACCCAAAACAAAGATCTTCCCGATGAAGCAAAACGCGATCTGATCGTTTCGCTGATCACACTCAAATACACGCAATCCAATTCCGTCTGTTACGCATATGACGGCCAGGCGATCGGTGTCGGAGCCGGCCAGCAGTCAAGGATCCATTGTACGAGACTCTCAGGAAACAAGGCCGATACCTGGTTTCTCAGGATGCATGACAAGGTATTGAACCTTCCGTTCAGAAAAGAGCTTGGAAGAGCTGACAGAGACAACGTCATCGATGCCTATATCAACAGAAACGAAGAAGATGTCTGTGAAAACTGGGAAAAGTATTTCACATACAGACCTGATCCTCTGACACAATCCGAGATCAGAGAATATCTTGATTCATTATCCGGTGTATCGTTGGGATCCGATGCCTTCTTCCCGTTTGGCGACAACATTGAAAGAGCACATCGTTCCGGAGTCAGCTATGTCGCGCAACCCGGAGGATCGATCAGAGACGACAACGTAATAAAAACCTGTGATCAATACGACATGGTCATGTGTTTCACAGGTATCCGTTTATTCCATCACTAGAAAAGACGCAATGCGTCTTTTTTTATTTCTTCGTATATTTTAAGAATCTCAATGACAGCTCAGTGATGTCATCAAACTGTTCTGCTCCTTCATAGAAGGCATCCACATCTTCTTTGACATGGATACATATGGACTTGGCGTCTTCACCGAGATGTTCATTAAGACAGTTCTCCAGACGCTGATTGCCATAGAGCTTCTTTTCGACATCCGTTGCCTCGACAACACCATCGGTATATAAGAAGAGTTCATCACCTTCTTCAAGATAAAGTTCCTGCTGCTTATAGGTGATGCCTTCCATTCCTCCCAGTATGAAACCGGCAGGAGAATCCAGGAATTCATATCTTTCGCCCTTGCGTTTCAAAAGAGGCTTATTGTGACCGGCATTGACGTATCTGAGTCTTCCATCACTCAGATTCAAAAAGCCCATCCAGGATGTCACAAACATGCCGGCATCATTGCCTTCACAAAGCTGATAATTCGTATTGGTAAAGATGTCCGCGACATCGACACCGCTTTCTGCCAGATTTTTGATGGTGGTCTTGGCCCTCATCATGAATAATGAAGCCGGGATACCTTTTCCGGAAACATCCGCCACCAGGAAGACCAGTGTATCATCATCGATCATGTAGAAGTCGTAGAAGTCTCCGCCGACCTGTCTTGCCGGATCCATCAGGGCATAGATATCGAATTCATACCTGTCCGGATATGGCGGAAAGATCGAAGGAAGGGCTGATTCCTGTATCTCTTCAGCATACTTCAGTTCGGAATCGATCCTTTCATTGGCCTCTTTGATCAGAGATTTCAGTTTGGAGACTGTAGAATTGATGCCTTCAGACAGCGAAACAAATTCTTTGTTTGATCTGACATCGACAACTGTATCCAGATCTCCCTTTGTGATCCTTGAAAGAGATTGATTGACGGAAATGATGTTGTTTAAAACACCGTTCTTCAACAGATCATAGATCGCTGCATACAGTAATCCGAAGACGATCGTCTCCATGAAGACTGACAGATAGATCGAAAGACGCTTGGAGAAATCGGCCTCATCTGCAGGATAGACACCGACGATCCCATAGCCCTCAGAAACCGTATACATATAGTAGATCTTTTCGCCATTGAGACGGCCTTCATATACGACAAACTCCATCGACTCATCCGCAGAAGTCGTGATCCCGTAATCCGAGATCCTTCCGGTATAGCCGTCAGACTCGGAAACGATATATCCCGTCTCATCGACAACGATCAGTTTTCCCGTTTCTCCGATATGTCTGTTCAACGTCAGATCAGGCAAAGACTCCGCCAGCAGATCGTGATACTGATTGATGTCATAGGCGATCTCCAGGAAACCGTCATTCATCCTGATGCCCGCATATTTCTTGTTTTCAAAGACATTCAAAGCATTGCTTCTTAAACCCTGTATCACGAGCTGTTCGCCATTTAAAAGCCTCAGGAATTCTCTGGTATAGGCATTTTCTTTCATATCGTAGCCGATATAGGATGTATTGGTAGAATCGGTGATGATGCCGAATTGATCGATCAGGTTGATCTCGGAAACGTTGTGTACCGTTGAGATCCAATCCAGTTCATACTCTTCATCATCAGCGATCTCGGTCCTGATGTTTCGGATATCTCTGATGATATATCTGTCAGCTTCCTGCACGACATCGTTGACCGCATCGCCGATATTGATCGCCAGCATCGTTTTGATGTCTTCATCTGCGACCGAATTATGTAGAAACAGATTGAACGACAAAGTGATCAGAAAACCTGCCAGCATCATCACGATCAGCCACTTCTGGACCTGTTCGGAAATACTGGAAGTCCTGCTTCTGATCGTCTCCTTGTCCGTTTCCTCAAACGATCTGATCAGAAAGACTGCGACTGCGACCGTCAGCGAATTGATCAGGACCATCGGGATCGTACATGCTTCGACAAAAGTAAAAGCCATGCGGATATCGTTTCTGTTGGTCAGAAAGATCATCGACATATGTATGATCTCGATCACTGCAGTAAAGATGAAAGCCTGTGAGAAATCGACCATCTGGTCATCAAAGAGTTTATTTCTGATCCCGGTTCCGATCAGGCCGGCCAGAAAAGTCGAGATCGTACAGGCAAGTCTGGTATACATGCCGCCACCCCAGAGAACACAGAACCAGCGTTCGATGGCAGCGATCGTTCCTGCGATCAGACCGGCAGGTCCGCCGAAGATCAGAGCCGCACAAAGCACTGCCCCGTCTCTGACATTGATGATCGTTTCACCATGATAATCGACACCGAATTCCGTCGCAACGACGGCGATGCATGCGAAAACAAGACCCGCAAAGATCTGTTTGTAGATCCGTTTTACATCTTTGTATTTCTTTGAATTGAATAAAAAATAAAGGACGATGCTTGCCAGCACCGGAATGACGCCGATCTCAAAAAGCTGAAAACTCACAGTCTCCATAACATTATTTTACAACCGGAAATGCCTGTTTTCCTAAGATGTGGTAAAGTAAAATCAGAGAATGGAGAAATATCATATGAGCGAAATATACATCAAATGCAAAGAAGCAGCTGATTTTATCGCGTCAAAACTCGACGCAAGTGATGCGATTGGCCTAGTATTGGGATCAGGTTTGGGAGAACTTGGCAACGAGATCGAAGATCCGATCATCGTCGACTATGCCGACATCCCCAACTTCCCGAAGACGACAGTACCCGGACATAAAGGCAGACTGATCTGCGGAAAACTCAATGGCGCAAAGGTCTTATGCATGCAGGGAAGATTCCACTTCTATGAGGGTCATGACATGAAAACAGTCGCCATGCCGACAAGGGTCATGAAGCTGCTGGGAGTCAAGGCACTGATATTGACCAATGCCGCCGGCGGATGCAACAAAACATTCAAGCCCGGCACACTGATGTTTATCGACGATTTCATCAACTACATGGGCGATAACCCATTATACGGACCAAACGCCGATGAATTCGGACCGAGATTCCCTGACATGACCAAAGCCATCGATCCGGAATACAACGCATTAGGAAAGAAAGTGGCGGAAGAACTTGGAATTGAAGTGAGAAGCGGTGTCTACATGGGATTTCGAGGACCGAACTTTGAAACTCCGGCAGAGATCAGATTTGCGCAAAGCATCGGAGCCGATGCCGTAGGCATGTCTACCGTTCCTGAAATACTGGCTGCCAGACATTGCGGATTAAGAGTCATCGGCATCTCCTGCATCACCAATATGGCTGCCGGAATGACCGGTGCAGAACTGACTCATGAAGAAGTTCAGGAAACTGCCGACATGGTCAAGGAACAGTTCAAGACTTTGATCAGGGAAATCGTTTCAAGGATGTAAGAAGTTCTTTGTAAGCAACTGCACAAAAAGACAAAACCCTATTGAGCACCAATAGGGTTTTCATATGGTTTGTGTTTATTAAGAGTGAAAATCAGGACTCTTTTGAATAATCCTCCAGTTCTTTCATAAATGATTCTTTATCAAAAGCACCAGTCACGATCCATTCTCTGATGGAAGGAAAGAGCCTTTCCTTGGAGAACTGCGGATACAGCTTGCGCACATCTTCATCACTGAATTCATAAACGAGCTGTCCGTCTTTATAGATACCGTTGTTATGGCAGAAATGATAAGGGATGTATGAACTTAAAAACTCACGCTTGTTTTCAATGCCGCACTCACTCAGATGATGATAGATCCTGAAGAAACTCTGTAAGGATATGATCAATGTGAGAAGGTTGCGCGATTTCTCATATGTGTGACCTTTCTTGGTTTCAAGAGGGGCACCATCAAAGACATCAAGGATCTCTTCTTCGTTTTCAATGAGAAATCGGCGGTACTCTTCAGAACGCCACTTTCTTTCCGTGATGATGTGATGAACGATACTTCGATAATCCGGATGATGAAGGATGGTCTGGGAGATCGCCTTTTCTTTCAACAGATTGAAAGAAACGATGTCTTCCTTTCTGGTATCCATCATATATCTCAGATTGCCAAGGATGATGGTGTTGAAATGACGGTTCTCACAACATTCGTTGATCGCGCCGATCAGTTCGACCATGTTCATCGGACAGCGTTCCATATCATCAAAGACCAGTATCGCTTTTCTTTTTCTGTGGGTGATGTGATCTTCGAACTCCGGTTCAATACTGATCAGATCCAGTATATTCATTGAAGCGACGACATCCGCCGAATTGCCGATGACCGGGCTTACCTTTTTGATCAGTGAATTGAGTATCGCAAAAAAAGCGGGATTCTTCTTAACGACCTCTGATCTTTCACTGAGTGCGTTGGTGAAAGGATAACAGACCGACAGCCATTTCTGACGTATGTTGTTCTGCAAAGAGACGATATCTCTGACACCGAAAAGCGAAACTCTGACGATGGCATAATCCGGACCCAAAGCATCAGGAAGATCGTGTTCGATCATGTATGTCTTTCCCGATCCCCACTCGCACGTCAGAAGAAGTGCACCGATCGGATCAGATTCTTTACAATAGTGAACAAGTTCATCAAGTGTGTTCATACTCAATACCCCCATCTGAGAACAGCCAATCAGAATACCGGATCTTATTCAACACCTGCTAAAGGCAAACGGTACTGTTTTGTTCCCTGGCCTTCTTCGTTCGCATATGTATAACGAGGAAAAACGCTGAATATCAGCAACGCAACAAGAATGATCTATAACGGTTTCTCTTTCATAAGCCCCCTATTCATCTGATCTTTACAGAATCAGAAATTATTGGAATTTATCGCTTCTATATGTATATATTTTATGATAAAACCATTCCTGTATTTTATACAAGAAAGCAAAAGTTCTATATCGGCGATTCTATCCGGCAAAAGAGAAACCAGAGGTATTGTTTCGTCACAAAAGACTCCCTGAGGAGTCTCGCATTTTATATATTCTCTTTTCTTTTGATATCCTTGAATAACCTGAAAATGGATTCAAAGACGACCATGATCTCCAGTCTTCCTAAGAACATGCCGATGATAGCTGTCCATAGGATCACCGGACTGGCGCTGTAGGATGTGATCCCAAGAGACAAACCGACTGTTGAGATCGCCGATGCGAATTCAAACATGGAATCCTGAAGCGAATATCCATACAGAGTAAATATCAGAGAACCGATAAAAAACAGGATGAGATAAAACAGGATGTAGCTTGTTAAAGAAGATATCTCCGAATCAGGCAGTTCCTGTCTCTTTCCGATCCTTTCGATATAATGCGTCTTGATCATATGCCTGTTGGATACGGTGTCTTTCAAAGAATAAAAGATCCCCTTTAATGCGACGATGACACGGTACTGTTTGATTCCTCCACCGGTAGATTCCAGATTTCCTCCAAACAGCATGAGCAGTATCATGAAAGTTACAAAACCGCTCGGAAGAAGAGACATGTCCTTGACTGAAATGAAACCGGTCGTCGTAATGCTGGTCACAAACTGGAACAGAGAAATGCGGATCGCTTCCGGAAGGCTGTCCGTATAATGGAAACGCAGCAGATTCAGAGTCATCAGCGGAAAAACGGAAATGAAAACGATGAGAAAGAACTTCGTTTCGCAATGATGCCAGAGATTTCTGAATTTTCTTTTTACTATACTCAGATGCAGCAGGAAATTCGTCTGTCCCAGAAGCATCAGAAGTATCGTTACGATCTCTATGCCAAGAGAATGATAGGCATAGATGCTTTCGTTGCGGACGGAGAAACCTCCGGTAGACAGAGCTGCGATCGATGTGTTCAGTGCATCAAACAGAGGCATTCCGAGCAGACTGTAGGCGATGATCCCAAACAGGATATATGCGGAATAGAAAGACAGGATCAGCCTGGCGGACTTAGCAAGATTTGGCATCAGTCTGTCGTTGTGTCCTTCGGCATTGTACAGGTTCAGACCATATTTATCGGAAAAAGCACAAGTCAGGATAAGAACCAGGCCGATACCGCCGACAAAGAGCGTGATGCTTCTGAAAAGCAGGAATACGTGCGGCGTATTCTCGACATCGACAACGGAAAGACCCGTCGTTGAGAAACCGCTTGTCATCTCAAAAGCAGCCTGCGAAAAATTGTAGTCTCCCTTAAGCATCCATGGAATCGTGCTGATCAGGATGGCACTAAGCCAGACCAGTACGACCAGTACAGCATCATAATGTCTTTCCAATCGGATGATCTGAGTTTTTCTCAAGAGATAATGAACCAGGCTTCCCAGCAGCATGGCACAGCATCCGGGTATCAGAAAACACGGCGCATAAGCAAGCTCGTCACGATAAAAAGGCAGGATCGCCAGCGGCAGAAGCTGTATGAATCCTGTAAGAATGAAAAAGATGCTCAGATAGAAGATAACGAGACGATAATTCCTGTTCATTATTTCTTCCTTTGAAATACCTTAAGAACGGCTTCCCTGTTTTCTTCGTTGGTTACCAGCAGTACCTTATCATCCGGCATCAGCTGCGTATTGCCGTTTGGAATGATGGATTTCTGTCCGCGGATGATGACGCTGATACTGCCGATATCAGAAATACCGATGTCCTTCAGGTACATTCCTTCAACACGAAGCTTGTCTGTGATCTTGAGCTCGATAATGATGATCTTCTCATCTTCAAGGCTGAGCGAATTGATCAGGTTTTCTATGGATGCGGCATTTCTGATCTGTTCGCCAAGGATATAGGTTGAGCTGAGAACACTGTCGATCCCCAGTTCTTTGAACACGTCAACGTTTTTCGGATTGGTCACCGTTGAAATGCAGCGTTTCACGTTCAAAAGTTTTTTTGCGGTCTGACAGGCGACATAGTTTTCCATGTCGTTTTTTGACAGGGTGATAAACAGATCCGCGTTTTCCGCTCCCGCTTCTTTCAGATCGCTTTCTCTGGTTGCCTGACCGTACATGACAGGAATATCGTTATTCATGCTGAGATAGCGGCAGGCTTCCATGATGTTGTTGATGACGATCAGATCGTTGTATCTGTTGTGATATTTATGAATGATATAATCCGCACTATGCATGCCGTTGGCAATTACGATCTTCATTTCCCTTCTCCTTTCATCAGATCCGAGAACTCATTGAGAGACAGATCAAAAGGACAGATGCAGCGGACTTCTTCATTTACGATCTTGATCTTTCTGGAATCATTGAGACGTATGTAGATCTCTTTCAGTCCGTATCGTTTCCTGCAGATGTCCGAAAGAAAAATGTTCGTATTATCGTCATCAGTCACGAAAACAGCTCTGCTGACTTTTCTGATCCCGTTTTCTTCCAGAAAAGAGAGATCTGTCGCGTCTCCCGCTTCAACAAAACCGCTGAAATCATCGATTTTTGCCAGTTTATCTCTGTTCTTATCTATCAGGAGAACATTCATATTCTCTTTCTGCAGTTTCTTGGCGATATTGCTTCCGATACGCCCTGCTCCCACAACAATCGTATTGACATTGCTGCTCATATCTTAACCCCCGAATTCTAGTGATTTTTATGTGATCTGAACAATAAATCACTCAACAAATCATGACAGACATCAGAAATGATGCTTTCATGCAAAATATTATAATCACATCTCATTTTCTTTGTAAATATGTGCTATTCGTGTCATCGCGATCTCTATGAATGCCGATATCATCTGTTCAGATTGCCAAAAAGGATACCAGAATAAAAAGCCTCCTTCTAAGAACAGAAGGAGAGCGATCAGCATTCATTGAAAAGAAAAAATGCTTCCGTTTTAAAATATGGTTTTTAAACAGATATCTCAGATCCTGTGGAATATCGGGACCATATGCTCGAAAGTACAGACCTCATCAAGGCCGATCTCTTCCTTCAAAATCCTTTGCGCGTCGACAACGTGGTCGCCCAGATAAGCGGTGTTGTGCGCATCCGAACCGATCGTGATGATCCTTCCTCCCAGATCCTTATACAGTCTCAATATATCCCTTGACGGAGTCGTATCTTTTAATCCGTAGTGCCAGGAAGAAGTGTTGATCTCAATCCCCTTGTCATCCCTGATCGCCTGTTTGAGGATCTCAGCGATGATGTCCTTTACTTTCTCAAAAGGATAGACTCCATTGAGGTCATATCTGATCAGCATATCCAGATGAGCCAGGACGCTGTAGTCCTTATAGACCTTCTGGACCTCATAGATCTCTTTATAATATCCTTCGTTGTATTCCTGCTGGCTCTTCCCTCTTTGATAATCCTGAGTCCAGAATTCCAGATTATCCACCTGATGCATAGACAACAATACAAAATCCAGTTCATCCTGATAACGGTCAAAGAGTTTCTGATTCTGTTCGGCCGTGATCGTCTGGACCCCGAGTTCCAGACCTTTTCTGATCGTGATCTTATTCTTATAAGTCTCTTTCATGCGAAGAAGCTTGCCGAAATATTCCGGATAATTGACATTGGCCAAAGGCTCAAAGTGATCGGCAGCCGTATTGATGCCATCTCCTCCTCTGAATACGATATCTCCTTCTTCCCAGTCTTTTTTGATGCCGTAATCGACGTGGTCGGTAAAACAGATCTCATCTAACCCGAGTTCTATCCCTCTTTCGATCTGCTTCTCCATCGTTTCCAGTGAATCATCAGAAAATTCACTGTGTACATGGTAATCCGCTAACATACACTTCTCCTTCTTAATCTTTCATGCATCAAGCTCATCAGTATCGCAAGTATGATCAGATCATATGGCAACAGATAGATCCCTAAAGATCTGGCGATCACTCCGAAAAACGGAGGCATCAGGATATTGCCGACATAGGCGGAAGCCATCTGAACACCGATGATGGATTGACTGCGGTCCTTGCCAAACAGATCCGGTGTGGAATGGATCAGCGACGGATAGATCGGTGCCGAACCCAAGCCAAGGATGATCAGACCATAGAGACAGATATCATCGCTCCATGGCTGCAACAGACATAATATTCCTAAAAAGATGATGCCTTCTCCCAGCCTTACCATCTGTTTGTCGTTCAGCTTGTATGTGATGAAACCGGAAAGTCCTCTTCCGATCGTGATACCCAAGAAATATAAAGACGCAAAAGCGGAAGCCCTGACTTCATCGATCCCCTTGAAATTGACCAGCCAGCTGGATGCCCATAGACCTGTCGTCTGTTCGATCGCACAATAACAGAAGAATGACAACATGATCTCCAGGACACCCGGGATCTTTACGACATCTTTTAAAGCGATGTGTTCGACCTTTTCTTCATTTCCTTCTTCTCCCTTTTTCCACAGACGAAGAGAAAGGACCAGGATGATCGTCAATGCCAGCTGCATCAGGCCGATGATCCGATAGCCCATATGCCAGTTTTCATTATGAGCCAGGGCTCTTGACATGATATATGGACCAACAGAGGCACCGACACCCCACATGCAGTGCAGCCACGACATATGTCTTGACGCATAATGCAGGGCAACATAATTATTCAAGGCTGCATCAACGCTTCCCGCACCCAGTCCATAGGGAATCGCCCAGAGACAGAGTTCGATAAAAGATTTTGAAATGGAATTGCCAAATAAGGCGATCATCGTCATGGCTACAGAAACAGCCGTCACTACTCCCGGACCAAACTTCTTTGTCAGACGATCGGAGTTCAAAGAGGAAGTGACCGTTCCTGCCGAAACGATCATGAAGATGATGCCCGACCATGACAAAGGCACATCGATCTGTCTGTATATGACAGGCCAGGCAGATCCTAACAAAGAATCAGGCAGACCCAGCGAGATAAAAGCCATGTAGATAATGATCAGCAGTAAGCCCATAAGTAATTCCTTTCAATATAAAAATCCGACACACAAAGCATCGGATCAGATCCTCGGTTCGAATGTGAAACCTTCGCCATTGACATCTTTCGCCTCGGAAATGATGACAAAAGCACTCGGGTCATATTTATCAATGATCTGTTTGACGCCGTTGTACTGATCTTCCGAAACGATGACCATCAGCATCTTTTTCTTCTTTCCTGTATATCCGCCTGTGATATCAAATACAGTCGTCCCTCTTTCCAGGACTTCGTGGATATCCTTGGCGATCAGATCATACTTGTCGGAAATGATCTCAAATTTCTTCGCCTCAACACCGCTATAGATATTCATCGTATAGTTGATCGCGATCGTCGTCAGGAATACCGAAACCAGACCGATCAGCACGCTGTTAAGTCCATAGATATATAATCCGGCAAGCACCGTCACCGCATCCATAAACATGATGATCTGGGATACCTTGATGTGAAGATACTTCTGTGCGATCAGAGCGATCGCATCGGTACCTCCCGATGATCCGCCGTTCCTGAACATGATACCCATTGCTACACCGCCGATCAGGCCGCCGTAAAGGCTCGCCAGGAAAGGATCGACCGGTTCGATATCGGGCATCACTCTTGTCACAAACAAGAGCCAGAAAGGATAAGAGATCGAATAGATCAGCGTATTCATGAAAAATTCTTTTCCCAGGAATAGAGATCCCAGTATAAACAGGAAGGTATTCAAGAAGATGACCATATAGTCTTCCGACAGCGGGATATAAGCCACCAATAATGATGTGATTCCGGCAACACCGCCGGTCAGTATCTTGTCAGGCAGAATAAAAAGACCTACCGATAACGCCATCAGCAGTGTCCCGACTTCTATCAGAATGATGCTTCTGATCTGTTTGAATAAAGATTTGTATTTCATTGATTCCGTTAGAATTATACCACACGAATTGTAATATAATAGTGATATATAAGGGGGATAATATAATGAAAAAGTTCCTGGAAGAATTCAAAGATTTTGCGTTGAAAGGTAATGTAATGGATATGGCTGTCGGTGTTATCATCGGTGGTGCATTCTCATCGATCGTATCAGCTCTGACTGACAACATCCTCAATCCGATCATCTCCTGCTTCGGCGGTACCGAAGTCGGTCTGGTCACTCCGCTTGGAAGCACAGGACAGGTCATCAACTGGGGTGCGTTCATCTCTGCGATCATCAATTTCCTGATCCTTGCCTTCGTCCTCTTCACCATCTTAAAAGCCATCAACAAGCTCACAAGCCTGGCCAAGAAAGAAGCAGATGAAGCTGCAGCAGAAGAACCGGAACCGGAACCTTCTGAAGAAGTCAAGCTGCTGACTCAGATCGCTGAAGAACTGAAAGCACTCAACAAGAAATAAAGCTTAAGCATGGCGCAAGCCGTGTTTTTTTAAAAGTATGGAAATCGAATTCAGAAACAAGACAGTACTCATCACCGGAGCGGCATCCGGTGCCGGATCAAAAATACTCGATGTCTTTGCGCAAGCTCATGCGGACATCGCTTTTACATACCTTCATTCCGATCCGAAGCAGATCATCGACAGGTATCCCGATCTCAAGATCAAAGGCTATCGTTTCGATCAGAAAGACGTCTCATCGATCCCGGATCTGATCAAAGAGATCATGAATGATTTTTCAAGGATCGACGTCCTGATCAACAACGCAGGCATCTATCCGGCATCTTCGTTAGAAAATATCAGTGAAGAGAGCTTTGATGAAATGATGGATATCAACAACAAGGGAGTATTCTTCTTGAACAGAGAAGTCTCCAAGTATATGAAAAACGGATCCATCATCAATATTTCTTCGATCAATGCAACAAATCCCGCTTCCAAACTCATCCACTATGGGATCTCCAAAGCGGCCGTTGAGATGCAGACAAAGTGCCTGGCATATGAATTAGGACCTGATATCAGGGTCAACTGCATCGCTCCGGGCCTCATCTACAAGGAAGGTCAGGAGAAATTCATCCCGGGATGGAGAGAAAGCTACAATGAAAGATCAGCATTGAAAAGAACAGTCCTTCCGGAAGAGATCGGCAAGGCCTGTCTGTTCTTCGCATCCGATCTCTCCAGCGCAGTAACAGGACAGATCCTGACGGTGGATTGCGGCGTATCTCTGGCGCCTTACTACTTCAACGAACTGGAAGACTGATATGAAAAAATCAGAGATCATTGAAAAGCTGAAACTCATCCCTCTGGAAAATGAAGGCGGCTATGTAAAAGAGCTGTATCGGGGAAAAGACAACTGTTACGGTACGATCTATTATCTTCTCGGGGAAAATGACTTCTCCGCCATGCACAGCCTGAAGCACGATGAGATCTGGTACTACCACGACGGTCCGTCATTGGAGATGCTTCTGGTATATGAAGATCACGATGAGGTCAGATATCTTGGAAAAGATATCGCAAACGATGAAGAGCCTCAGATCAGAGTCCCGGCCAACGTATATATGGGAGCCAGACAGAAAGAAAAAGGCGAATACACTCTGGTATCCACCTCGATGGCTCCTGCCTATGATCCCGATGAATTCAAGATCGCGTCTTATGACGATCTGAAAGATCGATGTCAGTTTAAGGAACTTCTGTCAAAGCTCACAAAATGAAGAAAGGTCTTGTGGAAAACCCATAAGACCTTTTATTCAAATTCGATCTGACCGTCGTCAGTCATTGCCTTGACTCTGGCAAGAACTTCAACATCATAACCCAGATCTTTGATGCGCTGTTCGCCCGGCTGGTATGTCTTGCATACGACGGAACCGCAGCCAACGACCTTTGCGCCGGCCTGATCACAGATCCTGATCAGCGCATGCATTGCTTCGCCATTTGCCAGGAAGTCATCGATGATCAGTACTCTGTCACCTTCATGAAGGTACTCTCTTGATACCTGAACAGTGTATTCGATATTTCTTGTGTAGGAATGTTCCTTTGCCTCATAAGCACCGGCTGCCATATTGGCCGCAACGGTCTTCTTCGCAAATACGACAGGGATGTATCCGAAATTTCTGGATGTCATCATTGCGATCGCGATACCGCTTGATTCGATCGTCAGTATCTTGTCTGGTTCCTTGTCTTTAAATAAACGATAGAATTCTTCGCCGATCTCCTCCATCAGTTTCACATCGATCTGATGGTTGAGAAAACTGTCGATCTTAAGGATATCTCCGGGGAGTATCTTTCCGTCTTTTACGATGCGTTCTTCCAGAAGTTTCATATACCTGCCTCCTTAAATATACACATATACTAACCCATTTTCTTCTATAATGAAAGAAGAAAAAGGTGCACTTATGAAATATATCTATATCATCAACAGATTCAATCTGAAAGAAAAGACTGACCGCATCATCGACAGGTTAAAAAGCGTTTCCGAAGAATTTGAAAGAGACTATGAGATCCTGATCAACGACGCTGTTGAAGATGCGAAAAGCTCGATCAGGCAGTTCAAAGACAGCGAATACATCATCACCTGTATCGGCGGAGACGGTTCGATCAATCTGTTGTTGAATGACATCATCGGCACAAAGAATATCCTTGCCTTCATCCCATACGGTACCGGCAACGATTTCAACAGAGCCTGTTTTCAGACTCTGGAAGATGGGATCCACGATGTCGATATCATCAGGATCAACGACCGCTATTTCATCAATGTTGCCTGTTTTGGCATCGATGCGGATATCGCCAACGATGACCGCTTCATACACAATAAGCTGATCCCCGAATCCATGCGCTACAACGCCGGAGTGGTCTATTACTTCCTGACCTATAAGGCAAGGAAAATGAAGATCGAGGTCAACGGGGAAATCATTGAAAAACCATTCACCACTGTCGTTGCCGCAAATGATCAGTACTATGGCGGAGGCTATCGCGTTTCACCAAACTCCAGTATCTCTGATGGTGTGATGGAACTGGCTTTGGCTGATGCCTTAGACAAGATCAATATGGCAAAGATCATCCTTTCCATGAAAGATGCCTCCCATTTAAAAAATCCTGCCCTCAGGATGATTAGTACCACCAAAGCAGTCATCTCAGCCGATCAGCCGTTTAAGGCCAATATCGACGGAGAACCATTACTGTCCGACCGCTTTGAACTGGAGCTGATCCCGAAAGGAGTCAGGATCGAATTCAATAAACAGTTTATAGAAAAAGTGACAGAGAAACTATAATCTGATGCTTAAGACATTCATACCGAAAGTAGTCTGATAGTTCATCTCTCTGGCAATCTTGCCTACCATGCGGATCCCGATATTCTTTGCGGGATCTTTTTCATCGTACATCTGCATCCTGCTGTGCGGATCGAAAGGGATACAGTTGTCTCTCAGACGAAGGAATACTTCATCATTCTCCACACAGGCAAAGACATCGATCAGATGCTTCTTACTGTCCTTGGTGAAACCGTGCTCGACGATGTTTCCGGCCATCTCTTCCATACACAATCCTGAAAGCATCGCTCTGCGGTTTTCGATTCCATGGAGCTTGCAGAAATCCTGTATCTTCTTAGAAACATCGATGACTTCTTCGATCTGATCGATCGACATCGTCAGTTTGGTTTCGGTATCAAAATTCTTATCCAGGAACAACATCTCATCGATATTCTTCACAAGACCTTTTTTCTTGACGCAGGCATAAAGATACATGCATAAAATCGTAGCGATCTCAGCCAGGGTATAGGCTGCCCAGATCCCTTTGATCCCGTAGATCTTTGACAATACCTTGCAGCAGAAAAACGGAACGATGATGCAGTTGACCGGATATAAGAGATTACAATATGTCGATCTTCCCAGGCTCTGATAGACGCCCATGAAGATCAGTGTGACGATATTGAAGAAGCCACAGAAGACATAGAAGACAAGCAGTGTGGATGCCGCAGATACGAGTTCTCCCTTTGCGCCAAACAGCGCCACGATGTGATCGCTGAAGAGATAAGCGAACGATATTTTGATCGTACACAGGATCATACCGATGATGGACGCGGTCTTCATCAGTTCCTTGAGAGATCTTGAATCTCTCTCGCCGATAAAGACACTTGCCAACATCGTCATGACAGATCCGACACCGACATTGAAACAGTCAAAGAAACTGTCGCAGGACCCCAGGATCGCCAGTGAATTGACGGCATTATCTCCGGCTGTCAAAAATGCATTCTGGTTGATCATCATATTTCTGAAGGAATAAAGGATACCAGCCAGAGAAGACGGAGATCCGATCACGATCATATTGGCAAGGATCTTCATATCGAAGTCTTTCGTATTGAAACTGATCAGATCCTTTTTCTTCATGAAATAGAAGATCATGAACAGCGCACACAAGGCTCTGGAAAGTGATGTGGCAGCACCGACTCCGAAGACTCCGCTGTGAAAACCCCTGACTGAGATCAATGAGAAAACCGTATTAAAAAAAGCCAGCATGAGCGTTGCGCTTAACGAAATCGAAGAACGATTGCACATCTGAAGGAAACCCATCAGACAAGGGATCATCAGAAGCGGTATGATACCGAGGCTGATGCCTCTGATATAGGCAGTCGTATAAGCAAGCGATTGCGAAGATGCGCCAAGAAAAGACGCGATCCAACCCGCAAAAGAAAAGCACAGGAATGTCAAAGCAGCACCGATCACAAACAGCGCGATATGTGCGATCGAAAACAGCTGATCGACCTTCTTCGATTCACCTCTGCCCATGTGCTGTCCGCAAAGGATCAGAGATCCGCTGCAGATGATGTTGGCGATCGATGACAGCAACATCCCTAATGGCGCAGAAAGACCGGTTGCGTTCATTTCCAATGGAGACAGACAGTTTCCGACGACCATTCCGTTTACCATATCACCAAGACCTGAAGCGACGACCAGAAAGATCTGTACCGGCAGAAGTCTCATAAACAGTTCAAAGATGTTTCGATTCATTCTGACTTTACCCATTATCTTCCCTCCTGCAGGGTACCTTTTGCGGTATCCAGGAAATTATAGAAATAATCACTCGCCGTTCCCTGATCATCTTCATAGCTGCTGTCAAAACGCAGTTTCCTGTATAAGAAAGCGATCGGATCGCAAATGATATCGGTGTGTTGGCCACAAAGGCATGGGTTGCCGATGTCTTTGCGGAAGTTCCAGTCAAAGCCGCATTCCAGCAATCCTTTTTCCAGCATCATCTCTCCCAGCTTCACACCGAGATAGATGGCGATCCTTTGCAGATCTTTTTCTGACTTCAGCCTATTTTTGATCGGACGGATATAGTTGATCAGCTGATCGATGCGATAGAATTCATTCTCGATCTTTGTGCCCAAAGCCTTTTCAGAGAACTTTTCAGCCTTTTCACACAAGGAATCCGGATCGAATCCCTTTACATAGTTCCTGCCGTTGTGTTTCTTGAAATAATCGGCTTTTCGCAATATCTCCTTGCTTATAGGAACAGCCTTTTCATCACCCTTGAATCCTTCGTGTTCCAGATCATAACGCAAAGAAGATAAAAGAAGATCCAGATAAGTCAGGGATGACATTCCTTCTGCCAGATAAAGCAGATTGTCCATCCTGATCTCCGGATATCTCTTCTCTACGAATTCCAGTTCTTCTTTATTCAGTCTCAGTCTGTTGCTGATCATAACCTAATTTTACAACATTACTCCTGTTTCAGATCATTTATGATGATGTTCATAGAGTTCCTGAAAACGGAAGAAAGCCAGATGTTCCTCTTCCTCTTCATACTCTTTTATCTTTTCAAGAGCTTCTTCATAACTGTATCCTTCCTTGAGAAGCTCTTCCAACATTTCTTCTTTATTCACTGATCAGATCCCATTATCTCTTCGCAGATCTTTGAAGCTTCATCCCTGCTCATACCGCTTTTCATGTAATAGGCAATGATCCTGTCTCTGCTTTCATTTATGCCTTCTGTCCAACCTTCCGCTTTACCTTCTTTCAGGCCTCTTTCTCTTCCTTCCTCTAAGCCCTTTTCTCTTCCTTCTTCCAGACCTTTTACTCTTCCTTCCTCCAGACCTCTTTCTCTTCCTTCTTCCAGGCCTTTTATCCTGCCTTCCTCGATACCTTTTTCGTTTGCCTCTTTGTAGATCGTCTCCCGATAGTACTTACTCCAGGAATATTCCATTTTTTCGCGTTCTTTCTCTTCGTCCCACTCTGTAAACAACATTCCGATTACCTCCGCTTTGTTTTTCAAAATGATATTTCTGATCTCAAATTTCTTTGGCATCTTCATTATAGCAGAATCGATCGATGTTCTCAGGTCTGCACCCTTTTCTTTTTCAGCTCTTACCTGTGCTACGAACCAGCTGTACTCAGACAATATCTGACAGGAAGAAAGCAGCCTGCTGTTATGCCCATAGTTGATATTGACCATCCTGACTTTTACTTCCACGCTATGTTCTTCTTTTTTCGCAAAACTGTCAGAAAGGCTCAGAATGATCTCATCAGAAAAATCCTTCCTTCCGTTGTAGAAAACGATCAGCCTTGGTTCAGGAAGAATGATGCGATCCGAAGTAAAAAGAGATTGCTTGCTTTTTTCAATATAGGCCTCATAAAGCCGAAAGAGATAGATCCCCATTCTGATCGGCATATTTTCCGAAAATGTTGACTGATGTTCGTAGATGTTCATCTGGTCATCGATCAGAAAAGATACATCATTCCTTCTTCCCATGAAGATGAAATCGCCGATCGTATTGAACACGATCTCTTCCGGATCAGAAAGATCCGAACCATTCACGCCATTGAACAGATCCAGCGCATACTTCTTGTTGCTTCCGAAAAGGAACGCAAAGAAACGGTCCTTATAACGCCGATTGACATTTCCCTGAGGTTCATTTGGATACTGATCATCTCCTCTGATCTGATCCGATAGGATTTCTATATCCTGCTTTGTCAATGTAAAATATCACTTTGGTACATTTCTATACCTCCTGATCATTATTCGCAAAAAACACAGGCAATACCTTAAACAAATTGAAAAAACACAACTTTTTATCATTTAACATCTATAAAAACGGAACTTTTGATACGTTACAATGGAAATATGAAGAAGATCATTTTTCTCTTTGCGGTTCTTATGATCCTGTGTTCCTGCACAGTCAAAGAAGAAGACGAAGCGACAAAGATCCTGAGATCCATGACCCTGGAAGAAAAGGCAGCCCAGATGCTGGTGCCGTCATTTCGTTATGACGAATATATCTCTTCAGATGATTTTTCTTTTCTGACCAAGATGAATGAAGAATATGAAAAACTGATCTCGCGATACGGTTTCGGGGGTATCATCCTTTTCTCCGGAAACCTGAAAGATATCGAACAAAGCAGAAAACTGATCAGCGATTTCAATAGGATCAACGAAGAAAACGGACACCTCCCTTATCTGATCTGTACTGATCAGGAAGGAGGAACTGTCAGAAGGCTTTCCTTTGGAACATATATGCCGGGAAACATGGCCTTAGGTGCCAACGGAAATGAAGAAGATATCTATACATGCGCATCGATCATGGCTGATGAATTATCGTCATTAGGCATCAATACCGATCTGGCACCTGTCGTTGACATCAACAACGATCCAGACAATCCTGTCATCGGGATCCGATCTTTTTCCGATGATCCGGATACTGTTGCCTTATTATCCAAACCTTATATTCAGGCACTGAAAGATAAAAACATCATCTCAACACTTAAACACTTTCCCGGACACGGGGATACCGACGCCGATTCTCACAGCGAACTTCCATTGATCGAAAAGACCTTTGAAGAGATCAGAGATTTTGAACTGATCCCTTTCATGAAAGGCATTGAAGCAGGATGCGACATGGTGATGGTCGGACATATCCAGTTCCCCAATATCGATGATGAGACCTATCATTCTTTCCAGGGTATCGATATCACGTTGCCTGCAACATTTTCAGAAAAGATCGTCAAAGGAATACTCAGGGACGAAATGAAATTCGATGGTGTCGTCATCTCCGATTCCCTTGCCATGGTACCGATATGGAAGTACTTCAAAGCGAAAGATGCCGCAAGACTTGCGATCAATGCCGGAGTGGATATCTTACTGATGCCGATCGAAGATTCAGGAGATGTGTCCATGTATGTCTCCAGACTTTCTCACTATGTGAAAATGATATGTCAGCTCGTAGAAGAAAAACAGATCAGTGAATCCAGGATCGATGAAGCTGTTTATCGCATCATCAGACTGAAGATCGATCACGGACTTCTGTCAGAAGACAAAGAAGAAAAACAGATCGAGATCGGATCTCATGAACATCATCTGATAGAGATGGAGATCGCTGAAAACGCGATCACTCTGATCAGGAATAATGATGTCCTTCCTTTGAAAGAAAAAGACAAGATCCTGATCCTTTGTCCGGAATACAGACAGGTCAATTCGATCGAATATGCGATCGATCTGCTGATAGAAAAAGAAATATTAAACAGCGACAAAAACATCACCATCCACTGTTACCACGATGATCTTTATGAGAGATCTTTCAGAAAGAATATCCTTCCCTTATTGAAGGATCAAGATAAGATCCTGATCGTTTCATCGATGTATGGCAGCAGCTATCTCAACTCCATGAGAGCTTCTTTCATCGACAGAGTCCTGGAATACTCCGTTGAAAACGATATCCCAAGCATCCTGCTTTCTTCCGAGCTTCCTTATGACCTCTCCCGCTTTGAAAGTGACGGCGCACTGGCGTGTTACTATGCCTTAGGCAAAGACGATCCTTCGCAAGGTTATGCCCCGAATCTCATCGCCGCCATTCTTGTCGCATATAATGACGTTTCACCAAAAGGAAAACTGCCGGTCGATATCCCTGAGATCATCCTTGAAGAGGGCATCTGCTCCTACAGTAAAAAAACAGCCTACGAGAGAGGCTGTTTCATGACATATGATGATTGATCGTTTATTCGATCTCGATTGACATCCTGAACAGGATGATGCATGTGATGATCGCAGTGACCAGCGCTGCGCCACCAGCGATCGTAAGGATGATCGACAATACTTCAAGCGGCAGAGTATCGATAAACAGAGATACTGCCTGGAAAAGGATATATACGACCAGATAAACGATCTTCAATACACCAAGGTTCCCCGTAAGGGCAGATCCGTAATCCTTTCCGATCTTCTGAAGAAGACCCAGGATCAGGAGGATGTAAAGCGTTGTCGCTACTGTCGTTCCGATCTCAAGATACTTTACATCAAAGTTGAGATCGAAATCGATCAGTTCCGTCACCCACAAGGCTGCACTCAATATCGCAAGAAGGAATGCACCCCACTTATACCACGGCTTTCCTTTGACATAATCTCCCAGCATTCCGCATCCGAAGAAGATCATGATCCAGCCGATGAAGTCCGGAGTGATATTGATCTTTGTATTTCCTGAAGTCAGGTTCACGTTTACCAGCGTAAACAGGAATCCCAACGCAATCAATCTGATACCTTTTTTGATATTCATGTTAATACTTCCTTTGTAATACAGGCTGACCTTTATGGGGCAAGCGATATTCATTTTACTATAAAAAAGAAAAGAGATGTCAACTTTTTCATCTCTTTTCCTTTTATTTTCGGATCAATTCAGCTTAAGCCTGAACCAATTCCTCTTCTTTTTCTTCTTTTTCTTCCTCCTTGTTTCTTGTGAAGTAAGCCATCAGCAGATTGAATACTGCGATGATCACCATGATGATCGTATATCTGTCCTTCCATACCATCGGATTTCTCATATCCTCTGTCAGGATGAAGACGATGACTGACAGGATCGCAGGGATCATACCCAGGAACTTGTTGTGGTTTCTCTTGTATTCCTTGTTTTCCTCTTCTTCCTCTTCGTTTTCTTCTTTCTTGTTGAAGAAGCTGATGATCATGCCTAATGCAGTGAGGATCGTGATGATCGAAGCGATCAGATTGAACAGAGCCCAGCTCTTTTCATTCTCTTCGACATAAGCCATCGGGATCGCATCTTCCTTGATCGTGACTTCTGCTGTTTCCACCTCAGGGATCAAAGCCTCAGCTGTTTCGATTTCCGGTTCTTCGGGGTTTGAAACCGGGTTTGTAGGAGTTGGTGCTGAAGGCTTTGGTCCTTCCGGTGTATCTTCAGTAACTGTTTCCGGAATGGAAACTGCGTTGAATACTGCTGTATAAGTTACATCGCCTTTGACTGTTTCCAGTTCAGGAGTCCAGCCTTTGAATGTGTAAGTGTAAGCACTGTCTGCTGCCTTGATCGGAGTAGTTGAATCGAATGTCGGCATCGTACCGTATTTGACTTCTTCGTCTGTTTCAAGAACTGTACCATTCTCGTTGACCCATGTGACAGTATAGCGGTTGATCTCGAAGGAACCCTTGATGACGACATCTTCATCGATCATGCTGAAGTCTTCGTGATCCCAACCGGAGAAGGTGTAGCCTTCCAGTTCAGGTGCGTTTTCGATCGAAACTAATGCGTTGTATTCGAATGTCTTGCCTTCAGGAAGTTCTGGAGCGTTCTCTGGAACATCCCCTTCATACTCGTATCTGACTTCATGAGAGTTGATCGTCCAATGACCCTTGATCACTACATCTTCATCATCCATTGTGAAGTTTTCATGATCCCATCCGGAGAAGGTGTAACCTTCCATCTTGAGTGAGTCTGCAACTTTGACATCTGAGAGATATTCGTATTTTTCTTCTTTTGGAAGTTCTGGAGCGTTCTGCGGAACTTCGCCATCAAATTCGTAAGATACTTTATGAGTGTTGATCGTCCATGAACCTCTGATGACGACATCGTTGTCGATCATATCGAAGTCTTCCTTGTCCCAACCTGAGAAGGTGTAACCCTTCATCGTCGGAGCTTCTTCGATCATGACCTTTGCGTTGTAGTCATATTCTTTTGTCTCAGGAGCCTTCGGTGCGTCTTTCGGAGCGTTGTCATACTCGTAAGAGACTTTGTGTGAGTTGATCGTCCATGAACCTGTGATGATCTCATCAGCATCGCCAAGCTGGAAATCTTTGTGATCCCAACCCTGGAAAGTGTAACCTTCCATCTTCGGAGAGCCTGCAACCTTTACTTCGTCATTGTACTTATAATCCTTGTCTTCAGGTAAAGCCGGAGCATTTGCCGGGCTTCCTTCAGCGTAACGGTAGCTTACCTTATGGGAATTGATCGTCCAATGACCCTTGATCACTACATCTTCGTCGATCATGTTGAAGTCTTTGTGATCCCAACCGCTGAATGTATAACCTTCGATGTTTCCGATTTCAATGATCTTTACTTCATCCTGATATTTGTATGTTTCTGCCTTAGGAGCTTTTGGAGCCTTTGCAGGAACATCGCCTTCGTATTCGTATCTGACTTCATGAGAGTTGATGGTCCAGGAACCCTTGATCACTACATCTTCATCATCCATTGTGAAGTTTTCATGATCCCATCCTGAGAAGGTGTAACCTTCCATCTTCGGAGCGTCTTCAACCTTTACTTCTGCGTTGAATTCATATTCCTTTGCTTCCGGAGCAGCCGGTGCGTTTTCCGGAGCGTTTTCGTACTCGTAAGAGACATTGTGCTTATTGATTGTCCAGGAACCCTTGATGACTACGTTGCCGTCGATCATCTTGAAGTTTTCCTTGTCCCAGCCCGAGAATGTGTAACCCTTCATCTGCGGAGCTTTCTCGATCATGACATCTGCGTTGAATTCATAATCTTTTGCTTCAGGAGCTTTTGGAGCACCTGCAGGGATCTCGCCTTCGTATTCATATGATACTGTGTGAGAATTGATCGTCCATGATCCTCTGATCACGACATCTTCATCATCCATCGTGAAGTCTTCGTGATCCCAACCGGAGAAGGTGTAACCTTCCATCTTCGGAGACTGCGCAACTGTGATGTTTTTCAGATAATCGTATGATGCTTCTTCCGGAAGTTCAGGAGCATTTTCCGGAACATTTCCAGTGTATTCGTATGAAACTTTGTACTGATTGACTTTCCAGGAACCCTTGATCATGACGCTCTGATCATCCATTGTGAAGTTTTCATGATCCCAGCCTGAGAAAGTGTATCCCTTTAATTCCGGAGCCTTAGCGATAATGACATCGGATCCGAATGCGTATTCTTTTGTTTCCGGTAATGCCGGAGCATTTTCCGGAGCGTTTTCGTAGCTGTAAGATACATTGTGCTTGTTGACATTGAAGCTGCCTGTGATCACTACATCATCGTCGATCATATCAATGTGATCCGTATCCCAACCGTTGAAGGTATGACCCTTTGCGGAAGCCGGACCAGCGATCTGAACTGACTGACCGTACTTGTATGTCTTATCTGCCGGGAGTCCAACGACATCTGCCGGAGCGTTTTCAATTCTGTAAGATACCTTGTAGTTCTTGCGGCTGTAGTATACCTTGAGTGTTAAACCGGATTTTGCTACATCTTCAAGAGTGGATCTGCTTGCGTTAACTTCAAATCCTTTGTATTCCTTGACTGTTGCTTTTGCGCTTGAACCGATCTTAGCACCGGATACTGTTTCAGTTTCCTTTAATGTATAGTTTCCATCAAGTCCTTCGACATAGTGTTCTACGTTGTATGAGACGCTGTATACTGCATAGACATGGTGGATCGTCTGATCGACTTTTTCATAAGTTGGAGCTAATGCCGGATAGACCTTTTCTGTTGAGATGATCTCACCATTGATCTGATCGCTCCAACCTTCAAACTTCATACCCTGCTTGTCGCCCGGATTGTATTTATAGAGTTCGTAATCTTCGAATACTTCCTCGTTCTTGATCGTCGTACCGTTTTCCTTGTGGTAGCTGATCGTTACGGAAGGCTGCCACATTGCGTAGACGTAGATCTGTTTCGTATTTCCGTATCCGACTTCTTCAGCAGTGATCGTATACTTGTCTCCGTTCACGAATCTTCTGCCTGTTTCTAATTCTTCCCAGTGCAGGAATCTGTAATGAGATCTTGCGCTAGGTGTTTTGAATGTCTTTGAATAACTTGAGAATGTATTGATATTGGTAGCGCGGCTTGATCCGGTCGAGATGTTATCAACCAGGTTCATTTCAATGTGCGCTGCTTTCTTTTCTGTGTAGACCGGATGGACACTGATCGTTGTGTCATCTGTGAAGTCTTCGTATTTGAAGGTCAACGGAGCTTCGATCTTGTTCCCATTGCTGTCTGCCCATTCACCGGAGAATTCATATATGACATCGCCGATCGTAACTTTCTTTGAGTTGGCGATCATGTTGTTGAACTTTGCTACGCCAACTGTCCAGCTCGATAATTTTGCTGAGAGCGTTGAAGACTGGCTTGATTCTTTTGTCGTTCCATTTGTGTTTAATATGCCTTCGAAATGGAGTGTGACCTTGATCTGCTCTTTCTTAGGTGCTGCTTCTTCAACTGCTTCGACAACGGAACCCATTGCCGCGACTGATGAAGTTTCAAGGACCGGAGCTTCAACTTCGATCACGATCGTATCTTCGTTCTTGAGCTCTTCTTTCTTTTCTTCTTCTTTTACTTCGTTTTCGACAGGAGCTTTCTCTTCGTTCTGAGCTTCCTGCTTGACTTCTTCCTGTTTTGTTTCTTCTTTCTTTTCTTCAGCTACAGGAGCTTCTTCGATAACGATCGTTTCTTCCTGCTTCTGTTCTTCTTGTTCTGTCTGGATCGTTTCTACGATCTCTTCTTTTATTTCTGTTTCCTCTTCTTCTGCGTAAACTGCACTCGGGATCGTGTTGACGATCAGTAATGCGGATAATGCGATAGTGAATAACTTGTTGACTGTCTTTTTCATCAGTTTTTCCTCCTACACCTGTAGTTTACGGGTTGGATATCATAAGAATCAGTCTAAAACCAGTCAATATAAGGGTTAATATATATATTTATTAGATTATTTATAGACTTAGAGATATATAAATACTTGATTCTTGTATACTTCAGATCCTTATGTATAATAAAAATAGAACGATATTCTATTTTTGTAATTACACCATGAGTAAAAAGAACACAAAACAGATCATCCTGGATGCGGCAGAAAAAGTTTTCTTTGAAAACGGATATGAAAAGACTTCGATCAAAATGATCCTTCAGGAATCGGGAACAGTGACCGGAAGTTTTTATCACTTCTTTCCTTCCAAAGAAGCTGCTTTTGAAGCAGTCGCCGATCGTTTCCTGGAAAGATACGCACAAAGGATCTCATCGATCATTGAAAGAGAAGATCTGAATCTGAATGAAAAGATGGAACATTTCTCTGCGGAATTCTTGGAAACATCAGATCGATACTACAACGTCCTGCAGGGAGACAAGCTTCACTGGAGCATACAGCTGGCTTTGCACGAAAGGACGCTGGACTCTATCGCTCATTCCCTTTCTGTCGTATTGAAGAAACAGATCGAAGAAGGAAAGATTCACTTTTCGATCGATGTCGATGAGCTCACTCTGTCAAGGATCCTGATCAGAGGCGTTGAAAGCATCCTGCATCAGGATGATATCTCCTATGAAAATACCCAGCAGCAGATCAGGGATTTCATCCTTCTTGTTTTAAGGCCATAACACAATTTTCCATAATTCCGACATAATTGAGATACATTATTTTCTTAATATGAAGATGCAAGGTAAGATACCTTGTCAACAGCTGCCACCATCTGTATGTATTTATCCCCTTATATATGCAAAAGAAAATCCCCGGCGCATCACACATAATCATGCCGGGGATTTTCTTATCTTCTTTCAATATTGAATTATTCTGTCCAGCTTAAAGCTTCTTTTTCTTCTTCTGATTCCTTATGATCACCAAGTGCTTCTTCGATCAGTTTCATCATCTCCCAGACAGAACGGAAATACAGGGTCTTGTCCTGTTCGACCCAGGTGATCCTTCCCTGCCAGCTGCTGTTCTGCCTGTGCTGGACACGGATGATGAAAGTGCCCAGGTCTCCATGCATATCCAGCATTTCTTCATCTTCCAGTACTCTTGTCAGCTCTTCTTTCATCACGTTCTCCTTTTCTATGAAATGTCTTTCGTTGTTCCCGGGAAACGGGAATCTCATATCATCGTAAAGTTCTTCCATCCCCAGCAACATATCCATCTCGTTGTCAAAGACGATCGGATCTTTGCTGAAGTGATGATAGAACCTTCCTTGCAATACATGTGTGAAGCGATCGATACATAAGACGACCGCATTGGGGATACCCAGATATTTCTGACTTGCCATAATTCACCTACCAGAGCGGATTGACATAATATCTCACTGAGATCCTTTGCCTTCCGACCATGAATTTCTGATCGATCCTTCGTTCAATGATCTCACAGTTTTCCATCGTCGTATTCATCAGTAAGACAAGATACTGTCCCTTGTTGTATTTGTTCATGATATCGGAACGACGGATCGTCGTCCTGATCGCATCCTCGAGACGCTCAGAGAGCACTTCCAGCTTCTCTCCCTTTGTCAAGGCGTTACCTTTGGTATCAACGATCGTACACAACATCAGATAGATCATCTGGCCGCTACGTTCTGCGATCCTGCTGATCGCCTGATAGATGCCAAGGAAGACCGGATAGGAACACAGATATCCGCCATGGACTCCCTCATCTTCTTTCAGGTGATCCTGTATCTCCTGCAAGGAAGAGGAAGAGTGTTCAAATTGCGCACCCAGTCTTGTGACCAGATCGAACATCTTGTTGGAAGGCTTGATGCCCTGTTCATGAAGATACAGTTCGATCGTATCATCAAACAGCTGATAGGCCTTTTCGACCTTGCCTGATGAGATATAGGCTTCCATCGTCAGGCTTTCCCAGTCGGAGAACGGCTGTATCGTACTGGCATACAATCCAAGCCTTTCCAGCTGTTCATATCTGCCCTTTGACTGCAATAATAATGAGAGATCTTCTACCGCTCCGACAAACATTCTTCGATATCGATAATTTTCTTTCGTGATCCAGATGACACCGATCTGATTCTCCAGGAAGTCTCCCTGATAGAGATAGACCGCCTCTTGTAAGATATCGATCTTTTCATCTTCATCCTCGCATTGCGTCGCATCATAGAGAAGCTGTTCGAAACGCTGCGTATCTTCTACGATCTCTACTTCTTTCGTCCAGTAGTACTTGCCTTCCTTCTGCACGAAATAGTTGACAGGCGGCAAGCCATAGGACTGCAGCCTCTTCTTGGCATTATACATGACGGAGTGGATGGCGTGATTCGGATTGTTGAGATCGCGTCCTGAAAACAGCGCATTCAACAGCGTATTCTTGTTGACACCTTCGTTTGTGAAATGTGTCATCAGCTGCATCAGATAGTTGAACTGATTCTCGTTGTTTTTCGCCTTATCTGTGATCGTCTTTCCGTTATAGGACATGGAAAAAGATCCGAAAAAGTCTACCATCAGTGCATTTTTGTATTCTCTTTTCTCGCTCATCCTTCTATTCGATCTCGATCTGACACATCTTCATCGTCGTCAGAGCTGCTGCATGAGTCTCAGGAGTGACACCTGCACAGCAGTCCTTCTTTACAGCTACCCTGATCTCAGGGAAAGCCGCCTTGACCATCAGCGCATTGGATACGACACAGATATCCGTGCATAAACCGATCAGCGTGATCTCTTCGATCTTTTCGTTCTCGTTGAAATCCTTGAGTGCTGTGATCAGGTGTTCTGATCCGAATGTCGGCTTGTTGATCAACATGACATTGGATCTTCCCTTGACTGCTTCTTCGACCTTCTTATCCAGCATCCAGCCCTTGCTGTCTTTGACACAATGAACGACCGGAAGGTGTTTTCCTTCATTGGTCTCCATGTAGTTTTCATGATGGGTATCTCTGGTACAGATGATCAGATCATATCCTTTATCGATTTCATTAACGACATTGTCAACGATGGAAACAGCTTCCTTGGTCCCCAAAGAACCATCGACGAAGTCCTTCTGCATATCTACTACGATCAGTATCTTTTTCATCGCTTCCTCCTTAAAACGCAAAGTTTCCGTTTCTGAATACCGGAACAAGAGTTCCGTCTTCCTTAATTCCATCGATATTCATTTCTTTCGTACCGAACATGAAGTCCTCGTGCTGCATGGAATCATTGGCACCATGAGCCATGAGCTCTTCCTTGTCCATATCGACACCGCCCTTGAGGTTTTCCGGATAAGGTCTGCCCAAGGCCAGGTGACATGCGGCATTCTCATCATATAAGGTATTGAAGAACAGGATGCCTGATTTTGAGATCGGGGAATCATATGGGACAAGGGCCACTTCACCAAGATAGGAAGAACCCTCATCGAATTCCAATAATTTCTTCAATGAATCCTTTTCCTTCTTCGCATCGAAATCCACGACCTTTCCGTTTTCAAAACGAAGCCAGAAATCTTCGATGACCTTGCCGTTGTAACTCAACGGTTTTGATGCATAGACGATGCCGTTAGTGCCTGTTTTTAAAGGCATACAGAACGATTCTTCTGTCGGCATATTCGGATCAAAGAAGACACCTTTCGGCGTTGTACAGCCTCCTGCGACCCAGATATGGTCTTTTACGAGTTCAACTGTCAGATCTGTTCCCAGTTCGCTTGAAAAATGTAAAGCTTTGAAATTGTATTCGTTCAGCTTCTTCGCATGTTCGATCAATTCTCTGTCGTGTTCTTCCCATTCCCTGATCGGATCGTTATCTTCTGTGACTCTTGTCACTTCAAAGATCGCATCGCCCAGTTTCTCAAAAGCCTCATCTTCATCCAGATCCGGGAAGACGACTTTTGCCCATTCCTTTGACGGGACACCGATGACACACCACTGTCCGATGTTGTTCATGGAATAAGCCATCAGATCAGCCATCTTCGTATAATATGCGGCATTGGCAGCATTGATCTTTTCGCCATCAATATCCGCCATCAGACCCGGTTTCTCCGAAGCGATGGAGATCATGCATACACCATCATCCTGCAGATACTTGGTCTTGTCATACATCCATTGCGGAACAGTCGAAAGTACTTCGATCGAATCATACTGATAGGACATCCTTGTCAGCTCAGAATCCCTCCAGTCGACGCTGACATATTTGGCACCTGCCTCATGGGCATACCTTGCGACCTTCTCAACGAAGTCCGCATCCCTGACCGATCCTCTGATCAGTACCGGCTGTCCTTCTTGCACATTGACGCCTTTCTTGACGACCAGTTCAGCCAGTTTCTCATACATTTTTTCACTAACCATATTTTCTCCTTTCTAACGTAAGATATAAGCTAACGCCAGTTTGTAGGTATTCTCTAATCCTTTGATGTGTGTTCTTTCATAACCATGGGAATTCCTCGTTCCCGGACCGATCGCACTGTGGCGGATGTCGTGTCCGGCGACAAGGGAAGTATCTCCATCCGAAGAATAGTGTGGGGTGAAGATATCCATCACGTAATCGATCTTGTTTTCAATGGCACAATTCCTTAATTCACTTGTCATCTCATAGTGATACGGATACAAGGCATCTTTGGCGAACACGGAAACCTTGTGTTCATCTGAATTCTGCTCAGGACCAAGCGGTGCGATATCTAGTGCCAGGAAATCCTTCACTCCCTCAGGCAGATAAGATGCGCCATGTCCGATCTCCTCATAGACAGAGAAGTAGGCATAGACCTTCCTCTTGAGCTTGATCTTTTCTTCCTTCAATGTTTTCATCAGTGTCAACAATACCGCTGCACAAGCCTTGTCATCGATGAATCTCGATTTGATGAAACCATTGACATACTGATATTTGGTATCAAGAGCGATGACATCTCCTGTTTCGATCCCTAATTTTTGAACATCATCCGCATTCTTCACTTCTTCATCGAGAACGACACAGACATTCTTGCGATAGTCAGGCAAGACATCTCTTAATTCTTCTTCCGTTACATGGATGGAATTCGGGATACGGCAGATGGATCCGCTGTATACTTTGCCATCTCTTGTGTGAACACGAACATTTTCATTTACGCAGAGAAATGCGAACAGTCCGCCGACCGCACAGACATTGAGTGTGCCATCATCATTGATGTGACGCACCATCAGTCCAAGATCATCCACATGAACGCTTAGGACCAGTGGATCGCCCTCACCGCCAAGATCAGCGATCACACCACCCTTGTGAGCTTTCTCATACGGATAGCCCATTTCTTCAATTCTGCTTACAAGATAGTCCTGTACTTCCTGATACTGTCCGGTCGTAGAATCTACTGAAAGAAGTTCTTCAAATGTCTTCAGACATGCCTTATCGTCAAAACTATACATATGATTACCCTTTCTGAAAGAAGTTTTATCCTAATTTCTATTGTACATGTAAAAAGCCCCGTTTAGAGGCTGATTAGTCTGAATGATGACAAATGATCGATCAATCGAAGAGTTCGCTTGCCTTCTGCAGTCTTTCGATGACGTTGATCCTTTGCGGACATGCGCCTTCACACTGACCGCATTGGATACAATCACCTGCCTTGGCCTTGTCGGCAGTGACTCTTTCATAACGGCGTTTACCGGCAGCCATATCATTGTACTGAAGTACGGCATTGAGGCATGAGAAAATCTCCGGGATAGGAATACCCATCGGACAGCCTTCCGTGCAATAGTGGCAGGCAGTACATGGAACGATCTCTACTTCATCTAAGATCTTTCTTGCCTTGACGATGATCTCCTGTTCTTCTTCATTCAAAGGCTTGAAATCCTTCATGTAGGAAACGTTGTCCTTCATCTGATCAAGGGTGCTCATGCCGGAAAGAACCACCATGACATTTTCCAAAGATGCGACAAATCTGATCGCCCATGATGCAGCAGAATCATCAGGATTGTATCCCTTGAACATCTCTGCGATCTGCGGCAGAGGATTTGCGAGACTTCCGCCCTTGATCGGCTCCATGACGACCACAGGCTTGCCATGTTTCACACAGACTTCGTAATTCCTTCTGGATTGAACGTTTTCATCCTCCCAGTCGGCATAATTGATCTGAAGCTGAACAAAATCCACATCCGGATGTAAAGTCAATAACTCTTCCAATAATTCAGGTTTCGCATGGAAGGAGAAACCATAATGTTTTACCTTTCCTTCTTCCTTCAACTGCTTTACATAATCCCATACGTGATATTCATCGTACTTCTGATAAGTATTCTCCTGTAAGGCATGTAAGAGATAATAATCGAAATAACCTGCACCGGTCCTTTGTAATGACGTATCGAACTGCGCTTTGCAGCTGGCCTCATCATCACAACCCAGCCAGCCGTTCATCTTGGTAGCCAGCGTATAGCTTTCACGAGGATATCTTTCTACCAAAGCCTGTCTGATCGCATCTTCACTTCCTTCATAGACAAAAGCGGTATCAAAATAAGTAAATCCGTTTTCCAAAAACAGATCGACCATATCTTTTGTCTGTTCCACATCGATACTTCCGTCTTCCAGTTTCGGCAAACGCATCAATCCGAAACCCAGTTTCTTTTCAGGTCTGAATTCCATTGTATGTTCTCTCTTTCTTTTTATACCTTCATTATGCATAAAAATGCGCTGTGAATCAAAAAAAGAAAAATCGCTGTTCAGCGATTTGTTTTCATATGGCGGAGACGGTGGGATTCGAACCCACGGGCCGCTTTTGACGACCAAACGATTTCGAGTCGTTCTCGTTATGACCACTTCGATACATCTCCGTAAGTACTCTTCTATTATATATGCTTTTACTTTGTTTTTCTCAAACGAAAATTCAGGCACCTGACTTCTGCTATACTGTTAGTAAGAAAGAAGGTGTCTTATGAAACAGATAACGATTGAAGATCTTCTGAAATTCAGATTCATTCAGAATCTTTCCTTTGCCCCGTCAGGAAACAATTACGCTTATGAAGTCGCACATATCGACAAAGAAAAAGACTCTTACTTCAAGACGATCTACGTCAACAAGAAAGCATATAAGTCGGATAAGGATTCTTCCATCCTTGCCTGGTATGATGATGATTCTCTGATCATATCCGAAGAAAACAAAAACAAGAACGCAGTCATCAACAAATATCTGTTGATGAATGTAGAAAGTGGAAACAGAAAAACACTTTTCCAGACGCCTTTGAATATCTCAAGACTGGAAATCGTCGATCCAAATACTTTCATACTCCAGGCAGGCATCGATGCCAATGATCCGGACGCCTATCTCTTAAATAAAGAAAAACTGGAAGCGAAAAAGAAACAGCTGAAGAAAGAAGCGGACTATGAAGTGCTCGACGAGATCCCATACTGGTTCAACGGTGTCGGCTTCAAGAATAAGAAAAGATCATCGCTGTTCCTCTGTCAGTTAAAGCCATTCAAGATCAAAAGACTGACTGAACCTTTCTTCCAGGTATCTAACTGGCAGATCAGAAACAATAAGATCTATTACTCCGGAAGCTCCTATACAAGAAGGATGTCTCTGTTTGAAAAGATCTATGCCTATGATATCGAAACAAAAGAAACACAATGTCTTTACGATAAGGAAGATCATACGATCCAGGGTTTTGTCATCTTCAATGACAGAGTCTGTGTTCTGGCGACTGACGGCAGGAAATACGGAATGAACGAGACCGCAAAGTTCAAACTCCTTCAAAACAATGAACTGATCGAACTTCCTTCTTTCGACCGCTGTCTCTATGAATCGGCAGCCTGCGATACCTTCTTAGGTTCTGGCAAAGGCTCTGTCAACAAGGAAGACACTTACTATACTCTGGTATCGGAAACAGACCATGTTGAATTATGGCAGATCGACAGGAAGATCAGAAAACAGAAACTGCTGTCCATGCCTGTGATCTCCTTCTTCGATGTCGGAAAAGATAAGATCATCTTCTGTGCATCGGATGACAGATCACTTCCGGAACTCTATGAATACAGCTTCAAAAAGAAGAATGTCAAACAGATCTCTTCTTTCAATACAGCAGTTCTGAAAAACAAGTATGTCGCAATACCGAAAGAGATCAAGTACAGCTATGACGGTATCGACCTCAACGGCTGGGTACTTTTACCGAAAGACTTCGACAAGAAAAAGAAATACCCGGCAGTATTGGATATCCATGGCGGACCAAGAGCGATGTACACCAAAGCCTTCTTCCATGAGATGCAGGTATGGGCAAATATGGGATACTTCGTCATGTTTACCAATATCAGGGGATCGGATGGCAGAGGCGATGAGTTTGCGGATATCAGGGGAAAGTACGGTTACGATGACTACTGGAACCTGATGGACTTCGTCGATACCGTATTGGAGAAATATCCGAATATCGATGAAAATAAGATCTGTGAAACAGGCGGTTCCTATGGCGGATTCATGACCAACTGGATCATCGGACATACCGACAGATTCTGTTGTGCTGCTTCCCAAAGAAGCATCGCCAACTGGACAGGCTTCACCTACATGTCCGATATCGGTTACTACTTCTCAGGAGATCAGGCCGGTACGGATGAACCGATCAGAGACTTCAGCAGGCTCTGGGAACACTCTCCACTCAAATACATCGATAAGGCAAAAACACCGACGTTGTTCATCCACTCCGATCAGGACTATCGCTGTCCGATGAATGAAGGCATGCAGATGATGCAGGCACTGGCAGACAGAAACGTAGAAACAAGACTCGTCCTCTTCCATGGGGAGAATCATGAACTCTCTCGTTCAGGCAAGCCAAGCCACAGGATACGTCGATTAAAAGAGATCAGCGACTGGTTTGACAATCACACAAAATAAGACAAAGGTGCTGGAAAGATCAGCACCTTTGTTTATATCTATCTCTTTTTTCTTTACTCGTTTACGTCTTTTTTCAATACACCCAGCAAGACAGCACCAAGCACAGTACCGGCAACCAAGGCAACGACATACATCAGTGCATTGCCTACGACAGGGAATACAAAGATACCGCCATGAGGAGCCATCAGTGTGCAGCCAAACGCCATAGACAAGGCACCCGCCAGTGCAGAACCGGCGATGCAGGATGGAAGGACATGCAGAGGATCTGCCGCTGCAAACGGGATCGCACCTTCAGTGATAAACGAAAGACCCATGATGAAGTTCGTCGGACCTGATCTTCTTTCAGATTCCGTAAACTTTTTCTTGAACAGGATCGTAGCCAGCGCGATCGCACATGGAGGAACCATGCCGCCGATCATAACCGCAGCCATGATGTTGTAGTTTCCGGCAGCGATCGAAGCAACACCGAATACATAAGCAGCCTTGTTGAAAGGACCACCCATATCGATCGCCATCATTCCGGCAACAATGATACCCAATAAGATGCTGTTTGCGCCGGAAAGAGAACCTAATGCATTGTTGAGCCAGGTATTGAGAGCACCAACGATCGGTTCGATCGCATAGATCATCGCAAGACCGATCAGCAGCATGCCGACCAACGGATAGATCAGTACCGGTTTGATGCCATCCAACGATTCAGGAACATACCTATCAGAAAGTTTCTTCAATAGGTTGACAAGGTAACCTGCCAGGAAACCGGCAGCCAGTGCACCCAAGAAACCGGATTTACCGGAAGCTGCGATTGCACCACCAACGAAACCCACCGCAAGACCCGGACGGTCTGCGATCGACATTGCGATGAAACCGGCCAGTACCGGAAGCATGAAGCCAAACGCAACGCCGCCGATCTGCCCCTTCAGAAGAGAAGCCAACGGAGTGAGAGACCCGAAATTCGCACGCTGTTCTGCGCTGAGGCTGTTGATATCAAACGCCAGACCATCAATCAGAAATGCCAGAGCGATCAGAATACCGCCGCCGACAACAAACGGAAGCATGTGTGACACGCCGTTCATAAGATGTTTATAGATCTGATGGCCACCATTATTCTGCGCGGTTTCTTTCTTTACGTTCGTTGTCTTATATACTGGAACATCGCCATTGACGATCTGCTCTATCAGCTCATCCGGCTTGTTTATGCCTTTTGATACTTGGCATTCAATGACCTTTTTACCGTCAAAACGATCCATCGGAACATTGGTATCTGCTGCGACGATGATGCCATCGGCCAGATCGATCTCTTTTTCGCTCAGGACATTCTTCGCACCACCGGAGCCTCTTGTTTCGACCTTGATCTGGTATCCTTTTGCCTTGGCTGCCTTTTCGATCGCCTCAGCAGCCATATATGTATGCGCAATACCGGTTGGACAAGCCGTTACAGCCAGAACGAGATGGTTGCCACTTAGGACTTCCGTTACCGGCTCAACCTTCTTTTCTTCATTTGCCTTGTCTTTTTCGCTTTCGGCATTATCGATGATGTTTAAGAATTCTTCCGGACTTCCTGCATTTTTCAGATCGGCAACGAACTTGTCATCCATCAGCATCGTCGCCAGCTTTGACAGGATCTCCAGGTGAACGTTTCCTGAGTTTTCCGGTGCTGCGATCAGAAACAGCAGATCCACCGGTTTGCCATCCAATGCGTTATATTCAACACCGTCTTTGACGACCATGGCTGCCAGGCCGGCTTCTTTGACTCCTGAACATCTGCCATGCGGGATCGCAATACCCTGGCCGACGCCTGTCGTACCTTCTTCTTCTCTTGCCTGAACCGCTTCCAGATAAAGTTTCTTATCCGAAATCTTTCCGCTCGCATCCATCAGATCGACGATCTGCTTCAGGACATCTTCTTTGTTTTCTGCTTTTCCAGACAGTTCGATACTTTTCTTTGCTAATAAATCAGTAATTTTCATCTTTTTCCTCTCCTAGAATGATCTTAATAATCCTTCAACTTCTTCCAATGTCGCCAGTTCTTCCTTGAATGCGCTGGCACTTCCTGTCGCCAGCCCATATCTGAAAGCTTCTTCATAATCGTAGTTCCTGGTATATCCGTATATGAATCCGGCTACCATTGAATCTCCTGCACCGACAGAGTTCACGACCTTGCCTTTCGGAGCTTCACTCATATGAATATCTCCGTTTTCATCCAGCAATACCGCTCCTTCGCCTGCCATTGATACAAGGACGTTTCTCGCTCCTGCCTCCTGAAGCTTTCTGGCATAAGGAGCTACTTCGTCACGTGTTGTGATCTTCACACCAAACAGTTCTCCCAATTCGTGGTTGTTTGGCTTGATGAGGAACGGTCTGTATTCCAGCACATTCTTCAACAGATCTTTTGTTGCATCAACGACGATCCTGATCCCTCTACCATCAAGATATTTCATGATGTCCGAATACATGGTTGACGGCATACTGTCGGGGATGCTTCCTGCCAGACAGAGGATATCTTTTTCGTTCAGATCATCCAGTTTCCGATACAGCTTTCTGATCGATTCATCGTCGATCCTCGGTCCCATGCCGTTGAGTTCGCTCTCTTTCTTTGATCTCAATTTGACGTTGATCCTGGAATACCCATTATCGATCTGTATCATCTCATTGCGAATACCTTTTTCAACGATCAGTCTCTTGATCTCTTCGCCTGTAAAACCAGCTAAGAAACCTAACGCCGTAGTATCCAGACCAAAGTTTGACAGCACGATCGAAACATTGATCCCCTTGCCTCCCGGAAATATGATCTCCTTGCTGACACGGTTTGTTTCACCGAGTCTGAAGTCATCACAGTTCACGATGTAATCAAGGGAAGGATTGAAAGTAATCGTATAAATCACATCTTGCCTCCTTTATCATTCATCGATCGTTTATGAACGATTTTGAATGATTTTTCTTCTTATGACTCTATAATACAGTCATTAACGGTCATTGTCAATCACTAAAATGACTGTTTTTGGCGTTTTTTGACATTTTTTGTACATATTTATATCATATTGATATAGGAAGTGACCGAAAATGCTGAATGAAGAAAGAAAAAGACTGATCATTGAGATCACCAACGAAAGAAAAAGCGTCAGTATCAGCGAACTGATGAAACTGCTTGATGCTTCAGAATCAACCATCAGAAGAGACCTCTGCGATCTCAATAAGAACCAGTTATTGAAAAAAGTTCACGGTGGCGCCGTATCTCTGGATAACGGCATACTTACTCAGGATGAATCTGTTACGCAAAGACAGGACATCAACATTGAATCAAAAAGAGCTATCGCACGCTATGCTGCTTCTCTGATCAAAGAAAGTGATGTGGTATATCTTGATGCCGGAACCACTGTCGGAGAGATGTTGCCGCATCTGAAAAACGTCAGAGCCACCTATATCACCAACTGCATCTCTCATGCCAAGATCCTATCAGACTTCGGCCATCAGGTTTGCATCCCGGGAGGCCTGTTGAAAGCAAAAACAGAAGCATTGATTGGCAGCGATACCTATAAATACATTGAAAAGATGAACTTCACGATCGGTTTCTTCGGAACAAACGGCATAAACCTGAAAGAAGGCTTCACGACTCCCGATCCTCAGGAAGGCGAAATAAAAAGGCTTGCCTATTCTCATTGCGGCGAAGCCTATATCCTTGCTGATTCCAGCAAGTTCAATATCATATGCACATATACATTCGCAAAGATTGATAACGGGTTCATCATTACCGATTCAAAAACAAACAAAACCTTCAAAGACCTTCACAACACAATCGTTGTTGATCTGATCGAAGAATAATTCATCCATAATAGGGGCGGTTTACAAACCGCCTCTATTCTTTCAATCTCCTTCCGCATTCGCTGCAGAATTTCGGAATCTCTTTTTTATACTCTGCTCCACATTCCGGACAGCGGAAGATTTCTTTGTTTTCTTCCTCTTTTTCAACAAAATGATTCAAAGGTCTGTGGTCATTTACCATCGTATTGATCGGCTTTCTTTTTGCCTCCTCAGGAACGCTTATCTTTTCCAACATTTCCTTCCTGGCAAAAACAGATAATGGTACAGACATGTCGTATACGATCATGTAACATGTCAACATATCTTCCTTCACATCGATGGAAGTAAAGCCTCTGAAATTTCCCTGGCAAAGATCGGCAGGGACCAGCTGTACCTTATCCGGAACAGAAACATAGCTGACCACATGGAATTCTTCTTCCATGTTCATCCAATATACTTTGTTTCCCCTGATCTTTAGAAAGTCACCGTTTCCGTTCCATCGATACCATTTTCCCTGCAAGGAATCAATGTATTCTTCATCTCTGATGATGATGTGAGAGAACGGAGAATGATCGGCTTTTTTCAATACATATTCCGTTTCGCCGTTGATGGTCGAATGATACAGAAGTTTCAATACACCATCTTCATAAGTCAGCTTCTTTATCTCAGACATCATCTGATGATCATAGGTATAGGAAAGGATATTGTCTTTCAATCTGATTTCTATCAGATCGTCTTTTTCTTCATATGAGACTTTCGTTTCCAGAACGACTTTCCTGTCATATCCGCGCACGATCAAAGAATCATCCTGAAATTCAAGATAGTAATGATATCCTTCTTCCCAATAACCATTTAAGATGTCAGAAGCCGACATGTTTTTTAGAATCTGATTTCTCTTGGTGCTTCAGTGAATGATGAGAATGTAGCTACCGCATCCTCGAGATACAGAACGATCGTGTTGTCATCATTCTCGTTGTACATGCCTCTTAAACTAGGGTTCTTGTCCAGCATGTCTTTCTTGGCTTCGACTCTGTCATCCGGGATCAGCTTGCCCGCAATGCGCAGCCACTTTCCTGCCTTGAAGCAGCAGATCTCAGCCTTTGGATTCGCGAGAAGCTGCTTGTAGCAATCTTTCTTCTTTCCAGTCTGGATGTACAGTTTTCCTTCAAAGATCTCAGCTGTGCCAAACGGCCTGACTCTTGGCTGATCGCCGTCAACTGTTGCCAGATAGTATGTACCGCATTCTTTCAGAAATTCCCAAACTTCATTCATTATATTGTCCTTCTTTCTGTCTTCAGTATATCATTTGATTGTAAGGGAATTGAAAGGAGATCATCCATATGAATACAACAAAGATCAAAGAAGCATCGATCTATCGAAACGGAGCTTATGTCACAAGGATCGGAAACGTTGAAGTCAGACAGGGAAAACAGACGATCATCATCGAAGGTCTGACCGCTTCTCTGGACCCTTCCACCGTCACTGTTGCCTTGCCGCAAAGCGTCAGCGGATCCAACGTCAACGTAGAGAGATTCGCAGCCGATCAGCTGACCGAAAGAAAAAAGGAACTCACCAGAAAACTGGAAAAGGTCCAAAACAGGATATCGATCCTCAATGATCAGATCGAGATCATGAAAGCCAATACCGACTTCTCTGCCAAGGAAGGCATCTCGATCAAGGAGATGAACGAATACATCGAAGCTCTTCCGGAAAAACTGGAAGCAGTATATGAGAAGATCACAAAACTTCAGGATGAAGAAACGGATTTAAAGAAACAGCTGAAAGAAAAAGGTGAACAGGATCAGGGCTACTACGTCAGAGTCGATGTCGACGCAAAAGAAAACGGAGCGATCCCGGTACAGCTCAGATACTTTGAAAGGAATACCTCATGGTATCCGCTCTACGAGATCCACACCGAAGAAGACGACAAGCTCACGATCAGACTCAAAGCCAAGATCGCTCAGCACACGATCGAAGAATGGAAAGATGTCACGCTGAAACTCTTCACCGGCAACCCTTCCGTCTCGGCCGATATCCCTGAACTCTATCCATGGAGACTGGACTTCGCAAGACCATATGTCGCCATGGCAAAAAATGCCATGTTTGGCGCTGCCGCAAGAGGCTCTGCTGTGCAAGACATGATGGTCGAAGATGGTGCAGCACCGATGTATGTGGAAGAAGAGATGCTGGAAGTATCAGCAGATCTCGCAGAAAGCGTTCAGAACGATACGATGATGGAATACGACTTAAGCGGAACGTATGACCTCGACAAAGAAAACGAGATCTCCGCCGATCTGACTTCCCATCAGATCGACTGTAAGTACCATGTCGTCGCTGTACCAAAACTTGACAGCTATGGATACCTGGCCGCAGAAGTCAAGACAGCAGATATCGAAGAACTGATCGATTCCTCAGCCAACGTTTTCCACAAAGGAACTTACCTGGGCAATATCTATCTGAATCCCGATCAGACAAAAGAAACTTACGACATCTCCTTAGGCAAAGATGAAAGCATCCGTCTCAAGAGAGATCTCAAGAAAAAGTACACTTCCAACGTCTTATTGAAAGGAACAAAGAAAACGGAATACGTCTATGAGCTTCAGGTCGTATCCTTAAAGAATACAGAATGCCAGCTGACCCTCTTGGATCAGATCCCGGTATCTGAAGACAAGACCATCGTCATAGACAAAGATGAACTCTCGCAAGGCAAACTCAATGAAGAAACGGGAGAGGTCAGATGGGATTTCGTATTACCTGCTTCCGAGAAGAAAAACCTCACGCTCGCCTATTCCGTGAGCTGGCCGAAAGATAAGAATCTGAACATGTAAAAAGTCGAGTTAATCTCGACTTTTCTATTCACCCTTTCCATTCAATGACTTTTCACATGTCTTCAATTCACTGATGATTTTGATGTACTGAGGGCAGGCTCCTTCGCACTGGCCGCATTCGATACAATCCTTCGGTGAACTGTTTTGGGTTGCTTTAAGATAATCGGCCTTGGCTTCATTGATCAGACCGTTGCTTAAGCGCTTATTCATCGCAGCGAAGATCTTCGGGATCTGTATCTGCATCGGGCAGCCTTTGACACAGTATTCACACGCCGTGCAAGGAATGCTGTTTGATCTGCCTAAGATCTCCTGTGCTTTTCTGATGATCATCATCTCTTCATCGCTGAGTGGCTTAAACTGCTTCATATAAGAGAGATTGTCTTTCATCTGATCGATATTTGACATTCCCGATAAGACCGCCAGTATCCCGTCAAGCGACGCAACGAAACGGATCGCCCAGGAAGCACAAGAAGCTTCAGGATCATATTCCTTAAACAGCTGGCTGATCTGCTTTGGCGGATTGGCAAGGTTCCCTCCCTTGACCGGTTCCATGACGACGATCTTCTTTCCGTGTTTTCTGGCAACCTCATAATTCTCTCTGGATCGGATATTGCTGTCGTTCCAATCGGCATAGTTGATCTGTAACTGAACGAATTCCACATCCGGATGCTTCTTCAACAGTTCATCAAGAAGCTCAGGTCCGCCATGGAAAGAAAAACCATAGTGTCTGACAAGCCCTTCTTCCTTCAGCTGTTTCGCATAATCCCAGAGATTGAAACGATCATATTTTTCGTAATTGCTTTCCATAATGGAATGAAGCAGATAATAATCGATGTATCCGGCACCGGTCCTGTCTAATGAAGTTCTGAACTGTTTCTTGGCCATTGACTCACTGATTGCGACCGGCGCATAAAGCTTGGTCGCCAGAGTATAGGAATCCCTAGGATATCTTTCTACCAGAGCCTTCCTGATCGCATCTTCCGAACCGGGATAAACATGCGCTGTATCGAAATAGGTAAAACCCGCTTCCATGAACAGGTCAACCATTTTCTTTGTCTGCTCAACATCAATGCCAAAACCTTTCTTCGGTAAACGCATCAGGCCAAAGCCGAGTTTCTTTGTCTGTTCCATTGCCATCCTCCTCAGATAAATATTCCATCTGACTTCAATATTATCATATGGCTGACACGATATAAGAAAACCCCCTTAACCAAATTGGCGAAGGGGGTACAGATCTTTATTTATTCTCTCTGACTTATTCTACAGCCAGGACCATATCCATGACTGCGTCTTTGATCTCCTTGTTTACCGCAAGAGCCTTCTCACGAGAATCCTGATCGGTATAGAAGTAGAACTTGATCTTCGGTTCCGTGCCGCTTGGTCTGATCGCAAACCAGGAATTGTTATCGAGATAGAATCTCAATACGTTGGAAGCAGGGATATCTTCGTAACCATTGATATAGTCGATGACTTTTTCTACTTTGTAACCTGCAACCTCTGTCGGCAGATTTTCTCTGACATGAGACATCATCCTCTTGATCCTCTGTGCACCCGGAATGCCTTCCAATACGAGGTTTGGTTCATCCTCTGCATAATAACCGTACTTTTCATAGAGTTCCATCAGGACGTTGTATAAGGTCTTACCCTGTTTGCGGTAGTATGCCGCAGCCTCTGTTACCAGCATACCTGCAGAGATACCATCCTTGTCTCTGATGATCGGAGAAGCTGCGTAACCGACAGACTCCTCATAACCGAAGAGATATGTATAACCGTTTTCCTGTAAGAACGGGATGCGTCCGCAGATGTTCTTGAAACCGGTCAGTGATTCAAACATCTTCACGCCATAGGCTTCAGCGATCTCAGTAGACATCGTAGATGTGACGATGGATTTGACCATGGCGCCTTTTTCCGGAAGCGTACCCGCATCCTTTCTTCCTTCCAGGAGATAGTTGACCAGCAGATATCCTGTCTGGTTTCCATTCAAAGGAACATATTCACCTTCATCGTTTCTGATCTCGATCGCAAATCTGTCCGCATCCGGGTCTGTTGCCATCAGCAGTTCAGCACCGACTTTTCTTCCCAGTTCTTCCGCCAGTTTGAAGGCCTTTGGATCTTCAGGGTTTGGATAACCGACGGTCTTGAAATCAGGATCCGGATCTTTCTGTTCTTCTACGAAGTGCCAGTTGCGGAATCCTCTTTCTTTCATCATGGCTTCAAACGGCATCGTACCGCAGCCATTGAGTGGTGAATAAACCATCGGGATATCGAGATCCAGTTCATCACCGGAATGGATCGCCAGTGATTTGACATGGTCGATGTATTCTCTGTCATAGCTCTCATCCAGGATTGTGATCAGACCTTTCTTCAGTTCTTCTTCAAAATCGGCCTTTTCGACCTCAAACGGATCCAGCTTGTCGATCTCTTCCAACATGCCGTCAGCGACTGCGCTTGATACCTGACATCCGTCTTCCCAGTATGCCTTGTATCCGTTATAGTCCTTCGGGTTATGAGAAGCAGTGATATTGATACCGGCCTTGCATCCAAGTCTCGTGACCATGAAAGCCAGCTCCGGTGTCGCTCTTAAATCTTTAAAGATATATGTCCTGATCCCGTTATGAGCCAGTATCGCAGCGGTATGCAGACAGAACTCTCTGGACATGTGACGGCAGTCATGTGCGATGACGACGCCCTTATCCATAGCTTCTTTCCCAAACCTCTTGATATAGTTTGCGACACCCTGTGTAGCCCTGCCTACCATGTAGTAGTTCATACAGTTAGTACCGGCAGTGACCTTACCTCTTAAACCGGCAGTACCGAAAGTGATATTCTGATAGAACTTCTCCTCGATTAGAGCCGGATCATCTTTCATATCCAGCAGTTCCTGATAAAGAGGATCATTCTGATCAAGCTTTTTCAGCCATTCTTCATATCTTTCCTGAGCATTCATTATATTTAACCCTTCTTTCACTTTTATTATAAGATATTTGATACCCAATCTAACCGTTATTCCACCGACTTAAGTGATTCTACCATCTCGATCTGTTCCAGGTGTCTTCTCATGAACAGCGATACCAGTAATGTAAATACGATCGTGATCACAAAGGCATAAGTAAAACTAAGTATCGAGATATTCATACCAAACATCATCATCTCCATGTTGATGACATTCATGATGAAGTGGTGTTCCAATACTCCTAACGGAAGCCCGATCAGACCTCCTATGATACTTAACAACAACACTTCCTTAAAGATATAGCTGTTGACCTCCATATCGTTGAATCCCAACACCTTGAGTGTTGCGATCTCTCGGATACGCTCTGCGATATTGACCTGGATCAGGTTGATCAATACGACCAAGGCCAGTGATCCTGCAGCCAATATGATGACAAAGATGATGATATCCAAAGCCTTGATCATCGTATCAAACTGTGAGATGAAACCTGTGAAGTCGACCATCGAAGAATAATCCTGCAGCTTCTTGGTGTCGTTTACCAATGACTGTTTATCTTCACTGGATACGGCGATCGCGTTGGCATGAACATTCTCACCGAAAGTATCTTCATAGTAAGACTGCGACATGAAGATGTAGTGCTGGAAATAGAATTCACAGATCCTGGATACCTTGACTTCTCTCTTTAATCCATTGAGTGATTCTACCGTGATATAGTCTCCTTCTTTGATCTTGTGGTTGATACAGAACTTCTCGGATAGAATGACACCGCTGTTATCCAGTTCGATATCGGTCTTCCTGTCTGTCTTTCTTAAATTCAGTACATTCTTTGATTCTCTTGCATCGAAAACCTCCATGATCAGAGTATCGTCATCCTTGTCGGAAAGATATGCCTTAGTCGTATACGTCATGAAAGGAACAACTTCTTTATTGTTGAGGTTGTCTTTCAATATCGATATATTCTCATCCAGATGGTGATCGTTCTCCAGATTGATCTGATAGTCATAACCGAAGATCCTGCCATACTGTATCGAAACGACATCCTTGATGGAATCCTTGATGCCAAAGCCCACCACCAGCAAGCCCGTACATCCGGCAACGCCGATGACGGTCATGAAGAAACGTGACTTATATCTGAAGATGTTCCTGGCTGTGATCTTGGATGTGAACGGAAGCCTTCTCCAGATAAATTCGATCTTCTCAAGAAGGACTCTCTTGGAAGATTTCGGAGCCTTTGGTCTTAATAATGATGAAGGCATCTCCTTGAGAGAATTCCTGACGACAAGGGCCGTTACGATCGACATCAGTAATGTGAAAGCCAATACACAGATCAAGACATAGATGATCGGGAAGGAGAACTTCATCTGCGGCAGATCATACATCAGTCTCCAGGTATTATAGATGACTGTCGGGAAAACACACTGCCCAAACACGATACCCAGTGCCGATCCGCCAAGCGCTGCCAGTAAGGCATATAAGACATACTTTCCGATGATCTTTGCTTCCGAGAAGCCCAAGGCAAGGAAGATACCGATCTGGGATCTCTGCTCATCGACAAGTCTTGTCATCGTCGTCATACACACAAGCGCTGCGACCAGATAGAAAAGGAAAGGCATCGCATAACCGATCGATGACATCTGTTTGATCGTATTCTTGTACATATAGGAAGAGTAATGGGAATCTCTGTTTAAGATGATCCATTCCGCACCCGGGAGAGCTTCGAGTTCTTCTTCCGCCTTGTTGAGATCGTTCTGTGCCTTTTCGATCTCATCATTGAAGACCATGAGGTTTTCTTCGTATTCCTTTAAGCCCTTTTCATAACTTCTTTTTCCGGCATTGAGCTGTGCCTGAGCATCATCCAGAGACTTTGCGCCATCTTCTGCCTGCTTCTTGCCCGCTTCCAGTTCCTGTCTGGATGTCCTGATCTTTTCTCTTCCCTCATAAAGGGTCTTCAGTTGGATATATGTATTCTCAACGGAACCGCCAAACCTTTCATCCATCGCATCCAACATCTCCTGCTTGGACTGCTGTTCATCGTATTCCGTATCTGCGTAATTATTCAATGTCTCATCGATGACGTTGTTGCGGATCGTGAGATTCTGCTTCTCCACTTCAAGAGCAGTCATCTGTTCGATGTAATCCTCTGCCGTACGATCTAATGCCGCTTCTTCCTTTTCGATCTCGGCGATCCTCTTGAGATTTTCTTCCTTTTCGTTCTTCAGCTGCGTGACTGCGCTGTTGACATAGGATCCGGTATTGAAGTTTCCTTCCCTGATCATGATGTAACTGGTATAGGCGGCCGATACTTCGTTATAAAGCGAATCAAAATCCGTACCGCCTTCTTTTTCTGCCTGAGCGATACCGGCATTGAGCTTGGCTTCGTTCTGATTCAATACCTTTTCTGCCGCATCCAGTTGCGCCATCGATACCTGTAAGGAAGTCCTGTTGGAATCGATCAGCGACTGATTGACGATCAGCTCGATATTCGCATCATCGAGTTTCTGTTTTGCCTCCAGCAATTGTTGTTCGCCATCAGCCTTCTTCTCATAGAATTCCTTCTTTCCATCATTGAGCTTTTGAAGATTCTCATCATAGATCTTATCTCTCAGATAAGCCTGCTGGTGATTCTTCGTCGACTCGATCGAAGATTCCATCATATCGATGTAATCCTGATAACCCTTCGTATAAGACAGTTCCTTGTCTGCATCTTTGACAGTCAGATAGATCGTCGTATAGTAATCAAAAACGAAATTCTCATTCGGAATAAACAATATATTTGTCAGATCCTGGTTCTCGCAATTGGAAGCACCCATGATCTTGGAAGTATAAGCCGGCGACTTACATGTACCGACGATCGTATAGGAATCATTCTTGAGATAGTCCTTGATATTATCTTCGTTGAGATAGACCCTGATCCTTTTGCCTACCATGCGGCTGGCTGCTTCTATCGCATCACCCAGGATCAATGCTTCATTCGCTTTTTCCGGCATCCTGCCTTCCACCAGCTCAAACAGGTCGACACTTCTGTTCATCTCTTCCAGACGGTAGACACCGGTGATGTTTCCTGCTGTTCCATAGGCATCGACGACCTTTGAGGCAAAGACGTTCTCCACATCTTCGTTCTTCTTTAACGCTCTGACATCTTCATCACAGAAACCATAGGAAGAATAGATCTGGAAATCCTGCAGCTTCAGATCATCGTTATAGGCATCCATACTTTCACGAAGGATCGTTCCATTGGAAAAAAGGCCCATCATAAAAGCTGATGATACCAGTACGATCATGAATAACGACAAAAAGCGATTGGATGACTTCCGTATCAGACGAAAGGTATCTTTATTGAACATCAGTACTCGATTTCCTCTATATCGACAGGATCATTGCTCCTGATGTCAACGATCTTACCTGATTTGACCCTGATGATCTTCTGTGCCATCTGCGCCAGAGCCTGGTTGTGAGTGATCATGACCACCGTGATGCCGTTCTTGTAACACATGTCCTGCAACACCTTCAAGACCTGCTTGCCGGTGACGTAATCCAAAGCACCGGTCGGCTCATCGCACAGTAAAAGTTTCGGGTTCTTGGCAACAGCCCTGGCGATCGCAACTCTTTGCTGCTCACCGCCGGAAAGCTGACTCGGGAAGTTGTTCATCCTTTCTTCCAGTCCGACCATCTTCAAGACGAAGACCGGATCCAGAGGATCCCTGCATATCTGCAAAGCCAGTTCCACATTTTCCTTAGCAGTCAGATTTTGTACCAGGTTGTAGAACTGAAAGACGAAACCGATGTCATAACGGCGATAATCGCAAAGCTGTTTCCTGTTGAAAGAAGCGATGTCCTTTTCATCGATGATGATGGAACCGCTGGTCGCAGTATCCATTCCTCCCAAGATATTTAAGATCGTGGTCTTGCCTGCACCGGATTCACCCAGAACTACGACAAACTCACCTTTCTCAATATCAAAAGAAACACCATCCAGGGCTTTGATCTGCACCTCTCCCATCTGATAGATCTTTGAAACATCCTTAAAAGAAATAAAACTCATAGACAATTAAATTATATAAGTTCTTTGTACCGAAAGAAAAGCGTTCATCACTTCTGATAAACGCTTCATTTTCTATTCGATCGTATAATCGATCTTCACTTCTTCAAGACCTTGTGCCCTGATCACAAGAGAGCCTTTTCCTTTCTTCCCTGTGGTCTTCACATAGGTTCCGCACATACCGCCCTCTGCTGTACATACAGATGGTCCGACAAGTTCGATATCACCTTCTGTTTCAAAGAAAACAGGAAGCTGGGCATATGGTGCGATATTGCTGTTGGCATCCAGTATCCTGATCCTGACAGCCGCCATATCATAGGTATCACCTTCATGTAAGACACTCGAACTGTTTTTCACTTCCAGGCGAAGATCGCAGCTTGGAGAAAGTGTCCTGCTCAGGACAACCTTTCCATCCTTGATCGCATCAAAACGCCAGATAATGGCTTCACCACCCCAGTTGCCGACATACTTACCATAGAGACCCGTCGCTTCTTCCATAGACAGATGATGCTTCTTCATACAGTAGGCAACCTTGATCTTTTCATTGACAGGGAGGGTGAATGCGCCATACTTTGCCATCGCAAGCAATCTGTCGTGGACCATCTTTGCCTTATCGTCATCAAAGCCTTCGTTTTCTTTCAAGAGCTCTCCGATCGTATCATCAATCTTCAAAGGACCGTGATTCAAAGCCTTGAATTCACTGTCTTTATACTCTTTGACAAAAACTCCATCCTTATAAAGTTTCACACTGTCCGCATTGGAGAAGACATAGAAATCACCGATCGAACCACCCGGATAATCGCCGATATCCATCGTCGTTGAAACTTCCAATACAGGAACATCATCCCCTTGCGATGCATAGACATAAGCGGCAAGCTTCGGATTCCTGAAGACATCCATGACGCCATGGTAACAGATCCTGTCGCCGCTTCCGAAGTCCTTGTGGGTCGCATAGTCAAACATGCACCACTGGAAAACACCTGCGTGTTCACCAGAACCTAATGCACCATTCATGACCCTGGCATGTCTTAAGGCGTGTTCCTCTCTTTTTGCCCAATGATCGAAAGGCTTTGTCGGAAACATATGTCCGTTGGCCTCTGAGATCAGGAATGCCTTACTTTCATCCGTTGTGATATCTTTCTTTCTTCTCACCGGACCGTTGTCTCCCTTATGAGAGAAATCATTGAAGGCATAGACATCTTCTAACAGCTGTGACTTTGTCAGATAACGCACACCGGAAGTCGGTCTGGAATAATCCAGTTCATGAGCGATCGCGTTTGTCCTGGTATAGAAAGCTTCATCATCCTGACTCTCGTTGATACGAACGCCCCACAAGACGATGGAAGGATGATTGCGATACTGAAGGACCATTTCTTTTACATGTTCACAGGCGACGTCTTTCCACTTCTCATCACCGATGTGTTGCCAGCCCGGGATCTCCGTGAATACCAGAAGACCCATCTCGTCACAGGCATCTATAAACGCCTGAGATTGCGGATAATGGGAAGTTCTCACAGCGTTGCAGCAAAGTTCTTCCTTCAAGATCCTGGCATCTTCTACCTGCAAGGAATCAGATACCGCATATCCGACATACGGATAGCACTGATGGCGATCCAATCCTCTCATTACGACACGTTTTCCATTGAGATAGAAACCATCTGACGCAAAGCGGATCGTACGGAAACCGAATCTTGTTTCTTTCTTTGAACCGTTTGCCAAAGATACTTCACACAGATAGAGATACGGATCGTCGATATCCCACTTCTTTACATCATCCACTTTGAATGTGATATCGTTTTCTATCGTCTTCTTTTCATAGATCACAGAACCATTGAGTTCTTTGATACGAATGATCTTTTCCTGATCCTTGTCATCTTCGATCGTCGTCATCACTCTGACGCGATCTGTAAAAGGAGTGGAGACAAAGATATCGGAGATATATTCTTCTTCTTCAAATTCCAGGAATACGCTTCGATAGATCCCTCCATAGGTCAGATAGTCGATGACATAGCCAAACGGCGGAACTTCCTTGTTTTCTGTTGAATCAAGCTTTACCGTAACGACACATTCTTCTCCAGCCTTGACATAGTCGCTGATCTCAACTCTGAAAGCTGTATATCCTCCCAAATGGGTATACAATTCATTCCCGTTGACATAAACAGTAGCGATATGAGCTGCACCATCAAATCTTAAGAAGATCCTTTTTCCTTTCGCTTCCTCAGGGATCAAAAGCTTCTTCCGATATCCGCTGATCATCTGATAAGCATAGTGATCGATATAATGCAAAGGCAATTCTTTCACGGTATGTGGTATTCTGACTTCGCATGTATTCTCATCATTCCCGTTTAAAAAATCATCTGTCCAGACTTTCGTAAAACGCCATCCGTTATCGATATTGATCATATTATTCCCCTTTTAGGTTTCTTTACCGATTTCATTGTATCATCCTCAAATCATATATTTTCTGCTGAAAACGACTCATTTTCAGATCATTTCAAAGAAAAAACACTTTTTTCATCAAATATCTTGACAGTCATATGAACCTCTGATATAATCAAAGTACCATAAGGAGGGCCAAGAAATGAATTTTAACATCAATGATGTCGATCAGGTCATCGAAAGAACAAACTGCAGCTACCAGGAAGCAAAAGAAGCTTTACTGGCAAGTGACGGCGATGTCGTCGACGCGATCATCTATCTGGAAAAGAAGGAAAACTCCGGATTCGGCTCTTTCTTCAGAAGCTTTACTCAAGATTCAGAAAGAACAGCCGATACGATCGTTTCCAAGATCAAAGAACTGATCAATGAAGGAAATGTCAACAAGATAGAAATACGCGATCCGGACGGCAGAAGGATCACTTCTGTTTCCGTAAATGTCGGAGCAGCAATCGGATCATTCGCACTCTTAGTCAATGCGCCATTGGTTGCGATCTCATCACTGATCGCCAAATATGGCCTGAACTATCAGTTCGTCGTCGTCAAGAGCGACGGTTCTGAAATCATTCTTTAAGACCTGAAAGAAAAAGGGCAGCGTTGACTGTCCTTTTTTAGATCAGATCGAATCGATTCAATAATGAATCGATATCATTACAGACGATGAAATCATCGTCTTTTTTCTTTACCACGAAGTGATGTGTCACCTTAGGAAGGCTTTCATCTGTCAGCGAGATCAGTTGCGGTTCAACCGTAAACTGCATCCCTTCCTCAAAAGACAAGCCGGAAGAACCGTTCAGGAACTTTCTTGATGAACTCAGATGGTTTATCATCTCCTGATTTAATTCCTCTTTCTCTCTTCCTTCATTGAGATGGGTGAATGTATGACCCAGATTGGAAGGCTTTGGATCGGTGCGGCTGATCACGTTGCTTCGTAAGCCTCTGTTTTTAAAAGCTTTTAATGAATAGGCATAGAGTTCATCAGGATCTTCAGCAACATTCAGATATTCAAAGATATCCTGTGCTGCTTTTCTGCAGTTTCTGAAATGTTCCCTGATCTTCTCGTCTTTTCCGAAATACAGCGTGATCGACATGTCGCCGATATAACCGTCGCTTTTTTCGACCGGCGAACAATAGGCATACAACAATCCGTCTTCCCAATCGATCAGAGTATCATTTGACCAGAATTCTTCATTCCTCAATGAATCGAAGTTGAGTCTTTTACCGCTTAATACCGCCATACCATAAGGTGGTGGGCAATACCAGCCTTTGCCAAAGATCTCTCCTTTTTCCGACATCTTATCAAGCCATCTTTGCGCGAAAGCTTTTTCTGTGATGCCTTTCTTGCCATAGAACTCATCGATCGTTTCTTGAAGAGCCATCACGGCTTTCTGTCTGGCTTTATTGAAGATGAGATCGTTGTCGTTAGAAGTATATAAGACCATGTTTAAAGTGTTGACCTGAGTTCAAAGACCTTGTCCATGAACTCTCTGACATGTTCAGCACAGACATCTCCGGAATCCTTGCGGGTATCTTTGAATGTGCTTCCTACGATCGCCGCATCTGCAAGAGACAGTTTTTCAAAAACGGTATCAGCCGTTACGCCTGCCGCAACCACCAGCGGGAAATCGCCGACGATCTTGCGGAAATCGATGATCTTCTGGGTCGGTGAATCCATGCCTGTGCCTTCGCCCGTTACAGCCAAAGCGTGACAACGATTCATGCCGATCCTTAAATCCGTTTCCAGATCGTTTCCTGATAATACCGGTTTGTATTTGAAACGGACACCGCCAATCACATACATGCCGCCTTCTTTCATATATCTCTCGATCATCTGTCCATAAGGGATGTCTTCTTCAGGAGTCAGATGTCCGGCTACGGAATCGACCTGGATAAAAGAAGCACCATACTTCTTGGCGTACTCCCAGCTGAGCTGCCAGTTGTCGAGGATGTTGACGCCGATGGTATATCCGCCTTTCTGAGACAGCAGTTCCAGTCCGGCTTTCACATCTTCCGCGTCGCCGAAATAGTCTTCCACGATGACGGCATCTACGCCATTTGCCTTATAGATCTCAGCTTCCCTGAGACATCGTTCCAGTTTCTCCTGCCTGCTGTCACCCTTGAAGTGCAGCATCGCCAATACCGGTTTTTTTACCGGAAAAAGATCCAGAAACATGTTTATTTACCCTCCATGTATTTTCTGTATAATTCTTCAGCCTCTTGTTTCATCTGATTTTTTATCTCTGCCGTGTAATGCGGGAAAGGACCGTATTGTCTGGCGTTGACTCCTGCCGCCACATTGGCATAACAGGCCGTTTTCAAAGGATTGAATCCTTCGCAATATCCGTATAAGGATGCACCGGTAGAACAGTTGCCACAGCCGGTCGAATCCACGCTGCTTTCGCTTTCCACCGAAGGCGCAAACCATGCCTTGCCATCTTGTATCATGGCAGAACCCTTCTTCCCCATACGGAAGAAACAGGGCTTTCCCAATTCGATGATCGCTTTGATGGAATCTTCTTCGTTATCTGTGCCAAACAGATCCATCGCCTCAGTTCGGTTGAGTGAATAAAGATCCAGCTTGTCGATCAGATCGAGCACAAGATCTTTCTTGTCCGGATCCTTTGTCTCGGCTGTTGAAAGCTCCGCCATGAAGACTGCATTCGGACAGGCTTTTCTCATTTCAGGAAGATCTTTCCAGACATCCTCTGAAGCGCCGGATTCAAAGTAGATCCCTTTGACATCCTCGCCGCCGTGATCGATCACATACTGTGCCTTTGCCAGAGGATATGGTCCGTACTTCTTTTCGAATTCTTCACCATAGATGGAGTGTTCGACCCATTCACCATTTGGAGAATACTCAACAAGAGTGTAATGCGTCTTCGGAAAACAGATGTCGATGCCTTCTTCACTTAATCCGTTCCTTCGGAAATAATCACCGAAGATCTCATCGAAATCAGGACCGGCAGCCGAAACAAAAAGCACATCATCCGTATAAGGAAGGATACCGTTGACTGTATAGATGGATCCGCCAAGGAATCCCTTTACTTCACTGCCGTCGGGATAGCGCATGTCATTGACGATGACACTTCCCGTAACCAGATATCTAGCCATTTATAACCTTTTTACCAGTTCATCTGTAAACAGGATCTTGCCATCGAGCTCCAGCCTCTTGGCCAGCTCACCGATCGCAGGTTTCTTGATCCTGGCATCTGCTACGACATCTTCATTCCAGAAGACATCCTGAGCGCTGCCGTCACAGATGATATTCTTATGTGCCATGGCAACGATACGGTCAAAATTCCTGACCGCAAACTCCATGTCGTGAGTGATCGTGATGACTGTAATGCCATCCTTCGTCAGTCTGTCGACCATCTTACCCAGAACTTGAGTACCATGTAAGTCCTGACCGGCAGTCGGTTCATCCAGAACGATATACTTTGGCCTGGATGCAATGACGGCTGCGATCGCAACGAACTTTCTGATCGGATATGGGATCTCATACGGATTGGTATCCATGTATTTTCCGATATCACAGATCTCTACCGCATAATCGACTCTCTGTTTCACTTCTTCTTCAGAGAGCTTGTAGTATCTCGGCATGAATTCGATCTCCTTGCGGGCAGTGCTGTTGAAGATCTGCTCATCAGGATTCTGGAATACATAACCGACGATACGTGCGACAGTCGCAACAGTTACATCTTTCGTATTGATGCCATCAACGATGACATCACCTTCAAACGGACGGTTGAGTCCGTTCATCATCTTGACACAGGTGGTCTTGCCGGCACCGTTCTGGCCGACGATCGCAACCTTCTCACCCTCTTTGATAGTGAGGTCGATATTCTCCAAAGCTGTAAAGCCATTGGGATATCTGAAACTTGCATTCTTGATCTCTATCATGTCATCAGCCTCTCTTCTTTATCAGCTCATAAGCTTCGTCCATGGTGATCGGGATCTTGTCCAATGGTTTGCCTGCATCTTCCATTGCCAGACCGAATCTGGCAACTTCCGGAATGGAAGCCCTGTGATCCATCAGTTCCCTGTTGGTCAGCACTTCATGCGTCGGTCCGTCAAAGACGATCGTACCGTTTTCCATAACAAGGATCTCATCGCAAAATTCAGCGATCAGGTCGATCTTGTGTTCGACCAGGATGATGGTCTTGTTGGAATATTTGAGCGTATTGATGATACGGAAGACGTTTTCCGTACCTTCCGGGTCAAGCTGGGAAGTCGGTTCATCAATAACAAGGGTATCTGTATCCATCGCGATGATCGATGCGAACGCAACTCTCTGTCTCTGTCCGCCCGACAACATATTCGGGTTGTTTTTGATCAGATGACCAATGTCCAGCTGATTGCAGACATCGATGACTCTTTCGATCATCTCGTCTTTTGGAACACCCAGGTTCTCCAAACCGATCGCAACTTCTTCAAAGACCGTCGACTTGATACCGGAGATCTGTGTGAACGGGTTCTGGAAGACATAGCCGATCTTGGAACACAGTTCAGCTGTATCCCAATCTCTGATGTCTTTTCCTTCGATCAGACATTCACCGGTCAGCTTTCCCAGGTAGAAGTGAGGGATGAGACCTCTGATCAGATTACACAAAGTGGTCTTGCCGCCGCCGTTTTCACCTATGATGCCGTAGAACTTTCCTTTTTCAAAACTGCAGTTCACATCATGTAACGCAAAATCCTTGGTATAGGGATATTTGTAAGATACGTTTTTCAGTTCTATAAATGCCATTGTTTTCCCTCCCTAGATCACGTGCACGATCTTCATCACGGTGTAGACGATAGATCCAAGGAACACCAGCACAGCCAGTCCATCTACCACATATTCCCATGCCGGGATCGGACGCAAGACTCTCAGATAAGTATGACCGCCTTCGTGAGAAAAAGCACGGGCATCCATGGCAATGGCCTTTTCTTCCGTACCGGACATCGCACTCAAAAGGATTGGACCCAGTGTCGGGAAGAAAGCCTTCATTCTGACGATCAGATTTCCATCCGTCTCAATACCACGAGCCTTTTGCGATTCCAGGATCGTATCCGCTGATTTCTTCATGTCTATGATCGACTGCATCGAACTTAACATGATATAGCTGGCCACATGAGTGACGCCTCTGTTTTCCAGCGCCAGCATCAGATCCTTCATTTCCGTATTCAGGAAGTAGATCAGAAGGATGCTGGAAAAACCGATGATGTACCAGGCGATATCCATACTGGCGATGAAAGGCTCCTTGTACCATTGCCAACCCAGAAGGCTGAATAATGGGGTATTGCCTTCCACATGACCATACTGCAGCTGACGCATAACGGTCGTCAGCAACAAGAGCGGGATCGCAATGACCAGAAGCGATTTGAAATACTTTTTGAATATCTTCGTATAGAACGCCAGGATCGTTGATAAAACGACCAGGGCAACACCGAATTGCCAGCGGTGAATGATACAGGAAGAGATACCCAGACAAAGAGCTATGGTCAGTTTGGAGATCGGATTCATATCCTTGAACCCGTTCCCGTATCTGACATAGTCGTTGTATGAGTAAGCAAACTCTTTATCCATATGTTTCCTCCAAGAAAATAACGGCAGGGATAGAGAAAAGCCTGCCGTTATTCAATTCAAAATAAATTGTACTGATAACCCGAACGGATTAGTCTTCCAGTGCTTTCTCTTCGTCGCTGATGTAAACAGGTCCCAGAGGGAGCTTAGACAGGAAGCGGGTCGGGAATGCCTTCAGGATGAAGTAGCATACGATGATCGTGATCGCCTTGTCCAGCAAGTCGCATGAGAATTCGCCCAGGATCTGGATCAGGAACTTGGTGACCTGGTTCTCAGGTGAACCAAGAGCTTTCCACAACGGAAGGACAACGATTGCAGTCGTGCCTGAACCGAAGTCAAATCCATACAGAGTCCATGTGATCAGAGCACCGATGACACCACCGATGAATGCGAAGCCCAGTGAGCTGATCAGTGTCGGAACGAACTTCTTGAAGACGCCCTTCTTTGACAGGTAAGCAGCGAATACGCCGAATGCCATGTTCAATGGTGCATAGAAGAGGTTGTTCGGGCTGGTGATCGCAGTGAGGATGTTGGTGACAAGACCAACGATGACACCAGGCCAAGCGCCGCAAAGAGCACCGACGATGATGGTTCCGATGGAATCAAGATAAATAGGGAGCTTCAACAGAAGGATGATCGTTCCGCCGATGAAGTTGACTGCTACACCAATTGGCACTAAAAACCAGGTAAGCTTGCTCATTTCTTTTTTAGCCATTATATATTTACCTCCAAATAGTTACCGTAGTTACGGCTTCCTTAATATCAATATATCACTTTCACATAACTTTGTTAATTGTGTATCAGGTTTCTGTGAGACTTCTTTCCTGGTTTATAATGAAAAAGAAGATGATGGTGGAGAAAGATCATGAATAAAGAAAAAAGAGACTATGCGGTATACATCGGAGATGTTGCCCTGGATGAATATTACAAGGCAGACAGATGGCCATCTACTGCGGATAAAGAAACAGTCAAAACACTTCAAGCAGTACCGGGAGGAATGATCGCCAATGCCGCCTGTGTCAGAGCGGGACTTGGTGAAAAGACCCTCTTCTGGACCTGCATGAATGACGGGCCGATCTCAAGACTTCTTTTACAAGATCTCCAAGATAGAGGCATTGATACTTCCCTTTCCGTCGTTGATGATACTTTACCGGATTCCAAGACGATGATCTTTCTGGTAGGAGATGAACATACCGTATTCATTCCCGATATTGAGATCGATCACATCGATGTGACGGATGAGATGATGGAAGTCATGAAAGGTGCTTCCTACATCTATTCCACATCAGGCACTCTGATGCTATTAAGATACAAAGGCAGACACTGGAATGATTTCTCTCAAGAGATCAGAGATGCCGGTACAAGGGTGATCGTCGACTTTGATGTCGATTATGAAAGAAATCACGATGACAACAGATTCGTCACCGTCGATATCGGCTTTTTCAACGAAACAGGCTACGACAGTGTTCGACAGGACAGAAGCTATGAGAAACAGGCTGAAAAGCTGCATTCCCTGGGCATGAAACTGGTCGTAGTGACCCTGGCTGAAAAAGGCTGCATCATCTATCAGGAAGGAAAAGAAGAGATCAGGATCCCTGCAAGAAAGACAGAAGTTGTGGATGTCACCGGAGCCGGAGATACCTTCTGCAGCTGCTTCTCTACGATGATGGATGAACTCGGTCTGGTAAAGGCGGCGGAATTTGCGACAGCAGCCGCTTCAATATGCATCTCTTCCATGGGTGCTCGCAGCGGCGTCCATTCCAAGGAAGAGATCTATCAGATACTGGGATAAGATATAATGAAGAAAAACGGAGGAACGATAATGACATATCCAAAAGTAGAACTGCATTGCCATATGGATGGAGCCATCCCTTACAGACTCTTTGTGAAATATTGCCGTGAAGACGGTCTTGTACCGGAGGGCGTCAGCGATGAACAGTGGATCAAAGATCACGTCATGACCGAGACGATGTCTCTGTCTGACTGCATGGGAGAATTTGCCTTACTGACAGGCATCTTACAATCGGCTGACAGACTGGAAGAACTCGCCTTTGAACTGCTCAAGGATATGTATGAATCAGGCACGAAACTGGTCGAACTGCGCTTCTCACCGCAGTCTCATCTCAATGAGAATCTTTCCATGGATGAAGCCGTTCAGGCGGCACTGAGAGGAAGGAAGAGAGCCCTTGAAGTCTATCCGGATCTGGTGTGCGGATTCCTTCTGTGCATGATGAACTTCGGCCTCAATCTGGGCACTCTTGAAAACAACAAGGCAACCATCGAACTGGCAGCGAAGTATAAGGATCAAAGCGTCGTCGGCATCGACCTGGCAGGAGATGAAACAGCGACACCGATCGAAAGCTATGCACCGATGTTTGAATATGCCAGACAGCTTGGCGTCAACTATACGATCCATGCCGGAGAATCCGGACCTGCATCCAACGTCATGTTTGCGATCTCACAGAAAGGCGGCAGGATCGGACACGGCATCCATTCGATCGAAGATGAAAATGTCGTCAACGAACTGATCAGAAACAATTTCCTGATCGAAGTCTCCGTCACATCCAATTTCTTCTCACGCTGCGTTCCTTCGATTGCCGAGCATCCGATCAGAAAACTCTGGGACAAGGGCGTCATGATCAACATCAACACTGATGATCCGGAACTCATGGGCATCGATCTGAAACACGAATATGACGTGATCGCAAAGAATTTCGGATTCACCGAAAGAGAATTCATCCTGTCCAATCTCTATTCCGCAAGGGCATCCTTCTGTGAAGGAAGAGAAAAGATCATCTCTGAGCTGACGAAAGCTTTAAAGGAATGTGAATAAATGAAACAGCAGTTTACGATCGAAACGATCCTCATTGATACAGAGCTGAACAATGAAGAAAAACTCTTCGTTGAAATCGACACGCTCGCCAATCGGATGAAGATCTATGAAAACCTGAATGATTTTCCTGCTGCCGATTACCACGTCAAAGTCAAAAGCGACCTGTTGGTAAACCTGGTCGATCAGCTTGGCGGGATCATCGTTGATAATAAGAAACAAAACGGAAAAGATACACTGAAACTGTTGAGAGAAAACAGGATCGACGCCATCGTGGAAGCCATCGGAAGAGCCTTCTCAGGAAAGAATCTTCTTCTGACACTTCCGTCGATGTTGTCATCATTGAACGAATACTACAGCTCCGATATCCCGTTCATGGATATCGTCAAAACGATACTGAGCGAGGTCAATGACCTCAAAGACTGGAAAGCAGAACTGATCAGTTAATATGAAAACAAAATGGTATAAAGATGCGGTCGTCTATCAGATCTATCCCTTCAGCTTTATGGATTCCAACAATGACGGCTGGGGCGATATCGAAGGCATCATTTCAAAACTGGACTATATCAAAGATCTCGGAGTAACTGCGATCTGGTTTTCTCCGTTATACAAGTCTCCGGATTATGACTATGGATACGACATCTCCGACTACAGAGATATCGATGAGAAATTCGGAACGATGGCCGACTTTGACAGACTCATGGAAGAATGCCACAAGAGAGGGATCAAAGTCATCATGGACATGGTCATCAACCACAGTTCCATCGAACATCCATGGTTCAAAAAGGCCATTGAAGATCCTTCTTCCAAACACAGAGACTACTACATCATCCGTAAAGGAAAGTATAAAGGGAATAAACTCCTTCCTCCGACCAACTGGGCATCGACCTTCACCGGATCTGCCTGGGAACAGATCGGAGATACAGACGAATTCTATCTCCACCTCTTCTGCAAGGAACAGGCGGATCTCAACTGGGAAAATGAAGTGGTCAGAAAGCAGATCATCGACATCCTGAACTTCTGGCTGGATAAGGGGGTGGATGGTTTCCGCTTCGATGTCTTCAACATGTTTTCAAAAGTCTATCCTCTGAAAGATGACGATACTTCCTCTTTCCAGAAAGGATCGCCATACTTTGTGGATGGACCAAGGATGCATGAATTCCTGAAAGAACTCAACAGGAAATCCCTATCTCTCTATGATTCCTATACGGTCGGAGAATCCTATCATCCAAGTCCGGAAGCCGCAAAACAATACGTCCAGGAGTCAAACAACGAACTCGATTCGATATTCAACTTCGCCCACCTGGATGCGGACAATATCGGCGGTGCCAAGTTCTTCAAGAAACCTTTCAATATGAAACAGTTCAAGGAAGGTTTATTCAGACCGCAGGTCGATAACTACGAAGACGGATGGAACACGCTGGTTCTGGAAAACCACGACAACCCGCGTTGCGTAAATCGTTTCTCCATCGATACAAAGCATTATCGCTATGAAGCCGCAACGATGCTTGCAAGCATCACCTACCTGGGTTTTGGTACACCATTCATCTACATGGGACAGGAAGTAGGTCTTGCCAATACCGACTTCAGAAGTATCGACGATATGAAAGACCCGGTCTCTCACTTCGTCTATGATCTGATGACGTCCTATGGCATGCCAAAGAAACTTGCCTTCTCTTTCATCAGATATGGCGCAAGAGACCATGCCAGAGTTCCGATGCAATGGGACGATTCAATCAACGGCGGTTTCAACAAGGGACATGAACCATGGCAATGTCTCAATCCTGACTACAAGACGATCAATGTTGAAAAGGATCTCCAGTCAGACAAGTCTGTCTATCGCTACTATCAGAAACTTCTGAAACTCAGAAAAGAAGACAAGACATTCATCTCAGGTAAAATGAACGAGATCGATCACGATCACAAGAAGATCGTTGCCTATGAAAGAGTCCTTGATGATCAAAAGTATCTGATCATCGCCAACTTCTCAAAGAAAAAAGTCTCTTACAGACTTCCTGAAGGATATAAGAATGGCGAGATCGTATTAAGCAACTACGATCGGAATCAGGCTGATCTCAATATTCAATTTGAACCATACGAAGCGATCGTAATCAGAGTGTAAAAGAAGTTCATTGCTGAACTTCTTTTTTATTCTTATCCAGATAATACTGCAGGATCCTGACGGCTGCCTGCTGGTCAATGACCTTTTTTCTTTTCTTTCTTGAAACGTTCGCATGGATCAGGAATTCCTCGGAATCCTTTGTCGTATTTCTTTCATCCTGCAAGACGACCCTGATCCCCGATTCCTGTTCCAGGATCTCTGCGACTTCCCTTGATAAAGCAGCTCTAGGGCCTTCATCATCATTCTCCAGTAAAGGATACCCCATGACGACCAGATCAGGGTTTTCTTCCTTGAACAGTTCCAATATGCGATTGATCGCGTCATCATAGTCATCTCTTCTGAATCGGATCGTTTTGACCGGCTGTGCCAAAAGGCCGGTGTCCGATCTTGAAACACCGCAAGTCACACTTCCCAGATCCAGTCCGATATACTTCATCTTTTCTATTCTATCCTTTAATCGATCAATCCGAAATGGATCAGTGCTTTTTCAATGCCGTCATTATCGATGTGATCCGTCACATAATCCGCATTCTGTTTCAGGATATCGCGGGCATTACCCAAGGCAACTCCTGTTCCCGCAAACTTCAACATGGTCAGATCATTCTCTCCGTCACCAAAGGCCATGGTTTGCGATCTTGAAATGTTTTCCTTATCCAGGAATTTCTGAATACCGGCAGCCTTGCCTCCGGTCTTGGCAATGATATCGATACCCGTATCGTTCCAGCTCGTGATGCTGCAATGGTCCAGCATCTTTTCCAGTTTCATCCTGGTTTCACTGTCGACAAAAGCCAGACACTGATAGATCTTTTCGTCCTTGTATTCACCGATGTCAGGGATCGTTCCATGGGTCGATTCCTGGGTCTTGATGACGACATCATCGACATAGTTGATATATCTGCTTTCTTCACCGATCAGCACGAACGGGATCCTTCCCGCTTCGAAGATGGAGACCAGGACTTCCACTTCTCCCGGATCGATCTCATTACCCGCAAACATCTTTTCGTCCTTGTCCAGACAGATATTTCCATTAAGTGTCAGATAGCCGTCGAAATCAATTCCATCAAGAGGAAGCTTCTTCATCTCGACGATATCTCTGCCGGTCGCCACGACGACTTTGATGCCTTTTTCCTGAAGCTTCTTGATTGACCTTATCGTAGACTCGGGAACTGATCCTGTCGTATGCGAAAGTAATGTTCCGTCGATGTCAAAGAAGATGACTTTGATGTTGAGATCCTTCTTGTCGTCGTTGTTTTCGATATGGAAGATATCCGTGAAACCGGTCATGTCAAAGACTTCCATGATCTCCCTATTGGCGTTGATGATCGAGAAGGCGCCGCGGCTTCCCATTTCCTTTTTGACTGTGAGGAAAGCTCTCAGCCCTGAAGAAGAAATGTATTCACACTCTCTTAGGTCGATGATGAGGTTGTCGTTTTCATTCAAAGCTGCCAGCAGTTCTTCCCCGAACTCGTTTGCGCTTAGCGCATCGATCCTTCCATACGGAGTCAGTGTCAGCAGTTCACCTGTTTTCTGTTTGTCGATCTTCATATCTTTTCTCCTACCAGTCATTGCGAAGCAGATTGTCTCTTGTTTCCTGCGCAAACTCATATTGAGTCATGTATTCTCCCTTGAACAGCCTTCCTGCATTATCGATATCTTCCAGATAACGGTAATAGTCACAATCGATCATCTCTTTATTGATACAGATGCCGTTCTTGTTTTTGATGATAACATCTTTTACGTCTTTATTCTCCAGATCCCTGATCATCTCTGCCACGACCGTTCTTTCCAGACTTTTGAGCGAATCACTCAAAGGACGATCTCCCCAGAGATTGCCGATGATCATATCATTGGTACAGGAAGCACCCTTTCGATCGACCAGATAGGCAAAGAGTTCCTTTGATTTGGAACGGCGGAAGTTCATCGGCTTATTGTCTACGAATACCTCAAAGGTACCGAAACACTGAACAAAGATCCTCTTTTTTTCTTCGCTTTTCCCATAACGCAGATGCGACAGAGCCTTTCTGACTTCTTCCTCTTCGATCGGCTTCAGAAGATAACCGCTCGCATAGAGATCAAAAGCCTCCGGCATGTATTCCTTGTATCCGGTCGTGAAGATGATATTGATCCTCGGATCGATCTCCTGCAAAGCTTTGGCCAGTTCGATCCCGTTCATCTCCGGCATCTCCACATCCATAAATACGGCATCCGGTTTCTTTTCCCTGACCGCTTCGATCATCTCATCCACATGGATAAAACCCAGATGATCTCCATCCGGGTCGATCTTTTCAAGTGTCCTTAAGATGATATTGACGATGGAACGTCTGTCATCGATCGTGATGATCCTCATCCGTTTCTGACCTCCATAACCTCATCTATCGGCATGCGGATGATCGCGTTGGTTTCTTCTTCTTCGACATTGAGCTCAAATGTTCCGTTGCAGTAATACTTCAGTCTGTCGGAGATATTCTCAATCGCGATACCTCTGTGTTTCTTCTGACCTTCGGTAGTTGAACGCCTTCCTTCCTTATTGTTCCAGACACGGATGACGATATCGTTTCCTTCAAGATATGTATAAATGACGACCTTCCCTCTTATGTTGCGGCAGGTCAGTGCGCCATAGTTGACCGCATTCTCCACTACCGGCTGTATCGTCAGTGTCGGGATGGAGAAGTCGGTGACCTTGAGATCATATTCCACATCAAAATCTCTGTCGGGATCCGTCTTTTCAACTTTGATGTATTCCTTGATGAAATCCAGTTCTCTTTCAAAAGACACCATCTTTTTGGCAGTGAGATCTTCGATATTGTGACGCAGATAGGAAGCGAAATGGCCGATACTGTCAGCCGCTTCTTCCGGCTTTGAATAACAAAGATCCTGGATGGACATCAATGAATTGAATATGAAGTGCGGTGAGATCTGACCCAGCAGCAAAGCTGATCTGATCTCGGCATTTTCCATCTGTGATGAGAAGTAGCGTTCCGTCTGATCAACAACGATCAGCACGAACATCGCAATGCCCGCAAAGGAAGTTGCCATGACGATGAAGTAAACGCCATAGATCAGTATCTGCAGGATGATGGCGATGATCGGAAGGACCAGGAAGACCCAGAAAGCGACCTTCTGTTTCATCGACAACATATCTTTTCTCTTCAGCAACACCACCGCATCGATGATCAGAATGATCCCCGGAAAAAGATAAGACAAAGGATATAAAGGACTTCTGACATAAACGTTGAGTTCGTTGATGCGATAGAAAAGTCCCGTAAACTGCGATATCACAAGCAGGATCGTATGTAAGATGATCAGGATGGTCGTTGTTATGACCAGCCTGTTTTTCAGGTCTGGATCATCGATACTCAGATCGATGAGATATCTGGAAGCGACATAGGATAATATCGCAGAGAAAAAGAACTCTCCGAAATTCGCCAGATATAAGGCCATCCGATATCCCGCGCCGATCTTTCCCCTCAATACGATGCCCCAGAGATTGCAGAAGACATACAGCAACAACATGAAAAAGATCACGATAAAATAACGCTTCACATAGTTATTGATACGGGAAGCGATGATCGAAGTCATGATCCCGACGATCGAAACGGCGATACCGAAAAAACCGATCGCAATATTGAAGACGTAATAATTGTTGATCACATAGTCTTTCATTACTTTTATTATAAAATGAAAAACAATGTACTGAAAAAACAAAAGGACTGTTTTTCACAGTCCCTTGTATATGTTGTTTCTAAGAGTTAGTACAGCAGTGTATCGACTTTATCGATCAGTTCAATGAGCTGTTTCTTGTAGTGATCGATCAGCTCAACGTTATCGGATTCACGCTTGATCGTACGGCGTAAGCCTCTGGTGTATCCGATGACCCTTGCCTTATCCATAACGGAATCGATGAAATCCTTGTCTTTTCCATCGAAATAGAATTCCATCAGCTTCTCTAAGATGTATCCTGCCAGATCCCACTCGATCTCCAGGAACTTTTCTACCTTGTCGTGATCGAGTTCACCATATCCTCTGTAGGCCATGAAGACCGACGCAAACTCGATGATCGGATATCCTTCCGATAAGGTATCCATATCGATCAGGATCGCTTCGTTGTCCGCATAATGGACGTTGTTGGTGTGGTAATCGCCATGTAAGACGAAGTGGTGTTCCGGAATTCCTTCCGTCAAAGCTACAAGCTTTCTGAAGCTTTCTTCAGGAAGATGCGATTCCAGCCACTTTGCCCAGCCGATAACGGTAGCCCTCGCGTTTGGAAGGACACCTTCCTTGACCGGTGTCGCATGGATCTCCTTCAGCATATCCGCAAAGATCCTGATGTATTTGTCTTTGTCATCCGGATTATCCTTCACAAGTCTTGTGATGGATTTGGCACTCAACAGTTCAAAGATCGAACCGTATTTATCTCCTACCTTAACTACATCAAACGGGATCGCGGTATTGATGCCCATGACCAGAGCCGTCCTTGCGAGCTCTCTTTCTCTCTTGATGTCATCCAATGCATCGGAGTTCTTATAGACCTTGACGATCGTGTCTGGATTGATACGGTATACGATACCGTTTGATCCTTCACCGATCTTTTCGCAGCCCTCTACAGAAACATGGCGATAGCCTTTTTCGATATCCATCATCTCTGAAAAGCCCGTCATCGAGAAGACTTCATAGACTTCCGAGGAACAGTTGATGATCTTCAGATCTTTGACCTTTTTCTTCATCTTCAGGATCTGTCTCAAACCTGCACTGGAGATATAGACGAGGTCTTCGGCATCGATCACCAGCTTGGCATCAGGATACTGGTCTTTCAGTTCCTGCATTTGCGCACCGATCTGGTCGGAATTGTTGGTATCGAAATTTCCTTCGAGATAGATCGTCAGGATATTGTCTTCACATGTATGTCTCATATTTTGTCCTCTTACGCATTGCGTATCTTCTTCTTCATCGTCAGGATATTCATGTCTCCTCTTCTTTCATAGGAGCAGGAGTCAGTTGATTTCTTGACCATATAGATGCCTAAGCCGCCGATATTCCTTTCTTCAGCACCGGCGTTGATATCGGGATCTTCCTGTGCCAGCGGATCAAAAGCCATGCCTGTATCTTTCAGCACGACAGTTGCCTCATCGCCATCAAAAGACAGGCTGATCCATGCCTTTCCGTTTTCTTTTCCTTCATAGGCATAATGTGCGACATTCACAAACGCCTCTTCCAGAGCCAATGTCAGAGCCATCGTCTCTTTCATTCCGGCATCGTGCTTCTCCAGCTCTTCTTCCAGAAAAGCCAGCACATCATGAAGCCTGCGGTCATCCGCTTCAAATTCTCTTTCCATGGCACCTCCATGTTTATAATCGAATGCCAGCAGCGTCAGGTCATCTGACTGCTGGGCACCGTCAACAAACTTATCGATATCCGCTCTCACTGCGTGCAGGACCTCATCGATCGGTCTGCCCGATAGTTCCTTCAGACATTCGATCAGTCTGTTTTCTCCATATAGTTCATCGTTTCTGTTGAACGCTTCCGTAGCGCCATCTGTATATAAGAAGATACGATCTCCTTCGTGAAGTCTGATCTTTTCATCCTTGTAGACATAATCCTCAATTCCGGCCAGAACGAATCCCGCCTTGCATAACAGAGGCTGAATGACTCCATCCAGCTTCACGATCGGCGGATTGTGTCCGGCATTGACATAAGTCAGTTCGCCGCTTACGACATCCAGGATGCCCATCCACGCCGTGACGAAGTAACCGATCTCGTTTCCTTCACACAGCTTGTTGTTGACTTGCGTAAAGACTTCTGCAGGACTTAATCCCAGCTGGGCATGGTCCTTGATCAGGGTCTTGGCGATCACCATGAATAACGCTGCCGGAGTTCCCTTTCCCGAAACATCCGCAATGACCATCGCCAGATGATCGTGATCCACCATGAAATAATCATAGAAGTCGCCGCCAACTTCTTTGGCAGGGGTCATTTGCGCATAGATATCAAATTCATCTCTGTCCGGGAAAGCCGGGAAGATGTTTGGAAGCATGTTCAGCTGGATATCGCTTGCGATATTCAACTCCGTTCTGATCCTTTCACTCTTTGCGGTCTCATCCTGCTGGGCAAAGATCGCCAGTCTTCCCCTTCTTGCGATCTCGGCACACACCGATGCGATCATACAAAAGAGAATAAACTTCGGCATGTAGACATGTTGCAGAGTCCTGGTCCACTGATTGGCATAATCGATGGTCGCCTGGGACATGACGACATCTCTGAGACTTGTCATCTCATCAAATCTCAATACCGTACCCAAAGGCAGTTCCAGGATATTCAGATTCAGTCTGCCCATCTGATACATGACGCCGAAGTAATCTGCTACCCCTGACAGCAAAGCTGTAAAGACCGCCGTAAAAGAAGTAACGGGACGGGAATAGTAACGGATCGAAAGCACGACCGGAAAAACGATAAGCAGCACGACATTGTGCATCAGCACCGATTCCAGTCTTGCCAGTACGATCGTAAATTCCACCAGCATCGCGATCTTCAGCCATTTCTTCCTGCCCTTGAGTTTCAGACAGATCAGTGCCGGGATCACCAGCTCCAGAAAGACATAGATCAGTAAGGGATTGGCTCTTTCTTTGTTCAGATTTAAGACATTTAAATTGATCAGCAACAGAAAGATCAGATCCACGACCGCCGTCTGCAAGAGCACATTGGCTACGTAGATATTTGCCTTGACCTCGTTTTCCCAGAGCGTATCGGTCGTTCTGATGAACTCTTCTTCGATCCTTTTCAGGATCCCTTCCTTCGCTCTTTGTACCATAAGACTATTCAATAGTTAAGATCTGAGTGAAACCTGTCATATCAAGGACTTCCATGATCTCGTCGTTGACATTGCGAAGGATCATCTTGCCCTTGTCTGCCATCTGCTTCTGCGCATTCAGGAAAACACGCAGTCCGGCAGAAGAGACGTAGTCCAGTTCTTTCAGATCGAGGATCAGTTCTTCCGCATCTGCCGGAACCTCGTTGAGTGCTTCTTCCAGCTGAGGAGAAGTGATCGTATCAAGCCTTCCGGAAAGCTCGATCTTGCAGCTTTTATCTTTAAAAGTCTTGTTGATTTCCATATACAAACCTCCTGAAATGATTTTTCTTTATTTATCTAATGTAATTATATTATGAATCACGCAACAGAAACGCAAAGACTAGAGCGGCCTGAGACCGTCTTTCTTCATTTCCTCGTAACAGATCTTGTATATCAGATCCTTTACCTCTTCTGCCTTATGTGCTGCCGCATTGTAACGGATGTCATAACAGACACCCTTTGAATCGATCACATTGATGCCGTCATACTTGATGTCTTTCAGACGCTTTGACTCTTCCTTTGCACGGGCTACGACTCTTTCAAAACAGCTGTCGATCTTTTCCTTGTCATCATCCATCTTGAAATAGAAAGCGATGATCCTCTTATCCTTGATCTTCTCGATCGATTTGATCATCGAGTTACATACCGTATAAGTCGAACCGGTCTTGACCGACTGGAACTTCGTCACTCTGGCATTGAAGTATTTGACATCGCATTCTTCGTTGTTGTAACGGACCAGGTCACCGACCTTGTAGAAGTTGTTGTTGTAGATATTGATACCCGAGAACAGATCCTTCAATGTATCCTGCAGAGAAAGACCGACGATAGTGGCCATGATACCTAAACCTGCGAGGATCCTGGTGATATCCACACCATGCAGCTGCAGGACCATGATGATCGCCACAATGACGACGAAATACTGCAAGATAGAGAATACAACACCGATGAATGTGTTCTTGTGCTGGGTATTCTTTGATGTATAAGCTACCTTCTTGATCAGATAATTCTTGATCAGATACAGCAACATCACAGTTACCGCAGCGATCAGGATGCTGTAGAGAAATGCTTCCGAAATGAAATACTTTAATATCTTATTCATGCCGCCGGCTTGGTTCATGATGATCCTCCTTCATTCTTATTTATTTTAACAGACAGTGCCTGTTTCATCGTGGAGATAATTCAAATACTTCATAGTAACAATGCGATTCATTACGCAAAGGCAGATACCAGCCGGAAACACCCGGCGAAACATAGAGATCGAAGTCACCGATATGATAGTCTCCGACGACATTCAGACCGGCTAACGCATAAAGTGTTTTTAAAGGAAACAGCTGTCCGGCATGGGTATGTCCTGAAAGCTGAAGGTCGGCACCGACCTCTTTGATCTCGTCGTTCTGATAAGGGGTGTGATCCATACAGATCACATAGCGATCTTTTGGCCAGACGGGCAGATCTTTCACTGCCTTTCTTTCTTTCGGATGAGATGGGTCCTCTCTTCCAAGCAGGATGAGATCATCATTGATCATTTCAAAGTTTTCATAGAGGATCTGGATCCCGTGATTAATGATCGCATCCTCCAGCTGTTTCTCACTCATCCTTTTCGATCCGAGGTATTCTCCTCTTTCCTGACGGTCGTGATTGCCATAGATGAAATAGACAGGTACCCCGATCTTTGAGATCTGTTCATAGAGATATTCCGCCTCATCGGGATAGGTGTGTTCGTCGGTGATGTCTCCTCCCAGCAGCAGAAAATCGGGTTTCTCTTCGCTGATCTTTTTCAGAGTCTTATCAACAGTAGCCTTGCTTTGAGAAGAACCGTAATGAAGATCGGAAATGAAAACGAATCTATAATCGTTCTTCAGCTTATCCGAAATGATCTCATGCCTGTTTGCACTGACCACCTGCATATTGATGATACTGTAAGACGATATTACAGTTAACAGGATCATCGTCAGGATCACCTTGACCTTGTATCCCTTTTTCTTCAACAGAATTGCGCTTAACAGATACAGGATATCTGCACTCAGATCTGCCAGTAAGGCCAGATAAACAGCCGAGATCGGAAAATCGTATTTCCAGACGAAAGGACTCGCATCGGCGATCAGTTCATAGGCGATCCCTGTCAACAGGAAAAACTTCACCAGGAACAGTAAAACATGAATGATCTTATTTGTGATCTTCCTTAACGGAAACTGTATTGTACAAACCGCAAGTCCTGCAAGTACGATCTCTGCGATCAGGATGAAGTATTTACTTAATGTCATAAAAAACCTTTGCTTTGTATATCAATCAAATTATAACATCTGTACCCTTTCGAGTACTTCTTTCATTAAGATATAATAATAGTGCTTATGGATAAGAAACAACTTGCAGAAAATATCGCACGATCTGTATATGAAACCGGAGGCAGAGTCTTTTATGTCGGCGGCTGCGTCAGAGATAAACTTCTGAATATTGAAAACAAAGACATCGACATCGAAGTCCACGGGATCTCTCCTTCAACATTAAAAGAGATACTGGAACAATATGGTACCGTGAAAGCCTTCGGTAAGAGTTTTGGTGTCTATCAGATCGCAGGCTATGACATCGACATCGCTATGCCAAGAAGAGAAAGAGCCATCGGTAAGGGACACAGAGACTTTGAGATCGATGTCGATCCTTTCATCGGCTATGAAGAAGCAGCCAGAAGAAGAGACTTCACGATCAATGCGCTGATGGAAGATGTGCTGACCGGACAGATCATCGATTCCTTCGGCGGTCTTGAAGATCTGAAAAACAAAGTCATCCGCTGTGTCGATCCTGTTACCTTTATCGAAGATCCACTCAGAGTCTTACGGGCAGCACAGTTTGCCTCAAGATTTGAATTTGAGATCGACAAAGATACGATCGAACTATGCAAGAGTATCGATCTTTCAACGCTTTCGGAAGAAAGGATCGAAGAAGAACTCAAGAAAGCTCTGCTCAAGGCAGAAAGACCTTCGATCTTCTTTGAATCATTAAGAAAAATGGAACAGCTCGATACCTGGTTCCCGATGCTGAAAGATCTGATCGGATTGAAACAGGATCCGATCTATCATCCGGAAGGCGATGTGTGGAACCATACGATGGATGTCTTAGACAGGTGCACGAAGTATTTAGATCGCGTTTCAAACCCTTACGCATTCATGTTGCTGGGACTGTGCCACGACTTAGGAAAGATCATCACTACTGAAGAGATCAACGGACGCATCCACAGCTATTCCCACGAGATCAAGGGACTGCCGCTGATCAAGACTTTCATCAGACGTTTTTCCAACGAAAAAGACATCATAAAATACGTCCTCAATCTAACGAGCCTTCACATGCGTCCTTTCTCTCTTGCGAAGGATCATTCAGGCATCAAATCCACAAACAAAGTCTTCGACAAGTGTATCGCTCCATACGATCTGATATTGTTCTCCATTGCCGACAAGGGAGACAAGGCAAAGAAAGAAGACATCGACTTCCTGCTTGAACGCTATGCCGTATTTGAAGAATACATGTCGAGACCTTATGTCAGCGGAGACGATCTGATCGCTGCCGGATTAAAGCCGGATACATCTTTTTCTCAGATCCTGGAATATGCCCACAAACTCAGACTGGCAGGTGTCAATAAGGACCATGCACTGAAACAATCTCTTGCTTACGCCGATAAACTGAAAAAATAATGGATATCAGAAAACTCACACTCTTACATTCCAACGATCCTTACGGTGCCTTTGATCCCAAAGAAAAAGACGGAAGACAAGTCGGCGGCATCGCACTTTTGGGCGGATATCTGGATCAGATCAGGAAAGAAAATCCAAACACACTCTACGCTCTTGCGGGAGATCTTTTCAAAGGTTCTCTGATCGACTCCCACTACAAAGGGATCTCCACGATCGAACTGATCAATCTCCTGAAACCGGATGTCGCGACCATCGGCAATCATGAAGCCGACTATGGTCTGGCACATCTCCTCTTCTTGGAGAAATGCGCGTGTTTTGATCTGATCAACGCCAACATGTATATCTCTTCTTCCAGAAAGAGACTGTTTGAACCATATAAGATCATTGAGATCGACGGGATGAAGATATTGTTCATCGGGATTATCACCAACGAGATCCTTCAATCTGCAGGAAAGCAGGACCTCATCGGCGTCTATCTCGATGTCGATGATGCACAAAGGCAGATCGAAACGATCATCGACTCCTACAGGACTGTCGATATCGATCTGACTGTCCTATTGACACACATCGGCTACGATCAGGATAAGAGACTTGCGGAAAGACTGGATCCGAAACTCGGAGTCGACCTGATCATCGGTGCTCATTCCCATACGAAGCTGTATAAACCGAAGATCATCAACGACATTCAGATCGTTCAGGTCGGATCAGGCTTTGACAATCTCGGAAGATTTGACATCAACATTGATATCGACTCCCATCAGATCAAAGACATCAGATGGCAACTCCTGGATGTCGATTCCGATCACTGTAAGCCTGACTATCTGATCAACGAAGCATTAAAAGCCTATCGCATGCAGATCGAAGAAGACGCATCCCGCATCCTGACGACATTCAAACGGGAACTGAGTCATCCAAACCGCCACGAGGAATCAGAACTGGGAAATCTCTTTGCGGACATGATGCAGGAAAACTCCAGTTTTGACATCTTCCTTTTTGGAAGCGGAAGCTTCAGAGGAAAGAAGCTCGGCCCTGTCGTCGACTATCTCTCCTTCAAAGGGATCTATCCCTTCAGCAACACCATATACATGATCACCATCGCCGGTAATCAATTCAAGAAGATGTGTCATCACTATCTGAAAGAAACTTTCCTCAGCAAGGGGTCTGCAGAATTCTATGATGTCTCCAAAGGTGTCAGACTGGTATACGATTCAAAAACAGATGAACTCAGTACCTGTTCCTTCAAAGGCAAAGAAATAAGAGATGATCAGATCCTGAAAGTCGCATTACAGGAATTCCACTTCAACAACATCGAAGAATTCCTGGGCTTAGACAAAGAAGAGATCTCTCAGATAGAAAAACCGAAACTCATCGTCAACGATGATACTTCGGTCTACGAAGAGATATTGAGCAGAAGTTTCGAACTTGACTCTCATGTCGAAAACAGGATCACGATCCTGAAATAATGACCACACAAAAGATCAGCTGTAACGCTGATCTTTTTCAACTAAATCGTCTTGCTGTCAGCCTTGTAGGATCCAAAGACCTTCAGATCATGACAGTCATATTCAAGCCTTCTCAAGACTTCCTTCACATCCGGATCGTTGAGGTTGCCGGAGAAGTCAAGATAGAAACAGTATTCAAACAGTTTGCCGAAGATCGGTCTGCTTTCCAGTTTCACGACATTGATGTTCTTGGATGCGAAAACGCCCAGTGCATGATACAAGGCGCCCGGTGTATGAGACAGCACCATGCGGATCGATATCTTATCGGCATCTTCAGGATATTCTTCTTTATTGCCTGTGACCAGGAATCTCGTCATGTTGGCATCGTTGTCATTCACACCTTCGATCAGTATCTCCATATCATAGATCTTTGCGGCCAGATGAGAAGCGATGGCAGCTTTGTGTCTTTCATTACACTCTTTTACGTATTTGACACTTAAGGCTGTATCTTCATAGACGACTGGATTCATCTGCGGATATTTTCTGAAGAGACCTTCGCATTGCGAGATCGCTTCCGGATGGGAATAGACTTCTGTGATCTGCTCGATCTTCGTGCCTTTCAAAGCGATCAGATCCTGTCTGATCGGAATGACGATCTCACCGACTGCGTAGACCTGATAATGCTGAAACAGATCGTAGGTCCTGGCGATGATCCCGGTCGTTGTGTTCTCTACCGGAAACAAGGCATAATCCAGCACACCTTTCTGAAGATCCTCAAACATATCCGTAAAACTGCTGTAGCCGACTTCCTCACACTCTTGCTTGAAATAGGAACGTAAGGCCATCTGTGAAAAAGCTCCATTCACTCCCTGATATCCGACTCTCATATCTTCACCCTCTTAAAAAATCTGTATCCGGTATTCTCATACCCATTGCTCTCATAGAAATGATGTGCCTTCTTTCTCCAGTTTGAAGACAGCACTTCGATCAGTTCGATCTGATTCTCTCTGGCATATCCTTCGGCCTGATCCAAGAGAAGCTTTCCATAACCCTTATTTCTGTATCCTTCCTTTACGACGAGTTCCAGGATCTCCATGATCCTTGATGCCCGACATAACTGATGAGAGATCCTGAAATGGATATAGCCAAGGACTTCATCTTCTTCAAGAAGATATACGACATCGTTTCTGACCGCATCTTCATAAGCCAAAACAAAACCTTCCCTATCAAGGATCGTACCCTCAAGAAGGTTACTTAAGGAATAGACTGTTTCCAGATCGTTCATATCTGCTTTTCTGATCATACCTTTATTCTAATAGAAAAAGATCCTGATCGGATCTCATTCATTACATAATTCATCGATCCAGGCGAAGAGTTCGTCCAGATCATAATCGCCGCTGTGTGGCAGACCCCAAGGCAATGCGAAGTCGACATCACAGCCTTTGTTTTTCAAAATTGTCGCAAGGATCACCGGGATCGCCAGAGAAGTATCTCTGTCAAACGATCCATGTCTGATACGCCAGTGTTTTGTGATCGTATGATCATCGTGGTCCAGATGACAGATCGGATTCATCAGCGAGATGATCTTCGGATCAGCCATCTCGTTGTTTTCTGCTTCATTGTTTTCATAAGAGAAAGCAGTGAAGTGTCTGGCATCGATGTTCTCATCACCGAACTCTTCGTTCTCGGGACTTTTCATCATCAGATCGTCAAATGCAGGTGTCTGCTTCATACGGGTGATCTGATTCACATATCTTTCGAAATCAAGATCAATGATCTTTCCTTCTTCGATCTTCAGATATTCCTGATCATCGATATGTGCTTTTTCATTCATCAGATAAGATAGTTCTTTTTCATTTGAATGAGAATCATATTCTTTCTGCGCAGAAGCGATCAGATATCTCTTGACCAACTTTTTGAAAGAACCGTTGCCTTCTTCATCCAGACTTAAAGTATTATCTTCATCTTTCAGTTCAAGGCAGTTCAGATAGGCAGGGAAGAGGTCCTTCAGTTTCTTTGATAAAGCGATCTGTTTCTCGCTCATCATTCCTTCATCCGGAACTCTGATGATGCCTGTTTCAGTTCTCTGGTGCTTTGTGCGGTGATAGTCATTGAGACCGCAGAATTGCCACTCATAGGCACTGTCGGCATTTTCCAGATTATGGATCGGGCAATAACAACTTGATGCGAAGACATCGTCTCTTTCATCTGCTGCGCCGATCTGTTTCAGATACGGTTCAAATTCTTTCTCGTTACCGCTTGATCCGGCCAGTGCAGACAGTGCACCTCCGGCACTGGTACCGTTGGTGATGATCCTTTCATAGTTTCCCGGAAGCAGGTCACTGTTGTGTCTCAGGAAACGGATCGCTGCTTTATAGTCCACGATGAATGCCGGAGCTCTTCCGACCATCCTTCCTGTTTCCTTACCCAGTTTTCCTTCCTTGCTTCCTTCGAAAAATTCCGTAGCGATCTTTCCGGAGGTCCTTCCTCTGACACCGGCTGATACGGCGATGTATCCGTGTTCCAGTGCTTCAAACAGAGAATTGATCTTTTTGTTGTGGGAATCGATACCCGGTTCATCAGCAGGACCCGGCATATAGCCGCCTACTGTATTGGGCAGAAAGACCGGTACATTATTCCTGTCATATCTTCCGATCTTTTCATCGTGATAATATGCTTCCGGAACGAAGATATTGATCTTCTGTATCTCATCCAGAGGATTTTCACAATATAAGAGATCGCGATATGCACGATATCTGATCTTTCTGTTTTCGATTTCTTTTTCATCGACCTGATACAGATCTGTATTGATGCGAAGCAGATCTTTCATAAGGGCCTCCTTTCATATTGAAGGCAGAGCCAGGAGCTCTGCCTATATTATTTCATTATTTACCTAAGATTCTGGTAGCTTCTTCGTCGTTATATGCCATCAGAGTTGCTACGATCGCAAACAGACCGCCAGCCGCAACACCGACACAATACTTGATGATATCAGCAGAACTGCCGCCACCGGCATAGTTGAAGATACCGAAGAGGCCGCTGCCGCCGAACATATACATCTTAGTCTTGAGCATACCGATGATCGCACCACCGACGCAACCGCCGAGGATGTTGATCGCAAAGAGCTTCTTGATCGGAACAAGGATCGAATACATCAGAGGTTCACCGACACCGCAGATCTGAGAGATCGTAGCCGGGATCGCGAGGTCTCTGACCTTCTTGTTCTTACGGCAAGCCCAGCAGATCGCAAGACCCTGGAACATACCGACCATAGGACCGATACCGCCGCAAGCCATGATGTAGTCGTAACCGTTCTGGGCGATCAGGCTGAGAGCCAGACCGATGATGACCCAGTGCATACCAAACAGGACCAGGACACCGAAGCCACCGCCTAATAAAGCACCGGCAACAAGACCGCCAACGACAGGGATATTGAATAATGCTTCAACAAGGATCTGGATGCATACTGCAACAGAGTTGAGGACCGGTCCGATGACGACATATGCCGCAACAACAGAAACGACAAGAGCGATGATCGGAGTCAGAATACCTTTGAGGTTGTCATTGATATGATCCTTGCACCACTTCTCCAGCTTGGAAGCGAGATATACGGAAACGATGACCGGGAAGACACTTGAAGTGTAGCCAGCACCCGGCATGACGATTGGGATACCAAGGAACTTATTGTAATAAGTCATCGCAAACTTTGTTCCCTCAAACAGAGTTCCGGCAACCGGCAGAGTCTGAGCGATATTGACCATGGAAGGATATACCAGCGCAGCACCGATCGCAGCACCGATGAATTCATTGCATCTGAACTTGCGGGCAGCTGTGAAACCTAACATGATAGGTAAGAAATAGAAGAATCCATCACCTACCGCATTCAGCAGCATATATAATCCGCTTGTCGGATCAAGTACGCCGATATTGTCTAAAGCCAGGAATGAAGAAACACCTTTGATGATACCTGCTGCCGTCAAGACACCAAGCGTCGGGACCAGGATACCTGAGATCGTATCCATCAGCGTGTTCAGCAAGCCCTTCTTGCCATCGGCAGAGTCGTCTGCAGAAACTTCACCTGCACCGGCGATGCCCTGTGTTTCGACGATCGTGTCATAGATCGCATCGACCTTGTTGCCGACGACGACCTGAAGCTGATTGCCGACTTCCTGGACCTTGATCACGTATTCGGTCTCGGATAAAGTTTTCTGATCAGCCTTTGCGCTGTCTTTTAATACGAAACGAAGTCTTGTGATGCAGTGTGTCAGGGAAACGACGTTGTCTTTTCCGCCTACTGCCTCAACGATCTTAGCTGCTACATTGTTATACTTTTCAGCCATCTTTCTTTCCTCCTTAAATATTTGTTTCATTGAAGATTGCTTACATGAATATAATATTCAAAAGATGGCATATTTGTCAATAAATATTTTATTTATTTTTCAAAAAACTTCATTTTTCGCACTTTTTTGCCATTTTTTACCCATTTTTTGCATATAATATATATAGGAAATGAATATTTTATTCAAATTGAAGGAGGAAATATGAATCCCTTTCTGAATATGGAACAGCACAAAGCTGAATTTACACAGAACGACATGAAGATCTATCAGGCGATCATGGAACAGCCGGAAAAGGTCATCTCTTTATCTACCAGTGATTTTGCGAAAGAAGCCGATGTTTCCCAACCTGCTCTGACCAGATTCATCAAGATGCTTGGCTATCTCAAGTACAACGACTTCCGTTCGGACATCACCGCCTGGTCGGCACAGCTCAATTCCAACTCGCAGAGCGATTCTCTTCCTTATTTTGAAAGACTGAAGCTGCTGATCAGTGAAGCAGAAAAAGTGCTGGATGATAAATATATGGAAGAGCTGGCACAATATGTCCTGAGTTTCCAACGTATTTTTACCTCAGGTATCGGCAAAAGCAGTGAAGGTGCTCATCTGCTTCATGCTTTATTAAGAAAGTATGGCATCTTCGTTCATCTGGTCTCGACAGACGAACTCAGAGATACCGCCGACAACATCAATGAAGACGATCTGCTGATCCTCTTCTCGGTTTCTGCCAACCCGGAGCTCATGGACAAGGTCGTCAACACCCAGGCAAAAGTCCTGCTGGTATCGACGAGCGCAGCTGATCCATACAAGCAGATCATCGACAGGCTCGTCTTACTTCCTTATCTGCCGCCGCATCCGGAGACCTGTTCAGTATCTCCGGTCCTCTTCCAGATCCTGGTAGAGCTTCTGGATTCCTATATTGCCAAGAGACTTGCGAAAGGAGAATGATGATGAAAGTGACAGGTAAAAAGCTTATCGTCTATCTGATCGGTACGATCATCCTGGCCATCGGACTCACTCTCAACTCCAAAGTCACATTGGGAGTTTCTCCGATCCTTTCATCGCCATATGCGATCTCTGAGATCTTTGGCCTCAACTATCCTGATGTGATCTTTTTCTTCTATTGCATCCTGATCGCGTTGCAGCTGTTCATCCATATCTGTATCATCAAGACAAAAGAAAAAGAAGTTCTGATCGGTGATGTATTACAGATCGTCGTTTCTCTTATATTCACCAGGATCATGAATGTCGTATCCATGATCATTCCTATCTTTGAGATAGAATGTCAGGGATTTTTCTCTACCATATATTTCCGACTGATCATGTTGGCGCTGGCGATCGTACTGATCGGCCTGGGAGCTTCACTCACTTTGAATATGCATCTCATACCAAACCCGGGAGACGGCATCGTCGCAACACTTGCCCAAGCAATGAAGAAACCGCTGGGTACAGCCAAAAACATCGTCGACTTCAGCTGTGTCTTCCTTGCGCTATGTATCTCATTGATATCCGCACACAAGATCGTCGGTGTAGGATTAGGAACACTGATCGCGATGTTGGGTGTGGGAAGAGTCATCAACATCGTCAATCACATATTTGACTTCTCAAAGTTTTGAAAGACACTCTTGCGAGTGCCTTTTATTTTTCAATTGCCTTTTTGTATAAGGAGTCGAGCTCTTCGATGATCTTATCCTGTGCGTAATGATTTCTGGCATAGGATGCGATCTGTTTCTTCCACTGCACTCTTTCTTCTCCGTCTTTCCTTGTCAGGACTTCCAGGATCTTGTTTGCCAGATCGACAGGATCTTCCGGCTCTACCAGACCGCCGACACTTTCATTGACGAAGTCAGGCAGTCCTCCCTGATTGGTCGCAATGACCGGTGCGCCGCATCCCATCGCTTCAATGGCTACCAGTCCAAACGGTTCTCTTCTGGAAGGGACCAGGTTGACATCGGCGATATTGTATACGCTTCTTAATTCCTGTTGGGCAACATTGCCGAAGAATCTGACGGTCTTTAATTCAAGATCCTTTGCCTGCTTGTGCAGTTTATCTCTTTCATCTCCATCACCAACGATCAGCGTGATCGTTTCAGGCTTTTTCTCTTCGTATATTTTGATCGCATCCAACAGGACATCAACACCCTTGAAGTTGGCGAGCTTGCCGGCAAAGGTGACGATCTTTTTACCTTCGTAATCTTCTTTCGCAACATCATGTCTTGCCATGACGGCATCAAGATCCTGTGGCTCAGGATAGAAGATCGTCGGATCATAGCCGTTCCTCATCATGACGATCTTGTCCTTGTTTTCCGGGAATCTCTCTTCGATCAGTAAGCAGTTATCCTTAGAGATGGAGATGACAGCCTTGCAGGCATCCATTGCCTTTTGCGCATAGGGTCTGAGATCCGGCCACTTGTCAAAACCCATCAGGTCTGTGCCATGGGCAGTCAATACCAGCGGAACGCCATAACCGACTGCCAGAGAAGGAAGGATCCAGACGTGCTGGCCATGGACGATATCCGGCTTCCAGTTTTCGATCTCTTCTTCGATCGCTTCTCTGAAAGCTTTTGTATACATTTCTAACTTTTCCTCATCCAGGTCAGCGAAAGTCGTAATGCTGCGGGGATGAGAAGTGAAACACGGAAAATTGAAAGGAAGAGGATCATCCATCGATCTTCCGGTACCCGCTTTCTCACTGACCTCGTTGCCCGGTGTGAAATATACCGGATGAAGTCTCACTCCCTCGGGCTCAGTGATCTCGTCGGTGTTTTCCGGCAAGATGATACATACCTCATGTCCAAGTTCTTTCAGATGAACAGCCAGGTTGCGGGTATAGGTCCCGCTTCCCGATCCAGCCAAAGGAAAATGATTGATCATCAGTACTTTCATATTTTTCTCCTTTTTGTGTTACTTGTTGATTACATTATACAATGTTAACCCAGATAAAAAATGAGACATATTCCTACGTCTCATCACATTTTTTCGTTTTTTTCATCAATAACGGCGAGTATACCACCGGGATCAGCAGGATCGCGATCCCTATCCTGACCAGCAGATACAAGAGCCACTTCCATTTTTCATCGAATACGATGCCCAACGGATTGTTGTAGGAAGAGAAGTAATTGATGTCGTAGGCAATGCCCATCAGTTCGTCTCCGTTATAGAACGGGACCGACATTATCGAATTCATATAGAAACTCACGCAATCCAGGACAAGTGTCAGGATGATCATCCACTTCATATCTTTGAAATGCATATCCGCTTCTTCGCTCATTCCGATATAGACTCCCTGTACGATGATCATCGCATGATACAGGAAAAACTGCCAGGCACGCGGCGCTGTAAGGAAAGAGATCGTATCCGTAAACTCCGGAGCGATCGAAGAAAGGAAGACCGCCATCGTTCCGCCGATGATGCTGGTACCATACATCAATGACCAGATCCTTTTTCTCCACTTGTCATCCTTTACGATCAGAGAAAGAAACATGAACGGGATCTGCAGGGAACACAGTTCAAACGGCATATGTTCCGCCTGCAGATATGGCGCATATTTTCCAGTCTCCTGATACACGAGAACTCCGTTCTCTACGACCTGTTCCACGATCGGAACGATCTCGATGACCGAAAGGAACTTGATCACTTCCGATATGATTGCCAGAAGCAGACACAGAGAAGTCATCCTTCTCATCGTCGGCTTTTTCTTTTTACATAGAAAGATCCCTGCAACGATCAGCACGATACTGATCGCGATCCAGATCAGATGTCCTGTAGAAAACATAAGTTCATCTCCTTGTCTGTTCTTATTATTATGATACTCTTCTTTTCGTGGGAAGGCTTTATAATGTAGGTATGGATCTCAATCTATTCATCTATCACATCTATAAAGCAATCATGGATTCTAAGATCAATACGATCGCAGCGATCGCTCTGGTGCTCATATACCTCTTCCTTTCGATCTTCGGCATGTGGAAGGTCTTTGAGAAAGCGGGAAGGAAAGGGTGGTATGCCTGTATCCCGTTCTTCAACTACTATCAGCTCTTTGATATTGCCTGGGAAGGAAAATACGGCATCATTTTCAGCGTGATCGAAGTGCTGTACATGTTGTTGTCATCCGGTCAGGGAAAACTCCTGACCAAAGGCTTTACCGGCTTCTTTTGCATGGCTTTGTTCATCGCTTCTTTCATCTTCCTGTCCTTTGCCAAGATCAAGCTGGCTTTCTCATTCAAAAAGGGATCGATCTTCTGTTACGGACTGATCTTTTTAGAGATCGCTTTCCTGATCGTCCTGGGTCTTGATGAGAGCCGTTATCTTGGTCCGACTTTAAGAAGATACAACAGTGAGACAAAACAGATCCACATCAGACCCGGATCCTCCCTGCTGTCTCAGCGCAGATACATGATCAATCTGTACAAGAGAAGAAGTGCAGTTGCGCTTTTTGCGGGATCGATCGTCTTTGTCGTTTCTCTTGCAGCCATCGCCGGTGGACTACAGAGGACATATATCTATCAGGAAAATGAACCGACCTATTCTCTTTTCCATTACTTCACGATCAATTCCAATCTGCTTTCCGCAACCGGTGCTGCCTTTATGATCCCGTATGCAGTTGAAGGCGTCCGCAAGAAACGATTTGCCTTCCCTAAGTGGGTCTCGCTCTTCCAGTATTCCGGAGCGATCTGTACGACTTTGACGATGATCTTTTCGATCATCTTCATCTTCCCGACTCAAGGTCCGGAGATGGCCTTTGGCGGAATGAACTTCTGGCTGCACATCATTTGTCCGATCATGGCGCTGGTCCTGCTGTTCATGGTGGAGATCGATATCCAGTTCTCCCTGAGTGATACCATGACCTGTCTTGTGCCGTTCTTCCTCTACTCCCTTGTCTATATCGTCAATGTCGTATTGCTTGGGGAAGAAAACGGCGGATGGAGAGACATCTACATGATCAACACCTATGTGCCTGCTGCAGTCTCTGCACCACTGATATTCATGTTGGGGTTTGCGATCGCCTATGTGATCAGATTCTTCTACAACAGACTGTCCGCTTTCAGACAGAAACAGCTCGTTTCTCTCTGGAAAGACGACGCATCGGAAGTCGAGATCAACATCGAAGTCTACGGCCTTGGAAGATACAATGGCAAGCACACAGGCCACAACAACATCGCCATGCCGATCGACATCCTGGAGATGCTGGCAGAAAAGTATTCTCTTGATCTTTCAAGACTCTGTTCCATCTACAACAAAGGCCTCATCGACGGCTTAAAAGAACAGGGCGATCCTGATGAAACTCTCAGAGAAAATCTCGCCTACCTGATCGGTACGCCAAGAGATCTGTCCACACAGAAAAGCGAGGAAGCATAATGTTCTATCTGATCAGACATGGAGAAGCCGATTATGATCTGGCAGGCCAGAAGATCTATCAGGGCTTTGGCATCGATCTTTGTCCCTTATCAAAGAAAGGGATCGAACAGATCGAAGAAGCAGCAAACGATGAACGACTGAAAGACGCTGATCTGATTTTAAGTTCTCCTTATACCAGAGCCTTACAGACAGCAGCCATCCTTTCCAGAAAACTGAATGTCCCGATCATCGTTGAGACCGATCTTCATGAATGGGTCGCAAACAAAGACTATGTTTATGAAGATGATGAAACAGCTGAAGAAGCTTTCCTGGAATATCAATCCAATCACGGCCATTATCCAAAAGGTGAAACAAGAAAGTGGGAATCTTCAGATCACATCAAAGAAAGAGTCGACAACGTATTAAAGAAATACACTTCATATAAAAAAGTGATCATCGCATGTCATGGAATGACGATGCAGGCATTGACTGACATCAGACATCCCGACAACGGGCAGATCGTCGAATACAAATTGTAAAACATAAGGCAGCAGACGCTGCCTTATTCATTGATCAGTTTTATCATTCCTACTTGTGAAAGCTCGAAGTGAGTCCTGCCGTTTTCCGTTTCTGCCCCGATCTTCAGATAGAGAGAAACAGCCGGGATATTCCAGTTTTGCGAACCCCAGGCCATTGCTTGACATCCTCTTTCGATCCCAAGCTTTGCCATATGCTTCAGAAAATCTCTTCCTCTTCCCTTGCCTCTGTATCCTTCATCGATATAGAGGTCTTCCAGATAGATCTTCTTCTTGCCGGAAAAAGAAGAAAAGATCGTATAAAAGAAACAATATCCAATGATGCGATCATCTTCCATCATGAACACCACTTCACCAAGGTGATCCTCAAACATCGCTTTCTTCAAAGTTTCTTCATCAACTTTGACTTCATCCGATCTGCTTTCATAATCGGCCAGTTTTCTGATATAAGTCAGAACCGTTGAAACATCTTCTTTTTTCGCAAGCCTGTATTCCATGAAACCATTATAAAACAGATCCTCATCTGAGGATCCGTCTTACTCGATCATGATCGTATTCTTGTGAGCGATCTTTTCATATTCCTTTTTCGGAATATCAAGCTTCAGCACACCGTTTTCGAATTTCGCATGAACTTCTTCATTTGTGATGCCTTCACCAACATAGAAGCTCCTTGACATCATACCGGAATATCTTTCCTGACGTACGATCTTTCCCTTGTGGTCCTTTTCATCTTCATCAAGACCCTTGGAAGCAGATACTGTCATATATCCGTCATTGAGCTCGATATTGATGTCTTCTTTCCTGAATCCCGGAAGATCGATCTCTACTTCGTAGTGATCTTCGTGATCCTTAACATCCATCAACATTTCTCTGTTCGTATGTTTTCCATACAGTTTGCGGTCGACCCTGTTCATTTCCTTCATCATACCGAAAGGATCAAACCAGTCATCAAATACATTATCCGTAAAAATCTTAGGTGTTAACATAGTCATTTACCTCCTTTACTTTTCATCATTGTTCACAGAATGAACTATGTTTCCAAGCAAGGGAATGGAGGGTTTGGATCTATGTGATCTTCTCTGATTTCCTTGTACAACTATGTTATAGTTCTCTTTTTTAGCAATGTCAATAGGTGAGTGCTAATTTCTTAAAAATTATTTCGTCAGAAAATAAGCGATCACCGCAAACATTGCCATGATCTGAAAGTGATCGAAAAAGAAACGGAATAATGATTCATCAAAATCAAAAAACGCAAAAGATGTTCTCAGAAACATGTAGTCTATGAATCTTCTTCTCATGAAGGCATAGACACCGTTTGCTCCTAAAGCAAGGAAAGCGATCTGAATGATCTTAGGGATGTGATATCTTCGTATCATCGTACTTAAATGTGTTCCGATATGTAAACTCAGCAAGACAAAACCCCAGTAAGCCAGGAAGAGATGAATGCTTCTGGCATAGGAAGTGAACAGATTCAGTTTAAAAAGATATCTCGACATCATGATGCCTGTGATCGGCTGTAAGACCATGAACACCAGTAATAAGATATCGATGACATTGCAGAAGATCCTGACAGGATCCTTCTTCCTTCTCTTCAGGCTCTTATACCACCAGCGATTCAGGTAGTGATGGATGATGAACAGGATAAAGACAGCGATGCCGAAAAACTCATGATACTTCTCTGAAGTCAGAGAATAACTCATGAGCACATGCATCAGCACCGTCATCAGGATATCGATAATGATCCTTTTATCCATTTAATAACCCGATTCTTTCAAGAAATCCTCAACGACCTTCTTTGTATCATCACGCTTGTTCTGGGCATCCGATCCTCTGATCGCAAGACCCTTCAATACAGTTGAATCAGGGCAGGCATCCTGCAGCTTCTTATCAAAACCGGAAAGTCCGCTTCCTTCGTGTGTGCAGAAAGGGACCAGGGTCTTTCCTGAAAAATCATTGTTTTCAAAAACGGTATACATGATCATCGGCCAGTCTCCCCACCAGACAGGTGCACCGATGAAGATCAGATCGTAACTCTGCGGATCAGGGATCGGATTCCAATAGGTAGGACGGGCATTTTCATTCTGTTCTTCTTTTGCCACCTCTGTTAATTCCTTATATGTATCCGGATATTCCTTGTTTGGCTGGATCAGAACATAGTCTGCATCAAAATGATCTGCGATCATAAGAGACACGATATAAGTGTTTCCCTCATCGATCACGCCGACATTGTACTGTTCTCCCTTAAGAGAAAAACAGATGACCAGGACTTTGAAATCATCCGCATCTTCTTCCTCAATAACGTTTTCCGTTTCTTCTTTAACGATGGTTTCCGTTTCTTCCTTTTTTGTGCATCCGCTGATGCACAATAAGAAGATCAGAAATATAACAAGTTTCTTCATGATCTGTCTTCCTCCTTCATCCTGATCGCGTGATAGAGATAAGAGATACTGTTGACAAGATTGGTAATCACACCCGCATATCCCTTGATCGCAAAGTTATAGATCGCCCAGCAGAAAGAAGAGAAAGCACAGACGAAACGGATCTGTCTGGCCGTTGACTTCCTGTTGATGATGATCAGTGACTGAGATACGTTTGCAACGATCGGCAGATAACCTAAGAGTCCCTTGTTATTGAAAAGGATACCGAATATGATCGCTGCCGAAATAAAGAGATAGGTCAGCCATCTGGAAGCGATGCCATTGATGGAAAGCAGATTCCTGGTGATCCCTATGACATCCATGACGATAGCTCCGTATCCTTTAAGAAGATAGGAAGCAACCGTCATCACCAGCATCGATACGATCTGATAGATCAGGATCGTTTTCTTGTTTTTCCTGGATGATGCGATAAACAGTATCGCTTCGCCGATGATCATCAGGATATTTGCGATCAGTACTTCATTCATGGATTCACTATATCATATCTGATCGATGAATTCCGTTTTATGATAGAGTAAGTTTATGAAGAATTTAACCAAGCTCATCATGATCCTTCTTTTGTCAGTCACCCTTTTCTCATGTAAAGAAGAAAAAGAAGAAGTGATACAGGAAGAAGAAATACAGGAAACAAAACAGATCTATGTCACGATAACCGATTCCATCCCAACGCAAGAATGGCAGAAGAAAGTCACATTCCCTGACCGTCTGGGAAAGGCAGATGACACTCTGGCGATGAACAGTATCATCGGTTTTGAATACTTTGAAGATCAGGGAGAACTCTACATCCAAAGCAATGCCGACTCTTTCGATCTTTTCATCAATTCCCATAAAGCAGATACTTCTTTTGGAAAAGGGATCTGTCAGATCGACTTCTCTGAGGTCTCTGTCAACGGGATCAACTCTCTGCAGCTGTCTTCTATAGAAAACGGAACAGTCGATGTCTATATCCCATATCCGTTCGTCATTGAAGGAGATCTGAAAGAAGAAGGCTTCCATGAGGAAACATTCAAACTGATCTCTGACATCATCTCAAGCGACGTGGAATATGGCTTCCCCGGTGCCCAGCTTGCGGTCATCAGAAACAACAGGCTCATCTATTCCAATCACTGGGGATATCTGAACTCCTATGAGAAAGACGGTTCAAGGATAAGCGACCCTGTTCCTGTCAATAACGAGACTCTTTTTGATCTGGCGTCTGTCACCAAGATGTTTTCTGCCAACTACGCAATACAGAAACTGGTCAGCGAAGGAAAGATCTCTTTAGATGATAAGGTATATGAATATCTGGGAGATCGCTTCTATGAAGATACGATGGACTTCGTCTATGACTTTGGCGCCGATCCCGGTCTCTATGAGATGAAAAAGTGGAAGGCATCGATCACCATTGAAGATCTTCTCAAACATCAGGCGGGTTTCCCTCCTTCTCCGCGCTACTTCAATCTCCATGTGGACGGCCCAAGCCAAGAGTATCTGGATGATGGATACAACATCCTCTACGCAGGAAGTGAGCACTCTAAAGAAACAAAAGAAAACACGGTCGAAGCGATCTGTCAGACACCGCTTCAGTATGAACCAGGAAGCAGGTCTCTTTATTCCGATGTCGACTACATGATCCTGGGTCTCATCGTGGAAGAAGTATCACAAACAGATCTTGATAGCTACCTCAAGGAAAACTTCTTCGACCCGATGGAACTCAAACACATCACCTACAATCCTTTGGAAAATGGTTTCACAAAAGAAGATTGCGCAGCCACCGAACTAAACGGCAACACAAGAGACGGCGTCATCGATTTCCCGGGAATCCGTACAGAAACGATACAGGGAGAAGCCCATGATGAAATGGCCTGGTACTCGATGAACGGGATCTCGGGACATGCGGGCTTGTTCGCCAATGCGGAAGATCTCGCAAAACTGGCGTCCGTCATGTTTACAGGCGGATATGGAAAACATCATTTCTTTGACCGCAACATCATCGATACTTTCATCTCTCCAAACGGGATCAACAATTCCAATTCCGGACTTGGCTGGGCAAGACAAGGAGATGATCAAAGAAGCTGGTACTTTGGTTCTACGACAGCTTCCGATACGATCGGCCATCAGGGCTGGACGGGAACACTTGTCATGATCGACTTTGAAAGAAACATCGTCATGGTCTATCTGACAAATCTGAGGAATACTCCTTTACCTGATCCTGAAGCCAACGCCAACGACTTCAGCGGTTTATATTACACTGCTTCCACTTTAGGTTTTGTCCCGGAACTCTTCTCGATCGGACTTGATCAGGATGAAGATGTTCACGAACAGTTATTGTCGTTGTTGAAATCGATGTGTGAAGACAGCGAAAAACTTGTATCGATCGATGCAGATGAAAAAGATCCTGCCTACCTCAGTTATCTGAGCAAGCAGGACGTCTATCGCAAATGGATCAGTGAATAAACGAAAAGACCTCGCGGTCTTTTTATTTTTCTTCTTCGTAAGAATCGGCGCACTTTCGCATCTCTTCATAGAACTCGTAAGGGACTTCAAGATCTCCTCTTCCTGTTCCCATCTCAATGCCCGGCTTGGCACTGCCATGAAAATCGGAACCGCCGCTCTGTTTCAGATCAAACAGTTCTGCCAGAGCTCTTGCCGCATTTCTCATCTCTTCATCGAATTCCGTATATCTGGTCTCGATCGCATCGAGGCCTTCGTTTTTGGCCAGAGGCAAGAACCTCATCATTTCATCATAGGAAAGATTCAGTAAAGGATGGGCCATGATCGCTGTTGCGCCGAATGTCTTGATGAAACGGATCGTCACCAGCGAACTCAGACGCTTGGCAGGCACATAGAATCCGTTGCCTTCTTTCAACAATGTATCGAATGCTTCCTTGACACTGGAAACATAACCTTTAGCCATCAGTACCCTTGCGACATGGGAACGGTTGAAGTCGCCCTGTGCCAGAGCCTTTGCCTCTTCTTCGGAAACATCGTATCCGGCTTCCTGCAGTTTTGTGATCATCTGGAAATTGCTGTTGTGCTTGGCGATCTTTGTCATTTCAAGGAAGTCTGCGATCTCAGGCCAGTATTCTCTCTTGAAGAAAAGACCGACGATGTGGATCTCTTTCTTTTCCCATTCCGTTGTGAATTCACAACCCGGTACCGTGATCACATCACTGTGCTTTCCGGCTTCCATGAATTCCCACAAACCGTCAGCCGTGTTGTGATCTGTCAGAGCCACAGCAGAAAGACCTTGCTTCTCGGCAAGTTTTACAAGCTGTGTTGGGGTCATAGTCCCATCCGAGAAATTGGAATGGGTGTGCAGATCACATCTCTTCATATCTGTCTCTACTTTGTTATTATTTCACATTTTCATTCTGATTGAACAATCAGAGGATCTCATAGGACTGCAAAGCCTCTTCAGCGATCGGCAGTTTTTCTCTGTTTTCACTGTCCGCGTTTTTCAGATAGCGATCAAAGAAAGAAAGGTGTGCATCGTTTATTGCTTTCATTGCCACTTTCGCATCCAGCTTACCGACAAGCATCTTCTTATCGGTCAGAAGTTTCAGATCGGTGAAGCCCATGTGTGTCATATCTCTGAAAGTCAGGAAATGTACAGGTTTGTCATGACAGACAAGTGCTCTTGCGACATAGTGCGGGTTACTTTTGTTTATCATCTGCATGAAAGGTTTGTGGTTGATCTTGTCTTTGTGATCTCCAAACAGAGCTCCATCCATGTTGACTCCGCAGCTGATCTCATCATCATTCAGGCAATGGCCATATGCAGCGGCACCGCCGAAAGAATGACCGGTAGCACCTACGCCGTGAGAGAAATCGATCTTGCGATACAGGAAAGATCCTTCTTCTTCATTCATCTCATGAATGAATCTCAGGATGTGGCGATCATCCTCAAGCCACTGATGAGCTCTTTCCACCATGTATTTCTCATATTTCTTCTGATGAGAGTCAAATCTTTTTACGGCTTCCTCATAAGTCATCTTCTTTTTTCCCATCAGGATCAGATCCAGATAAGCCGGTATGAGGGGTTTTGTCATCTTCTTGTATGTCTTCTGATCAAAGGGGACGATCTCTCCATCAGAAAAACGTGTTTCCAGTTCTTCATAGGTATGGGAGATCGATGCGACGATATATCCGTTTTCTGCCAGGTGTCGACACAGATCGCTGTTTGCTTCCGCAACCCATCCATATCCATGAGAATAAAGGATCAAAGGAAAAATGCCGTCTTCCATCTCGAGATCCTCATAGATGCTTTCTCTTTGACGATAGGCATTCAGATCTGCCTTCACCTTAACTTCTTTTAAAACTTTTTCGTCATTAAGATCGCAGAGCTTTTTTGTCGGGTCTTCTTTTCCCGGATAATAGAAACGCACTTTCAGACGACGAAAAGAATCTTTCCCGTCTTTAAAGAATTCTTTCCTGCTTTTATCTTCTGTTTCAAAACATCTTGTTCCAACCATGTTTTTACTCTGTGATCATGACATCGAAATCGACCCGCTCATCAACTCCGTCGACTACACCCCAGGCACAGATCTGCCAGAGCTGGTATGGCCATCTGTAGCTGGAATGACGGGTGTAGTGTGCCAGCCAGACCGGATGATTTTCCGCATTCCTCCAGACGTTCTCCAGATAGTACTTGCTGCCATACAACATCGGACGATATCCGTGCTTCAGCACTTCTTCTTCAAACGTTTCATACAGCTGTTCCAGACCCTGGAAGCTGATCTCGTATTCCTGGAACTCCGAGAAGTTCTCCCAGTCAAACACGATCGGCAACTGAAGAGGGATGTCATCCAGTTCTTCAAAGATCTGTTTCACTACCCAACGAACTTCATCACTGTTTTTATCGTGGCTGTAATAATAGATGCCTGCAGGCATCCCTGCTTTTACAGCACCTTCCAGATTGTCTCTGAACGACTTATCCAGATTCAGTTTCCCATCATAAGAGAAACCGATCCTCATCATGATGAACTCACAGCCCGCATCCTTGAGCTTTTTGAAATCGATATCTCCCTGCCATTCGGAAACATCGATGCCCGCTATCCTTCCTTCTTCGATATAATCTTCGAGGAAATCGGAGAACAGATAATCCTCTTCTTCCTCTTCATCGTCATCATAAGTGATCTTGTTTACAACGCTCACTGTCAGCTTCCAGGAAGTCTCGTTTCCTGAAGCGTCCGTCAGGGTTGCTTGCAAAGTATAGTCACCGAGTTTATTGGTATCCACTTTTCCATCCACTTTCAGTATTGGCTTTGGATCGGCGTTATCGCCATAGCTGATGATCTTCTCAATATCAAAATCATCACCCTTTTTGATCTTACATCCATCGCCTGTGACAAAGACGATCGGAGCTTCCAGATCCTTTACGATGACTTCATAGGAATCAGAAGAACGATTGCCGAATTCGTCGACTGCTTCGATCTTTACCGTATATGTTCCCGATAAGGACGTATTGAGATCTGTTTCCAGCATCATCACGCCTTCATCAACGCTGACATTTTCCAGTTTATCTTCTATCGTATATGTTTCGTTCGGATCGATTTCCACTTTTCTTGATGCGATCTGAATCTTTGGAGGAGTCGTATCGACGACTTCATAATGAAGGACTTGATTTCTGCTTAAGAATCCTTTTCTGATCGTATAGACATATTCGTGTTCACCGACTGTCCTTGTATCAAGATAAGGGCCTTCCGTTTCGTATTCGCCATTATGGCTCATAACGAATTCTTCCACCATGTATTCACGGCCTCTTTCCAGAACCGGTTTTTCTTCAGGAAAACGGACATTTGGCCACATCAGAAAACCCGTCAGAAGAAGTACTCCCAACAGCAGTACAGAGATGATCACGCTTTTCTTTTTATTGAATCCCATATATACATGATACAACGTATTTCATCTTCCATAGAAAAGACAACCTTTTCAGGTCGTCTTCTTACGTTATAAATTTTGAATCGATCTATTTCAGCTCAGGCCAGTAATCTTTGTTTGCCTCGATGTAATCATCAAGTAAAGCCTTGGCAGTAGGCATATCATTGACGCATCTGTTTAATGTCAGAGCCTGCCATGCCTTGTGATAGCTTCCTTCAAGACAGGCATCGACAGTCAGCTTCTCATAGGCATACTGGTTTTCCAATAAACCCTTATAGAATGTACCGATCTCGCCAAACGTCAAAGGCTCAACACCCTGGCCATTGGCGATGCAGACGACCTCGACCATCGCACCTTCAGGCAGGTTTGGGATCGTGCCGTGATTCTCACACATCGCAATGAACTTCTCGCTCGTATTGAAGGCGATCGCATAAGCCAGATCGACGATATAACCCGCATGGCCATCCGTGATCTGTTCCTTACCGATCTCTGTTCCCTCAAGACTTCCTTTTTCAATGACCTCATCCAGCATCTCAAAAGTCTTTTTCTCCATGCCGTCCATGACTTCATTGGCTCTGGTATAGTTTGGATCTTCGATAGAGAAACATCTCTTCGGATAGAGATAGTATTGCAGGTAATTGTTTGGCAGATACTCATCGGAATCCTTGACCATCGTCCTTAAGAAGTTGAATGTCTCAACCCAGCTCTTATCGATATCAAATCCCTTGCCGTCGAATTCCGGCATGTTGGAAACGACTTTCCTGATATAAGGCAGAAGATCCTCTCCGGTCTTCTTGTCATAGATGTGAGTGAACCAGCCGAAGTGATTGAGTCCGAAGTATCTCGGTTCCAGCTGCTTTGATTCCTTCTGACAGACATAGGCATAGATCCCTAACAATCCGATCGGCATATCGCAGATATTGATGATGCGATGATCTCCTTTAAAGACTCTCTTTGTCGCTTCCGCAACGATGGCAGCCGGATTGGAATAATTCAAAATCCAGGCTTCAGGAGAATACTTCCTGACATCTTCTATGATCTTACAAACCGCAGGGATGGAACGCATGCCATAGGCAAAGCCACCAGGGCCGCAGGTCTCCTGCCCGATACATCCGTGCTTCATCGCGATCTTTTCATCCATCTCACGCATCTTTAATCTTCCTGCCCTGATCTGCATGAAAACAAAATCGATATCAGTAAAAGCTTCTTTGGCATCGGTCGTATAGACCACTTCACACTCCGGATAGTATTCCTTCATCAGGATCTGCCCGTATTTGCCAACCTTCTCCTGCCTTTCCGCTTCGTTGTCATAAAGAACGACTTTAGATATCGGGAATCTCTCTTTCCTGTTTACCAACATCCTCAGAATACCCGGAGTATACCTTGAACCACCTCCGGCAATAGCGATCCTGAATTTTCTTTCCATAAGATTATCCTTTCATATCTCTTTAAGAAAATTATATATGAGATCCTTTCAGTTAACCTATAGGAACATGTTAAAAACAGGTTAACTTCGTTTTATTGATCATCATATTAAAAGCCTCGACCAGAGGCTTTCAATCATATTTATTCTTTTCCCTTGTATTCCAGACACATCATCGTCAGATCATCGAACTGTTCCGCTTCCTTGACGAAACCATCGACTGCCTTTCTGACGTTGATCGTCAGCTGTTCAGGCCCGGCATCCGGATCTTCGTTCAGTGCCTTCAGAAGATTCTCCATGCCAAAGAGCCTTTCCTTGCTGTCGGTAGCTTCAGGGATGCCATCGGTATACAAGAAGATCTTTGAACCGGGTTCCAGATCCATTTCGTACTCGTGGTAGACGAAGTTGTCCAGTCCGCCGATGACGAAGTCGTGTTTGTCTTTGAAGATCTCAAATCCGCCTTGTGGCTTCCTGATGATCGGATATTCATGTCCGGCATTGGCAGCCTTCAGCTTTCCTGTTGAAACTTCAAGGATACCCAACCATACCGTGACAAACATCTTTGCCCTGTTGTTGGCACAGATCGCTTCGTTGGCCTTAGTCAGGATCTTGGCTGGCGAATCATAGATCATCGCCGAGTTGTTCAAGATCGCCTTTGAGACCATCATGAACAGAGCGCCCGGGATACCCTTGCCGGAAACATCCGCCATGATCAGACAGAGGTGATCGTCATCGATGAAGAAGAAATCATAGAAGTCTCCGCCAACCTCTCTTGCCGGATCCATGCTGGCAAAGAGTTCAAATTCTGTCCTGTCAGGGAACGGCGGGAAGACATGAGGCAGAGTACTTTGCTGGATATCGTTACCCATCTTCATCTCATTGGCGATCTGCTGTTTTTCACTTTCTTCCTTGTGCTTTCTTTCCAGTTTCTTTTCTCTTCCGTCAATGTACAGACCGATCAGAGCGTATAAGACAAGAAGGGCAGACAGGAACGAGTAGAGATAGAACCACACCGATTCATACAAGGCCAGTTCCTTTTCGATGCGGATGACGGTACCGACAGATTCTCCTGTTAAAGACTGCTGCAGTTCCACGATAAAGTGATAGGTTCCGCCGCGCAGATTCGTATAGTAGACCGGGAAGACTTCTGCTGCCGTTCCGGTCGTGTTTTCTTCATCAAAACCATCCAGTCTGTATGAGATCAGCGGTTCAGTCAGTGAATAGGTATAGACATAGCCATAGATCGTCAGTTTCCTTGTGTTGTATGTAACGAAGAACACACCATCCTTATCCGGATAGATCTTCTTTCCGTCTGCTTCAAGATACGGGATCGCAAACTTCAGATCCTTCATCTCCTCGAACGGATCTTCGATGTTGACCTTGGCAACGCCTGTCGTACCCGCAATATAAAGATCTCCATCATCCGTCAGCTCACTGTAGGAGTTGGCGGTCGCAATACAAGGAAGACCATCGGACATCGAATAATGAACGGTATTGATCTCTTCACCGCTTAAGATATCTTCCGCCTTGGCGATATAGATGCCGTTGCTGGAAAGGACCCAGAGTTCTCCCTTGGAATTGAAATAGATATCGAAGTTGTTGGAATATGGGAACAAGTCTGCCTTATGCAGTTCATAATCTCTGCTCAGATAAGAAAGAGAATTGCCGGTGACGATCCAGTAGACATCATTCCTCTCATCAAACTTGATACGCATCACGGCATCTGAACTGAGTCCGTTGTTGTGGTCGAAATGTTTCATCCCGTTTTTTGAAAGGATGAAGATGCCGGCGCCATCCGATCCAACGATGATGTCATCGCCTTCTCCTTCCACAACGCAAAGGACATCGGTATTGGTGATCCCGTCTTTTTCGGTATATGTTGCGACGACTCTGTCGTCTTTGATGATACTGACACCGCCGTTCCCGGCAACCAGTATCCTTCCATCGATACACTCATCGACCATTCGGATCGCATCTGAAGCCAGGCCTTCTTCTTTCCTGAATGATCTCAGATCTCCGTGGTCGTAGCACAGAAGCCCATATTTTCTCCATGTGGAGATCCATAAACGATCCTTGGAATCGCGGATGATCGAACGGATACGGCAATTGTCCAGCAGTTCCAGAAGATCATCGGTTTTTCTTTCTTCACCATAGATCTGAATACTTTCATTCAGCTTAACCTTTTCAAGAGGACCGTTCTCATCGATCACGATCAGCCCGGTATCGGTAGCAATGAACAGATCGCCATCATACATACATGTGGAATTGACGACTCTGTCAGATAATTCATAACGTTCAAAAAGATCGGAGAACCTGTTCTTGACGATCTTCATGACACCTTCACGCGTTGATGTGAACCAGAGATTTCCCTCGTAGTCGCTCATGACGTGACCGATGGAGTTCTTCATCGGGATGTTTTTCAGTACGTGGAATCCCTCTTCATCCAATACACCGATGCCGTTTCTTGTGGTGAACCAGATCTTTCCGCCCAGGTATTCCATGGACTGCACCTGGTCAAGTGGAGAGATATCGATCGGCGTGCTGTTTTCAAAACCGCCCTTTAGAGTATCGTGATATACTCTTCCATCCTGCGTTTCCACATAGATCTTTGAAGGATCGTGTGGATCCGGAAGGATGCAATTGATGCCGCCGAAGGAACTTTGGGAAAGACGATGATATTCATCGACCTTTCCATTTTTCAGAACCACGATATCACCGGAATTGGTGACTCCATAGATCCTTCCGTCAACGCCCATCCTGAGTTCATGGATAAACGCATCGACCACTCTGAGATCTTCCACATAAGACATCTTGAAGTTCTGATCGATACTCAGAAGGCCTTCGGTCGTAGCCACATAGATCTTGCCGTCTTCTCCTTCCAGCATGGAACGTACTGAAACAGACTTCATGCCGTCATGCAGACCCCAATGGTATGTAGCATCGTTGTGGATCAGGACGACACCGCTGTCGTTGGTACCGACCCACAACCTGTTCAAACTGTCGACATAGAGACACTTTACGCTTGTGATTCCCGCCGTGGAGTCCTGTCTCTCAAAACGGCTTCCATCATATCTTATGAGACCCGCATAGCTGCCGATCCAGATGAAACCCTCCTGCGTCTGTACGATATCGTTTGCTTCCGATGTCGGAAGACCGTTCGTATTGTTGTATAAGACGGCTGAATAGCCATCTTCTCCGCCAAGAGGATCGACAGAGACCGGTCCGTTATGTTTCCCTCCTGCTTCATAAGACGATCCATCTTCACTGTAGACGCTTCTGTATTGCAACACAAAAATAAGCATCATCACACAAAGGATGCACTTGAGGATCTTATGGAACGTCAGGTCATATTTTTTCATCACTATTATTATACTGTAAGATCTTTCAGAAACGGACAGCTACAGGATGGAAAGGACATCATCGATCGTCGGCATGTCCATGATGTTTTTCGCATAGTTTACATAAGAAACTCTGCCGTCTTCTTCCACGATAAACAAAGCAGGCAGCTGCTGTTCGTTCCCTTCATAATCGCCATGGGAGAATCCCGCTTCTCTTGCCTTCATACCTTTTTCTTTCAGCTGATCCATGACACCATCAGCCAGCTCTTCCATTGAAGAAGCAGGAAAGATATCCAGCAGCTCATAGATCTTCTGCTTTGGATCGGAAATGATCTCAAAAGGAAGAATCGTGTTTGTAGAATTTAAATCCTTCTGTAAATGTTCCCTGTCACTCTGCATGACCACGAAGACCTGCGCGTTTTTCTTTATAAACTCATCGTAGCGCTTTGCGATCATGTGGACATCATACCGGCACACCGTACATCCGATATATCGCAAGACCCAGAAGATCGTCTTTCCTTTCAAGATCTTCAGGCTGTTCAATCCGTCTTTGTATGCCGTATCAAATTCAAATTCAGGGAAACTGTCCCCAACATTGATCCTTGTCATATTCGCTCCTTACTTTCTTACGATCCTTCTGATCACTGTTCTTTCAATACCGACAGGATCAGGCATCTTTTCTCTTTCCAGCAGCTTTTCTTTTAAAGTCGTGCCCCATAATTCGCATTCCTCGTTGATCGGAGAATGTGCAGATTCATGGAACGGCATATATTCCTTGTACGGTGCTTCCAGATCATCGAACCACTTCCTTGCCAAGACGGTCGGCGTGTTCTTATCGTGATCTCCCTGGAAGAGATAGACCGGTACATCAAGCTTCTTCACGCTCTTGTCAAACTCCAGTCTGGCGATATCTTCCCACAGCTGTTCCAGGCAATAGAAACAGCCCTTGTAGTATCGATACAGATCAGGGATGACCTTGTATTCACCGCTCTTGAAGAAAGGTTTTAACAAAGAATCATAGATGTTATCTCTTCCCTTATAAGTACCACCACCGAACTTGGTCATGTAGTTTCTCTGTACCATCAGCGCATCAATGCCGCCCTTGTATAATCCACCGACAGGTCTGCCGATCTTTTGAAGATCCTTTATCGCCTTTTTGTTTTCATGTTGCTTCGCGTAATCCATGACGAAATCGTAACTCAACTGCTCGTTCTCGGGTCCGTTGACGAACTGTCCCATGCCGATATAAGCCTTGATGTGTTCCGGATGTTTCGGAAGGAAAAGACAGGACAACACAGAACCCCAGCTGTGACCGACGATATAGATCTTTTCTTTTTTAAATCTCTCACATAGATAATTGACGACGCAATTGAGGTCTTCGACCTGCTGATCCAGCGTCATCTTTTCTTTCGCTTTCTTTCTGCGATAGTTCTTTCCCGCCATACGCTGATCCCAACAGACCATCGTAAAATCATCAACGAGATATTTCGACTGATTCGGGATGACCATGGAACGGTCACACACTCCCGGTCCGCCGTGGACAAAAAGGATGACAGGATTGTTTTCATCTGTCGACAGGATGCGGATATTCTGCCTGTCATTATTCACGTCAATGTCATAATTGGTATCGATCACAAAGCTTTTCATGATTCTGATCTCCTGTTTCTTTATATCTATTTTAGTGTATCCTGATACTATACGCATATATATCATTTTCATAAGGAGACACTTTTCATGAAAAAGGAATATGAGGTACTGCTCACACCCTGGAAGATAGGAAACCTTGATATCAAAAACCGCATCGTCATGGCCCCGATGGGAGGCACATCGATCTTCGGCTGGACGGAACCCAATCACTTTGACAAGGAAGCCGCAAAGCTTCTAAAAACGGTTGCTGAAAACAACTGCGGACTGATATTCCCGGGTGTTGCGACACTCAAGGACATCATCGGACCTTTATGGCTCTATCAGAACAAGGCAAAATTCAGACAGTTAAAGAACTTCATGGACGAGCTTCACAAGACCGGTGCCAAAATGTTCATCCAGATGACAGCCGGATGCGGAAGATCTTTTGCGCTGAACGATCTGATGGTGACCTTGCTGGAAAACAAAGCCCTTGGTACGATCGCCAAGCCGATCTTAAATCCGGAATTTCATTCTCTTGCCCCATCCGAAACGCCAAACCGCTGGGCAGATCACATCACATCCAAAGCCATCACCAAGGAACAGATCGAACAAATCATCTATGCTTTTGGTGAGACCGCCAGACTGTGCAAGGAAGCAGGAGTCGATGGTGTAGAAGTCCACGCAGTACATGAAGGATATCTTTTGGATCAGTTCACGCTTCCATATGTCAACTCCAGAACGGATGAATACGGCGGATCTTTTGAAAACAGATATCGCTTTGCGGTAGAGATCGTGAAGCAGATCAAGAAGACTTGCGGCCAAGACTATCCGGTATCCGTCAGATATTCCGTCGTCTCCAAGACAAAAGGATTCAATGAAGGTGCTGTGCCAGGCGAAGAATATATCGAAGCAGGACGCACGATGGAAGAATCGGAAAAAGCAGCGAAATACCTGCAGGATGCAGGATACGATATGTTGAACTGCGATAACGGTACATATGACGCCTGGTACTGGCCTCATCCACCTGTCTACATGCCGGAAAACTGCAATCTTGAAGATGTTGCCCACATCAGAAAGTTTGTCGATATCCCGGTCGTCTGTGCCGGCAGGATGACATTAGACGCCGGAGCCAAGGCAATCGAAAACGGAAACATCGACGCCATCGGTATCGGAAGACAGTTTTTAACAGATCCTGCCTGGTTTGAAAAAGTCATCGAAGACAAAGAAGAAGACATCAAACCGTGTATCTCTTGCCAGACGGCTTGTCTGACCATGTCAAAGTCCAAAGGCACCAACAACTCCCAATCCATGGAAGATGCCATGAACATGTGCCGCTGTGCCCTCAACCCTGAAACGATGCAGTCACACAAGTTCTATGTCAGACCGGCAAAACAAAAGAAAACTGTTGCCATCATCGGTGCAGGTGTCGCCGGAATGGAAGCTGCATTACTGTTAAAGAAACGCGGACATACCCCGATCATCTATGAAAGAAGTGATCAGCTTGGCGGTGTGTTCGTCGCGGCGGCAGCTCCTGATTTCAAGTCACATGACAAAAAACTGCTCAAGTGGTATGAGACACAGTTAAAGAAAGAAGACATCAAAGTATACTTCAATCACGAAGTCAAAGATCTAAGTGAGATCAAAGCCGATGCTTACATCGTTGCGACCGGATCGGTTCCAAAGAAACTTTCTGTCACAGGTGCAGAAAAAGGGATCAGTGCGATTGATTATCTCCTGGGCAATAAGGAAGTCGGAAAGAAAGTCGTCATCATCGGAGGCGGACTCACAGGCTGTGAGATCGCCTATGACTTACACAGAAAAGGCAAGGAACCGGTCATCGTTGAAATGTTGAACGACCTGATCACAACGCCAAACCTCTGTCTTGCGAACTCATCCTATCTGAGAGATTACTTCAAAGCCTTCAATGTCCCGGTATACCTGGAACACGGATGTAAAGAAATTCAGGATGACTGTGTCATCATCGCAGACAAAAAAGGAGATCTTAAGCAGATCCCTTGCGACAATATCATCATTTCCACAGGATATAATTCCGCTCCTTTATCAAAAGAAGGGAAAAACATCTATGTCATCGGAGATGCCAGTAAAGTAGGCAATCTCAGATCAGCCGTCTGGGGTGCCTGGGCAGTTGCGATGAAGATCTGACCATACGAAAAGCCTTGTTGAAATACACAAGGCTTTTTTCTTAAACTGTCAGTTCTCCTCTGAGATCTTCTTCCATCAGCTTCTTGATCTGAGAAGTATCATCATATCTGTTGAAGAGATAGTAGAGCTTGGTAACGGCTGTTTCGGATGTCATATCTCTTCCTGAAACTGCACCGGCTTTGCGAAGTGCGCTGCCCGCTTCATAGGCAGACATATCGACGGTTGCCTGCAGGCATTGCGAACAGACAACGATGACGACGCCTCTTTCCTTTGCCTTGCTTAACAGGGAGATCAGTACGCCGTTGTCATCCGGAACATTTCCCGATCCGAATGTTTCAATGACGACTCCCTTCAGATTCTCTGTCAGGATCGATTCAAACAGATCGAAACGGATGCCCGGGAAGACACGGATGACACCGATCGGAACATCTTTGAAAGTCCTGAAATGAAATTCTCCTTCGCTCTGTTTCAGGAAAGCAGATCTGTGATATTTGATGGAAAGTCCTGCATTGGCAAGGATCGGATAATTCGGAGAGATGAATGCCTGCATATCCTGGGCAGAATATTTGGTTGCCCTGTTTCCTCTTACCAGTAAGCCGCCAAAGTAGATACAGACTTCTTTGACCTTTCCCTCTCCGGCAATGATCATCGATGTGATCAGATTATCTCTGCCGTCGCTTCTTGTCTCGCACAGCGGGATCTGCGATCCCGTCAGGATGACCGGCTTATTGAGGTTCTCCAGCATGAACGAAAGGGCAGATGCGCTGTAAGCCATCGTATCCGTTCCATGAAGCACGACAAAACCATCATAGCTCTCGTAGTTTTCAGAGATCAGCTTGCCCATGATGTTCCACTCTTTTACACTCATCTGGCTGGAATCCAGCAAAGGATCACATTCTATGAAGTCCCATTCCGGCATACCTTTTGCCCTTAAAGAATCCATATGAAAGATCGCTTCTCTGAAATAAAGTCCGTCCGGCTTGTATCCGTCAGCTGTCCTTGTCATGCCGATGGTACCGCCTGTATGAATGATCAGTATTTTACTCATATCAACTATATTATATTCCATTTCGCCTGAATGAAACCGCTTTCCAAAGTCCTGTGTATTTTCTTTTTTCATTTGACTGTTATAAACTTGATTAGAAGGGATTTTAATGGAAGACTTCAACATTATGATCGGCATACTTCAATTGCTTGCGGGCGTCGGTATCTTCCTGACGGGATGCGACATCATGTCCAGCAACCTTGAAGCTGCCAGTTCTGATAAATTAAAAGGATTGTTGTCAAAAGTATCCAACAATAAGATCGTTGGCGTTTTGATCGGTGCTGCAGCCACGATCGCGATCCAGTCATCCAGCGCGACGACTGTCATGGCGATCGGTTTTGTCAACGCCAGGATCATCTCGCTTTTACAAGGCGCAACGATCATTTTCGGTGGCGAGATCGGTACGACCATCACCGGCCAGCTGGTTGCCTTGGGAATGCTTGGAAGCAGTGAAGTCAGTATGAATGTCATATTCTCTGCTTTGGCAGGGTTGGGTGCTTTTGTTGCCATGTTTGCCAAGCGTGAAAACGTCAAACTGACCGGCAATGTCATGACAGGTCTGGGCTTACTGTTTGCGGGACTGGATACGATGTCAGGGGCAATGTCCGGATTTGCCCAATATCCGCAGCTCAAGGACTTTATTGCGACACTCAATTCTTCCTTGTTGCTGATCATCATCGGCGCAATATTAACAGCGATCATTCAATCTTCTTCGGCAATGACTTCCATCTCCATCACGATGGTCGCAGCCGGACTGATCAATATCTCTCAGGGTATCTACCTGACACTCGGCGCAAATGTCGGTACCTGTCTGACAGGCATGCTGGCAGGCGCAAAGGCCGAAAGCGTCAATGCCAAGAGGACTTCTCTGATCCAGCTCATCTTCAACATCGGAGGCGTCGTGCTGGTCTATCTCAGCGATCTGCTTCTGACACTTTTCTCCGGAGGAAGGATCTCCTATGGCATCCTCTTTGCCAGGATGTTCCCGGGAGTCCCTCATACCCAGCTTGCGATGTTCCACACGATATTCAATATCGCATCGGTCGTGATCGTGCTTCCTTTTACCGACAGGCTGGTTGCCTTGACGGAAAGACTGATCGAAGACAAACTCAACGACAACAGCATCGAACACTTCTATTACGTCAACGAAAACATGATCTCTACTCCTTCTGTTGCGGTCGAACAGATCAAACAGGAGATCGTAAACATGTCCAACATCGCCATACAGAATTTCAATATTTCTGTCGATATGATCAAGACATTAAACTTCGATCGGGAAGAAGACTTTGGCAGAAACGAAAGAGAACTCAACTTCCTGAACGAAAATCTCGTCGATCTTGTCCTGAAGATCGCACAGTCGGGCAAGGTAAACAAAAAAGACCTGAGCTATCTGTCTACTACATACAGAGCGATCTCCGATCTGGAAAGGATCGGCGATTATGCGGAAAACATCTGTGGATATGCCCACAACCTGGCGGATAACGAATCTCCATTGGCACCAAAGCTTCTGGCAGAAATGGAAGCCATGAGACAGCTCATCAACAAACTCTATCTGCTTGTGCTGGAATCCTATAAAGACGGAAAAAAGAAACTCTCCAAAGACATCAAAGGACTGGAAGCGAATATCGACGCCTTATCCAGCCACATGGTCAATATCTACATTACAAGACTGAATCAGAATGAACTGACCGGTACTTCCGGAACAGATTATCTGAAGTTCTACAATGACACGGAAAGGATCGGAGATCACCTCATCAACCTGATCGACAGAGACTACATCCTTTCTCATTGATAATCTATAAACATACAGCTCATATAAAAACCATCTCGCAAAGAGATGGTTTATTTCATATAGGATACTACTCGTGAGGATGAGCAGCCAGATAATCATTGAGACCAGGAACGAATTTCGTCTTTCTTCCCAAGCCTCCGTCTCTGAAGATATAAGCTGTTCCGTTAAACTCGCTGTAATTTGGGAACGCATTCTTCAGTATCGATTCCGACAGTTCATTACAAGGAACGATGAAATCGATCTTGATATCGCCTTCCCTGATCCCTACCGAAGCATACATCAGATCGACATCTCTTGTCTTGAAACCATCAGGAAGAACGGCTTTCATCCTTTCTGACAGATCGCTTGCGACATCTTCATCGATCGCATTCACTAATCCGATACCATATTTCACTCCGGATGCTTCGTACTCTTTGTAGTCCAGGAAGAGGATCTCTTCATCACTCATACCTTCATAAGAAAGCTGTTTTTGACGTAATGCTTTGTATAGTTCATCGACATCGTTTACACCTGCGATCTCAGATAATGATCTGACCGCAATTCTGTCTGCCTCACAAGTCGTTGAACCACTCAGGTTACTCGTATCTGACAATACTGCTCCAAGAAGCAGATACGCGGTCGTCTGATCGATCTCCAGACCATAGTTGAGATAATCAAGCCAGATGATGGTAGCAGTGGAACCGATCGGCCTTCCTTCATAGACGACCTGATTACCAGTACTTAAAGTACCAACACCGTGATGATCGATGACACCGACGACATGGGCATCTGTCAGTCCTTCGACCGCCTGGGCATATTCACTGTGATCTACTAAGAAGATGTTTTCTCCGGATGCATCATATAATACCTCAGGCACTTCAACACCCGCCTGCTTCAGGATATAGGCCGTTTCATTGTTGACGGGAGCTGTGATGACCGGCTTGGCTTCATGTCCAAGCAGGTTCAGAAGTCTTGCATAAGCGATCGCGCTGCAGACCGTATCGGAATCCGGACTCTTATGTCCGATGACATAGATGATCCGATCATCTTCAACGATCATGTTTTCGATACTGCTTTGATTCAGCATCCGCAGCTCTTCCTGCTTCTCTATATATGCGCTCAGCAGTTCATCCTTTTCTGCGATCTGATCAGCCGTGCTCTTTCTTCCGGCAGAATAAGATAGAAAGACAAGACATATAGCCAGTAACAACGTGATCAGTTTTGTGAATTTCTGATTCATATTCTCTTCGGTCCCAATACTAATTGATCTTGATCTCTACTGTTCCTTCGCTCTGTTCGATCGTTGTCAGCTGTACGAAATATCTGTCGGGATCAAGTTCCAATTCGACGTTTTCTCCAGGAATGACTTCTGCTGTTTCCAGGATAGCTCCTGCTACAAACTCTTCTGTTTCGCCGGCAGCTGAAGTTTTAACAGCTTCACAGAACTCGATCTTCACTTTTCCGCTGTTTAAGGAAGATTCGATATGAACCTTCTTTCCGCTGTTTACGGTCATGGTCCCTATTTCCGCAAAGGCTCCTTCTTCTGCGTCGTTGATCTTGATCTTGGCATTTTTGGAAGATGCCGTGATCTCAAAATTGATCTTGCCGCCGCATCCGCTCAACAGTAAAGCGATCAGTGACAACAATGTTATGGCAATTCTGACTTTCTTCATAAGATATTCTCTCTTTCTCTTTTCTGTTCTATTATACGATATTAGGCTTTCTCCTGCTTCGTTGTATAATGCGAGCCATACAGGTTCTTTATTGATGTGACTTTGTGATTCATATAAAATAACTTTGATGTCTCAGAATCATACCTATCAGATCTGCCGATTCATATTCACGCCTCTTTTTAAAGCGCTCTTTTCTCCGCAGATCGTCAACGCCGAGACGATACCGGAAAGCGGTCCGATCATTCTTGCCGGAAATCATAAACATGCCCTGGATCCTTTGCTGGTGGATATATCAACCAGACGCACCGTTCATGCCTTAGCGAAAAGCGAACTGTTTGAAGGACTCTTTGCTTTCTTTTTCAAAGCGATCGGAGCCATTCCGGTCGTTCTTGATGCACCAAGCAATCCTGAAGCTTTTACTGCTGCGAAACAGATCCTGCTGAACGACGAAGTGATCAACATCTCTCCGGAAGCTGCGAGAAACTACACAAAGCAGATACTTCTTCCATTTAAAACAGGTGCTGTCCGCCTGGCAAAAGAGACTCAATGCAGTATTATTCCTTACAGTATTACGGGTGATTATCGTTTTCGATCCAAGGATCTTAAAATCGTCTTTGGCGATCCGATCGACGTTCGTGAGGAAGAAGAGATCGAAGAAGCAAACGCACGCCTGTACAAAGCGATAGAAACGCTTCTATTGGAGAACAGGAATGACTAAGGTGTTACTGGTACATCCGGAAGAATCACGGACGAAATATGACTTTCAAGGCATCATCGAAAACGAATGTCTCGATCTGGAATGGATACAGGCCATCCTGAAAGAACACGGCTATGATGTCACGATTTTTGATAAGCAGGTAGAATCACGATCGTTTCAGCAGTTCATCGCTGACAAACAGTTCGACGTCTTTTATGGCGAAGCGAGGTGTTTTCAGGAAAGCTTTATCATTGAGTACGCGTTCGCTTTCAAGCAGCGTTTTGATGGATTGGTCATCCTCTCCGGGCCGCATGCGCAGGTGAATAAGGAACGCTTCTTCATCGATCAGGCAGATCTGGTACTGAGCGGATACAACTACTATGATCTTCCCGATATCATCGAAGGAAAAAGAGATGCATACAATCTCTCTTATCGCAAAGACGGACGGTGGTTCTCCAACCCCGTCAAGGCAACAGATATACGAAAGATGCCTTTTCCCGACAGGAGCTATTTCTATGCACATCCTGACCGCTATCAGTATCTAGATATGAAACATGCGATGTGGTTAAGAAGCAGTTTCTGCTGTCCGTATCGCTGCCGCTTCTGTTTACGCAATCACATGAACGATTCTGTTTACTCCCGCAGGGATGTGATGGATCTGGTCGATGAGATTGAAAGAAACGACAACGAAAATGTCTATCTGGTGGATGATGATTTCCTTTATGACGAAGAATATGTCAGGTCATTTATCAATGAGATCCGCAAAAGGAATATCAAAAGAAACTACATCTGTTACGGCAGAGCGGACTTCATCGCAAAACACGAAGACATCATTTCCGATTTCCGAAAGATCGGTCTGACCTATGTGCTGGTAGGACTGGAAGACATCCGCAACGATAGGCTGGATTCCTATAACAAAAGAAACAGTATAGAAAACAACGAAAAATGTATTGAGATCTGCCAAAAAAACGATGTGCGCCTGATGGTGATGTTTATCCTGGGATTAGACTATACCGGGAAAGATTTCAGAGACTTATTTTCTTATATCAAAAAACACCGTCTGAAACACGTAGCCGTTTCCATCTATACGCCGGAACTGGGGCTTCAAACCGAAGAAGAATACATCACGAAAGATCCATCCAGATTCGATTATCTGCACCTTGTTGCGAAACCGAAATACCTGAGTGTATCCATGTGGTATTTACATTACTATGTATTACTGATAAAACTGTTCATCAAAGCACAAAGAGAAGGGGTCTATGATTTTATTGATTATCGTTCGTATATCCTCTCTTTCCTGAGAAATATTCTGAAACACGAAAACGGAGAAAGACATGCCTGATCTGTATATCCTGTTCGAGAAATCCAATTCCATTGTAGGAAAACTCGGACGTCTGTTTATTCCTTATCCATACACCCATGTGACCATCAGCTTCGATGGAGAAGTCTATCACTCTTTTTCCAGAAGAAAACTGCATGATCCTTTTGACGCAGGCCTGACAGAAGAAAAACTTGCCTATTTTGCTTACGAAGAAGTGGAAGTCAAGATCTATAAAACGCAGATCACAGAAGAAGAAAAAGAAAAGATCCTGTCATTCATGGAAAAGATCAAAGATGATCCTTTCGATGTGATGGATATGATCACGATGCCCATCCTGCATGGTCATAAAAACAAGAATGCCTATAACTGCATGAGTTTTGTAGCGGAAGTTCTATCCCTCTTAAACTATCCTTTGCCTCACGAATTGTATAAGAACAATATCGAAGACATTGAAAAAGCCCTGATCGATCAGGGTCTGAAAGGAGAGATCGTTCATCTTCCAAAACAGACAGATGAACAGTACATGAAAGATGTCAGCATCAAAGATCGTTTCCTGTCTATGATCCGCTTATTCAGAAAACTGTACGGGAAAAGAAACGTTTAATATCTCAAATTTAGTCATTAAATCGTTGTTTATTTCAAACAAAAGCATCAGCCTTGACTGATGCTTAATCGGACATATTTGAGTTTATTTATCGGACATATTTGAGATTATTCCCACTCAATAATTACCACAACACGCTAAACGGGCTAAAATAGGCTTTATTTCAATTTTTATTCTTATTTGCCGACATCAATTTACCGACAAGGCGTTGTTGATTTTACCATCGATTCATGTTCTTTTTGAACTTCTCTGTATATGACCTCTTCAGTTCGTCTGGAGTTATTCCGTAGCAGAGCATAACATCGTTGTAATACATCAGAACATCCGCTAATTCTTCAACGAGGCTGGCTCGCAGATTCACATCCTGACATACAGATTCTCCACCGTGTTTCTTGATGATATCTATAACTTCTCCTATTTCCCCTATCATCCAAAGCAGTTTATTCTGTCCGATTTCAGGAGATATCGTTTCCCATATATCTTTATATTTATCTTGTAATGCTCTCTGCATTTCCTGCATTTCGTTTATTGTAAAATTTTCCATATTTCGTGCCTTTCAACTGATCTTAGTCTTTTAAGCATCCTAAAGGAACAACATACACACCGTCTTCTCTCTTGTACCCATACTGTGTCCCTGTTATTACTATTTTTAAATCAGGGAGTCTTAAAGGAACCTGCTTTTCTTCTTTGTTGTGCTCTTTTATAAGTCTTTCTATTTCTAACAGATGTTTAGCGCCTTCATCAACTTCGTTTTGACCAAGTTTAATTTCAATCAAAGCGTACCTTCCATCTTCCAAATGTAAAACGGCATCGGCCTCTAAACCATACCTGTCCCTGTAATAGGATACAGCTCCACCGTGCTCCGATGAATATACTTTTAAATCCCTGATTGTCAGAGATTCAAAAAGGAATCCCAGCGTTTTATAATCCCTATCAAAATAATCCGGGGAAATATCTAACGCCGCTGCAGCAATGGAAGGATCGATCAGGTTTTTCTTTTTGGAAGCTCGTATTGATGTTTTTGAACGAATCGACGGACACCACGCTTCAACATCTTCAATGATATATAGCTTGTTCAGTGCATTAATATAGTCCTGAAACGTCGGCTGTGTCATTCCGGTGCTTGCGGCTGTATCTCCGTACACCGTTTTTGTATCCGCGGTTGTACAAATATTTCGTGCATACGACTTCAAAATTGTCCTGGCCCATTGAGGGTTTCTTTTTGTGTTGTCGACATTTGAAATATCTATATCACATGTCTGATAAAACAATTCTTTTGCTATTTGAAGTTTAGCTTTATCTGAATTAAGGTTAATTGTCCTTGGCCAGCCTCCTCTGCAGATCACAAACTTAATATCATCAATTGTCAGATCAGATCTGCATGTATCTAACTCTTCAGAGCGATCAAATAACCTCATCAGCGATACCGTTCCATTTGAGTCTCCGGACTCATATAAACTCATTGGATACATTTTTAATGTTGATATTCTTAATGTTCCGGTATGTGGCGTCTCTACTTCCTTGGAAGATGAACCGGTCAGAATATACTGGCCACTCAAACCACTATCATCAACATCTTTTCTTATTGCACCCCATATCTTTGGTGCATCCTGCCATTCATCAAATAAAATTGGTTTTTCACCTTTTAATAAATCTGAAGGCTTTATATTCGCTATCATCAGAAGATTATCTCTATTGTCTTCGTCCTGAAACTCAACAATGCTTTTTGCTTTTTGCTTCGCAGTCGTTGTTTTTCCACATCCTTTAGGTCCTTTTATCTGCACAGCCCCAAGCGCTTCCATTCTCAAATCAAACTGAGCATCAATGATTCTCTTCTTATATTCCATAAAAAATACCTCTTCACTGAAATCATTATATCATTGATTTAAGTGATTTGAGGTATTTTGTTTATATGATTTGCTGTAAATTATTTATATTATTTGAGGTATTTTGTTTATATGATTTGTGATCACTCCCACTCAATTGTGGATACCGGTTTGTCTGAGTAATCCCAAAGGACTCTGTTGATTCCCGGTACTTCCTTGATGATCCTGTCTCTGATCTTGTAGAGAGTCTTGTATGGGATCTCATAGGATTTGGCTGTGACTGCGTCTTTGGTGTTGATCGCTCTGATGATCGCTGCCCATCCCATATAGCGCTTGCCATCCTTGATGCCTGTAGACTTCAGATCAGGAATGACACAGAAGTATTGCCAAGGTTTGTCCTTGAGCTTGCCGATCTCTTCTCTGACGATCGCATCGGCTTCTCTTAACGCGTTGAGTCTGTCCTTGGTGATGGCACCGACACATCTGACACCCAAGCCCGGCCCCGGGAACGGCTGTCTGTAGACCATGTCTTTCGGAAGACCTAAGGCTTCGCCGACGACTCTGACTTCATCCTTGTAGAGATACTTGACCGGCTCGACCAGTTCGAAGTTCAGTTCTTTTGGTAAGCCGCCAACGTTGTGGTGTGCCTTGACGCCTTTTGATTCCAGGATGTCTGGATAGATCGTTCCCTGAGCCAGGAACTTCACGTTCTTGATCTTCTTGGCTTCTTTCGCAAAGACGTCGATGAAGACCTTGCCGATGATCTTTCTCTTTTCTTCCGGATCGGAAACACCTTTGAGTTCCTTCAGGAACTTGTTTGATGCATCGACATATTTCAGGTTGGCACCGAGATTCTTTTCAAAAACTTCGATGACCTGTTCCGGCTCACCCTTTCTTAATAAACCGTGGTTGACGTGTACACAGACCAGCTGTTTGTCGATGGCTTTTATCAGTAATGCTGCGACGACTGATGAGTCGACACCGCCTGATAAGGCAAGCAGGACTTTCTGATCCTTTACCTGTTCTCTGATTTCTTTTACCTGCTGATCGATGAATTTTTCGGCAGCCTTCTTCGTAGTGATCCTTTTTAAGCTTGCGGGTCTTTTATCCATTTACTTTACCTCCGTTGCTGTTTTTGAGTAAGACATCGTGTGCTCCGCCTTCGACGATCGAAGTGGAAGACACCAGTGTGAGTTTCGCTTTCTTCTGGAATTCCGGGATCGTGATCGCACCGCAGTTGCACATGGTGGACTTGATCTTGTGAGTCGTCAGTCTGACGTTTTCCATAAGTGTTCCGGCATATGGGACATAGGAGTCGACACCTTCTTCAAAGGCCAGTTTGGACTGACCGCCCATGTCATATCTTTGCCAGTTCCTCGCTCTTGCGGAACCTTCGCCCCAGTATTCCTTATAGTATGTACCGTTGATCATGACCTTGTTGGTAGGAGATTCATCGAATCTTGCGAAGTATCTTCCCAACATGACGAAGTCTGCACCCATGGCTAAAGCCAACGTGATGTGGTGGTCATATACGATACCGCCATCGGAACATACCGGTACATAGACACCGTGTTTCTTGTAGTAGGCATCTCTTGCCTTGGCAACTTCCATGACTGCGGAAGCCTGACCTCTGCCGATACCTTTTGTTTCTCTGGTGATACAGATACTTCCACCGCCGATACCGACTTTGATGAAGTCTGCTCCGGCATCTGCCAGGAAGTTGAAACCCTCTTCATCGACGACGTTGCCGGCACCGCACTTGACCTTGCCTTTGTATTTCTTGTGGATCCAGTCTAATGTTTCTGCTTGCCAGTCGGAGAAACCTTCGGAAGAATCGATACACAACACATCGACGCCTGCCGCAACTAATGCCGGAACTCTTTCCTTGTAGTCTCTTGAATTGATACCGGCACCGACGATGTAACGCTTGTCATCATCCAATAACTCATCCGGATGATCCTTGTGGGATTCATAGTCTTTTCTGAAGACCAGTGATTTCAGATTGCCCTTCTTGTCGACGATCGGCAAGGTATTGAGCTTGTGATCCCAGATGATGTCGTTTGCTTCGGTAAGAGTGACGTCGTCTGTCGCTGTGATCAGCTTCTCCAACGGAGTCATGAAGTTTTCGACTTTTTCATTCATCGGGGTCCTTGAGATGCGATAGTCTCTCGATGTGACAAGACCCAGCAGTTTGCCGTTTCCTGTACCATCTTCCGTGACCGCGATCGTGGAATGGGATGTTCTTTCCTTGAGTTCCAATACATCTTTTAATGTCGCATCAGGACGGATATTGGAATCACTTGGGACAAAACCTGCTTTGTAGGATTTTGCTTTTCTGACCATCTCAGCCTGAGACTCGATGCTTTGGGCACCGAATATGAAGGCGATACCGCCTTCTGCTGCCAGGGCGACCGCCAGCCTGTTTCCCGATACCGACTGCATGATGGCAGATACCATCGGGATGTTCATGCTTAAGGAAGGTTTTTCACCTTTCTTGTATCTGACTAACGGTGTTTTCAAAGAGACGTTTTCCGGAGTGCACTTCTTTGTGGTGTGTCCCGGGATCAGAAGATATTCATTAAAGGTATGGGATACTTCACTCATCAGTTTAGCCATGATATTCTCCTTTAAATACAACAATACTTTAGCTCTCACTAAAGTATTGTTTCGTTTTATATATTATATATCAGTTTTTATCCCTGTGCTCTGTCACCTAATGTGAGGATGAGATTCAGGATGATGCCTGCGATTGCCGCGCCGGCAACACATGGGATATTCATTGAGAAGAACGGGATCGTACCGCCGAATGCATACTGACCGCCTAAGCCGATGATGCATACCAGAGCGATGACAGCGATGTTCTTGGAATCAAACATTGAGACGCCTTTGTCGATCAGGATCGCAATACCCTGAGCTGCGATCGCACCGAAGCAGTAAACTTCGATACCGCCGATAACTGCCAGAGGAATACCGTAGATGATCTGGATCAGAGGTGTGAAGCAGGATACGATCATCGCAATGATCGAAGCTACCATCAGTACAGGTACTGAGAAGACTCTTGTGATCGCCATCGTAGAGATGTTTTCACCATAGTTTGTTCCTGCAGGACCGCCTACGAAACCGGAGACCATATCACAGAGACCATCACCGACCAGGTTATCGCCCAGTAAGCTGACCAGGTCATACTTGCCTTTGCCTTTTTCCTTGGCAACGTCATTGACATAGATATCCAGCTGGTACATGTGAGCAGTTGATTCCGGAATGGTTGCGATCGCGATCGGCATGATACCGATCAGAGCCTGCAGCGAGAACTTCGGGAATGTGAATGCCGGTAAAGCGAAGAAGGAACCATCACCCAGTTTGAAGGATGAGGAAGCCAGTGCTTCAGCCGGAACGGATCTGAACAGATTGATGCCGCCTGCGAAGTTGAATACTGCTGCCAGGACACATCCTGTTAAGACACCTAATAATAAAGGAAGCTGAGACATCAGACCTTTCAGATATCTTGCGTAGATGCAGGTAGAAAGGAATGTGACCAGACCGACGATCAGCCATGCGGTTGCGACTGCAGAACCCTGAGTGACATCCAGACCGTTGATGCTGTTGCCGATGCCCAGGAAGTCAGCCATGGCATTTCCTGCCAGAGTCAGACCGATGACCATTGAAACGGAACCGGTAATGGAAGCCGGAAGGAACTTTTCAACTTTTTCCGCACCGAACTTTTTGACGATCAGACCGGCTGCGATCGAAACGAAACCGGACATGATGATACCGAACTGTGCCTTTGAGATCAGTTCAGCAGGTAAGATACCTGTTGCCTGCCAAGCGGCGATCTGATCTGCAGAACCTTCGGCCATTGCCATAGCAGAGACTGCTGACAGATAAGCGAAGGAAGAACCGTAGTACAGCGGGATCCTGCGCTTCGTGATCAAAATAAAACACAGAGTAGCAAGACCGGACGCGAAAATCGTCGTAGAGACCTGGAACCCTGTGATCAGAGCGACAGTGATTGTTGCAGGGAACATGACGATGACCTGCTGCAAAGCATAAAGCAGAAGTTTTCCGATGGAAGGAACTTCATCAGGCAGGTAACCGATCTTTTGATTTTTTACAGACATATATTTACCCCTCTTTCTTAAGCCGGATCTTTAAAGAAAAAGATCCTCTTCCGGAGGATCTGTTTATGCCTTCATAACGGTTATTCTTCCCTCCGGAATTCAAACCCATTGGTAACAATGTATCAAAAGAAATCGTTCAATTCAATATAATCCTTGCAAAAAAAGAAAGTTTTATATTATAGTTATAATCAAGAATTTATCCCCTATTTTACAGGTAAATCGACACGGCAGGATATTGTAGCGCTTACATTGTCCTGCCGTTTTCAATATGTGAAATCATTCACGATTTTTCTGTACCTATAGCTGTTTTATATTAAGGAATAATAGCGATATAATAGATTTAATATTTATAGGAGGGATAAATATGGCAGAAAAGAAAAAGAAAACATACGTTGCTGCTTCACCGGAAACGGAAGAGAAGATAGAACGTTCACAGTCACAGAAGGTCAAGGAAGCAAAGCCGGTAGGCAATGCGGACGGTCTGCGTCTCGGTGCTGTCCTGTTATGGGTATTGGCGCTGGCATTTGAGATCTGCGCACTCTTTGTCTTCTTAGGCAAACTCGATCTCAAGTTCATCTCTCAGATCGCTCAGCTGATCCTGTTTTTGGTGCTTGATCTGGCAGCAGTCGTCGGTGGCGCACAGCTGTGGAAGAAAGCTAACCACATCGATCCTGAATCCGAAGAAAAACCGCTCAAGTTCTGGTTATGGAACAACATGGGTCTGATCGCCTGCGCGATCTGCTTCTTCCCGTTCATCATCCTGGTCCTTTCCAGCAAGGACGCTGACAAGAAGACCAAGACCATCGCTACTGTCGCAGCAGTCATCTGTCTGGCGATCGGCGGTCTTGCATCTTACGACTGGAATCCTGTTTCCATCGAACAGAAGGAAGCAGCTATGGATGTCTTAGGTTCTGAGACAGTTTACTGGACGACATTCGGTAAAGTTTATCACACTCATGATGACTGTTCACATCTCAACCGTTCCGAAACACTGACATACGGTACTGTAGAACAGGCGATCGCAGCCAACAGAGTCAGACTCTGCAAGACTTGCGCATCCAAGGACAACATCTCCGGACTGGCTCTGGAAGACTAGATCCATTATCAAAAGCCACTGAAAAGTGGCTTTTTCTTTTGACATTAGAAAAGGCTGTTTGCACAGCCTTTTTTGATTAACCGTTTACTTTCTTGTATAAAGTAATGAATCTTTCAGCCAGGATGCCGAATGCTTCAGCAGACATCAGCTGGTCCTCTGCGTGAGTCATCAGGATGTCCATCGGTGGAAGTTCACCGTTCGCAAACTTTGTCAGTAAGCCCTGGTGAGCTGAGTGACCTTCGTTGAAGGAAGCCTTGCCGGCCTCGATCTTAGCTTCTGCTTCTTCATACTTGCCCTGCGCAGCTAAGTCGATGGCGTTGATGTAGTTTGATCTTGCGTCGCCAACATTCGCGATGATGTTGAACGCAACCAACGTCATTTCGTTATCTTCCATTGATTACTCTTCTCCCATTAAGCCCATAGCAGTCTTCAGGACGACATCGCCCTTCATCATGCCATAAGTACGGACGTCGATTGATTCGATCGGAGTGTTAGGGAATTTTTCCTTGATCGTGTCAACTGCGTAACGAACCTGCGGACCAACCAGGATAACATCAGCTTCCGGTCCATAAGTATCAACTTCACTTAAGCCGTATGCATCGATGCTGTACTCTTTGCCTGCAGCTTCAGCAGCTTTTCTCATGTTGTTGACCAGGATGCCTGTTGACATACCACCGGCACAGAATAATACGATTCTCTTCATTTTAAATCCTCCTTGATGTTTGAATGTATTTAGTAATGTAAGCGTTTTCTATCGCTGACTTTATTATATATTATTGTTTTTTATAAAAACAACAGAATCAGTCAAGATCCTCGCCATTGGAAGCGATGACCTTCTTATACCAGTAGAATGAATCCTTGCGATAGCGGTTCAATGTTCCGGAACCATCGTTGTTCTTATCGACATAGATGAAACCGTATCTCTTCTTCATTTCACCCGTAGAAGCAGAAACCAGGTCGATACAGCCCCATGGCGTATAGCCGATCAGGTTGACACCGTCTTCATTGATCGCATCAGACATCGCCTTGATGTGTTCTCTTAAGTAGTCGATGTGGTATGGATCGTGGATCGTTCCATCATCTTCCAGCTTATCAATGCCGCCGATACCGTTTTCGACGACCATCAGAGGCAGCTGATATCTCGCATAATATTCATTCAATGTATATCTGAGTCCATCCGGGTCGATCGACCAATCCCAGTCGGAATACTTCAGATAAGGATTCCTTGCGCCCATGGAAAGGTTGCCGCCGGCAGAATCTTCTATCTTATGAGTCGTAGCACAGCTGCTCATGTAGTAGGAATAAGTGACCATGTCGACTGTTCCTTCTCTGAGATCCTTCTTATCTTCTTCACTGACCTCATACTCAAAGCCATATTTCTTCCACAGTCTCTTTGTGTAGAACGGATATTCACCTCTGACCTGAACATCGGAACAGTAGTAATTGAAGTTCTGCATATCCTGCTGATTCTTTAAGACATCCTTCGGATCACAGGTAAACGGATAGGAACAAGGTCCTCCGCCGATCATACAGCCGACGACATAGTTCGGATCGATCTCATGAGCTCTTCTGACACATCTTGCGGAAGCGACGAACTGGTTGTGCAGCTGCAGCAGATTTGTCCTGACGACCTCATCCGGACAGTTCGGGTTGAACATCGGGATCATCAGCAATGAGTTGATCTCATTGAAAGTCAGCCAGTATTTGACCAGCCCCTTGTATTCCTTTAATATCGCCTCAGTATACTTGTCGAACTGTTCGATCGCTCTTCGATCCTGCCATCCTCCCAGATCCTCATCGATATAGATCGGATTGTCATAATGAGAGATCGTGACCAGCGGTTCGATGTTGTATTTTCTCAGTTCTTCAAATACTCTGCGGTAGAAGTCCAGGCCTTCTTTATTTGGCTCGCTCTGTTCCGGAGTCGGGAAGATCCTTGACCAGGCAATGGACATACGGAACATCTTGAAGCCCATTTCCGCAAACAAGGCGATATCCTCTTTGTATCTGTGATAGAAATCGATCGCCTCATGATACGGATAGTAGTATCCATCCAGAACGGCTCTTTTTGCCCCAGGAGGAAGTGGTTCCCATTGGGATACGGCGCCTGTTGTTCCATCAGGCATGCGATAGGTCACAAGCCTTGGCGTATCTACCGTACCGCCTGTGGTCGTGTCATTGGAAGTGATGCCTCTGCCGCCTTCATTCCAGCCACCTTCGCACTGGTTCGCTGCAGTCGCTCCACCCCAGAAAAAATCCTTCGGAAACTTAGTCATAGTTACTCCTTTTCTTTTTTATCGTTTCGCTTGAACAGTTTTTCGTTTACCTTTTCGGAAATGTGTTCCATGGCCTTCTTTCCCAAGAAGTCCTTCGGATCATTGAGACCCTGTTTCTCTCTTGAGATATCGATCATCATCTGACCAAGCTGCTTCTGCATCCTGCCCAGATAGACCGTCTCATAGTAATTCCTCTTGAACTTGCTTAAGGAATCCTTGATCTTTTCGTATTCGGAAACTTCCATTTCCATTTCGACCTCAACGCCTTTTTCAGTCGGATTCACTCTGTAACTCGTAACGGCTGTCTCGTTTCCGCTTTCCACCTTGGAAGCATAGACTTTTCTTTTTTTATAGTCTTTCAGTGTGATGATGACCGGCTGCTGTCCTTCGATCGGTTTGACATAACGAAGGCCCTTGACGATGTCTTTCTTTTTGATCACTTTTCCCGTTGTTTCTTCGATCTCTTTGATCAGGTGGTTTTCGACATAATCAAAAAAATCTTTCGCTGTGATATCATCAAATTCTCTTGTCAGTTTCATGGCTTCATTATACCAGTAAAACACCACTCTCACTCTTTCTTCTCGTGACTTTTTCTGTGAAAAAAGTCACAGCTACACAAACAGAATAATTATGTGAAAAATATGTGAATATGCTTGATGAAACCGCTTACTATTGGTAAACTATAGGCACAAAGACAGCAGCGGTTTTTTGTATTGCAGGAGACAATGGCGGTTTAGTGAAGGAACTGTTATCCTCTTTCAAAACCATGCTTTCTGAAAAAGCGAAAGGAAATAATATGGAAAAATTCTTTAATTCTAAGTTCATGAAATGGCTGGAAACATTCGGTCAGAAAGTTTCTACCAACAAATTCATGAGCGCTATCCAGGGCGGTATGATGTCTATGATGGCTCCGATCATGGTCGGTTCTATCTTCTCAATCATCTGCGCTGTCGGCTGTAACGTTCTTCATCTGTTTGAAGCAGATAGTACACTCTACAAGATCATCTACTCTCCATATGACATGACGATGAATGTCATCTCTGTTTGGGTAGTCCTTCTTGTAGGTAACAACTACGCGAAAAACCTCAAATTAAAGAACCCTGTCATGACTGCAATCAACTGCTTGTGTGTCTTCTTCACTACCGTATCCAAATACGATTCAGCTGCTGCAACTCTTGACGCTTCTTACCTCGACTCAAAAGGTATGTTCATCGGCTTCTTAGTCGTATGGGTAACATGCCAGATCGAAAAGTACTGTGTTGAAAAAGACATCAGGATCAAGATGCCTGAAGTATGTCCTCCTTCACTGACAGCTTCATTCAATGCGATCCTCCCGTTGCTGTTCGCTCTGTTGGTATGCTATGGCGCAGAAGTTCTCGTTTCTCTGTTAACCGGCGGCGCATTCTCTCTGGCAAGCGGCTTCATGGCTTTACTGTCATATCCTCTCGGCGCTCTGATCTCTGTTCCGGGCATGCTGGTACTGGCTGTCCTGGCAGGTCTGATGTGGTCCTTCGGTATCCATGGTACGATGGTTCTCGTATCTGTCTTAATGGCACCGATGATCATGTCTGCTACAGAAAGAGCTACGATGTACGCTCAGGGTATCAAGCTGAACTATGACAACGCATTCAATGCTTCAATGCTGTTTGGTTCCATCGCTGCATGTGGTGGTACTGGTAACACATTGCCTCTGTGCTTAATGGGCTTAAGATCTAAGTCAGAACAGATCAAGGCTGTCTCTAAACTCGGTGCTGTTCCGGGCTGGTTCGGAATCAATGAACCTGTCACATTCGGTATGCCGATCATGTACAACCCTGTCCTCTGTGTACCTTACATCCTGACTCTCCCGATCAACATGATCCTCACTTGGCTGGCTTACAGAGTCGGTTTCCTGAAGATCCCATTCATCATGATGATGGCTTTACTGCCAATGGGCTTCGGCGGATTCCTGTCATCTCTGTCAGTCACTAACTTCCTGTGGGATTACCTGCTCATGATCCCAGACGGATTGATCTACTATCCGTTCTTCAAGGCTTATGAGAAGCAGCTGGTCGAAGAAGAACAGGCTGCTGCCAACGCTTAATCTTTCATCTGTAAAACATCCTCGGGTTTTTACCTGGGGATGTTTTTCTTTTCTTCGGAGGTAAATGAAATGATCAATGTCGTCATCTGCTGCGCAGGAGGATTCTCCAGCAGCTTCCTGGCCAGGAAAGTAGAAAAAGAAATCAAAGAAATGGGCTATGAAGACAAGATGCATGTCATCTTCAAACCCTTCGGCAACTTCAAGAAAGAACACGAGCAATGTGATGTCGTCATGCTGTGTCCGCATTTACGATTCGATGCGGAAAACTGGCTGAAAGAAAATGAGCTGGACTTCCCGGTCTACATGATCCCGACACAGATCTACGGTCTGATCGGTGCCAAAACGATCCTGGAGGACGCAGAAGACATCATCGAAGTATATAAAAACAATCACATCAATCCGGCTTATTTCCCGGGCGAATCTGACTGCACTCAGAACAAGAGGAAAGTCTCCTATCGCGAAGAAATGAAAAAGAAAGGAAACGAATGAAATTTCCAAAAGATTTTTTATGGGGCGGTGCGACCGCTGCCAATCAGTATGAAGGCGGATGGAACGAAGGCGGCAAAGGCCCAAATACATCCGATGCAATGACCAACGGTGCTCATACGGAACCTCGAAAGGTGACCTGGCGCAATCCCGAGACCGGTGAGACCGGATATGTCGATCAGGTCTTCGGATCACCTTTGAATATTCCTGAAGGCGCAAGACCGGAAGTCATTGATGGCTATTACTATCCTTCCCACAAGGCAACAGACTTCTATCATCACTTCAAGGAAGATATCGCCTTAATGGGTGAAATGGGCTTTAAGACTTTCAGAATGTCCATCAACTGGGCACGTATCTTCCCGAATGGTGATGATGAAGCACCGAACGAAGAAGGCCTGAAATTCTACGATGAAGTCTTTGATGAATGCAAGAAATACGGCATCGAACCTTTAGTCACTTTATCACACTATGAAACACCGCTTGGATTGACCTACAAATACGGCGGCTGGCTCGATCGCAAACTGATCGGTTTCTTTGAAACATATGCCAGGACGGTATTCAAGAGATATCTGGGCAAAGTCAAATACTATCTGACATTCAACGAGATCAACATGATGGAGTGGAATCCTTATATGGCCGGCGGCATGCTGGACTATTCTCTGCAAGCCAAGGCACAGGGTGCCCACAACCAGTTTGTCGCTTCCGCAAAAGCCGTAAAGATCGCACACGAAGAATTTAACGGTGAGATCAAAGTCGGACAGATGCTGGCATATCAGCCGATGTACGCTTACACCTGCGATCCGGCAGATCAGCTGCAGGCTCTTCTGGCAAGCCATGCGACTCTGTTTTATGGCGATGTGCAGACTGGTGGCTATTATCCGGATTACCGTCTGAAGTTCTATGAAGAAAACGGGATCAAGTTAAACGACACACCGGAAGACTATGAACTGCTCAAGAATTATTCTGCTGACTTCCTGTCATTCTCATGTTACGGTTCTTCAACCACAACAACACACAAGGACGTCATCGGCGGCGATGGAAATCTCTCGTTTATGGGCGTCAAGAATCCGTATCTGAGTACGAATGCCTGGGGCTGGGCAACAGATCCTCAGTGCTTAAGGATCGCATTGAATCAGCTCTATGATCGTTACAGAAAGCCTCTGTGGATCGTAGAAAACGGTATCGGCTGGGCTGATATCAAAGAAGAAGACGGCAGTGTTCACGATGATTACCGCATCGATTACTTACGCTCCAACATTGCATCCATGCGTGATGCGATCAATCTGGATGGCGTTCCTCTGATGGGCTATACGATGTGGGGTTGCATCGACCTGGTTTCAGCCGGAACAGGCGAGATGAAGAAACGCTATGGCTTTGTCTATGTCGACATGGACGACTTAGGAAACGGAACACTTCAAAGAAGCAGAAAAGACTCGTTCTACTACTACAAGAAAGTCATCGCATCCGATGGCGAAGACCTCGATTAGAAAGGAATATGAATATGGGTTTTCCAAAAGATTTTTTATGGGGCGGTGCAACAGCTGCCAATCAGTATGAAGGCGGATGGAACGAAGGCGGCAAAGGCCCTTCTGTTCCCGATCACATCAGAGGCGGTACGGTAAGTGCTCCGAGACTCTGGGATAAGCAGATCGATCCGAATATCTATTATCCATCTCACCAGGCAGTCGACTTCTACCACAGATATGAAGAAGACATCGACTTAATGGGCGATATGGGATTCAAAGTCTTCCGTATGTCCATCAACTGGTCAAGGATCTATCCGACTGGCATGGATGAAACACCAAATGAAGAAGGCATCGAATTCTATCACAAGGTATTCAGAAAACTGAGAGAAAGAGGCATCGAACCGTTAGTCACTCTGTCTCACTACGAACTCCCTTGGGGATTGTCCGAAAAGTATGACGGCTGGTATGGCAGAGATGTCATCGACCATTTCGTCAGATACGCAAAGACCTGTTTTGAAGCATATAAGGATGAGGTTAAGTACTGGCTGACATTCAACGAGATCAATATCGGCATGAGCGGTTTCGGCAAGATCATGGGACTGGGCATGCAGGGGGAAGATCATCAGCCGATGTTCAAAGCTGACAACTCACCTGAAACATTGAGCAGAGTATTCACAGCTTTACATCATCAGTTCGTTGCTTCCGCAAAGACTGTTGTTATAGGTCATGAGATCAATCCGGAATTCAAGATCGGCAACATGATCGCAGGAATGCTGGGTTATGGCTACACCTGCAACCCGAACGATGTCTTTGCGGCAGACCAGTCCTTCAATATGGGCAACTTCTTCTGCGGTGACGTACAGGTCAGAGGACACTATCCTTACTACGCGAAGAGATACTTCAAGGATAACGGTGTCAAAGTCGAGATGGAAGAGGGCGATGAAGAAATACTGGCTAAGGGCAAAGTCGATTTCTATTCCTTCTCCTACTACATGTCATCATGTATCTCTACCGATCCGGAAGTTACCGACAAGGCAAAAGGAAACATGTTCAGCGGCATCAAGAATCCTTATCTTGAAACGTCTGAATGGGGCTGGCAGATTGACCCGACAGGCTTAAGGACTTATCTCAACAGAGTCTACGGCAGATACGAAGTACCTCTTATGGTCGTAGAAAACGGCTTAGGCGCAAACGACGAGATCGGTGAAGACGGCAAGATCCACGACCCATACAGGATCGATTACCTGAGAAAGCACATCAAAGCCATGAAAGAAGCTGTTGAAGACGGTGTCGATCTGATGGGCTATACGATGTGGGGTTGCGTTGACCTGGTTTCCGCATCAACAGGCGAGATGAAGAAGAGATATGGCTTCATCTATGTCGACAGAGACAACGACGGCAATGGTGACTTCCACAGAGAAAAGAAAGACTCCTTCGACTGGTACAAGAAAGTCATCGAAACAAACGGCGAAGACCTCGACTAGAAAAAAGGAAACAAATCAGTATAATAAGAAGCGGCCACAACAGTGACCGCTTCTATTCAAGAAAGGTGTAATCATGAAATATCCGAAAGTCATATCCGCAGATGTCGATTTCACTCTGGTACCAAGACATCAGGATTTCTCAAAAAGAACGATCGATACGATCAATACGTTAAGAAAAAATGGGACCTATTTTGGCATTGCCTCCGGCAGACCGAAAAACGAACTCGCTCCTTTGATCGCAAGATGGGATGAGCTCGGCGTCGGATACGACTTTCTGATCGGGTCCAACGGCTGTGTTCTGATCGATCTGATCGACAACAAAGAATATGAGTATTATTTCATGCAGCCGGATCAGATCAAAGAAGCTTTTGAGGTGATGAAACCTTTCAAAGTCAATCCGACCTGCGCGATCAATGGCGAATCATGGTCGGGATACTACGATGAGTTTGTAGAATTATCCTCACAATACCTCGGTGTACCGGCAAGAGTCTGTGAATCAGATGACTATCATGAAATGTGGCAGAACCCGGTAGGTAAGATCATGTTCAGACTCAACGATCCTGAACTCATGCCTGAGATCGAAGAATACGTTTCAAAACACTGTCCGCCTGATATCGTCGGCTTCAAGACCAACCCAAGAGCCTTTGAATTTACCGACTATCGCGCAAACAAAGGGGTCGCATTAAAAAACTTCTGCGCACTGCACGATATCGACATCGCAGACTCCTGTGCCTTTGGCGATACGACCAACGACAACGAGATGTTGAAGGCGGCAGGAACAGGTGTATGTCTCTTAAACGGAACAGACGACACCAAAGCCTGTGCCGACTACATCACGGACCTCGATGTCGATCATGAAGGTTTCGCGGATTTCATCGAAAAGCATGTCTTCATCCCCAACGGGATCAGGTTCTGAACACTTAAAAAGATCAGTTACTGATCTTTTTATTATCATATATACACTGTATCATTCCCCCAAGCAGGACATAATCGCTCATGTCTTCCTCGCTGACATGTATGAGTTTGGGGATCTGTTCCTCTTTGAATTCCTTTTCCAAAGACTCTTTCAGATCGTTCATATCCGGGACCAGTTCGCTTCTGACCAGAATAAGCTCTGGATCGACGATGGAGATGATAGCGATCAGTTGCCTTGTGATCGCTTCGATCGTCTCCTGAATGTTGGCGTGCATGGCGTCTTTGACTTCTATCTCCTTAAGGATCGGATTCAGATGCCTTGTCTCTCCTGCCATACCGCTTTTTCCGATGACGGGCCTGCCGTTGATGACCAGTCCAGCTCCGCCGATCGTCCAGCCTCTAGGCTGAGAAAGGAAGGCGATATTCTTGCATTCATCCTGTATCGCGTAATAGCCAAGTGCAGCCGCATTGACGTTGTTAGCCAGATAGGTCTTTACGCCATACTTTTCTTCCATATATTCTTTGACATTGAAACCTCGTTCAATACGACCCGGCAGATCAACACATCCGTTATTGACAATACCCGGGATCTGGATCGAAATGGCATCGATCTGCTTTTCTCTCAAGATTGCCGTATCCAGGATATCTGTGATATCTCTCAGGATGTTCATTGCCGGTTTGATGACGGTTTCGTTGATCACCGGTTCACCTTTGTCATAGAAACGATAAGCGATCCTCGTGCCATAGGAGCTTGGCATGATGGCGATCGAAAGGATCTTCTTGTCATTCCTGATGCTTCCCCTGGCTTTTAAGATCTCTCTGTCTTTCTTCCTCCTTCTTTCTCTGAGTTTTCTGAAGGTGTCGTTGATCAGAGCCCCCGCATCATATTCTGCAAAGATCTTCGGCGGAATATCCATGACGATCTTGTCCTTCAATATCTCCTGTGCCTTGTCGTGCATGTGTTTGATCTGCGGCGCAAGCAGGATCACATCATACTCAAAGGCTCTTTCATAAAGCTGTTCAAAACCTACTGCATCAAATTCCACAGGCGTGTTCAATACTTTTGCAGCATCGTTGAGCTTTGTCGCAAAGAACAATGTCGTTAAACCTCCTGTACACGACAACAATATCTTGTGGTTCTTTTCCTTTTCCAGGCCATTGAAACTCTCCACCATCTGATCGAAAAGTTCCTTGGCGTAGTCGAGATCTCTGAGTTCGAAATGAAGATAGAATCGATCTTCTTCGTCTTTCTTGGAAATGACTTTCATTTCAACAACGACGTTATCTAAGGAGACGAAATTGATCTCACCCTTTCCGTAATCGTTCTCGATATCAAAACCGTCTTCTCTTTCTTTGAAGTCTTTATTTCTTTCTCTGATCCATTCTTTGTATTGATTGAGTAGTTCCTGATCTATCATGACTTTATTATACTATAGACACATTTCTGACTGTTTTGTGACAGGTTGATCTGTGTCATCAAAAACAGGGTGTTTCATCCTGTATAATGGACTTGTCTGAAACAGATACATAATTAAAAGGAGAAATTATGAAAGAACCCAGCAAAAGAGTCCTTGATCTTCTATCGTCCATGACGCTGGAAGAAAAAGCGAATCAGCTCAGCTGTATCATGCCTGCAATGGCCTGCGACAAAGGTGTCTTTTCCAAAGAGAAAGCCGAGAAGGCGATACCAGACGGCATCGGGCGTTTTACCCAGTTTGCCAACTCGTTCGTAAAAGGTCCGAAACAGGCAGCAACAGCACACAATGAGCTGCAGAAACATTCCATTGAAAAATGCGGTGTCCCGATCATCATTCAGAACGAAAGCTCTACGGGAACGGTCGCTGCACAAGGTACTGTCTTCCCGATCCCGCTTGCCTGGGCAGCTTCCTTTGAAGACAAGCTGGCATATGAAGCCGGCAAGGTCATCGGTGATGAAGGAAGAGCCATCGGCGCTAAAGTCATGATGTCACCGGTCGCCGATGTCGCAAGAGATTCCAGATGGGGCAGAGTCGGTGAGACGTTTGGCGAAGATCCGATGCTGGCAGGAAGATTCTCAGCTGAAGAAGCTAAGGGCATTCAGGGAGAAGACTATACCAAGAGGTGTGCTGCATTAGCCAAACACTGGGTCGCCTATGGCGTATCCGAAGGCGGCGTCAACTGTGCTACCATCAACATCGGTGAAAAAGAGATCTTTGAAGTCTACGCCACACCATTTGCGGCGGCCATCAAGGAAGCTGATATGCAAGGCGTCATGGTCACCTATTCCGACATCGACGGCAGGCCGATGTCCGTCAATGAGAAATATACCCAGAAGATCTTAAGAGGAGACCTGGGTTTCAATGGAGCAGCGGTGTGTGACGGCATGTCCATTCCGAGATGTATCGAGACCCAGGGCATGTTCAGAGACAGAGAAGAACTCGCTGCCTATGCCTTGAAAGCCGGTATCGATGCCGATACGATGATGACCACTGTCTACAATCACATCCCGGATGGCGTGAGACACGGCATCATTGATGAAAAAGATCTCGACGCCTGTGTCTTAAGGATCCTGCAGCAGAAAGAAGAATTCGGATTATTTGATGATCCGTATATCGATCCGGAAAAAGCTCAGGCTGTCTATGATGATCCTGCAGCCGATGCACTGTCTGTCAAGATCGCTGAAAAGTCCATCACATTGCTCAAAAACAACGGCGTCTTGCCGCTGAAGAAAGACCTGAAAAAGATCTCTGTCGTCGGTCCGTTTGCGGAAAGACTCGCATCGATGTACGGAGGCTATGCCTATCCATGTATGATGTCCGGCTTCATGGGCGTCGTCGTAGAACCGGATGCCGAAGTGAAGATGGAAGGATTTGCCGACATGGTCAACAACATCCTTGATGTCGAAGCGATGAAAGGCATGATGTACAAGGATCCTTCAAAGAGCTTCCAGGAAAACCTCAACGACTGGCTGATCGCAGACTATGGCATGGTCACGGTAACAGATGCGCTGAGAGATGCTTACAAAAATGCTGAGGTGAGCTACTACTTCGGTCCTCACAACAATTCCAAGAACTGGAAAGAAGAGATTCAGGAAGCTGTCAGATCAACAGAAAACGCCGATGTCATCATCATGACCTTAGGCGAAGTGACCGGCTTTGGTCCTGACGCAACAAGCGGCGAAGGAACAAACAACCCTGACCTGAGACTTCCTGGCTATCAGCAGCAGCTGCTGGAAGCCTGTGCGCAGACGGGCAAGCCGATCGTGCTGGTATTATTCAACGGCAGACCTCTGGCATTAAAAGAAACGGAGCCTCTCTGTGATGCCATCCTTGAAGCATGGTATCCGGGTCCAAGTTCCTCTCAGACCGTCGTCAAAGCTTTGACAGGCGAACTCAATCCGGGCGGCAAGCTGCCGGTCAGCTTCCCACAGATCTCATCGCAGTGTCCGTTATATTATGGACATCTGACAGGTTCCGGCTATATGAACATCAAGCAGCAGCCTGATAAGTCTGTCTTGCAGCCGCTTTATCCGTTTGGCTATGGCTTGAGCTATACGACATTCAGGATGTCAGGCCTCAAAGCTGACAGTGAAGTTGAAGTTGGCGGCAAGTTCAAAGTTTCCTGTGAGGTTGAAAACACCGGAAATCTTGAAGGCGATACAACCGTTCAGATCTATACTCACTCCTTATGTCCGACAGTCGTACGTCCGATCAAGGAATTAAGAGCCTACAAGCGTCTGACATTGAAGCCTGGCGAAAAGAAGCAGATCGAATTCACTCTGGATACCAGAAACTTCGGTTACTTCAACTTCAAGAATGAGTTCGTCATTGAAGCAAGACCGCAGGAGATCTTCCTGTGTTCGGATTCTTCTACGATCTTAGAAAAGGCACAGATCGAATTCAAGGGAGAAGACAAGGAGATCCTGCATGACCGTGTCTTCGATTTTGAAACAACTGTAAAATAATCATTCCACGGCCGCAGAAATGCGGCCTTTTCTTTTTATGGACAGCCTTTTCTTCAAATATCTGTTAAGATGGAATTAGAGGTAATTGAGCCAATGAATTCATATGTAAAACAAACGATCGATCTGATCTATGACAAATACCGTACTCAGCCGGAATTTGTACAGGCAGTAGAAGAATTTTTATTATCGATCGAACCGGTCGTCGCAAAACACCCGGAATACGAAAAATACGATCTTCTGATGAGGCTGGTCATGCCGGAAAGGCTCTTCAAGTTCAGAGTCGTCTGGACAGATGATGAGGGAAAGACGCACACCAACACAGGCTATCGCTGCCAGTTCAACGGAGCGATCGGTCCTTACAAAGGCGGACTTCGTTTCCAGAAGAACGTCAACGAAAGCATCATCAAGTTTTTGGCTTTTGAGCAGATCTTCAAGAACGCCCTGACCGGCATGCCGATCGGCGGCGGTAAGGGTGGAAGTGATTTTGATCCGGCAGGAAAATCAGATGCCGAGATCATGCGGTTCTGCCAAAGCTTCATGTCTGCCTTATACAGATACATCGGACCGGACATCGACGTTCCTGCAGGAGACATGGGTGTTTCCGCAAGAGAGATCGGTTACCTCTTTGGCCAGTATCGAAGACTGAAGGGCAACTTTGAAAACGGCGTATTGACCGGCAAGGGACTTTCCTACGGCGGTTCTCTGATCAGACCGGAGGCCACAGGCTATGGTGCAGTCTACTATCTGCAGGAAGTATTGAAACACGAAAACGATACCTTTGTAGGAAAGAGGATCGGTGTATCCGGTTATGGAAACGTCGCCTGGGGCATCATGAAAAAGGCAGCCGAACTCGGTGCCAAAGTCACATATATGTCAGGACCTGACGGATATATCCACGATCCGGATGGCATCATCACAAAAGAAAAGCTTGATTTCATCCTGCAGATGAGAAGAACAGATCCCGTTCATTGCAAGCCATATGCGGATAAGTTCGGCTGTGAATTCGTTGAAGGAAAGAAATTCTGGGGCGTCAAGGATGTCGATATCTACATGCCGGCAGCCGTACAGAACGATGTCGGATTTGAAACAGCAAAGAAGATCGCCGAATCCGGAGTCAAATACTACATCGAAGTTGCGAACATGCCTACGACCAATGATGCGCTGACCTATCTGAGATCCTGCGATCACATGATCGTTGCGCCATCCAAAGCAGTCAATGCGGGTGGTGTCGGTGTCTCCGCATTAGAGATGTCGCAGAACTCCGAAAGACTCTCCTGGACAGCAGAAGAAGTCGATAAACATCTGCACAGGATGATGAAAAACATCCATGACGAATCCATGAAAGTGGCCGAAGAGTATGGTCTTGGTTATGACCTTGTTTCCGGTGCAAACATTGCCGGATTCCTGAAGGTTGCGACCGCAATGATGGAACAGGGTTTATTCTAGAACAGATAAATCAATATCCCGTTTGGGGAAAAGGGGGCGTATATTATGATGCACTTTGAAACACTGACGCCCGATTCCAGAGCGATCATCTGTATCTCAATCGTACTATTGAGCGGTTTTCTGATGACCAGGATCACCAAGCTCTTATCCTTGCCAAACGTTACCGCCTATATCATTACCGGTATCCTTCTGGGTCCTTATGTATTCAATATCATTCCATCGACCTTTGTGAGCGGAACCGGCTTTTTGCCGGATATCGCGCTGTCTTTCATTGCCTTTTCGACCGGCGAACACTTCAGGCTCGAGGCTCTGAAAAAAAGCGGTGTCAAAACGCTGATCATCACTCTTTTTGAAACCGCTGCAGCGTTCCTTCTGGTCTTTATCCTCTCCCGCTTCGTACTTCGTCTGGATCTGCCTTTCTCGCTGGTTCTTTCAGCGCTTGCTACCGCAACAGCTCCGGCATCTACGATGATGACGATCCGTCAGACCAAGGCCAGCGGCGATTTCGTAGAAACACTCTTACAGGTCGTGGCGTTAGACGACGTTGTGGCGTTGCTGATGTTTTCCGGCGCAGTAGCGATCTGTGAAGCTGTTTCCAACAACGGCAGCATACAGGTCATGGAGATCATCCTGCCGATCATTGAAAATATCGTTGCCCTGATCGGAGGAGCCGCATTCGGTTTCCTCTTGAAAGCCTTCATCCACGAAAGAAGGACGAAAGACAATCGTCTGATCGTTTCGCTTGCTATCATCTTCGGCTTCTGCGGAATCTGTACGATCTTTGATATCTCACCGCTTTTGGGATGCATGGCAATGTCAACTGTTTATATCAATCTGGGAGGAGATGAAAAACTCTTCAAACAGCTCAACTACTTCTCACCACCGATCTTATTGATGTTTTTTGTCAGATCAGGTCTCAACTTCAATCTCGACGCTCTGTTTGATAATTCCAACGCGATCGGAAGCACTTCTCTGTTTGTGATCGGTGTTCTCTATTTTATCGTGCGTATCATCAGCAAGTATGTCGGTGCCTTCTTAGGATGCAAAGTCACAGGCAAATCACATATCGTCTGCAAGTATCTGGGCTTTGCCCTGTTCCCGCAGGCAGGTGTTGCCATCGGTCTGGCAGCTTTAGGTGCGAGGATCATCGGCGGTTCTTCCGGTATGGCTCTCAACACCGTCATCATGACTTCCAGTATCCTCTATGAACTGGTCGGTCCTGTCGCTGCAAAGACAGCTTTACAGCTGTCCGGCTCTTTCCCGCAGAGCAGAGTCAGTATCAGGAACGAGGCTGAATCAAGAAAGATCTCAGAAGAAGAAAACGCATTTGACGATGCGATAAAACAACAGGAAAGAAATTATAATCAGCACTGATTTGTAGTTAGATGGCCGCTTAAAAGCGGTCTTTTTTTAAATCCCTTTATCGTTTATCATTAATCTGTAACAGAAGGAGAACACCATGAAAATCGTATTCTTAGATGTTGACGGAACATTGATCAACTATGAACTCAGATGTCCTCAAAGTGCCAAGGAGGCAGTCAGAAAAGCCAGAGAAAACGGACACAAGATCTATATCTGTACCGGTTGTTCCAAAGCAGAGATACAGCAGAGAGACCTGCCTGAACTTGACGGAATGATCGGCGGAAACGGCGCCTATGTCGAAGATAACGGGGTCGTCGTCATGCATCAGGGCTTAAGCAAGGAAGATGTGAAACACATCGTCGATTGGTGTAACGACAGACATCTCGGTTTCTATCTGGAAGCCAATTCCGGCATGTATTGTAACGACTATATGCTCAGCCAGGGACCGGAAACGATGATCAGATATGCGACCGGAAAAGGAAAGAGTCTGGAAGAAGCAAAGGAAACATCTAAAGGATTCGTTGGCGGTTTTATCCATCTGCAGGGAGAAGACCTTTACAGAGACGATATCAACAAGATCAGTTTCATCCTGTCTTCCTATCAGGATCATCTGGATTCCAAAACAGAATTCCCTCATCTGATCGCCAATACCTGGGGAGGAAGAGGAGAAGAAGCCTTGTTTGGAGATCTCGGTCCTGCGGGCATCACCAAGAAACACGCGATCGATGTCCTGCTGGATTATCTTCGTGCCGATCAGAAGGATACGATCTCTTTTGGCGACGCCAAGATCGATCTAAGCATGTTTGAGCTGTGTGCATACAACGTCGCCATGGGCAATGGCGGCGAAGAGATCAAAGCCGCAGCCGACTACATCACGGCTGATGTTGACGACGACGGCTTATACAAAGCCTTTGAATACCTGAAACTGATATAAAAGCATATGATAAAAAGACCTAAAACCGTCATCACGACCGATATGGAAGTAGATGATATGAATTCTCTCATCCATCTGTGCCTCTTTCTGGATCAGATCGATCTGAAGGGCATCATTTACACTTCCTCGCAATATCACTTCAATGGAGATGGGATCCATACCTTAAAACAGATCACCCCGCATTACCGCACCAAAGGAAAGGCCGCCTATGAAGGAGATAAGATCGCGATCAACGGAGATCCTGAAGCCGGAGATCTCAAAGAATACAGGCCGATGGAACTTGGCTGGATCGAATCTCTGTGGGATAACGAATACAGAGGTGCATATGAGAAGCTGAAAAAGCACTCCGATCTTTTTCCGACACCTGAATATCTTCTGAGTATTACAAAATACGGAAACATCGATTTTGAAGGCGATGTTACAAAAGATACTGAAGGATCCAACCTGATCAAAGAAGAGATCCTTAAAACGAAAGAAGATCTTTATCTTCAATCCTGGGGAGGATCTAACACGATCGTCAGAGCACTGATGTCGATCTATGAAGAATACCACGATAAAGATGAATGGGAAGATATTTACAGACATGTCTGTGACAAGGTAAAGATCTTTGGCATCATCAACGGGATCGGCCAGGACTGCAGCTGGCAAGATCACGGACAGAGACTCTTCCCTGATCTGAAGCCGTTAAGCTGTGAGTTCTACTACGGCGTCTATTTCTCCTCCAAGATCATGCAGGAAGACTGCATCGATATGTTCCAGGCAAAGTGGATGAAGGAAAACATCAAATTCGATCACGGTCCTCTCATGTCCAAGTACTTCCTCTTTGGGGATGGATCCTACTACAAGGGGGAACCGGACAGATATCAGTTCGGCATCCATCCGGTGATCGACTGGAGGAATCAGGGCTATCCGCTTACTGAATTTGAACCGTATGAATTCCTGGGAGAAGGTGATTCCTGCACCTATGTCCAGCTTTTCGATGCCGGACTAAGAGGCCTGGAAAACCATGATTACGGTACCCTTCTTGGAAGGATCGTTGAAGACGGTTCACAAGGAACGCCAAAAAACCCATTCAATCCGTTCATCAAAGGATACCAGGAAGAATGGGCAGCCAGAGCGGACTGGTGTGTGAAAGATTATGAAGACTGCGTTCATGTACCCGAGATCGAAACAGGAGAAAAGGATCTCTATGTCAGACCAAACGAAAAGATCTTGCTGAATGCGAAAACAAAAGGTGATGTCTTCTCACAAGAATGGATCTGGCTGAAAGAATACTCTTCCTATGAAGGAGAGAAAGAAGCCATATTAACTGACAATGAGTTTACCGTTCCTGAAGATGCAAGAAGCGGCGACTATTTCAATGTGATCTATAAGGTCGTTGCCGGAAAAGAAAAACACATCACAAGGTACGCTCAGTTCATCATTCATGTAGTATAAAAACAGGCCGTCGTAATGACGGCCTGAATCAGTTAATCAAGGTCTTCACCGTTGGATGCGATGACTTTTTTATACCAGTCAAAGGAATCTTTTTTGTATCGTTTCAGGGAACCGTTGCCCAGATCGTCTCTGTCGACATAGACATAGCCGTATCTCTTTTTCATCTCACCGGTACCGGCGCTGATACAGTCGATACAGCCCCATGAAGTATAGCCCATCAGATCGATGCCGTCTTCACTGATCGCCTTGTCCATGACTTTGATGTGTTCTCTCAGGTAATCGATCCTGTATGGGTCGTGTACTTTTCCATCTTCCGTCAGTTCATCTACTGCACCCAATCCGTTTTCTACGACGAATAAAGGCAGCTGGTAGCGATCATAGAGTTCATTGAGGAAATACCTCATACCTTCCGGATTGATCTCCATACCCCAGTCTGTTGCGGTCAGATAAGGATTTCTAGGTGAAGCGATGCCTGATCCAGCCAGTGCCAGCTCCGGATTGGCACTGACGGATGCGTTGATCGTCATGTAGTAAGAGAAGGAAATGAAATCGACTGTACCCTGTCTCAACAGTTCTTCATCGCCATCTTCCATCTGAATCACAACACCCTTTGATTTCAGTAAAGCTTTTGCGTGGTTGTTGTAGTAACCGCGGCATTGTAAGTCACAGAAATAGAACTGCTGATAGTTCATCTTCTGGAATTCCAGCATATCCAGAGGATGGCAGGTATTCGGATAGAAGAAGAGCCCTCCAAGCATCATGCCGACTTTGAATTGCGGGTATTTTTCATGAGCCAGTTTCACAGTCTTGGCAGAAGCCAGAAACTGATGATGTGCTGCCTGATAAGTGACCTGATCAAGGCTGACACCATCAACTTTCTTACATGCACCGGCCATGTATGGATCGCCGATCGCGATACAGTTGATCTCGTTGAACGTCAGCCAGTATTTGACATAATCCTTGTATCTTTCAAAGATCGTCTCAACATAGTGATAGTAGAAATCAACGAGCTTCCTGGAGTACCAGCCGTTATATTCGTTGGCAAGATATAAAGGCGTTTCGTAGTGAAGGATCGTGACCAGTGGTTCGATGTCATACTTCTTCAGTTCCTTGAAGACATCTTCATAGAACTTGAGTCCTTCTTCGTTTGGTGTTTCTTCATCACCTCTCGGGAAGATCCTTGACCAGCCGATGGACATCCTGAATGTCTTGAAGCCCATCTCGCCCATCAGAGCGATATCTTCTTTGTAGTGATGGTAGAAGTCAGTTGCGGTGTGGTTTGGATAGTAGACGCCTTCCTTTATTTCGGAATGAAATTCTCTTTTCTGCGTTGCACTGCCGGCAGTGATCGCATCAAAGATACAAGGTCCTCTTCCACCTTCGTCCCATCCACCTTCATACTGATTGGCAGCACTTGCGCCGCCCCATAAGAATCCCTTTGGAAATGCCATTTGTCTGTCCTTTCTTTCTATATGTTTTCTATTCTTGCTCAAATAATTCGCTTTCAATAAATGCTTCCGGTCTTTCGCAGGATGTTTCGATCTCGCGAACGGATTCAGCCTTACTGCTTTCCATCATCTGCTCGATGATATCCAATACGTGGCAAGCAAGCTCTTTGCTGGCGCGGTTTCTTCCTTTGTTTCTGATCGCAAGTGCCATTTCTGCAGGACCGATCCCTCTGGAGTTGTCGCTCAATGGAGAAACCGGTTCAAGCTTCTGTGGCTTGACTCCGGTAACGAAAGCGCTCAGATCATTTGGAATATAGGTGACATCTCCTCCGAAATCATTCGGATTGCCAAGTTCCAGTATTCCCTTGGTGCCGTGTATCGTGAAATAACCCATATCAAACAAAGCGCTGTCACCGTTGAGAGCGAACGTGCCGGTAATGCCGCTTTCTGTTGTCAGGATCGCATCGACCTGGCTTTCGTTGTCATAGACATATTCTTTTCCGAAATCCGGGCTCTGTGGGAAGGAGTTGATACGGTTCTTCTTGTAGTTGCTTACAACGCTGTATACCTTCTTCATCGGACCAAGCAGAGAGACTAGTGCCGTCAGATAATAGACACCGTAATCATAAGCGATACCGCCATATGGCATCCTTAAGAATCCGACAAAGCTTGCCAGTAAGGTGATGTCTCTGTTGGCAACGACATTGAAAGAAGTGACCTCCCCGATCAATCCGTCATCGATCGCTTTTCTTGCGGTCTGAAGAGAGCTTCCTAAGAATGTATCTGGAGCAGATCCCAGATAGAGACCTTTCTCATCAGCCAGCTTCATCAGTTCTTTTGCCTCTTCAACCGTTGTTGAGATCGGCTTTTCCGTATAGACGTGCTTTCCTGAAAGCAAAGCATCCTTGACGATCCCATAATGTGTCGGGGCAGGTGTCAGCACGACAACGAGCTCGATCTCAGGGTCTTGGAATATCTCTTCGTTCGTACGTGCCTGCAAGCCATGCTTTTCAGCCTGTTTCTTTGCGCTTTCCATATTTCTGGATGAACAGGCAACGACATCGAGATCATGAAATCTCTTTGTCATGTTTTCAAGATAGATGTCACTGATCGCACCGCTGCCGATCACGGCCGTTTTTACGGGTCTGATGTTCATGTGTTGTCCTCCATCGATTAATTATCTTTTAAAAAATCAGTTACTGCCTTCAGCATCTCATCCAGATGCAGGCTGTATCCGTGATCGTCATCAGGGATGATCACCAGTTTGCAGTCATCATATTCTTTCTGTGCGTCGACGACATACCGGATCGGTACAGCCGGATCTTTTTCACCATATACAATGAGTACCGGTTTGTGATACAGATGCATGGATTCTTCCGGATGAAGGAGACGTGCGGTACGGAAATAATCTCCGCTCAGTTTCAGATGATACAGATCGATCTCGTCGGGATAATGATCGGGATCGATCTTCACTCCCAATACCTCACCTTTCCTTGCGCTGTCCGGTATCATAAGAGCCGGGGACAAAGGCATGATCGCTTTAAAGTCGTCCGGTCTCATACCGGCAATGATGGTCGTCAGGAAACCGCCTTGAGAATGCCCGCAGAGATACAAATCGCTGACAAAATCCAGTTTCTTTGCATAATCAACAACACATAACGCGTTGTTGATCCATTTGAAGATGTTGTGGTTTTTGAATTCTCCTTCGCTCTTTCCGTGACCGTACATATCAACTCTCAGACTTGCATATCCGTTTTCATTTAAAGTTTCATGTAAGGCAACGATATGCCTTTCTTCCATGTGTCCGGTAAAGCCATGGATCACGATGACTAAAGGGCATTTGCCACTTCGATCAGCAGGCATATCCAGTTTGGCGTGCAGTCTGATCCCGTCGTCATTGATATAGAATTCTTTCATGATTATCCTTTCTTTATGTTTCTTATATGATCGATCGTTGTTTCACATTAATTAAAACATTTCTTCCGTGTTTAGTAAAACCGCTTTTTTTCTGAAAAAAGTGCGTTTTAAAACGCACTTGGAATAGTCTGTTAGATCTTGCTCATGAAGAAAGCAACTTCATTATCATTACATTCGTTGGCGATCTCAGAACCGACATTCAGATGGAATACATGAGGACATCTTGTGTTTTCATCACCATAATTTCTGAAGAGATGTTCAACACCGTTTTCTGATAATACCTTTTCCATTTCTTCAAACTGATCCTGGAATACATCCGCATTTCCTGTCATCAGATATGTCGGAGGAAACGCAGAAGTCACATGTTCGATCGGATTGTTCATCGTGATGACTTCATCACTGCAGTCTTCACCAAGATAATCATATAAGATGTCTTTCATCGCGTTTGGCTCTTTCGATTCTGAATACATGATCGTTTTGATCTCGTATACACCGCAGTTCAAAGCGATCGCTGTCGGCACAAAATCTTCAGGAACCTTGAAATCAAATGTTGAAGCGTATTCTCTGTTCGTGCATATTGCTGAGTACATCGCCAGCATGTGTCCGCCCGCAGAATCGCCGACCATGAAGACGTGTTTCATGTCCAGTCCGTATTCATCGGCGTTCTCACACAGATGACATACCATCGAATTGACATCTTCTATCATTGCCGGATGTTTGTCTTCCGGAGCCAGTCTGAAAGTAAAATTGATCACATTGAAACCTCTGGCCGCCATATCCAGACAATATGCTTCATAAGATTCTTTTGTGTTGGATACCCATCCGCCTCCGTGAATACTGATCAGCGTCGGATGTTTTTTGTCATTTGATTTTTCGTAATAGATATCAAAAACATTCCACTTCTGATCCTTGCCGTATATCAGATCTTTCTTACATTCAACATTTTCCGGAATGACGATCTCACCCTGATTGCTTCCAACTGCACCGATGTTGTGTGCTCTGATCATATCACTGGTTTTAGACATGTCTTCTCCTTTTTAATTATGCTTTCTTATAAATATCGATCACAGGATCGGGATATGTGTTTTCTATCGGAACATACATCGAAAAGAGATCCCGCTGTTTGTGAACGAGCGTATTGGCTGCACTTACAACGATGTGGTTTTTGCCTTTTACTGCCGCTTTGGAAATATCGAATTCATATCTACCGCAGATGGCTGTTCCGCAATCGATCCCGTTTACTTCAACGTTAGCCACTTCTTTGCAGCCGTTCAGTTTGAGGATCACGTTGTTATCATCAAACTCTGTTACATATTCATATCTGACAGTTCCTGAGAACAGGATATCACTTCTGATAGTTTCAGCATCTGTGTTTTCATAATCCTTGCTGCAATACTCTTTTCTGAAAATCCTGTCTGCTTCAATCGAAGTAAGAAGATCCGAGATCTCTGCTTTCTTTTCTCCGCCTTCTCCTTCAAGGATGACGATGGATTCATATGGTTCCAGATCCAGATCGATCGTCGCCTTTCCGTTTTCAGATCTTTGTTTCATTTCAAAGATTCTGTTTTCAAACGCATCATACATGACGATCCTCTTATCTGTATCAAGCGATAAAGTCGTTGTGATCGAATGATAGACATCTTCATTGAACAGCATCCAGACCTTTCCGCCTTCTTTTTCATATTCATATACATTCAGATGCTCTAAAGAACCATCTGTATAAACTGTTCTTGAATCCTCACATTCCTGAGGAAGATCTTCCAGTCTGACGGCCTCACCAAATGAGATGTTTTCCGGACGACTGTTCACAAAGATGACCCTGATCTTTTCTGACAATTTTCGTAATGTTTCTGTCAGTTCGAAAGGAAGTCTGTCGCACTCAGGCACGATCAGCACATCGTATCCGTTTCCGTTGATACTGTATTTTCCGTTTTCACATTTTAAATCAGACAGATAGTCTTCGCTGATGATATCGCTGTCTAACTGTTTCTGTTGCAGTACCTTGCAGACTTTCTGGAAGTACATGGTGTTTCCGCACCATTCCGCAAAGCCATGATACAATACTCCGATCTTTGAAATCTTTTTTCCCTTCGAGAATAAGGCGCAGAGCCGATCGGCATATTGCGACCATACATGAAAATACGGATATTGTGGGTTCATGCCGTGTGCATAGAAGTGCGGCGGACAATCCCAGTCAGGAAAATCAGCCGGATCAAACGCGTGCGGAACCAGGATGTTCACTCCGTGTGAAACCAGGTGATCTGTGATCCATTTCATCATCTGCAGACCCTCAACCCAGCCGTAAGCACCGAACGCTTCACACATGACTCTTCCCTGCTTCTTTGGGTCGTGTTTTGCGCAAGACGCTGCCATCCTGGCCAAAGCGTAATGATAGAATTCGCCGTCACTTCCTCCGGTAGAGAAGGCATCATGCGGATAATCCATGCCCGGAACGATCTGACCTCCGATCACATCGATACCGGCAACATCTTCACCAGCCATCGCTCTGAAGTAATGACCGCATCCATATCCAAGTCTGGCATGGACGTTGTCGTCTTCAATGACGTGTCCGACATACATAACGCCGTGATCTTTGCACCAGTTTCCGATCACTTTCGCAAAACAGTCGCTGTACAGCCTTGATACTGTATCCACATAGGCAAAGCGGACTTCGCTTGCGCGGTGACCATTTCCTTGAAACAGGAAAACAAGTTCTTCTGTTTTAATCTTCTTATCATCGATCAGCCGTTTCAGGACTTCCTTATTCCATGGCAATGGGGTGTCTGTCCTTCCGATCAGATCTTTCTTTTTTCCCGTGTTGCCGAAACGGGGTTCATCTGAGAAAAAGGCAGTGATGGTTTTTCTGAATTCATCAGAATAATGATCATAATGCTTCTGATATACTTCATTCAACAGAATCTGAGTCGCTTCAGGATTCATCGGATCGAGATAATCTTCTGTCACTTTTTCTTCCCCGGCAGACGTTTCATAAACAACGAATATACTGTAGTCTTTCCGATCAAGCTCAAGTTTCAATAAACCGTCGCTGATCTTTCCTGTGACATCGATCAGGATGTCTTCTTTAAAAGATCGCATTTCGCTCGTATCGTTTTCTGTCAGTATCGCAGCAACGATCCTGTCGTTGGCGTGTCTTTTATCCATTGCTCCTCTGATCCCGGCCGGGCAGGATACATTCAGATAAGAAACGCTTCCGTTTCCGGTAACATCAAAACGATGATAGTTCAGATATCTTTTCTTTAATTCTGAAGGAACTTTTCCGTTGGCATAACCGGTAGGAAATTTCGCATCATCAAGGATCCAGATGTGCATATTTCTCTTTTTTGCTTCATCAATGATATGATCCATCAGTTTCCACCACCCTTCTTCTAAGAAGTCAGGATGTGGTCTTGATTCCACACAGAAATCATGAATACCCTGTTCATACATCTTTTCAATGTACTGACTGATCACTTCTTCTGACTGTCCTTTCTGCCAGAAGAACGGGAACAGTTTGTGTTCGTATCTGTTGTTCAATACTTCTTCTATCTGTTTCATGGTTTCTTTCCTTTCTGATGTTTATTAAGAGAAAGGAGAAGAATCAACTTCTCCTTTTTTATTATTTGTTATTCTGCTTCTCCGCTTTCTTCTTTGACAGCCTGATTATCAAGTGCCTTGAAGAACGGGAAGTATACTACGACGCTGATCAGGATCTCAACGATATTCCACAGAGCTCCTCTCCATCCCATATTGAAGAATCCCATGAGTACCGGGATCGAAGCCGGAGCACCGATTCCATTGCCTACAGGCAGGATACCGATCGTGACCAGGATATAAGACAGAGCGATCAGAAGCGGCGGAAGGAAGATATAAGGGATCGCCAGGATCGGATTCAGCATACAAGGAACACCATATGTGACAGGTTCGTTGACACTGAAGATCGTAGGAACGATCGCAAGTTTTCCCATATCTTTGTAACGCTTGCTCTTGGCAGCCAGCAGCATCAGGATGACCAGGCCATAGGTTGCACCGGCACCGCCGATATTTCCGACTGTCTGGATCCAGTTATTGGTGATGATGTTTGTTGGAGCCATGCCTGCACTGATGGCAGAAACGTTAGCTGCATCAGCAGCCATCCAGATCGGAGCGATGACCATTGCAACAGCCATACCATGTACACCACAGAACCAGCACAAGCCGGTCAGAGTCTGTGCGATCACTGCTGCCCATACTGATCCCCCGAGATTCTGTAACGGCGCTGCGATCAGACCATAAATGACTGAATGAAGATTTCCAAACGGGGTTAAGGAAATCAGGATATTGACTATGACCCACAACAGAGATACAAGGATACCCGGAATGATTCCTGTGAAAGATTTTGAAATGAATGGCGGAACCGAATCCGGAAGCTTGATCGTGATATTGTGATCAACCAGATAGCAATACAGTTTAGCTGAAACAAGCGCAACGATCATGCCTGTGAACAAGCCTGTTGAACCAAGCCAGGTCAGCGGCAGATTTGTTGTGGCGAACCAGCCTTCACCAACCGTCTCCATCGGTGTGATCAGCAGGAAGGCGATCAGAGAAAGGATACCGGAAGTAAAGCCGTCCTTTTTCTCGCCCTGCGCATAATGATAACCGACTGAGAAAGCGGTAAATAATCCTAACATGTTCGTTGATACATTGACCATTCCCTGGAAGACCGGACCAAGATTCAGTTTTGCGACAAGGTCAGTATACCAGGCAAACGGGATCTGCTGAAGGATAGAACCGACTGAACCGATCATCAATGCCGGCATCAGCGCCATCAGCGAAGAGGAAACAACTTTGATTATCTTGTTGTTAGCGAGCTTGCTTGCAACTGTAGATAACTTTTCAATAAACTTATCCATCTTTTTCTCCTTTAAGCTTTTCTGCTTTGTTGATTTACAAGCTCATTATAGGAATTAAAACTTCTCTTTTTAATATCGCTTCTTTATTAAAAACTATCATTTCTTTAGATTATTTGTTACACTTTGGATATGAATGAAAAAAGACAGAAACAATTGATCGATTATCTGCATCAACGCACGGAAAGCGAACTTGCCCACCTGCAAGGAAAGCACACAACATTGCACAAACTGACTTTTGATCAGAAAAAACAGGCTTATGAATTCCCTTTTTTTGCCAGCCCTACCATGGTCGTGATGAAAAACTCACGTTTTATGGAAACTCCTCCTCACTATCACAGCTGCATAGAGATCAACTATCAGTTTTCCGGTACCTGTCTGCAGAAGATCGACGGTCAGGATGTGCTTTTAAAAAGAGGAGACATGACCTTGATCGACTCCAACACCGTTCACTCACTGGGAGATCAGAAAGAAAACGATATTCTCGTAAATCTGCTGATCGATAAGAAATATTTCGTGGATAATTTCCTTTCGATGCTGAAGACAGATAACATACTGACCACTTTTCTATATAATGCGCTGAAAGAAAATGACAGCCAGATGAACTATCTGGTCTTTGATACATCACAAAACGACAGATTACAGTCAACGATGTCAGAAATCTTATATGAAAGCTTCTTTCCTTCTGCTTATCATGACGATCTGATCAATTCAATGTTTCATACACTGATGCTGGATATGACGAACGAACTGAACACGAACATCATCTGTTCCAAACTGGGAAAATCCAACATGATCATCGTTTCTGCCTTGAAATATATCGAAAGCAACTTCCTGACCTGCAGCCTCGAGGAAACCGCAAGCGTCATAGGAGTGAATCCTTCCTATCTTTCTTCTATCATGAAAAAGAATGTCGGAAAATCTTTTAAGGAACTTCTTACCGAAAAGAAAATGACCCTGATCGCCGAAGAGATCAGATCCAACGATATACCGATCGATACGATCGCATATAAATACGGTTATGAAAACCTGACAAATTTCTATCAGAAATTCAGAAATTATTACGGATGTTCTCCCAAAGAATACAGGAAACGCTGAAAGGCGTTTTTATTGTCCGTTTTTGAAAAACGAATCGATATATTTAAAATCCTTTTGTGATCCAAAACGATAAAATATCCTTGATGAACAAAGAAAACGAAAGAATCTTTACTGTACCGTTCCTGATGGTCTTCCTCATGAGTGTCATCAGCGGTTCTGCATCCTATATGGTCAATCCGGTATTGCCTTCTTTTCTGATCTCTCGTGGTGCTCCAATGGAGATCACCGGCATCATCTCTTCTCTGATGAGTCTTGTCGCGTTGTTTGGAAGACCGTTCTCCGGTGCAGCCAGTGATCATTTCAGCAAGAAAAAGCTCATGGTCATTTCTTATCTTCTTTCGATCGTATGTCTGCTTCTGTACACAAAAGCAGATACCGTTGAAAAGATCATCGCCGTCAGGATCCTTCATGGCGTTGCGTTCTCTTTGAGCGGCACTGTTTCAATGGCCTTTGGCGCTGACTTTCTGCCGTTAAGCCGTCTTGGAGAAGGTCTGGCATATCTTGGTATCGGCACTGTCGTCTCTACGACCATCGGACCACAGCTTGGTGAATTTGTAGAAAACAGATTCGGCATGGAACAGATCTTTGTCTGGGCCTCTGTTCTCAACCTGATCTGTGCCATCGGTACCTGGCTTATTCCTTATCAGCAGAAACAGAAAAAGAAAGAGAAGTTTGTCTTCAAAGCGGAAAACTTCTTTGCGCCGGAATTACTGATGTATGTATTTCTGATCTGTATGTTGTCAGTTGGCAACGGCATCCTTCTCTACTATCTGAAAGACTATGGCACAAACAGAGGGATCGCCAACATCTCTTTGTACTATACGGTCTCTTCGATCACGACCGTTCTGACCAAACCATTTACGGGCAAGTGGCTGGATAGAAAAGGCATCGCCTATACTCTCTATCCTGCATTTGTCTTATCAGCCATATTTGCCTTCTGCTTTGCCAAAGCATATGCCCTTCCGCTTGTGCTGTTTGCCTCTGTCTTAAAGGCCATCGGCCAGGGAAGCGGATCTTCCGCAATACAGGCTGATTCTGTCAGAAAACTCGGTCTTGAAAGAAGCGGTGTCGCATCCAGTTCCTGCTACATCGGTATGGATTTAGGAAATATCCTCGGTCCGGCGATCGGTGCATTCGTTATCTCAGGACAGGGATACGGATTCCTCTTTGACATCTATGCCCTTCTGCTTCTTGCCTGCATCCCGATCTACTGGCTTTACAGCAGAAAACAGACAAAAGAAAGCTGAACAGATCATATCGTTTGCGAAATAAAACAGGCTCTTATAATATGAGAGAAAACAAGGAGTTCAACAGTTATGACAAAAGTATACGGTAGTTTTAAATGCCCTTATTGTCTCGTCTTAAAAGAAAATCTGGACAAAAACAATGCGCCATATGAATTTATCGATGTCCTGGAAAATCTCGGAAATCTCGGGGCCTTCCTGGAGATCAGAGACAGGGAACCTGTCTTCGATCATTTGAAAGAAATCGGTGACATCGGCCTTCCTGCTCTTGTCGACGACAATGGAAAAGTCTGGACAGACTGGGAAACCTGGCTGACAGAAAACGGATATACGATCTTTATTCCTGAAGCAACATTGACCCAGGGGCAATCCTGTGGTCTGGACAGAAAAGGCTGCTAGACAATATGAAAACAAGTTCCCAAAGCCGGGAACTTTCTTTTGTTTAATGGCTCTTTAAATTATCGTGTGGGTGTGTCTTTTCTTTAAACTGTACTGTGCCCCTGTGTGTCCGATATCCTTCAGATAATGTGTACCGTCTTTAAATAATGAATATCTTCTTTTTCTGTTAGCCTTGAATTGGATAAGGTATCGGAGGTGATCATAACAGAAAAGGAGATATTTTTATATTTATGAAGAATCTGATTTATAACCTGTTCAATATCGATGAAGAATCTATTGAGAAGTTTGAATCCTTAAATGAAGATGGAGACCTTCTGATACGCATCAGGATGAAGATGGATCAAAGGGAAAGGATCTGCCCGGTATGCCAAGTCAGGCTGTGCGGAAACGGAGTGAAGGACAAGGTGATCAATCACAAGATCCTCACTGACAGAAACTGCACGCTGATCTACGAAGCCAGAAGATACAGATGTAAGAAGTGTGATTACAGCGAATTTGAAAGAAACCCGTTCGCAATGAACGGGTTCAATAACTCGATCCCCGTAATGAATCAAGTTATGATAGATCTGCACGATCCTCGCTATAATTATACGATGGTAGCCAAGAAGAATCATATATCAGCCACTCAGGTCATCAGGTATTTCGACTCTTTTGCCCTGATGCCGAAAATCCCCCTTCCCGAGAATCTGGGGATCGATGAGATCCATTCGAAGATGGCGAAAAGGAAGGACGCTTCCTATCTTTGCGTGCTGACAGACAACGATCATTTTTCACTTGTCGACATCCTTCCCTCCAGAAGTAAGTATGAGCTCAATAATTACCTCTCCTTCAGGTCAAAAGAAGAAAGGAAAGCGGTAAGATATGTCACGATCGACATGTGGGAACCCTATGAGGAAATGGCTCATAAATGGTTTCCCGACTGTGTAGTGGCGATCGATCCCTTCCATGTCATCGAACACTTATACAGGGATTTCACCAGGATCAGGATAAGGATCATGAAATCGAAGATCTACGGATCCAGATCCTATTATCTGCTCAAGAACTGGCACAAGCTGCTGGAATCAGACAGATATAAGATGGACGGCGAGAGGAGATACAATCACGTATTCAGAATGAAGCTCAACTATGGGGATATCTATAAGATGTTACTGGAGATCGATGAAGAACTCACCACCGCCTATGAGCTCAAGGAAGCCTACAGAGACTTCAATAAGCACTGTAACTATGAGCAGGCAGAGGAAAAGCTTGATGAGCTGATCGCTTTATTCCAGAAGGAAAACATAAGGGAATACGAGGAGTTTGTGAATATCATGATCAGATGGAAGAAACAGATCATCAACTCCTTCATCCGTTCCGATGTCACGGGAGACAGACTGTCGAATGCGAAAAGTGAATCCATGAATCAACAGATTTCTCTCAACATCTCTCTGTCCAAGGGGCTGGCCAACTTCCCAAGGTTCCGCAAGAGGATGTTGTACTGTTTCAATGACAGAGCCTTCTATTCCATCACCGACAGACTGACTTCGATGAAAAGAGATCTGAAGCAGAGAAGACTGGAAGAAGAGAAGAAGAAATACTGATACACATATAACCATTCACATCACCACAGATACCTTATCCGAGAACAGAAGAAAAGGTGCCGCATTCCACGTATATAGGGATACGACACCTTTATTTCTTTCTGTTTACAGACACACGATAATTTATACCGTAAATCTGCGATTACACACGATAATTTAAATTACCTGTTTAATAACCTAATTTGCGATCAACGATATGGATCGGTTCCTTACCCTCCAGGATGAGATCCATATTTTTAAATACGACATCCATGACGGCTTCGTAGTTGATGCCGGCACGCATTCCGCCTGAGATATGCGGTGTGATATAGACGCGTTTTGTTGTCCAGAGCGGATGACTTTTTGGTAAAGGTTCGGGATCCGTTACATCAAGACACGCCGCTCTGAGGTGACCTTCGTTCATGACTTTGATCAGATCATCTGTTTTTATCGCGTTGCCTCTTCCGACATTCAGGATGATCGCTGTATCCTTCATAAGCCTAAGCCTTCTTTCATCAAATAAGCCGTTGACTTCTTCCGTTCCCGGAAGGCTCAAAGCAACGACATCCATTTCAGGAAGCAGTTCATCCATATCTTCTACCGTTACAAGTTTTTCAACAAAATCAGGTTTGTCATGGACTGTCCTTCGAACGCCATAACACCTTGCGCCTAGAGCGTGTGCTTTCTGCAGATACGCTGTTCCTATGGCGCCCATTCCGACCGAAAGGATATTGGATCCTTTGAAGCGGACGACATCCGGGATCAGGCTCCATTTCTTCTCATCCTGCATATGGACATAATCCGGCATTCTCTTCATCGCCATCAGAGTCGTTGTGATCATATGTTCGCCGATTGATTCTCCATAAGCTCCGTAGGCGTTGGCCAGCCTGATCCTCTCCGGCAGCCAATCGTATTTGTTGGCACCGGCAGAATATAGCTGAACATAGGCGAGCTTTGTCATCTTTTCAGCAAGTTCCTTGTTCAGATGACCGACAAAAATTTCTGCATCCAGATCTTCTTCTTTTACATCCCTGTAACTGTCTGTGAACACGATCTTCGTATCAGGAAGAGAAAGGAATCTCTGTCTTGTTTCCTGAGTGTGTTCGCCGCTGACGATAATCTTGATTGTCATAGTTGATTCCTATTTATGATCAGATCTAATCGCAGTCAAAGATCGCCTTGCTTTCGATCAGATCGCCGTATTCCGCTTTCCATTGTTTGTGGGCATCGCAGGCATCATAAACCTCCAGTGCTTCCTTTGTCATATCCATTTCGATCATCAGACTGTAGCGGTTTGTCCGATCGCTGTTTGACTTGTGCAAAGTCACACCGTCTACGCCGTCGATCTCCAGTGTCTTTTCAAAAAGAGCTTTGACTTCTTCATAAACTCTTTCGGTATCGTTTCTGTCTTTGAATTTTACGATTATGTAATGTTTCATATGTTTACGGTCCTTGATTCTTGTTTATATTTTACCCTATTGTTGTTTTGTTGCGCTGCTTAAGAAGAATCAGGCATCAGAAAAACCTTTTTTCAAAGGCTTTCTTCGTTTCTTAATGTAACTTTGCCCCAGCCGGGATATGAGGATCGACCATCAGCAGATGCAGTCTTTCTTCTTCGCCTTCATGATGTACGGCTGATATCAGCATGCCCTGAGATTCGATTCCCATCATCTTCCTTGGCGGGAGATTGACGATCGCGATACATGTCTTGCCTACCAGTTCAGCAGGATCTTCGTAGTACATACGGATTCCGCTTAAGATCGTTCTTTCTTTTCCAGAACCATCATTCAACGTGAACTGTAAGAGCTTGTTGGATTTTGGAACAGCTTCACACTTGAGTACCTTGACGGCTCTGAAATCAGATTTTGAGAATGTATCAAAATCAACTTCTTCTTCAAACAACGGTTCGATGACGACGTTGGAGAAGTCGATCTTTTCTTCTTCCTGAGTATTTGTCCTGATCGTCTTTCTTTCTGATCCCAACGGCTTCATCGTCGGGAACAACAGGACTTCTCTGATCGAATCGGTTCCCGCCAGCAACATCACCAGTCTGTCGATGCCGATACCGATACCGCCCGTTGGAGGAAGGCCGTATTCCAGAGCTTCAACATAGTCGATATCCATTTCGGTCGCTTCATCATCACCCAGTTCCTTTGCCTTGAGCTGAGCTTCAAATCTCTCATACTGATCGATCGGGTCGTTCAGTTCAGAGAACGCATTGGCGTATTCAGTACCATTGATGTACATCTCAAATCTGGATGTGAAACGCGGATCGCTTGGATCCTTCTTTGCCAGAGGAGAGATCTCGATCGGATGGCCCCAGACAAATACCGGACCGACCATATCTTCTTCACACAACGCTTCAAAGAGGTTGTTGATGATGTGGCCGAGGTCGTGTTCATGCTTCTGCAGCTCGACATTGTGTTCCTTGCACACAGCCTCTGCTTCTTCCAGAGAGATGTTCCTGAAATCCTTGCCGGTCTTTTCGTTGACCGCATCGGTCATGTTGACCCTCTTGAACGGAGCCTTCAGAGAGATCGTATGATCACCGGTCTGGATCTCGGTCGTACCTAATACAGACTGTGATACTTCTTCAAAGAGGTTTTCACATAAAACCATCATGCCTTCCATATCGGAATAGGCAACGTATGCTTCAACGGTCGTGAATTCCGGATTGTGCTTGAGGTCCATGCCTTCGTTTCTGAACAGTCTGCCGATCTCATAGACACCTTCCATGCCACCGACGATCAGCCTCTTGAGGTGAAGTTCGGTCGCAATGCGCAGATAGAAATCCTTATTGAGCGCGTTGTGATGCGTGACGAACGGTCTTGCGTTGGCGCCGCCTAAGATCGGATTAAGTACCGGTGTCTCCACTTCGACAAGACCCTGTGAGTCCAGGTTCCTTTGGATCGCTCTGATGATCTGCGGCCTTAAGAATGCGATCCTCTTGGCATCTTCGTTCATGATCAGGTCGACATATCTTCTTCTGTATCTTTCTTCAACATCAGTCAGACCATGGAACTTTTCCGGCAGAGGTCTTAATGCCTTTGTCAGATGAGTGTATTCCTTGACGTAAACGGAAAGCTCGCCCAGCGGATTGTTTTCATTCGGGTTGGTCCTGTAGACAAGACCCTTGATTCCGATGATGTCTCCGATATCGGAAGCCTTGACCAGTTCATAGACTTCTTCACCGACATCAGCTTTATTGATGACAAGCTGGATCTGTCCGTCCTTATCCTGGATATGCATGAAGCACATCTTGCCCATCCTTCTCTTGGACATGATCCTGCCGGCAATCGATACTTCAACGTTCTTTTCTTCAACTTCTTCTTTTGTGAAATTGCCATATTCATCTTTGATCGACTTTGAGTTTGCCGTTCTGACATATGCCTGTCCAAACGGATCGATGCCCTTGGCTCTTAATTCTTCAGCCTTCTGTCGTCTGACCAGTTCCTGATCATTGAATTCTCTTTCCATGTTTATCTCCTGTTCTTTTGTTTTCTTATATCTTCCAGTCACTGATATTGTATTTCTCAAGAAGTTTCTTCGCTTCTTCTTTTCCTTTTTCGGTGATATAGACGCTCTTGCTTCTGTATCTTCCCTGATGGATCAGCTCTTCTTCATCCAGTTTGTTGATGACGCCAAAATCATAACCCTTCCAAGCATAAAAATCTTTTGCTTCGGAAAAATTCTCTCCGTCAGTAAATCTTGACAGGTACATCAACAACAACGTCAGTTCCTTCATTGCGTCTTTACTGCTGACTTTTTCCATATGTTCCTCCAAAAAAAATAAAACGTCCCTATCTCTAAGGACGTTATTCACGCGGTACCACCTTAGTTCATATACAGATGTATATGCCCTTCATTGAGCCTTAACGCAGCAAACGATTCACTCCGGGTTTTTATTCAAATACCGGTATCTGTTCCCATCCCACCATCAGGAACTCTCTTGAAGACCTTTGATATCTTACTCGTCCTTTCTTCGTGATAAGGTTATTTTATCGTAAAACGACATAAAACAAAAGATGATTTCTTCAAATCGCCTTCTGTTTCTTATTCTTCGCTTTCTTCTTCCTTCAGATACTCTCTGATGGAAGGAGTTTTTGGGAATTTCTTCAGCAGCTTGTTGATGTTGCTCAACTGCCTGCCGATCGGATTCAGGATACCGGAGAAATATATGGCGCTGACAACGATCATATAGATGCCGATATATGGCAGGACATTCATCGCCTGTCTTGCGGTTGCGACCAGGAAAGAGATGATTCCCGAGATCACCATGATCTCAGGTGCTCTGTTGCCCTTCTGTTTCTCTTCTTTCGGAAGGTTTCTGTAGTCTTCTCTTAAAAGAAGCAAATACATGTGATTGTTTTCAATCTTGTTTTCTTTCTTGAAACGTTCGATCTTTGTCCTGGTCTGCCCGTCGGCTTTCTTATATGTTTCCGTTTCCTTATAATTTCCTGTTAATTGATTGTCAGCCATAATGATCTCCTTGTATCTTTCATTATATACAAAAAGTACCGGATCTTATCTGGTACTTTTTCACATCTACAGTTCTTCGCCGTTTGAGGCAATAACTTTTTTATACCACTCGAAGGAATCTTTCTTTAATCTCTTTCCAGACCCTTTTCCGTAATCATTGAGATCGACATAGACATAACCGTATCTCTTTGACATTTCGGCAGAAGAAGAAGAAACGATATCGATCGGACCCCAGCTCAGATAAGAGAACACTTCAGCGCCGTCTTCAATGGCGTTACGGAGTTGTTCGATATGTTTCCTCAGATAATCAATGCGGTAATCATCATGAATGGATCCGTCTTCTTCGACTTTATCATAGGCACCAAAGCCGTTTTCCGCCACCATGAGCGGTACATGGTACCTGTCGGAAAGCTGACATAATGCGTTGTAGAATCCCAGCGGATCGGCACGCCATTCCCATGGTGTTGGCTCGAGGTTCGGATTTTGTGAAGCCACATATGGCTTGACCCCGTTTCTTTCCGCATCAACAATGCTTGTAGAATAGAAAGACATCGCCAGGAAATCAACTGTGTTTTCTCTCAGAAGTCTCTCGTCTTCTTCTGAGATTTCTACGTGGATGCCGTTTTTCTCAAAGTATCTCAGCATATATACCGGGTACTCTCCTCTGAGCTGAACATCCGCGAAAAAATACTGCTGATAGCGATTCTTGTTCATAGCGGCCACAACGTCTTTTGGCTTGCAGGACGCAGGATACATTGTGCCATCGGCAACCATCGTTCCAAGCAGTGCATCAGGATCGATGTCGTGCGCAAGCGACTTTACTTTGGCACAGGCAACAAACTGATTGTGAACTGCCTGATACATCAGTTCATCCATCTTGTCCGGAGTCGTCTGATCATCATAGATCCCCAGCGATCCGAACATGACTGTCGGAAGCAGGTTGACCTGATTACATACGATCCAGTATTTGACTTTTCCTTTGAATCTTTCCAGAAGCAGGCAGGCATACTTTACAAAGAAGTCTATGACTTTTTTGTTCGCAAAGCCACCGTATTCTGTTACCAGATATAGTGGAATGTCATAGTGACACATCGTGATAACGGGTTCCATTCCGTCTTTGATGATCTCATCGATCAGGTCATCATAGAACTTCAATCCCGCTTCGTTCGGCTGTTCTTCATCACCGTTCGGGAAGATCCTGGACCAGGAGATTGAAGTTCTGAATGCCTTGAAGCCCATCTCTTTCATAAAAGCGAGGTCTTCCTTATATGTGTTATAGAAGTCTATGCCGTGTCTTTTTGGATAGTAACCTTCCTTATCGGCGAGCGCTGCTGCAATTCCGGCAAGTGTATCGCCGCCTTCTTTAGCGATGTGCGCATGGTCCTGTTTGTCATCATATCTGTGGATATCGGATGTTGACGGACCTCTTCCATCTACATCCCACGCACCTTCAATCTGACAGGCCGCGACTGCACCGCCCCAGAGGAAGTTTTTGGGGAAACCTTTCGGGATCTGTTTCATATTGTATGTTTCCTTTCTTTTTTCAGCATACCACAAACCGTTCGGGCTTGTGCTTAAACGTTCTTTTTACAGTTCTTCGCCATTGGAAGCGATGACTTTCTGATACCAGTAGAATGAGTCTTTTTTGAAACGTTCACAGAACTTGGGATCATCGTCTGTCCGATCAACATAGATGAATCCATATCTTTTTTTAACACCGTTGGAAGTGGAAAGAAGATCGACTGCCGACCACGGACAGTAGGCGATCATCTCAACACCATATTCCACGGCCTTTCCCATGGCTGCGATGTGCTTTTTCAGATAATCGATACGGTAATCGTCGTGAATCTTTCCGTCTTCTGTCAGAGTATCATAGGCACCTAATCCGTTTTCCGTAATCATCAGCGGCTTATTGTAACGGTTATACAGATCTCTCAGCATGTATTCCATACCTGTTGGGTCGATCGCCCAATCCCAGTCGGTTGTATCGAGGTTCGGATTCTTGCACATCTGATAGAAACCGGGGTGCTGTTCAAAACCGGACATTTCGCCCTTCTTACCGGAGCGGTTAACTCCTGACCACCTCATCTCATAGGACCCGTCATCCGGGCATGCGCACGCGCATTCCGAAGCGTAGTAATTCAAAGCCAGGAAGTCGGACTTGCCGGAAGCGATCAGTTCCATGTCACCGTCTTCAATGACCGGGGCCAGCCCGTGCTTTTCCAGATAGATCATAGCTGCTTTGTTGTAATGGCCCTTGAAATAGATATCCGTATAGTAGTCATTTCTTAATGCCTGTGCGTTCTGAGCAGCCATGCAGTCGGCCGCGTTGGATGTCAGCGGATAGATACAGGAATAGCCGATCGGGGCTCCGACCAACCCTCCCGGCACCAGTTCATGGACCAGATTGCAGGCGATCGCGTGTGCGAGATTCATATAATGATTGATCTGATATCTGAGCTGATTGTGCTTGCCATCCAGAAGTTCTTCCGGAATATAGCATTTCTGAGTCCAATACTGTACGATGATTGACTGTTCATTGATCGTTGTCCAGTATTTCACATCGTTTCTGAATTCGTTGATGATGTATCTGGCATAATATTCAAAATCCTTCACGATCTGACGGTCGAGCCATCCGCCGTATTTTTCAACGAGTGCCCACGGACAATCATAGTGATACAGGGTAACGATCGGTTCGATGCCGTTGTCTTTCAGCTCTTTTATCAGGTTTCTATAATATTGAATACCTTTTTCATTGACTTTTCCGGTACCTTCCGGAAACACTCTCGACCAGGCGATAGAGAATCTGTAGCAGCCGAATCCCATCTCCTTCATCAGAGCAATATCTTCCTTGTAATGATGATATTGATCAGACGCGATCTCAGCTGTCGCAAAACCGAAAGTCCTGTAACTGTCTTTGTTGATGATGTCCTGTTGAGAAGCTTTCTTTCCATCCTCATAGGCAGCTCCTTCAACCTGATAAGCAGAAGTGGCAGCACCCCACAGGAAGTTTTCAGGGAATGTTTTTCTGTTTGACATGTTTTCTCCTTTATGAAGTACAGCCTGTCTTTTACAGGCAGGCTGTATTTTTTCTATTGTTTTTCCAGGATCAGCCGATACAGTTCAATCAGATGTTTTGCGGTCTGTATTTCGGAACTGATCGTCATCAGCGTATCCTGTGCGTGAGAGAAGAGCAGACAGGGTTCATAATCGGTACCTGACATCTCGTCCTGGATCACTTCTGTCTGGGACTGATGAGCGAGGGTGATGTTTCTTTCTGCTTCGTTCATTTCCTCCGCCGCTTTAAGGAATTCGCCTTTCTGTGCAAACTGTAAAGCGTTGTTTACATTTAATCTGGCGTCTCCTGCATGGAGGATGATGTTCATAGATACTTTGATCAGAGGATTGTTTTCCTGCATGTTGTTCTCCTTTCAAAACCTTATTCGGCAACTTTGTTTTCTTCTTCGAGACATTGTCTGTCATACGCTTTGAAGAACGGCGCATAGATCAGCCAGTATACTACGAACAACACTGCCCACCACAGAATACCACGCATATCTTCGGTGATCATTACCGTCGAAAGCGGCGCCGGTACCTGACCGACCTGAATCATCTTTGCCGGTATGTTGAGCAAACCGAATTTCATGACGGCGTACTCAATCGTTGCTCCGACAAGCGAACACAGCCACATCGGTACCATCAGGGTAGGGTTGAATGTGATCGGGAAGCCGTAAACGACAGGTTCGTTGATGTTGAAGATCGACGGAGCGATACATACGCGGCCCATAGTCTTCATTTTCTTTGACTTTCCTCTTAACAAAGCCATTACTACCAGCGGAAGTGTACATCCCATGCCACCGAGAGTGATCAAAGCGGCAGTGAATGTCGATTCAGAAGTTGCGATCATTGTCGCTTTCTGTCCTGCTTCAACTGCAGCGATATTTGCTGCAATGTTTGCAAAATAGATCGGATTGGAAACTGCACCAAACGCCCACGAACTGATACCCAGTGAATATAAGACGGTTGGGATGAGGATCAACAGCACGAATCCGATATATGTTCCGCCAAGCGCGGCAATCGGAGAGAACAGTGTTGAGATGATACCTATGACATCTACTTTCAGGATACCTACAACTACATGCGCAATCAGCAGCGCGATGACGATCGGAACGATGTTGTTGATCCAGCCGGCAACAAAGTCAGGTAATGCGCTGTCTTCCAGGAAGTTGTGCTTCGTCCAATTATAGAAGACACAGGCAACAAACTCACCGATAACCAGACATGCGAATGATCCGGTAGGACCGAAATAGCCATAGTTGATGTTCATAAAGTAATTCTCATCGAAAGTCGGGTTGAGGACCAGACAGTAGACTGCAATACCCAGGAAACCGGCGATAACCGAATAATTTGCCAGCCCTTTCTTTTCCATCAGGTTGAATGGCACGATGAACACCAGGAACAGGGAGAGGAAGCCAAATGAGAAATCCTTTACGGCATCAAGGTTTGGCAACGCGGGAATATAGGAACGGAAGACGTTATAGAAGAAGATCAGCGATCCGGTCAGGATGATCGGAAGAGCTCTCGTCCATGCATCAGCGACTGCCGCAACCCAAGGATTAGCGATGACTTTCTGCATTGCTGGCGCAAATTTCGTCATCATCCAGTTCATAAATTTGTTCTGTTTTTTTTCTGACATTTTGATTAACCCCTTCTTATTTTTTATTTGTTCAGTTCTTCTTTTATCAGTTTATAGAGACCTTCACCGTTGATTGTTGAATAGATCTCAGCAGGGATCACCATGCACTTAGCACCATACTGATCACACTGTGCCTTGATCTGTTCATATTTTGGTCTGAGATGAGGCCCGAGACAAACGATGTCGACCGTCGGCAGAGAAGGCCCTATCGTACTTTCGGCCTGAGCTGTGCAGCTGACATCCGCAACACCGTCAGCCTTAGCTGCCTGTCGCACTTTTTTTGCAATGAATCCGCTGGACATTCCAGCACCGCAACATAATAGAATTTTCACTTTCACTACCTCCTGTGTCTTTTTTTGTTTGCCGGCTTACAATTTAAGTCTATCCGGGGTCAGATGTTTGACCTAATTACTTTTTGCACCGGCTGGTGTAAGTTGTCTGTAATGTCAGAAATAACAGATCAATCTATTAAAGAAAGCAATGTTTCTTTATACTCTTTAAACGTTCTGCACCCGCAGATCATTCTGATGTTGTTTTCTTCTGAGAAAACAGCAATCAGCGCTTCATACAGCTGAGTGAATTCTTCGTGGTTCTGGGCTCTGATTGACATCATCAGAACCACAAAGACCCTTTGCTGTCCCCAGACAATTCCTGTGGGATCGATCAGTACTGAAACGCTCGTCTTTAAGGCGTCCATCTCCATGGAATGAGGTACAGCAAACATCCCGAACGCGGTCGTTGCTGCGTTTTCGCGTCTCATTACGCTTTCTTTAAAATCTTCGCTGACGTAATCAACATCAATCAAATTATCAGCTAGAAGCGAAATGACTTCTCCTTTCTCGGAAACGCCTTTCGGTTTGTAGAAGAACAGGCTTTCTTCAAAATAATCATCAAAATGCTTTTTCAGCACTCTTCCTGTAATCCTGTTTCTTGCGGACTCTATCCCGTCCTGAATTATGATCTTGTCTTTCTGGGAAAGGAACGGAGAAATCAGGATCTCTGTGGATCTTGCGGACTCTGTTCTGATCGTGGAGATCAAAAGATCGTACTGAAGCCGCCCGATCTCTGAGGGCTGCTGTATAACGGAAACGATCTCGATCTCGTTGGAATAAGCCAGCAGAAGCTTGTTGTAAAGCTGGCTTGAGATATCCATATAGGAAGGACATAAAAGAACGGTCCTGATCCTTTTTGAAATCTGTCTCTGCCTTTCGATCTCCCCGCCTATATGTAAGGCAAGGAAGCAGACTTCTCCCTTGTCGATAGCGATATCGTAGCTGTCCATGATCTTCATTGCCACAAAAAGCGCAATATCAAAAACGATTGGTTGAGAGTGGATGATTGTTTCTGACAGGGGATTAAAGATTGATTTCCCGTTTTCTGCCCGATAGATCATGTTTTTCAGATGAAGCGCAAAAGGCATCATGAATGTCTGGTTTGACAGGTCGACATAGTATCTTTCCCTGATCTCCTCGATCAGTTCCAGCGTTTCATCGGATATCTCGTTTCCGACAAGTTCTTTGAGTTTTTCGTATTCATCGGTCGTAGGAAGGTTTGCGTTGGAGCGGAACAGGACATAGATCTCACCTTTTTCTCCCTGTGTGAACTTTACATCATAGTAATCTTCCAATCCTTCACAAATCTCAGAAACGATCTCTTCCTCTTCTGCGTTCATCTGCAGATTTTCAAACTGCTGCACATAGTTGTCTTTTTTCAGGCGGTCTATGATCACTGCGACATGCAGCGTCATATTGAACAGCGCAAACTCGTTGATAAAGTAATTGTGTCTGCCAAACACTTTACGAATGAGCGTGACGATAAAACCGATATTGAAGTCTTCAAACTCCTTCTGCAGAAGGTTGTAGTCAAAATAGCTGCTTTCGATATTATCCATCAGTGTCAGACTGTACAGTTTTCTGAGCGCTCTTTCCGGACCTTCTATCTCAAGTGTGTCCTTTTTGAATTTCAGGATGATCTTATAGTTTTCGTTCAGCCTGTTGATCCTGGTCACATCCGCTCTCAGAGTTGGTTCGGATACGCACAGCTCGTCACAGAGCTCGTCGATCTGCAGAGATGAAGAGTGCTTTAAAAGGAACTCTCTGATGATGTAGTTCCTTCTTTCTTCGAAATTTTGAGGGATGTCTTTATCTTTTCTGATCAGCTGGCTGATGTTTATGTTTCTGTTGATCGTATATCCCTGAGCAGAAGAAACGATCACGCCCGTCTGGGCTTCGTCGTTGATCTGTGAGATATAGGTTTTTACTGATCTGACAGAAATACCCAGCATCTGAGAAAGGTGCTTGGAAGTAACTGGTCCGCTGTTATCCAGTAATAAACGGATGATTTTTTCATGTATGAGATTCATCAGATTTATAATATACAAAAATACAATTTTCAGATAATCGGTTTTTGCACACCCTGGTGCAAATTAATAAAAAGCCTCTGTTTTGTTGGAACAGAGGCTTTGTTTTCTTCTTATTCTCCCAGATCTTCGCCGTTGGAAGCACAGACTTTCTGATACCAGTAGTAAGAGTCTTTCAGTGATCTCTTGCCTGTTCCGTTTCCATAGTTATCGTAATCGACATAGATGAAACCGTAACGTTTTTCGATCTCGCTGGAAGAACAGCTGATGATATCGATTGGGCCCCAAGGGTAATAGCCTCTGAGGTCAACGCCGTCTTTGACTGCTTCTTCAAATGCTTTGATGTGGTCTCTCAGATAAGCGATACGATATTCATCGTGAATGCTTCCGTCTTCTTCGACCTTATCATATGCACCTAAGCCGTTTTCCGTGATATAGAGCGGTTTCTGGTATCTGTCCCAGTATTCGTTCAGACAGATGCGCAGTCCGATCGGATCGATCGACCAGCCCCAGTCGGAAGCCGGGATGTCAGGGTTTGGTACCTGACCGAGTTCTGTGTGTAAGAACGGTTCTTCACCGGACAGTCTGGTATAGTAGTAGCTTAATGATACGAAGTCAACTGTACCTTCTTTCAGAGCCTCTTCATCGCCCGGATAGAATTCGATATGGATGTCGTGATCATCGTAATACCTCAAAGCATAGCCCGGGTAATATCCTCTGACCATGATATCGCCATACAGGTATTCCATCTGGTTATGTCTCATGTTCCAGAAGACGTCTTCCGGTCTGTGTGAGCATGGATATGTCAGGTTGGAACAGAACATCATGCCGATCTGGTTTTCCGGATCGATCTCGTGACCGAGCTTTGTTGCCTTGGCACATGCGACCATCTCGTTGTGAACGCCCTGATACTTGGCTTCCAGGAGATTCTCAACCTTATCGGCTGCGATTCCTAAGTGGTTGAAGCTCTCGTGAACGATCAGATTGATCTGATTGACAACGATCCAGTATTTGACCTTACCTTTGTATCTCTTGAAACAGACTTCGCAATACTTCACAAAGAAGTCTACGAGCTCTCTTGAATACCAGCCTTTATATTTGGTGGCCAGATTCAAAGGCATCTCATAATGAGATAAGGTGATCATCGGTTCCAGACCGTTTTCGATCATGCAGTCGAAGAGCCTGTCATAGAACGCAAGGCCTTCTTCGTTTGGCTGTTCATCATCACCGTTCGGGAAAATACGCGCCCAGTTGATGGAAGTACGTAATGAATTCATGCCGGATCCGGCTAAGAGTTTGATGTCTTCTTCGTAAGTATGATAGAAGTCGATGCCTCTTCTTTTCGGATACAGCAGATCATCTTCATGGATCGCTTTCTCGATATAAGCTGTATCGATTTCCATGTTATATCTGTCTTTCGGATCGATGTCATACTGTGCTCTGTTGATATCAGCCAGACACCAGCCTTTGCCGCCTTCCTTCCAGGCACCTTCCATCTGGTTGGCTGCTAACGCACCACCCCAGAGGAAATCCTTTGGAAGACCGTTGACTTTACTCATCTTTGCCATAATTATTTATTCAGTTTGGCATCAATGGCCTGAGCATACTTCAGGAAGTTCTTTGTCATATTGATCTCGACCTGGATAGTCATCAGGGTATCCTGTGCGTGCGCAAAGAGAACGGAATAATCCATCTTTTCATCACCACCTCTGATGTCGCCCTGGATCATTTCTGTCTGAACGACATGAGCTGCTGTCTGAACTTTGTCAGCTTCTTTGATCAGAGCTTTTGCAGCTTCGTAGTCGCCTTCACAGATCTTATCGAACGCCTGGGCTGCAAAGTTTCTTGCATCACCGGAGTTCATGATGATCTCCATGGCCTTGCCCATGACGAATTCGAGTTTTTCTTCAGGTGTCATTACTTTTTCACTCATTGTTTATCTCCTTTTTCAGTTAAATAAACGCTGTCGCTGACTGATAGCCGCGCGACAGCGTTTTTGATCATAATAACGATTTAGATTATTTAGATTCAGCAGCTGTTTCTTCAGCAACTTTGACCTTCTCGTAAGCCTTGAAGAACGGATACCAGATAAGTGCAGATACCGCGAACTGAGCGATTACGAATAAGATACTAGGAATGTGTCCCTGTGTAGAGATCCAAGTTGAGATCGGATATGGGCAGTACCATAATTCGAACTGGATACGAGGAATCTTTGCGAATGGGATGACCTTTGTGAAGACCCAGGTCATGATCGGAAGAACGATACCCTGGATCCACATTGGGATCATCAGATACGGGTTCCAAGCAACAGCACCGAAGATAACCGGCTCGTTGATGTTGAAGATACCCGGAACCAGACAAGCTCTACCTAATGCCTTCAACTCAGTTGACTTAGAGAAGAGCATCAGAAGGACTAAAGACAGAGTAGCACCGATACCGCCGATCCACAGATAGCAGGTATAGAGTGTTGTTTCAGTAAAGATACTTAAGTTATGGATCGTAGCTGTTCCTGCTGCAACCAGCGCCAGGTTGTTGGCAATGTTCTGGACCTTGATCGGTTCAGTAGCTGGTGTAAGTACCCAGGTAGAAATACCCATAGAGTAGATGAAGCAGTAGAAGAAGCAAGTGATTGCCATACCCCACCAGGTGTTGACGATGTTTCCTAATGGTTCAAAGATAACACGGATCGTTCCGGCGATATCCAGACCGAGGATGTCGACTAAGAGCCAGCCGCCGCAGATAACCAATGCGATAGGCAGTAAAGCGTCGAACCACTGACGGACGAAATCAGGAATAACAGAATCTTCTTTGAAGAATGAGAACTTTGCGAATGCACCGAACACGAGACCGGAAACGATACCTGCTGCCATTGCAACGAACATACCGTTAGCACCGTATAATGCATGGCCCTGTCCAGCTTCTTCAACAGTTTCAGGATTGATGAAGATCATGAAGAGCAGTAAGCCGGTGATACCAGCCAGGATTCTCTGCTTTCTATATCTCTTCTTTTCGCAGTAGTTGAACGGAATCAGGAAGGCGACCATCAAAGAGATCTTTGACATTGTCCAGCCGAACGGTGTCCAGAAGTTTCCGTTAACGATAGCGAGACAGCAGAAGATGGAACCAACAAGGATAAACGGAAGGATCTGCATCAGAGAGTCTTTGATGACGACGACCCAAGTCTGGTTGGTAATCTTCTGGAGTTTAGGCGCGAAAGAAGTCTCGAGCCATTCCATAAATTTTTTCATGTAAGATTTTCCCCTTTCTTTTACACGAGTTTCTTTATTAACGAAGTATTATTCTCCGAATAAAGCAAGTACCTGGTCAAGCGCCTTTTCGCCATTGAGGTGTGCGTAAGCATCCTTATCAATGACAGCGACTTTGACATCATAACCTTCACATCTTTCTTCCATTTCCTGCTGGAGGTGTGCGAGGTGCGGTCCGATCATGAGGCAATCGATCTCATCGACATAGTCCTCAACGGTTGATTCACTTCTTGCGTTGACGCTGATTTCAACGCCTCTTGCGGAAGCTGCCTTTCTGATGTTGGCAGCCATGAAGCCGGAAGATGCTCCGGAACCACAAACCAGTAATACGTTATGCTTTGCCATATTTTTTCTCCTTTTAATACGTCTTTATTATCTCGTTTTATAACGGTCTTTTCCTCTTGTCTTCTGCACCCTAATCGTGCAAATCGCTGAATTCTTTCTCCAGATGGTCAAGCGCCTTGTCTCCGTCCAGTTTGGAATAATAGTCTTTATTCATCAGAATGATCAGACAGTTACTGCAAAAATTCTTTTTCAGCTCTTCATAATAAAAATAAAGGTGCGGTCCGACCATGATCGCATCCACTTCTCCGATGAAATTACTGATCTCGCTTTCTGATCTGGCGTGTATCGTCAGTTCGATGCCTCTTTTCTTTGCAGCGACTCGCATTTTTGCGGCCATGAAGCTTGAAGAAGCTCCCGCTCCACACACCAACAAAACATTCAGCTTTTTCTTCATGCTTTGATTTTACTGATTTTCCTTCTGTTTAGCGACTTTTCTCTTGCCCTGTCTGAGTGAAAATCCAAATCCCTGCCAAAATTCAAACCGGCACTTCTTTATCCGGTTATAATAAAGACATGAAAAACCACCTCATTCAACTGATCAGGGAACTGAAGGGATCAGATACACCATTGACTTCTTCTTCATTAGCCAACAGGCTTGATGTTTCGCCGCGTTCCGTCAAATCCTATATCCAGGAGATCAACTCGATCTCTCCCGATACGATCTCTTCCTCTCACAAAGGATATGTGATCGACAGACAGAAGGCAGACGATCTGCTTTCACAGACAAAATCGTCGATCCCGCAGACGCCGGAAGAGAGGGTTTCCTATATCATCAACAGCATCATCAAAAGAGGTTTTGTGAATGCATTCGATCTCTGTGACGAGATGTTTGTCGCTTATTCAACACTCAAGGCTGATCTGGTGAATGTCAGGAAGATCCTGCAGAAAGGCGATCTGCAGCTGGTCAATCAGAACGACGTCCTGATGGTCAACGGTTTAGAGAAAAACAAGAGAAAACTCTTGAGTTCCATCATGTATTCCGAATCCAGAAACAACTTCGTCAACTATGAAAAGATGTCTGCTTCCTTTGACGGGATCGATGTCATGTTTATCAAAAACACCATCACGGAAGAGTTTGAAAAACACCATTTCTTTATCAACGACTATTCTCTTGAAAACCTGATCTTACATTCTGCGATCACGATCGACAGGATCAGGAACGGATACTCCGCAAACGAAGCAGGATCGATCCCACCGATCGTCCGTTCTCATGAATACGATCTTGCCAGAAGCATCATCGATCACTTCGAAGAAAAGTTCGGTGTTCATTTCAACGAGATCGAAGTGGCTGAGTTTACGATGCTTATCCTTTCCAGAGCTTCCAACCTGGATTACGAAACGATCACTGTCGACAACGTCAGGAACTATGTCGGTGAAAACATCTATCAGCTGGCAGACGACATCATCAAGGATTTCGGCTCCTATTTCTATATCGACTTGTCACAGCCGGAATTCTTCGTCCGTTTCTGTCTGCACATCAAGAACCTGCTTGTCAGATCGCACAGCGGTTACTTCTCAAAGAATCCGCTGACCGATTCCATCAAACAGAACTGTCCTTTGATCTACGATGCTTCGGTCAACGCGGCCCGTCTCATCAGAGAGAAGACCGGGATCAACCTCAATGACGATGAGATCGCATACATCGCCTTTCATATCGGCGGGGCATTGGAATTACAATCCACCTTAAGCAACAAATTATCAGTAGCGATCTTCTGCCCGGGATATTACAATCTCAACAACAGACTATCCGATACGATCTCAAGGCGTTTTTCAGATGATCTGATCGTTTCCAGCATCCTGACTCAGGAAGAAGAACTGGATAAGGTCTTGTGTGATCTGATCATATCTACTCTTGTGACCGACAGAAGGATCAGCGTTCCTTTTGTTGAAGTGTCCCCGATCATCAAGGATCAGGATCTTGAAAACATCAGAAACAAGATCGATGAGATCCGCAAGGAAAAGAAAAGAAAAGTTTTCCGTGAGCACCTTTCCTATCTGATCAAAGAAGAACTCTTTGAAGTCTGTGAAGAATCTTTCAACAAAGAAGAAACGATCCACCAGATGGCGGAAAGGCTGAAGGAACTCGACTATGTCGGAGATTCCTTTGAATCGGAGATCATTGAAAGAGACTCCATCTCCTCGGTTGCGTTTGATGCCTTTGCGATCCCGCACGCCATGAAGATGCACGAAAAAAAGACCGGAATCAATATCCGGATCTGCAAGACTCCCGTTAAATGGGACGAGATGGAAGTGAAACTCATTATGATGTTGTGCTTCAACAGGAATGAGCGTTATCTGTTCAACGAACTCTTCGAACCGATCAGTATGATCCTGGTCGACCCCGATAATTTCAACGAGGTCATCAAGGCAAGATCAGCTGAAGAATTCATCGATCTGCTTTCGGAAATGTCAGACTAGATACTTCTCAAAGAAGGTACCAAGGCCGTCGTGCTGTACATCATATTCCGTGATGCAGTCGGCGGCTTTTTTTGTATTCTTCGAACCGTTGGCCAGACAGATACCGGTCCCCGCCGCCTCTAACATCGGGATGTCGTTATCCATATCGCCGCAGGCGATGACTTCATTCAAAGGAATATCGAGTTTTTCACATGCGATCTTTAAGGCAACTCCTTTATCGATCCCCGGCTTCATGAATTCCAGGGTACCGGTAAATGATTTGGTATAAACCGATCTGTCTGAAGGATGTTTTTCGATCAGTTCATAGATCTTCTTTTCATATTTCTCTTCGTCGTAATGGAACTCCAGTTTGACGACATCTTTCTGGCAGAATCTTTCCTTATCCACAAACTCCACGTTGGACTTGTTTCGGTCCATGGATTCTTCGATCATCCAGTCTCTTCTTCTGGCCAGTACCTTGTCATATCCGTCTTCAAAGACGACCACATTCACATCCAGATCCCACATGTAATCAAGAATCCTTCTGACTTCTTCTTTTTCAAGGAGATGATGTCTTTCTTTCTTCTGATCTTTTTTATACCAGATCTCGCATCCGTTGACGCCGATCACGAGGTCCGGATCAAAATCAAGACCCCAGGTCCTGAATCTGCCTGTCGTTCTCTTGTCTACCGGTCTGCCGGTAGCCAGACCTAAAAGGACCCCCTTCTCATGACAGGTCTCCAGTAATCTTTTTGTCTTAGGCATCAGCTGTCCGCCTTTGATGGTGAGTGTCCCATCAATATCACAGATCAGCAGTTTCTTATCTTTCAACATCATTACAATCTTACACGATTTATTTCTCAGTGACCTTCATTTTCCACAGATCCAGTATTCCTGACTCTGATTTATAAACTCTTTCAGTTCTTTCCTGAATCCCAGATACAGTTCGCTTGTTCTGCCTTTGTTTAATATATAGGGATCGATATACCTTTTCTTTGCGTAGATCTTTCTCCACTTGCCGTCGCTTTTTTCTTCATCTGATCTGAAGATCGTTGACTGTTTTGTGAAACCGATCCATTCCCTGCTTGTATCCGGATCGGATAACAATTGATCGATCACTTCTCTTTCAGTGGCATACAGATCTTTTTCATCAAGTACCCTTTTCTCTATCGCATACTTCAGTACTTCAGACAGACTTTGCATCGCATACCTGTCTTCGTCCGCAACATAGATCTTTGAACACTCAAGTGCCGCTTTACTGAAAAGCAGAGCCATATCTTCGTTTTTGAAACAGATCTCCTCTTCCCCTTCTTCGTTGATCCCGACATGAAGATCATCATAGATCTTTTTTACATCTTCTTCTGAAAGGATCTTATAGTTGATGATGTTTCCGAGACTGTATTCCAACCTGTCGGAAGAGAGTTTTGGGGAATCGTTATCAGCGATCGGGTAGCGATGATAATCATATACATCTTCTGTAGTGATCTCATATTTCTGAATGATCTTCTGCAGTTCTTCGTTTCCTTCAATGATCTGTCTGGTACCCTCTTCTGTGGCCTCCTGTTTCAGGTAATCGCCTTTGAGAAAATCCACGACATGCGCAAAGACCGGTGTCGCGATATCGTGCAGCAGTGCAGCAACACTTTGTCTGACATCTCGAGTAAAATGATAGACGATCAAAGAGGCGCCGATACTGTGGTCATATCGTGAATACGTCTGAAGACGAGAAAAACGCGGATATGATGTATACTCACATCCGCAGTTCATTCCGACATCTTTCAGGCGTTTCGTGATCTTGGTTTCCGAGATTTCCTTAATGAAATCAGGGATCCCTTCATGATAGATATGATAATGATCCATTTAGATCCTGTGACTGTTTTTCCTCAAGAGTTTCTTCTGTGCGTTATCTCCCTGCAGGTCGATGATGATCTTACCGCATTCCGCACAGAGATATGACTTCACATATGGAGCCTTCGTCAGAGAAAACTTTGACAGCGAAACGCTGCTGAGATCACCCGAGGCAAAGATCCTCGGTTTCTTTCCTCTGTTGAGATAGAGCTGCTGAGCGCTTTGAATATAAGCTTCGCTCATTTCTTTTCCGCAATATGGACAAATCATGGTTATCTCCTAATCAATATATTTCAATAGTTCCAGAGGCTCTGACAGGATGATGTCAGCCCCTGCTTTTTCCAGTGTTTCCCTGTCCCTGAAGCCCCAGAGACATCCGACTGTTTTTACACCGGCATTTTTTCCGGTCAGGATATCGATATCGCTGTCACCAACATACATGACATCTTCTTTCTTCAATCCCATCTTATCAATGATGAAATTGGTGCCTTTGGGATCCGGTTTGTGCGGGAAGCCTTCTCTGGCACCCATTACTTCTACAAATCCGATATCCGGGAAATTCTTTTCCGCAAGACCTTTAACATATCTGTCGCTCTTGTTGGAACTGATTGCCAGGGCAATATTCTTTTCCTGCAGGGCTTTCAACAATTCTTTTATCCCGTCATACGGAACGGTCGTCTTTCTGTAGTTCTCGCTGTAGATCTCGCCATAGCGTACACCAAGTTCTTTTTTGGTTTCTTCGCTCGTATCGGCCGGTGTACATCTGTCTACAAGGACCTTGAAGCCGCTGCCAACGCCCATCCTGATCTCGTCTTTTGTTTTTGCAGGAAGATCGAATTCCTTGAGTGCCTGATTAAAGCTGACGTAGAGATCGTTCAGCGTATTCAGTGTCGTTCCGTCAACATCAAATATGATTCCTTTGATCATGTTTCTATCCTCTTGTTTTCTATAGTTATTTTACTTCAGGAAAAATCGATTATTCAAACACTCTTCACCTATGAAATGAATGATAGAATAAAGATAAGAAAGCGGGTATAGATATGGATACCATTCAGATAAAAAACAAATCCTTTTTATTGAGCACGGATCACACATCCTATTTATTCAAAGTAGATAAATACGGGCACCTGGAACACATCCATTACGGGGCCAAGGTGAAGATGGAAGACGCGGATGCTTTGTCTTTCAAGAAGCTGATCCTACATGGTTCTACCGTCATGTATGATAAAAAGAATGAGATCCTGACGATGGATTCCCTTCCACAGGAATTCGGTACCTATGGCACGGGCGATTTCAATGAAGCTTCGATCGAGATCGAAGACGGAGAATCCTATACATGTGATTTCCTTTATGAAAGTCATGAGATCATTGAAGGAAATGTTTCAATCAAGGATCTTCCTTCCTCTTATGGTGCAGACAAGACACTGATCGTACATATGGGTGACAAGGTCAACGAACTGAAGCTGGATCTCTATTATGCGATCTATCCTCAATGCGATGTGATCTCCAGAAGAGCGGTACTGACCAATTCCTCAAAGAAGACTTTCACCTTGCATAAGATGATGTCCTATTGTCTGGATCTTTGCGAAGATGATCTGGTGCTGATGGATTTCTTCGGTGCCTGGGACAAGGAAACGCACGTCAACGAACGTCCTTTGGTCAGAGGTACCTATACGATCGGATCCAGAGTCGGTTTCTCTTCTGCGAAAAACAATCCGGGTTTCATCATCAAGAGATCGGATACCGGAGAAAACACCGGCAAGGCCTGGGGTTTCAATCTGGTCTACAGCGGAAATCATTATTCTTCCGTCAGTAAGAACGAATACGGCCAGCACAGGATACAGGGAGGTATCTCCCCGGAAAGATTCGTCTATCCTTTGAAAGCAGACAAATCGTTCGAAACACCGGAAGCTGTCATGACCTATTCTTCAAACGGCTTGAACGAACTGTCTCATCATTTCCATGATTTCATCAACGAAAACATCGTTCGTTCCGACTGGAAAAAGAAAGACAGACCGGTACTGATCAATTCCTGGGAAGGTTTTGGCTTTGATTTCAAGAAAGACGACCTGATCAAGAAACTGGCGAAGAACGCCAGGAAGATGGGGATGGAACTCTTCGTCCTGGATGACGGATGGTTTGGCAGAAGGAATTCGGACAAGAGGGGTCTTGGCGACTACAACTGCAACACCAGAAAGATCCCGGGAGGCATCTCTTCCTTAAGCAACGAGATCCACAAGATGGATATGTTGTTTGGTATCTGGGTGGAACCGGAAGCCATCAATGTTGATTCAAAACTTTATGAGGATCATCCGGAATACGCCTTAACGGAAAAGGGCAGGGAGATGTTCTTTGGAAGAAATGAGCTGCTGATGGATCTGACCAATAAAGATGTTCAGGATTATATCATCGAGAATGTTTCCAAGCTGATCGATGAAAACAACGTCGATTACATCAAGTGGGATATGAACCGTATGATGAATGCGGTAAGCGGCGCCTATAACCACGAATACATCAAAGGGTTGTACAGGGTATTGGATAAGATATTCATCCAGCGTCCGTGGGTCCTGTTTGAATCGTGCAGCTCCGGAGGAAACCGTTTCGATCTGGGAATGCTTTGCTACTCACCGCAGATCTGGTCATCAGATGATACCGATGCGATCGAAAGGATCGATATTCAGAAAGGCTTATCTTATCTCTATCCATTGTCTACAATGGGTGCCCATGTCTCCGCTTCCCCACATATGCAGACACTCAGGGCAACACCTTTAGAGACCAGATTCAACATTTCCGCATATGGCTGTCTGGGTTATGAACTGGATCTTTCCTTATTGAGCTACTTGGATAAGGCTGAAATTGAAAAACAGATCGAATATTATAAGCAGCACAGATCGACATTCCAGTATGGAAAGTTCTATCGCGGCGACGAAGAAAAGGATTATGAAACCTTTGAAGTCTTATATAAAGGCGAGGCGATCGTCAGCAAATTCAGAAGACTTGTCCATGCGGTACCGATCTATGACAAACTGTATGTGAAAGACCTGGATGAAGAAAAGATGTACTTCATTTCTTCTAAACCTTACCTGCATAACCTGAAGCAGTTTGGTAATCTGGTGAACTTTGTCACACCGGTCAAAGTCAATGCGGAAGGCAAACTGATGGAGACGGTATCGAAATTTAAAGGAATGGAAGCTTCCATTCAGGAATATAAGGCGTCCGGTATAGCATTGAAAGAGGGGGTCTGCCTCAATCCGCTATTCTTGGGTACCGGTTATAACGACAATATCAGGATCCCTTTAGATTATGGATCCGATATGTATGAGATCAAGGAGTTGAAACATGGATCAGGAAAGAAAGAATAAGTACTTTTTCGGTCTGGGAACGGTAGGAAGGGATATGTTCTATGCGTTTGAAGCAAACGCCATCATCTACTTCCTTTCTAATATCCTGGAACTGCCGCTGACGACCTTTGCGATGGTATCGCTGGTCTTGACTGTATTAAGAGTCTTCGATGCATTGAATGACCCGATCACCGGTCTGATCATCGATAATATCAGGTCGCCTTGGGGTAAATACAAACCACCGATGCTGATCGGATGTCTTCTGGCGGTGGTCTTCTATCTGATCATGTTTGCGGACTTTGGTTTTACCGACATCAGGTTCGTCATCGTTTTCGGTATGGCATATCTGCTTTGGGATATCAGCTACGGTATCAATGATATTGCCTACTGGTCTATGATGACATCGCTGTCTCTTGATCAGAAGCAGAGAGAAAACATCGGTGCTTTCGCCAGGATCTGTGCAAACGTCGGTATGTTTGTCGTCATGGTCGGATACCCATTCTTTACAGAGATGTTAGGCGGAGGAAAGAAAGGTTATTTCTCTCTGGCTGTCATCTGTTCCGTTGCGATGATTTTATTCCAGATGTTTACGATCATCGGTGTCAAGGAAAACAAGGAACAGTTCAAAGAAGAGGAAAACACTTCTCTGAGAGATCTGTTTACAGTCTTGTTCAATAATGATCAGCTGATGTGGGTCACCTTATCCATGGCACTATTTATGGTCGGATATTGTGCAACAACCAGCTTTGCGCTGTACTACATGCAATATATCTTTGGTGATGTGGATAAATATGCGATCCTGGCTGCTGCCTGTGGCGTTGCCCAGCTTGTTGCGCTGGTCATCTTCCCGCTGGTTTCAAAACACTTCAACCGTAAGAAACTCTATGGTCTATCAACCCTGGTTGTTGTGATCGGCTATTGCATGTTTTTCTTTGCTGATCATTCGTTGGGTCTGCTGGCCGCTTCGGCTGTCGTCATCTTTATCGGCGAAGCATTCATTCAGTTATTGATGCTGATGTTTTTAGCGGATACGATCGAATACGGTCAATGGAAGATGGGCAAGAGGAATGACTCCATTACTTTCTCGATCCAACCTCTCATCAACAAGATCGGCGGTGCACTGGCTACCGGTATCGTTTCCATTACTTTAATGATCACCGGAATCAAACAGGGAGATGTCGCATCAGAATCGATCGATTCGATTGGAAAACTGATCTTCAAGAACTCCATGCTGATCATCCCGCTGATCCTGATCGCATTAGGATATTATATCTATACCAGAAAATTTGAACTGGATGAGGAAAGATATGCAAAAATCGTCCAGGATCTCAAGGATAGGGGAGATATCAGAGAATAATCCTATTAAACATCCGATAACTAAAAACAACGCTTTATTGCGTTGTTTTTTAAATGAGTACCTGATTTCTGAATCTTTCAATTTTATCTTTATCCAGCTGCAATACTCTGCTCAGATAATCTTCTCCCATGTGATCCAGTGCTGCATTGAGATATCTTTCGTCTGCGATGAATGCTTTATATACAGAATCCGCAACCTCTTTATTTCCTAGTTTCATCAGTCTTTCATGTATTATTTCCGCTTTCGGAAGATTTGTTTTGTTTGTTTCCAGATAGTCTTCTCTGATCGTTGCTTCATCAACACCCAGGACCATCATCACCAGTACCGAGATCAGTCCGCAGCGGTCTTTTCCTTCGCTGCAGTGCCATAATACAGATCCTTTGCTGTAATCGTGATTCAGGATCGCATTCAATACATCTTTCAATCCTTCAATGTATTCTTCTTTGCAGACCATATCAATATAGGTATCCGCCAGATCAGGCATCTTCATGACATCTCTGTTCTCGTGGGTGATACCATCTTTGAAATCTCTGATGATCGGAATATGCAGATATTCAAATCCTGCGCTGCGATCCGGTAATTCTTCAAGTTCTGTAAAAGTACGAAGATCGATGATCGTAGAAAGATCATGATTTTCTTTCAGGTACCTGAGATCTTCGTCACTGGCTTCTGTCAGTTTGGCGGAACGGATCAGACAGTTTTTTCTGACTGTTTTTCCTTCTATATTTACAGTTCCATCAAAATCTCTGATATTGGAAATGGTAGATAATTCAATATTCCTCATACAATCTTTGACCTCCATTTTCCATTTTTCTCATAATAGATGATCTCGCTGAGTTCATCTGACATCATCACTTTATAGATCCTCTTGAGATCAAGAGATAATTTATACTTATCCATATCGTTTTTATTGATCCAGAACACTTCTCCTTCTGCAGAAGATCTGATCTTTCCTGTAAACTTGTCTGTCTTGTAGTACAACATCAGGTACCTGTCTTCTTCTTTTGTCTTGAATTCTTCAATTCCACATAAAATCGGCTTTCGGATGCTTAAACCGGTCTCTTCTTTCACTTCTCTGATGACGGAAGCCTGAAAATCTTCATTTTCTTCTACATGACCGCCTGGAAACGTCAATCCCGGCCAGTCTTTCTTCTTACGATCTATCACCAGGATCTGATCATCCTTATATACCAGACAGATATTCGTGAGGATACATTTATGGATCTTTTTCATATTACTTATTATATAGAAGAAAAGTGATATATTTTGTTGAATTATTCTATATATTTCTGTACCAAAATGAAAAATCTTACATATATAATATAAGATAATCCACAGTTTTCCACATCCACAATTTAGAGTTTTCAACATAATGTTGAAAAGTGGAAAATGTACGAAAACCTTTATTTTAAAGGGTTTTCAGTACTTCTGATATCAAAAATCATTATGTGGAATTCTCACATAATACACATCTTTCAGCTGTTTAAAACTTTGTGGAAAAACTATCAACAAGTTTTCCACAAAATGAAAAATGTGGAAAAATGTGGAAAACTCAACAGAAAGCTATATTTTCGGCGTGTTTTATATATTACTATTGTGGAATGTGGAAAACTCCTGATTTTTTGAACTTAAAATTGTGGAAAAATGGTGCTATGATAATTTTACCGCTATAGGTTTTACCGCTATGACTACGATTGATTTTTACTTAAATGATAAATGGTCTCAGACCTTAAAATATATTGCTGATTCTAATCAGATCGCTGATAGTGTGCTGCCATATTTTGATTCAAAACTGGTATCTCTGACTGATAACAGTGCGATCGTGACAGTACCGGCTTTTATCAACTTTGCGATCATGTCAGATCATATCGAACTGATCGAAGCTTGTCTGGAAGAAGTATTTAATAAAAAGATCTCAGTAAAACTGATCCAGCAGGATGAATACAATAATATCAAAACCGATGAAGAACAGGTTGAAAGTGATTTTTTACCGAGAAAAATCGATCCGAATCAGACTTTTGCGGATTTTGTTGTCGGAAGATCCAATGCCCAAGCTCAGGTCGCATCCATGACATGTGCATCTAATCTGGGGATTGTGTTCAATCCTTTATTTATTTATGGGAATCCGGGCTTAGGAAAGACTCATCTTTTAAATGCAATCGGCAATCATGTTAAATCTCTATATCCTGATAAGAAGATCGGTTTTATGAGTGGTATGGAGTTTGTAGATAATGTCATCAAAGCATCAAAAGAGAACCGTTTTGATGAATTAAAGAAGGTTTTTCAGGATCTTGATTTATTATTGATTGATGATATTCAGAATATTGCCGGAAAAGATAAGACAAATGAACTGTTTTTCACTATTTATAATGAACTGATCAACAATAAGAAACAGATCTGTATCACTTCCGACAGGACTCCGAGTGAGATCAGAGGTCTTTCCGATCGTATCATTTCCCGTTTTAATCAGGGATTGAATGTAAATATCGAAGCACCGGAATATGAAACTTCCATCAATATTTTAAAAATGAAGATCGCAAATTATCCGGGATATAACAAATCTTCCATAAATGATATCGATGATGATGTTTTGAGCTATCTGGCAACCAATTTTTCTCAGGATGTCAGAAGTTTGGAAGGTGCTGTCAACAGATTGTTATTTTATTCTGCTATGTTTCCTAATCCGGAAGAGGGTAATCGCATCACTTTAAAACTTGCGATCGATGCCTTTAAAGACCAGATCAAGGATAACAAGAATGAATTAGCTATTTCATCGGTACGAAAGGCGGTATGTGATTACTACAACCTCACCAAACAACAGATCACATCCGCCAATCGTACCAAGAATATTTCTACTGCCAGACAGATCGCAATGTATCTGTGCAGGAAGCTGCTGGATGCCACTTATGATGATATTGGCAGAGAATTTGGCGGAAGAGATCATTCTACAGTTATGAGTTCTATCTCCAGTGTGGAGAAAAAAATCAAGATCGACCCATTATATCTGAAAGCGATCAATGATATAGAGTCCAGGATCAAGTAGTCTTCCAACTGTGATATCCACAGTAAAAATGTTAAAATTATAGTATAAATAAAGGATTTTCAATACTTTTCCACAATTATCCACAAAATAATAGTAATGAAAAATTCTAATAATAAATATAAAAGGAGAATGACATGAATTTCAAAATTTCCAAAAAAGAATTTCTGGATGCACTCTCACTTTCTTCCAGAGCCATCTCTACAACAACACCGCTTCCTTCTCTTTCAGGAATCAAATTCACTGCAACAGAGAATTCTTTAACTCTGGTTTCTTCGGATTCGAATATATCGATCAGAACTTCTATCAATAATAATGACAGAAATGCACTGATCATCAACGAACCGGGAGAGATCGTACTGGAAGCAAGATATATATTGGAAATTGCCAGAAAGATCGACAGTGATTTTATCAATGTGGAAACAATAGATGGAACACTGGTTAAGATCTATGGTGGAAATTCTGAATTCAAAATCAATGGAATGGAGGCTTATGAATATCCAAATATCAGTTTTGATATTAGAGACCAGCAGCCTTTCAAATTGGAAACAACTTTATTCAATCAGATCATAGATGAAACATCATTCGCATGTTCTGATAAGGAAACAAGACCTGTATTGACCGGTGTCAATCTTTCTGCTCATGATAAGAAACTTCGTGCCAATGCGACAGATTCCTACCGTCTTGCATCCAGAACGATCGATATTGATACAGATTTGAATTTCAATATCACGATCCCTTCAAAATATCTCAATGAGATCTGTCATTCCATCTCAGGAGAAAAAGAAGTTACGATCGCGATCGATAATCAGAAGATCTCATTCATTTTTGGTAATTCCGTCATCGAAACAAGATTACTGGATGATGAATTCCCTGATACCAATAGACTGATCCCTTCTTCTTTTGCGCAGAAACTGGTCGTTTCCGGAAAAGAACTGATCAAAGCGATCGACAGAACTTTGTTTATTAAAGCTGATGGTAAGAACACGATCAAAATGAATATCGATTCCGAAAAACTGGAGCTCACTTCTACCAATCAGACGATGATTTCTTCTTTTGAAAAGATCGATGTCATTTCTTATGAAGGATCACCTTTAGAGATCTCCTGTTCCGGTAAATATCTGCAGGATGCTTTAAAAGCAGTCGGCAGTGATGAAGTGACGATCAACTTCTCCGGAGAACTGAAACCGATGGTTGTAAAAAGAGAAGGTGATGATTCTCTGATCCAGCTGATTTCTCCGGTCAGAACATACCGTTAAAACATTAAAATTCAAAATAAAGCCTAAAAAACTCGTTTACAGACGAGTTTTTATTTTTATTAGGTAGAGCACATGAATTTTATAAAGGCTCAGGAATTCAAAAATAAGCCCAAAAATGTTATAATATTATCGTATATGGCCAAAATAAAACAGATTAAAATTCAAGATGAATTTGTCACTCTAGGACAGTTCCTGAAACTGGCTGACCTGATCTCTTCCGGAGGAGAAGCAAAGTTTTTCTTAAGAGAAAATATTGTTGTGATCAATGATGAAGAAGACAATCGCAGAGGCAGGAAACTGTATGAAAAAGACATCATCAGGATCAACGGTGAGGATTTTGAAATATGCCGGTAAAAACTGTCAGAGTAAATGATTACCGCAACTATCGCCGGGGATTTTTTGAATTTGATCCGAATCTGAATATCATCGTCGGAAAAAATGGTGCAGGAAAGACAAATATCCTTGAAAGTATCATTGTGATTTCCAATACAAAATCTTATCGCAGTTCCAATGATGCGGATCTGATCAGAAAAGGCGCGGATTTCACCAGGATCATTCTGAACACAGAAGATAAAGAATATAAGGTAGTCATCAATAAAAAAAATAAATCCTTATATATCGATAATGATCTGATCAAAAAGACATCCGAATTTATCGGAAGAGTCAATGCGATATTATTCAAACCAAGTGATCTGGAACTGTTTACCCAATCACCAAGTGAAAGAAGGAAACTGCTGGATATTGAGATCTCAAAAGTATCCAGGATCTATATTCAATCTTTACTGAAATACAATTCTTTACTGAAAGATAAGAATAAACTATTAAAACAGTTGGAACCGGATGAACTCTTACTGGGTGTGATCAACGAGTCAATGTCTCCGTTGATCAAAATCATCATCCAGGAAAGAGAGAATTTTTTTGCGGTCATCAATGAATATATTTCTCCGATCTATTCATTAATCTCCGGTAAAGAAGACAGTGAGATCTCTATCACATATAAAAAATGCAGTGAGATCGAGAATGTGAACGAAGAACTGGAAAGAGCGAAAGAAAAAGATTACTACTATCACTACACCAGCTTCGGTCCTCACCATGATGATTACAGTTTCTACATGAATGGCTATGAACTTAATTCCATCGCTTCCCAGGGACAGAAAAGAATGGTGCTGATCGCATTCAAATTCGCATTGATGAAATATATCCAATATTCAACAGGATCTACACCGATCGTATTACTGGATGATATCCTGTCTGAACTGGATAAAGACAATCAGGAAAGATTATTGAATATTATTCCTGACAATACTCAGGTGATCATCACCAACACTGATATCAACAACCTGAATATTAAAAAACCATATAAACTGATCGAATTAAAGGAGGAATGAGATGTCAGATACAAGTATTAAACACGACAACTATACTTCTGAAGATATACAGGTACTTGAAGGACTTGAAGCTGTCAGAAAAAGACCGGGTATGTACATCGGTACGACTTCTTCGACCGGTCTTCATCATCTGGTATGGGAGATCATCGACAATTCTGTTGATGAAGCTCTGGCAGGATATGCGACTACGATCGAAGTGAGTGTAGATGACAATGATGTCGTTACAGTAAAAGATGACGGACGTGGTATGCCGGTAGAGATCCATCCGAAAACCGGTGTTTCTACAGTTGAAACGATCTTCACAGTTTTACACGCAGGTGGTAAATTTGGCGGCGGAGCCTACAAGGTATCCGGCGGTCTGCATGGTGTCGGTGCTTCTGTCGTAAACGCCTTGTCTGAATGGGTAGAAGTTACTGTACATAAAGATGGAAAAGAATATTTCATCCGTTTTAAAGACGGAGGCAAAGTTGATATTCCTTTAAAAGAGATCGGTACCTGTGATAAGGACGATACCGGTTCTATCGTTTCTTTCAAAGCAGATCCGGAGATCTTTAAAGAAGGAACAGTCTATGATTACAGGACACTCTTTGATCGTATCCGTCAGATGGCTTTCCTGAACAAAGGGATCAATCTGATCTTCAACTGGAATAAGGATGACGAACTGAAAGGGATACATTCATTCTGTTATGAAGGTGGCATCAAGGAATATGTAGAATTCCTGGACCAGAGTGAAAACAGACTGTTTGAAGATGTTCTGTATTGTGATGGTATGGATGATTCCACATCGATCGCAGTTGAAGTTTCTTTGAGATACAACACATCCTATACGGAAAAAGTCTATTCCTTCTGCAACAACATCTTTACACCGGACGGCGGTATGCATATGGATGGATTCAGACAGACATTGTCAAGAGTCATCAACAGCTACGCCAGGGATAATAACTATATCAAGAAAGATGAACCGAATCTGACTAACGATGATTTGAAGGAAGGATTGACAGCGATTATTTCCGTCAAACATCCTGACCCACAATACGAAGGACAGACCAAAGGAAAACTTGGTAACGCAGAAGTCAGACCTGTCGTCAACAAGATCTTTGGTGATTTTTTAAAACGATACTTATTGGAAAATCCGGATGTTGCCAAAATCATCATCGAGAAAGCAAAATCCGCTTCTGAAGCAAGACTGGCAGCACAGAAAGCCAGAGAGAATGTCAGAAGAAAAGATGACTTCGGATCAGGTAACCTTCCGACCAAACTGAAAGACTGTGCATCCAGAGATGCATCGATCTGTGAGATCTATATCGTCGAGGGTAATTCCGCCGGCGGCTCTGCACAGCAGGGCAGAGACTCCAACTTCCAGGCAGTCTTGCCTTTAAGAGGAAAGATCCTGAATGTTGAAAAAGCAAGGATGCATAAGATCTTCGACAATGCCGAGATCAGGATGATGATACAAGCCTTTGGCTGTGGGTTTGGAGATGAGATCGATATCTCAAAACTGCGTTACCACAAGATCGTCATCATGACCGATGCCGACGTCGATGGTCAGCACATTTCCACGCTGATGCTGACGTTCCTGTACAGATATTTCAAACCACTGATCGAAGGAGGATATGTCTATATCGCAATGCCTCCTCTCTATAAACTCTTCAAAGGACAGAAGACCTTAAGATACTGCTACTCCGATGAAGAACTGGAACTCGCCAAGAGAGACTATGGCGATGAGAAATATGATATTCAGCGTTACAAAGGTTTAGGTGAAATGGATGCCAGCCAGCTTTGGGAAACCACACTGGATCCGGAACACAGAACTTTAAAGAGAGTTACGATCGAAGATGCGATCGATGCCGACTCAGTATTTTCAATGCTGATGGGAGATGAAGTGGAACCGAGAAAGAATTTCATCATCGAGAATGCCCATTTCGTCAAGAACCTTGATGTATAAGGAGGCCGAAAATGGAAGAATTAGATAACAGATTTTTCAATCACGGCAATATGAAAGAAGTTAATATTTCTTCGGAAATGAGAGAAGACTTCCTGAGCTATTCCATGTCAGTTATTATCGACCGTGCGCTTCCTGATGTCAGGGATGGTATGAAACCGGTACACAGAAGAGTACTCTGGGCGATGTATGATGCCGGATTCCTTCCGGATAAACCACATGTCAAATCCGCCAATATCGTCGGTGAAGTCATGGGTAAATACCATCCGCATGGCGATACGGCGATCTATGATACGATGGTCAGAATGGCTCAGCCATTCTCATATCGCTATCCATTGGTAGATGGACACGGAAACTTCGGATCACTGGATGGTGATGGCGCAGCAGCAATGCGTTATACCGAAGCACGTATGTCTAAAATTTCCCTGGAATTATTACAGGACATCAAAAAAGAAACAGTCGACTGGCGTGACAACTACGATGCCAGACACAAAGAACCGGTAGCTTTACCAAGCAGATTCCCGAACCTCTTGGTCAATGGTTCCATGGGTATCGCTGTCGGTATGGCAACGAATATGCCGACACACAATCTGGGAGAAACGATCGATGGCATCATTGCCGTTATGGATAACCCGGATATCACAACGATCGAACTGATGGAAAAGATCCCGGGGCCGGACTTTCCGACCGGCGGCTATATCGTCGGCAGATCCGGCATCCGTCAGGCATATGAGACAGGCAGAGGATCAGTCATCGTCAGATCAAAAGTTGAGATCGAAGATCTGCCGCAAGGCAAACACAAGATCATCATCAGAGAGATCCCATATCTGGTAAACAAACTGATGATGTTTGAAAAGATCCACCAACTCGCAAAAGAAAAGATCATTGATGGCATTTCTGAACTGAAAGACCTGTCCAATGATCGTAACGGTATCCGTATCGAGATCGAATTAAAGAAAGACGTCCAGCCGGAAGTTGTTCTCAATCAGTTGTATAAACTGACACCAGTACAGTCATCCTTCGGTATCAACAACAACGTTCTGGTCGACAACAGACCGATGCAGCTGTCTTTGAAAGAGATCATCAAGTGCTACATCGATCATCAGATCGAAGTCATCCGCAGAAGGACACAATATGATCTGAATGAAGATGAAAAGCGAGCTCATCTCTTGGAAGGATTGAAGATCGCCTTAGACAACATTGACAGAGTTGTTGAGATCATCAGGAGTTCCAGAGATGATGAAGAAGCATTGATGAAATTGAATGAAGAATTCGGAATCGATGACATTCAGGGAAAAGCGATCCTGGATATGCAGTTAAGAAGACTGACAGGATTATCCAGAGAAAAGATCATCAATGAATTGAAAGAATTATATATTGAGATCGAAGATCTGAAAGACATCCTGGCAAACCATTCCAGAGTCGTACAGATCATCAAGGACGAACTCACTGCGATCAAAGACAGATATGGTGACAAGCGCCGTACCGAGATCATTGAAGGTGAGATCTCCATGGAAGATGAAGACCTCATTCCGGTAGAAGATATCATCATCTCCTTAAGCAATAACGGATATGTGAAACGTCTTCCGATCGATACCTACAGACTGCAGAACAGAGGCGGCAGAGGCGTCAAGGGTATGAGTCTGAATGAAGATGATGTTGTTGATCAGAACATCACGATGTCAACCCACGACTTCCTGCTGATCTTCACCAACAAGGGCAAGGTCTACAGGATCAAAGGTTTCAATATTCCGGAAGCATCCAGAAACGCCAAAGGCATCCCTGTCATCAATATCATCAACATTGATAAGGATGAAAAGGTAAGGGCATTGGTACCGATCAACCGTGAGTGGGAAGTGAAGGGATATCTCTTCTTCGTCACAAAGAACGGCTTATGTAAGAGGGTACCGGCATCCGAATTTGAATCCATCAGACAGAACGGCAAGATCGCCATCTCCTTGAGAGAAGATGATGAACTCGTTGCAGTCAGACCGACATTAGGCGATTCTCAGATCATCATCGGTGCTGCCAACGGCAAAGCTGTCAGATTCGATGAGAGAGGTGTCAGACCGATGGGCAGAAACGCAACAGGTGTCAAAGGCATGAATGTCGATGGATCAGAAGTTATCGGTATGTGTACCGATGCGGAAGGTTCCAAGATCCTCGTCGTATCAAAACACGGCTATGGCAAGCAGACACCGGTCGAAGATTACCGTCTGACTTCAAGAGGAGCTAAAGGTGTCAAGACCATCAACATCAACGAGAAGAATGGCGACCTGGTAGCCCTGAAAGCAGTCAACGGTGACGAAGACTGTCTGATCATGACCAACGACGGAATCATCATTAGGATCCATCTGGAGAAGGTATCTACAATGGGTCGTGCAACGCAGGGTGTCAGACTGATCAAACCGCAGGAAGGCACCTTCGTTTCCGCAGTCAGTGTGATGTCTCACGGTGAGGAAGAGGAAGAAGAAAACAAAGAAGAATAATCGTTCTTTGTTTACAGATGGTACAGTTCAAAAAGCGACAGAATCCTGTCGCTTTTTCTATCAACAGAATCCTATCGCTTTTTCTATGAATTGTTAGATGATATAATTTTTATATCAGATAGTTTATATCATCAAATCAAAAGAAAATTGTTTTTATGTATTTTCTGATCCGGGGGAAAGGGGAAGTATATGGAAGAATTTGAAGAAGTCTCTTTTGATGACGAAGTAAAAGAAGAGACGGAACAAACAAGAGAAAAAGAAGTTAAAGTCATTAGAAAGATCAGCAGAAAGAAAGAAACTTCGTCTGCTGAAGAAACCCAGGTGTATGAAGAAGTACCGGTAGAAGAAGCTGCAAAAGAAGAAACACCTGTTACGGAAAACGAAGCTCAGGAAGAAGAACCTGAAACTAAAGCTCAGGAAACAAAGGAGATTCCGGAAGGAAACACGGAAGAAGTAAACAAAGCTTCTGTTGAAGTAGAATCTGAGAAAGTAATAGAAGCAGAAGAAGAAAAAGATTGTCCATACTGTGGCAAGAAGATCCCTGTGATCGCAAGACATTGTCCGTATTGCGGCAAGGCGTTATTTGAGAAAGACAAAGCCGAAGCCGGAAAGAAAAAGAAACTGATCCTTGCGGCAGCCGCTGCTGTTCTGGTACTTGCGTTCCTGTTGTTTGTCATGCCGGAAATCAAGAAGGCAAACAGCTACAAAGGTGCGATCAGCAAACTTCATGAAGGAAACTATCAGGAAGCTCGCGCAGACTTTGAAGCACTGGAAGACTACAAGGAAGCAAAGTCTTATGTCACATACTGTATGGCGTTAGACAGCTTCAACAAGGGTGACCTGGACAAGGCAAGGACCCGCTTTGACAATTCCGGTGAACTGGAAGATGCGAAGAGATATTACAACTATATCTGTGCGCTTCAGGAGATCAACGGAGACAAAGGCGAAAAAGACTACACCGAAGCAAAGAAATATTTTGATCAGACGGAAGGACTCCTCAACAGTGAAGACTTGTCAAAATACTGTGAAGGAATCAGTCTATACCTCTTAGGCAGGGGAGAAGAAGCTGTCCCGATCCTGAAAGAAGTAACAAACAGTACAGCGATCGACGAATCATTCCTTGAGAGCGCAAAAGGAGTTGTTACTTTCCTGAACGCAAGACAGCTCTTTGATAAAGAAGATTATTCCGGACTGGAAGACTTCAGATCACTTTCCAACATGGATAATGAACTGTTCTCTTTGGATGCGGCAGATTATGTAAACTACATCGAAGGAAAACAGTTCTATGATCAGGAACTCTTCTACAGCGCTTATCAGCGTTTCTCAAAATGTCGTTCTCTGAAAGATGCGAGTGAGCTGGCGGATTCCTGTTTCCAGGAAAGACCATCATCGGGCGTGATCTATCGCGATACGACATCCAGGTCCGTCAGCGTTACGATCTATGATACGAGCGACGGAGACGATATGTTCGTCAAGATCTACGACGAGAACGACAAACTTGTTGAAACGCTCTACATCAGAGACGGATCATCCGCAACAGCTTCCTTCCAGGGCGGCAAGTTCAGGATGGCGCTGGCGATGGGTGACAGCGAATGGTGGTTCGGTACAAACGAAGCGTTTGGCGGATATGGAGTCTACCAGAGACTCCTGCTCAACGGAAACAACGAATACTACAGCTTCCCGTCAGGCAATTCCTATACTTTAAAATTCAACGTTCGCGACGGAAACGTTGACCACAAATCAAGCAATTACGGAGACTTCTGATCATGGAATGTAAATATTGTAAGACCCAAAACAAAGACGATTATATCTATTGTATGAACTGCGGAAGAAGGCTTCACCAGAAGGAGTCTTCTTTCGATCCAAAGAGTTTGTTGAAAAACAAATTCGTTTTGATCGGTGTGGCCCTGGCTGCAGTTTTGTTGTTGCTGCTGGCATTAAATCCATTCGGCTCAGGAAAAACATCATCGGTTTCTGAAGAGATCTCCATTCCGCGCACAAAACCGCAGATCTACAGTGAAAATGAAAATGTCTATATCTATGATGGAATGACAAAGATAGAAACGTTTGAAGGATCTTCTTCCGGAAACAAACAATACAGTTTTGACAATCAGGCAGCAGCCTTCTCTGTTTCTAAAGAAGATGTGAACGAATTGTATGTCCTGTATAAAGGAAAGACATCAAAAGTAACGGATGACTTTACTGAATTCAAGATATCGGACAGCGGAGAAAATATCTTGTATCACAGCGAAAGCGACGGATCCATCCATCTCTATAACTGCAAAAACAAGAAAGACAAAACTGTTGTCTCGGCTGAAGAAGAACCAGAAGCAGTAGAGGCAGTGACGCTGTCCTACACCGGTGATAAATTCGGATTTGTCAGACTGATCGAAGGCGACGACCATGTATATCTCTATTCTTCTTCCGGTGTAAAAGAGATGCCGGTAGAAGGCTTTATGAGTATTCAGGCAGTCTCGGAAAAAGGAGAGGTCTTCTATCTCAATTTTGAGGACGAAGCCCTCTATGTCTGTGATGGAACAAACAATACCTTAATCTGTGAAGATTATGAAATCCTCACGTTCAACAGAGAATATTCACAGGTAGCTGTTGTCGAAAACGAAGAATTCGTCCTCTATAAAAACGGAACCGTATTAAGAACAGAAGCAGAAGGAATCGACAGCGCTTACAGCATCATCGTTCCTCAAAGGATACTTGGTTCGATCTATGTCACCTATGATTCTTGTGGTGAACACAAACCGATCTATCATATCGGAGTCGGAGGATTTGAGAATCACTACTATCAGACCAAGGACAAGGATCTAGTCTATCTTGGAAAAGATCTGGAAAGAAAGACGATCTGTGAAAAAGCCGGTGCCTATCTGTTGAGCAACGACGGAAAGATCTTGTTCTATACGAATGAAGAAGGATTACTTCACAGATATGAAAACAAAGATGAGATCGTATCTGAAGAGCCGCTGGATCTGAAACAGTTCTATGCCTGGGACAGCGTCAACAAAGGGCTTTACTTCCTGACTAACAGCAAGGAACTGGCATACCTGGATGATGAAGGTCTGAAGATCGTCGGCAGCAACAAAGTCGAGCAGGGCATCTGCTGCAATGACGGGTACTTCTATTTCAAGGACGGCTCAAAGTTCTATGCTTCCAGAAAAGGAGAAGAAGCTGTAGAGGTCGGTGAATTAAAAGGCAGCAGCCTGAATTATACCGGATATGATTTTATCGGAATTGATGGGATCTCATATCAGGGAAAAGACAAAGACGTCTATTTCATAAAAGACGGAGAAGCACATAAGCTGGATATCGGCGGAGAAAAGCAAGAAGGTGAAGCATAGCTCACCTTCTCTTTCATACACAAGATATTACCCAGGGAATATTTTGAATTCTTGTGTCACTTCGATCGTTTTGTGTTAGTATTGATGTATAAAAGCTAAGGAGCAGTAACCGGATCAAAACTTTCAGAGAGGTAAGGGTGGGTGAGACTTACCAGTCAAGATCGGTGAATCCGCCTTGGATCAATGTCCCAACCAGACACGTAATCCTGCGTTAAAGGAGAGAGTTATAAGTAAAGGTGGTACCGTGCACTTGCGCCCTTGTATATCACCTTTTTATTTTTTCAGGAGGCAAATATGATCGATATCAAATTAATCAGAGAAAATCCGGAACTGGTCAAAGAAAACATCAGGAAGAAATTCCAGGATGAAAAGCTGGTACTGGTAGACGAAGTCAAGGCACTGGATGAAGAGTACCGCGCACTTCGCACTAAGGCAGACGAACTCAGAGCACAGAGAAACAACGCATCCAAGCAGATCGGCGGACTGATGGCTCAAGGCAAGAGAGAAGAAGCTGAAGCAGTCAAAGCCAATGTCAAACTGATCGGTGAACAGATCGAAGAATGTGAAAAGAAAGAACCGGAACTGGAAGAACAGATCAGACAGAGAATGCTGGTGATCCCAAACATCATTGATGCATCTGTTCCGATCGGCAAGGATGATTCCGAAAACGTCGAGATCGAACAGTTCGGAACCAAGAGAACATTCAATTGCGAGATCCCATATCACACAGAGATCATGGAAAGCTTCGATGGCATCGACCTCGATTCTGCTCGCAAGACCTCAGGCAACGGTTTCTACTATCTGACAGGTGATATCGCCAGACTTCATTCATCGATCCTGGCTTACGCAAGAGACTACATGGTAAACAAAGGATTTACCTATTGCATCCCTCCGTTCATGATCAGATCGGAAGTCGTTACCGGTGTCATGTCTTTTAAGGAAATGGAAAATATGATGTACAAGATCGAAGGGGAAGACCTCTATCTGATCGGTACTTCTGAACACTCCATGATCGGCAGATTCATCGACACGATCAATGACGAATCAAAACTTCCGTTGACCCTGACATCTTATTCTCCTTGTTTCCGTAAGGAAGTAGGTGCACACGGCATCGAAGAAAGAGGAGTCTACAGGATCCACCAGTTTGAAAAACAGGAGATGATCGTCATCTGTAAGCCGGAAGAATCCATGGACTGGTACAACAAGATGTGGAGATACTCCGTTGACCTCTTCCTGTCTTTGAATATTCCGGTAAGAACATTGGAATGCTGCTCAGGCGACCTGGCAGATCTGAAAGTCAAATCCTGCGACGTTGAGGCTTGGTCTCCGCGTCAGCAGAAGTACTTTGAGGTATGTTCTTGTTCGAATCTGGGTGAAGCACAATCCAGAAGACTTAAGATCAGGGTCAAGGGCGAGAACGGCAACTATCTGCCTCATACCCTGAACAACACCGTTGTTGCACCACCGAGAATGCTGATCGCTTTCCTGGAAAACAACTACAACGAAGATGGTTCTATCGATATTCCGGAAGTTCTGCAGCCATATATGGGCGGTCAGAAGAAGATCGTAAAGAAATAAGAGAAAGGAATGTTTCACGTGAAACATTCCTTTTTACAATTAAACACACCGTTTCACGTGAAACATATATAATAAGGACATATGAAAGCTGTATTATTTGACTACAATGGAACTCTGTTCTTTGATGACGACATCAACAGGGAAGCCTGGGAAGCAACGATCGACGAGATCTCTCAGGGAAAGATCAACGCCAAAGAATTCTATGAAACGTGTATCGGGACGATCAATTATACCCTGGTAACACAGTTATTTGAAAAACTCGGCCTTCCTCTAGATGAAGAAAAGATCATGTACTGGTCGATCAGAAAAGAAACAGAATACTATCACAAGATCTGCAGAAAACTGGGAAGAGATCAGTTCGTGCCCGGTGCAGAAGATCTTCTGAACTACCTGAAAGAGAAAAACATCCCATTCACCATGTGTACGGCATCTCTGGATGTCAATGTCGACTTCTATTTTGAGTTGTTAAAACTAGATAGATGGTTTGACAGGAACACCGTCGTTTATGACGATGGCGTATCTCACAACAAGAAAGATATGTATCTGGAAGGCGCAAGAAGGCTGGGAGTTGACATTAAAGACTGTCTGATCATTGATGATTCACCATCTTCCATCAGAAACGCTGTAGAAGCGGGATGTGAAAATCTGGTCGTCATCAAGAAAGACAATAATCCCGATCTTCCGCAGATCAGACAGAGGATCAGAGATTTCAGAGAATTCGATTACTCTCTGTTGGAGAAATAAGATGAAAAGATTCCTTCCATATCTCTATCCGGCAGCAGTTTACGGAATACTGATACTGATGGTGGTGTTTGAGATCGATCCGGGACCGTTTATCCCGATACTTCTGATCGGCGGTGTTGGACTGGCTAATGTCCTTTATTCTTTTCAATTATATAAAGAGGAAGAAGACAGACAGCTGAAACTCAGCTGCATGGCGATCATCATCCTTTTGCTTCCGGCGATCCTGATGTTGTTCTGGTTTTTCTTCGTCATGGCATATTTTGCGACAAGGGAAAGCGAGACACGAAACCTGATCCTGATTGGGCTAGGAACTCTGTTCTTCCTGCTTCTGCCTGCTTCTTTCTATCTGTTTCAATGCATCAGGGTCAAGAAGCATAATCTCTTTATGGAAATCCTGTCTTTCTTCCCGATCATTCATCTCTTCCTTCTGATGTTTGTATAAAAATGTTTCACGTGAAACATTTGAAAGAAAGAGACTTATAAGCTAAAATAAAGACGGTACAACAATCGTGTTACTAACTTGGTCAGGTGCGGAAGCAAGCAGCCATACGAACCTCCGTTTGTGTGTACCATTTTTATTATGAAAAAAGAGTATATGATGCTGGCCTACAAAGAGGCACTCAAAGCATTCAAAGAAGATGAAGTTCCCATCGGCTGCGTGATCGTTAAAGACGATGAAGTGATCGCCAGGGCACACAACAAGAAGGTACGCAAAGACTGCGCAGTCTTTCATGCGGAGATCGAGTGTATCATGAAGGCAACAAAGAAACTGAACAACTGGAACCTGAAGGGCTGTGATCTCTATGTCACGTTGGAGCCGTGCATGATGTGCACAGGAGCGATCGTCAACTCCAGGATCGACAGGATCTATTATGGATGCAAGGATCCCAAGGGCGGAGCTCTGGTATCCAACATCAGATTCAAGCGCATCAGGAACCTGAATCACTACCCGGAGATCAAAGGCGGGATCATGAAAAACGAGTGCTCCCAGATCCTGAAGGATTTCTTTAAAAATAAGCGATAATCTATTTCCTGGGCAAATATAAAACACGATAAAATAAGGCTTTTTCAGATATTTTGTAACAAAAACGAGATATCTGTTTTTTTATTCTGCCAACACCAATTTGATGATCGTATGAGTTATAATAGAGGTATGGCATACCAGGTATTATACAGAACATACAGACCGGCAAAGTTTTCGGAAGTCGTCGGACAGGACTATATCGTCAAGACACTGACCAACGCGATCAGAAACAACAAGATCGCTCATGCGTATCTTTTTGCAGGACCTAGAGGTACCGGCAAGACTTCGATCGCGAAACTTTTTGCCAAGGCGATCAACTGTCAGGATTTCAAAGAAGAAGCGTGTGACAGCTGCGCAAACTGTAAGGCATACCTGGAAGGAAACCACCCGGACATCATTGAACTCGATGCCGCCAGCAACAACGGCGTTGACGACATCAGGCAGATCATTGAGCAGGTACCTTATGCTCCGATGCTGGGAAAATATAAAGTTTATATCATCGATGAAGTACACATGCTGACGACGCAGGCATTCAATGCGCTGTTAAAAACATTGGAAGAGCCACCGGCCCATGCCATTTTTATCCTGGCCACGACTGATCCGCAAAAGGTCATACCGACTGTCCTTTCAAGATGTCAGAGATACAACTTCTCCAAGATTAATCCTTATGAGATCAGAAAGAGAACGATGGAGATCCTGCAGAAAGAAGGGATCCCTTACGAAGAAAAGGCTGTTGAAGAGATCGCCAGGATGGCAGAAGGCGGAATGAGAGATGCCTTGTCTTTACTGGAACAGTGTCTGTCATACAACCCGGATGCATTGAATCTGGAGGATGTCGAACATATCTTTGGCCTGACATCTACACCGGAAGAAGTCGACCTCTATCTCAGAGTCCACGACCAGAAGGTCAGTGATGTCATTGAAAAACTCAGAGCGATGTATATCAAAGGCAGCGATACCAAGCGTCTTGCCGTCGATCTGCTGGAGATCGTAAAAGATGCGCTGGTCTATTCCGATCAGGGCAAAGAAAGACTGTTGAATAAATTAACGGCGATGGAAGCTCAAAGTATTCTCAACCGCATCGATATCAATTCTTTGTTCAATGACGCAAAGAACCTGGAAGACTTAATTACCCGGGAAAAGCAGAATCAGAACTTCCTGACCTATCTCGAACTCTGTCTGATCAAGATGGCTGAGTATCAGAGCAAGCCGGATAAGAAGGTACCGGTAAAGCAGAAGGAAGAAAAGGTTGAAACAAAGGAAGAAGAAAAAGAAGAAGTCAAAGCCGAACCGGTCGTTGAAGAAGTGAAGGAGGTACCGGAGATCACGGTCGTTGATCCGGATATGGATTTCCTGCTGGCAATATTATTGAATGCCAACAAAGACCTCAAGATCTCAGACCAGATCATCTACAACAAGCTGGATCTCTATGCTTATGAACCGGAAAAGAGAAAGTTCTATCAGCTGCTGATCGGCACCGAACTGTTTGCTTCCAACAAAGACGCGATCATCATCTGCGGCAACAGGACCCAGGCTGATAATATCAACACCAGATCGATCAACGAAGAACTTTACTGTTTCATCAATAAAGAGTTTGGTATCGATAAGATGGTCTATGCCATCGATCAGGTCAGAAAGAACGAACTGATCAACATGTACAAGAAGACACCTGTCGACAGGAGGAACAAACCTGTCTACGTGGAAAAATACAAGATAGAAGAAAAAAGAGAAGCGACACCGGAAGAGAAACTGAAAGATCTCTTTGGTGACGTATTGAAAGTAGAGGAATGAAATGGATATCAATAAACTGATGCAGCAGGCCCAGGCCATGCAGAAACAGCTGGAAAAAGCGACAGAACAGATCAATGCGATGGAGTTTGAAGGAAGCGCATCAAACGGTCTGGTGAAAGTGGTCGTTAACGGCGAAAACAAAGTCCTGTCGATCTCGATCGACCCCGAGATCCTCAATCCGGATGACAAAGAGATGATCGAAGATCTGGTCATGATCGCAGTCAATGATGCGATCGGAAAAGCAGAAGAGACGAAGAAAGAAAGATTTGGTTCTATGGCCGGTGCTATGGGACTTCCATTCTAATCAAAATGTATCCTGAGAAATTTGAAGAACTGATCACACTTTTTGAAAAGCTGCCGGGTGTCGGAAACAAGACTGCTCAGCGCTATGCTTTTGTATTGCTGGAAAAAGAAAAGGAACAGCTTCAAAAAGCAGTCGACGTCATCAACGGGGTCTCTGAGATCAAAAAATGCCGCATCTGCGGTTTTCTGAGTGATGACGACGAATGTGTCTTCTGCAAGGAAGCAAGCAGAGATCGTTCTTCAATCATGGTCGTTGCCTATCCGCAGGATGTCGTAGCGATCGAAAAGACCGGTTCCTATCTGGGAATGTATCACGTGCTTGGCGGATTGATCTCCTCCTCAAAAGGGATCTATCCGGAAGATATCAATATTGAAAAACTTTTAAACAGGATCGATGAGAATGTTTCAGAAGTGATCATCGCATTATCGCCAACGATGGATGGCGAAATGACGGCACTCTATCTGAACAAGATCCTGAAAGAAAAAGGCGTTCTGGTAACAAGACTTGCCCACGGTCTTCCGATGGGTTCTTCACTTGATTACGCAGACGACCTGACCCTGATCAAGGCTTTGGATAATCGCAGAAAGATCGAAAGTGACTAGATTATTAACCGTATATGACAGCGTAGATCCTTTAAACAACGTCATCAGCGCACTGACTATAAAAGCTGAGAAAGTTTTCTTTATCTATCATCATCACGTATCCGAATACATCTTTGAAAACATCAGAGCAGTATTAGGAAAATATTACGGGATCAAGGCAGAATTCATCAGGCTCGTTGATGACGATATTCAGATCAGCGAGATCCTTGATAAAAACAAGAAGATCGTCGTTGATGTCGGCGGCGCAACCTATCTGTCTTTGCTGCTGTTTGAAATGGTCAGGAACAGAGACAACCAGATCATCTACTACGACGACGATGAAAACTGCATCAAGGATTATCGAACACATACAGTCATCAACGCAGAAGTGTTCAAGCTTCAGATCGAAGACGTACTGACCTTAAGAGGCGGCGAGATCAAGGAACACATGCATCACGTCGTCACAGACAAGGAAACAAAAAAGGCACTGGTTACCCTTGTTGAAAACAACATCGAAAACTACAGCTCCTTTATCCGCTATATCACCAAGATCAACTCGATCCTCAACAACAGAGAATATCTCGGTTCCAATACCTATCAGCTGAAAAGTTCAGACATTCAGAGTTTTGTAACTGATAACGAATTTGACAGGAGTAAAGAGCTCTTTGAGATCGACGAAGAAAACAGACTGACATTTAAAACAGGGAAGCTGAGAGAGATGGTTTCCATCTCCGGTGCCTTCCTGGAAAACTATCTTTATATCAAGCTGAAAGAATCCGGCTTGTTTGATGACATCAAGATGAGTACGGTGATCGATTTCTCTGATGACAAATACAGCTATCCGGTCAGATGTGAGATCGATTGTCTGATCATCAAAAACAACAGACTGCTGTTTGTTTCATGTAAATCAACAAAGGCAGATGCCACAACGCTTAACGAGATCTATGTTCACAACTCGCGTTTCGGCAACGCCCTGTCTTTACCGGTACTCTGTGTCTGTGAGGAACTGGACCGCAAGTACCCAAGTACTTATGCCAAGGGAGAAGAACTGGGGATCTATATCGTAGACCGTTCTTCGTTCTTAAAAGGAAATGTAGCTGAAGTGTTCGCGTCGATCTTGGACGGAACATATGAATATGATGATGTAACAAAGATATAGTGAGGTCACGATATGTCAGCCATAGCTTACATTACCGATTCCAAAATGTTGGAGCTGCATCGTCTGAACAACCATCGGACGATCAATTTCTGGCGTCCTTCCAGCAACATCAACTTTACCGAGTTTGGTGAAGGTGATCTTCTTTTCTTCCTGTCCAAAGACAAGGAACATCGCAAAGGAAGAGAAAAGGGAATCGTCGGTTTTGGCAGGATGGTTAGCTTTTCTGTGACCACGGTCAAAATGATGTGGGAAAGATTTGGTATCTACAACGGATACAGGGACCTCAGCGAATTCAAGGAAGCGATATTGAAAGTATCAAAAGATAAAAAGCTTCCAAGCAGGATCTCCGGTTTCTATCTGGAAGATGTGACCTTCTTCCAGCCGGTATATCTGAGTGAGTGTGGAATGAAGATCTCATCCAATGTGGAATCCTATATCTATCTCAAACCGGAAGAAGTTGTCATCAAACTTTTAGATCTGGCGAAGGAATCCAAAGATCTCTGGACCGACCTCAACAACAACGAGATCATCGACAGAGAAAAACTTCTCTATGTGCTTGATGCATCACACAAGAAGATCGGCGATATCCCAAGTAACGAAAAGGGATACAAACGCGCAACAAGGAATCTCAAGAAATACAAAGAAGAACATGAAGGTTATGAGTTCATCAGAGAATCCAGAAACGAGCTATATAAACTTGGAAGAAACAGTCTGGACATCGTGTTCTATCACGATAAGGAGATCGACGAAAGGATCCTGATCGGGCAGGCCCAGCTGTACCGCTATCAGCTGTCTTCATACTATGGAAAAGATGTTGCGGTACGCTTCTTGAGCAGCGACGAAGACGAACAGTTAAACTACTACATGAACGCTCTGTTATAAATATTACCAAGGAAATAATTATGGCAACATTTTCATCAATCATCGGAATCATCACGATGACCTTCTCGATCCTGATCTATGAACTGGCGCCTTTGTGGCTGGTGCTTGATCTGATCGGAGTCATCGTCGCATATATCGGCCTAAGAAAAGGAGATCCCAACTGTAAGTCGGGTATGATCCTTTGCGGGGTTGCCGCCTTCTTTTCTTTTGTTTCCGTTGTGATCGTATTCCTGGGTAGCAGATAAAAAAGTCTTGTATCAGTAAATAAATCCTCATATAATAGTTTTAAATACTAAGAAACGGAACATAGCTGAAGAAAAGTATCATAGAAAGAACGGGATGATGGAAACCGATTATATGGACTTCAGTGAAATTCACCGTCAAGTAGAACTTTGAATCACAGTAGGAGTTTCCGGTTATCACCGTTAAAAGATGAGGTCATGATAGTGACTGAAGAGGCTATGTATATAGCGAATTAAGGTGGTAACACGGCAAAGTCGTCCTTAGGGAGGACTTTTTTGTTTAAGGGGGTATTTATGGAAAAAGAAAACAGAATGGAAAAACGTTATGGACTTCCAACAGCTCTGTCGATGGTCGTCGGCATCGTCATCGGATCAGGTATCTTTTTCAAGGCAGTCAAGCTGTTGAAGCTGACGAACGGTTCCATGAAAAATGCGCTGCTGGTCATTGGAATGGTCGGTGCGATCTGTATCGTCTGTTCGCTGTTCTTTGCCAATATGGGCAGAGAATACGTTCGTTGCAACGGCTTAGTCGACTACGCTGAAGCACTGATCGGAGAAAAATATGCGTATTTCATCGGCTGGTTCATGGCGATCTTCTACAATCCGATCATCGGTTCAACGCTCTGTTATATCAGCGCTTCCTATGTATCTCTTCTCTTAGGTAAAGAGATGTACGGATCAACGACTCTCGGATTTTCTATCCTCTTCCTATCGGGATTAACTGTGTTGAATATGTTGTCACCGAAACTGGCGGGAAAATTCCAAGTATCCACAGCGGTCATCAAATGTATTCCGCTGGTACTGATGTCGATCGTCGGCATCATTATCGGTGTATCAAACGGAAACTGTGCAGCAGCACTGGATCACATGATCGATTCTTCCAACGGAAGCGGGATCTTGGAAGGCGTGTGTGCCTTTGCCTTCTCCTATGAAGGATGGATCGCTTCTGCTGCGATCAACTCAGAACTGAAAAACGCCAAAAGAGATCTGCCTCTGGCACTGGTCTTCGGCTGTATCTTCTGTACGCTTTTATATATGGCGTATGTACTATCGATGTCTGCAACTCTGACAACAGAACAGATCGTGGCTGCAGGAGACAGTCTGCCGGCACTTGCGTTTGGGAATGTGTTTGGAAATCTCTTCTCCAGCATCATCCTGGTCTTTATCATCATCTCCTGTCTTGGTACTGCCAACGGAATGATCCTGTGCACGATGAGAAGCTTATATTCTTTAGGTATCAGAGGACTCGGCCCAGCACCTAAGGCAATGGCTGATATCGATAAGGATACCGGTATGCCTTTAAAGAGCTGTATCGCAGGACTGGGACTGATGGGCTTCTGGCTCTTCCAGACATCCACACTCTTCTTCCAGGGACCGCTGGTATTCAACGGTACCGGCAATCCGGAATGGCTGCTTGCATGGGAAGCAGACGAGATCTGCATCATCACTTTATATGCCTTATATGTTCCGATGTTCATCCTGGTCATGTTGAAGAAGAAGGAGTACAACTTCATACAGAGATACGTCATCCCTTGTCTGGCGCTGATCTCATCGCTGTTCATGTGTTACTGCTGCTATGTCAGCTATGGCTTCAATCAGGTCGTGTACTATCTGATCTTCTTTGCGATCGTTATGGCCATCGGCATGTATCTGATGAACTCAGAAAAAAGAAAAAGCTAGATAATATTGAATATCCCATACCTACAAAGATCGGTCATGTGAACCGGTCTTTTTCTTTGCTTTCTGAAATAATATTTCCTGTAGAAGAAACAAAAGAAATGGAGATTTAAAATATTTTTACAACATTTTAAAAGCGTGTTTTCTTTAATTTAAGGAAAGATTATATTCAAATCAGAAGAACGGAGGAATCGTTATGGCAAATACACCTGAATGGATGTGTATCTATCCCTACAAAAAAGAAGAAAAAAGGTCATGCGTCATGAAGCAATCTGAGCTGAAGAAGTTCCTTTATACAGAAGAAACAATTGAAACAAGCGATCTCAACTGGCTTGTAGCCAGTACAGATTCCATGACGGTCGGTGAATACCAGCTTGCGCCGGGAACACATTTTGCACCGGCAGACGTTCATGCGGGTGACGAGATCTATTATGTCCTAAAAGGACAGGTAACGATGTTTCAGCCGGCTATGGGACAGGTCGTTGTCGTTAATGAAAAAGAAGGCATCCTGATGCCAAAAGGATGTCCGCACATCGGATATAACTTCGGAGAAACAGAAGCACGCATGCTGTATGTGATCGCACCGAAAGCCTGGGACGAAAACAACGAGATCCCTCTGGAATATACCGGAGATATGAAAGTCTATAAATATGAAGAAAGGGGAAACTGAGATGGCATTAACGATCGACAGACTCGGAGCTTTCCCGGAAGAAGGCAGGAAAGCCAGAGAAGACAAGATATTCTATAAACTCGGTGACGAAAACAGCATCCACATGATCAGTGGCGAAAAGACACCGGCCTTACTTTCCGTGTGGTGTTCCAATGATGTCATCCAGTTTGGAACGATCAAACTGTTAAGCGGAGGCCCTTGCCCTCAGCAGACAGAATTTGATTCTCATAAAGGTGATGCGGTCTTCTATGTCTTAAAAGGACCAATGACGTTTTTCATCAGAGACAGAAAAGAAACTTATGATGTTGAATCGGGCGACTTCATGTTTGTCCCAGAAGGAGAAACATATAAGATCGTAAACTACTATGGATCAACTGCTGAAGCGGTATTCATGGTGGCGCCGGAGTTTTGATAAACATAAAAAAACGATCAAAAAGATCCGTCGTCTTTATTCCTGTTCCTATCGCGGGAAAGGACGGCGGACTTTGTTTTCAATAAGAAAGGAAGAAATATGGAAAACTATACTTTTTTCAATCCGACAAAGATCGTCTTCGGAAAAGGAAGCACAAACAAGTTAAAAGAACTGATCACCGACTATAACAACATTATGTTCATGTATGGCGGAAAGAGCCTGAAAGCAAGCGGTCTTTATGACAGGATAATTAAGCAGCTGGATGGTAAAAGAGTACTGGAATATCCAGGAATCAAACCAAACCCGCTGATTGATGACGTCAGAAAAGCTGTTGATTTCTGTAAAGAAAACAATGTTGAATTCATTCTTGGCGTCGGTGGCGGCAGTGTCATGGATTCCGCAAAACTGGTGGCAAGCGGCGCTCTTTATGATGGTGATGTCTGGGATTTTCTCGAATACAGAGAAAAAAGACCGGAAAAAGCATTACCGGTCGGCACGATAGTTACTCTTGCAGGAACAGGTTCAGAAACAAACAACAGTTTTGTTGCTACAGAACCGGAAACGCTTCGCAAGATCGGAAAGAGCGGCAGTGAGATCAATTATCCGAAGTTTGCGATCTGTGATCCAGAAAACACATACACAGTATCAGCATATCAGACGGCATCCGGCTCTTTTGATACGATCAGTCATGTATTTGAACACTATTTCTGGTTGCCGGAAGATTATACCCCGATCCAGGACGGCTTTGAAGAAGGGGTCATGAGAGCCGTGATTCATGATCTTCCAATCGCTTTGAAAGAACCTGATAACTATGAGGCCAGAGCAAATCTTCTGATGGCTTCTGAACAGGCGTTATTTGGTCTGGCGGATGTCGGAAAAGGTTATGGTGAACACGTCGAACACAAAATGGAACATATCCTGAGTGCAAAATACAACTGTGCGCATGGAGCCGGACTGGCAGTTGTGGTACCTGCATACAGGCGTTTCATGTGCGCTCATGATCCGAAAAAATATCGTCAGTTTGCGAAGAATGTGTTTGATATCGACACAACAGGTATGAGCGATTATGAAGCGGGAATCAAAGGGATAGAAAAACTGGAAGAATTCATCAGACAGATCGGTTTGCCTTCAACTTTGAAAGAACTCGGTGCCCAAAGCAAAGACGACGTTGATCTTTTAACAGAAGCTCTTTGTGAAAACGGATGGATCTTTAAGAATACCATAGTGACCAAGGAAGACATCAGAGCAATGTATGCTTCCGTATATGAATAAAAAACGATGAAAAATTATTTATATTACAAAAAACAGAAAGAAGGCTACGTATTGAAAAAGTTTGATCACATTGACGCATTCCGTTTGGGTGAATATATATGTAAGAAAATGATCAAAGAAACAAAGCGCGCTATCGTGCATATTGAAATCAACAAAGAAACGGTTTTTGAATTTCTCAACAGTGCTGCAAATCCAAACGATAGAGACTGGCTCATGAAAAAGATCAGATGTGTTGAATATTTCCATGAAGCTTCCGCTGCACAACACGTAAAATGCATTGAAAAAGGACTTGATCCAAAAAGAGAATATGCCGACAAAGACATCGCGGCATTAGGTGGGGCATTTCCGATCCTTGTTGATGGCGTTGGTGCAATCGGAGTGATTGGGATCAGCGGTTATGAAGATTCCTTTGATGATCACGAGGCGGCAATTTTTGGATTAAAGCATCTGAAGAAGATGCAGGATAAAGGAAGGTTGGAAAGAATTTTCTAAAAAACACACAGCACAGAACACAAAACAGAAACATAATTCCAAGTTGAATTTGAACGGTTGTTCGGAAGGAATTCAATTCCTAAAATAAGATCAGGAGGATCGCTTGTGGAATACATTCATTATCAGGAACTGGATAAAGACTCATATATCAAATCATACGATCTGAGTGGCGTAGCCACGTCAATTAAGGAAATCACTTATTCAAATCGCTCCTCAGCCAATTGTCTGGACATTCATCTGCCGTTGATGGGAGAAAAACCATATCCGGTAATTGTCTATATTCATGGCGGAGGATTGATGAAAGGAGATAAGACTAGATACGATAACGTTGTCTTTCAGGGGCTGCGATTTGGATATGCTGTTGTCTGTATTAACTACCGCTTATGTAAGGAAGCACCATATCCCGCAATGCTGCACGACGTTTCAGAAGCGATCCGTTTTCTTAAAACAGAAGCAGAAACTTATCATCTTGACAGAGAAAGATTGATCGTCTGGGGAGAAACGCATGGTGCGTATCTAGCGTGTATGCTTGGGGTATATGGAGGAACCGGAAAGATCGATGATCCCGAAAGCAGATATCCAAATATTTCTTCAAGTGTTGCGGGAGTGATCGACTACTGGTCTTTCAGAAGCTTTCCAAGCAGTTATCAAAGAGCGTTGAAAGAAAAAGAAACAGATCCGGACCACGTGATCCAGGAAGAACTGATATTCCACAAGACAGGAAAGCAGCTGGAGGAAGAAATGGTAAAATACCCTTCGCCTGTTGAGGGAGTCAATGGCAAACAGCCGCCATTCTATATCTTGCACAGCGAGATCGATCTGTTTATCCCGCGTGAAGATTCCATTGAACTATATAATGCACTTACAAGCGCAGGTTCTGAGGCTTATCTGGAAATCGTTCCGGATACAGAACACAGTCTCGCTAACTACAATTATGCATGGCAGATAGAAGGCACATATCGATTCATACACAAAATATTCAGACAGGAGGAAACAAAATGAAGATAGGCATGCTCGGATCAGGAATGATCGCAAATGTATTTCTTGAGACTTTTCAGGACAAAGGTCCGATCTCAGTAAAAGGGATCTGGTGCCTGGAGTCAAATCTTGAACAGGCAAATCAAATGGCAGAAAAATTCAAAGTCGAATATGTTGATACAGACATGGACAGGTTCCTAAACAGCGACAGCTTCGATACAGCATATCTCGCAGTTATCAACTCTTTGCATTATGAATATGCTAAGAAGGCTTTAGAAGCAGGAAAGAACGTCATATGTGAAAAGCCGTTCACAACGACCCTCTGGCAGGCAAAAGAGCTTATTGACCTGGCAAAAGAGAAAGGGGTTTTCCTCTTCGATTGCGCACCTTGCCGATACAACGAGAACGAAACCGCATTAAAAGAGGCGATCGTAAAGATCGGAGATGTTAAAATCGTTTCCTTCGCCTATTCTCAGTACTCAAGAAGATACGACAAGTACATGGAAGGAGTCGTTCTTCCGGTCTTTTCTCTTGAACTGGCAGGCGGTGCTTTATACGACCTCAACATCTACTGCATGAATTTGATCGAAGATCTCTTTGGTGAACCGAAAGAATACAAATACTATGCCAACAAAGGATATAACGGCGTTGATGTCTCGGGCATCATGGTAATGGATTACGACTCTTATAAGGTAACATCTTTCACAGCAAAGGATTGTTCCGGTCAGTGCGACGGATATATTCAGGGCACCAAGGGATTCATCAGGATCGATGGTATGCCCGGAAACACCCAGAATATGTACCTGAAGATGAACGGGGAAGAAGAAGTGAAGATCGACGTCGTTGAATACAACGATTCCAGAGAATACATGTTCAACAAGATGGAAGAAATGTATGAAAACAAGGAATATGAAAGATCATACGAGATGCTGGAACACACGCTCAACACGATGAGGATCATGGAAAACGCAAGAAAAGAAGCGGGAATCTATTTCGGAGGAAACAACGACTGATTCTATCTGAATAAAAACCAAAAAAACAAAAAAAACGAAGCATAATTACAGCTTCGTTTTCCTGCGTTAATCATTTCAAACAGGAAAGGAGAACGATATGGAATTGAGAGTATTTCACGAAGAAAACGGAAGATATGATATCGATGATGTCGGTAAAGGATATTACGATATTTCCTATGCGGAAAGATCAGAGAAAAACAGGTATGACCTCTATCTGCCAAACAAAGAAAAAGAAAGTTATCCTTTGCTGGTGTTCTTGCACAGCGGAGGATTCTTCAAATCCGACAAATCAAGACACCTCTCAAACATTCTAAATGGCCTCTTGTTTGATTATGCAGTTGCATCGATCAACTTCAGGTTGAATGACGAAACAAGATATCAGGGAAGCAGGAGAGACGCGATCGACGCGTTGAATCACCTTGCAGCCAGAGAAGAGATCGATAAAAACAAGGCCATTCTCTGGGGAGAATCCTATGGTTCCTATCTAGCTTTGGACATCGTTGTCAATCATCCGCAGGAACTGGATTTTTCTCCGGCAGGAGTGATCGATATGTATTGTGCAACTGATCTCCTAGATTTTCATGAGCACAAGATTAGAAACCATCAGGAATTGATGGTTGAAGGAAAAGAAAACGATTACCGCACTTTTGGAGACAACCTGGAAGAAGGGATCGGAGAATCGCGTTTTCTTGATCACATCACAGGAAATGAGCCGCCGATATTTATCATTCACGGAATGAAAGATGAAATCATCCCGATCCGCTATTCATATCAATTAGAAGAAGTTCTTAAAGAAAAGAGAAGCCGTCATGAAGTTCACTATATTGAAGAACTGGGGCACGGAATAGATTCTTATGCCTTGCCGCAATATAATAAACTTGTATTTGATTTCATTAGAAAACAATTAGGGGAATAAAATGAAAATAGTGATTTGCTGCTCACAAGGCATGTCTTCAAGCGCTCTTGTGATTAAGATGAAAAAATACATAAAAGAAAATCAGCTGGATATTGAAGTGATCGCAACCACCACAGAGAAGGCAATCAATACCGAAAACGATTTTGATGTTCTCCTTCTTGGGCCTCATATCCGCACAGAAAAAAAGAGGATCGAAAAGGTCCTTCCAGGCAAGACGATAGAAGTGATCGATATGAAATCATTTGGCCGTTTTGATGGGGAAGCAGTTGTCAGGCAGGCTATAGAGGCACTTCAGGATCGATCAGACCAAGCCTGATCAACTCCTGATAGACACCGTCGTCTTCAACACTCTCGCAGACAATATCTGCGTATTTTTTTGTTTTTTCGTCACCGTTGCCCATTACAACAGCAATCTCGCAGGTTTTCAACATTTCCGCATCATTCATGGAATCACCAAAGGCAATCGTATCCTCCATGCTTAAATTCAGATACGAGATCAGCTGTTTAATTGCTTCACCTTTGTTTACCCCTTCATAAAGAAGGTCACCGGCAATTTTAGAAAAAGCCGGATTAACCATAATGGAAACGTCATCTTTCAGCTCTTCAGCTGCCTGCCTGATCTGTTTGTGATCATCGCAGGTATAGCTGATCTTATAGACCGGCTGACCATTGTACTCTTTCATAGGGAGAGTGCTGTTTTCTTTTAAATACCGCGCGATCTTTTCTTTCTGTATGTCGGGGTCGTCATCCCGAAACAGATCAGAGATCATTTTTTCTTTTATATAGTCATAATCATCGCATTCGTGATCATAAGCGATCCCACATCTATCAAAAACATCTTCGATTTTTCTTATCAGTAACGGATTCAGATACCTGGAATAAATCGTCTTTCCCCGAAGGACTACACAGGCTCCTGCATTGGAGATGTATCCGTCAAACGGCAGACTCAGAAGATGAGTTATATAGTTTTTGGAACGACCGGTACACAAAAAGCTCAAATGACCGTTTTTCCTTAATTCGTTCAGCGCATACTTTGTTAAAGGGGAAAGTATTTTGTCTTTTCCGACAAGCGTACCATCAACATCAAAAAACAATATTTTCTTTTTCATCGTTTTCATTATCTGCCCACATAAAAAAGATTTGAATTTCCAAAATTACCACGATCATGGCGGAACTTTTTAGGATGGAATATAAAAACAGACAAATTATGATAAAAGAGTATAGATAAGGGGGGAAAAGATGCTAAGTTTTCAGACAAAGATCAAGCTGAATGATGGATATGAAATACCGATAGTTGGTTTTGGAACGATCAGAGTTCCTGATGAGGCGATCATCATGGCGATTGAAGCGGGTTATCGTCTTTTAGATACAGCTTCCATGTATAAGTACAACGAAAGCGGAACAGGCGATGCGGTTGCTTCAGGTATTGTTAAAAGAGAGGATCTCTTTGTTTGTACGAAATTATGGACTACTGACATCAGAGAAAGAAGGACAAGAGAGGCTTTTTTTGAAAGTCTGAAAAAACTGAAAACAGATTATGTCGATCTGTATCTGATCCATTGGCCGGCAGAAGGATTTATTGAAGCTTATCAGGAAATGGAGAAGCTACAGAAAGAAGGGTATATCAGATCGCTTGGTGTTTCTAATTTCCGCAAACACCACTTCGAAGAACTGTTTGAAAAGACAAGTGTTATACCGGTCGTCAACGAGATGGAAACAAATCCGGGTTTTCAGGATCTGGAAACCATGGAGTTTTGCAGAAAGCACAACATTGTTCTGGAGGCTTCTGCCCCGCTTGGAGAAGGCCGTTATGTCAATATGGAAGAGCTACAGTCTTATGCAAGGAAGTATAACAAGAGCGTTCCGCAGATCATCTTACGCTGGCTGCTTCAGAAAGACATCATCGTCGTTCCGAAGTCCACAAAGAAAGAAAGGATCATAGCAAACGCAGACCTCTTTGATTTCGAGCTGAGCGAAGAAGAAATGAATTATATTGACAGCCTTAATAGAATGGAAAGATCCTATGCGGATCCGGATAATTTTAATTTCTGATCATGGAAGACAAACAGTTTACAGTTTATTTTGTCAGACACGGTCAGACCCTCTTCAATACAACACACCAGACTCAAGGGTGGTCAGATTCCCCATTAACTGAGGAAGGGATCGCACAGGCACACAAACTGAAGGAACTCTTTGAAAATAAGATCGACAAAGCCTATAGTTCAAGCAGCGAAAGAGCCATGGACACCTGTGAGATCATCGTGGGCGGAAGGAATTTCTATTATACAAAGCTGTTCAAAGAAATGAATTTCGGTCTTCTGGAAGGTTTTGTTGAAAGAAGAGCCGGAACACTGAGAAAACATATAGAATTATCTCAAGGATACGAAGATGTCAAAGGAGAAAGCGCAGAAAGCCTTAACAAACGCATCCAGGAGGGACTGGAACTGATTGCCGGGGAAGCAGAAGATAACGACAGGATACTTGTTGTAACACACGGCATCTATATCATGTATCTGATTGCGATGTTTAATGATTTTTCTTTCCTGGATTTTATCCAAAAAAAGAAAGGACCGATCTCTAACGGTTCTCTTACAATCCTTCAATATAAAAACGGAAAATACAAGATGCAGGCATATGATACGACAGATTATAATCTGATATGAGGAGATTAGGAACGATGGAAAAGAGAATGTTGTTTTATCATTTCATTACAAAGATACAGATGATCATCATGATGATCAGCTTTGTTTGGTCCGGGCTGGTTTATTTCAGAGGGACAGTATATGGCCTTGTCGGCAACACAGACACCCAGGCTCTATATAATCAACATCCATTTCTTTCGGTGTTGGATAAAGCACACGGGATCGCACTTATTGCTATGGCGATAAGTGCATATGTCATCAGAAAACAGTTGATCGAGAAAAAGAAAACAGGGCCTAAAAACTACCTGACTCTTCTGTTGTTGGCGGCTGCTGAAACAGGGATCTACAGCCTGGCTTCCGGTGTAATAACAAAAACTACAGAGATGTCGTCCATGTCATATCTCCTGTTTGTGTTATTATATTTTTTCTTGTGCCTATATTATTTCAAAAGCATCAGTTCGTTTTTTTACTGAATAACCGAATGAAAGCTTATTAAAAACCGGACATTCAGGTTTACCTGACGAAACGATTGAAGCGTTTGGGTATAGAAAAGGGAACAGATTTACCACAATAATAATGGTAAGAACGGAAATGGAACCGCCTGCAGGCGGTTTTTATAATAAAAGTGTATACAAAAGAAATTGGCCAATAAAACGTTTAAAGATTCTGCCGGATTTACATTAGAATAAAGATGTAATAAAGAAAAGAAATCATATGTTGTCAAAAAAAGAGATCAAGATCCTTGAAAGGTTGAAGGACAGCGATTTTGTTACCAGCAAAGAGATCGATGAGATCCTCGGCGTTTCCAACAAAACCGCAAGAAAAATGATTGCATCGCTCAGCGATACGCTTTCTTCCTGCGGCGCAGAAATTCTTTCAAAATCTTCAAAAGGATACTATCTTCAGATCAACGATCATGAAGCATTTGATCAGCTTATGAAAAACAGAGAAATCGGTTTCAATGATTCCGATTCGCGCTGGGAATATATGGTAAAGCTGTTCATTGAAGAAGATTCATATCTGAAGATCGATGATCTTTCAGAAAGACTCTATACTTCACAGAAAGTCATTAGCAATTCGATCAAGAAAGCTGAAGAGTTTCTGAATCATTATCATCTTTATTTAGAAAGAAAGCCTCATCACGGGATACGCCTTGAAGGAGAAGAAGAAGACAAACGCAGATGTATGTCTGCAATTGCCAAAGCAAACCACTTTGTAGAAATAGATAGCAGATTAGAAACAATCGTTAACTACATCTTTATCAACTACAACGTTACCATGTCAAAGGCTGCCCGCGAATCATTCCTGATCCATCTGCAGTACTCTCTGTCCCGAATCCAGAAGGGAAAGCAGATCTGTTATGGAGATGAGGCGGCGGAGTATATCAACGAAGATTTTTTCAAAGACTCACTGATTGTGGCAAACGAAATCGCCAACATGATGGAAGACGAGTTTGCTGTAGAAATATCGAAAGACGAAAGGTATTCCGTCGCTCTTCATGTATCTGATAAAAAATACTATGAAAAAGAGACAGGAAACATCGTCATAGATAAAGAGGTTGCGGCACTGACAGACAATCTGCTTAGAAGCATCAAAGAAACATACGGATTGGATTTCGAAAACGATCTGGATATTTATGCGATGCTGATCAAGCACCTGATTCCCTTAAGGATGAGGATTGAGAACGGAAGTGATTTGAGAAATCCGATTCTGGACGACATCAAAAACCAGTACCCGTTTGCAATGACAATCGCCAAAGGGATCAATCCGATTATAGAAGAACACTTTCATTCAAAGATCAGCGAGGACGAACTATCGTATATCGCAATCGCCTTGCAGCTGGCAATTGAGAGAAACAAAACTTCAGATAAAAGAAAAAAGAATGTCGTGATTATCTGCCCTTCAGGAAGCGTCAGTTCCCGATTGTTTGAACACCGCTTCAAAGAAATGTTCAAAGACAGTGTCGGCAGCACAAAGATCTGTTCGTACAACGAAGTGATCGACTATGATTTTTCAGATGTCGACTATGTGTTTGCAACTGTTCCGATTGACATTCAATTACCTATTCCGATGTATCAGATGTCAGATCAGGTACTGACACAAAGAGAGACAAGAGAAATTCAACAAGCACTTGATCTCAGCAGCAATCAACTCATTAGCAAGTTTGCGAAAGAGTTGTTCATGCCTCACGTGATCGCATCAGATAAAAACGAACTTCTGAAGCTGATGTGCGACAAGGCTCGCAGCGAACGCGAATTACCTGATGATTTCTGCGATCTGGTAATGAAAAGGGAAAGGATGCTGAACACATCATATGGAAACGGGGTTGCGTTACCTCATCCCTATCGGACTGTTGCTAAAACTCCGTTTGTTGTAACGGCTCTTCTGGATAAGCCCATCTATTGGAACGAAGAAGACAAAGTAAATGCTGTTTTCCTGGTAGCGATATCAGAGTCAATGAAAGATGATCTCACAGATTTTTATGAAGATTTCTTTGAGTTTGTGTTAGATAAAGAAATCGTAACTCGTTTATTGGAAAACCAGACTTTTGAAACATTGATTGATCTGTTGAAAAAACAGAAATAATTTAAGGAGAAAATATGAGAGAAAAATTAGATAACTTCCTAGGCTGGATTGCCAGTGAAGTTCATTTGCTTGCGATCAGAGATGCTCTGATGTCACTGATTCCCTTCCTTTCCATTTCCGGTGTAGCAACCTTCTTTGCATGGGTCTTGCTGGAATCTGCTTTCGTTAAAAACGCTTTAGATCCAAATACAATCGCTGTCTGTCAGCAGTTCTTCATTCGTATCGGCAACGGCTGCTTAGGTTTGATGTCTGTCTTGCTGGTTGCGATGATTCCTTACTTCCTCGGACGTCAGAAAGGTTTCCACAACCCGATTTTATTGAGCGTTACCGGTCTGTGTCTGTTCTTTGTCTTCAACCCATTAGATGGTGGATGGAGCTATTTCGGAACACAAGGCGTCTTGCTAGCTATGATCATCGGCTTGACTTCAGCAGAGCTGTTTATGAAGCTGGCCGCAAATGAGAAATTAAGAATTGATGTAGGTGAAAACGTTCCGCAGGCTGTCAAAGATTCATTCAATTCCCTGATCACGATCCTGATCATGATTCTCTTATACGCTTTGATCGCAACCGTTCTGTCTGCTGCTACAGGAAAAGAAGCAATCGCTCTGCTTTCTGATATTTTACAGAAGCCGTTATTAAACGTAGGTGGTTCTTTGCCTGGCGCAATCGTTTATACGCTGGTTCAGACCCTGCTGTTCTCTGTTGGTATCCATCCAGGTGCAGTTTCTGCTCCGCTTGAAGCCGTCTTTATTGCTGCTGGTGCAGAAGGAAAGATCGTTAACTATACATTCCTATGTGCGTTTGGTATGATGGGAGGTACAGGATCATGTCTTGGTCTGTGTGTTGCTCTGGTACTCTTCTCAAAGAGAAAAGAACTCAAGCAGGTTGGCAGATTGGCTGTCATTTCTGAGATCTTTAACATCAACGAACCGCTTTCATTCGGCGTTCCTATCGTATTCAACCCGATTCTGATGGTGGCTTATGTTCTGATTCCGTTGTCCAATGTTATTATTGGTTATTTCATCACCAAAATTGGTCTGATTTCTGTTTATTCCAACACAATCCCGTGGTCAACACCGTTTATCTTTAAGAGCATTATCGGTGCAAATGGCGACATCAGAAACATCATTGCTGAACTTGTTGTTCTTGTTTGGGATACGTTCCTCTGGCTAACGTTCCTGAGAATATATGAAAAGCAGCTGGACAGAGAAGAAGCTGAAGATGCATAGCAACTAATAAAAACAAGAAAGGATTACAAAAATGATTAACTTTATAATTTGTTGCTCACAAGGTATGTCATCAAGCGCCTTGATGAAAAGAATGCAGGATTATGTAAAAAGTGCTGAACTGGATGTTGATGTTAAAGCAGTTACAACTGACAGGATCATGTCCGGAGAAGTACCGTTTGATGTATTGATGCTAGGTCCGCAGATCCGTTTCGAGAAAAACAAGCTTAAAGCCAAATTTCCGGAAAAAGCGATTGATATCATCCCGATGAAAGAATACGGAAGACTTGACGGCGAAGGAGTCGTCAAGGCCGGACTGAAACTTCTGGAAGAAAACGGAAAGTAATCTTATGGATTTTGAAGAAGCAGTAATGAGTCTGATCACCAATGGTGGATGTGCAAAATCCGCCTATATTGAAGCGATCAGAGCAGCTAAAGAAGGCCGTTTTGAAGAGGTCGAGGAACTATGGAACGAAGCAAACGAAGCGTTTCAAGAAGCTCACAAGACGCACTTTGAAATGCTTGGAGAAGGCGTTGAAGCAAATACTCCAATGGAAAAGATGCTTCTGATCCATGCAGAAGATCAGATGAACAGCGCTGAGATCTTTAAAGTCGTCTCAGAAGAAATGGTTGATTTATATAAAACTGTTAACAAATAGTATCAATAAATAAGTTAATCATTAGAAGTATTATCAGCACAAAGGCAGGAACAATATTTCTGATATGGTTTTCTGCCTTTTTTAAAGGAGGAGCAAGAATGAAAAGTTATTTTGATTTATCAGGCAGGGTTGCGGTCGTTACAGGCTGCTCAACAGGCTTAGGCGTTCAGATGGCAAAAGCTTTAGCTAATCAGGGCTGCAAGATCGTGGCTGTAGCCAGAAGACAGAACATGATCGATGAAGTCGCAAAAGAGATCTCAGAGACTTATGGTATTGAAACGTTGGCTGTGAGATGTGACATCACTGATACGGAAAGCGTTGAATTAATGGTGGATGAAGTATTGAACAGGTTTGGAAGGATCGATGTCCTGATCAACAACGCAGGTACCGGTGCCGTTGCTCCGGCAGAAGACATCACCGATGATCAGTTCTCTCACGAAATGAACGTAGACCTGTTTGGAACGTTCAAAGTTGCCAGAGCGGTTGCAAAGAAAGCAATGATCCCTGCAAAATATGGACGGATCATCAATATCGCATCTATGTATGGTCTGGTTGGAAACAAGATCGCCGGCTCTGCACCATATCACGCGGCAAAAGGCGGTGTCGTCAATCTGACCAGAGCTTTGGCTGCAGAATGGGGAAAATACGGTATCACAGTCAATGCGATCTGTCCGGGTTATTTCTACACCCCGTTGACCACAGAGACATTGAATTCTGATTTCTTCCAGCAGAACGCAAAAACCATGATTCCGGAAGAAAGATATGGAAACGAAGGAGAGCTTGATACTGCAGCGATCTTCCTGGCATCCCCGGCATCTTCTTATGTAACTGGTGTCAATCTGCCTGTAGATGGCGGTTATACAGCGATGTAAAAGATTTATATTCAAAACAAATAAAGATACACCGGCTTTTATGGCCGGTGTATACATCTGTGTAGCTTGGACAACAGAATGTATAATAGAATCAAGAGGAATTATTCATGAACATCATCGAAGCACTGGAAAAGAAAGAGAAATTTTCAAATTCCGAAGAAGCACTGGCAGATTATATCCTTGCGAACAAAGACGACGTTATCAATATGTCGATTCAGGAACTGGCTGCCGAAGCTTTTGTTTCCACATCCTGCATCATCCGTTTATGCAAGAAACTGGAAATGGACGGTTTCCCGGAATTCAAACTGACGCTTGCAACGCAATTAAGCAACAAATCAGAAGAGATCGCTGTCGATCCTAATTTTCCTTTTCTGGAAAACGACTCTTTCTATGAGGTTGCAAGAAAAGTCCACACATTGACCATGTCGGCGATCGATGATACCTACAGCAAGTTCTCTGCAAGGAATTTTGATAAGGCGGTGAGGATGATCAAAAGGGCTCAGAAAGTATCAATTTTTGCAAGAGGCGACAATTACATGCGTGCACTTTCTTTCTGCAACATGATGATGAAGATAGGGTATGTGATCAACATCAATACGATTCCGATGGAAGACGATCATGTTGCCTTGGGCTTACACGAAAACGATCTGGCGATCATCATCTCCTACAGCGGTAGCACCTTTGATATCATCCGTACTTGTAAGATCCTTGAAAGAAACAACGTACCTCTGATATCAATCACCGCAAAACCGAAATCAAAAGTGGCTGAGCAGGCAGATCTCCTGTTTCTGATTTCCGATAAGGAAAGTCAGTCAATCAAATTCTCAAATTTTGCATCACAAGAAGCAATTGCGTTTGTGCTTAACACGATTTATTCGCTTATCTTCGTTTCAGATTATGACAGGAATTCAAACAGGAGAATTGAAGACGAGAAGATTCTGATCAACGGAAGAAATCCGAAATCCAAAGGGAATTTATAAGTCGATCTGAAACAAAATTTCATCCTAAAAAATCTGAATTCTGATATTTCTGTAATTAATTTTCAAGATGTAAAAGTGATATTTACATCTTTTTTTCTGTGTTTTACCTTGTAATCGTAAAGCAAACGTTTACTTACGATCCAAAGAAAAATAAGGAGAAAAAAATGCAAGACGTTATTCAAATCTTTAAGGACATGAAAAAGCACCTGACAGCCGGTATCGGTTATCTGATTCCTGTCATTTGTGTTGGTGGTATCTGTTGCGGTCTTGGTGTCGCATTCGGCGGTACCGCTCCGTGGGAAGCACCCGGTACTCCCGGATTCTTCTTCTTTATGCTTGGTAAGTATGGTCTGAATCTGATGCCTGCAGTTATCGCTGCGTTCGTCGCGTATTCGATTGGTGACAAGGTCGCAATCGGCCCGGGCCTCATTATTGGCCAGGTTTCGCAGGATTATGGTGCAGGATTCATCGGCGGTGTTCTGGCTGGTATCTATGTTGGTATACTGGTTGTTCTGCTTAAGAAGATCAAGATTTCCAAGAACATCCGTCCAATGTTTGACATCATTGTCATTCCGTTCGTTGTAACTGTTACCGGCGCTTTCCTTATGGAAACCGTTGTAGCCGGAGCCGTCAGCGCTTTGACAACATGGCTCGAAGGCTTCATGAACAACATGGGAACAGCCAACCTCGCACTGGTTGCTGCGGCAATGGGATTCTTCTCAACTCTTGATCTTGGCTTGTTCTTATCAAAGGCACTCAGCCCGTTATATCTCTCTATTCTTGGTTCGGTTGATCCTGCTACCGGCATGGCTCCGATGATTGCTCAGAGACTGAATATGATGCAGGTTTCTTCGGTCTGTATCCCTCCGCTGGTATGTGCTTTCGCAACATTCCTGATGCCAAAACTCTGGACTCCAAGCGAGAAACAGTCAGGTCTGTCGGCTCTGTTCCTTGGCTTGTGCGGCATAACTGAAGGCGCTATTCCAATGTGCCTGACTCACATCAATGTCTATGTCGGGTGTGTTCTGGGCGGTACAGTTGCTGCAGTTGCTACCTGTCTGACTGGATTGGGAACGATCGTTAACTGGGGTGGTATTCCTAACATCTTCGGATGTACAAGCATTGTGAAGTGGCTTATCGTTCATGCTTGCGGCATTGCAGCAGGTGTCCTCTATATCGCGATTTCCATGAAATTCAAAAAAGAAGAACCTGTAGTTGAGAAAGAAGAAAAAGAGGTTACCGTTAAAAAAGAAGGCAGCGAAATCACGCTGGATCTGTAAGAAACATGCTGATCGATGAGAACCTCATCGTTCTGAATGCTGAATGTAAAGATAAGGCAGAGGTGATCGAACTGATCGCTTCTGCCTTCGAAAAAGCAGGCAAACTGAACGACAGGAAGGATTATATCAAAGCCGTATATGACAGAGAGGCACAGATCTCTACCAACATGGGAGACGGGATCGGAATGCCTCATGCCTTAGACAAATCTGTAAAAGAAGTCGGATTGTCTTTTGTCAGATTGAATCAGCCTATTGTCTGGGACGAAGAAACAAAAGAAAATCCGGTCCGTATCGTTTTCGGTATTGCGGTACCTGAAAGCGGCGGTGACACGCATTTACGCATCATTGCCAAACTGGCAAGAAAACTAATCTACGACGAATTCAAAGAAAAATTGTTTAATGTGAAAGAAAAAGAAGAGCTCCTGAGTCTGATTCAGGAAGCTACAGAAGGAGCAATATTATGAAAATAGTTGGTGCATGTGCATGTATCATGGGTGTAGCTCATACTTATATGGCTGCAGAAGCATTGGAAAATGAATGCAAAAAAAGAGGATATGAAGTTAAGATCGAAACACAAGGAACCGTCGGTTTCGAAAACAAGCTGACAGCAGAAGACATCGCTTCAGCTGATGCCGTCATTTTAACTAATGACATCCCAATCAGGGAAAGAGAAAGATTTGAAGGATGCAAGATATTCAATGTATCAAGCACCGGCTGTATCAAGTCAGCAGATAAGGTGCTTGATGCAGTAGAAAAGAATTTATAGAAGAAAACAATCAATGCAGAAACAGTCTGCTTGAAGAAAGTGAGCAGTTATGAAATTAGGAATCGTTGGATCTGGAGCGATCGTCAGTTACACTGTTCCATTTCTGAAAAGAAACGGGATCGAAGTCAATGCGCTATGGTGTAGAAGCATTGAGCTTGACAGAGGCCAGCAATATGCGAAAGAGTACGATATCAAGGGCCTGTATACAGATTATGATGAGTTTTTACAGGATGATTCGTTTGAGGTAACTTACATTGGTCTGATCAACTCCTTGCATTACGAATATGCCAGAAAAGCACTGGAAGCAGGCAAACATGTGATCTGTGAAAAGCCGTTTACATCCACAGGGTGTGAAGCTAAAAAACTGGCAGAAATCGCAAAAGAAAAGAACCTGATGATCTTTGAATGTGTCATGCCTCGATTCAATCTGAATCTCAACGCAATCAGAGAAAACCTGGATAAGATCGGTGAGATCAAGCTTGTGCAGAGCGCATATTCTCAATACTCAAGCCGTTATGGCAAGTATCTTGAAAAGATCGTTCTTCCTGCCTTTGATCCTGAATTGTCTGGTGGTGCAATGTATGACATCGGAGTTTACTGTATCTCGTTTGTAACAGAACTCTTCGGTATCCCTCAGGATTATCACTATTGTGCCAATATTGGTTACAACGGTATCGATACATCAGGACAGCTGAGTATGGACTATGGCTCATTCAAAGCGAACTGTACTGCAGCTAAAGATTCCAATGGATTCTCCGGTTTCTGTATCCAGGGAGAAAACGGCTATATCTATTCTGATAATCAGCCGGGAGATCTCAGAGACATTTATTTGGTAATAAATAAAGAAAAACCGATCAGGCTGGATAGAGTTGAATTTGATGACTGTAGAGAGAACATGTTTCAGGCATTGAATCACATCATAGAAGAAAAAGATTACGAAAAGTGTTATGCGCTTTTAGATAACAGTGTAAAGACGATGAAACTGATGGAAAAGGCAAGAAAATCAGTTGGTATCATCTTTGCAGCAGATCAGAGAAAGGAAGAAGAATAATGAAAAAAGTATTGGTAGTTGGCGGTACAGGCACAATCTCTACGCCTGTCACGATGGGCTTGGCAAACGACCCGAATGTTGAACTTTACGTATTGAACAGAGGCAAGAGGAACGATCCGTTCCCTGAACATGTCAACAGGCTGGTAGGAGACATCAAGAACGATGTTGAAGGCGTGAAGGAATTGCTGAAAGACAAAGAGTTCGATTCCGTCATCAACTTTATCATCATGAATGAAGAAGACGCAAAGACGAACGTTGAACTTTTCAAGGGAAAGACAAAACAGTTCATCTTCATTTCGACTGTATGTGTTCTTGATCACTCAACCTCATGCAATGTTGATGAGACGATGGCTTATGGCAACGCTTATTACAAGTATGGCCAGAACAAGGAAGCTTGCGAAAGATATTTCCTGAAAGAAGCAGAAAACGGATTCCCATTAACGATCGTCAGACCGACTCAGACTTATTCTGATTCCAGATATCCTCTTTCCATCAAAGGAAAGACATACTGGACGGTTGCTTCAAGAATGTTAAGAGGCAAGGAAGTCATCATGCATGGCGATGGTCAGAACCTTTGGGCTTGCACACACGCATCTGATTTTGCAAAGCTCTTCAATCCGCTGGTAGCCAATCCGGAAACAGTTGGTGAGATCTATCAGGTCATGAATCCGGAGCCTGTCACCTGGGATATGGTTTATGAAGCTCTGGCTGATGCCTTAGGAGTTGAATATAAGCCGGTATATATTTCCGAATATCTGCTGGACGAGTCAAAGAAATACGACTTCAGATCTACTATGCATGGCGATAAGCACTTCTCCTGTATCTTCGATATTTCCAAGGCAAAGAAATTCAATCCTGATGTGAAGTTTGATGTCGATATCAGAAAAGGTGCGGAAATGTATGTGGAATACATGAATGCTCATCCGGAAGAGAAGAAAGAAGATGAAGACTTCGATAAGTGGTGTGACGATACGATTGCTGCTTACAAGGAGTTTGCCGCAAAGTTCACAGAGAATATCTAAAGAAAAAAGGTGATGTTGCTACATCGCCTTTCAATAATATGGAGGACGATATGATCATTAACGATTTAAATACAATACCTCATTTCGGTTTCGGATTGATGCGCCTGCCTTTGAAAGATCCAAAGGATCCAAAAAGCATCGATATGGAACAGTTGAAGAAAATGGTAGATGCTTATATGGAAAAAGGATTCACTTATTTCGATACAGCTTATCCATATCATAAGGGTTTGTCGGAAGTTGCGATCAGAGAAGCTCTTGTTAAAAGATATGACAGAGAGTCTTTCCTTCTTGCAGATAAGCTTCCTGCCTGGTCACTCAATTGTGAAGAAGATCGCGACAGGATATTCAACGAGCAACTGGAAAGAACCGGTGCCGGATTCTTTGACTTCTATCTCATGCACAGCGTTGAAACAAAGTGGCTTGGAGTATATGAAAAATTCGATTGTTTTAACTGGGCACTCAAGAAGAAAGAAGAAGGGCTGATCAGACACTTCGGGATTTCTTATCATGATTCTCCTGAACTCCTGGAAGAGATCCTGAAGAAGTATCCTGAAATTGAATTTGTGCAGATTCAGATGAATTATCTGGATTGGAAAAACCCAATCGTTCAATCAGAAAAAAACTATGAAATCTGCCGTAAGTATGGGAAATATGTCAACGTCATGGAACCGGTCAAGGGCGGAACGCTGGCAAATCTTCCGAAAGAAGAAGCTGAACTTCTGAAAGCAAAAGATCCGGAAGCATCTCAAGCTTCCTGGGCGATCCGTTTTGCCCTGTCTCACGAAGGGATGATGGTCGTCTTATCCGGAATGTCTTCTTTTGAACAGATGGAAGATAATCTGAATACGACAAAAGATTTCAAACCGTTAAATGAAGAAGAATTCAAATTACTGGAGCAGGTCGCTGAAAGCTTCCGTAATAAGCCAACGATCGGATGTACCGGTTGCCGATACTGTGTAGATGGCTGTCCTATGCAGATAACGATCCCTGACTTGTTTAAAGTCATGAATAAAGCGATCGTCAACGGATGTGACGAAAGGACAAGAGGCGATTATAAGGGAGCTACAGTCAAAGTAAACAAAGGGATCGCATCCGATTGTATCAAATGCGGTCAATGTGAGGAGGCTTGTCCACAGCACCTACCGATCAGAAGCCTCTTAGAAAAAGTAGCAGAAACATTTGATTGAGATGAGCGTACCGTATCAGATGCGGCACGGTTTCTGAAGGAGGGTTTATGAAGTATACCTTGATCACCGGCGCTTCTACAGGCATCGGAAAAGCAACGGCTGAAGAATTTGCTAGGCAAGGACATGATTTGATCGTCGTTGCCAGAAGGATCGAAAAACTGAAAGAATTATCAGAAAAGATCTGGGAGAAATATCACAGAGAAGTCATATGCATCCAGTGTGACCTGAGCAATCAGAAACAGGTTTATGATCTTTATGATAAATGTAAAGATTATGATATCGATATCTGGATCAACAATGCCGGTGCCGGTCTGCAGCAGAAGATCAGTGAACACGACATTGAAAGAGCGATGAACGTGATTGCTTTAAACATTGAGGCTACGACGATCCTTTCATCGCTTTATGCAAGAGACAACAAAGACAAGCCTTATACGCTGATCAACATCTCTTCCTTAGCCGGATATCGCATCGCAAAAAGGCTTCCGGTCTATAGCGCAACGAAGATGTATATTTCAGCAATCACAGAGGCACTTTATTATGAGATGGGTGAAGAAAATCTGCCCCTTAGAGTCAAGGTGTTTGCTGCCGGAAGTACCGCAACGGATTTTGAAATGGTCGCAAACGGAAAAGTACCTGATCCAGATACTTTTAAAGGAAACTCATCAGAAGAAGTTGCTTCATTTATCTATCAAGCATATTTAAATGATAAATGTGTGGCATATGTTGGTTATGATTTTGATTTGTACTTTACCGATCCATGCATACCACATTCATTGAACAAAAGCATACACCCGAGTATGTTAGAAAGGTAAAAGAGAATGGTCAGATGGGGATTATTAGGAGCGGGAATGATTGCTCACAGATTTTGTGCATCTTTAAGAAACGAAAAGGATTCTGTCCTTTATGCGATTTCAGGAAGAAACAGAGAAAAACTGGAAACCTTTGCGCAAAAGAATCCGTGTGAAAAGATCTATACGAATTATGATGAAATGTTGGCAGACCCTGAGATAGACGCGGTATATCTTGCTTTGCCAAACTCCTTGCATTGTGAATATGCGATCAAGGCTTTAAAAGCAAAAAAAGCGGTCTTATGTGAAAAGCCGGCTGTCTTATCAAAAAAAGAAATGGAAGAAGTCGCAAATGCAGCAAGAGAAAACAAGACTCTGTTCATGGAGGCATTGAAACCGAGATTTACCCCTTTATACAGAGAATTGAAAGAAAAACTGGATAACGGCCTGATCGGTACGATCAGGAATATCGATACTCACATTTTCTTCCCACGTCCGGATAAGCCATCACATCTGGATCCGATCCAGGGCGGAATCATCAGAGACAGCGGTATTTATTGTGCAAGCTGGTATGAAGATTTTCTGAAAAACGCCAAAGTAAGACGTTCTTTTGTAACAATGTATTACAAAACCAACGTCTATATCCGTTCGGAGTTGGATTGTGGAAACGAAATCAGCTCGGTGCTCGAGGCTGGTTTTGATGCAAGAAGGACTTCTCAGGCGACGATCTATGGAGATAAGGGATATGTGATTGTAGATAATTTCCATCGTCCGGAAAAAGCAATCGTTTGTCTGAATGACGAAACTGTATATACGATCGAGAAACCATATGAGTATGATGATTTCTATGGAGAGATCCATCATGCCGTTGAGTGTGTGAAAAACGGAATCTATGACAGCGGAATCATGTCTTTAGATTCCTCGGTTAATTGCCATGACCTGCTTGATCAGATCGAAAGGAGTATTTCGAAAAATGGATAAATATTTTATATTAAGCAACGGTTTGAAAGTAGCTAACATCGGACTGGGAACCTATCAGCTTCCTGACGACGAGAGTACAAGCGAACTGATCAGACAGGCGATTCAAGCCGGATACAGACACATCGACTGTTCTCCGAGCTACTACAACGCAAAAGCGATCTCTGAAGGAATATTCACATCCGGAATCGACCGTAAAGAGATCTGCATCTCTACCAAGGCTAGAAACAGAGAAAGAGGCAGAGAAAAGACTTATCAGGGAGCTTTAGACAGGATGAAAGATCTGAACATCGATTATATCGATATGTATCTTTTGCATTGGCCGGCTTCCGTGAAAGACTATGATAACTGGAAAGAAGTCAACAGAGATACCTGGCAGGGAATGATCGATCTGTATAAAGACGGTATCGCAAGGTCGATTGGAGTCTGCAACTTCCTTCCTCATCATCTGGATTGTATCATGGATATGGAGATACAGCCGATGGTCAACCAGATCGAATTCCATCCGGGTTTCATGCAGAAAGAAGCATATGAATACTGCTTAAAAAACAACATCGTTGTAGAGGCACATACGCCATTAGGCGGAAGCAGGAACACGGGAAACGAAGAACTCAAGAAGATGGCGGAAAAATATGGAAAGAACGAAGGCCAGCTTTATCTGAGATGGGAATTACAGAAAGGTACGATACCTCTTCCGAAATCCACAAAGATCGAAAGAGTTATTTCCAATTTTGATGTATATGATTTCGAGATCTCGGATGAGGATGTGAAGTACCTCGATGAGATGGAGTGCTTTGTCACCAACAACCAGCACCCGGATTCCGTGGAGTTCTAAATGAAGGATATTAAAGCCTTCTTTTTCGATATTGACGGAACCTTATGTGATCGTTCCAACCGGATCAGCTTTTCAACTCAAAAAGCCTTGAAAAGTCTGAAACAGAAGGAATATCTTCTGTTTCTTTCGTCAGGACGGCCAATGCGTTCCATGAAACTGTTTTTTGATGAGAACGATCTGGATTTTGACGGATACATTTATCTCAATGGCCAATGCGGTTCCTATCAGGGAAAAGATGTGCGCAATGTTTATCTTCCGGAAGATGAAGTCAGAAACGCATTGGGTTTTATCCTTGAACATAGGATTCAGACAAACATCCATGTTGACAAGGAAACCGTTACAGCATTGGATGGTGATGAGCACAGAGTCTATCAGATCCCGCTTTGCGATTTTTCAAAACTGAATTATTCACACATTCATCAGATCTCCGTTATGCTTCCGGAAGGAGAGATGTTGGAAGAAGTAAAAAAGATCATGAAAAGCTGTGAAGTGACCAGGTGGTCTCGGGATGGTGTTGATATCATTCTTGCGGGAAGCGGAAAGATCGAAGGAATGAAGGCGATACTCGATTCGTGCGGACTGTCTTTTCAACAAGTTATATCTTTCGGAGACAGCGAAAACGACGTTGAGATGTTGAAGCTTTCAAAGGTCGGTATTGCTATGGGGAACGCCATGGAAGTATGTAAAATAGCGTCGGATTATGTCACTGATGATATGTATCATGACGGGATCTTTAACGCATTGAAACACTTTGGTTTCTTGGAATAAAAGAAAGAAACGAAACATAATTTCAAGATAAAAAACAGAAACAACAATCATTTCTGAAACTATTTTCCAAAGTACTTCAGAGTCGTTGATTCTGTTTTTATTTTAGGGATAATGAGTTTGTGGGGAGGAAAAAAACATGAAATACATCACTTTAGCAAATAATGAAAAAGTTTCTCAGGAAATCCTTGGTTTGATGCGCATCCAGTGGAAAGGCGTTGATGAAAACGGCAACAAAACATATCTTGGTCTTCCTGTCGAGGATGTGGAAGCTTTGATTTTTAAGGCTTTGGATCTGGGAATCAACTTTATTGATACAGCAGATATTTATGGTCACGGCCTTTCAGAAGAACTGATCGGCAAGGTTTTTGAGAGAAATCCGGGACTGAGAGAAAAGCTCTTTGTTCAGACAAAATGCGGTGTCGTATCGACAAGCGAAGGAAGAAGGAATTCTACTGAAGGGTCCTACATCATTGAATGCGTCAATAGATCTTTAGAAAGATTAAAAACAGACCACATCGATTCACTGTTATTACATATGCCTGATGCATTATTTGATCCTCAAGATGTGGCTGAAGCATTCGATCAGCTTTATAACGAAGGCAAGGTCAGATATTTTGGTGTCTCAAACTGGACCAGCAGCAACATCGCTTTACTGATGAAGTATTCAAAACAGCCGATCACTTTCGATCAGGAACAGCTTTCCATCGTTCATTCATTCATGGTAGATGGAGAAATGTCTGTCAACCAAGATTGGGAAAACTCCATTGAAAGAGATACTCAGAAGCTTGCTTTCTGCAGACTCAACGGTATTCAGCTGCAGGCTTATTCAACAGTTGTTGCCAAGATCAACGAAAGAACATTCATCGACAATCCAAATTATGAAAAGATGAATCAGATCATGGACAGACTCTGCGAAAAATACAATACGAATAAGAACGCAATTGCATTAGCTTGGATACAGAGACTTCCGGAAAACGTCATGACCGTCATCGGCACGACGAAAGTATCCCGTCTTGAAGAAAGCACACAAGCCTGTGATGTCAGACTGACAGCTCAGGAATGGTACGATCTGTATTATTCAACAGGAAAGAAGATGTTATAAAATACCTGCAACAATAAAACCGGAACAGACAAAGAAAAGGAGAACAACGGATGAAGTATTCATATTTAGGAAGAACCGGACTGACAGTAAGCAAGCTCGTTTTGGGTACGATGAACTTCGGTACCAGAACAGAGGAAGAAACAGCACACAAGATCATGGACAAGGCTCTGGAAGCCGGTATCAATGTCATCGATACTGCCAACGTATATGGTGAAGATGGAGTTCTTGATAATCTATACAGAGGAAAGAGCGAGGATATCGTAGGAAGATGGTTCGCAAAAGATCCAAGCAGAAGAGAAAAGATGGTATTAACTACAAAGGTCTTTATGCGTATGAACGACCCAAGAGATAACGCCAATAACAAAAAGGATCTCTCTTTATACAAGATCAGAAGACATCTTAAAGATTCTTTAAGACGTCTACAGACAGATCATCTGGAATTATATTTCATGCATCACGTAGATGAGCATGCAACATGGCAGGAGCTCTGGGGAGCTTTTCAGCCAATCGTTGATTCCGGCACGGTTGATTATATCGGTTCCAGCAATTTTGGTGCACGTCACATCTGTTACGCGCAGGCTGCAGCTGAGAAAAGAAATTTCATGGGTCTTTGTGTTGAACAATGCCAGTACAACCTTTTCCATCGTCTGCCGGAAATCGAACTGCTTCCCACAGCTAAAGATCTGGGATTAGGCATCTTCTGCTGGAGTCCGCTGGCTGAAGGCTTATTAAGCGGACATGTACTGGATGCCAAACCGGGAACCAGAGGAGCCGTCATTAAAGACAAACTGACAGAAACTCAGCGCAAGCAACTGGAAGACTACTCCGCTTTATGCAAGAGCATCGGCGAATCAGAAGCAACGGTTGCTCTGGCATGGCTCTTGCACAATCCGGTCGTCACATCCGTGATCGTTGGCCCAAGAACCGTTGAACAGCTCGAATCATCTTTGAAGGCTGTTGATCTGGAGCTCAGCGAAGAAACATTGAAAAAACTCGATGAGATCTTCCCGGGCTATGAAGCAGCTCCGAAATCTTATTCTTGGTAAAATCACATTCCCGGATCCGATATGATTTCCCCTTGTCATTTTAACCTCCTTAACAGGATACCGGGATTTATCAAAAACAAAGAAACAGGTGATGATCGCCTGTTTCTGTCTATAGAAAGGAAATAACGATGTTAGATAAGAATTTCTTATGGGGTGGTGCTTTGGCTGCCCATCAGTTTGAAGGCGGTGTCCTTGAGACTACAAAAGGACTGAGCGTTGCTGACGTTATGACAAATGGTGCACACGGTGTTCCCAGAAAGATCACTGACGGAGTGGTTGAAGGAAACTACTATCCCAATCACACAGGTGTAGATTTTTATCATCATTATAAAGAAGATATCGCTCTGTTTGCGGAAATGGGATTCAAGTGCTTCAGAACATCGATTGCATGGTCAAGGATATTTCCTCTAGGAGATGAGGAAAAGCCTGATGAAGAAGGCCTGAAATTCTACGACGATGTCTTTGACGAGTTATTGAAATACAACATCGAACCGGTCATCACCTTATCACATTTTGAAATGCCTTATCACTTGGCAAAAGAATATGGCGGTTTCATGTCGAGAAAAGCCATCGACTGTTTTGTGAAATTCGCTGTCGTCTGTTTTGAAAGATACAAGAACAAAGTCAGATACTGGATGACTTTCAACGAGATCAACAACCAGATGAACTACAAAAACGACATCTTCGGCTGGACGAACTCAGGTGCTCATTTTGGCAGATATGAGAATCCGGAAGAAGCGATGTTCATCTGTGCACACCATACATTGGTTGCTTCAGCTTTGGCAGTCAAAGCAGGCAAGCAGATCAACCCTGATTTCAAAATCGGTAACATGATCGCTATGGTGCCGATCTATCCGTATTCCTGTGATCCGGATGATATAAACCTTTCGGTAGAAGAGATGCACGACAAATGGTTCTTCTGCGATGTGCAAGTCAGAGGACATTATCCGGCATATATGCTGAAGCGTTTTGAAAGGAAGGGCTTTAAGATCGACATCACAGAAGAAGATAAGAAGATCTTAGAAGAAGGAACAGTCGATTACATCGGTTTTTCATACTACATGTCAAACACAGTGAAGTGCGACGTGGAAAACGATGTATCAAAGACGATCACCGGATCAAGCACCCATATCACACCGAACCCTTATCTCAAGGCAACGGAATGGGGATGGACCATCGATCCAAAGGGTTTAAGGTATGCATTGAATATCATGTATGAAAGATATGAAAAGCCACTATTCATCGTTGAAAACGGATTCGGCGCAATCGATCAGCTGACAGAAGAAAAAACGGTACACGATCAGAATCGAATTGAATATCTCAGATCTCATATCTCAGAAATGAAGAAAGCCGTGGAATACGACGGCGTAGAACTGATGGGATATACGGTATGGGGCTGTCTGGATTGCGTATCCTTCACTACGGGAGAGATGAAGAAGCGTTACGGATTCATCTATGTCGATAAGGATGATCTTGGCAAAGGAACATATGAAAGATATAAGAAAGACTCTTTTGACTGGTATAAGAAGGTTATAGAAACAAACGGAGAGGAACTGTAGATATGAAACTGTTACTGACGGCATATGGCAGCAAGGAAGGAAAAGACAAAGGTATCTTAGAGATCGATTATAACGAAACGGAAAACAAGATCAGCGCAAAACGCGTGATCGCTTTGGGTGGTAAATGTAATGCGGTATCACAAACAGATACGGAGATCATTCTTGCAGAAGAACTTGACGGAAAGAATTATCTGAAGTTTTATGATCCGAATACATTTGAGTTAAAAGAATCGATTGAAACTGCATATATCTACAACTATATGCAGGTATTTGATGATTACATCCTGCTTGCTTCTTTCAAGAGCGGCGTTGATGCTGTCTATGACAGAAACAAGAAAAAGATCATAAAAGAAGTGGTTCATGAAAGAGACGGAAAACAAGGTGGAAGATCCCATTATATACGTCAGCTGAAAGACGGCAGAGTTGTCAGTGTAGAAAACGGATTGAATCAGATCTATCTCTACAGAAACAAGGATCTGGAAATCGAAAAAGTACTGGATTTCGATGCGAAAAACATCCGCCTGATGACATTTACAGAAGATGAAAAAACTATCTTCCTCAACACCGAAGTCAGTAATGAACTGCTGGTCCTGGATGGAAGAGATTTCCACGCCAAGCAGGCATTAAGACTCACAGAAGATGAACATAGTTTCTCCGGTGGTCATGCGATATCTGATGATGGCAGATATGATTATGTCGGGGTCAGAGGAGAGGATACTCTGCTGGCTTTTGAAAACAGAGAAGATGAGGTCTCAATGATCGAAAAGGTTTCCTGTGGAAAGATGCCAAGAGATATATTCTGTCTGGATTCTTATATCTTTGTCAGCTGTACGAACGAGAATGCAGTCGAAGTCTATCAACTGAGAGACAAGCATCTGATAAAGATCAACGCAGTGAATGTTGAAAATCCGATCACATTTGAAATGAGGTAGCAGATGAGAGATTTTATCACCACCGTGTTTCCAATCGTGTTCCTGCTTTTGCTGGGAGTCTTTTTCAAAAAGAAAAAGATCCTCAACAGTGAACAGATCGAAGGTCTGAAGTATATTTCGATGAACGTTTTTCTTCCTGTTGTTCTGTTCAGGACTTTTCTTAACAGCGAATACGATCTATCGATCCTGAACTATCTCTTTGTCATATATCCCGTCTGTCTGGCAATGCTGGGGATCGGCTATCTGATCAGAAAAAGGATGAACGGCGATCAGTCTGTACCGTTCATGATGACCGGTTTTGAAGTCGGTATGCTTGGATATGCATTATATGGATTCTTGAACAAAGGAAACGATCTGGCTGCTTTAGCGATGATTGATTTCGGTCATAGCATCTTCATGTTTTCAACTTATTTTGTCTTACTGAATATGAGTTATGGAAAAGGAACGATTAAAGATTCTCTCCTTTCCACATTCAGATCCCCGTTTTTTATCGCTTTCATCTCAGGTCTTCTTTTAGGGGCGAGCGGGATTGGATCGTTAATGAAGGATACAGTCATAATGGGCTGCATCGATTCGCTGTTCGACATCTTTGGCAAAGCCTTGTCGGCAACAATATTGATTTCCTTGGGATATGGGATCGAGATCAGCAGAGATGTTTTGAAACAATCTCTCATCCTGACAATATCCAGAGCCGTGCTGGCGCTTGTATTTGGAACAATAGCGGTCAAGGGCTTTGATATGCTGATTGGGCTTGATCAGAAACTGTTATCTGCGGCATTGATCTTCTTTGTCCTTCCGCCGACTTTTACCGTTGCAGCATATATCAAAGATGAAGAAAATATGAAACTGGTGTCGACGATGTCATCAATCTATACTATATTGACGATCCTTTCTTTCTTTGTGATTGTGTTATCCTTTCAATAGAGGTGTACAATGAAAGAATTTGAAAATAAGGTTGTGGTGATCACCGGAGCAGACCGCGGGATCGGGCTGGCGATCAGAAGAAGTTTTGAATCAGAAGGAGCCAGAGTCTATTCCATTGACCTCAAGGGAGATGGTTCTTATAAAGGAGACATATCGAAGAAAGATGTACTCGAAGATTTTGTGTCTTATGTACTATCAAAAGAAGACCACATCGATTATCTGATCAACAACGCTCCGCCAAGAAAGAAAGGAATCAGCAATTGTTCCTACGAAGAATTTGAAGAAGCTTTACGAGTTGGAGTGACTGCTCCGTTTTATCTCAGCAAGCTGTTCAAAGATCGTTTCAATATAGACGGATGTATCATCAACATCTCTTCCACAAGAGACAGTCAATCTCAAATCGAGAGCGAAAGTTATGCAGCTGCCAAAGGCGGGATCAGAGCCTTGACCCATGCCTTAGCGGTTTCTTTACAGGGAAAGGTCAGAGTCAATTCCATCTCTCCGGGCTGGATCGATACGGAATACAGAGAATACGAAGGAAGTGACGCTGATCAGCACCTTGTGAAAAGGGTCGGAAATCCCGACGACATCGCTGAAGCTGTTTTATTCCTGTGCTCTGAGAAAGCATCGTTCATCGATGGTGAAAACATCGTGATCGACGGAGGAATGAGTAAACTGATGATCTATCACGATGATTATAATTGGGAGCTGAAAGGAGACTGATATGCCCTACATTACCGATGAAGCCAACAGGTGTTATACCTGTAAGAATCCGATGTGCCAGAAGGCATGTCCGATTCACACTAATATTCCGGAAATGATCAGACTCTTCAGGTCCAATAGGATCATGGAAGCAGCTGAGATGCTTTTTGAAAACAATCCCTTATCCATCGTCTGTTCCTTGGTATGCAACCACGAGAATCAGTGTGAGGGCCATTGCATACAGGGGATCAAGGGAGTATCAGTCAATACTTCAGCCATAGAAAACTACATCTCCGATTCCTGTTTTGAAAGGATCAAACCCAAGATCAAACCATATAATGGGATGAAAGTAGCCGTCATAGGTGCAGGACCTGCCGGAATCACGATCGCAGTCATCCTTGCCCAAAGAGGATATAAGGTGACTGTCTTTGAAAACAGAGATAAGATCGGGGGTATCATGAGATATGGTATTCCTGAATACAGGCTTCCAAAATCGATATTGGACAGATACTATCTCAAGATGAAAGAAATGGGCATCTTATTTCGACCAAACTTCACAGTCGGCGGATATATCGGCATACAGGATCTCTTAGACGATGGCTATAAATCAGTCTTTATCGGCACAGGAGCCTGGAGACCAAAGAGACTGAATATCCCGGGAGAAACTTTTGGCAATGTCCAATATGCAGTCAACTACCTCAATAATCCTGATGTCTATGACTTAGGCGATCATGTGGCAGTCATTGGTGCAGGGAATGCAGCCATGGATGCCGCCAGGACCGCGATCAGAAAAGGCTCAAGGGATGTGACCTGCTATGTCAGAAGAGACAAAGTTGCTTCTTCAACAGAAGAATTCGAATATGCCAAACTGGATGGTGTAAAGTTTGAATTCATGAAAGCTCCTTTAAGGATCGCGGATGATGGCTTATATATCGCCAATACCAGATTCAATAATGAAGGAAAGCTGGAGATCGATGAATCTTCATCACAGTTTATTCCTGCTTCAACGATCATCATATCTGTTTCGCAAGAGCCTCAGGACAGACTCGTCACAAGAGACAAGGCGCTAAAGCTCAACGACAGAGGAACACTTAAGACTGACGAAAGCGGAGAGACCACGATGCCTGGAGTCTTTGCCTCAGGAGATGTTGTCACAGGAGCCAAGACAGTCGTTCATGCTGTCGAGACATCAAAAAGGATCGCTGATGAGATGGATGAGTATATGAAGAAGAATTTTGCAAACAAAAAATAATATAAAAACAGCGAGATATTCAGATTTAGCATCAGAAGAACTCGCCGTTTTTCTTTTATGAAATTATTGAATTGCGTATTTTACTTGGAAAGAATCTTCCGAGTAGCACATAACTTCGATCTCGTTGTCATCCGGATCTTGCATATAGAAATTATAAGTGTTTTCTGAGTGTTTTACCGGAATGTAAGGATCTTCTTCTGTGTATGATTTGGACATGAGTTTCGGACCATGCCAGATGGTGATTCCTTTTTCTGTCATGTCTTTTGCGAAAGCAGAAATATCATTTACGATCAAAGCATAGTGGCACTGGCCTTTGTTGTTGGTACAATTGTCCTTTGAATAATCGTACTGTATGAGTTCAACGGTTTGGTAATCGTTGATTGTGACAAGCGCTGTATCTTCGTTGGTCTTTTGAACATCAAGTTCATAGATCTTTGAATAGAAATCGATCGACTTCTGAAGATCCTTCACATGGTAAGTGATCTTAGAAATATACTGTTCTCCTTCATTGATATACCAGAGATTGTTTTCTGCATCGCGAACAGGTCTTCCTTCCCCTTGTCCCAAAGTGGCGTACTGATATGAATAATATTCTTCGTGATTATTCCCGTCATATTCAGGCCAGCTCAAAACGCTGCTTTCTGGAAATATCTCGATGAACTGACTACGTCGCAGCTGATAATAAACAATGTAGTCTTCTCCTGGTTTTTTCTGTAAGATAAAACCAATTTTTAGACCTAAGGTATTCTCATACCAGTCTCTAAATTTTACAGTGTTTTTTAGTTTGAAACTGACGTGTCCAATCTCTTTAATGCTTGGGTTCATGTGTTTCCTCCTTTTTGATTCTTGTATCTCCGTATTCACTTATGTTGTGTTTTCTTTGTTTGTTATTGGCATCGTAATCCATGACATAAATGTAAGAGTATAAAACATTCAGGAAATATTCGGTAGCTGCTTGTGAGGCGAAGGTTGCCTGTTTATCCCATGCCTGTTCCTTTTTTGGCATTTGTAAGATGATCGATGCAGCTTTTCCGATCATGGAATCCGGATCTGATGTTATAGCAACCATTGGGACCCCTCTTTTGCGTAACACTTCCACGATCTCGTATACTGCTCTGGTGTTTCCGGAATAGGAAACAACGATCGCACAATCAACAGGAGTCATGATATCAGCCAATGAGCTTTGATCCCCCGATATATTGCACAAAAGAACGATCCGGTCGATCTTGATCATGTTTGACTGGAAGACTTGTGCTTTCAGATAGGAGTCACCCATACCCGTGATCAGGACGCGTCTGGCTCTGGTAATAAGTTTTGCTGCTTTCTGTAATTCTTTTGCTTGTTTTGTCATCATGTCATAAGAAGCGTTGATATTATTGACCATCAGCACATCCATTTTCTGGGCGATATCCAAAGCAGTATCGTTTTTTTCAAATGGGAAATCCGGATCGATATCATCCATATGATCAACTCTTCTTTCCAGTTCTGCAGCATATTTGATCTTGAATTCTTTAAAACCATCCAGGCCGATCTTCCGGCAGAGCCTGACGATCGATGATGTAGAGGTATAAGTCTCATCACAGATATCGTGTGCTGACATTTCAAGCACCTTTTCTCTTTCTTTGAGGATAAAGTCAGCGATCTCTTTTTCTGAATCAGAGAAATTTTCTTGTGTTTCTAACGCTTCCGTGATTGTCATGTGATCTCCTCCGATTTTATTATCTATATATTAATATTTTATCGAAATAAGAAGGCAGGCTTTTGTATTTTTGTTCCAAAAAACAAAGCAATGAAAACGGTTTCTTTGAACAAAAAAACGAGGATCAGAAAACACATTGAAGCAAAAACATGCATCATTTATTGTGTAGTTGTAGCAAGCAAAAGCCTTGCATGACATGAATTTCAAAATTGAGAAAGGGGAAAAATTATGTCAGAAGTATTAAGTATCCTGAAAGATGCGAAAAAGCATATTCTTGCTGGTGTCTCTTACCTGATCCCGGTCGTTGTCGTCGGTGGTATCTGTTGCGGACTGGGTGTTGCCTTTGGCGGTACTGCTCCATGGGAAGCTCCGGGAACTCCTGGTTACTTCTTCTTTATTTTAGGTAAATATGGTCTGAATCTGATGCCGGCTGTCATCTCAGCGTTCATCGCTTATTCTATCGCTGACAAGGTCGGTATTGGTCCCGGTCTGATCATCGGTCAGGTCGCTCAGGATTCCGGTGCCGGATTCATCGGCGGTGTCCTGGCTGGTTTCTTTGTCGGTATCGTTGCTTATCTGATGAAAAAAGTCAGGATCCCAAAGAACTTCAATGCTTTGTGGTCGATCATCGTCATTCCGCTTTGTGTTACAGTAGTCGGTGCATGGCTGATGCAGAATCTTGTTGCCGGTGTTATCGTTGCTTTCACTGACTGGCTGACTGTATTCTTCGCAAGTCTGCCGACATCTGCTATGGCTTTACTGGGCGTCGTCGTCGGTTTCTTCGGTTCCCTTGACCTGGGCTTATTCGGAAACAAAGCTTTAGGTGCTGTCCCAGATGCCATGTGGTCAACCCTGGATCCGAATACCGGTTTACCGACCATGATCGCGCAGCATCTCAGACTGATCGTCGCCACGACATGTTCTATCCCGCCGCTTGTATGCGCATTCTCTACTTTCGTCCGTCCGAAGCTCTTCAATGCAGAAGAAAGAGAAGCCGGTAAAGCTGCACTGTTCCTGGGTATCTTCGCTATTACTGAAGGTGCGATCCCTCTGGCTCTTGCCGATAAGATCGTATATGCCGGATGTATCTTCGGTACGATCGTAGGTTGTGTCCTGGTAGCGATCTTCCCGAATCTGGGAACACTGGTCAACTGGGGCGGCTTACCTAATCTCGCAGGACAGACTAACGTTCCATTGACTCTTCTTTGCTGGGCGATCGGTATCGCAGCCGGTGTTGCATTCGTCTGTCTCTTAAAGAAGCCAAGTGCTGAAAACGCTGTATCAAGTAATGCAGAAGTAAAAGTTACAGAAAAAGGTGATGAAGTCGATCTCAACTTCTAATAAAATAAAATCATGCTGATAAATAGAGAAATGATATCCATCAATGCGGATCTGAAAAACAAGGATGAGGTCATCGCACATTCAACAGCTTTAATGGATAAGGCTGGAAAACTCAATGATGCACTAGGCTATAAGAAAGCCGTCTATGACCGTGAAGCTGAGATCACTACCAATCTGGGTGATGGGATCGCTATGCCGCATGCCCGCAGTTCTTCCGTAAAAGAAGCAGGTCTGACATTTATGAGGCTCAAGGAAGCAATCCCTTGGGAAGGAGGAGATCAGCCGATCTCTCTGGTCTTCGGTATCGCTGCTCCGGAAACAGGAGGAGATATCCATCTGAAGATCCTGGCAAAGCTTGCCCGCAAACTGATTTATCCGGAATTTAAGGAAAAGCTGTTTGCGATCGATAACGAAGATGAATTATTAGCACTCATTGAAGAGGCTACAGGAGGTTTGGAATGAAATTATTAGCTGTTACTGCTTGTGCTGCCGGTGTCGCTCATACATTCATGGCTGCTGAAGGGATCGAAAAGGCCGCAAAAGAAAGAGGCCATGAGATCAAGGTCGAAACACAGGGCGCTCTGGGTATTGAAAACAGGATCACAGCCGAAGAAGTTGCTGCTGCTGATGCAGTCATCCTGACCAAAGATATCCCGATCAGGGAGAGAGAGCGTTTTGATGGCAAGAAGATCTTCAATGTCACTTCTAACGCCTGCATTGCAAACGGGCCGCAGATCATTGAAGCGATCGAAGAACGCTGCAAGTAAATAATCGAAAGAGGCAGCAGAAAGCTGCCTCTTATTTAGAAATAAAGGACAGATATTATGGATAAGATCATATGCACCGCCTATGGCAACAGCAAAGAAAACAAAGGGATAGCGATCATAGAGAAAGAAGTAAGCTACCTTCCTCAGGAGGGGAAATGCAACTTCTGTATCGAAAAAGACGACGTCCTATATGTTCCGGTAGCTGAGAAAGAAAACGTCATCAAAGAGTATCGTCTGCATGAAGGCAAATATGTTCTGTCCGGTTCTTATCCGGTATCACACTTTTATTCTCATGGAGTTTTCTATGATGGTCTTCTGATCCTGGCAAGCTTTTCGGATGGCGTGGATGCGATCTACGATATTGAGAAACATTGTGAAACAGATGTGTATATTCACAGCCGAAGAAGTTCTCAGGAAAGCGGACGTTCCCACTATGTCGGGGTGACACCGGACGATAAGTATGTCTATGCAGTCGACAATGGACTGCAGCAGATCTATCTGTATAGCGTGGAAGATAAGAGATTCAAGCTCATCAGTCTCAGAGAATTCTCGCATGAAAATATCCGATTAATGCCCTATTCTTCTTATTCCGGATGCGCATACCTGAATACCGAAAAGACGAACAGGATCTATGCTCTGAAATATGAAGACGGCAGATTCCATATCCGTTCGATTGAAAAGATGGAAGCCAGCGAGAATTGTTTTTCCGGAGGCAACGGCATCTCTGAAAACGGAGAAAGATTATGCGTTTCTTTAAGAGGGGACGATTATCTGAATTATTATCGCATCAACAAAGACGGCACGCTCGATCTCTTATCACGGATCAGATGCAAAGTCATGCCCAGAGATGTCCTTTTCAAGAAAAACAAGGTTTACGTCACCTGTACGAATTCCGATGTGATCGAAGTCTATGATACAAAAAACGATCTGCTGAACAAGATAAATGAGATCAGTATCGTTCAGCCGGTCACTTTTGCGGCTGCATAAAAACCTTTATCTGTCAACCAGAAATGAAAGTGAGAATGAAATATGGAATTCAAAGTATATAAAGATCTGGATCCTGCCTCCTATGTGAAACGATATGATCTGACAGGTGATGCGCTTACTTATATGGACATCCCATATCAGGAATATTCGGAAAAAAACAGGCTGGACATTCATCTTCCTTTAAAAGGAGAAAGACCATATCCGGCTATCATCTATATTCATGGCGGCGGATTGATGAGGGGCGATAAGACACGCTACAACAACGTCCTGTATCAGGCTTTCCAATACGGTTATGCAGTAATTTGTGTTAATTATCGTCTGAGTGATGAGGCGGCCTTTCCTTCCATGGCTTATGATGTTTCAGATGCCATCAGATATATCAAGGTCCACGCGGACGAATATGGGATCGATCCAGAAAAGCTGATCCTGTGGGGAGAGACACATGGCGCCTACCTGGCTTGTCTGATGGGTGTCTATGGCGGGAAAGGGATATACGACAATCCAGAAAGCCCGTATCAGGAAGTTAATTCCGGTGTTGCCGGAGTCATTGACTACTGGTCATTCAGGGATTTTGAAAGCTCATATTTGAGGTCACTGAAGCAGAAAGAAGAAGATCCGGACGCAGCAATACTGGAAGAAATGATATTTCATAAACAAGGAAAACAGCTGGAAGAAGAAATCAGAAAATATCCCTGTCCAGTTGAAGGGATAAACGGTAGCGAGCCTCCATTTTATGTCCTGCACAGCGAATTTGATGAGAATGTTCCGCGGGAAGATTCGATCGAATTGTATGAAGCTTTGAAAGAAGCAGGAGATGAAGCATATTTCGAAGTCGTCCCAAACACCCAGCACTCACTTGCCAACTATAAAGAAAAATGGCAGATCGAAGGTACTTATCAGTTTATCAATCACATATTCAAGAAGGGAGAAAATAGATGAACGTCGGTATGATCGGATCAGGAATGATCGCAAATGTATTTCTTAACACGTTTCAAGATAAAAGTCCGATCTTAGTAAAAGGGATATGGTGTCTTGAAAAATATTATGATTCTACAAAAGAGATGGGCAGACAGTTCAATGTAGATTATGTCGACTGTGATATGGATGCGTTTTTTCAAAGCGACAGATTCGATACAGTTTATCTGGCAGTCATCAATTCTTTACATTATGAGTATGCTTTGAAGGCTTTAAAAGCAGGAAAGAACGTCATCTGCGAAAAGCCTTTCACGACGACCTATGCACAGGCAAAAGAACTTGTCGATCTGGCAAAAGAAAAAGGGTTGTTCCTGTTTGATTGTGCGCCGGAGCGTTATACGGAGAATCTTGATGCATTAAAGGAAGCGATCGTAAAGATCGGTGATGTAAAGATCGTCAACTTCGCTTATTGTCAGTATTCCAGAAGATACGATAGATATCTGGAAGGCGAGATCCTGCCGGTCTTTTCACTGGAACTTGCAGGAGGAGCCTTGTATGATCTCAACATCTACTGTATGTCTCTGATCGAGGATATTTTGGGAGAACCTGAGAGCTATAAGTATTATCCGAATAAAGGATATAACGGCATCGATGTATCCGGAGTGATGATGCTGGATTACGGAGATACAAAAGCGATCAGCTATACTGCCAAAGACTGTGCAGGCCAGCAGCAGGGTTTCATACAGGGAACAAAAGGATTTATCCGCATAGATGGCATGCCGGGTAATATGCAGAACATGTATCTGCATCTTAATGGCGAAGAAGAGGCAAAGATCGATACAGTAGAACACGAAGACACTAGAGCATACATGTTCCTAAAAATGAATGAGATCAAAGAAGCCGGTGACTATGAAAAGGCATATGCGATGCTGGAACACACGCTGGTAACAATGAGGGTCATGGAAAACGCCAGAAAGCAGGCAGGGATCTTCTTTGGCGGAAATAACGATTAAACACACAAAGCGGAGCTTCCGCTTTTTCTTTTAAGAGACTTCTGTTGTTATAATGAAGGCAGAGGACAGAAAAATGAAATATCAGTTTGAATTGAAAGGGAAACCGGAAGATGTTTTTGACTACAACTTCTATGATGTCGACAGCAAGTACTTCGAAACCAAAAACAAGCATATAAAAGATCTCAGTAACAAGAAGATCACCTTCCAGATCGAGAAGCCTTCTAACAAGAAAAAGATCGACAACGTTTCTTATGCGACCATCAAGGTGATGAAATATGATTTTCCGAAATCTTTTGCGTTTGACTATAAGTCGAATACCTATCAGAAGTATACCGAATATGAGCTGATTGATTACGATCAGGATAAAGATACCACGACCTTTACAGTATATTTCTATGACAGCATCAGAAAAAACGGAGTCACAAAGGTCAGAAATTCTGACAGTAAAGATCTGAAAAAAGCCCCTCTAACACTGAAGCTGCAGTTCAGACGTTCATTCAAAGATTATATGAATAAGAAAAGACTGATCGAAGACGAGTAAAAGATCGCCTGGAACAGATTCGTTGCGATCTTCATATGCAACAACCTTATCTTTTACAGTACTTCGTAAATTTCACTGTAAGAAAGTTTCAAAAAGCCTCATTCAGAGGCTTTTACTTCGCAAACAAGAAACTGATACCCTTTCAACAAGATACCATCGCTATTAAACTCAGCTTCTTCATAATTGTTCAGCAGGACCTGATATTCGCCATCCGGTATTTCAACATTTCGCTCTTCTTTCTGAGCGTTTGCCAGGATCAGAAGTGTTTTGTCGTCATGTCTTCGATAATATGCGATCAGGTTTTTCTGTTCAGACAGATATGGTTCAAAAGAACCGATCGCAAATGTTTCGTTGTATTCCGGGTCTTTTCTGAGCGCAGTCATACTGCGATAGAAATTCAACAGAGAATCTTTTCTTGTTTCCTGTTCCTCGACATTGATATTAATATAGTTCGGATTGACTCTTTGCCAAGGAGCGACATTGCTGAAGCCGGCGTTTGGTTTATCGTTCCATTGGACCGGTGTACGGGCATTGTCTCTGGATAAGGCACTGACGGTATCCAAAGCTTCCTTAATGCTGTATCCATTTCGAATGATCGTGTCGTACATGTTTTTAGCATCGATATCGAGCAGTTCATCTCTGCTTTCAAATATCAGGTTTTCCATTCCGATCTCTTGTCCCTGATAGATGAAAGGGATTCCCTTGGCAAAGAAGTAGATTCCTGCAAGAAGTTTCTTTGATGTTTCGCAGATGTCTTCTTTTCTGATGAAATGAGATGCAGCTCTTGGCTGATCGTGGTTTTCAATGACAAGAGACAGGGTACCAATGTCTTTGGCGTCTTCCATCGCTTGAAACTCTGCGTTCTTGTAATCTTCGCCGGATAGCACCTTAAGAGTCTTTGTCTGATCTTCGTAATTACGTCCGTAATGGCTGGCAGAGAAATCGAAAATCGTAGAGAAATAACCGTTCTTGCCGATATTCTTTTCCATCTTTTCCTTGGTGATGCCAAAGACTTCACCAACTGTAAAGGCATCGTATGGAACAAAACATTCATCTCTTAATTCATAAAGCAGTTCATCAAGACCCCTTGCGTGATCCAACATCGTAGAGATAGCAACCAGACCATCGCTTTGATCAGGCTCATAATCTCTGAACGGAAGATCTTTTTTGATATGGTTGATCGCATCGACTCGGAAACCCGCAAGACCTTTGTCCAGCCACCATTTGATCATGGTGAAGATCTCTTGTCTGACTTCTTGATTTTCCCAGTTGAGATCCGGCTGTTTCTTATGGAAGGTGTGAAGATATACCTTGTCAGGATGACCAGGCAAGACTTCCCAGGCTCTGCCGCCGAAGACCGATCTCAGATTGTTTGGATAGTGAACCCCGTCAAAATCTTCGATGTAGAAGTACTTGCCGTATTTTCCATCGGGATCTTCGATCGCTTTCTTAAACCAGAAGTGTTCATCGGAACAGTGATTGACCACAAGATCCATCAGGATGCCGATGTCTCTCTTCTTTGCTTCAAAGAGCAGTTCATCAAAATCATCCATGTTTCCAAACAGAGGATTGATCTGATAGTAATCGGAAATATCATATCCCTCATCAGCCATCGGTGATGCATAACAAGGAGAGATCCACAGCAGATCGATGTTTAATGATTTCAGATAATCAAGCCGATCGATGATCCCGCGAAGATTGCCGATGCCGTCATCATCCGTATCAAGAAAGCTTTTCGGATAGATCTGATATACCGTTTTGTTTTCCCACCATTTCATAGTTGTTTAATTCCTCTTCTATAATTCATTTATTTTATCTTTGAAATAATTAACGACATCTTCTGATGTAACATATGAAGAAGATTTTGCTTGAAGCAGTTCTGACATCAGCTGCAACGAAGCCTTATCTTTACTGTATTCTTCAAATTCCGCAATCTTCATCAACACATAAGCGCCCCTCCCGTTTTTTGTCAGATATACAATATTGCCGTCTTCTGTTTCTTTAAGAACGGAAGGATAATTTCTTAAGTCTGATACCGGCCTGATTATAGTCATGTGAGTTTACCTCCAAGCACATTATATCGAATAAAAAATATATCGAATAATATATCGAATAATATTTCGAATATCAATTATAAATCAGGTTAAGAAAAGCAAAACAACATTAAGGATATAATAATTAATAGAGGACTTGTTATGAACAAACAATTATTTATTCAGGCGATCACAAAGTATGTCGCCGGTGTACTTCTGGTAGGAGCTCTGATATTTTTACCTGCAGGTACATTAAACTTCAGGAATGGATGGATACTGATGACCATCCTGTTTGTACCGATGTTTCTTGCGGGACTGGTGATGATGAAAAAGAATCCGGATCTCTTAAGGAAAAGATTGGATGCCAAAGAGAAAGAAAGTGAACAGAAAGAAGTCATTGCCTTGAGCGGACTGATGTTTCTGGCGGCTTTCATCCTGGCGGGATTGAATTATCGCTTCAGATGGATGATCCTTCCGGATGTCGTTGTATATATCGGTGCAGCAATATTTCTCTTATCTTATCTTCTATATGCAGAAGTCTTAAGAGAGAATACCTATCTTTCCAGGACTATAGAGGTACAGGAAGATCAGAAGGTCATCGATACCGGATTGTATGGGATCGTTCGTCATCCGATGTATATGGCAACTGTGTTCCTCTTTCTTTCCATGCCTCTGGTGCTTGGTTCTCTGATCTCTTTTGTGGTGATGTTGGGATATATCCCGATCATCGCCAAGAGGATCAGGAATGAAGAAGAAGTCCTGGAAGAAGGATTGAAGGGATATAAGGAATATAAACAGAAAGTCAGATACAAGGTCATCCCTTATATCTGGTAAAAACCTTACCGTTAGATGATAGAATGAAAGTGTAATCAAAGATAGATCATATCAGAAAGGTGAATGTTATGAAAATCCTGTTTGTTACCAGTGAGTGTGCACCGTTCTCTAAATCAGGCGGACTGGCAGATGTCGCTTTTTCGCTTCCTCCTGCTCTGGCAAAGACCGACAACGAAGTCGAGATCATCACTCCTTACTACAAATGCGTCAGAGACAGATTTGAGAAAGAGATCAAATTCGTTTCTTCTCACAAGATCGCACTGGGTCAGAAGACACCGGATTGCGATCTGTACAAAGGAAAACTATCCGGCGTGACCGTCTGGTTCGTTGACAATAAGGAACTCTTTGACAGAGATAAGCTCTATGGCTATGACGATGACAAGTACCGTTTCGCTTTCTTCTCAAAAGCAGTCATCGAGCTGATGGACAAACTGGATTTCATCCCGGACATCTTACACTGCAACGACTGGGAAACGGCACCGGCAGTTCTCTATCTGAAAGACGACCAGGCAAGAAGAGCACAATACAGAAACGTCAGAACAGTATATACGATCCACAATATCGCCTACCAGGGACAGTTTGGTGAAAACGAACTGACAGAAACCTTTGGTTTAGACAAGGGCTGGTATGACGGTGGCTTAGGCTACATCTATGAAGGAAGAAGAGACATCAACCTGATGAAGGGAGCGATGCTGATGGCAGACGCCGTATCGACCGTATCACCTACTTATGCCAGAGAGCTTCATACGCCGCAGTTTGGCAAGGGTTTACAGGGAGTGTGCGACCTGGTGGAATCCAAGATGTATGGTATCTTAAACGGTATCGACCCCGATCACTACGATCCAGGCAAGGACGAGAGGATCCCTGCCAACTTCACTGCCAAAGATAAATCCGGCAAGGACATCTGTAAGGAATACATCCAGGAAGAATTCGGTATCAAGAAAGAGAAGAACTGGCCTCTATTCGCGGTCGTCGCAAGACTTGTTGAACAGAAGGGTGTCGACCTGATCAGAGAACTGCTTCCGGAAATGATGAAGAAGGGCGTACAACTGATCATCTTCGGTCAGGGTGACAAGAAATATACTGATTACTTCTATGAGTGCATCAACACATACCCGGGACAGTTCGGTTTCTCTGATAAGTATACGGAAGAGATGGCTGCCAAGGTCTTTGCGGGTGCTGACTTCTATCTGATGCCTTCCTCATTTGAACCGTGCGGATTATCACAGATGATGGCAATGAGATATGGAACAGTTCCGATCGTTCATGAGACCGGCGGTCTCAAGGATACCGTCAGACCATATTCTGATTTCGATGGGATCGGTGACGGCTTCTCCTTCTCGCAATATAATTCAAAAGCACTGATGCTGGCGATCGATGCAGCGATCAAGGTCTACTTCGCAGAACACGAAACATTTGAAGTCATCAAAGACAGATGCATGAAGAAAAACTTCTCCTGGAAAAAGTCAGCCCAGACTTATCTGAAGATGTATTCGGATATCTGCGGCAACGGTTCAGATCCAAATGTCACTTTCAATGATGCATATGAAGCTTTGGAAGTCGTCTATACAGATCTGGAAGAAAGCAGAAATGAATATCTGAAGAAACAGGCAGATGATTATCTCAATATCGCTCAGATCCGCATCGAAGGACCGGGCGAAGGAACATATCATGTCAAGTTCACCAAGGAAGGTATGGAGATGCATCCGTACAGTGTAGAAAATCCGCACGTATCGATCGCAACCAACTTCGATAACCTCTACAATATGGCGACCGGAGTGACTTCCGCAGACAAACTCTTCGTCAACGGACAGATGAAAGTGGAAGGCAACATTTCAAAAGGTGCAGAATTAAGATATCTGATCGGAAAATACAAAGACTGAAGAAAAGCTCCCCGGTAAAATCCAGGGAGTTTTTAATGATCGGCCTTTCTTTGAAGAACGTCTCTTTTCAGAAACAACATTTCTTTACCCGTCCTGATAAAAGGGACCAACTTCTCTCTTCTCACAAGGTCTGATATGTTCTGCCTTGAGCAGGACAACATTTCGCAAGCTTGAGCCGTTGATACAAGAAGCGATCTGATAGAGGAAAGGTATTCACCTCCTGTGATCCTTAACGCAATTCCTTTCTTATAAAGGTCCCTGTGAGATATACACAGATTTTCATTGAAACACAATTCGTGTCCATTCCCTGAGATCTTAAGATCTGCATATCTTTCGGGGCTGTAGATCAGCCCGTGATAGCGATCTTCTTTTATAATGTCTGACAGATCACATTTTTTCACCATGCCGTTTTTGAAGAAAACAAGGAGTCTGCTTCTGTCAAGATATGAGAAGTCTTCGATCAGAGTCACAAATCTTTCTTGTATCGAGTCAGGCAGAAAAGATCCATCGATCGACTCCAGATAACAATCATCTTGACTGCAGCGCCCTTTATTCATAAGCAGAAAAGAATAATCATCATATTCTCTGATCTTCATTTCTCGAAGGAACTGATTGATGTTCTGTCTTTCGGAAGGAACGATCCTCTGTGAGACCCAGTCAGAAGCTTGCTGTGAATTCAAAGAACGATTTCCGTTTTTCATATAGATATGCAAAGAAACAGGAAGATCACCATATGATACGTCATCCGCGATCTCCAGATAAAAACGCTTTTCCGTTTCATAATAGATCAGATAAGCAATCTTTCTGTCATTATCAGCTGCGTCTTTCAATACAAATGCTTTCATAAATAGAATACCTTTCGCTGATCGTTTCCCAGATCTTGCTGATATGTTTCCGGGTGATGATCGAAGATAAGCCGTCAAACAGGATCTCTTTATCTTCTTTCTTTAATTTGTTTAAAACCGGAAGGTTTTCAACAGGTATGAGGTCGATGTTTTTCTTAAGAGATTCGCTACCGAAAAAGCACTGAACCCTGTAGTCTTTCAAAGGATCAAAATGCGTTATATCATCATCGTTCCTGCAAGAAAAGAGAAGAGAAAACCCGTTATCAAATATCGGAGCAAGGCGATAAGATTTGCTTTCAGGATCATAAAGCACCTCAATGTTTGCGCCGTGTCTGTCACGATTGATGATCAGATAATCTGCAACGATCATCTGATATATATCCTGTATAAAACCAAAACGCGAACAGAACGAAAGAACATCCTCTCCTTCGTTTCTCATATTTTCGTAAAACAGATCGAAAGCCATTTTGCTTTCACGGCGTTTTCTGAAGTTTTGACTGACACACAGATAAGTGTTGTATTCCTTGTTATCAACAACGATCAATGCATTGATCAGGTCATAAGAAACGTGTTTGATTCCAAGCAGATTAAAAAGCCTGTCGGAGATCAGTTCATTTACTGATTCGTGTCCAACAAAGCCGTTGACTGGATCATAGGAAGATGCTTTGTAATATAATCTGAGGCCATTGATGTCCTGTTGTGCTTTCAACAACGTTCCTGCTGTCCCCGAAGAGCGTCTTGAATAACCAAAACGAAGATATCGGAGGTCTGTCAAGTCATTTGTCACTTTTGAGTTCATAAATTAATTATAATAATTTACTTGTCATATGACAAGTTAATGAGTTTTGTTTAAAACAGAAAAAAACGAAACAGACCGAAATAAAAAGGCGCGCAATCAAAAATATCCAAAAGGAAAAGATATAATAAGTATGTGCAAAGCATTGATGAAACATTGGACAGGTTGAATCATTCAAAATTCCGTTCCTCTTTTCATCTGAATGAAAAAGATAAAGAATACATCGCAAAAAAAGGAAGGGATGTCATCGAAAGACACGCAAGGGATTTTGTGAAGACAAAGCTCTCTGATGCCGATCCGATCAACGATGGCAAGCAGACGCCGATGAAAGGCCATCCGGTATTCAAGGCGATGCACGCAACGGCGTGCTGCTGCAGGGGCTGTCTGAATAAATGGTATCGCGTACCAAAACACACAGAATTGAATGAGGTTCAGCAGGAAAAGATCGTCAGACTGCTGATGGCCTGGATCGATTCCCAAGGAGAAAAAAGATGAATAAGATCGTTATCTATTATTCGATGTCGGAGAATGTTGATTTTTGCGCAAAGATGATTGCGAAAGAGTGTGATGCCGATCTCTTAAGGATCTTTCCGGAAAAGGCATATCCCAATAAAGGCTTCAAGAAATTCTACTGGGGAGGAAAAAGTGCTGTCATGGCTGAAACGCCGAAGATCCAGCCATACTATTTCGATCCGGCAAAATATGACACGATCATATTCGGTACTCCGGTCTGGGCATCCACTTTCACACCGCCTTTGAGAACTTTCATCAAAGAAAACAGGGAAGGGATCAAGGGAAAGAAATATGCAGCCTTTGCCTGCTGTTCCGGTTCCGGAGGGAATAAGGCATTGAATAAATTAAGAGAATTTCTGAATGCGGATGAATTTATCGCTGAAGCCTTCTTCCTGGATCCGAAGGAGAAAAGAAACAGTGATGAAGCGATCATCGCTTTTGCGAAAGCATTAGGAAAATAGAAAGAAAGAAATATGAAAAACAGAAAGATCACATTGTTTATCTTAAGTGTCCTCCTTCTGTTTTTGTGTGCCTGCACAAGCAAGGATATCATGGATGAAATACCGGGCGTCTATTATCCGGTGTCCTGTGCTTCAGATGAAGGAGAGATCTTTGAGATAGAGGATGAAGAACTTCATATCGAAGCAGACGGAAAGGGATATTTCCTCTTCAGCGGCAATATGTATGAACTTCGCTGGAATTATGAAGATGGTAAATTCACATTTGAAGATTCCAGTGACGACGTCTTTACCGGTACCTATAAAAAAGGAGAGATCTCCGGCAAGTACTTCAACGATTACAATTACGTCTTCAAAAAGAAAAAGGGGGAGAAATGAAATATCTGAAACAATTCTGCATCATCCTGGCTTTCTGCTTTGTTGGTGAAGCCTTGCATCATTTCCTTCCTCTGCCCATCCCTGCCAGCATCTATGGGATCGTGCTTCTTTTCCTGTCGCTCTTATCAGGATTGATCAAGGTTGAACAGATCAAGGAAACATCCGCATTCCTGATCGAGATCATGGCCGTCATGTTTATCCCGGCAGCAGCCGGACTCATCAATGTCTGGGATGTGATCAAGGAGAAATGGTTCGCCTATATCCTGGTCATCGTATTATCTACCATACTGGTCATGGTGATCAGCGGATCCATCACTCAAAGGATCATCAAAGGAGGGAAAAAGTCATGAAAGATTTGTTGACGAATTCCACATTCTTCGGGATCTTCTTAAGTATCGGATCCTATATGATCGCTTTAGCGATACAGAAGAAATTCAATAAAGGTTTTCTGAATCCTTTACTGATCGCGATCATGATGACGATCGCAGTTATCCTGTTATGTGATATCGATTATGAAAGCTACAACGCTTCCGCAAAATATCTGAGTTTTCTTTTGACGCCGGCAACAGTCTGTCTGGCGGTTCCTCTGTATGAAAAGATCGACCTATTAAAAAAGAATGCCAAGGCGATCTTCATCGGCATATTCTCAGGTGTCATGACAAGCGTCTTATCCATCTATCTGATGTCCAAGATCTTCTCGTTCACAAAAGAAGAGTTCGTTACCTTCTTACCGAAGTCGATCACGACCGCTATCGGTATGAGTGTTGCGCAGGAACTGGGCGGCTATGTATCGATCGCGGTTGCGGCGATCATATTGACCGGAGTCTTAGGCAACATGATCTGTGTCAGTGTATTGAAGATCTTCCATATCGATGACAGTATCGCAAAAGGCGTAGCTATCGGCAGCGCATCCCACGCGATCGGAACTTCAAGAGCGATGCAGATCGGGGAAACGGAAGGAGCGATCTCATCATTGTCGATCGTGACTGCCGGTATCATGACAGTCATCCTGGCAAACATCATAGCGGGATTATATTAAACAATTGAAAGGGACCTGATCGGTCCCTTGAGTTTTCTAACAGGCGATCTCGCCTTTTTTCATGATGAGTTTTCCATCGGCCGTGATGGTCGGATCGTTGGTCACGATATCGAAGTGACCTGCTGCATCCTGCTTTCCGCCAAGCCCTCTGTTTCTGCCCATGCCGATATGGAAGGTGTGATAGGCAGATTCGTCTTCGATGTATGATACGCCTCTTGTCTTAGAGATGCGATTGAGTCCGATACCCAGTTCCCCTGCTTTGTACATATTGTCGGAGTTGAATGATTCGATATAGTTCATCAGTTTTGTGGCATCGTTGCCTTCACTTTCGGCGGAAACGATCCTGCCGTTTTCAAAGATGATCTTGACAGTGTTTTCCACTAATCCGATATATCCGAATGAGGCATCAAGATACAGTACGCCGTTTGTCTTGTCTTCATTTGGCGCAACGAATACTTCAAAGGAAGAAGAACCGATCAGTCCTTTTCTGGCAGCTCTGCCATTGAAGTATCCCGGGTTCCTGCCTTCGATGTCAAAGGTCATATCGGTGCCTTTTTCTGTCGTGATGTGGACTTTCTTTTTGTTTTTCATGACGTCGATGATCCTTTTGGCGTCTCTGTAAGTAGTCCTGGTATCCATCTGGATGAAGTCGTTTTCCAGTAACGAAGTACCATCCGAACAGGATAATGGAAGAGATAAAAATCTTGCGCCGTGTTTCACGGCGGTTTTGATCGCGTTGGTCGTGATGAATGAAAAATCAGTCGCACCGATGATGACGTTCTCCTTGCAGAAGATATCGGTCATGTTTTCAATGACCTCGCCTTTCTGTACGAGCTGTGAATTTAATATGGTTGTTTTTAATACCGCATCTGCCCCATATGCCCAGCGGGAGATCGCATCCGCTTCTTTGAGATGAGTCTCGTCCGTGATGAAATGGATCAGCTCGTCTTTCTCTACGTCGAGCCAGTCGTGCAGAATGATGGATACTCCTTTATCGATGTTGATCATAAGCCTGTCATCTTCTTCCTATGTTAAAATAATACAATGAAAAAGGGGGTGAATGAAAATGAAACGCATATTGCCTGAATATGATTTTTCAAAACCGATAAAGCTTCTTCAATATAAACGACCGAAATTCGATATCGTATTTTATTCAGCCGCACTCAGCGTGATCATGTTGGCTGTGATCTGGCTGATCTTTATCCATGATGGAAAATTCAAGATCGATTTCGTGTTGTGGAGAGTACTGGTATCCATCCCTTTGATCATGATCGCTTACTGGTTAAGAGAACTTCTGGATGAACTCAGGATCTATCCGCCTAAGCTCATGAAGAAACACGTCTGGTCTTTAAAAGAGCTGATGGAAATGACGGGAAAAAACGAAAACGATACGAAGAGGATCATGTCTCATGTCTTCGAATCCTGTTTTGAAGTAGATCAGAAGAACATTTATTAAATACTGTTACAAATTTACTGAAAATGTTTACATGCTTGTGTAATTATTTGCAAGCATGTTTTTTTGTTATATAATTAAGAGTACTGAAAGGGGATTAAATATTATGCTAATCAGATTAATTGGTGTAGCTATCGTTGTACTCGGATTAGTCCTTAAGTTCGATACGATCGCTACTGTTGTCCTCGCCGGTCTTGTTACCGGTCTGGTCGGCGGTATGAGTATCATGGATATTTTAACAACTTTAGGTAACTCGTTCGTCTCACAGAGAACTGCTACACTCTTCGTTCTGACCTTGCCTGCGATCGGTATCTGTGAAAGATACGGTCTGAAGGAAAAGGCTATCGACTTCATCAGAAGCATCAAGTCCGCAACTGCCGGCAGAGTTATCATCGTTTATGAACTGATCAGAACTCTGGCTGCTGCCTTCTCTATCAGATTAGGTGGCCATCCGCAGTTCGTACGTCCGGTCGTCGTTCCGATGGCTGAAGGTGCTGCTGTTGCCAAGTACGGTGAGATCACAGATGATATGCAGGACATCATCAGAGGCGGTTCCGCAGGTGCTGAAAACTATGGTAACTTCTTTGCTCAGAACTGCTTCATGGGTTCTTCAGGAACACTGCTGATCGCCGGCTTCTTATCTGAAACATTAGGTTTAGGTGAGACAGGTGCAATCGCATTACAGGTTGCGAAATGGTCGATCCCGGTCGCTGTCATTTCTGTTGTCCTGGGTATTGCCAGAAACCTCTGGCTCGACAAGCAGCTTGACGCTGCCGCAAAAGGAGGTAACAAATAATGACTGCTGCTCAGATTTTAGGTGAAGTTTTCTACTGCGTTATCGGTTTAGTCTTCATCCTTGTCGGTGTCAAGGCATTAAAGGATGACGGCTGTTCAAAGAAAGTAACGACTTCTGCGTTCTGGTTCCTGCTTGCCTTCACATTCATTTGCGGACCATGGGTCCCGAAATGGCTGGTTGGTGCTGCGATCGTCGTCATGGCTTGTCTGACAGCTGTTAAAGGTGTCGTACAGAGCAAGAACGATGTTCCGGATCCTGTAGAAGTACGCAGACATGCGGATGAACTGGGTTACAAGATCTTTATCCCGGCTCTGTGCATCGCTGTTGTCGCTGTTGTCGGTGCAACTCTTGGTTCCAAAGTCGCATCATTAAAGTGGCTGACTGCCAACAACGCAATCGGTCTCTCCGGTGTCGTTGCGCTGATCGCTGTACTGTTACTGACAGGTGCGTCTCCAAAGTATGCTGCTGTTGATGGCGCAAGACTGATGGATAACGTTTCTACAACAGGTATCCTTCCGCAGCTGCTGTCTGCCTTAGGTGCACTGTTCACAGCTGCCGGTGTCGGTGATGCTGTTTCTCACTACGTATCAATGGTCGTTCCTGAGAACAACATTCTGATCGCCTGCTTCGTATACTGCTTAGGTATGGCTCTGTTCACGATGATCATGGGTAACGGTTTCGCTGCCTTCACAGTCATCATGACCGGTATCGGTGTTCCTTTCCTGATCAATCAGGGTGCTGACCCGATCGTTGTCGGTGCTTTAGGTCTGACTGCTGCATACTGCGGCACTCTGTGCACACCGATGGCTGCCAACTTCAACATCGTTCCGGCCGCTTTGCTGGAAACCAAAAACAAATATTCAGTCATCAAGTCTCAGGTCCCATTTGCGGTCTGCATGCTTCTGACTCACGTAGTCCTTCTGCTCGTCTTTGCGTTCTAAGGTAAAGATATGAAAATATTACTTACCGGATTTGAACCATTTGGCGGCGAGTCTGTCAATCCTGCAAAGGAAGCTGTCAAGCTCGTCAAAGAAGAGATCAAAGGCGCTCAGATCGTAAAGTGCTATGTACCGGTTGTATTCGGAAAAGCGATCGAAACAGTACACGCTGCAATGAAGGAAGAAAATCCTGACGTCGTATTATGCATCGGCCAGGCCGGCGGCAGATATGAAGTCACTCCTGAAAGAGTAGCGATCAACTGTGATGATGGCAGGATCCCTGACAACGAAGGCAATCAGCCTGTTGATCAGCCGGTATTCGCAGACGGTGCCAACGCATATTTCTCAACTCTTCCGATCAAGAAGATGGTCGAGTATATGAAGAAAGCAAACGTTCCTGCAGCGATCTCAAATACTGCCGGAACATATGTCTGCAACCACCTGATGTATGGCGTACGCTACTACATCGAAAAAGAATTCCCGAACACGATCGGTGGATTCATGCATGTACCTTATCTTCATGAACAGGTCATGAATAAGAAAGAGACCGCGTCTCTTTCCAAAGATGATGTAGTCAAGGCGATCGAAGCTTCTATCGAAGCGATCGTTGACTCGCTGAATTAAGACAAAGAGCTGTCGCAAGGCAGCTCTTTTCTTATGTTCTCTACAATTCCAGATCTTTATCTGAATAATATTCTTTCAACAGATCAATAAAATATTTCACGGTTTTCCTGTTATCTTCGGCGTGTGTACACAGCACACAATCAAAAGTGACATCCGTATCAAAAGGGATCCATGAATATTGCGGATTGCGATCATTCAGGATACCGGGAGATAAAACGATCGCTTCCCCTGTAGCCACAAAGGTCAAAGACGTGTCATGGTCGTTACTGTTGAAATAGGAAACGGATTTATCTTCAATGATCTCCTGCTGCAGCTTCTTCAAAGGTCCCGGTGATCCTCCGCCGATCATCAGAGTTCTGCCTGAAAGATCATCCTTGGTGATGATTTTTTTCTTTGACAGCGGATCATCCTGTCGGCATACGAAATAAATATGACTTTTATAGAAATCGTGGATCCTGATATCGGGAAGGTGTTTCACGCTATCTTTAAAGGCAAACAGGATATCGGTCTCTCCTTTCAGAAATGGTTCCAGGTGATCGTGGTAATCAAAGATCGGTGTGATCGATACCGAAGGCTCCTCTTCGTGAAAGAGGTTGATGATCTCAGGAAGGTGATAGATCGCACTTCTTACAGACATGCCTATCCTGATGTTGTCTCTGTATCTGACAGAAAAATTCTGTCCCTGTTCGATCGCCCTGTTGAGTTGTGTGTTGATATCCCTGATGGTCGTGATGAACTGTTCTCCGGCCGGTGTCAGAGTTGCGCCTTTTCCCGATCTGTCAAAGATGCGAAAACCAACTTCGTCCTCAACGGAGTTGATCTGATAAGTCAGAGCCGGTTGAGTGATGTAGAGATTCTCGGCTGCTCTGTTGAAGTTCTTCGTTCTGGCCAATTCAATGATGGATTCAAAATACTTTGTGTTCATAGTATACCTATAAAAATCTTTTATTGATTATATAATAATTCAATTAGATTATTTTGAACAGTTTTTCTACAATAAAACTGTAAGGAAGGTGATCAGATATGAAAAATTTAGTGATCTATTATTCAAGAAGCGGTGAAAACTACGTTAATGGAAAAATAACAAAAATCGATAAAGGCAATACGGAATATGTAGCCGAATATATCAGAGATAACTTCGGTGCCGATCTGTTCAAAGCAGAAACAGTAAAAGAGTATTCAAAAAATTACATGGATTGCATCAGAGAAGCTCAGAAAGAACTGGACAATGACGAAAGGCCTCAGTTGAAGAAGTATCTGGATGACATTTCAGAATACGACAACATCTTCATTGCCGGACCGTGCTGGTGGGGAACTTACCCGATGGCGATCTTCTCGGCGATCGAAGGCCTTGATTTTACAGGAAAGAAAGTACTTCCGATCATGACACATGAAGGATCCGGAATGGGACACAGTGAAAGCGATCTGAAAAGAAGGATCAGCGGCGCTGAGTTTGTAAAAGGCCTAGCCATCCATGGAGCAGATGCCCGAAACAGTGAAAACAAAGTTGTGAAGTGGGTCAAAGACAACATATAAGGAGAACGACGATGATATTTGACAGAAACGATAATAAAGAAGTGATCGCATTATTAGGTGCCGGTGCCATGGGAACGGCTATTGTAAGAAGATTTGCCTCAGGAAGAAAGATCCTCTTAGGAGATATCTCAGAAGCCAATCTCAAGAAAGTATCTGATGATCTGAGATATAGCGGCATCGATGTGGAAACGATGATCGTCGATGCGCTGGATAAAGGATCGGTTGAAGCTTTTGCCGACAAAGCAAAGGAACTGGGAGAAGTGAAATACTATGTTCACACAGCAGGAGCTTCTCCTTCGCAGGCTTCCCCTGAACATATCCTGAAACTGGATATGGTCGCTACAGGGCATGCGATCGATGCCTTTGGAAAAGTCATGACAAGAGGCGGTGCTGCACTGATCATCTCTTCTCAGACCGGATATATGCTTCCGATCCCTTATGAGATCGAACAGCAGTTATTAAATACCGCTACCGATGAATTATTGAACAACGAATTCATCAAAGAAAACGCTACAAACAGCGGCAAGGCTTATATGATCGCAAAAAGAGTCAATCATCTGCAGGTCATGAAAGCTGCAGCTACTTCTTTTAAGGAAAGAGGAGCCAGGATCAATACGATCTCTCCGGGTATCATCGTCACGCCTCTGGCTTATGATGAATTCAATCATCCGGGCAACACTTATCAGGTGATGATCGATCATTCCGCTGTTGAAAGAACGGGTTCGATCGATGAGATCGCTGAAGCAGGTGCGTTCTTATTGGGTGAACATGCGGGATTTGTTACAGGTACTGATTTACTGATCGACGGCGGTGTGATCGCTGCGATCAGAAGCGGAGCTTACAGACTTCATTAAGGAAAAACATGGAATTAAAAGAACTGATAAACAGAACAGAAATCAGAGAACTGGTTGATACCTTTGCCTATCTGGCCGACATCAAGGATGCGAAGAGCCAGGGAGATCTGTTTGCTGAAGACGGATCACTTCTGTCGGGTGATTTCAATGACTGCACTCTTGAAAGAACCTGCAGATTGAAATAAGAAGCAATTATTTAAACAGAACAAAATGGACTATAGACAAATATAAAAGGAGATCAAAATGAACAGATTCGGATGGGCATATATCGGATGCGGCACGATCGCAGAAACGACCGCAAAAGAACTGAACAAAGGCGATTCAAACGAGATCGTTGCGGTATGGAACAGAACGAAGTCCAAGGCAGAGGCTTTTGTCAAAAAATATGGCGGCAAAGTTTATGATACAGCGGAAGAAGCGATCAATGCGCCGGGAGTAGAAGGCGTATATATTGCGTTGACGGCCGACAGACATGCAGAATACATGAAACTCTGCATCGACAATCATAAACCGGTTCTTTGTGAAAAACCATTTACAGTAAATCGCAAGGAAGCAGAAGAAGTCTTATCGCTCGCAAAGAAAGAGGGCGTCTATGTTTCGGAAGCGATGTGGACATGGCACAACGCAACAGCGCTTAAAGTAAAAGAGTGGATCGATTCCGGAAGGATCGGAACGGTGAAAGAAGTCAAGGCTTCTTACGCCTGGCCGATGCTTCGATTCAGTAAGAATCCCCGCCTGACAACAAACGAAATGATCGGTGGTGCTTTGATGGATATCGGTATTTATCCGGTCACATATACTTATAAACTGTTTGGCATGCCTCAAAACATGACCTGCGCCGGACGCACAAAGAACGATGTGGACCTGGCAGAATACATTCAGATGAAGTATCCGGGATTCAAGGCAGAGATCCGTGTCGCTTTTGATGAAAGAGGCGGCGAATACTACGACATCATCGGCAGCAAAGGAAAGATCCATGTCCCGATGTTCCATATGGCAAACAGCGCAACATTGAAGACTGACAAAAAAGAGAAGTTTGAAGATAAAACTCTGCTTTATGATAAGGAATTTTCAAATGTCGCCCGTGAGATCAGAGAAGGCCTTAATGAAAGCAGGATGATCCCGATGAGGCACACATTGGATGTGATGGAACTTCTGGATGAATGCCGCAACCAGATGGGTGTCAGATACCCGACGGAAAGACACTTTGAAAAAGAACGTCTGGCAGAAGCGAAGATCAAAGCTGTCAGCCATGTCGGTTTCAATGTCCGCGATATTGAAAAATCGATAAATTTTTATTGTGATATGCTTGGCTGTACGAAGAAGTTTACATTGACCTATGGTGATATGGTTGCGGATATCAAGAAAGAGAATAAGGCTCTTGGCAAAAAAGATCCATTGTATCTTTCTGTCCTTGCCAAACAGTCTGATCGCAAGTGGTCGGTCTATCTGCAGCTTCCAGGCTGCGACAGCTTCATCGAACTGTTTGACCAGATGGGTGTCAAGAAACGCAAAGCTGCCACAAATATGGATATGGGATTCACACACTTCTCGCTTGAGGTCAACGATATTCAGGCGTTCCGTCAGAACATAATAAATCGCGGAGGAAGAGAATATCTGGATACCGATATCAAGCTGGGATTAGAAAACACCTGGCAGATGTGGATGCATGATCCGGATGGAAATCTGTTTGAAGTGATGGAGTATACACCGGAAAGCTATCAGGTAACAGGAAACTAAAACAGCGATCTGTTTAGGAGGGCTTATGAAAACAAGGAAGCTAAGAGATATCGAAGTATCTGAGATCGGAATGGGATGTATGGCTTTTTCTCATGGCTATGGCAAGATCCCTGAAGAATCTTACAGCATTGAGGCAATACGTAACGCTTATGAATACGGATGTACTTTCTTTGATACAGCAGAGGTATATTCACCGGGATTATCCGGCATCGGTCATAACGAACTGATCGTCGGCAAGGCCTTGAAAGATGTAAGAAACGATGTTGTCATTGCGACAAAGCTGTTTATCGATTCCTATGAAGTCAGATCAGCAGGATCCGTTTATGAGGCCGTAAAGGATCATCTGTCTGCCTCAATGGAAAGACTGCAGACAGATCATATCGATCTTTATTATCTGCACAGGACAAGTGGTGGCGTAAGGATCGAAGAGATCGCTAAAGCGATGGGACAGCTGATCGATGAAGGATATATCACGGGATGGGGTCTTTCACAAGTCGATGTCGACACGATCGACAGAGCGCAGAAGATCACACCGCTATCCGCCATACAGAACATCTATTCCATGGTGGAAAGAGATGTGGAGAAAAGAGTTCTTCCGTATTGCCTGGAACACAACATCGGACTGGTACCTTTCTCACCGATCGCGTCAGGTTTGTTATCAGGAAAGATCACGACAAAGACACAGTTTGAAAGCTATGATGATGTCAGAAACTGGGTTCCGCAATTAAGTAAAAGAAACATTGAAGGCAATCAGCCGATCATCGATCTTCTTCAAAAGTATGCGGAATTGAAAAATGCGACTCCGGCACAGATCTCGCTGGCATGGATGTTACATAAGTATCCCAACGTCGTACCGATCCCGGGTTCCAAAAACAAGGAAAGGATCATTGAAAACCTCAGTGCATCGCAAGTTGAACTCAGTGATGAAGAATTCAAAGATCTGGATGATACATTGAATTCCTTAAAAGTATATGGTCACAGAGGTTTCACAAGATGAGGGAGGACACTTTTAAAAGAGATCTTTCTGATGAAGAAATGAAGATCTATCATCTTTTCAGAAAGATGCAGGATGCAATGATCGATAAAGACATGAATCTCTTAAGACAACTCATCTCAGATAACGCGAAGTTTGTTCATATGAGCGGCGCAGTTCAGAGTAAAGAAGAATACCTGAAAGATATCGAAACAGGAAGACTCGATTACAGAAAGACTGTACTGAAGGATGTAGATGTCGAGATCAGTGAAGACAAAGCTGTGATCACATGTACAGCTTATCTGACCGCCAGAGCCTATGGCGCATCCGGTACATTCCCGATGAATGTTTCTTCTACATATCAGAAGAATGATGATATATGGACCTTCATCGGTCATTGATATCTTTCAATCTATATCAACAGAATAAAAAACAGCACCGATCTTTCGGTGCTGTTATCGTATCGTTTACCAGATGATGATACGTTTGTCAGGAGCTGTGTACATCCTGTCGCTTTCCGTTACATCGAAAGCCTCATACCATTCCTTGAAATTTCTTGGCTGGTAGTTGGCTCTGATCTCGTTTGGCGCATGTACATCATATACCAGTGCCATCTGTCTGTATTCAGGAGATGTCTTCATGCACCAGATCCTGCCCCAGTTTCTGAAGTATTCCTGGTAGTTGGCATCGTCTTTCTTCTCCATGATGTGAAGCGTGACAGCCATGCCGCCGTTGTCGGCGATGTTTTCGGAAACGATGAGTTCGCCATTGAGCTTTCCTTCATAGAATTCAATGCCATCATAAGCTTCGATCATGGCTTTTGTCCTCTCTTTGAAGTTCTCATAGTCTTTTTCTGTCCACCACTTGTTGAGATTACCTTTCTCATCGAATTGTGCGCCATTGTTGTCAAAGGCGTGGCTGATCTCGTGAGCGATGACTGCACCGATACCGCCGAGATTTTCCGATACGCTCTGTTTCAGGCTGTAGAACGGCGCCTGCAGGATGCCGGAAGGGAATGTGATGTCGTTGGAGAACGGGTTGTAGCATGCGTTGACCATATGACCCGGCATCAGCCATTCGTTTGGATCTACTGGTTTTGGAAGCTTCTTCAGATTATAAAGGAGTTTTTCCTTAGAAAGATCGCACATGATATCCAGTAAGGTCTTTTCTTCATCGACCTTGAGTAAAGAATAATATGGATCGGCCTTGTCAGGATATCCCATCTTGATAGTGATGGTATTGAGTTTCTTGATCGCCTTGTCTCTGGTAGAACGTTCCAGGATCTCGTTGCGGTCGACTCTTTCCTTATAGGCTTCAATGATCTGTTTCACCATGGAGACGACATCGGCTTTTGCTTCTTCACCGAAGTACTTGCGACCGTAATAGATGCCGATTGGTTCTGAGAATAATGCGCTGGCAGCTTCATATGCCTGTTTCTCAAGGACAGGGTCTTTGGCGATACCATATAAAGCACGGGTAAAGGTCGTACCTAAAGTGTGGATCTCTTCGGAAAGAGACGCAGATGCTTTGATCAGCAGATTGACATATGCCCAGTGCAGATACTGTGTAAAGCTTCCTTCATTGAAATATGTAGAGAATTCCTTAATTGACTTCGGATCTCTGATGATGAGTTTTTCCGGAACATCATCACCATAAAGGCCACTGAGGAACCGATTCAGATCGAACGGTTTAACGAAATCCTCAACTTCTGTAACAGGCATCGGATTGTAGTCATTGACATAGTCTGCCCATTCCAGATTACTCTTGGATACCTTTGAGATATTTCTGTCAAATTCGAGGGTATCTCTGACATATTCTTTCTTTTCGTCATCGTTTAGATCTGCCAGATCAAGAAGCTTTGAGATCATGTCTTCATAGACTTTAAGAAGAGCCTTTCCTGCTTCGTTATCTTCAGCGTAGTAAGAAGTATCCGGCAGGATCATTGAAGGGCCCCAGAAGCAGAAAGAATTGACTTCCGTGTTCTTCATATCCGGCTGCACATCCAGATTAAATGGCATCGGCATTCCACATTCCAGCAACAACGATAACGCCTTTTCATTGAACTCTTCAAGAGAAGAGATCTCTTTGACTTTGTTCAGATATTTCAAGGCAGGAGTGATGCCGGCTTCGTTTCTTTCGGATGCATCAAGGATCTTGCGGTATAGTTTGACAGCCTCCTTGACTTCCGGAAGGTCTTGCGGAATTTCAAGTTCACCCTTATTGAAAGCCGCAAAATCAGTCATCATGATCTTTTCCACATCTTCTTCCAGCTGGGCAAAGCCACCGGCCATCGGCTTATCGTCAGGGATGACGAGATTGTCCAGTGTTTCACCATTCACATTGAAGAACAGATCGTCCTGTATTCTTGGTTTTTCCATTGTATGTCTCCTTTGATTACTGTTTTTAATTATATCGCAAGAGGAATATTAAAACATCCAAACAATCTGTATAATGAATCTAATGAAAAAAACCGTGTCACAGGCATTAAAAGATTCGCTTGTCATCTTGCCGGGATATGTCGTTCTTGGTACCGGTTTTGGTGTGCTGATGAATTCAAAAGGATATGGGATGATACATTCTCTTTTGATGAGTGTATTCATCTATGCCGGATCAATGCAATATGCGGGAGCGGATCTTTTAAGCTCAGGCGCATCGATCATCACAGCGATCCTGATGACGTTGATGGTCAATATCAGACATCTGTTTTATGGTGTCGGGATGCTGGAGAAATACAAGGAGATCAGAAGACATAAGGCCTATGATATCTTTGCGTTAACTGATGAAACGTTCTCGATCGTCTGTTCCAAGGATCTTACAGATCTGGATAAAGATGAATATTATTTCTTTCTGTCTTTCTTCAATCAGCTCTGGTGGATCACGGGTACTCTGATCGGTGCGATCGCAGGAAATGTCCTTCCTTTTGATTTCACAGGGATCGATTTCTCCATGACCGCATTATTCATCGTCATCGTCTTAAGTCAATGGGAAAGCAATACAGATCATCTTCCGGTCATCCTGACTTTCATCATTTCTTCTATTAGTCTTGTTTTGTTTGGAAGAGATGACTTCCTGCTTCCATCGATGATCGGTATTGTGATCATGTTGTCAGTATTGAGAAAGATCAGAGGTGATGAACATGCATAGCTATCTTCTGATCCTTGTCATGTCGCTTGTCACGGCATTCATCCGTTTTGCGCCGTTTGTGATCTTCAAAAAGAAAACACCGGCATTCATCACATATCTGGGAAAAACGCTTCCGTCCTGCGCAATGGCGATGCTGGTGGTGTACTGCTTTAAAGATATAAGTCTTGAGATCGGCAGTATGATCCCGCAAGTGGTCTCAGCGCTTCTGGTGATCCTTATATATAAATGGAAACACAATACGGCATTATCGATCGTGGTCTCAACGATCGTCTATATGATCCTGATACAGAAGGTCTTCTAAGGAAGATCTTTTTTGGACATTAAAAAACTCCAACAATCTGTTGGAGAAATATATAGAAGGAGTATCAGTAAATATGATCGATCAAAACACGCATTCAGCAGGTCTGATCTTATTTGGTCTCGCAGCTGATGACGACACCTCTTCGTTCCATGTAGTAGCTGCATAAGCCTCTGGTAGGAACGATACGAATATCGGCGTCTGGATATTCAGAAAGTACGAGTGCTTTCAGGTTGTTTGCGGCACTTTCGTTTTCCGTGTGGGTGATGATGGCCTTACCACCGACATATCCCGCTTCCTTCATGTTTCTTAAGAGGACCTGAAGGCTTTTCTTTTCTCCTCTTGCCTTATCTGTAACGGCGATCGTACCTTCTGGTGTAGCAGTACCGATGACTGAGATGTTGAAGACATTGAGGGCTGCTGCAACGGTCTTGTTGACACGGCCGTTTTGCGCAAGGTTGTGGATAGAGAAGAAAGAGAAGAAGAGCCTGCTGTTTCTGACGTAGGCACGGATCCGTTCATCTACGCAATCAAAACCAAGATCTTCTTTCAGTAATGAAGAAAGCTTGTATAAGACAAGGACTTCTTCTGCACCGGTCGATAAAGAATCGATGACAGAGATCTTCACATTCGGGTTTTCTTCCTTGTACATTTCTGCTGCGCTTAATGCACTGTTGTAGGAACCTGACAAGGCAGATGTGACTGTCAGAACAAAGATCTCGTTGGAACCTCTGAAGGCTTCCAGCCAGGCATCGATGCTTGGGCACGACGTATAGGATCTGTCTTTGTATTTTTCCAGATAGTCTAACATTTCACTGACATTCAGACTTTCATCGTCCAGAAAACTTCTTTCATCGGTATAGACCGTGAGCGGTACGGTTTTGAAATCCTCATGATCAAGAGTGAAGAGATCACAGGATGAATCGGCAACGATCCTGACCATAACGAAAACCTCCTTTAACAGTACAATTGTACTGACATGAACAGGCGTGTTAAAATGAACAAAAAGATAGATTCTGTCACACTTGAGACAAATGTATCGATTCTGTCACAGATATGAAGATCAATAGAGAACTCAACAGCAGGACCATCCCAACACGTCTCGCCATCGGTGATGCGATTTTGGATGAGCTCGAAGAAAAGAACTACACGAAGATCAAGGTTTCCGATGTCATCAAAAGAGCCAAGGTCTCCAGGATGTCTTTCTATCGCTATTATGAAAATCTCTATGACGCTTTGTGTGATTATCTGGGAATCATCGTCAACGGTTATATGATCGAAGGCGGGGAACAGGATGATCCAACCATATTCATGGAATTAAAGCACATCGAATTCTCATTGAACTACTTTGACAGATATTCCAGATACTTCCTGATTTTAAACAGACACGGCTTATATTCTGTTCTGATCGAGGCAGTCAATGAATATGTGGTGAAGAATATCTTCCCGCAGAAGAAACTCCATCTCTATGAGCTTTACGCCTATGCCGGAGCTTTACTGAACTCTTTCCTGAAGTGGGAAGAGGATGGCAAGAAAGAAAGCGCACACGATGTTGCGCTGATGATCTACAGGCTGTTCAATCATAAAGAAGAAAATATATAAAAAGAACCTACGCTGTAGATTCTCTTTCGACAAGACTGCATGAGATGACAGTCTTTTTTTCTGTTTCTTCATTCCGTATGAGTTTCAGGAGTATTTCGGCAGCCGTCTTTCCCATTTCGGAAGGATATCTTTCGATGGTGGACAAGGAAGGGGAACAGATCCTGGACTGCAGCTGATTATCAAAGCCGAAGACTTTGACATCTTTTGGGATCGAATAGTTTATTCGTTTTAATGCGGCCATTGCGCCGATCGCCTGATTGTCACTGGTACAGATGATGCCGTCAATCTTTTTTCCCTGATTCAGATAGTCCATGATCGCAGTTTCGCTCTGATACAGTGAAGTACCTTTTTTGAGCTGGATGATCGTGTCATTTCCGGCATGAAGACTGCTTTCTTTCATCGCCTGCAGGTAACCGTCTTTTCGATTGGTGTTGACATAGGTCGCCAGGAAGGAAGAAATGAATATGATGTCTTTACATCCTTTTTCGATCAGTTTCTTTGTCGCAAGATAGAATCCGTTCTGGATATCGGAAGTAATGACAGGAAGATCCATGTTGTTGATCGGAGTCCTGTCCAGCAGCAGGATCGGAATGTTTCTGGACAGGAGGTCTGATTCAAGTCTGTTCTGACAGGAGATGACGATGATGCCGTCTACCTGCATGGAGTCAAGCTTTCTGAAGTAGCGTCTTTCTTTGACGGGATCGTTATCGGTATTGCATATAAAAAGGGAATAGTCTTCAAAGTCGATCTCCTGCTGAATGGAAACAGCGATCGATGAAAAGAAATCGTTGTTGATATTGGGAATGATCAGACCGACCGTATGAGACGAAGAAGACTTCAGGCTTTTGGCTGCGTTATTGGAAACGTAGCCATATTCATCAATGACCGCTCTGACCTTCTCTTCAGTCGCTTTGGAGTATCTTCCTCTCTTGTTTATGACGTGCGAAACGGTTGCCGTAGATACACCGGCGAGCTTTGCGATGTCGATGATCGATATGGTTTTTTTACTGTTCATCAGCTGTATTATATAACAGAAATGGTTAAAAGGATGGTTAAATGATTAAACGTTTAACTTTTTATAGAAAACGTATTGAAACAGGTGAAGAATGGTGATAATTTGTAGATGTGGTTAAACGATAAACCAAGGGGTTTAGGAGGAAAAAACATGGATTACAAGAAAACCGCAAGTGAAATCGTAGAGCTGATCGGTGGCAAAGAGAACATCGCTTCCCTGACTCACTGCATCACCCGTGTTCGTTTTAAATTGAAAGATGATGCCAAGGCAGATGCCGACAAGGTCAAGGCAGTCGATGGTGTCATCAATGTCATCAGACAGGGCGGTCAGTTCCAGGTCGTCATCGGCAACGAAGTCGAAGATGTCTTCAATGCTGTACAGGACGTTACCGGAATCGTCGGTTCTTCGATCGATGTCATAGAAAAAGATGACCTCAAGGTCAAAGGCAAGTTCATGGATCAGGTCATCGATCTGGTCACCAATATCTTTACACCTATCCTGCCGGCTCTGATCGGTGCAGGTATGATCCGTTCCTTACTGATGATCCTGACCAAGTTCGCTGGTCTGCCGACTGACAGTGGTGTATATCTGGTCATCAACGAGATCTACAATGCGATCTTCTCTTATCTGCCTGTCTATCTGGCTTATGCGGCTGCAGTCAAGTGGAGATGCAATCCGTACATCGCCGTTGCGGTTGCACTGACGATGTGCTCTCCGACCATCCAGTCTGCTGTTCTGGGTGAAAACGGTCTGAAGTTCCTGGGCATCCCGATGTCCATGCAGAGACAGGGTTACGGTTCTTCCGTTATTCCTATCATCGTTACGATCTGGTTCATGTCACTGGTTGAAAAGTATGTGACAAAGATCGTTCCGAAGTATGCGAGATATGTCTTAGTTCCATTGCTGACACTGATCATCACGGTTCCTGTCATGTTCCTGGTCATCGGTCCTATCACTGCTACTTTACAGGGTCTGATGGGTTCTGCTTATACCGCTTTATACAACCTCAATCCGACGGTCTGCGGCGTCATCCTCGGTGCTGCATGGCAGGTACTGGTCGTCTTCGGTCTCCACTGGGGTATCGTTCCTCTTGGAACTCTCAACCTTGCACAATATGGCCGTAACACGATCAACGCCGTTACCGGACCTTCCAACTGGACACAGGCCGGTGCTGCATTAGGTGTTGCTTTGAGGACAAAGAATCAGCGTCTGAAGGAAACTGCTTTATCTGCAGGTATCACAGGTGTCTTCGCGATCACTGAGCCTTCTATCTATGGTGTCAACCTTCCGTTGAAGAAGCCGTTCTACATCGCTGTTGCAGTTGCTGCGATCGCTGGTGGTATTGCCGGATTCGGTAACGCTGCTGCTCTGGCAGGCGGTCCTGTCGGCATCCTGTCCTTCCCGTTATTCATGGGTGAAGGCTTCGGATACTTCATCGTCGCAATGCTGGTAGCTTTATTCGGTACAGCTGCTCTGGTATATCTCTTCGGTTACGATAAGAAATTCGACCAGGAATAATCAATCAAGCGATAAAGCCGGCAGACTTCATTCCCTGCCGGCTTTCTTTCTATCTATAATATATAAGGAGAAGTGCTATGTCTAATGTCGTACGTCTGATCAGTGCATCGAAATCAGAAATAGAAAAGATGAGTCCGATGGAACTCAAGGAATCCATCTTCAAATCGGAATCAAGAGTCATCATGGGACAGCATCTGCTGTTTGCCGGACCGGGTGTCGTCAGAGGCGTCACCAACAGCGAGCTGATGTTTGCCTGGGGTGCCGATATGGTCATGCTGAACACGATCGACCTTGACAACATGGATAACAATCCGGGCCTTTGCGGGCTTTCGTTGAGAGAACTGAAAGCCAGATGCAATCGACCGATCGGTGTTTATCTGGGCTGTCCGAAAGCGGGTTCTGAAGACGGCGGAAAGAAAGCCTTATACAGAAGAGAAGGCATGGTTGCCACGAAGGAACACATCCTGAAGTGTAAAGAGATCGGTGCTGATTTCATCGTTCTGGGTGGGAATCCCGGATCAGGTACGTCATTGAGCGATGTCATCGAATGTACAAAACTGGCCAAAGAATTACTGGGCGATGAGATGATCATCATGGCAGGGAAATGGGAAGACGGCATTACCGAAAAAGTGCTTGGCGATCCGACGGCCGATTATAATGTGAAAGATATCATCAGACAGCTGATCGATGCCGGTGCAGACTGTATCGACTTGCCATGTCCTGGCTCAAGAGGCGGTATCATGGTCGAAGACATCAGGCAGCTGGTCAACTATGTCCATTCCTATAAGCCTGGTACTTTGACGATGTGCTTCCTGGATTCTTCCGTGGAATGTGCTGATGAAGAAACGATCAGACAGGTAGCGATACTGATGAAGCAGACCGGTGCTGACATCCACGCGATCGGCGATGGCGGCTTTGGCGGATGTACGTGGCCGAAGAATGTCTATCAGCTTTCTGTTTCGATCAAGGGTGAACACTATACCTGGTTCAGAATGGCCAGTGTCAATAAATAAGGAGTACTATGAGATTTCCGGAAAACTTTTTGTGGGGCGGCGCTACTGCTGCCAATCAGTGTGAAGGTGCCTGGAACGAAGACGGAAAGGGCCTTTCTACTGTTGATGTGATCCCGTATGGTGAAGACAGGATGAAAGTCAACAGAGGTCAGATGAAGATGCTGGAGTGTGACGAGGCTCACAGCTATCCTGCTCATAAGGCGGTCGATTTCTATCATCACTACAAGGAAGATATCGCTTTGATGGGCGAGATGGGTTTCAAGTGCTTCAGGCTTTCGATCTCCTGGACCAGGATCCTGCCTGACGGAGATGATGAAATTCCGAATCAGAAAGGGATCGATTTCTACAGATCTGTTTTTGAAGAATGCAAGAAGTATGGAATAGAGCCATTGGTAACGATTGATCACTTTGATACACCGATCGAACTGATCAAGAAATACGGCGGCTGGAAAGACCGCAGGATGATCGATGCGTTCTTACATTACTGTGAGATCCTGTTTGAAAACTATAAAGATCTCGTCAGGTACTGGATCACTTTCAATGAGATCAATATGCTTCTGCACATGCCTTTCATGGGAGCAGGTATCCTTTATGAAGAAGGAGAAGATAAAGACCAGGTCAACTATACAGCCGCTCATTATGAGCTGGTCGCAAGCGCTAAGGCTGTAAAGATGGCACATCAGATGATGCCTCAAGCAATGGTGGGTTGTATGTTGGCAGCAGGTCAGTTCTATCCGTATACCAGCAATCCTGATGATATATACAAGGGAATGGAAGCAGATAAGGACAACTATTTCTTCATCGATGTTCAGGCAAGAGGAGAATATCCTGTGTGGGCATGGAAGCGGATGGAGAAGGCCGGCGTTTCGATCGATTGCACCAAAGAAGATCTGGAAGCACTCAAGGAAGGCGTTGTAGACTTTGTTTCCTTCTCATATTACTGTTCGAGATGTACATCAGCCGATCCTGAGATCGTCAAGAACCACGCCAGAGGGAATGCCGTATTTGCGGCAGTCGTCAATCCGTATCTGAAAGCTTCCGAATGGGGTTGGCAGATCGACCCGCTGGGACTCAGGATCACGATGAATATCCTCTATGACCGTTATCGCAAGCCTCTGTTTATCGTTGAAAACGGATTTGGAGCTGTAGATACCGTTGAATCAGACGGAAGTATCCATGACCCGTATCGCATTGCCTACATGAGAGAACACATCAGGGCAATGAGAGATGCGGTCAATGAAGATGGCATCCCGCTTTTAGGCTATACATGTTGGGGATGTATCGATCTGGTATCCGCTTCAACAGGAGAGATGAAGAAGAGATACGGTCAGATCTATGTCGATGCGGATGATGAAGGAAATGGTACCTTCAACAGATACAGGAAGGATTCCTTCTACTGGTATAAGAAAGTCATCGAATCAAACGGAGAAGATCTGGATTAAACAAGAGTTAAAGATCCTTCCAGCATTATCGCAGGAAGGATCTTTTTTCATGTAAAATAGAAATATACATTATTGATTTTTCATTCATATATGGAAAGGGGAAAATATGGCAGTCGTCAAATTCAACTTCTTATCAAGATGTCTTGGCAGACAGGTAGATGTATCTGCAGTCATCCCGTCATGGACTTTTGCTGCTGCGGCAAAAGAGTCTGTCGATCAGATCTACAAGCCTAACAGGAAGCACAAGGTGCTGATCCTGCTGAACGGCTTCTCTGGCGATCACACTGACTATCTCAATTACACCAATGTCGCAAGATATGCGGAAGACAACAACATCTGTGTCTTCATGCCTTCGGGTTTGAATTCTGCCTACAGAGATAAGGAACCCGGTGACAAGATGCACAGCTTCGTTGCGGAAGAACTGCTGCAGGTAGTCAGATATATGTTCCCGGTATCGACAAAGAGAAAAGACACCTATATCGGCGGATTGTCCATGGGCGGCCAGGGAGCTTCCACGATCGGTCTGGCTCATCCGGAAGTCTTCTCCAAGATCTTCTGCATGTCCGGTGTTGCCACAAAGATACAAGGCGGAAAGCTGAAGGTCAACCTCAACTGGTTCGGCGAGGGAGAAAACCTCTATACAGCCGGTGATATGGCTGGCGATAAGAAGCTTGTGAATACAAAACACGACGGCTGGTACAGCGCAAAGAAGATCGTCGAGGAAGGATTGGAAAGACCGGAGATCTATCTGAGCATCGGCGATAAGGATTTCCTTCTGGAAGCTACGAGGTCTTTCAAGAAATATATGGATTCCTTGGGCTATGATATCTATTACGAAGAGATCCCCGGCTATGGCCATGAGTGGGATTTCTGGGATCTGAAAGTACGTGATTTCTTATACAACGGATGCAAACTGGGGGTAAAAAAATGAATATAGCAGTATATCTTGGATCTTCCTTCGGGAATGACCCTTCATTCAAAGAAGCAGCTTACGAGCTGGGAAGATGGATCGGCGAAAAAGGCCATGTCTTAGTCTATGGCGGTTCAAAAAGAGGACTGATGGGAGTCCTGGCAGGTGCTGTTCATGATGAAGGCGGAAAAGTCATCGGCGTAGAACCGAAGTTCTTCATGAAAGACGAGATCGTTTCAAACATCCTCGATGAACTTTATGTCACGGAAGATATCAGTGACAGAAAGAAAAAGATGATCGAACTGTCCGATGCTTTCATCTGCTTCCCGGGAGGAACGGGAACACTGGAAGAGATCGCTGAAGTCATGTCGATGAATGCATTGAAACTCAGGAATGCGCCATGCATCCTTTATGACCTGCACGGCTACTATCAGCCATTGAAACAGCAGCTGAACCTCATGGTCGAAAGAGGCTTCTCAACAGAAGAAAAACTTGAGCCGATCGCTTTTGTTACGTCATTAAAACAGATCGCAGCGATCATTGAAAAAGCACAGAACAAATAAGATAAAATATACTCAAATAAGGAGATTCTATCTATGGGCATCGTCGTATTCGGAGCAGTATTCGTGGATATCAAAGGATATCCGATCGATCAGTATATCCCTTCCGGCAGGAACGTCGGAAGAGTCGTTCAGGTGCACGGCGGTGTCAGCAGGAACGTCGTAGAAGATATTGCCAACATCGAACTCAAACCTACCTATGTCTCTGTTGTCGATGATACAGGCACCGGCGCCGATGTCGTAGACAGATTAAGAAGGCATCACGTCAATACCGACTACATCATCAAGACACCGGATGGCCTGGGCACATGGCTGGCGATCTTTGACAATAACGGCGATGTCGTCGCATCGATCTCCAAGAGGCCGGATCTTTCAAGGATCTCAGAAGTGCTGGATGCCTGTGGCGACCAGATCATCAAAGACTGCGATTCCGTCGTTGTCGAGATCGATATGGAAGAAGATCTCTTGAACAGGATCTTCGATCTGGCAGAAAAATACGATAAGAAGATCTTTGCGGTCGTTTCCAATATGTCCATTGCGATGGAAAGAAGAGATCTTCTTTCCAAAGTTGCCTGCATCGTCTGCAATCAGCAGGAAGCAGAACTGTTATTCTCGGAAGAATACGAAGGAAAAAGCGTTGAGCAATTGGAAGAGATCCTGGTTGAAAAGATCAGACAGGCCAATATCCCCAAGATGGTCATGACCTTGGGAGAAGAGGGTGCTGTCTATGCGGAACTGGATGGCGAACACGGTTACACTCCGCCGCAGAAGGTCGACGTCGTCGATACGACGGGTGCCGGTGATTCTTTCTTTGCGGGCATTGCGATCGGACTCACCTATGGCAAGACTCTAAGTGAATCCTGTGCCATCGGCACAAGGCTCGCTTCGGCAGTCATCGCCACAAAAGAAAGCGTATCTCCGCGTTTCAAACCGGAAGAATTCGGACTGGAATCAAAAGCGGAATATTAAATAATCAAGAGACATCAGAACACGATTCAACGATGTCTTACAGACCACTTATCACTACAACATTGTTACAACGAGATCTATCTGAGTGAAGATACTGACGAGATGATGGATTTTTATATCAAAGAAAAGAAAGATCTGATCGATGCGATCGATAAATACGGGATCGTCCCGTTTTTTGAGAATGAGATCAAAGGTTTTTCCATTGAAGAAAACATCGATCCGAAAGTCTATTTCGGAGAAGGTGAAGGCATATGGGAATGGAAGGGTCCTGTCATCACCGAAACCAAATGTGCCTATGGAAAGTTTTTTCGAAAGAAGGCGGCTTTCGTTTCAAAGAAGTGGTTCTATGATCTGGCAAATTACCGAAGGGACGGCTATGATTTTGATGCCAGGGTTTCCGATGGCTTAGCCAACTACAACGAAGAATTCCTATACAACATCATCGCATCAAGACATTCTATCCTTTCTAAGACAGCCAAAGCGATCGGCGGTTATGTCAAGCCAAGGGAAAGGGGAAAGGATACCTGGGAACCGAGAAAAGGTTTTGATACGACGATCACCAATCTGCAGATGAAGGGCTATGTGCTGATCACGGATTTTGATTATGAAGTGGATAAGAACGGGGAATTCTATGGCTGGGGCATTGCCAGATATGCGACTCCGGAAGAATACTACGGAAAAACTTTTGCGGACAAGTGTTATAAAAGGACTCCTGAGGAGTCTTACGAGAGACTGTTCAAACAGATAAAGAAACTGACAGGCGCAGATGAGTTCCTGATCAGACGTTTCTTGGGATGAATTCAGATGATACTTGAAGAATTAAAAAACAGAGATAAGTTTACAACGACGGAATATGAACTTGTGAAGTTTGTTTTAAATGCACCTTCAGAAGTGATCCACATGAATCAGGAAGAACTGGCACAGGCCGCTTATGTATCTCCTTCAGCAATATCCCGTTTCGTTCAGAAAGTCGGATGCAGGAACTACGGCGATTTCAAGATCCGCCTGGCCAAGGAGCTGGAAGCTGTCAATGGAAAGATCGTAGATTACAATCGACCTTTTGAAGCCGGCGCAAGCATCAAAGAGATCGCTGAAGGCATATACAGTTCAGATGTCGGCGGCCTGAAAGCCTGTCTGGATCAGCTGGATGAGAAAACGATAAGGGCCGTTGTAAAAGAGCTGCTTTCATGTAAGAGGATCGACCTTTTCGGTGCAGGAGCAACGATATCGACTGCCGCATTTTTTGCGGAATACATGGCCAGGATCGGCTACAGGACGCAGATCCACGACAATTCGGCCAGGATGTATATCACTGTAGAAAAGGGTGATTTCAAGATCATCATCTCTCATTCCGGCAAGCCTCGTCCTCTGGTAGAACTGGCACAACATCTGAAAAAACAGGATGCCAAGATCCTTCTGATCACCGGCAACCCGGCATCACCGATGATTCAATATGCGGATTATTGTCTCTTTACTTCCAGCGATGAAGACCTGGCGGTAACGAACAAGATCGGATTATTCTCTTCCCGCATCTCGATCAGCTTCATACTGAGCATCCTTTATTCCTGCGTATTTAATGAAAATTATGACAAGAATATGAAGAGGCTGGAAGAGACCGGACAGCTTCAGACAAAGGAATTCTGAAAGTTTCTTTCAATCTGATAAGTATAAAAAGTGAGCGATGCTCACTTTTTTGAAAGTTCCATCCTAAAGGCCGAAAAAGCATTTCATGAAAAAATATCCTTTGTTAGGATAAGGCTGTCAAACAAAGGAGAACAGAAATGGCAAAAGTTGATTTCACACAATTGGCAAACGAGATCGTTGAAAAAGTCGGCGGTCCGGAAAACATCAGTGCAGTTACACATTGTGCAACCCGTTTGCGTCTGGTATTAAAAGATGAAAGCAAGGCAGACGACGAAGTCACTAAGGCGATCAATGGTGTCTTAGGTGTTGCGCATGGCGCAGGTCAGTATCAGATCATCATCGGTAACCGTGTTTCTCTCGCATACGAAGAGATGGGCAAGATCCCTGGGATCAGGCTCGGCGGCGGAGAAGATGTCGTTGAAAAAGATGATCTAAGAAAAGACAGCGTTCTGAACAAGGTCATCAGAAGTATCGCAGGCTGTATCACGCCTTCTATCATGGCAATGTGCGGCGCCGGTATGTTGAAGGGTATCCTTGCATTGCTGACAGCGCTTGGTGTCATGAGTGCTGAATCAGGTACATATATCGTATTATATGCAGCTGCAGACGCAGTATTCCGTTATCTTCCGATCTTTATCGCATATTGCGCAGCAGAACAGTTCCATTGCAACAAGTTCATCGCTGTTGCGATCGTATGTGCAATGCTCTATCCGACGATCGCAGGAATGGAAGCAGGAACGACGTTCCTTGGCATCCCTCTTACTGTAACTGATTATCATCAGACAGCTTTACCTCCGATCATCGTAGTATATGCTTATTCATGGCTTGAAAAACTGCTGAAGAAATACGTACCGGATGCAGCTTATCAGTTCGTCATGCCGTGTGTATCACTGGCAGTCATGGTCCCTCTGGCATTACTGGTCGTCGGTCCTGTGTTCACTCTCTTAGGTAACGCTTTAACTGCAGGCTATACAGCGATCTACAACATTTCCCCGCTGATCCCTGGTATCGTTATCGGTGGCTTCTGGCAGCTGCTGGTCGTCTTCGGTGTCCACATGGGCTTTGTCCCTCTTATGATCCAGAACCTTGTTACACTGGGTTATGACACAATGATCCCTATCATCGGTCCGGCTAACTTCTCTATCCCTGGCGCATGTCTCGGTGTTCTGTTGAAGACAAAGAAGAAAGATCTGAAGTCCGTTGCAGGTACTTCAACTGTTTCCGGAATCCTTGGTGGTATCACTGAACCGGGTATCTATGGTGTATGTCTGCCATTAAGAAAGCCGTTCTATGCAGCGATCATCGGCGGTACAGTCGGCGGTATCATCACTGCTTTAGCCGGCACAAAAGCACCGGCAGTCGTAATCCCTGGCCTCTTCACTTTACCGGCATTCATCGGCGAAGGTTTCGTAGGCATGGTCATCGGTATGGTCGCATCGCTTGTCGTATCTGCAGTTGCTGCATACTTCTTATACAGCGACGAACAGAAAGCTTAATTCAGATAAATGATGACAGGCTGAAAACAGCCTGTCATTTCTTTCAAGGAGGATTTAACTATGAGTTTCCCGAAAAACTTTTTATGGGGTGGAGATATTTCTGCCGCACAGTGTGAAGGTGCCTGGAATGAAGATGGCAGAGCAGCGACCGAAACGGATTTCATGACCATCGGCGGTCCGGGAAAGATGAGAGAAGTTACGATCATCGATAAGGATGGCAAGCCGGGAAGGATCCCGGCCATGATAACGACCGCTCTTCCTGAAGGTGCCAGATACGCAACACACGAAGGTGTCTATTATCCGAATCGTCTGGGCATCGACCATTATCATCATATGGAAGAAGACATCGATCTGTTTGCGCAGATGGGCTTCAAGGCTCTCAATCTGACGATCTCCTGGGCGAGGATCTATCCGAAAGGATATCGCAACGGTATCAATCAGGCAGGCCTGGATTTCTATCGCAGAGAACTGGAGTGCTGCAAGAAAAACGGGATCGAGCCGGTCGTCACTTTATATAAATACGATATGCCTGTTTACTACATCGAAGAGATGGGCGGATGGACCAATCGTGAACTGATCGATGAATTCGTTGAATTTGCCAGAGTTTGTTTCACAGAGTATAAAGATCTGGTAAAGTACTGGATCACTTTCAATGAGATCAATGTTGAGATCATGTTGAGCAGCTATGGCTTTAAAAGTGTAAAAGACCACCTGACAGCTTTGCACAATCAGCTGCTTGCCAGTGCAGAGGTCGTGAAACTGGCTCATGAGATCAGCAGTGAATACAAAGTGGGTTCCATGAACTGCGGCATCGTTTCTTATCCGGGAACCTGTGATCCTGAAGATGTCTTGATGAATCAGCAGATCATGCAGGAAAACTTCTACTATTCTTCCGATGTACAGGCAAAGGGTTTCTATCCTTCTTATGCGTACAGGATCTGGAAAGAAAAAGGCGTAGACTTCACAGTCAGCGAAGAAGATAAGAAAACGCTGAAAGAAGGAAAGGTAGATTATTTTGCCTTCTCATATTACTCAAGCACGATTCAGACCAGCCACAGCAGCGAAACAACAGCAGGCAATGTCTTTGGCGGCGGTAAGAACCCGTATCTGAAAGCATCCGACTGGGGCTGGCAGATCGACCCGACAGGTCTTCGTTACTTCCTGAATGAACTTTATAATCGCTATGATATGCCGTTGCTGATCGTGGAAAACGGGCTTGGCGCACACGACAGAATTGAAGAGGACGGCTCCATCCACGACCCTTATCACGCTGAATACATGCGTGAGCACATCAAGGCGATGAAAGCGGCTGTTGAAGAAGACAAAGTTGATCTGTTTGGCTATACGATGTGGTCAACGATCGATCTGTGTGCCGCTTCAACTGGTCAGGTATCCAAGAGATATGGACAGATTTATGTCGATGTAGATGATGAAGGAAACGGCACATTCAAGAGAACCAAAAAAGATTCCTTCTACTGGTATAAGAAAGTCATCGCTTCTAACGGAGAAGATCTTGATTGATATCCCGTTAAAATTGTCCAAGTAAAACAAGAAGAAGCCCGAAACATATGAACATATTTTTCAGGCTTCTTTCCGTATATGTAAATCAGATATATTAATGATAATATTAAGCTGTAAAGAAGAAGGAGAATACATATGAAACTCGCCATCGGTAATGATCATGTCGCAGTAGACATGAAGAAAGAGATCAAGGAATACTTAGAGTCCAAAGGATATGAAGTAGTAGATGTAGGTACGAACAACACAGACAGATTCAATTATCCTGTATCAGGATATAAGGTAGCCAGAATGGTCGCAGACCATGAAGTTGATGCAGGAGTACTGATCTGCGGTACAGGAGTAGGTATCTCCTTGGCTGCCAACAAGGTAAGAGGCATCAGAGCCTGTGTCTGTTCCGATCCATATACTGCCAAGTTAAGCAAGCAGCACAACAACACAAACATCATCGCCTTCGGTGCCAGAGTCATCGGTATTGAAACCGCCAAGATGATCGTTGATGAATGGCTGAACGCTTCTTATGAAGGTGGAAGACACCAGACAAGAGTCGATATGATCGCAGAGATAGAAGAGACTCAGGATCTTAGGGCTGCACACGAGGAGTAGATCTATGGCAGAAAGATTATTGTGTCCTTCCATGATGTGTGCCAACTATGGCCATCTGGCGGATGAAGTGAGAGCTCTTGATGATGCGGGAGTTGATATCTTTCATTGCGATATCATGGACGGAACCTTCGTTCCCAACTTCACCATGGGTGTCATGGATATCCAAACCATCAGGAAATATACGGACAAGCTGGTAGACGCTCATCTGATGATCGAGAATCCTGCCAACAAGGTAGACTGGTTCATCAAGGCCGGTGCCGATATCATCTATATCCATCCGGAAAGTGAAAGATATGTAGTAAAGACATTAGCTCACATCAAGGAGATGGGTGCATATGCGGGTATCGCAGTCAACCCCGATACTTCTGTAGCTTCCATATCAGAAATATTAAATCTCTGTGACTATGTCTTAGTCATGACAGTCAATCCCGGATTCGCCGGACAGGGCTTCATCGACTTCACAAGGAAGAAAGTGGAACAGCTGGTCAAGTTAAAAGAAGAGTATGGCTTCAAAGTCATGATCGATGGTCACTGTTCTCCTGAAGTAATAGAAGATTTAAGCAACTTAGGTGCAGATGGATTCATACTTGGATCTTCTGCCTTATTCCGTAAGGGAAAGACCTATAAGCAGCTGATAGAAGGATTGAGGTGATAAGAATGAATAATAAGACCATCGGTATGATCATACCTACCACAGACAATTCCTTCTTCTCCTCCTTATCCCATGATTGTGAAGGATATCTTTCCGATAAGGGATATACCTTACTGATCTGCGATTCAGACAATAACGTAGACAGGGAAAAGGAATACCTCAATACATTATCATCCTTGTGTTCAGGCATCATCGATGTATCAGGGCTTTCTGAATTAGATAATGATTTACTGCCTCAGGATTATCCGCTTGTATTTGTAGACAGAAGACCTTCATCTGAGAGATCCATCCCCTGGACAGGAAACGATGATGAAGAAGCGATGTATGAAGCTACAAGCTATCTTCTTGAACAGGGTTGTGCCAATATCCTTCTCTTGCCTGGATATGTCGCAGGGTCCAATGATTCTCCAAGGATCAGAGGATACAAGAAGGCTTTGGAAGATAAGGGCGTCTCATATGATGAAAACTATGTCTTACTCAGGAAAGGCATCAAATCCTCACAGGAAGAGACAAGAGACATCATCATGAATGCCCTGTCTGAAGGTAAAAGGATCGATGCGATCATCACATCATCAGACAGAAGTGCTTTCTCTGTTATGAAGGCGATCGGCGAACTGGGATACTATGCCCCTGAAGATATCAGACTGATCTCCTTTGACAATACGCCTTATTCAACGCTTTCTTCTCCATCGATCACAGCGATCGACAGGAATGCGAAGGATATCGCCTACAAGGCATGTGAGGTATTACTGAAGCTCTTAAACGGAGAAGAAGTATCCGACACCAATGTCATACCGGTATCACTGGTAAAAAGGGATTCTACAAGATAAAAAACGGAGTTGTAATACAACTCCTTTTTAAACGGTTTTTCCTTGGAATACTTTGACAGGCACGATAACAGATCGTTTCTGGATCTCTTCGTTTTCAAGGCAGGATTTCATCAGGTTTACAAGCTGAGAGGCTGCCACGTGTGGATCGCAAACGACAGAAGTAATCGGTTGATAGTTGTATTGTGCGATTTCCGATCCATCGTATCCGATGACCTTGATTTGTTCCGGAACAGAAACGCCCATTTCTCTTAATGCTGCGAGAGCACCGAACGCCCGCCAGTCACTTCCGGCAAAAATACTGTCATAAGAGATCCCTCTTGCGCTGAGATAACGGATTGCATTGCGCGCTTCTTCAAAGGAAGAGGAAGTCCGCTCAGCAGGAACGACGTGATCCTCATCGATGGATATGCCGGCTTCTTTAAACTTCTGAATAAAAAGTGTATATCTTCCGTTTTCGTGAGGACTGTAATGTGAATTCAGCAGAATGATAGGATCTTTACACCCTTTTATCAGAAGTTCTTCTGCAGCCAGCCTCGCTCCTACTCCCATATCATAAGATACACAACAGCAGTCTTCCTGGGTATAAGCGTATTCCAGATTAAAGAAGACGACAGGAACAGAAATATCAGAAATATGAAACTGGGAAAGATCTTCAGTAAAGATGAAGATCCCACTGACCCCGGATCTAACAAACTGCGAAACAAGCTTGTCATGATCTTCGGGGTTGTTTTTGTTTCGGTCGATTCGATAGCTGGCAAAAACCGGCAGATAACCAAGTGCACTGATTGATTTTTCCAGTTCCTGTTCGATCTCATTCATCAGATAGATATTTGTATGAGGATGAATAATGCCGATCGTCGGATAAAGGTTCGTGCTTCCTGGATTAAGTTCAAAGCCGAGTTGAGCAGCGGTTGCAAAGATCCTGTTTTTTGTTTCCTCAGAAATGCTGGCGGTGTTGTTCAGTACTCGAGAAACGGTGGATGGAGATACGCCGCAAAGGTCGGCGATCTGTTTCGCTGTAACTTTTTTTGCCATAGATATCACCTGATTACGCAAGAAATTGCGCACTTTCTGTCTCTATTAAAGCAAATTGCATACAAAAAAGCAAGAAAAAGCATAAAATATGCAATAATATGTTGACATAGTGCAATTGAATTGCTATTATGAATGCAAGGAAAGGCAATAAGATGAAAAAGAACGCAACAAATTGCATTAATAAAACAGAAGAACTTGATTTCGAAGAAATGTATGATAGGACCTTGAATGTCGAAGCCATCGATCACAAGATCCTGGATATCCCTTACGGAAACAACGAAAGAAATCGTCTCGATCTGTTTTATCCCGCAGAAGAAAAAGAAAAATATCCCCTGATCGTGTTCTTTCACGGAGGAGCTCTGATTAAAGGTGATAAGAGAAGATATCAGCTGAAACCCGCCTTGAATGGGATAAACAAAGGATATGTTGTGGCAAGCGTCAATTATCGTCTGATCCAGCATGCGCCTTATCCGGCTTTCAATGAAGATGCGATCCAGGCCTTGAGATATCTGAAAGAAAACGCAGAAAAATACAGGATAGACGGAAACCACATCTGTGTTTGGGGAGAATCCGCCGGAGCTTATCTGGCAATGGTTGCAGGATTTTCTCAAGAGGTACAGGTAGTGATCGACTGGTACGGATATACCGATTTTGCGAAAGTTGAATTTGCGAATCAGAAAGGGAATGAATTTACCCAAATCGCAAAAGCGGCATCCACCTTAAATGAAGCGACTTTCAATGAAAAAGGTATAAAGCTGGAAGAGCTGATGAAAGAAGCAAGAATTGAAAACTATATCAGAGAAAAAATACCGGCTGTCTTCATCGAACACGGGACAAGCGATCCGCTGATCCCTTATCAGCAGTCAAAAGATCTGTACGAGGACCTGAGAAAGAAGATCGATGAAAGAAGTGAACTGCATCTGGTCGAAGGCGGGGTACACGGCGTAGAAGGTTACAGCAATAAGGAGAATCTGGATCTGGTATTCGGATTCATCGATAAATGGATTTAAGGAGGATGAAAAATGGCGTATCTGACAATGAGCATGTTCTCGGATGTATTGCAGATGGATACAGATGTATCGGTTCTGCTTCCGGAGAACAGAAAAGGCGGGATCGACCCACTTTATCCGGATAAGAAATATCCGGTGCTGTATTGTTTACACGGACACGGTGATGATCATACGGCCTGGATCCGTAAAAGCAATATCGAAATCATCGCAAGGGAATATCAGGTGATTGTGGTGATGCCGACGGTACAGAGAGGATATTACATCGACAGTGAAAACGGATATCAGTATTACACCTATATCAGCAAGGAACTGCCGATCAAGATCGCAAATTTCTTCCCTGCGTCACTGAAAAGAGAAGACCAGTATCTGATGGGAAATTCAATGGGAGGATATGGAGCCTTGAGGGTAGGTATGGGAAATCCGGAAAACTACAAAGCGATCTATGCGTTGAGTCCGGCACTTCCGCAGAGTTTCAGCGGCATCCAAAACGAGTTTACAAGAGGGATCGATCTGCTGTTTCAAGGGATTGACAGGATCGATGGAACAGAAAACGATCTGTTGAAACTGACACTTGATCTGGACAAATATGACGGAAACAAACCGGAAATCCATGCGTGCTGCGCAACCGAAGATCTGCTGGTATGGGATGGATACGAGCGTCTCGATAAATACATCAAAGAAAATACAAAGAATCTGAACTACAGCTCTTATACGGAAAAAGGCGGACATGACTGGGGTTTCTGGAATCCCCAGATCGCAAAAGCATTCGAAGTATTCGGGTTTGAAAAAAGATATTAATCATCCATGTAAACAGGAGGAAAAATAAAATGGATAGAAATCAACAAATTGCAGAAGCTATTCTTAATGCAGTCAGTGGTGGAGAAAACGTAACATCCGCAACTCATTGTATGACCAGACTTCGTCTGAATTTCAAAGATAACAGTCTTGTGAATGACGACGAGATCAAAGCGATCGACGGCGTTATCGGCGTTGCGAAATCAGGTGGCCAGTATCAGATCATCATCGGTCAGAATGTTCCGAAAGTATATGAACATTTCTGTGAAAAAGGCGGCATTGCCAAGCAGGATGCGATCGACGAAGATCTGGATACAAAGAAAGAAAAACTCACTTTAAAATCAATCGGTGGAGCGATCATGAACTATGTATCTGGTTCCGTTGTACAGATGATCCCGTTACTGATCGTTGCCGGATTATGTAAAGCGATCCTGGCGATCGTCGGACCGGATCTCACAGGATGGGTAGGTCCTGATCATGGATTATATATCACATTGGATTTCCTTTATGATGCAGGTTTCTACTTCTTCCCGATCTATCTGGGATATACTGCTGCAAGCAAACTGAAAGCATCTCCGATACTGGGAATGCTGCTGGGCGGCATCATGCTTTCGCCGGATTTCATGGCAATGGCGGGTCAGAAGTTTAATCTCTTTGGCTTCCTTCCTTGTACAGCTGCAAACTATTCTTCAACACTGATTCCTATCCTTTTGTCAGTATGGGTGATGAGCGTTGTTGAAAAATACGTCAAAAAGATCTCTCCGGAATCCTTATCAACAATGTTGGTTCCGTTCCTGACTGTTATGATCATGGTTCCGCTTGAGTTATGTCTGCTGGCACCGATGGGATCATTCCTGAGTACTTATCTGAGCATGATCATCATGGCGATCAGTTCTGTCGGCTTCATCTCTTCAGCTGTTCTTGGTGCTTTATGGCAGTTCGTTGTTGTTACCGGTATGCATATGCCATTACTGATGATCGGCGTCAACGCGATCACAACAGCAGGTGTTGATTATGCGATCCTTCCTCCTGCGTTCCTGTCTTGCTTTGCGGGTTTCGGTATGGCGTTCGGTGGTTTCTTAAGGATCAAAAACAAGAAAGAGAAGAGCATGGCGCTGTCTTACTTCCTCTCCGGTATCTTTGGCGGAATCAACGAACCGGTATTATACGGACTTGGTCTGAAATATAAGAAACCTTTGATCGGTATGGTCATCGGCGGTTTCGTTGGAGGTCTCTACTTCGGTCTGACAAAGGTCGGTTACTATGCGTTCGGTGCTTCAAACTTCCTGCTCGTATTAAGCTTCATCGGCGGTGGAAACAACGCAAGCTTCATCAACGGTATCGTAGGTTGTGCGATCGCGTTTGTAGTCGCAACGGTCGTTACATATCTCTTCGGTTTTGATAAGAACGATCCGGTCGTTACGGAAGCAGAATAATCAATACAAAAACACAGCATTGATATCATAGTCGATGCTGTGTTGCTTTATATAAGATGCTGATAAAAAAGATCAGATAATGTATTTACTGATCTTTCCTGTAGTTCTTTGCGACCTCAAAGAATTTGGGATCGACGTGACAATATCCTGTCGGATTTTTATACAGATAATCCTGGTGATATTCTTCTGCTCTGGTGAAATTTTCCAAAGGAAGTACTTCCGTCAATATCGGCTGATCATATTGTTCAGAGAGCTCGGCTAACGAGCTTTTTATGATGTCTGCGTCTTCTTCATTTACATAATAGATGCCTGTCCGATACTGATGTCCGATGTCATGTCCCTGCTGGTCAAGGAGGGTCGGATCGATGATCAGATAGAAGAGTTTCAATATCTCTTCAAGAGAGATCTTATTTTCATCATAAAGGACTTCAACAGCCTCCGATGCTGCAGAGCGATGCGCCTTGAGATCTTCATAGGAAGGAGATTCGATATCGCTGTTGGCATAGCCGACTGTTGTTTCTGTTATGCCATTAATGAGTGACAGATAATGTTGGACGCCCCAGAAGCATCCACCCGCAAGATAGATCTTTTTCATGTTACCATTGTACAACAGCTGAAGCGATATAATGGTATCAAGGAGTATGTCATGATCAAAAATATTGTATTCGATCTGGGAAACGTTCTGATCAGATGGTCACCTGAAAAGATGATGAAGTCTTTGGGCGTATCAGAAGAAGACAGAAAAACGATCCTCAGAGAGTTGTTTCATGAATGGGAATGGATCGCCATGGATGCGGGCGTCATGGATGGAGATGCCTGTTTTGAATCCGTCAGTCAAAGAGTCGAAGAAAGACTTCATCCGTTACTGAAGAAACTGATCAGGTGGTGGACCATGCCTTTTGATATCGAAGAAGGGGTGGAAGATCTTGTCAGGAATTTATATGAAAAAGGATATAAGATCTATGTCTTAAGCAATGCCGATATCAATCAGAAAAAATATATAGACCGTGTCCCCGGCAATCAGTATCTTTCAGGAAGAATTACCTCCGCCGAGATCGGCCTGTTGAAGCCGGATCAGAAGATCTATGAATATCTTTGTAACGAATATGATCTCAAAAAAGAAGAATGTCTTTTCATCGATGACAGCAATGTCAATGTCTTTGCGGCAAAGAAATATGGAATGAATGCCTGTGTCTATCACGATATGCAAAGCCTGAAGGAAACATTGAGATCGTATGGGGTCGATTTCTGAAATTCATATTCCTTTTTCAATCAGTGATAAAGAAGTAAAATAGATATATAAAAAGGAGGAGTGGAAATATGAATGATTATTCACTTTACTATGGAATGACGATGATCGCATTCGTTCTGACTTTCGGAGCTCAGATGTATATACAAAGCACTTACAGAAAATACGGACAGATCGCAAACAGGAATGGTGTCACCGGTGCTAGAGCGGCAGCCGAGATCTTATTAAGAAACAACATCACTGATGTCGGTATCAACAAGGGTGCCGGAGTTCTGACTGATCACTATGATCCGAGAAACAGCACAGTCACGCTGTCTCAGGCAAACTACGACAACGCGAGTATCGCTTCTGTTGCGGTATCTTCTCATGAATGCGGACATGTCCTGCAGGATAAGACGAACTACTACTTCCTGAGACTAAGAGCAGCGATGTATCCGATCGTATCTTTCTCGTCCTATGGCGGCTATCTGGCCATCATGGTCGGTGTCATGTTCAACATCCTGGGACTCATTCAGCTGGGCATCCTGATGGAATGTGTCATCCTGGCTTTCCAGGTCATCACATTGCCGGTCGAGTTTGATGCATCCAACCGTGCATTAAGAGAAATTCAGAAATACGGCTTCTTAGACAATGATGAACTTCAGGGTGCACAGACCGTACTTAGAGCTGCTGCCCTGACTTATGTTGCGGGTGTCGCATCAGCTCTGCTACAGATATTGAGACTTGTCGTCATGTTCGGCGGCAGGAGAAGAAGGGATGACTGATTATCCGCTGCTGATCGCTCAGTTTGAAGCGTTGGCTGAATCTTCCCACAACTATATCCCTTTACTGTCAAATACGAGCGCACTGATCTATCAGTCGCTGGAAGATCTCAACTGGGCAGGCTTCTATCTGGTCAAAGATAATGCGCTGCTCTTAGGACCTTTCCAGGGAAAGACGGCCTGCGTCAATATTGCCAGGGGAAAGGGAGTATGTGGAACAGCCTATGAAAAAGACGAGACACAGCTCGTCGAGGATGTTCATAAATTCCCGGGACATATCGCCTGCGATTCCGCTTCCAATTCCGAGATCGTCGTACCGATCCATCATGATGATAAAGTGGTCGCTGTCCTGGATATCGATTCTCCGTCATTGAACAGATTCAATGAAGAAGATCAGAAAGGACTGGAAGATCTCGTAAAGAAACTAGAAGAGATCATTGAATGGAATTAAAACCTCTTGAACAACAAGAGGTTTTTATATTGCTTAACAGAGTGTACAGATATCAGCTGTTCCAGATCGCAGAGACATTGTGATTGATGAAGGAAGAGATTGCAGTGGCGATCTCTTCTTTTGGCTGATCAAAACCGCTGATGATCCATCTGTACCAAAGAACGATCGTCCCGCTGATCATCATCAGATAATGATCACGATAATGCGGATCGTGTCCGGAGGAATAGTGTTCATAGCGTTTTAAACACCAGTCAATGGATCTCTCTATGATATGAGTGACCAGAGAAGAATTCTGCGATCTGATCAGCAGTTCACAAAGCTCTTTATGGGAAAGAGTAGTCTCCAATGTTTTTAAAACAAGATCGTATGTGGAAGATCCGCCTTTTCCTGTAGGAGAACCCAGTTCCCTGATGACCTCATCAAACAAAGAATTCACCATACCGATCTCCAGTTTTTCATAGGCATCATAGATGTCGATATAGTGTGCATAGAAAGTTGAACGGTTCACCCCCGCTTTCTTACATAGATCAGTGACATTGATCTCTTCGATCTTTCTGTGTTTCAGAAGACTCATAAGAGAGTCTTCCATTTGTTTTCTTGCGTGAAGCTTCTTTTTGCTTTCCATTTTTTCTTGATTCCGACAGATTTCGAACATCTGTTGGTATAATTCTTTCTGTCCACATTTTATAATCAAATCATAAGGAAAACAACATTTGTTGGAATAGGAGACAACATGAAAAAGAAATTCAACTGGAAAAAAATCCTGATCATCATTCTCGTGTTTTTTGCGATACAGGGTCCTCTGACTTGGGCGATCATGACCGGAAAGTTTTCTAAAGGAAACAAGAGCGAGTACAGCGTCGCCAACACGGAAACTTTGCCTGCCAATGCCCTGAATGGAAAAACGATCATCTACCTCGGATCATCTGTCACATATGGTTCCGCATCAGGTGGTGAAAGCTTCGTAGAGTATCTGGAAAAAAGAGACGGTGTGACCCCCGTTAAAGAAGCCGTCAGCGGAACGACCCTGGTTACAGATGAAAAGAAGAACTATATCGAAAGGATGTTGACGATCGATCCGGACATCAAGGCAGACGCCTTCATCTGTCAGCTGTCGACAAACGATGCAACAAAGAAGAAACCTTTAGGTGAAATATCTTCATCCACAAACCTGGAAGATTTTGATACAGGAACTGTTGCCGGTGCAATCGAATATATCATCGCTTATGCGCAGAAGACCTGGAATTGTCCTGTCTTCTTCTATACGGGCACGAAGTATGATTCCGATGCGTATGGAGAGATGGTCAAGCTCTTACTGGAAATACAGAAGAAATGGGACATCACTGTCATCGATCTCTGGAATGATCCTGAGATGAATGCTGTATCAAAAGAGGATTACAAGCTCTATATGGCAAACGGAATCCATCCGACAAAGGCCGGATACAGAGACTGGTGGACGCCGAAATTTGAAGAGTATCTCTTGAATCAGTTCAAGTAGAAAAGAAAAAGTCATATCTGATTTAAAAAACGTGAGGCAGTGTCTCACGTTTTAAGTCTGTTTTTTCTGAGTGATGATTGATGGAAATCCTCAATAAAGAACGAATGTCAGGGTAGCATATAACACGATCATAAAGATCACCATGACAGCCTGTTCCAGTTTGTATTGGCTGAGCAGTCCGATGAATTCTCTGACGAAGGCATTTGGCCAGAAGTACCATTTGGTTGGAGCACCTTTGCCTTGAGTATTCTCTTTCATCCCGGCTCTTAAAGCCCAGATCCCGCTTCTGAAAAGGTGGAATCTCGTTGTGAAGAAAGCAACATTGACGTTCTCATCATTGATGATGGCTTTTGAGAACTTCATGTTTTCATAGGTGTTCGTGGACTTGTTTTCCAATAGGATCTTTTCTTCAGGGATCCCTTGAGTGAGGAGATAGTTTTTCATCGATTCCGCTTCAGAGATCACTTCATTAGGACCCTGTCCGCCGCTGCAGATGAAGGTCGCATCTTTTCCGCTTTCTTCTTTCTGTCTGTGATAGAAATCGATCGCACAGTCACATCTTCCTCTTAACAAAGGAGTCGGTGTGCCATCTTTGTTGATGCCGCAGCCCAGTATGATCAGATAGTCCTTGTCGTAACGCGGCGTGACACGCGATACAAAGATCCCCATGATACAGCTGCCGATCCAGATACAAAGCAGGTACAGAAAGATCGCCTGTATCCCGTTGCGGATACAGTCATGAAGGCGCAGCTGTTCGTAGGAACCGTAATTGATCAGATCAAAGAAGATCGCCAGTATCTCGCCGACGAGTAAGGTAACACCCATCAGTGCGGCAAGTGTGTTTGTAAAGCTTTTCCCTTCATGACGTATAAGCGAGATATTGGATACGATCAATCCCAAAGCCAGGACGAACAGGACAGGAAAGCTCAGATAAGAAAAGGTCCTTCCAAAACCATAGACGGAGCTGTAGAAAGAAAGCGGGATCAGAGTTTCAGGAGAGCCATTATTGAGATAGCTCAGAAGAGTCCACAAAGCAGCCATGAATACATAGATGAAGAATCCGATGTAGTAGATCGCATTGTAGGAAAAGACACAGGTCCTGATCTGATCAAGAAACAGATAAAACAAGACAAATGCCAGACAAAACAGGAATATCACTGTCGCCAACATGGCATAGTATATCGTAGGATACCCGCCCGTTACCAGGTCAACGAATGTCCCGTCTTTTGTGATATGGAGGACACAGAAATCAAGTGTCTCTCCCTTTGAATTCAGGACATCCACATCCACATTTGTATCTCTTCCTATACTGCGTAATGTGATCCTGAGATTTCCGTCTTCAAGGGGTTCAACGGAAGCAACTTCGATCACATCTTCGTCTGTAACGATCTGATAGGAATCATTCTCTTTCAGGTCTGCAACAAAAACGAATTTATTTCCGGCCGCCTTCCATATCATAAGTAAAGAAAGCAGATAGACAGCGACCAGCGCAAGAAGGATGATTGGTTTTTTATTCATATACTTTTTCACAGGAAAATTATAACATTGAGGATACAATAAATATGAACGAGGATAAACAAATGTCGGAGTATAAATTGATCGATCTGAGACAAAGACCGGATCTGAAAGAAGAAGCAGCGAAATGGTTCCATGAGAAGTGGAAGGTACCCGCAGAAGCCTATCTGGAATGTATGGACGCCTATCTGAAGAAAGAAACGGAATATGGTTGGTACCTGTGCATGGACGAAGTAAAGATCGTTGCCGGAAACGGAGTGATCGAAAACGACTTCCACGACAGAAAAGATCTCCATCCGAATATCTGTGCCGTCTATACGGAAGAGGAATATCGAAACAAGGGTATAGCAGGAGAACTGTTGAATATGACCGTTGAAGATCTCAGATCCAAAGGGATCTCGCCTGTCTATCTCGTAACGGATCACATCGGATTCTATGAAAGATATGGCTGGGAATTCTACTCTATGGCACAGGGAGATGGAGAAGACCATCTGACAAGAGTCTATATCCACAGATAAGGAGGATCTATGAATACATATTGCGGTGCGGACTGTTCAAAATGTCCGTCAAAAGAATCATGTAAGGGATGTGTCAGTACCTGCGGTTCTCCATTTGGAGGCAGCTGTGTTGCGGCAGAACACATCAAAGAAAAAGGACTTGAATCATACAGACAATTCAAAGAAGAAATAAAAGACAAGATCAATGTCATATTGAAGTCTTTAAATTACCCACAAACGGAAAACCTGTTTGAACTCAATGGAAGATTCGTCAATCTGGAATACACATTGCCAAATGAGGAAAAAGCGAAGTTTTTGGATGACAGGAATATCTATCTGGGAACGCAGATTCAGTTGGATGATCTCTCCTGCGGCGTGATCACAGACGGATCGTTCATCCTGATCTGTACATACAAAGGCTTTGGTGAAGATCCGAAACTGATCTTATACAGGAGTCTTTAGATGAAAAGAGAACTCGGGATCGCCAGATGCGGACTGGCCTGTTGTCTTTGTTCAGAGAACGATCACTGCGCAGGGTGTAACTCGGGAGATTGTCCGGATAAGGACTGGTGCATCAACAGAAGCTGTTCGATCGATAAACAGATCGGCCACTGTTATGAGTGCGAAGAAGGATGTCGTAAGGGATTGTTGTCCAAGATCAAACCCTATGGCTTTTCTGTGTTTGCGAAAAGATATGGGGAAGAAGAACTCCTGGATTGCCTTGAACGTAATGAAAGAAACGGGATCATCTATCACAGGGGAGGCATCAATGGCGATTACGACGACTTTGAAGATGCCGAAGAACTGATCAGGTTTATCAAAACAGGAAAAAGATGAAAGAAGAAAAACTCTTTTATACAAGCGATCGGAAAGTGTGGCGACAGTGGCTGTCGTCACATTTTGAAACGGAAAACGAGGTCTGGCTGATCTATCCGATGAAAGGATCAAACGAAGAAAGTATCCTTTACAATGACGCGGTGGAAGAAGCCCTGTGTTTCGGCTGGATCGACAGCACGATCAGACACACCGATCCGTTGCACAGAGCGCAGAGGTTTACTCCGCGAAATCCGAAAAGCAGCTATTCGAGACCCAATATCGAACGCCTGATATGGTTAAATAAACAGGGGCTCATCCATCCGAAAGTAAAAGAGTCATTAAAAGAGACTATTGAGAAAGAATATGTCTTTCCAAAGGATATTCTGAAGAAAATAAAGAAAGATCCAATTGCCTGGGAAAACTATCAGAACTTTTCAGAGCCATATAAAAGGATCAGGATCGCTTATATCGATGCCGCAAGAAAAAGGCCGGAAGAGTTTGAAAAACGTCTGAATAACTTCATTAAGAAGACAAGAGAAAACAAGCTGATCATCGGCTATGGCGGGATCGAGAAGTATTACCGTTAAACAAAACATAATATAATGTGGATATATGGATAACGAAAACAGGAAAACAAGGATCATCTGTATCGGTGCCGGAGCTTCCGGATTGTTTTTCGCGTTGAACTGTGCAGACGAGGAACACGAAGTCATATTATTGGATTCCAACTCGAAAGCCGGAAGGAAGATGTACATCTCCGGCAAGGGAAGATGCAACATCACCAATGATTGCGATACAAGAGAGTTCATCAAAAACGTCATCCGGAACCCGAAGTTTTTATATGGTGCGATCAATCGCTTCAAGCCATCCGATACGATCGAGTTTTTCAATGAACATGGCTGTCCGTTAAAGACCGAAAGAGGAAACAGAGTCTTCCCGGTCTCTGACAAATCATCCGATATCATTGATTGTCTTGTCAGGGAATGTAAGAGAAAGAAAGTTGATATTCAGTTCGATCGAAAGATCACCAAGATCGAAAAGAAAGACGATCAGTTTATCGTCTTCAGTAAAGATAAGAAATACATTGCCGACAAGCTTGTGATCGCTACCGGAGGAAAGTCCTACTCTTCTACCGGATCGACAGGAGACGGCTATCGTTTTGGCAAGCAGTTCGGTCACAGCGTTACTGAATTGAAGAGCGCACTATGTCCGATCAGAGTCAGAGAAAAGATCACTTATGACATGTTGAAGATGACGCTGAAGAATGTATCACTGACTGCCAAGAACGATCATTTCAAAAAGACGATTTTCGGCGATATGGAATTCCTGAAAGGATCGATCACCGGACCAATCGTTTTAAGCATGTCATCCCTGATCAACAGGGAAGAAGATGTTGAACTGTCTTTGGATTTCAAACCGGCACTGGATGAAGAGAAGCTGGATAAGAGACTGTTAAGAGAAATACAGAATAGTCCAAACAAAGATGTCGGCTACCTGCTTAAGAGCCTTCTTCCAAGTCAGATCATCGAATTCTTCATTGAGAACACAGATACTGATCCTGATCTGCCTTTGAATTCTCTGACAAAAGAAAAAAGGCAGCAGCTCCTGCATGATCTGAAAAGCTTCCATCTGACCTATCTTAGTCTGGAAGACATCGATAAGGGGATCGTGACATCCGGCGGTATCGATGTAAATGAGGTCGATCCGAAGACGATGGAGTCGAAACTGTGTGAGAACCTCTACTTCATCGGAGAGGTAATCGATGTCGATGCCCTGACCGGAGGCTTCAATCTGCAGACCGCATTATCGACAGGATACAGTTGTGCACAAGCAATCAAAAACGAAGACTGATAAAGTCTCCGTTTTTTGTTGATTGAATTTCTATTTCAGTAAGATGCACGCAAGGACATATGCGGGTTCATCGCTTCTGTTGACGATGGCATGACTATGTCCGTCTTCACAGATCGTCACATCACCTTCGTGAAGCTGTATCTCTTCGTCGTCATCATAGTAGATCGGATCTCCTTTTAGGACACAGAAGTATTCCTGTTCGTTTAGGTGGTCGTGCTTGCCGACGCCGCAGCCCGGTTCCAGCGTGAGTACTCCCAGCATTCTGGATCTTCCTAACAGTTCGCTTTTTTCAAAGAGATTGCGGATGAAGACCTGTCCGTCTCCGCCTCTCATGTGTTCTCTGATTTCTGTTGAGCATTCTTCTTTTCTTCTGATCATATTGACACCTCTTATTTCTATTATATCCATATATATAATGCTTCCGTATCAAAACAGAAAATGATTGAAACACAGCTTTTCGTGTTATCTTATGATAAAGAAGGAAAGAAGGGCTTTTATGGAAATCGTAACGATATTGTTGAAACAGGTGCTGATCATGTATATCCTGATGTTTATCGGATACATGGTTTATAAGAAAGAACTTTTGAGTGATCAGGGAACGAAGGATCTGGGAAAGATCCTGTTGAACATTGCGGTACCGGCTGTCGTGATCTCCAATTTCTGTATCGAAAGGACAGCAGAGAAGACGGCAGAACTGTTTTCTTCGTTACTTATTTCTTTGATATGCATGGGCTTATCGATCCTTGTTTCTTATCTTGTTTTTCATAAGAAAGATCGTATTGGTGAATTTGCCGCAGCGTTTTCCAATGCCGGCTTTATCGGCATCCCTCTTGTTCAGGCAACATTCGGATCGAGCGGTGTGTTCTATATTTCGATGATGATCGTACTGATCGCTTTCTTACAATGGTCATTCGGTGTCTATACGATCACTGATGATAAATCTTATATCGATCTCAAGAAGGTCATCAAAAGCCCGACTGTCATCGCTGTTGCGATAGGGACGATCATCTATTTCAGCGGGATCAGGATCCCGACGATCGCATCAAGCGTCTTAAGCATTATTTCCGGATTGAATACGCCTCTGGCGATGCTGGTATCGGGAGTCTACCTGGCACAAAGTGATCTCATAAGTATGATCAGAAAAAAGAACGTCTATTTCCTCTGTTTCATCAGACTGATCGTCGTCCCGTTGGTCATCATGTGTATTTTCCGTTTCCTGCCGCTTGGAAACAGCGCCATCAAGATGGCGATCCTGCTGGCAGCGGCATGTCCTGTCGGTTCCAACGTAGCGATCTTTGCCCAGCAGTATGACAAGGATTACAGAAGAGGGATTGAGTATGTGTGCATCTCAACACTTTTAAGCATCATCACGTTACCTCTCGTAATGTTCCTGGCAAGCTTCATTCTTTAGCTGATAGAATAAGATCAGAACAGGAGGATCCGATATGAGACTCAATGTTGATTTACCGATCAAGCAGCAGGATATCATCGATCTGCTGGAAGCGCAGGAAGAACCCATATATCACTTCATTGGAAGAAACAAGAATCTGAGATCACAATTACAGTTTGAAGTGGAGAAGGTCCCGGAAGATATAGAAAATCTTGCGACATACACGAAGAAGCTGATCAAAGCTCAGCCATATGGCGGCTCGATCGCCTTTCGCGTTACAACAGAAGAATAGTGAAAAAGCGGACAAAACGTCCGCTTTTGTAACGCATATCTGCTTGCCTTTTTTCTGTTACATGGTAGAATAATGCCATTATACAAGGAGGGATCAAGATGGCAGACAGGAGAGACGCAAGACGCGTAGAAGTATCCACTCTGATGCAGTGCTGCATCGATCTGAAACCGACGAGAAAAGAAAACGAAGTCTACATCAACCGCAAGATGGACGTGACGAATCTGGTTTCTTTCATTGAAAAAGAAAAGAAGGAAGGAAAGCACTACACCTATTTCCATGCCTTCCTGGCAGCGATCGCTAGGACCATCTATCATCGTCCGAAACTTAACCGTTTCATTTCCAACAGACATATGTACGAACACAACGAGATCCTCTTGTCTTTCGTTGCGAAGATGACTTTAGATGACAAGTCGGAAGAACTGATGTTGGTGGTACCGATCGATGAGAATGATACGATCGAAACGATCGCAGACAAGACAGCTGAAAAGGTCAATAAATTAAGATCGGCAAGCGTTGAAAAGAAAGGCGCAAACAACGCTGCAGATACTTTAGGCAAGATGCCGAATATCATCAGGGTACCGATATTTGCGATCTTAAAGACACTGGCAAAGTTCGGCAAGCTTCCATCTTCCCTGACTGACAACAATATCTACTTCTCCAGCATGATCATTTCCAATCTGGGATCGATCGGCTGTGGAGCAATCTATCACAATCTGGCAGATTTCGGCAGCTGTTCTTCACTGACGACGATCGGTGAGATCAACGATGAAGTCGTCGTCAATGAAAAGGGAAAACAGGAGATCAGAAAGATGTGTGAATTCGGTATCACACTGGACGAAAGGATCGGCGATGGTTTCTACTTTGCCCGTTGTGTCGATTTGATCGAAAAGATCCTGGATGATCCTGAATCCTTATACGAACCGATCAGTAAATTACCGGAATAAAAAGATCCCTTACGGGATCAGCGAGCGGCTTTGCCGCTTTTCTTTTTATCTGATCGCAAGGATCAGGAATCCACCATTATTGATCTCTTCTTTTTCAATGACAATAAGGCCATTGTTTTTTAAAAGTCTTTCCCAAGCCTTTGCGCTTCTTAAGATCTCATTTCCTTTTAAGGCGTTGGACACGACCTTGATGGTAGGAACCATGAAGACAAAGGTATTGGAAACGCGAAGGCCTTCTTTCGATGTTTTGATGAGTTTATCGTCCTCAAAAGATTCCAGTATCTCATAAGAAAAGACCGTATCAAACGTTTTGTCTTCATAAGGAAGCTTTGATAGATCTCCAAGATCATAGGTGACATCTGTCTGATTCTGTTCATTGATATTCAAGGCGAGATCGCGCATATCGGGATCCGTTTCCAGGCATACATTTTCATATCCCTGTCTGTTGAGATAAACGGAAAGGGCAGATGTCGTTTCACCCGTTTCCAGGATCTTTCCTTTTTCCGGTGTATGTTTTCTGATCATATCGACCAGATCTTTCTTTTCTTCATAAGTTTTATTCACGAAGGAACGATAGTCTGTATAGTCGTTGAATAAAGAAGAATAGAAAGCAGGCGCGATCATCCCTTTCTGTAAGCCGAGTTTTCTTCTTAATTCAAAGAGCCATCCGTGATTTTTTAATGGAACTTTACCGTCTTTATACAGAGTCTGTCTTGGGATGAAGAAGTCTCTGTCGTAGTCTTCCGCTTTTTCAAACAGCAACATTCCCACCAGGTGATCCATCTCGTGCTGGACGACGCAGGACTGGTCCCCCTTTAATTCAAGAGTCTTCTTCTTTCCGTTTTCATCGTCATATTCAATGACGACATCGTCGTTGTATCTGACCAGAGCTCTGTAGTCATCGACCGAGAAACAGCCGATCCTGAAAAGTCTCTGTTTTCCTTTTTCTTCAATGACTTTCGGATTGATGAAGATGTATCTTGTATCTTTCAGAGCGACAGCGCTGATCGCCAGATCGTAGTCGATCTGATTGGCAGAAAGACCAATGGCACCGCGCTTGTTTCCTTCTTTGGCGATCAGATCATCCAGCGTTTCGTTGAGGTCCCTGATACAATTGACTGTTTCTTGAGAATTGAAATCAGTCACTGTTTTCAGCTTCTTGTGCAGGATCTGATTGTTGTTTTTAGAGTGAACATCATATTTGACTATATCTCTGATCATGATATTTTCCTTTTGTACCTTCTTACAGCCAGTATAACACTTTTGTTTCGATATAATAGATGTATAGAACAAGGAGAAAAACAATATGGGAAAACTCTTACTTACCGGTGTTGACGGCAATCTGGGAGGCTATGCAGCTGATGTCCTTCTGACTCTTGAGCCAAAAGAAAATCTGATCTTCTGTGGATACAATCCTGCTTCACTTGCGAAGTACGCAGAGATGGGTGTTGAAACACACGAGACCAACTTCAACAATCCAGATGGACTTGTCGAAGCATTCAAGGGTGCAGATGCATTGGCTCTGATCTCCATGCCTTTTGTCGGCGCAAAACGTCAGAACGCTCACAAGAACGCAGTCGATGCAGCCAAGAAGGCCGGCGTCAAGAAGATCATCTATACATCTTTGGTCAATGCGGGCGATGAGACCAATCCTTCTGTTGAAAAGAAAGACCACATCTTCACTGAGAATTATGTCAAGGAAGTCGGACTGGATCACATCTTCTTAAGGAATTCACAATACGCTGAAGCAATGATCACCAACTACTACACCTATGTCAAGATGGGCGGTCCTCTGACCAATTCGCAAGGCGATGGCCTGATGGCTTACATCTCAAGAAAAGACTGCGCAAAGGCTGTAGCTTACGCATTACACAGAGCTTTTGAACCGCAATATGATCATGCGACATTGGACATCAATGGTCCGGAACTGATGACCATTTCCAGATTCTGTGAGATCGGTAATGAAGAGACAGGAAACAACGTTTCTTATAAATTTGTTACTGATGAAGAGAACTATCAGATCTTTGATGCGATGGGTGTTCCAAGAACGACTGACGGCGTCTTCCTGAAGGGATCAGAAGCACCGTTCTCATCTGATGGAATGGTCACATTCGCACAGGCGATCAGAGAAGGAAAGATGGATACCAAGACCGATGATTTCCAGAAACTGACAGGCTGTGAGCCGATCACTGTCAGAGAGATGTTCGCAAATCAGGAAGAATTCCAGATCGGCGATCGTCACTCAAAAGACGACTAAAAGAGATCCTTATCAACAATCAAAAAGCTCTTGATTTGTGATTCAAGAGCTTTTCTTTTGTCTTAATTGATCTGAATATCTCCACCCAGATTGGAAGAGATCCAGGCGATATATGTCTTGCCTCGATTGAGAGGAACGATCTGATCGTTGCTGTCTCTGATCACGAGCTTTTCTTTTTCCACAGCCCACTTGATATCCATGACAGTTCCCATCGTGGCGTACTTTCCTGTGCCATGATCCAGATGGTAGTTACAGTAGGAGAAATGAGCACCCGGCTTTGTGATGTATTCCGTTTCGTCATAGAAGATCAGGATGTTTTTCCTGGTGAGCTTGTTTTCAAAATCATCGGTGTGATAGAGCTTGTCTGAATCGGAATAGGTCCAGTGCTTGACCCAGCTTCTGCTGGAGATCGTGATCACGAGATCCTTGGCAGGAGTGTTACTTACAGTGAGGTCTTCATCCGTGAATTCAAAGTTTGAGAAGTGATCGGGATTCCTCTCTGTCCGATAGCCGTATTCCGCAATTGCCTGAGGAAGATTCTTTGTATAGACGACGCCGGTGTGTTCGATCGCGACATCTCTTTCCCTGTTCCTTCCAAACAGTTCAACCTGGCCGCGGTACTGCAGCTGGTTGATGTTGTCAACGCCGTCTCTGGCGATGACGTCGCTTGCACCGATGTAGGTACCGGCAGAATCGCTCTGGCCCCAGTGGATGTAGATGGCATCAAAGAGCTCGGAGAATCTGACATATGGAGGACGGGCACTTCTCATCGGACCGATCAGTTCCGGCAGGGCGTTGAAGTCGGCGAAGAGCCACATCGTTCTGGTGATGCCGCCTTCGACTTCTCCTTCTAAGATGATATCAGGAGAATATCTGGCGTCGTCCATTCCCCATTGCGGACGGGCAGGAGGAGTGTTTTCCACCATGAAGGCTGCCGGACGTTTTCCGATGGCGCTTTCCGCCATCTTGAGTCCGGTCAGAGGATTTCTCGTACGTCTGTCTTCTTCGGCTTTCCTCTTGGCTTCTTCTTCCGCAAGGCGGGCAGCTTCCTTTTCGGCAGCGATCCTTTCAGCTTCTTCCTTGGCTCGAAGTGCTGCCGCTTCTTCTTCCTTCCTGATCTTTTCTTTCTTGATCAGGTCGGCAAGGAAGAGTGAAGAAAAGGCAAGTGCTACCAGTAAGAATAGGATGCTCAGTTTTTTGATCAATGATTTTTTCATAATATTCTGCTTTTCTATTTCTATTTTATATCAGACCAAAGACTTATGAAAAAAGAGAACTCACTCATCCAGGAGTTCTCTGAGTTTTTCTAATGGTCTATTGGAAACTTTTTCGATATGCGTCATATTCTTACGCATATTGTTGTATCTGGCGAGGAATTCCCTGCTGGATAGGCGGAAAGCATCGCTGGAGAAGATCGACAGCTGTTCCAATGCGTCTGATGTGACGACGATGAGCCTGTAGTCATCCTTCATCTCTTTGGACTTGGCTTCGATATACATATCGGCAGTCTGTCCGGATTTGGTGTAGACGATGGTGATGTTGTCTCTTTGTGAAATGGATGGCTTGGATGAATCCTGCAGGTAGGCGTCAAAGACAAGGATACATACCGCAGAAACATAGCCCGCAAAATCACAGACCAGGTCGATGACCTTTTCTCTGGCGATCACAAGGTTATCTAAAGGGACATCTTCCATCACGTGCATCAGATTGTAGGCATCGATGAGATAGACAAGTTGCTTTGATGGGACTGATTTCTGTGTTTCAGAGACCTGGGTCTGGAAATTACGTTCGATGAAACGAGGTTTTGGTTTGTATAAGGAATTCCAGACTCTCTTGAGTTCTTCTTCCCCGACATTCCTTGAATTGTGTTTTACCGGTGCCGTGTAATCCGCAAAGTATTCCCTTAAGTCCATATGCATGACTTCTTCGACTTCTTCCGGCGGAATATAGACACCGGCTCCGCTTCTGGTGAAGACAGATCCGGCAGGTTTTCTTTGATCATTGAGATAGTTATATCCGATCCTGGAGATCACTTCCTTTTCGTTGCGGCAGCGATCGTAGAACTGCGTCTCGATGTTGTGAGAGAAATCATCCTTAAACCTGTTTCTTAAGGACAGTATCAGATCATTGAAAGAAGCCTTGTTGATCTTGGCCATGATCATGTCTTCTTCGATATCAAAGAGATACTGTCTTGAGGATAATTCGGAGATGATGCCATTGAGGGTTTTTGGATCAGCCGTGATACTGACAAGACAATATGGTTCCAGAAGGAAGGATTTTGATTTGGTCAGAGCCTGTCTGATCGCTCTGTTAAGTGCCTGCACGAGGTCTCCGCCTTCGGTGTGTTTGAGATGAGTTCTGATATCAAGGATCTCGATCTGGACCTGATCAAGAGGAGAGTCACTTAATAGACCGCAGGGTCTGTATGTCTGCAGGTAATCCAGTAAGACAGAGAATTCTTTCTTTCCCTTGACGCGGTATGCGCTGTCCGGTTTTAAAGAGACAAGGACTTCCGCATAATGGCGTAAAGGTTCATAGTGGCCGACGCCATAGACTTCTTCTTCAATGCTTTCTCTATAGGAGATCAAAGGATCGGTGAAATCCACATCGATACTGAAACGGTCTTTGATGAGATTTCTGATGAAGTCTTTCTGCAGCTCGCCTGTCAGTTCGATGGAGATGTGCCTGTCCAATCGGATATTTAATTCCGGGAATTCCTTATTCAATGAAGAGATCTGACGGTATAGCTCATTGTCATCGAGATCTGAGATCATTCCATAACTTAAAGTATTGAGTTCATTGAGTTCTTCGACAAACAGAGAAGGAAGGTAAGTACCGGCTTCCAGGTCCTGCAGGCCTTTGACGGCACACAGATCGCTTCCCGACACCGATTGTACCTGTACAGCCTTGTTTCCGTTGAACTGGACGACCTCAGAGATCTTGTGATCACCGAAGACATCGCGGTTTCTTAATGTACCGGAAAAGATCTTGAGATGGGCATAGTCATCTACCTTATAGATGTATGCCTTGAAGTGATTTGATGAGAGGATCACATCGACATAGGAGTCGATGAAATTCAAAAGCTCGTCGATCCCTTCTTCATGAAGTGCCGATCCCATGAATACCGGAAAGACAAGGCCTTCTCTGAGATCTTCTTTGATATATCGATCTTCTACAGATCCTTCGTTCAGATAGCTATCCAGAAGGTCTTCATGATTCAAGGCGACTGCTTCTGATATTTCATCATAGAAAGAAACGGAAGGATCGAGATGTTCCTTGAGGGAATCCAATAACTCTTCTTTTGAATAATGGGTGAGATCCATCTTGTTCAGGAAGATACACACCGGAATGGACAGTGTTTTCAGGTGATTGAAACGCCTGATGGTATCGGCAGGGATGGAACTACCCGCATCGACGATCAGGATCGCCAGATCCAGGATCTTCAGACTGCGGTTGACTTCTCCGGCAAAATCCAGGTGACCGGGTGTATCGACATAGACATAATCTTTTTGTTGATAGGAAAAACGGGCTTCCTTGGAGAAGACAGTGATGCCTTTGGCTCTTTCATATGTATTGAAATCGAGGAAAGAATCCTCGTGGTCGACTCTGCCGATCTTTCTGATGGCGCCACACTTGTGAAGGATCGCTTCCGATAATGTCGTCTTTCCCGCGTCGACATGGGCAAAAGCACCGATCACGATCGCAGTCACGGTTTCATTCCTTCTTTCCTGTCCATCTGACTCATACGATTATTATATAATATGCATCCTTTGCGTGTTTCCTTATGAATACAACGTGCGATAATAAAGGAGAAAGAAAAAGGAGGATCTATGAAAAGTATCGCAAGTGTATACAAGATCGGTAACGGTCCTTCCAGTTCCCATACGGTCGGTCCGTATAACGCAGCGATCGCATTCAGAAACAGGAACTTGGATGCTGATCGCTTTGAGGTCGTTTTATATGGTTCTCTGGCTTTCACCGGTGAGGGACACGGTACGGAGAAGGCGATCCGCACAGTCATTCCTGATTGCGTGATCACTTCGGATATGAAGGAAAACGATCTTCCTCATCCAAACACGATGTTGTTTAAGGCTTACAAAGGGGATGAACTGCTGGAAGAGAAGAGGATCTTCTCGATCGGCGGCGGTTCGATCGTCATCGAGGGAGAAGGTTCCAGCGATGAGAAAGAAGTATACTCACAAAAGAATCTCTCGCAGATCATCGAAGTATGTAAAACGAGAGGGATAAACTTACCGGAATTCATCTATGAAGTCGAAGATGATGGTCTCAGAGATTATCTTCATGAGATATGGAAGGCGATGAAGGATTCGATCGTCAGAGGCATCCACGCAAAAGGGATATTGCCCGGCGGATTGAACGTATCCAGAAAGGCTGGTACTTTATATGACAAGCGCTGCTACAACGAAAGTGCCGATGTGACAATGAACCGTCTGATCGCTTCCTATGCCTATGCGGCAAGTGAAGAAAACGCCAGCGAGAATGTCGTCGTCACGGCACCGACCTGCGGATCCTGCGGTGTCATTCCTGCCATCTTCTATTACATGGAAATGGAAAGAGGGTTCCCGGAAAACGAGATCATCGATGCCCTGGCAGTCGCAGGCATGATCGGCAACGTCATCCGAACCAACGCTTCGATCTCCGGTGCGGAATGCGGATGTCAGGCAGAGATCGGATCAGCCTGTTCAATGGCGGCTGCCGGATTGGCTCATCTGTATGGCTTGTCTTTGGATGAGATCGAATATGCGGCCGAAGTTGCGATGGAACACAACCTGGGACTGACCTGCGACCCGGTGAACGGATTAGTACAGATCCCATGCATTGAAAGAAATGCGGTCGCAGCGATGAGGGCCATCAGTTCCGTCAACCTGTCGAGATTCCTTTATCAGACAAGGAAGATCTCCTTTGATGAAGTCATTGCGACGATGTATCAGACAGGCAAGGATATGAATGAAAAATACAGAGAGACCAGCCATGGCGGTCTCGCTGAAATATACAGACAGAAGGATTAGGAAAGGAAAAGAATATGAAAATTGCAGTAGTAGGAAGCGGTGGCAGAGAACACGCCATCATCAAGAAGATCAAGGAAAACAAGGATGTCGAGATCATTTATGCCTTGCCGGGTAATGGCGGTATCGCAGCGGATGCGACCTGTGTCGGTATCGGCGCAAAGGATCTGGACAATATCGTAAAGTTCTGTGTGGAAAACAAGATCGACTATGTCGTTGTTGCGCCAGACGATCCACTGGTCATGGGTCTTGTCGACAGACTGGAAGAAGTGAACATTCCTGCTTTTGGGCCGAGAGCCAATGCGGCGATCGTTGAAGGAAGTAAGGTCTTCTCCAAGAATCTGATGAAGAAATACAATATCCCGACAGCAGTCTATGAGACGTTTGATGATGCTGAAAAAGCATTGGAATACGTCAAGACCTGTCCGATCCCGACTGTCGTCAAGGCAGATGGTCTGGCATTAGGAAAAGGTGTCATTATCGCCATGACAAGAGAAGAGGCAGCTGATGCGGTCAGAAGTATCATGCTGGATAAGCAGTTTGGCGCAAGCGGCAACCAGATCGTCATCGAAGAATTCATGGAAGGTCCGGAAGTCACCGTATTATCTTTCACTGACGGCAAGGTCGTCAAACCGATGGTCTCATCCATGGACCACAAGAGGGCTCACGACAACGATGAAGGTCTCAATACCGGCGGTATGGGCACCATCGCTCCAAATCCTTACTATACAAAGGAGATCGCAGATACCTGCATGGAAAAGATCTTCTTACCTACCATCAACGCTTTAAATAATGAAGGAAGGACTTTCAAAGGATGTCTCTACTTCGGACTGATGTTGACCAAGGATGGACCGAAGGTCGTTGAATACAACAGCCGTTTCGGTGATCCGGAGACGCAGGTCGTTCTGCCGTTACTGGATTCCGATCTCTTAACGATCATGCAGGCAACGACATACGGAACACTAGAGGAAACAGAAGTCAGGTTCAAGGATGAATATGCGGCATGTGTCATCATGGCATCTGACGGCTATCCTGAACACTATGAAAAGGGATATGAGATCTCAATCCCTGAGGAAGTATCCAACATGGTGTTCGTTGCCGGGGCAAAACTTACTGATGGCAAGCTGCTGACTAACGGCGGTCGAGTACTTGGCTGTTCGGGAATCGGTGAGAGCCTGCAGGCAGCGATCGATCATGCATATGCGGTCGTAGAGAAGGTCCATTTCGAGAATCAGTACTATCGTCATGACATCGGTCAGAGAGCTTTAAAGGCAAAGAAAGAAGCATAATATAGAAATAGAAAAGAGATCTTCTGATCCGTCTGATCATCAGATCTCTTTTTTCATCCTCAGTAAAGACATGATATGACTGCATGTCCCGTTTCTTTGATAATAATCGCATGTACAGTGATATCCTTTATTATCTTTCGTGATGGTCCGGACATCATGAGTCGATCTTAGGATGACTTTATCTTTTTCAAAGGCGAAACGCTCTGCTTCTTTGGCATACTTCTTGGATAGTTCCAGTTTAGAGAGATATTCTTCATCATCCTGATTGACCCTTTCTGCCAGAAGATAAGGCATTTCATCCCTGTTTTCTTCATTTATGATATAGAGATCATCCTTGAATCTTTCTTTGAGTGAAGCCGTAAAGTCGTTATCGATCTCACAGATTGAAGCTATGACTTTTTTATTAGAATTGGATAGTTCTGTGATCAGGTCTTCAAAGGCTTTGGAGTATAGCTGCATCGATGCGATCTCATCGATGATGAGGTACTTTTTGTCTTTCTTAAGTTCATTTAAGGCGATCTTTTCGAAAGAATCGATGTCGACACCGAAGTTTTCTACGGCATAGGTCTTAGGTAGATCGATATGGGCAAAGATGAAATCCCGATCGGAAAGCGTATACGTGCGAAAGCCGACCCTTTCCTTGTTTTGAAGGATCTCTTTCGTATAGAAGCCGGCACAGTTATCCTTTCCGAGAAGGTGGATGAGAGTGTTGATGGCGGTTGATTTTCCGGTATTCGGTTTTCCTATGAGAAGTATCATAATCTCATTGTATAACAGCACATAATGGCGTTGTATTGTGAAAGTTGTGTGATAAAATTATATTAACGAAAGGTTCGTTTTTTCGAACTCTGTCAGAATTGGTCTCAACTGTCATTAAGACAGTCAGATATGGCGATCATTGCCAATGTGTTTCAGATCTGAGAGTTTATGCCTTTGCGCTTGGATCTGCACACAGGATCATTCCCCATCATTGATGAAGAATGAGATGCAGGAAGAGAAACAGAAACATGTCATCTGGATATCGACCTGTAAATGGATTTGATCCCATCCGGTATGAAAGCGCTAACAGCTTCATATCCAATACAAAGGCGGATGATTAAGAAAGGAAAAAAAGATGTATAAACGTTGTGACATGAAGCGTTTATGATCTGAAGGAGAAAATGAAGAAATTTTTAACTTTATTACTTGCTGTCCTGATGGTCCTCACTCTTGCCGGATGTGGCGGAAAAGAAGAACCAGCACCTGCACCTGAAGAGGAAGTAGTTGATCTGACTGGCAAACCTCTCAGAATCTTACAGTTCGTATCTCAGACTCTGGGTAGCTTGTCATGTGAAGACCTCGTTTACGAAGGTATTCAGAAGTTCTGTGCTGAAACAGGTTCTACTGTTGACACATTCGAACTGAACTATGATGATACTCACACAGCTTCTTCTCTTGCTGAACTGTGCTCATCAGGCAAATACGATGTAGTCGTAACTGGTTACTGGTCAATCGAGGAATATGTTGAGCAGGCTGCTCAGGATTTCCCGAACATCAAGTTCATGGTATTCGACTGCACGATCGATTTCGATTCTTATCCTGAAATCAAGCAGAACGTTTCATCTTACCTCTGCAAGCAGAACACTCTGGCATTCGCAGCTGGTGCTTTAGGTGCATTGATCACTGAATCTGATATGGAACTGGCTAACCCTGACAAGACGATTGGTTTCGTTGGTGGTGGTATGATCACTGCTATCGATGACTTCCTCATCGGTTACATCCAGGGTGCTCACTACATTGATCCAGAAGTCAAAGTCTTATATTCCTATGTAGGTAACTGGGAAGACTCAGGTAAGGCTCATGACCTGGCTCATGACCAGTATGTCAACGGCGCTGACGTAAGCTTCGGCGTTTGTGCACCTGCTTCATTCGGTGTATGTCAGGCTGCTTACGAAGACAAGAGATATGCATTCGGTGTTGATACTGACCACTCCGGCCAGCTGGCAATCAGCCATCCGGAACAGGCAGAATACACTGTTTCATCAGCTGTCAAACAGTTCGGTTACGCTATCTATGATGGTCTGAAGAGCATCTATGACGGCACGATCGTTTGGGGTTCAAACAACTCATTCGACTTTGACTCAGGTTATCTTGAGATGATCGAGACTGACGTCTTCAACAAGCTGATCAAGGAAGGCAAGCCAGAACTCTATGCTGCATACGAGGAAGTTGTTGCTGATCTGTTAGCCGGCAAGATCGAAGTCGGTACAGCTGTCGGTGCTACAACTGAATACGTAGAAGCTGAAAAGGCAAAAGCAGACCCTGCTAATAACTAATTAATTTTCGATTTTAGTGATGCAAGATAGCCGGGAAACTGGCTATCTTGTTTTATTGTGTTAACGTATTCGGAGAAAGAATATGAGCGAATTAGCAAACAATATTGAAAACAATGATGTCATCCTGAAAATGGAGAACATCACCAAGATCTACAGCAACGGTTTCATTGCCAACAAGGACGTAAATCTTGAACTGAAAAGAGGAGAGATCCACGGTCTTGTCGGTGAAAACGGTGCCGGTAAAACTACTTTGATGAAAGTCCTTTTCGGTCATGAGAGACCGGAAGAAGGACGCATCCTTTTCGAAGGCAAGGAAGTCCAGATCACTGACCCGACCCACGCTCTTGAGTTAGGTATCGGTATGGTCCACCAGCACTTCATGCTGGTAGATACACTGTCTGTCGCTGACAACATGGTCCTTGGTGCCGAGCCATCCAAGGGTATCGTCTACGACAAGAAACGTGCGATCGAAATGACCAATGAGACGGCTGCCAAGTACAATCTTCCGGTCGATCCAAACGCATTGATCAAAGATCTGTCAGTCGGTTACAGACAAAGAGTCGAGATCCTGAAGGTATTGCTCAGAGGCGTCAAGGTACTGATCCTTGATGAGCCTACGGCCGTCCTTACTCCTCAGGAAACAGAGGAACTTTTCGTTCAGCTGATCAACCTGAAGAAGCAGGGATTCACGATCGTCTTCATCAGCCACAAGCTGCAGGAAGTCAAGCAGATCTGCGACCGTATCACAGTCTTAAGACTTGGCCGTGTAACAGGTCACGCAAATATCGAGGATGTCGAGATCGCCGATATTTCAAGGATGATGGTCGGCAGAGACGTTGACCTTGAGATCGAAAAGGATAAACCGAATGTTGGAAAACCAGTTCTGAAAGTAAGAGATTTGGAACATATCGATAAATACGGCGTCAAGACGATCGACGGAATGTCCTTCGATGTCCGTGAGGGCGAGATCCTTGGCGTTGCCGGTGTTGAAGGAAACGGTCAGAGTGAACTATCTGATACGATCTGCGGACTTCTTCCGCTCCAGCATGGCACGATCACGATCGATGGTCAGTCCATTGCCGACAAGGGTATCGACAAGATCAGAGCGATGAACGTATCCATGATGCACGAAGACCGTACGATCTACGGTGCTTCAAGGAATCAGTCCATTGAAGAAAACGTCATGGCTGACAGATACTTCAATGCGCCTTATTCGAAAAACGGCATACTGAATCACAAGGAGATCACCGAGAAGACAAAAGAACTGATCAAGGACTTCGTCGTCAAATGTGACGGACCGGATGCCTTGGTTAAGACGCTTTCCGGCGGTAACGTCCAGAAGGTCGTTGCGGCAAGAGAGTTCTCTTCTACGCCTAGACTTCTGGTTGCGAGCCATCCGACCAGAGGTATCGACGTCGGTGCTACCGATCTGATCAGAAGAAAGATCGTCGACTTAAGAGACAAATACAATTCAGCAGTCCTGCTGTTCTCGGCAGACCTGAATGAGCTGATCAATGTCTCCGACAGCATCATCGTCATGTATGACGGGCAGATCGTTGCCTACTTCCCTGAACTTACAGGTGTCACACCGAGCGTTCTGGGTGAATACATGTTGGGTGTCAAGAGGATGTCGGATGAAGAAATTGCAGCAGTCATGCATGAAAAGGAGGATCAATAATGGCTAAGAAAAAGGGTTATACATCAACCACCCAGATCGAACAGCGCTTTACGATCATTCGTGCAGTGCTGGCGATCGCCGTTTCTCTTCTTTTCTGTTTTGTCCTGATCTTCATTTCCAGTGACAAACCATTCTCAGATATCCTGACATTCATCATTGCACCGCTCACTTCAAAGAGCCGTTTCGCACTGTTATTGATCAGAATGAGCCCACTATTGTTCACATCTCTGGCAATGTGTGTCCTGTTCTCCGCAAACACTGCGAACCTGGCTGTTGAGGGTGCCTTCTATATGGCGGCTTTCTCTTCTGCTGCCATCAGCGTTCTGGAAAACTTCCTTCCGGCACCGTTCCACTTCATCGTGGCTGCCGCAGCCGGATGTGTCGGCGCAATCCTCGTATTGCTGATACCGGCGGTTCTGGAACTGAAATTCAATGCCAACATCGTCGTATGTTCATTGATGCTCAACTATATCCTGAACTCATTGGGCAACTATCTGATCACAGGTCCGATGAGAGATAACGGTTATTCCAAGGAGGCAACAAAGGTCATCGCACAGAGTGCGAAACTGCCGATCATCTACAACGTCGGCGGACAGAAAGTCCACCTGGGCCTGATCATCGGTATCATATGCTGTGTCATCGGCTGGTTCCTCATCTACAAGACGAACTTCGGTTATGAGGCAAGAACAGTCGGTCAGAACCCGGAATTCGCAAAATTCTCTGGAATCAATGTCGGCAAGGTCGTCGTCATGGGTTCCGTCGTCGCTGCGATCTTCTGCGGTATCGGCGCTACTTCCGAGATCAACGGTTACTATCGAAGGATGGAATGGGATGTTCCTACCGGCTATGGATGGGACGGTATCATGATCTCCATCCTGGCAGGCAATAACCCATTACTTTGTATCCCTGGTGCAGCGTTCCTGGCTTACATCCGTACTTCAGCCGATGTCCTGAACATGACTTCGAACATTCCGGTTGAAATCGTCAATGTCGTTCAGCAGGTCGTCATCATCATGATCGCTGCGAAGGGTCTTCTGGCAGGTCCTCAGCAGAGGGCTGTCGTTGCTAACGCAAAGCGAAATGCAGAACTGCAGGCACAGGAGGCAGCTGCTCAAGGAAATGGTCCTTCTGACAAGGAGGTACAGGCATGAATTTATTCAGACAGTTATTACCGCTGATCTTCAGCGCAAACTTCCTTTCGACGGTCATCCGTGTTGCGACTCCATTGATCCTTTGTGCCATGGCTGCCTGCATCGGTAAACAGGCCAATGTTCAGACCATCACGTATGAAGGTATGATGCTGTTTGCAGCACTTGCCGGAACACTTGGTACTTCCTATACCAATTCATTAGTCGGTGGCATCATCACCGGTATCATTGCCAGTGTGCTGATCGCTGCGATCTATGGTTACTTCAATATCTATCTGGATACCTATGATACCTTGCTGGGTATCGCTATGAACAACTTCTCGAACTACTTCACGATCTTCTTACTCTTCGTATTGATTGGCAGAAAGGCTGACTCGAGTACAGTTGTTTCCTACAACTATCCGATCATCAATATTCCGATCATCAAGGATATCCCGGTCATCGGAACGATCCTTTCCGGTCAGAGTTTAGTTACCTGGTTTGCGATCATTTCAGTCTTCGTGGCTCACTTCATCGTATATAAGAGCACACTGGGCTTAAGGATCCGTTCGGTAGGACGTTCTCCGGAAGCTGCTTCTTCACTGGGAATCGACGTCAGAAAGACGAAGATGATCGCCATGCTGATATCAGGTGTCTTTGCCGGTCTGGCAGGCGAGTTCATGTCCATGTCCTACATTTCGTTCTTCACCAAGAACATGGTCGCAGGCCGTGGCTTCATCGGTATCGCTGCTTCAAACCTGGCCTTAGGTAGGCCGCTATATGGCTTGCTGTATGCCTTGATGTTTGCGGTATCGCAGGTCATCGCCAACCAGCTGCAGATGCTGCAGTTCACTTATCAGTTTGCCAACATGATCCCTTATATCATCACGATCATTGGCTTGTGTATCACCGGTTCTGCCGAGATGAGAAAAGAAAAGCTCGGCGGTAAGGCGAAAGACGATAAGAAAAAAGAAACAAAAACAGAATAAGGAAATAAAAACATAATCAATCAATAAAAGTCATCAAAGAAAGGTTCGCATATGAAATATATCGCAGACGGAGCTACTATTACCAACAGATTGTTATTCTTAGATGGAAGAGTCAAAGACAAGATCATGGGAGGAGGTGGTTTCTACGCATATACCGCATTGCGGATGTGTACTGACGATTGCCTGTATCTCTCGTCAGTAGGCAAAGACTTTGATGACTTTTATGGTGCCTGGTTCGACGCAAACAAGTGCAGTCGTGACGGGCTTTTCGTCAGAACGGAAAAGACGATGTTCAATGATCTGAAGTACTTCCCGGATGGAAGCTATATCGAGTATTCCATCTATGGAAGGAAATATACGGATGAGGAACTTGCGGATCTGAGAAGATCCGGCATCATGTATCTGCCGGTCGAAGATCCGGATGAACAGCGAAGACACTATCTGACGATGGAAGACCTGCTTCCGTTCATGGATGAGGCAAAAGGCATGTATACCAGTCAGGCTCTCACAGATCACAACAGTGAGCTGATGATGGAACACAAGAAGAACGGATGCCAGATCATGTGGGAGATCCCGGCAACAAGCGTCGAGGTCGCTCACCAGAAATACAAGGAAGGCGGGATCGAGGGGATGAAACATTACCTCAGAGCCATCGACATCCTTTCGATCAACCGCAATGAATGTGCGATCATTTTTGAAAAGCAGACGGATGATGAGATCATTCCATTGTTGAAACAGCTGGAACTGCCTGTCTATTACCGTGTCGGTACAGACGGCGCCTATATGATCGCAGAGCACAAGGATTATTTCGTTCCGATGATCTCGACCGTAGAAAAAGAAAAGGAGATCGACCCGACAGGCTGCGGCAATTCTTCCACAGGAGCTGCCTTATGGGCGTGGTGTGAAGGATACGATCCGCTGATGACCTGCGTCATCGGCAATGTCGTTGCCTCATACAACGTCAGACAGTACGGTCCTTTCCTTGACATGAGTGAAGAAAACAGAGCGCAGATGATGAGTATCTGCAATGAGATATATGAAAAACTGAAAGGAGGACAGCCTCTTTGAACAGAGCCGATTATGACAACTCTCTTGCCAGACAGGCAAGAAGGGTGAACGAATACGCAAAAATCGTCTATGACAAGATCCTTCCGCAATTGAAACAGTTGCCGGTCAAAGAGATCTGGGACGCCCAGAAGGTCTTTATCAGCGGCTGCGGTGACAGCTGGCTGGCAGGCATTGCCGCCAAACCGGCATTTGAATCGGTCACGAAGATCGAGACCAACGTCATGAGGGCCGTTGAATTCTCAAGGATCTTATCAAACAAGAATCTCGGTTATTCGCCAAATACGCCACTGGTGATACTGATCTCTTATTCAGGCGGTGCCTCAAGAGTCGTGGAATGCGCAAAGCGGGCATCCAGGTACGGCGCCAACACGATTGCCATCACCAATAACCCGGATTCTCCTCTGGCGAAGGAGTGCCGTTATCTGATCCATGTCGGTCTACCGGAAGGTGATGAATATCAGCCGGGATTGATCACATACAACGCATCGATGATCGCATTATTCCTGATCGCCTTGAGGATGGGCAGAGTCAGAAACAAGATCACGTCGCTTGAATATGATGACATGCACAAGGAACTTTTGAACTTCATATCAAAGTCTCAGGAAAGATATGAAGAGTATGAAGAAAGAGCTTTTGAGATCGCACAGAAGTGGAAAGATCTCAAGGCAGAAGACTTCATCGGTGATTACAGCGATTATGCGACAGCCTTCTTTGGTTCTGCCAAGGTCATTGAAACATTCGGCGGATATACGACCTATGATGATTCGGAAGACTGGTGCCATATCAACTATTTCCTGGCAGATCCCGAGAAGATCGGCAGAATCGTCATCACTAATAAGCAGATGCCTTCTTATGAAAGGATGTTGGAAACGATCGATGCGATCAAGATTTTGAAGAGCCCTTGTCTGATCGTATCCGATCAGGAAAAGGAAGCCTTCCCTGAGGGCATGGAAGTATTCACAACACCTCAGGCAAAATACTTCTGGATGAATCCGCTTGTTCAGCATATCCCGTTTGATTTCGTTGCGGGATATATCGCTGAATTAAAAGGAGAAAAAGGATTCAGAGCAGATGATGAAAGATACAACAGCGATATATGCAAGAGCCGTCTGAAAGACGGGACGAAGATCGTCATCGAATAGGAGGGAACATGGTATACATCAAAGAATTTAAGATCACTACCTCAAGTAATTCTCTCACAAAGATCTCTGAGCAGGTCAAAGAGACGATCGCAAAAAGCGGTGTCCGAAACGGAACTGTCGTCGTTGAAACGGCGCATTCCACTGCCGGTATCCTCAAGGTCAACGTGTGCGGCAATGAGATACTCGATGACATCGTCAAAGAGATGAGAAGGGTCATCCCTTCCAGGATCAATTTCTATCATCAGGATGGTCCGGAGAATGCATCCGGACACATCAAGAGTTCATTATTCGGAACTTCCGTTTCTCTGATCGTCAAAGACGGAAAACCGATCTGTGAAGGAAAACAGGATATTTATTTTGCAGAGTATGACGGACCTCGTGAAAGATCCTTTAGTGTCTGCGTATCGGGAGAATAGGAGGGAAGCATGGATCATAAAGATTATACGAGCAGCCTTCTAGAACAGGTCAGAAACAGCGTGAAGGATATCGAAACGATCGCTGAAAACGAGACTTTTGAGTTCTTTGAAAAATGCTTTCCGAAAGAAGCAGCCAAGGCTGCAGGAAATATTTTTCTGACCGGATGCGGTGACAGCTATTGTGCATCGATCGCCACCAAGCCGATCTTTGAGAATGCGGAAACTTCCACCAAGACAGGCATGGTACCGGGTATTCCGACAAGTGCCTGCCGCAACATCGATTTTTCAAGATATCAGTATACCTATACCGGATGGAATCCATTGATCGAAGACAGAAACCTTCTCTGTGCGATCTCGATCTCGGGATCTCCTGCCAGACCAAATGAAGCGGCATTACGGATGAAGCAACATGGCGGTACAACCGTTGCCTTCACCGCCAACAAGGAAGGAAAACTTGCGGGAAATTGTGACTATGTCATTCCGATGACCTTGCCTCAATATGATCTGGCACCGAATGTCACATCCTATTATTCATCGGTATTCTCACTGATGATGTTTGCCTTCTATATCAACAGAGTCAAGAATTCTTTAACAGAGAAACAGGCGGAAGAAAACAGAGACAGCCTATTGAACTATGTCAGATCTTATGACGAGAAAGTCATGGACAGATTATCAAAACAGGCCTTCGATCTTGCGAAGAAATGGGAAGAAGACGGCGTCGACAATATGGACTTTATTGGTGATGGTGCAGACTATGCGACAGCCTTCTTCGGTTCTGCCAAGATGGTCGAGGCCTTTGGAGGATTAACGACCAATGATGATTCGGAAGACTGGTGTCATATCAACTTCTTCATCAAGGACTCCGATCACATCGGTTTATTCGTGGTAGCCAACGAAGATTCTCCTGCTTTCTCCAGAGAACTGGAAACGATCAAAGTGGCATGTTCGATCAGAAAACATGTCGCAGTCATCACAGAAGCAGATGAATCTCTGTTCCCGGAAAACGCAGTGATCTTCAAGGTACCAAAGCCGGAAGCTGTCTGGATGCATCCGCTGATGGAACATATCCCGATGGACTTCGTTGCCGGATATATCGGATGTTGGCGAGGCAGAGCTCCATTCAGGAATGGAGAGGAACCGTATTGTGAAGACGTCAATGCGGCAAGATTCCGTCAGTCCAAGATCGAGATCATATAAAGGAGAATCCTTATGGCATACATGGAAACAGTAAAACTGGAAACAAAATTCGAAGGGATGCATGATGTGACCAAAGAGGTGCAGGACGTTGTGAAAAACAGCGGCGTGGAAGAAGGGATCTGTGTCATCAACTGCAATCACACTACCGCCAGTATCATCATCACATCCTTCTGGGATAAGAGAGGTCATATCGACTTCCAGGAAGAGTTGGACAAACTGATCCCGATGCGATTTGACTACCGTCATGATTTCGATACCCCGACCGATGCCGCCGGTCACATCAAAAGTGCGATCTGCGGAACGGCACTGACATTGATCGTCCATGAAGGAAGGGCGATGTTGGGATCATCGCAGGGAGTCGTCTTCTGCGAGTTTGACGGTCCGCGTTCCAGAAAATTCTTTGTGAAAGTAATACCTGATTAAAGGAGAGAAAACTATGGCAAATGTAATAACTCAGATATACGGATGTGAAAACATCATCGATGCGCAGATCGCTGCAGCATTAGGTGCTGATCATATCGGCTGCGGAATGGGAGAAGTCAAACACCTCGGTCCGAAACAGAAGAGCTGTCTTGAAGCGAAGGCGTTCTTCGATGCCTTACCGGAAAACGTCGTAAGAGTGGGACTCACGATCGCGACAGATGTCGATGAGATCATCAATGACTTACACATCTATACACCGGATGTCTTCCATCTTTCCGGCGATATCAGAGATATCTCACCGGAGGGAGTACAAAGGATCAGGGATGCCTTCCCGGGTCTCAAGATCATGCAGGCGATCCCGGTATTCTCCGGTGTACCTGTAGAGGAACAGTGGCCGGAAGTTGAAAAACTGATCAGAGCTTACGAGGCAACATCCGATTTCTTCCTGATCGATACCAAGGATCCGACAAGCACGATCGGTATCGGCGCGACCGGCGCGACTCACGACAGAGAGATCGACAGAAGAATCATCGAATCCACTGATGTCAAATGTATCATTGCCGGCGGTCTGGACGGTTCGAACGTCGCAGAAGCGATCCATCAGACACACCCTTATGGCGTTGACAGCTGCACGCTGACGACATATCCAAAGTTCTTACAGGAAATCACCGGCAGGATCAAGGATCCGGTCAAGATCTGGGAATTCATCGAGGCTGCTAGAAATGCCTGATCGCTTCGATAAAGCGATCGTCATCGGCGATGCCTGTGTCGATGTCCATATCCGATTGAATGATCTGATCGAAGGCGATCCAAATAAGACACTCGCCCACGAAACGACATTGGGAGGGACTGGTGCCGGTGCTGCTGTCATATTGAAAAGACTGGGTGTCGATACGGCCTTTCTGGGAACAGTTGGAAGCGACTATGGTGGAAGATATCTCTTAGACGGTTTCAGGAAAATGGGGATCGATACCGAAATGGTGATCGAGAAGAAAGAGCTGAATACCGTCAACGTCTTCGCTTTCGTTAATGAATCCGGTGAAAGATATCTCTGGGGCTTCCCAAGGATCGATCAGGCATATTGTGAACTGGACATGGATCTTGTGGATCTCAATAAGATCAAAACGGCATCCTGGGTCCATTCTTCCGGAATGTCTGTTCTGGCAAAGGGAAGTTTAAGAAAAGCGCTGCCTGAACTGTTCAGGATCGCTTATGAAGCAGGTGTTCCGACGTCTTTGGATCTCAACACCAGAGTAAATGATCTCTCGTTACTGGATCCCGATGCGGTGAAAGCGATCAGGGATACTCTTCCTTATGTCAGATATCTCCTGGGGTCGGCAGAAGACGAATTCGTCTCGTTCTTTCCATGTGAAGATTATAGAGACAGCGTCAGACATTTCGCATCTGATACAAGGACAGTGATCGCCAGGAACGGAAAGAAGGGTTACTTCGTGATATCCGATGGAATAGAAAAGAGTGCTCCATCCTATGATGTGGAAGTCGTCGATACGACCGGCGCAGGAGACAGTTTCAATGCCGGGATCATATGCAAGATCCTGGAAGGGAAAGATGTCTTTGAAGCCTGTGAGTTCGCCAATGCGGTATCCGCATCCAAGATCTCAAGCGTAAGCGGTGAGATCACAAAGGAAGAAGTGGAAGAATTCATGAAAAGTGCAGTTTTAAGAAACTGTGAAGAATAGAAAGAAGGATTACTTATGAGAAAAGTGATACTTGATTGCGATCCGGGTCATGATGACGCTTTTGCGATCATGTTGGCAGCGGGAAATCTCGATCTGCTTGGTGTGACGACGGTCGGCGGAAACGGTTATCTGCCAAATGTCACAAGAAACGCTTTGGTCGTACTGGAGAAGATCGGAAGGACTGATGTCCCTGTCTATCCGGGACATGCGGGACCAAGCACAACGGAACTGATCACCGCTCCAAACGTTCATGGACAAAGCGGATTGGATGGTCCTGTCGTAACAGAACCGATCAGAAAGCCGGAAACGAAACACGCAGTCGATTTCATCGTTGAAACGGTCATGAGTACCGATCATGTCACGCTTTGCGCAACAGGTCCTTTGACCAACATCGCAGCAGCACTCAACAGAGAGCCAAGGATCGCAAAAAGAGTCGATGGTTTGTATATCATGGGCGGCGGTGCCTATGCGGGCAACTGGACAGCGGCAGCCGAATTCAATATCTATGTCGATGCGGAAGCAGCCTATAAGGTATTCCACAGCGGTATGCCTATCTATATGGTCGGTGTCAATCTGACAAGACAATGTCCTGTTACCCCTGAATTCAGGGAAAGGCTGAGAAACCTGGGCAATGTTGCCGGAGTATTTGGCGCAGAGCTGCTGGATTTCTTTGGGGATGGAAGGCATCTCCACGATCCGTGTGCGATCGCCTGGATCATCGATCCTGATATCATCACCGATGCTTACCTGCATGTTGACATCGAACTAAACGGCACTTTGACTCGAGGTATGACAGTCACTGACCTGAGATTCCTTCAGACAGAGGTTCCGGAAAAAGATATCGATCTGGATTCGCCGTTCAGATGGGATGATTCACCGGTGGGTTCTCCTTTCAGAGGAAAAGAGCCGAACACACATGTTGCCATGAGACTGGATTTTGAAAAGTTCTGTGATCTGGTCGCTGATACTTTAAGCAGATATAACTGATAATGATCGAAAGGTGGTAGGGGTATGAAAAAAACGAAAATCGTATGTACGATCGGTCCCGCATCCAACAACGAAGAAACATTGAGAAAGATGATCGAGGCCGGAATGAATGTTGCGAGATTCAATTTCTCGCACGGTTCTCACGAAACACAGAAAGCTAATCTCGATCTGGTGAGAAAGGTCAGAGAAGAGATGGGCGTTCCGGTTGCGACCATGATGGATACAAAGGGTCCTGAGATCAGATTCAGGGATTTTGAAAACGGAAAGATCACCCTGGTCAAGGGACAGGAATTCACTTTGTCTCCGGAAGAATTTTTAGGTGACAGCACGAGAGGCTCCATCACTTATGCCGGTCTGGCAGGGGATGTCAAAGTCGGAAATCTGCTTCTGGTCAATGATGGCCTGATCCAGCTTGAGATCACCGGGATCCAGGGAAAAGAGATCATCACTAAAGTTCTGGTTCCGGGTGACATCGTCAACCACAAGGGTATCAATGCGCCGGGTGCTGACTTAAAGATGCCGTTTATTTCCGATCAGGATAAGAAAGACATCCTCTTTGGTATCGAACAGGATTATGACTATATCGCTCTGTCTTTTGTCAGAACAGCCAAGGATGTCGAGGCTGTCAGGGCCATCCTTGATTTCAATGATTCCAAGATGAAGATCATCGCCAAGATCGAATCGACACAGGGCGTTGAAAATCTGGAAGGGATCCTGGCAGCGGCAGATGGCCTGATGGTCGCCAGAGGCGATATGGGTGTCGAGCTTCCGCCGGAACAGGTACCATATATCCAGAAGAGGATGATCGATATGACCAATGCGGCAGGTAAGATCTCGATCTGTGCAACACAGATGTTGGAATCGATGACCCACAATCCGCGTCCGACCAGAGCGGAAGTCGGAGATGTCGCCAACGCAGTCTATGAAGGAACTTCCGCAGTCATGTTGTCAGGTGAATCGGCAGCCGGTGATTATCCGTTAGAGTCCGTACAGATGATGGCTAAGATCGCCGAGGAAACGGAAAAACACATTAAGGGTGAATACAACCCGAACGACAGATCTCAGCGTTCCATCGTCGGTAAGGCAGCCTGCGACCTGGCAGATGAACTCAAGGTCGACAAGATCATCGTCTATACCGATACCGGAAGATCTCCTGGTGTCGTATCACAGATCAAGCCGATCACACCGATCATCGTCATGACCAGGAATGCGAAAGTCTACTACCAGTCAGCTCTGCTTTATGGAGTAGAACCGGTCAGGATCGCCGACATCATCGAAGAAGAAAACCTGGAGCCAAAGACCAGGGAATATATGAAGGAGGCAGGTATCCATTCCGCTGTCCTTCTCTTCGGTCATGCGATCGATTCCATCAAAGTATTGAATTAATACAAATAAGAAAATTGCACATGATGAACAGAAAACGCATCATTCATGTGCAATTTTTTATTTTTTACATATAAAAAAAGAAGTGTTGACAGCTGTTATATACTGTTATATACTGTTTATGAGGTTTAGAGTATGCGCATTATGATAAACAACAATTCGATGATCCCGATCTATGAACAGGTAGTAAACCAGGTAAAGGAAGAGATCATCTCCGGTGAACTGAAGGAAGGCGATATCCTGCCATCCGTCAGAGCTCTTGCGTCTGAGTTGAGGATCTCCGCTTTGACAGTCAAGAAGGCATATGACTTTCTGGAAGAAGAAGACTTTGTGACAACGGTCCACGGAAAGGGAACGTTCGTCAACGCTTCTGACAGACAGATGGCTGCAGAAGCCAGAAGGAAGTCTGCAGAAGATGATCTTCTTAAAGCGATCGAGAAAGCAGGATCTGCCGGATTAAAAAAGGAGGAGATCAGAGAATTGTTTGAGATTCTCTTGGAGGATTTATGATTACGATCAAAGACCTGAAAAAGGATTATAAAGATTTCCAGCTGGATGTCTCTTTTGAAATACCGGAAGGAAGAGTCAGCGGTCTGGTCGGAAAAAACGGTGCCGGTAAAAGCACGACGATCAAATCGATACTTGGCCTGATCAGACCGGATTCGGGAGAGATAGAGGTATTTGGAAAATCACCTGATCAACTGACTTGTGCAGAAAAGGAAATGATCGGTGTTGCCATGTCTGATTCCGGATTCAGCGGATATCTGGATATCGAAATCGTGATCAAGATACTGAAGAATATGTATCACGATTTTGATGAAGGAAAATTCAGAAGACTGTGTAAGCAACAGGAACTTCCTTTGGATAAGAAGATCAAGGATTTTTCTACAGGCATGAAGGCCAAATTACGAGTACTATCTGCATTAAGCCATAAGGCAAAGTTACTGATCATGGACGAGCCGACAGCGGGACTGGATGTGGAAGCCAGGAACGATATCCTGGATCTGATCAGAGAATATCTGAGTGAGAATGAGGACTCTTCGATACTGATCTCATCTCATATTTCATCTGATCTGGAAGGCTTATGTGATGATGTCTATCTCATTCATAAGGGAAAGATACTGCTTCATGAAGATACGGACAGACTCTTGAGTGAATATGGCATTCTGAAGGTTTCTGAGGAAGAATTTGAAAGGCTCGATCAGGAGCACATCATTTCCTGTCGTAAAGAAAATTACGGCTATCTGTGCTTTACCGATCAGAAACAGTATTACATGGAAAACTATCCGCAGATCATTGTGGAAAACAGCGGGATCGATGACATGATCCTGATGATGGCGAAAGGAAGGTAGTATGAAAGGATTACTGATCAAAGATCTTTATCTGATATTTCAGAAGAAGACCATCCTGATGTATCTTGTCTGCTGCATGTTGATGGGATTCTCGATGGGAGTGACTTATATCGTATCTTATCTGGCGATCATCATGTGCATTTCCGGGATCGGTACGATCTCCTATGATGAACACGATAACGGATATCCTTTCCTGTTTTCTCTGCCGATCGATCGAAAGACCTATGTGAGAGAAAAATTCGTATTGTGCCTGTTTATGACATTTGTCGGAGTACTGTTTGGTGCTTTGATCATGACGATTGCTTCATTGACAGGTCTTGATGATCTGACGCTGATCGATATCCCGCTCTACCTTCTTCCGATCTGTGCAGGACTCCTGGTGATATGTTCAACGATGATCATGATCGAGATCTGCTTTGGTGCAGAGAAGGGAAGGATCGTCATGATGATGATCTATGGAGCAGCCATATTTGTTGTGGTATTGCTTGGAAAGACAGGCTTACTGAAGACTTCTTCGATCGCTTATTTCATCAGCATCATCCCCGTATGGCTGCTGATCGCGGGCATCGCATTATTCATCGCATTGTTTGTCTATGTGATGTATCTGCTGTGTGTCAGGAAGATGGAAAAGAAAGAATTCTGAGACATTGAAGGATATCCGAAAATCGGATATCCTTTATTTATAAGGATGGTTATAAATAATGAAACTGATGGCTTTTGATGTCGGCGGTACTGAGATCAAGTATTCGCTGATGGATGATGATCTCAATGTTTATGACAGCGGTTATGTCGATACGCCGCATGACAGTTTTGAACACTTTGCCCAGGTGATCTATGACATCTATGAACCGCATAAGGACGAATGTGAAGGCATTGCCATGTCGCTTCCGGGATTCATTGATGTCAAGAAAGGCAGATGCAATGGCGGAGGAGCTCTCTTCTACAATCACGGAACAGATGTTGCGCCATTGTTAGAGGAAAAGTGCGGATATAAAGTCGTATTGGAAAATGATGGCAAGGCTGCAGCCAAGGCAGAATACTATAAGGGTTCTTTGCAGGGATGCAAGAACGCAGCGGTATTCGTCATCGGTACGGCAGTCGGTGGCGGTCTGATTATCGACGGCAAGGTCGTCAAGGGAAGACATTTCACAGCCGGCGAATTCTCTTTCCTTTCAACCAGTATCAATGATTTTGAGAACCCGTATTCCCACATGGGAACGGTATGTTCCACAAGAGGGCTGCTGGAGATGTATAAGAGGGCTAAAGGGCTGGAAGAAGAGATCAATGGCAGACAGTTCTTTGCGTTATTGAATGAAGATGAAACCGCAAAGAAGGTCCTGGATGAATTCGCATCCGGGATCGCCAAGCAGATCTACAACCTCTACTGGCTGTTGGATCTTGAAAAGGTCGCGATCGGCGGAGGTATTTCAAGACAGCCGATCCTGATCGAAAAGGTCAATGAACAGTTCAATCATCTGATCGATGACAGTCCTGTCAAACAGTACCTTCCGGTCATGGAAGTCGATATCGTTGCAGCGCAGTTTGGCAACGAAGCAAACCAGATCGGTGCCTTCATGACATTCGTGGAAGAAAACGGGTAGGTGAAATATGGTCGTATATATTCTTTTATGTCTCTGCTTTGCGGCATTGTTCATCAATCGGGAATATAAGAAGAAATACGTGGAAGCAGTCATACTGAAAGGTCTGGCTTCACTGTGTTTTGTTCTGTTGGGGAAAAGCACCGGAAACGGTTCGCTCATGTCAAGACAGATCCTGATCGGACTGATCCTGGGATGCGTAGCCGATGTCTTACTGAACTTAAGATTTGTCTTTGAAAAGAAAGGCAAGATCATATTCCTGGTCGGTATCCTTGTCTTTCTCAGCGGACATATCTTCTATCTGGCAGCGATCTTACCGATCTGCAGGTATCCAATGATCTGTGCTTTGATCGCAGCGGCAGCTACATATCTTCTGATGAAATGGATCTTTACGAAGATCACTGCTCAGAAGGCATTCAAGATCTTCGGCATCTTCTATATCGGTGCGATCGTTGCGATGAACACTGTTGCCTTGTGCAATCTCATCACGGATCGTTCGATGTTTACGGTCATTTACGCACTAGGTGCAGTGCTGTTCCTGATCAGTGACATCGTGCTGATCCTGAATACTTTTGGCAAGGAATCGAGATTCTCACTCAGGGTCACCAACTTGTCTCTATACTATTTCGGTCAGATACTGATCGCATTAAGCCTCTTATATCTTTTGAAGTAAAAGAAAAGAACTTCAGGAGTATCAATATCACTCAGGAAGTTCTTTTTATTATGTAATTTTTTAATCAACAGTGTGATACATGAACTTTCTGATCAGTTCACCGGTCTTTTCCTGTCCGATGATCTTGTTCATGGAATCGACAGCTGCACCGCCTTCGGATAGAAGTCTTTCGACATAGACCTTGTTCTTTTCTGTTTTTAATACAGGATCGCATACCAGTACCTGATCCAGGAGATCGAGATAGGTATTCAGGCATTCTTTCATCAAAGCTTCGCCTTTGGCAGTGATCTTCTTTCCTTTCTTGCAGATGCAGGAAGGAAGTTTATAGGAATCATACCAGCGAGGTGCTGTTTCATAATTCTCCAGATCTTTGTATTTTTCTTTGATCGGATCAAAGTCGGAAAGATCCGTCTGATTGATGCAGGTATCATACATCTCAAACATGTAGGTCTCATTGCCCATGGCTTTGATGATGTCGATATTGCAGAAGGAGAGGTCTTTTTCGATCGGCGTCAGGACACAGGTCTCCATCTTCATCAGTCCGAACATCGCTTTCATATTGATGAAAAAGAGATTGCCGACACCTTTGATCGTATATGCTTCGCAATCGAAGTTGTACATTCCCTTATGGATATTCTTCAGTTCTCCCATATCTCTCTGTTCAAGAGAATATCTGTTTCTTAGTTCATTGATGATGATGTCTTTCATAGTATCCCTCCATCAGACGATATATCTTAAATAAATCATAACAGAAACAGAAATAAAGTTACATAAGGACAAATGTAACATGTCATGTTACATTTTGAACAGGAGAATTTCTTGTGAGAGCAGCCTGATAACGATAAGATGGAAGTGTAAAAGGAGGAAACAGTATGAACGAAATGGGAAACAAGATCGCAAAGAAGAGAAAAGATCTGGGAATAACACAGAACGAATTTGCGGAAAAACTGAATGTGACAAGACAGACAGTCAGCAGATGGGAAGCGGGTTCCGTTCTTCCTGATATCGATAAGATCTCTGATATCGCTTCTATATTGGATGTCACCTGCGATTTCCTTCTGAAGGATGATGTCAAGGAAGAAAACGATACTCATTCCAATGGGATATTAAGCAGATTGCTGAATGATTCTGTCGGAAAGAAGATCAAGCTGAATTTCTATGAAGATGAAAACGACATCGATTTCTATAATAAAGTCTGTGTGATCGATGAATTTGAAGGAAACTGGATGAGGGTCGTAGCAGAAAACGACAGGGAAAGGATCGAAAAGCTGATCCCACTTTCTTCCATCAGAAGCATTGAATATGTAAAGGAGAAAGAATAATGCAATATATCGGATATATATTCGGCATATTCGGGCTGATGGCATACCTGGAGATGTCTTCATTAAAAAAGAGGATCTCCAATCTGGAGGAACAGCTGTCAAGGATCAACGGCACGAGTTATGCGGAAAACAAGAGGTCATTAAGAAAGATCGCTTCAGATCTGATCGGTAAAAATGTTGAGATCAAGCTGAAAGAAGATGATCAGGATATCGATATCACGATGTATGGCAATACGAAATATGGTAGCAATACCATCCTGGATGTCGATGAAGAATGGATCCTGGTGAAGATCGTCAGCAAGAACAAGGATATCGAAAAACTGATCCGGCTCAATTCCATATCAACGATCAGCGTAAAGTGATGAAAAACTGTTGAAAAAAGCAGAAAAATAAAGGAAATGTTGCAGATTTGCTGCAAGAAACAGATAAAATATTAGGTGAATAGAACTAATTCACCTTTTTATATACATTAAACATACAGAGATTAAGTTCGGGGGATCTTATGAATAAACTGTTGAAAACACTGATCACTATCATCATGTGCCTGTTTTTGTGTACTTCGCAAACTGTTTTGGCAGAAGAATCATTAGGCACATCGATGGCAAGCGTCAGCGCAACATTCATGGGAGAGACCGTTGAAGTAAGCAGAGAAGTCATGGAGATCGATGGAGGAACGGATGAGCCGATCCACATCAAGGTCAAGATGTATGGCGATACCAGTGGATTGAAATATTCTCTGTGCCAGTATGACGGAAAAGATATCAAGTATGCCGTAAATGCATCAAGCCCCGAATTTGATGTCTATGCGACAGACTTAAAGAAAAACGCCCCGATCTATATGGTGATCAGGGACAGCAAAAATAATCTCATCGTATCCAGACTGATCAACTTAAGGATCAACCAGGGAGAAGCGGAAAAGAAGGTGCCTGCAGACATCGGTTTTGATTTTGGTAAAGGGATCTTTATCGATATGAGTGATATCCTGCCGGGCATGGAGTTCAATTTCCTGCCTTTCCTGATCCCGGTCACTGCCAAGGCATATTCCGACGGAAGGTTCGTTGCCGGTATCGGCCTCAATTCTACCGATGTGAAGTTCTGGAATGACGCAAGAAACGGAACTCTGGTCGAGAACATTCAGAATCAGAAAATGGAAGATGCCTTCTACGGTAATTCCGAAAACAGGAAGGCTGTCAGCGGAAGCAATATGGGACTGATCGTCATCTGTTCGGGATTCGTTCAGGGTAACATCTTTACCAACGAACCGATCAGAGGACATATGCAGATGTTTATCGGTACCGGTTTCGATATCGTCGGACAGTATGCGATCCTGACATGGGAAGTCACAGTCATTGGTGGTGCTGATGGTTCCTTTGATTTCTCTTTCGTCTATGATGAGGCCAACAGCAAGTATCAGTTCCAGCCTGATGAAGTCCAGATCGGCGTCAAGGGCATGCTGGAACTTTATGGAGGCTTGGGTCTGGCAAACGTCTTCTCGGTAGGCATTTATGGTGCCGGTTCGGTCGCAGTTCATACTGAGATGTATCCGGAAGTCGATGTCGATCACATCATCCTTGCCGGAGAATGTGGCTTCAAGGTGAAGCTATTCTCCAAGGCCTTGTTCACATTCAAGTTCATCTCCGGATCTCATGACTTCGTTCACAAGAACGGCAATGCCTTAATGAACTTTGCGATGGATTCAAGTGAGGTCAGATCATATCTGTTACAAAACAATTACGGAAATACCGTATCTGCACCGATCGAAGCGAAAGGCGAGATGAAATGGTACGGCGGCCAGATCGATGAGGATGAAAACAGGAATGCGAACAAGCTGACAGGATATGAGACAGATCCGGACTTTGCCCATCTGTTGGCATCGGATATCTATCCCGACAGCAATATCCAGATCGTCAATTCCGGATCAAGTGCTTCGCCGCAGATGACGATGGTCTTCTTGGGAAGTGACAACAGCAGGATCTCCGGCAACCGTTCAAGACTGATGAGTGCGTACTACAGGTCTTCGACGAGTTATGTTTCCGATCCGTCATACGTTGATTTTGGATACGAAGATGATATGACTGCCGATTATGATCCATACATTTTCAAGGATGAGATCAACAACAGGACATACCTGATATGGAAGAATGCGACAAAGCAGATCAGTTCGGATATGTCTTTCTCTGAGATCGCAGCAAATACGGAGATCTGTTTTGCGGAACAAACAACTACGAATTATGCCTTCTATGGCAAGGTGACTGATTATGCCGGCAGCGGACAGTTTGCGACCGGTGCCAGAGTCGCCAGCGATCAGAATGGCGATCCGGTCGTAGTTTACTATCTCAATGACGTCGATGATCCGGCAGGTCTTGATGAGTCAAAAACACACGAAGTCTACCTGGCTTTCCAGGAGCGTATCAGTGATCAGGATAAAGAAGAAGAATCTGTTGAAGAAAGTCAGATAGTCACCGAAGAGATTCAGGAAGATCTGACAGAAGGTCTGAATGAAGCTGTAGGAGAAGAGGCCTTTGAGGAAACAGATGAGATCGTTACGCAGGAAATCATAGATGATAAGGCAGATGATCTTTCCTACCAGGAAATATACAGGTGGAGATCCGAGAAGGTAACTGAAGTAGAAGGAAGCATCACCGATGTCGATACGCAATACTTCATGCATGGACAAAGCCTTGCGTTATCTTATACCAAAGGCGGATCAAAGAAACTTGAGCTCTGGCGGGATGGTGAAAAGATCTGGGAAAGAAATAATGCCGTCAACGGGAAATTCGTATACTACGGTTACAACTATAAACTGCTCACATGGTTTGAAAACGGCAGACTGTGGGTGATGGATGAGAGTGGAAATGTCTGGGCGATGACGCCGGAAGACATGATCCTTCCTTCCAGCAATTATCAGCTCTATGGCAAGTTCGGTTCGCAGTCCGTTATGATCGTCGGAACATCTTCCAACAATTCCAAGGCGGATGCCTATGCAATGTTGAGCGATAATGGCGGTACTTCCTGGTATCGCACGAAGCTGACCAATATCGATGAAAACGCACTGGTCGATCACATCGGCGTTGCCTTCACTTATGAAGGTGATCCGATGATCGTATACAGCGTACAGAACTATCAGATCAACTATGATCCGAAAGATACGGATGCGCAATACTTCCTGGAGAACGGAGTAGAGGGTGTTACCAATCTTCAGAGCGGACAGCTTTCCGCACTGATGATGGGAGACAGCGATGATCGTTTCACCGATACCACAGCTGATCTTTACATCAAAGCGAGAAGATCGAACGTCCACGCAACGATTTTATCCGGTGCAGTTATCGATGAGCTCAGTGCTCAATACAGGACAGTCGTGCCATCAACATTGAGGATATGTAATGATGGTCTCTATGATCTCGATAAGATCAAGGTCTATCAGGAAGGGATCTTCTTGGAAGAGATCGAGGTCGACCTCAAGAGAGGTGAGACCAAGGACATCGAAATCCACCCGATGCTGGTGGGTGCTTCCGATCTCAGCTCAGATCATTTCGATCTGAATCTGGGCATCTCGATAAGAGACAACGGTGCGATCGAAGATCGCTATACTCTGAGAGTTGGCGAAGGTACCGTTACAACAGATGTTGAACACGTCTTTGTTGAGGGACAGGAAAAGATCGAATTCCATCTGGAAAATCACGGCTTCTCGACCAAGAAATATAAGATCCTGGTGAGAGATGAAAAGAATGACAAGACGATCTTTGAAGATGCGTTCAGCTTTACCGGTCAGTCTGATCATATTGCGACATTTGCCGCAAAGAATGGATTGTTCACAAAAGACGGATACAAGGATCTTACGATCTATATCCTGAAGGATGGCGAAAGTATTGATTCCGATGATGTGATCTCCAGCCGCAAATTCCACTTTGAACCATTGGATGAGATCTATGGCACCGACATCAGTGAATTGGTGAAGAAGACCTCGGCCTCTGAAACACCTGTTCACCACAACGACAATGTCGTGGTGCCTCAGGAACCGTATGAATCTCCTCAGGGATACCAGCTTCCTAACATGCAGGTAGCTCAGGAAGTCAGCAGCAATTATCACAAGGAAGAAAAAGAGGAGAAAGAGCCTGTCGAGATCAAGGATGAAGAAACTCCGATGGCTGAGTCTCCGGAGCAGCAGAAAGAAGAGATCAGAAAACCATATTCCGATCCGGGATACAGGTTCCTGTATCTGCTGATCGGCATGATCATGATGCTGCTGATGCTGATGGTATACTTCCTGTGGAGATTAAGAGAAGACGAAGAATACTAAGAAAAACGACGATGTTGATACATCGCCGTTTTTATAAAAAGGGGAGATTGCCGAAATCAGATCTCGGCCCAGTATTCTGTTACATCAAGGACGGTATCACCGTCGATCTGTGCAGCGCATGGTCTGGAGAATTTCACGTGGACTTTCTTTCCTTCGATGACTTTGACCATGTCTGTCTTTTCAATGTGCTTTCCTTCAAAGATGGAAGGGAAGGCCATCAGTGCTTTCAGTTTTGATTTTGACATGTATACGACCACTGTCAGATGATCGGAGAAACGGTCCTGATCCGGAGCGATCTTCATTCCGCCGCCGTAGAACTTTCCTTTCATGGTCGGAGCCAGCCAGACGTTATCGAATTCGTATGTCTTGGCATCGACTTCGATGCTCGCATGACATGGATTGAAATGGAAGAGAAGCCCCTTGATCGCAATACCTGTATAGTCGATCTTTTTGTTTGGAGTCTTTTCCTTGATCTTGTCTGCCACTTCACAACAGTATCCGTCAATGCCGAATCCCATGTTGTTGATGAACTTTTTTTTGATGTCTTTGACTCTGACAGTCGGAAGGTTGTCAAGGAACCTGTTGAGTTCGATCTCCTTGCCCGGAGTTTCACCGATGTCGTTGAGGAAATCGTTACCGGTGCCGTTGGCCAAAAGCCATACTTTGTTTTTCAGTTTTGAACAGTCATAGTGATTGACCAGGTGATTGATCGTTCCGTCTCCGCCGATCAGTACGACTTCATCTTCTTCTTTGAGTTCATCAAAGAACTTTTCAAAGTCGATCTTTGTCGCATCAACGAGTTCAACATTTCCTTCCACTTCGGGTCTGATCCCGTTATTTGCCAATGGATTGTAAAGATAGTATTTCATTTGTACCCCCTATTTCAGAATAAGTCCAAGCACGATCAGGAATTCTCCGATCGAGTATGTCAGCATAACGAGGAAGTGTGTCTTGAGCCGGCTGTCTTTCTTGAATCTGACGAAGAACAGTGAAGTGTCAGAGATAAAGAAAAGGACAGCGCCGATCAGGGTGATCAGGCAGGCCGTATCTCTGTTGCACAGATAGCGGAAGATCGCAAAGCAGTTCATCGTTCCGTTGATCAGCAGATACAGATACATCGGATAGAAGAGCTTCTTTGGCAGATATGGCTTCAGTTTCTTGAAAGTGAGCGATACCTGTACAAAGAAGAAAGTGCCCAAAGCAATGATGATCAATGGATTGATCTGACTGAACGTGATATCTTTCGCATAGCTCAGCACGAAAAAGAAGTGCGAGATCATGAAAGAGATGCCGCCGATCGTAAACCATTTGAGTCCCTTCGGGATCAGTAAGACATCGCCGATCCATGAAAAAATGAGTGCCAGAACGACGACCGCTCTGATCTTTTCTACTGAGAAACAATACCAGCCAAGAAGAGATAAAAGGATGAATGGCTTACTCTTGTCTCTTAACGGTTTATCTTGTTTCGCAGATGCGAAAAGGTGGATTGAGGTTGACACCAGAAATATGATTAGTGATATGTGCTTCATTAATTTCATTATAAGACTTTAAAAGTTCAACAGATGATATAATCGTATTGATGGAAGAAAAAAGATCACTGAGAAATATCCGCATCAAGGTCTTCAATATCGGCTGGTGGTTCTATGTCGTACTGACGATCCTTTTTTTGTTTCTGATCACATTGCTTTCTTCGGGAATGGATCGTGATACAAAACTGAAAATGATCCTTTACCTTTCGATCTTTGAATACATCTTGCTTCGTTTCTACAAGTATTCCTTAAAGGATATCAGAGATGACTACAACTGGTATAACGAGTGGCCCTGTTATCTGTGCAATCAGTCGACGTTGTTGTGTATCCTCTCAGCCCTGATCGATCATCAGGGGATCATGAGCTATTGTGTGACAGTCGGCACGATCGGTGCTTTACTGGCAATATTCATGCCGGATCGATACAACAGGGATCAGCTTCTGTTTTCCAGACAGGCGTTTGGTTTCTATGGTTATCACGGTTTACTGGTAGTGACCTGTCTGAGTTTCTATACAACCGGAGTCTATGAGCCAAGACCGATCCACGCCTTATGGGGAATGGGGATCACATTCGTGTTAGCGGTCATTGCCCATATCATCAATGTCATATTAAGAAAAAGCGGTCTGAATCCAAAGGCCAATTATGTATATACATGCGATCCGGATAATTTCATCTTTGAGAAACTGTACAAGATCGTTCCGATCAGACTTGTGTATCTGATCCCGGTCATGTTGGGATTCGGGATGATCAGCTATATCGCACTGAGCATCATGTAATATAATAAAAATATCTTTTCAGGGGGAAATTTATGAGCAAGATCAATCAGACACCGACACAGAGAGTCACAGTAGACGGGCAGGAATTCCTGAGAGTCACGATGAGCGGGAGAGATTATGACCTGCCATTCAAGGTTTTGGCGGGAAAGAAAGTCGCATTCTTAGATATCTCGGGACAGGTTTCTTTGAATGAAGCGGCTGCCGACGATATCGTAGATCTTCTCTTGGAAGCCGGAGTTGAATTCGACACGATCTTAAATCCGGTCGCCAAGTCAAATGCGCTGGCACACGCGATCGCACTTCGCTGGAACAAGGCGAAAGGTACCGATATCTTCAAGACCGTTGTCGCCAGAAAGAGCGATGGAAACAAGATACAGGCAACTTACCGTTCCGTCACGACACCAAGAGATCAGATCATGTCGCTGACTGATGATGATGCGGAATACTTAAAAGGGAAAAGGATCCTGGTCGTAGATGACGTCTATGGCGGAGGCGGTACCACCAAGGGCCTGATGGAACTGGCTGATAAGGCCGGCGCCATCGTTGCAGCTCATGCGGTCATCGCCGTTGAAGCGGGTGTAGAACTTCCAAAAGGTATCTTCTACCTCTTCACGCTTCCGTTAGGAGAATAAGGATCAGACAGCTCGATGAGCTGTTTTTCTTTTGCCTTGAAGTATCGTGAATACTTTCGTATTTTGATTAAGAGGTGAGAGAAATGTTGGCAGATTATATTGAAAACAAACCCGTGATAGAAACGAAAAGGCTTCTCCTTCGTCCCTTGAATAAAGACGATATCGATGATCTGAAGGAATGGATGCCTGATCCATCAATGTATACTTACTGGGGAAAAGGACTATCCAAGGCGGAAAAGGATCCAAGACTTTTGTTTGAGAAAAAAGAAAAAGCTGTCAAAAGCTTTCATCTTGGGATCGCATTAAAAGAGAGCGACAAGGTGATCGGTGATATCTATGTCTATCTGATCGAGAATGACCGCATGGCTTGCATTGCCTTTCGTATTTCAAGAAAGTATCAGGGAAAGGGATACGCAAAAGAAAGCGTATCAGCGATGACGAAATTCTGTTTTGAAAACACTCAACTTCAAAGGATCTGGACGCAGGTCGATGTCAGGAATATCCCGTCCTGGAAGGTACTTGAAAAATGCGGGTACACAAGAGAAGGATCGATCCGGCAGGGAAAGATGGTCAATACATGGTGTGACTATTATATCTATGCGATATTGAAGGAAGATTTAGAACAGAGATAAAAGGAAATCAAGGAAGACGATCAGGTCTTCTCTTTCGTTGAGTTCCTTTGTCAGATCGATGGCCTGTTGAATATTGTCGGTGATGATGTAGTCGGCTTGTGAAAGTAAGAAGTGTCTTTGGGCACGATCTTCATTCGGTGTCCATACCATGACTTTTCTGCCACTGTCGTGGATCCTGCTGATGACGGCTGAGGTTGCCGCTTCTTCTTCCAGACCCAGATAATCGCAGCTGATATTTTCCGTCTTTCCAAAAGATGCGAAAGTCAGATATCCTGTCTGAATACCGGGATATGTCTTTTCCGCATAATCGATCAGAGAGTACTTGAGTGAGATCAGAACACACTGATCAGTCATGTCTTTTTCTCTGATCAGTCTGATCGCATCATCGACCATTTTCTGATCTGCACTGTCACCTTTGAGTTCGATGAAAAGAGTGATCTTTCCTTTTGCGGCATCAAGGATCTCTTCAAATGTCGCAATATCCTGCGGATCATTGGGGTAGTTTGGATCATGGATGACAAGATCCTTTATTTCATCCAGTGTGAGGTCGGACGGTTTGTTTGGATTTTTGCACAGCCTTGAGAAAGTGCTGTCGTGGTTGACGATGTAGTACCCGTCTTTCGTGCGCTGGATATCGATCTCACTGCCGGCTGCACCAAGTTCGATCGCTTTTTCAATCCCTTCCACTGTATTTTCAACAGCTTCGCTTCCTCCGGCCCTGTGGGCAATGATCGAAGTGGTGACTTCCCTTGGGAAGACCTTGTCAAAGTTTCTTTCGATCTCAAATGCAGAGAAATATGTCAAGGCAATGACAGCCGAAATGATCAGGAGATTGAAGATCCATCTTCTGCCTTTCCTTTCTCTGATGAAAGGAAGTCTTTCGCCCTTGTATTCATAGTAGAGCTGAGTCATCCGGATCAGATAGAAAGACTGGAAGAAGCTGTTGACGAACAGGAAAGCGATCGCATACAGCAGTAAGACGAAATACGCATTGATCTTCAATTCTTGAAGATCTTTTGAAAGATGTGCCAGAACAGCTCCCGGTATGATCAGCACCAGGAGGAACAGGAAGATGTTGACGGCAGCAAAACTTAAAATAAAGATAGTGTTCTGCTTGATGAAGTCTTTCCAGTTTTTCTTCATCAGATCTCTGGATTCATCATCCGCTTTATTCACAGGGAGCCTTCCCAAAAGGATGCCATGCAGGATGAAGATGTGGATGAGGCCAAACAGGAAAAACAGAACGATCAGGATGGTATACAAGGCGTGATACAGAGGCTTGGATTCGATGACTGAGGAAATGAAGGTCGGGATATAGAGATTTTCCGTCAGCGAGATCGAAAGACCCAGCCCGGCGATCGGCGCGATCAGAGAGATATAAAGGATGATCCCGATCCCATCCAGAGTGAAGAATTTCGTGATCGAAAGAAGACCTTCTTTCAGACTCTCTATCAGGCTCGCCTGATTATGTAGGAGCTTGGAAGAATAGATGATCTGGGTATTGAGATCAAAGACGACATAAAGAAAGAGGACAGAAAGTCCGACGATGATCAGCAAAGGTCCCTGCCAGCTTTTGAAAAGGAAATCAAAATCGCCGGTGGAGATCGCTACCCTGCCGGTCGATCTGATCAGAAACAGTCCAAGCTGGCCAAGGATGACCAGAAACAGCGAGCTGACAGCAGTACAGAGGATTCGAAAATAGATGATATCGTTCATCGAATATCGGTATGGCCGAAATGATCTGATCCACTGTCTTATTTTTTTCATAAATTAATTATACAATTGTTTAGAGAACAGATTATGGAACGAAACAGCTTATTCTACAACGAAATGAATGAACCCCTTGCCGCAAGACTCAGACCGAAATCTCTTGATGAGATCATCGGTCAGGAACACCTGATCGGTAAGGGCAAGGTATTGAGAAAGATGGTCGAATCCGACCGCATTTCTTCAATGATCTTCTGGGGTCCTCCGGGCGTTGGAAAGACGACTTTGGCAAGCGTCATCGCCAGGGTGACCAAGGCCAATTTCATCACCTTTTCCGCTGTGACCAGCGGCATCAAGGAGATCAGGGAAGTCATGAAGAAGGCGGAAGAAGATGCGATGTCGGGAGTCAGGACCATCGTTTTCATCGACGAGATCCACCGCTTCAACAAGGCTCAGCAGGACGGTTTTCTGCCTTTTGTGGAAAAAGGAAGCATCATCCTGATCGGTGCTACGACCGAGAACCCTTCTTTTGAGGTCAACGGTGCCCTCTTATCGAGATGCAGAGTCTTCGTGTTGAAACAGCTCAAAGCCGAAGACATCGTCGCATTATTGAAAAGAGCGATGAACGATGAAAGAGCCTTTGAAGGAAAAAGGATCAATATCTCCGATGAGGATCTCTATTTTATCGCCAACTTCTCCAACGGCGATGCCAGGATGGCTTTATCAACTTTGGAAATGGCTGTCATCAATTCCGATGAAAAGGATAATGAAGTATTCGTCGAGAATCAGATCATCGAAGAGATCACTTCCAAGAAGTCTTTCCTTTATGACAAGAAAGGGGAAGAACACTACAACATCATCTCTGCCTTGCATAAGTCGATGAGAAACTCCGATCCCGATGCGGCAGTCTATTGGCTGGCAAGGATGCTGGAAGCAGGAGAAGATCCTTTGTATGTCGCAAGAAGAGTGATCCGCTTTGCGAGCGAAGATGTCGGTCTTGCCGACCCAAGAGCCTTACAGATCGCAGTCGCTGCTTATGAAGCATGTCACTACATCGGGATGCCGGAATGCGTCGATGCATTAGCTGAAGCTGTCATCTATATGTCGGTGGCCCCAAGATCCAATGCGGTCGATGTCGCTTATGCCTCTGCCAGATCTGATGCGATCGGCATGCTGGATGAACCGGTACCATTGAATATCAGGAATGCTCCGACGAAGCTGATGAAGGAGCTTGGTTATGGGGAAGGTTATCAGTATGCCCATGACTATGAAGAAAGGATGACGGCGATGCAATGTCTGCCGGATTCTTTGAAGGACAGAAACTACTATTCTCCGATCGATCAGGGTCTGGAAAGACAGATCTCAGAGAGGCTCAAACAGATCAGAGACTGGAAAAAGGAACAGTTGAAAAAGAAATAAGAGTACAGGTCATCTGTACTTTTTCTATACGATGAAATTTACTGTGTACAAAGTTGTACAATGGAGGATAAAGAGGCAGAGAACTTATGGAAAAAAGAGACAATAAAAAACTGATCATCATGACAGGAGCAGTGATCCTGTCTGCAATCGTGCAGGCGTTTTCCCTGACTTCCTTTTCCATTCCGGCAGGCATCTATCCTTCCGGCATCACCGGTTTTTCAAGACTGGTTTCGGATATCTTAAGAGACTATCTACATATAAATCTGCCGTTTTTCTATCTGTATCTGGCGATCAATATGGTCCTGGCCGCCATCGTATACAAGGAGATCGGAAAGCTGTTTACGATCTTTTCCGTCTTGCAGACGACACTGGTCTCTATTCTTTCTTCTTTCATGCCGCCGATGCAGTTTCTGCAGGATCCTTTACTGGTTGCGATTTTCGGCGGTCTGATCAACGGTTTTGGTATTTCGATCGCTCTGACCCAGGGTGCTTCCAGCGGCGGTACCGATTTCCTTTCGATCTACTATTCCAACAAGTTCCATCGTTCGATGTGGGATTATGTCTTTGCCTTCAATGGTGTCATGATCTTTGTGGCAGGACTCTTGTATCACTGGGAGATCGCAGCTTATTCGATCATCTTCCAGTATGTCTCCAACCTGATCATCTCCAAGCGTCATAAGAGATATACTCATCAGGCGATCATCATCGTCACAAAAGATCCGGACAAGGTCATCGATACGATCTTAAGCAATGTCCGTCACGGTATCACCAAGATCTCTGCCCAGGGTGCATACAATGGCGAAGCACAGACGATGCTTTATACAGTCGTCAATACCTATCAGACCAGTGAGGTCGTCAGGTATGCGCTGGAGGGTGATCCAAAGGCCTTCATTGAAACAAGGAACACATTAAATGTCTACGGCAACTACTATCAGAAGCCGTTAGACTGATCCATAATCAATATTTCATTTGAAAAGCGAATCGTAAGATCCGCTTTTTATATTCAATAGACTTTCTGTTTTTTGGTATCGATAAAAGGTATTGACAGCTTTTCTATAATTAGAATGTATGATACTTAACACAGGAAGCAGAACAGATATCCCGGCATTTTACAGTGAATGGTTCATGAACAGGATCCGTGAGGGTTTCGTATTGGTCAGAAATCCCTATTATCCGAAACAGACCACAAGATATGAACTTGATCCTTCTGTGGTGGATGTCCTTGTCTTTTGTACAAAGGATCCTTTCAACATGTTGAGATACATCGATGAACTGAAGAAATTTCGGATGTACTGGAATGTGACGATCACACCTTATGGAAAGGATATCGAACCAAACTTAAGACAAAAGAAAGACATCATGGATTCTTTTATAGAGCTGTCAAAGAAGATCAAAAGCGATCACATCGCCTGGCGCTATGATCCGATCTTTCTTAATGAAAAATACAACAAAGAATATCACCTGATGATCTTTGAAAAGATGTGTGCCTATCTGAAAGGATATACGGACACCGTGATCATTTCTTTCATCGATCTCTATGAAAAGACGAAGAAGAATTTTCCTTCGGTGAAAGAAGTATCCTATGAGGATCAGTGTGATCTGTGTCAGAACTTTACGGATATCGTAAGCAGATACGGTATGAGGATCAAGACCTGTCTGGAGAATGAAGGTCTGAAAAACTATGGGGCAGATGTTTCCGGTTGTCTTACAAAAGAAACATTAGAGAAGGCAACGGGGCTCGATCTGAATGTGAAGGATCTCTCCTATGCCAGACAAGGCTGTAAATGTCTATTAGGAAATGACATCGGTGCCTACAACACCTGTATGCATCTTTGTAAGTACTGCTACGCCAATTACGACGAAAAGATCGTAAGAGACAATTTTCGAAAACACGATCCGAAGAGTCCTTTACTGATCGGAAATATCGAAGAAGGCGATATCGTGAAGAATGCGAAACAGATATCATATATCAATGATCAGACTCGGCTTTTCTGATCTCACAGTGTGAAAAAGATTTATAATTGATTTAGGAAAAAATGCCGATCAATCATAGAGATGACAAAAGAAGATCAGTCCTTGTCATCGATGACGAACTGATCAATCGAGAAATACTGAAGGGTATCCTGCAGGAGGATTATGAAGTGCTTTGTGCCGGAAACGGGAAAGAGGCGCTTGAGATCATCAGAGAAAACAGGAATACCCTTTCTTTGATTCTGCTGGATCTGATCATGCCTGTACTTTCAGGTAAGGACTTACTGAAGATCCTCAAGGAAGACAACGAGACAAAAGATATCCCTGTCATCGTCATGTCCGGCGATCAGAATTCCGAGGTGGAATGTCTGGATATGGGTGCGATCGATTTCATCCCCAAGCCTTATCCTTTAAAAGGTGTCATCCTGGCAAGAGCGAGAAGGACCATCCTTCTATCGGAAGACAGGGCGATCATCGAAGAAACGGAAAGGGATCCTCTGACCGGTCTATATAACTATCAGTTTTTCAACAGCTACTGTGTCCAATATGATCAGTATCATCCTGAAGATGAGATGGATGCATTGTTTTTCAATGTGAACCGTTTTGCGATGATCAACGACAGATATGGCAGAAGCTATGCCGATGAAGTATTGATTCAGATCTCCGAATCTTTGAAGAAAGAGTTTGATGGTGCGATCATCTCCAGACAGGAAGGAGACAGCTTCCTGGTCTATTGTCATCACAGGGATTCCTATGAAAAAGTGATGGAAGATATCGCAGCTTTCCTTCCGGATAAAGTATCGCTTCGTCTTGGTGTCTGCAGTGACTTCATGAAAGATCTCGACAGCGCAAGGAAGTTCGATCGGGCAAGACAGGCCGCAAATCTCGTATGGCACAACATGAACACCAGGATCGCATATTACGATTCAAAGATGTATGAAGAAGAACTGTTTGCCCAGCAGCTGATCGAAGACTTCGATGACGGATTAAGAAACGATGAGTTTGAAGTCTGGTATCAGCCCAAGTTCAACATCACGGGAGATCTGCCCGTACTTACTTCTGCAGAGGCTCTGGTGCGCTGGAATCATCACGAACAGGGAATGATATCCCCCGGCGTATTCATCCCTCTGTTTGAAGAAAACGGCCTGATACAGAAGCTCGATCTCTATGTCTGGAATACTGCCGCAAGGAAGATGAAGGAATGGAAGGAAAGACTGAAGATCTCAGTTCCGGTATCGGTCAATGTTTCAAGGCTCGATCTCTATGATCCAAACCTGGTGAAGAATCTGAGTGATCTGATCAGGGAAGCGGGACTATCGGCAGAAGAACTCTTACTGGAGATCACGGAGTCGGCGTATACCGAAGAGGCCGATCAGATCATTGAAAAGGTCAAGGAACTCAGAAAGCTTGGTTTCCTGATCGAGATGGATGATTTCGGTACCGGCTATTCAACACTAAACATGGTATCCCGTCTGCCGATCGATGCGATGAAGATCGATATGAGATTCGTCAGAGATGCCTTTCAAAAGAAAGGTGATACCAGGATGATCGAGATCATCATCGATATCGCAAGATACCTCGGTGTACTCACTGTTGCCGAAGGAGTTGAAAACAAGACGCAGCTTGATGCATTGAAAGAACTGGGATGCGATGTCGTACAGGGTTATTATTTCTCAAAGCCGGTAAATGCAGATGAGTTTGAAAAGTTTCTGGAAGAGAAGATGGAATCTCTTTGTGAGGAGCAGCTATGAAAAACATTGATCAGGAATTGATGATACCTGCCATCAAGTGGATGGCGGAACAGATCCCGGGCGGATTCTTCGTCTATCATGCGAAAGAGCCGATGGACATCGTCTATGTCAATAATGCGTGTATCAGGATCTTTGGCTGCGAAACTTTTGAAGAATTCAAGGAACTGACCGGAAACAACTTCAGAGGCATGGTCCATCCGGAGGACTACGACAAGATACAGGCTTCGATCGATATGCAGATCGACGATCCAAACAACAAGTCTCTGGACTACGTGGAATATCGCATCATCAGAAAAGACGGCAAGATCCGCTGGGTCGATGACTACGGCCATTTCGCAAATCTTCCGGGCTATGGCGATGTCTACTATGTCTTCATCGGTGATATCACCGAGAAGCACATCATGATGGAAGAAAGTCAGAAGAGAGCTTCGGCCTATGAAGGAATGATCCGTCACTTCAATGAGTTTGCGGATGATGCCTTGAGCGTTATCCGTGCTGATATCACCAAGGGAGAGATCATTTCCGTCAGCGGCAGAGACCTCTATGATACCGACTATGTCGGAGCTTCATTCAGAGAAGGTGTCAGGATCAGATCGGAAAGCCTCGTTTCTCTAAAAGACCGCATCAGATTCGTAGAGATATTCAACAAAGAAAACATGTTGAAGAGATTCTACGATGGCGAAGGCGTTGCCTCGTTTACCGGATATTGCATCCGTCGAAGCGGCAGGCAGTGTTTCGTCAGATTCTCATCTACCATCACCGTCGATCCTTTCACATCCGATATCGTCGCCTTTTTGATCGAGACCGAATACAATGCCGAAAAGGTCAGGGAAGTACTCAACCAGAGAGTCCTGGCAAGGCAATACGACATGGTCGCTTATATCGTGGAAGATCACTATGGTGTGGTCATCGGCGATGCGAAGAATATCAAATGGGGCAACATCTTCCCGAAGAAAAAGGATGGCAACTATTCGGAGTATATCAATGATCAGGTCATCCCTTCCGCTTGTGAATCCGTTCATGACAAGGAAGAACTGAAGGAAGCATTATCGATCGAAACGATCGGAAAGAAGCTGGAAGAAGACGATATCTACTTTGTGGATATGACCTGTGAAGATAAGGGACAGTACTTCTTTAAGCGTTTCACCTATTATCTGGTAGACAGGGAAAGCCATTTCTATCTCCTGTTGAAGTCGGATATGACAGATGTCTTACATGCGGAAAGAGAAAGGAACGAAACATTGGCCAACGCCTTGGAACAGGCTCAGCAGGCCAATATCGCCAAGACTTCTTTCCTCTCCAGCATGTCTCATGAGATCCGCACACCGATGAATGCGATCATCGGTCTGGACAATATCGCCTTGAGTTCACCTGATCTCAGCGAAGAAACAAGGGGATATCTCGAGAAGATCAATCACAGCGCAAGACATCTCTTGTCTTTGATCAACGACATCCTGGATATGTCACGCATCGAAAGCGGAAGCATGTCCTTACACAACGAGAAGTTCGATCTTTCGGAAATGATCGAACAGTTGAAGACACTGGTCATGCCGCAATGCGAAGACAAGGGCCTGCATTTTGAATGTCTGACAAAGGGTGATTTTGACAGGTGCTATATCGGTGATGAGATGAAGATCAAACAGATCCTGATCAACATCTTAAGCAATGCGGTGAAGTTCACCGATGCCCCTGGCAGCATTGAATTCAAGAGCGAGAAGGTCGCGGATTTTGCGGGACATACGACCGTGAAGTTCTCGATAAAAGATACCGGTATCGGTATCGATGAATCTTTCCTGCCGAAGATCTTTGATACTTTTGCGCAAGAAGATTCCAGCAGGAATACCAAGTATGGTTCAACAGGACTGGGCATGGCGATCACCAGGAATCTGGTCGAGATGATGAACGGCGAGATCGATGTGAAGTCCAAGAAGGGCGAAGGATCGACCTTTACCGTTACCGTGACACTCAAGGATTGTGAGAACCATTTCTCTTTGGATGCATCGCTTCCGGAAAACCTGAAGGCACTGGTCATCGATGATGATCCGATCTCGTTGGAAGATTGTAAGCTGCAGTTAGAAAACAAGGGGATCTATGCGGATACCTGTGATAACGGGAAGCAGGCTTTGGATCTCTTGAAACTGAAACAGACCAAGCAGGAGCTCTATGATCTGGTGCTTGTAGACTGGCAGATGCCGGATGAAGATGGTCTTCACCTTTCTCATCGCATTCAGGAACTCTATGGCGATCAGATGAAGATCTTCATCATGAGTGCCTACAACTGGGATTCCATCTACCAGCAGGCGATCAGACAGGGCATTGCCGGATTCATATCCAAGCCTTATGAGATCGATGAGATGATCGATACTTTCAAGGAAGCGTTCGCGAAGAGTGAAGACCGATCAGCGATAGAAGATCTCAAGGGCAAACATATCCTGCTGGCAGAAGATATCCAGATCAATGCGCAGATCATGATACAGCTATTGTCGATGGAAGGCATGGAAGTAAAACATGCGCAAAACGGCAAGGAAGCTTTGGATATGTTTACAGAAAATGAGGCAGGATATTTCGATGCGATCCTGATGGATGTCAGGATGCCTGTCATGGATGGACTGGAAGCATCAGAAAACATCAGGGCTTCAAAGAAAGAGGACGCAAAGAAGATCCCGATCATTGCCTTGACGGCCAATGCCTTTGATGAAGATGTCAAGCGTTCCCTGCAGGCGGGCATGGATGCCCACTTGTCCAAACCGGTCGAGCCGCAGCATCTCTACGACACTTTGAAGGCTCTGATCTACAGGAAATCATGATCGTACAGCGGGTTTCAAACCCGCTTTTCTTCTTTTTGAATTTACATATGAAAAATGGTAGAATAAAATACAGACAGTAGGTAGGGGACTTTTTAAATGGAAATTAACGACATTAGAGAACAACTGATTGCTAAGATGGAAGAACTCTTGGCAGAAGAAAATGCGGCTGACGCATTTCTGAGGGCAAAAGACCTCAAGAGAAGATGGCCGCGTGTCAGAGAAGAAGAAGAATCTCTGGCAGACCAGGAACTGAGCGAGAAGTTCAACAAGATGATGGATGAGCTTTCTGAAAAGGCTGGTGACGTTTACGTCAACACAGAAGAAAGAAAAGCGCAGATCATCGCTCAGGCAAAAGAGATCCTGGCAAAGAACAACTTCAAAAAAGGTACCGAGCAGATGAAACAGCTGCTTGAAGACTGGAAACATGCCGGCCGTATCAATAAAGAAAAGGACGATGAACTCTGGAACGAATTCAGCGCAGTCAGAAGCGAATTCTTTGAGAAGAAGAACGAATACTTCGCAAACCTGAAAGAGACTTTCTCCGCAAACAAGGCTTTGAAGGAAGAACTCATTGCCAAGGCTAAGGAAGTAGCCGACATCGTAAACATCAAGGAAGCTGGAAACAGATCCAACGAACTGATGGAAGAATGGAAGAAAGTCGGCAGCGCAGGACGCAGAGACGATGATGATCTCTGGCAGCAGTTCCTGGCTGAAAGAAAAGCTTTCTTCGAGAGAAGAGATGCATACTATGATGAGATGAAAGAAACTTATGCCAAGAGAGTCGAGGCTAAGAAGGACATCATCACTCAGGCGAAACTGTTCCTGGCAAGAAGCGAATTCACCGATGATGAAGTGAATGCGATCAAGGATCTCAGAGCGAAGTGGAAAGAAGTCGGTAATGCCGGCAGAGAACACGAAAACGAGCTTTGGGAAGAATTCAACGGCATCGTCAACAAGTATTTTGAAAACATGAGATACTACAAGTAATCTCAAATCGGAAATCACTTACTAACCGCCATATCTGATGGCGGTTTTTCTATGCTTAAAATGAAAATTCCCTAAATTCCCTAAAAATCCCTAAATTTGCAAAAAATCCCTAAAATCCCTAAAATAAGATAAGAGGTGATGATAAATGATGAATCCATTTACACCGGTCTTTGGGGCAGTTCCTTTATATCCTGCCGGCAGAGATCGAATATTAAATGATATGCATAAAGCCTTTCTCAACTGGACAGGAAGTCCGGATATCACAAGTATCCTGATCGGTCCAAGAGGTTCAGGAAAGACCGCTTTACTGTACATGATCGGTGAAGAAGCGAAAAAAGAAGGATGGATCGTCACCGATACGATCGCCAGAAAAGGGATGTTGGAAGATCTATATCAGGACATCCTGCAGCAGGCAGATTTTCTTGATCCCTATGTCAATGCAAGATTGAGTTCATTTGGTGTGGCCAACGTGGAATTTTCTATTGAAAGAAATGAAGAAGAAAAGCTGAACTGGCGTTCCAAGATGAACTCTGTCATGCAGCAGTTCATGAATCTGGATGCGGGTTTACTGATCCTTGTGGATGAAGTGATCGCAGATCTCGATGAAATGGTGGATCTTGCCGCAACGTATCAGCTTCTGAGACAGAGATACCCGAAGATCTCTTTAGTCATGGCAGGACTTCCAAGCAATGTCTATGCATTGCTCAACGACAGATCTGTCTCATTCTTGAGAAGAGCCAGACAGCACAATCTGGAGAGGATATCCGATCAGGATGTCTGGCTGTCGTTCAGAAAGACAGTTGAAAAAGGCGGCAAGCAGATCGATGAAAAATATAAAGACGAGATCGTAAGTACGATCGATGGTTTTGCCTATATGATGCAGCTGGCAGGCTATTACATCTGGGAAGCAAGCGATGAGAGGAAAGATATCTCCAAGACAGACGTCAGAAACGGCATCGAATACGCAAAAAGAGAATTCAGGATCGGAGTACTGGATCACACCTATCTTGAACTTTCTGACATGGATCGGGAATTCCTGTTTGCGATGCTGAAGGACGAAAGATACAGTAATCTCACCGATATCTCTGAAAGGCTTGGAAAGACAACAGGTTACTGTTCCACTTATAAGAAGAGACTTCTACAGTCGGGGATCATAGAAGAAAAGTGCGGAAAGAAATTTGAATTTGCGATCCCCTTGTTCCGTGAATATCTCATGGAACAGATCGATGAATAAATGAGTTTTTGTTGATGGTAGAATAAAAGAAGATGAAGACAAGTCTGATCATGGAAGGCGGGGCAATGCGGGGCTTATTCACCTGCGGTGTCATCGATGTCTTAATGGAAAACGGAATCGAGTTTGATGGCGGGATCGGTATTTCAGCCGGGGCTGTTTTCGGATGCAACTTCAAGTCCAGACAGATCGGCAGGCCAAGGCGTTACAACGAAACATACTGTAAAGACCCGAGATACTGTTCCATCCGTTCCTTGATCACAACGGGCGATCTCTATGGGGTTGATTTCTGCTACAGAGAAGTGCCTTATGAACTGGATAAATTCGATTCAAAAGCGTTTGCGGAAAATCCGATGAAATTCTATGTCGGTGCGACCGATGTGAAAACAGGAAAGTGCGTCTATCACTTATGTAGCGACGGCGGAGAAAACGACAATCAGTGGATGAGAGCTTCCGCGTCCATGCCTCTGGTTTCAAGGATCGTCAAATTGGATGGCTATGAATTATTGGATGGAGGCATTGCCGATTCGATCCCTCTGGAGTTCATGGAGAAGGAAGGTTATGATCGCAACGTCGTCGTATTGACGCAGCCTTTGGGTTATACAAAGAAAAAGAATAGTCTCTTGCCTTTGATCAGGATGAGAATGAGAAATTATCCTTTGATGGTCGAAACGATGGCCAACAGACATATCGTATACAACCATCAGGTAAGAGATGTATTGAAGAAAGAGAAAAAGGGAGAAGTCTTTGTGATCAGGCCGCCTGAGGATCTGAAGATCGGCAGAGTGGAAAAGGATCCAAAGGAATTGGAGAGAGTCTATCAGATCGGCAGAAGAGAAGCCGAAAAGAGACTGGAAGATCTGAAGTACTTCCTTTCTCCTGATTATGAGATCAGAAAGGATGATGAAGTGAGTAAAGAAACGATCCGTCAGCACATCCGCTTCTTCGGGACCGTCCAGGGTGTCGGTTTCCGTTTTCAGGCGATGATGGCTGCCGATGCGCTTGGACTGACGGGCTGGGTGAAGAATGAATCGGATGGTTCTGTCACGATGGAGATACAGGGCAGCAAAGATGAGATCGATGCGGCGATCGAGATGATCGACAACAGCCGTTTCATCGAGATCGAAAGGATCTTAAGAACGGACATTCCATTGGAAGAACACGAGTCTTCTTTCTCTGCGGATTACTGGTGAGAAACAGGGTTTACCCTGTTTTTTTGACTTTAACTGAGAACGTGTTATAATTATGTAGCACGCTACATGTAGCATGCTACAGAAATGGAGTAATGCGATGGTTTCTATGGAAAAGATACTGTTCCTGATCAGACATATTGAAGGAAATCTCAAGAAAGATATCGACATGCAGTTCAGAGAGAATGATCTGACTTTTTCACAGACGCAAGTATTGTCTCTGATCTTCAGAAACGGAGGAAGTATTTCCCAGAAGAAGCTGCAGGAAGATCTTCAGGTCTCTCATCCGACTGTCGTTGGTCTGGTACAGAGACTGGAAAAGAGCGGTTTTATCAGTTGCCGCAAAGACGAAAAGGATCAGCGAAATAAAGTGATCTCTCTGACAAAAAGAGCGGAAGACTTCCACAAACAGATGATCCAGCACTTTGAAGACAATGACAAGAAGATGCAGAAGGATTTCTCTGATGAAGAGCTGTATGAACTGGAACGCTTACTCAATAAACTCAACGATAATATCAGCATAGATTAGAAAGGAATTTACGCTTATGAATGTCATCAAGATACTGTCAAAGGAAATCGGTGAATACAAGAAGGATACGATCCTGACACCGCTTTTCATGATCGGCGAGGTCGCAATGGAATGTCTCATTCCGGCGGTCATGGCAATACTGATCGACCACATGTATACCGAAAGCATTTCGATGGTCGTCAGGTATGGCCTGATCCTGATCGCGCTGGCACTGATCTCTTTATTTTGCGGTGCCAATTCCGCAAGGGCAGGCGCAAGAGCCGGCGCAGGTTTTGCGAAGAATCTGAGGAGAGATCTCTTCTATCGCGTCCAGGATTATTCTTTCAAGGATATCGATGAATTCTCATCGGCATCTCTTGTCACAAGACTGACGCACGATGTATCGAGCGTTCAGAACTCTTTCCAGATGATCATCAGAATGGCTGTCAGAGCTCCTTTGATGCTGATATTCTCAGTCGTCATGGCGATCAGGATCAATTCCGAGATGGCTTTGATCTTCTTTGCGATCATCCCTGTTCTGGCGATCGGTTTATATCTGATCTTCAACATCTCACACCCGATCTTCCGCAGGATCTTCAAGCGTTATGATGCTTTGAACAATTCCGTTCAGGAAAACGTATCGGGTATCAGAGTCGTCAAGTCTTTCGTCAGAGAGGATTATGAGATCGAGAAGTTCAACAAGGCTTCCGAAGAAGTCAGAAGAGATTTCACCAACGCCGAAAGGATCATCGCTTTGAATAACCCATTGATGATGACCTGTATGTATACGGCAATGTTGCTGGTATCTTACCTTGGCGCAAAGATGATCGTCGAAAGCGGCGCGACAAAGCTGACGACCGGTGAACTTTCATCGCTGACCAGCTATGGCATCCAGATCCTTTCTTCACTGATGATGCTTTCAATGGTCTTCATGATGATCACGTTCTCGGCAGAAGCTGCCAACCGTATCGTTGAAGTCATCAATCACGGCAGCAGCCTGCATTCCCCGGAAAACGGAATCAAAGAAGTCAAGGATGGAAGTATCGTATTCGATCACGTAACATTCCGTTACAATCCGAAGTCCAAGAGAAGAGCTTTGGCTGATATCAACCTGGATATCAAGTCCGGTCAGACCATCGGTATCATCGGTGGTACCGGTACAGGCAAGACGACACTGATCCAGCTCATCCCGCGTCTCTATGATGTTTCCGAAGGAACATTATATGTCGGCGGTGAGGATGTCAGGAATTACGATCTCAAGGCTTTAAGAGATCAGGTCGCTGTCGTTTTACAGAAAAACGTATTGTTCTCGGGTACGATCAAAGAGAACCTGAGATGGGGCAATAAGGAAGCTACCGATGAAGAACTTGTCAGAGTATGTAAGCTGGCACAGGCCGATGAATTCATCGAGCAGTTCCCTGATAAATATGACACGATGCTGACGCAGGGCGGTACCAACGTTTCCGGCGGTCAGAAGCAGAGACTTTGTATCGCAAGAGCTCTGTTAAAGAAGCCTAAGATCCTGATCCTGGATGACTCGACTTCCGCAGTCGATACCAAGACGGATGCCCTGATCAGAAAGGCATTCAGGCAAGAGATCCCGGATACCACCAAGATCATCATTGCACAGCGTGTTTCTTCGATCGAAGATGCCGATCAGATCATCGTACTGGATTCCGGCAAGATCGTCGAGCTGGGCAACCATGAACAGCTGATGAAAGAAAACGGTATTTACAAAGAGATCTACGAGACACAGGTCAAGGGAAAGGAGGAAGAGTAAGATGCCACCGATGAGAGGTCCGGTCACCAATAAGAAGATCGATCCGAAAAGTCTGATCCGCTTATTGAAGTATGTATTCAAGAAATATAAATTCCATCTGTTCTTCGTGGCGGTCTGTCTGATCGTCAACTCCGTTGCCAGTGTCATCGCGGCAACCTTCATGCAGAGACTGATCGATGAAGTCATTTTGCCGGGTATTACATTAGGTATGGATGCAGTCGCATCCGATCTCACCAAGATCATCACGACGATGGCTACCATCTATCTGATGGGCTTATTGGGCAACACGATCTACAACCAGATCATGGCAACAGTCGGTCAGGGTACCATCAAATCCTTGAGAGACGAGATGTTTGACAACATGGAAACTCTTCCGATCAAGTATTTCGATACCCATCCGCATGGAGAGATCATGTCTACCTATACCAATGACGTCGATACATTGAGGATGCTGGTAGGACAGTCCATTCCTTCGTTATTCTCCAGTATACTGTCTCTGGTCTTCGTGGTATTTACGATGCTGAGATATTCGATCTGGATGACGATCATCGTCTTTGCGGTCATCTTCACGATGACTAAGATCACTGCCGGCTTCGGCGGCAGATCTGCGCAGTTCATGAAGGATCAGCAGGCTTCCTTAGCCAAGGAAGAAGGCTTCATTGAAGAGATGATGGAAGGCATGAAGGTCGTCAAGGTCTTCACTCATGAAGAAGAATCAAAGAAGCAGTTTGATGAGCTCAATGAAAAGCTCTATAACGATACAAGACAGGCAAACGAAAACGCCAACGCGCTGATGCCTATCCTGATGAACGTCGGAAATATCTCTTACGTTGTCCTGGCGATCATCGGCGGTCTGATGGCTGTCGCCAAGGTTCCTAACCTTTCCCTAAGAGGATTCAATACCGTATCGATCGGTGTCATCGTTTCCTTCTTGAGCTTATCCCGTTCATTATCTATGACGGTCTCCCAGATGTCACAGCAGGTTTCTACTGTTGCGATGGCGCTGGCTGGTTCAGATCGAGTCTTCGCTTTGATCGATGAGAAGTCGGAAGAAGATGACGGCTATGTCATGCTGGTAAGAGCCAATATCGATGAGGATGGAAACATCACTGAGTCCAAGGAATATACCGGCAAGTGGGCATGGAAACACTACCATGCGCAATCCGATCACACGACGACTTATGTCGAGTTGAAGGGTGATATCCAGATGGTGGATGTCGACTTCGGATACGAGCCTGACAAACAAGTACTGTTTGATGTATCGCTCTACGCTCATCCGGGTCAGAAGATCGCTTTCGTCGGTGCAACAGGTGCCGGCAAGACGACGATCACCAACCTGATCAACAGGTTCTACGATATCCCTGATGGCAAGATCAGATATGATGGCATCAACATCAACAAGATCAAAAAGCCTGACTTGAGAAGATCGTTGGGCATGGTCCTTCAGGATGTCAATCTGTTTACCGGAACGGTCATGGAGAACATCAGGTATGGCAATCTCTATGCATCGGATGAACAGTGTATCGAGGCTGCAAAACTGGCCAATGCGGATGACTTCATCACAAGACTTCCGGATGGCTACAACACGATGCTGACAAACAACGGTTCGCAGTTATCCCAAGGCCAAAGACAGTTACTCTCAATTGCCAGAGCGGCTGTTGCCAACCCGCCAGTCATGATCCTGGATGAGGCTACCTCTTCCATCGATACCAGAACAGAAGCTCTGGTTCAGAAGGGTATGGATAACCTCATGAAAGGCAGAACAGTATTCGTCATTGCCCACAGATTATCTACTGTCAGAAACTCTGATGCAATCATGGTTCTTGATCATGGCCACATCATTGAAAGAGGCACACACGATCAGCTGCTCGAACAGAAGGGCACATATTATCAGCTCTATACCGGTGCATTTGAACTGGAATAATTCACAAAATTACATTTAAAAAGACGTATTTTCTAAATAAAAAGAAATACGTCTTTTTTTGTTTTTGTGTATAAAAAACCACAGTTTTTTCTGTTTTGTGACGGTTCAAATATAAACAAAATAAAGTAAAACGCTTACAATTTTGTTTTTTGGAAAAAGGTCTTTTCAGGCTGTTTATTTGTGGTAAAGTAAAGGGGTAAAAATATCGTATAATCCCTCAGATATGGTGAGGGAGTCTCTACCCTGGTGCCGTAAATACCAGGACTATGATAGAATTTCCCTTCGGTCATTCTATCTGCGATAGGATTACAGAAGGAGCCTACCAATCGGTTCCTGAAAGGTCTTCTTTGAAGATTATGTTTTGTGTTTCATCCATAATTCATAGCTTTTGAAGAAGTGTTTTTTGTTTTTTTCAAGAAGAAAGGAAGAGATTGAAAAATGAAAAAATTATTAACAGTATTAGTGATGGTGCTCATGATCTTCTCCCTGGTTGGCTGTTCTTCCAAGAAGGAAGAAACTCCGGCAGAAGAACCAGCAGCAAATGAGCCTAAGGTCGGTGTCATCCTGGTTGGTGACGAAAACGAAGGTTATACCTATGCGCACATCTACGGTATCAGAGAAGCTGCCAAGGTATTAGGCATTTCTGATGACAAGATCATCTGGAAGTACAACGTTCCGGAAGATCAGACTACTTATGATATGGCTGTCGACCTCGTTGAAAACGGTGCGACTCTGGTCATCTCCAACTCTTATGCACATCAGTCATTCATGCAGCAGGCTGCAGGCGAATATCCTGATGTCACATTCCTGGCTTGTACAGGTGACAGCGCAGCTGTTTCCGGTCTGCCTAACTTCAAGAACGCATTCCCTCAGACTTATCAGTCAAGATATGTCTCCGGTGTTGTTGCGGGTATGAAGATCAAGGAACTGGCTGACAACGGTCTGCTGGTTGCTGACAACTTCACTGCTGACGGCAAGGTCAAGGTCGGTTATGTCGGTGCCTTCCCTTACGCAGAAGTCGTTTCCGGTTACACAGGATTCTTCCTCGGCATCAAGAGCGTTTATCCTGAAATCGAAATGTATGTCAAATATACGAACTCCTGGTTCGATCTGACAGCTGAAGCTACTGTCGGTGACGATCTGATGTCTCAGGGCTGTGTCATCATCGGCCAGCACGCTGACTCAACAGGTGCTCCTTCTCAGTTACAGAAGAACATGGAAGACAACAAGTATGGTTTCACGGCTTACTCTGTAGGTTACAACGTTTCCATGCTGGATGTTGCACCGGATGTCGCTCTGACTTCCGCTTCCAACGGCTGGGAAAGACTGTATGAATACGTTCTGAAGAACTGGCTCGAAGAAAGTGACATCGTTACTGACTGGACAGCAGGTTATGAAGACAACGCAGTCATGATCACTGAACTTGGCAAGAGCGTTGCTCCGGGTACTGCAGAAGCAGTCAAGGAAGCTGAGGCTAAGATCATGTCCGGTGAACTTCATGTCTTCGATGCTTCTACATTCACGATCGACGGCGAAACTCCGACTTCGATCCTGGGTGATGTCGATGCTGACTTCGTTCCTGAAACTGAATGTCTGATCGACGGTTATTTCCACGAGTCTGAGTTCAGAAGTGCTCCTTACTTTGCAGCAAGGATCGATGGTATCATCGAACTCAACTAAAAAACTTATTATTTTGAAGAAGAACATTACAGGCTCTTTGTGAGCCTGTAATGTTTTGTATTTTTTGGAGGTCAATATGGGTGAAGCAGCTGTTTCCATGAGAGGGATCACAAAACGTTTCGGCAAAAAAGTCCTTGCCAACAACAATGTCGATCTGGATATCTATCACGGAGAGATCCTGTCATTATTAGGCGAAAACGGTTCAGGCAAGACAACGCTGATGAACATGCTTTCAGGTGTCTATTATCCGGATGAGGGAGAGATCTTTATAGATGGTAAAGAAGTGACCATTGCTTCGCCAAAGGATGCTTTTGATCTTGGCATCGGTATGATCCACCAGCACTTCAAGCTGATCGATGTCTTTTCCGCATTAGAAAATATCCTGATCGGACTTCCGATCAAGGAAAGCGAAAAGAAGTGCCGCCAGGAAGTGGAAGAGATCTGTTCGAAGTATGGTTTTGATCTGGATATCGACAAGAAAGTCTATGACATGTCCGTTTCTGAAAAAGAGACTCTTGAGATCGTCAAGACTTTATACAGAGGTGCGCAGATCCTGATCCTGGATGAACCTACGGCTGTATTGACTCCGCAGGAGATCAGAAAATTATTTACGATCTTACGCAATATGAAAGATGACGGCAAGTCGATCGTCATCATCACGCACAAACTGAATGAGGTCATGGAGATCTCAGACCGCATCAGCGTATTGCGTAAGGGCGAAAACGTCGGTACTGTCTTAAAGACAGAAACCAATGAACAGCAATTAACAGAATTGATGGTCGGTGAAAAGATCACGCTGGATATCGCAAGAGACTTCGTTGAAGACAAGGCAAAGCGTCTGGAAGTCAAGAATCTGACCGTCTTAAATCCGGATGGCAAGAAGGTCGTCGATGACATCACGTTCGATCTGTATTCTGGTGAGATACTGGGTATTGCCGGTATTTCCGGTTCCGGACAGAAAGAGATGCTGGAAGCGATCATGGGCTTGCAGAAATGTGAAGATGGCTCTTCTGTCATCTACAATTCCACCGCTCATGGTGTCCATGAACTGGTCGGTTTAAGCACCAAGGAGATCATCTCTTATGGTCTGCATCTGGCGTTTGTTCCGGAAGATCGACTTGGCATGGGCCTTGTTGGCAACATGGGTATGACAGATAACGTCATGCTGAAGAGATACAGAAAAGGAAAAGGTCCTTTCCTTCACAGGAAGAAACCGCAGCAGACAGCTGAAAAGATCAAAGATGAGCTCGGTGTTCTGACACCGGATCTGGAATATCCGGTCAGAAAGCTCTCGGGCGGCAACGTTCAGAAGATCCTGGTCGGGCGCGAGATCAACAACAAGCCGACCGTCCTGATGACGGCTTATGCAGTCAGAGGATTGGATATTAATACATCCTATGCGATCTACAATCTCTTGAACGAACAGAAGAAGAAAGGTGTCGCCGTCATCTATGTCGGTGAAGACCTCGACGTATTACTGGCATTATCCGACAGGATCATGGTCTTATGTTCCGGTAAGCTCAACGGCATGCTGGATGGAAGGACGGCTTCCAAGGAAGAAGTCGGTTATCTGATGACACATCTCAAGGAGGAAGCATAATGGAAAAGAATACTCATAAGCAGCCTCTGATCCACATCACCAGAAAAGATGATCCGTCTCTTCTGGCAAAGTCGATCGTCATCGCCATTTCTATCTTATGTGCCTTATTGATCTCGGCATTATTCATCAACTTTGTCACACATCTTGATCCGATCAGTGTCTATACTTCCATGATCAAGGGTGCGTTTGGCACATCAAGAAGAACGTGGATCACGATCAGAGACACCTGTCTCTTATTGCTGATCTCATTATCACTTGCTCCGGCATTCCGCATGCGTTTCTGGAACTGCGGTGCGGAAGGTCAGATCCTCATCGGTGGTTTAACCACTGCTGCATTGATGATCTACTACGGAAACAAGGTCCCTACGGCATTGTTATTGCTGATCATGATCGTCGTGTCGGCAGCCTGCGGTGCTTTATGGGCACTGCTTCCTGCTTTGTTCAAGGCAAAATATGATACCAATGAAACGCTGTTCACACTGATGATGAACTATGTCGCGATTCAGCTGGTTGAATTCTTCGTCGATTTCTGGGATAAGAAACAGTCTCACTCTGTCGGCATCATCAACATGAATACGATGGGCGGCTGGTTCCCGAAGATCTTCGGACAGCAGTATACACTGAATATCCTGATCGTTCTTGTCGTAACAATCTTCGTCTATATCTATATGCGCTATTCCAAGCACGGCTATGAAGGAGCTGTTGTCGGTGAATCCGTTGCGACTGCAAGATATGCCGGTATCAACGTTCCTAAGGTCATCAGGAACAATGTCCTGATCTCCGGTGCGATCGCCGGTATAGCTGGCTTTACGGAAGTTGCCGGTATCTCGCATACGATCTCCAAGGAGACGGCAGGCGGAAGAGGCTTTACTGCCATCATCGTCTGCTGGCTGGCGAAATTCGATCCGATCGCAATGTCACTGATCTCTTTCTTCATCGTATTCCTTGGAAAAGGTGCTTCACAGATCTCAAGTGACTTCGGTCTGAATGAATATGCATCGAACATCATTACCGGTATCATATTGTTCTTTATCTTGAGTTCTGAGTTCTTCAATAACTACAAGATCAATTTCACGCACAGAAGAAAGGAAGGTGAATAAGATGAGTGTATCCCAATTCATTTCCTGGTGTGTTGCCGCGATCACATTCGGCACTGTCATCATGTATGGCTGTATCGGTGAGACGATCAATCAGAAGGCCGGAGACCTTAATCTGGGTGTTCCGGGTGTCATGATGATCGGAGGTATCGCTTCACTTGCTGCAGCGTTCCTGTATGAGAATTCCGTGGCTGACCCGAATCCGTTTATTTCAATGATCATCACGCTTCTTGCGACGTTGCTTGCTTCGGCACTGGCGGGCTTGCTGTACGCATTCCTGACTGTGACCCAGAAGGTCAATCAGAATGTCACCGGACTGACATTGACGATCTTTGGCACAGGTATCGCCAACTTCTTCGGTGGAAACATGATGAAGCTTTCCGGCGGCGTCGGTACGATCTCTGTTTCCAGAACAGCCAATGTCTTCCGTGCAAAGCTGCCGGGATTATTCGGAAAGTTTGGAACCTTCGGTTCGATCGTCTTCTCTCATGGCTGGATGGTATATATGGCGCTGATCATGGCGTTTGCGATCCAGTATTTCCTGAATAAGACAAGGACCGGTTTGAACTTGAGAGCAGTCGGTGAAAATCCGGCAACGGCTGATGCAGCCGGCATCAATGTCACAAAGTATAAATATCTATCAGCTATCATCGGCTGTGCGATCTGCGGACTTGGCGGCTTGTTCTATGTCATGGACTACATCCAGGGTACCTGGGCAAACGATTCAACGATCGAAGCCTTAGGCTGGCTGGCAGTGGCTCTTGTCATCTTCACCAGCTGGAAACCGAAGAATGCGACCTGGGGTGCTTATCTGTTCGGTTTATGTTACTGGGCATATATCTACATCCCGATCTCAGTTTCAAAGTTCCTGGCAGAAAAGCTGAAGCTGACGAACATCACATACATGCAGAACCTGTATAAGATGCTTCCATATCTGGTCACGATCGTCGTACTTTGTGTCGTATCCAGAAAGAGAAAGAAAGAAAACCAGGCACCAAGTTCACTGGGTCTGAGTTATTTCAGAGAAGAAAGATAAGATAACGGTCACTGTTAAAGTGATCGTTTTTTTCATACAATATTTCTTGAGGAGTTTATCATGATAGAACAGATCGATAAAGAAATACTGGAATTAGCGAACAGATCCGATGAGGATCTCAAAGAAATATATCAGAAACTGGATGAAGTTTCCCTGATCAATTCCGACAGGATATTGTCAGCCTTCATTGAAAACAGAGTCTCCTATACCGACTTTGCGGATATCAACGGTTATGGCAATTACGACGAAGGAAGAGACAAGCTGGAGAAGATCTTTGCGAGAGTTTTGGGGTGCGAAGATTCTCTGGTGAGACCTCACATCATGTCAGGGACCAACGCCTTGTATCTGGCTTTCACTTCTTTCCTGAAACACGGGGACATGATGATCTCTCTGACAGGAACACCATATGATTCTTTACAGGAGATGATCGGACTATGCGGCAATTCTTCTCAATCATTAAAAGCCTATGGCGTGAAATATGAACAGATCGATCTGGTGAATGATGAATTTGATACTGAAACGATCATTGAGAGATTGAAAAGAAAAGATGTGAAGCTTGTCGAGATACAGAGATCAAGAGGCTATTCTCACAGGAAGTCATTGACGATCTCACAGATCGAAGAGCTGATCAAGAAAATTAAAGTAGTCAATGACGAAGTCATCATCATGGTGGACAACTGTTATGGCGAACTTGTGGAAGAGAGAGAACCGGGTCATGTCGGTGCAGATGTCGTTGTCGGATCTCTGATGAAGAATCTCGGCGGAGGTGTTGCTTCAACAGGCGGTTATATCGCCGGAAGGAAAGATCTGATCGCCATGGCGGCTGATCGCCTGACGGCTCCGGGTATCGGAAAGGAACAGGGTGCCAACTTCAATCTGAACAACTCTTTCTTCAAAGGCGTATTCATGGCACCAAAGGCCGTCAAGGAAGCATTGAAGACAGCGATCTTTGCCTCATACATGTTGGAAAAACTGGGATATAAAAATGTATCTCCGAGATATGATGAATTCCGTACCGATATCATTCAGACGGTAGAACTGGGTGATAAAGAAAGCCTTGTGCGATTTACACAAGGTTTACAGGAATCATCTCCGATCGATTCTTTCGTCAAGGTATTACCGGCACCGATGCCGGGTTATCCATTCGATGAGGTCATGGCTTGCGGAGCTTTCACTCAGGGAAGCACGATCGAATTAAGTGCTGATGCGCCAGTCATTGAACCATATACCCTGTATATGCAGGGCGGTCTGTCACTTGAGTATGGGAAGCTTTCGATCATGAAGGCATTATCGGATCTGAAAAAAATGATCAATATATGAAAACGGGAAGCTAACAGCTTCCCGTTTGTCCTCCGTCGATCCGGATGATGGTGTTATTGATATAGGATGCTTCATCACTGATCAGGAACTTTACCAGATGAGCGACTTCTTCCGGTTTACCATATCTCTGCACAAGGATCTTTTCCGTTTCTGTTTTCAGGAAATCCGCATCATAGCCATCCAGCTCATTCTCTGTTCCGATGAATCCCGGCGCAATTGCGTTGACGTTGATGTATGGCGCAAACTGCAGGGCCAGATTATGGGTCAGAGAATTGAGAGCTGCTTTTGATGCGTCGTAGTCAAAGCACATCGGATAGTAGGTGTTGATACCGTTGGTGGAAGAGATGTTGATGATCCTTCCATACTTCTTATCGATCATGTGCTTGGAAACTCTCTTTGCACAATTATAGGCACCAACGACATTGACATCCAGAACTTTCCTGAATTCATCTGCTGTCTTGAGATAGAAGAGATTTGGCAGATCGATGCCGGCGTTGTTGATGAGGACATCAACGATACCCAGATCTCTTTCGATCTGATCGATCATCTCATTGACTTCATCTTCTTTTGAGACATCAGCCTGAATTGCCAGGCAATTCACGTGGTAGTCTTCGATGATCTTTTTTTGGAGTTCCATAGCCTTGTCTCTGGAATGACAGTAGTTGATGACGATGTCATATCCTTCTTTAGCCAGTTCAAGGGCGATGGCTTTTCCTATGCCGGTGGTTGCACCGGTGATCAGTACGATCTTTCTCATAGTAAAAAGAGCTTTTTAAGCTCTTGATACGTACTTGCCTTCGTCTGTCGAAACAGAGATGGTTTCACCCTGTTCGATGAACTGCGGTACTCTGATCGAAAGACCCGTCTCGGTCATGGCGTCCTTGGTCTGAGAGCCCGGAGCACCTTTGATCGCCGGAGTCGTGTCAGTGATCGTCAGGTTGACTGTTGCCGGTAAGGATACGTTGAGAACGTTTCCTTCAAATAACATCAGCGAAACCTGCAGACCGTCAGTGATGAAGTACTTGGAGAAGCCGATGACATCTTCCGGAAGCTCATAGGTCTCAAATGTTTCCATATCCATGAAATAGTAGACACCATCTGATTCGTATGAGAAGTTGACTGCCTTCTTTTCGATGTTGGCTGCTTCAAATTTGACGTTTGCGTTGAAGTTTCTTTCCAGAGTATTTCCGGTCTTGAGGTTCTTCATCTTGGTTCTCAAGATAGCGGCACCCTTGCCCGGTTTTACATGCTGGAAATCGATGACCTGCCATGGGTCACCATCTACGATTAAAGTTAAACCTGTTTTAAAATCTCCTGATTCAATAGCCATAATATTTTCTTCCTTTTTTACTTGAATATTTTACCAGATTTCCTGTATTCTTATCAATTCTTTACAGCAGAGATGCAGCTTCTTCTTTGTGTGTCCTGATATATCTGCTCCACTTGATGTAGCCGTATGTGGTGTTCGTGAAATAACCGAGCTTCAATACCAGCAGGACATACTGTCCTGTCAGGATGTTGATAATGGCTTCCAATAAAGCACAGATGTACCATGCGATCCACTGTTCTCGTAGTCTGAAGAAGATGAATAATCCATTGGCAACACCCACAGCCGAAGCACAGGCATCCAGATACGCGATCAGTACTTCAAGATCTCCGCTGACAAAGTCAGATGAGATATCAAGTCCGCTTAAGAAATAACCTATGACAACAGTCCATAAGATGATGCCCAGAATGATCAGCAGTTCCTGATATCCTTTTAATCTACGAACGATCGTGAGTTCATCTTCCACATCATCTTTGTGTTTTGTCCAGTTGATGAAACTCAAGATATCGATCGGCAGCCAGAAGAAGAGAGTGGTCGCCATTGTTGCAAAGCGATACATCAGTACCAGGCAGATCGCGATCTCAGTGATCTCGACCGCAACAGAGACTAAGAAGTTGTATCTGGACTGTTTGGATATCAGCAATTCACATAAGATATTCAAGAACGTATCCAGCAGGTACAGCAACATGATCACGATGCCGTTGACGCCGTTGGCACTTTCTTCCGGGAAGATGACCGATACGATGGTTGCCAGTACCATGATGGACATGAACCATACTTTCTCATATGTTGTAAAGAACCGTGACCAGAATAATACGATGCACAGCGATAACGCAACGATTAGTAAGCCATTTCCTAAATTGAATATCGGCATCGCTTCTTCCGCCATGATCGTCTGGTATGTGTTATCGATCTCGGATCTTGTTGGATCCTTGTGATCGAAACACATCGATGTACCATCTTGTGTTACATATTGATAAGCCGTGATCTGATTGTTATCCAGTTCAATATACTCTTCATACGGATAGGTCAGGATCAGCTTCTGATCACCATTGACATAGATGACATCACATACTGTTGAATCTTCATCATAATCTTCCTCGGAATCATCCCTGATCATCTCGAGTTCTCCCATATAAGAGATCTCGCCCGGATCGGAATGGACCTTGGAATATCCTCTCATTAATGAGAATCCCGATCCAAGGACAAGGAGTACCAGAAGGATGATCTCAGCCGTTCTTATGGTTTTGTTTTTCTCAATATATCTGCTTAGTTTTTCAGGCATACCAATATTATATATGATGAAATGAACAATGATAGAAAAGACGATTTTCCGAAAGATACATTTTCATGAAAACAGAAACAGAATAATAAGATTATGTATGGATACAAAAGTATCGAGTTTGTATAAGATTATTTTCTATAAATGTGAGAAAATAATACTATACGGGGTACGCATCATGAAAAAGATAATAATTAAGCTTTTGATCTTTGTTTTAACGTTCAGCGCTTTATCATATGTGGTTTTTCATCAGAATGAGGAACACGATCATTTACATGTTCATGTATATGAGGTAGAAGCGTTGACAGTGAACTGTCCATACTGTGGACAGGCAATGGCTGTGGAATCCGAAGGTGAACCAACTTGTACGCAAGGAGTACAGTACTGGGCTTATTGTCAAAATGAAAGCTGCCCTGGACGCGATCCTGTAACACTTGATTATTATGAAACCAGTGGTATTGCACCGGCTTTGGGTCACGACTACAACGCAATCATAGAAGTGGAAGCAACTTGTACCGAATCCGGAGTTACAAGATACACCTGTTCAAGATGCGGAGATACATATAGAAGCTATCCTGAAGCTTTAGGTCATGATTACAGATATAAAGTGACTAAGGAAGCCACTTGTACAGAAGATGGTGTCAGAACTTATACGTGTACGAGGTGCAAGGATAAGTACACCAGAAAGATCACAAAATTAGGTCACGATATCAAACTGGAAGAGAAAGAAGCTACCTGCACAGAGGACGGATACAAGAGAGGCAAATGTTCCCGTTGCGATGAGGCAATCGATGAATTCTATCCGGCCTTAGGCCATGACATGGTGTATACAGTAACCAAAACTCCGACCTGTACGGAAGATGGTGAGAGAGAAGGTGTCTGCAGCAGGTGCGGCGAAAAAGTTACTGAGAAAATACTGGCTCCAGGCCACAAGTACCCTGCAGAATGGACCAGAGAAAAAGAACCTTCCTATACGGAAGAAGGACTTGAATCAAAAACCTGTTACTACTGTGGTAACAAGATCACTCAACCGATCCCGAAATTGGACGCAACACCGATCGTTGCGGGAGGTGGAGCTGTAGCTGCTGCAGCCGGAGGTGGTCTGTGGCTGTATCTGAAAAAACTGAGAGCCGCCAAGTATGCGAAACAAGCAATCAAAGGGATCAGGAAATTTGAAAAGCCTTCCTTTGAAGACAGATCTGTTATGGTGTCTTCCAAGTTTGAAGATCTGATGAACGTCTTGAAAGAAAAATCATTCCTGGAAGTCACATCCTGTGAGGATGGAGAGATCGAGGAATCGATCGAAGAAGCAGGACCGGATCTGTTGATCCTTGATGTTTTAAGTGAAGAAAGACTGGAAGAACTCTTAAAGCAGAAAGAAGAAGCTTTGGCTGATTATCCGGTTGGCGTTGTGACAACAGAGGAATTCATCGCTGATCACAAGGAACAACTTGATCAACTGGTGAAAGATAAGAAGATCCTTAACTACATTTCTTATGGCAGTGATGCGAACAAGATCATGTTGAAACTGATCGCTCCAATACTGAAACCGGATATCAAGTCAGATGAATCATTAGGAAACATCGGTGCAGTAGCTGATTTCATCGGCATCCCTGCAGTTTCAACTCTGATCGATGTCTATGTTTCCGGAAGAGATATCAAATCGACTCTGGAGAGTGACGAGATCGGCATGTCCGAAGCAGCAACCATCATTGGTGATCTCGCATCGATACTGGGTTATGATGGAGTCGCTTCTGTTGCCGGATTGGTAGACGATGTCGATTCTGTCAAGGCAGCTTTGGATAAAGAGGCCGGTGCCTATGAAGGAAAGAACGCCATCAGCGGTGCCAAGGATATTGTTGAAGTCGTATCGGATATCATAGATAAAGATTAGTATATTGGAGATTATGTTATGAAGAAAATATTGATAAAAACTTTATTACTCATACTGGTGTTCAGCAGCTTATCTTTTGCGGTTTTTCGTGATCACGAACAGGAAGAACACGATCACTTACATGTTCATGTTTATGAAACAGAAGCTGCTGATTATGGAAATTGTTCAGTTTGTGGCAGCGCCATGGAAGGCGGAGTCATTATGGAAGCAACCTGTACAGATGCAGGAGATGCAGAGATTTGGTGTGGAAACAGTTCGTGTTCAGAGTATGAAATCACGTATGGTTACACCATTCCTGCTCTTGGCCACGCATATCAGGAAAGTGTAGTTTCTGCTGCCACCTGTACTAATGGTGGAACAAACGTTTATACTTGCAGCAGATGCGGTGAATCATATACCAGAAACACTTCGGCATTGGGTCACGCATATCAGGAAACAGTCGTGACTGCCGCTACATGTACAAAAGGTGGATTAAATTCTTATAAATGCAGCAGGTGTGAAGATACTTATACAAAAGAGACCGCCGCTCTTGGCCACAACTATAAATCAAAAGTAACAAAAGAAGCCACTTGTGAAGAAGATGGCGAAAGAACTTATACCTGCAGCAGGTGTGAAGATAAATATACAAAGAAGATCGAGAAATTAGGCCATGATATCAATCTCGAAGAAAAGGAAGCAACCTGCACAGAAGACGGATATAAGAAAGGCATATGTAAGAGATGTAATAAAGAAATCAATGAAGTTACTCCTGCTTTAGGTCATGATCTGGAGTTTGTCGTAACCAAGACCCCGACTTGTACAGACGATGGTGAAAGAGAGGTAGAGTGCAAGAGATGCGGTGAGAAGTTCACTGAGAAGATCCTGGCTTTCGGTCATAAGTTTCCTAAGGAATGGACTTTAGAGAAAGAGCCTTCCTATACGGAAGAAGGACTGGAATCAAAGACCTGTTACTATTGTGGTGAAAAGATCACTCAGGCTATTCCGAAACTTGACGCAACACCGATCATTGCCGGAGGCGGTGCGGGTATTGCGCTGGCCGGTGGTGGCTTATGGATGTGTCTGAAGAAGCTCAAGGCAAAGAAACTTCTTAAAGAGAAAGTAAAAGATCTTGATATCAGGAAATTCGAGAAGCCTTCCTTTGAAGATAAATCGATCCTGGTCTCATCCAAGGATGAAGATCTGATGGCGATCTTAAAGAATCAGTCAAAGCTGGAGGTCACATCTTGTGATGATGATCAGATCGAAGAAAAAGTTGAAGAAGATGGACCGGATCTGTTGATCGTCGATGTCTTGAGCGAAGAAAGACTGGAAGAGCTCTTAAAACAGAAAGAAGAAGCTCTGGCAGAACAGACCATCGCCGTTATGACGACAGACGAATTCCTTGAAACTCACAAAGAAAAACTCAAGAAACTGGTCAAGGAAAAGAAGATCCTGAACTATCTTCCATACGCCAGCGAGAAGACACCGATCATGATGAAGTTCGTCCTTCCAATATTGAAACCGGATCTCAAGTCGGACGAATCATTAGGCAATATCGGTGCTGTCGCGGACTTCTTGGGAATCCCTGCGGTATCGACTGTGATCGATCTCTATACTTCCGGAAGAGATATCAAATCTACTTTGGAGAGTGAAGAGATGGGAGTTTCCGAGATCTCTACACTTATCGGAGATATCGCTTCAGTATTGGGCTATGATGGAGTCGCTTCCGTGGCAGGACTGGTCGATGACATCGATTCCGTCAAAGCAGCACTGGATAAGGAAGCCGGTGCCTATGAAGGAAAGAACGCCATCAGTGGTGCAAAGGATATCGTTGAGGTAGTATCGGATATCATAGATAAGGATTAGTAAAACATAAGAAAAGATCATTCCTTTAATCGAATGATCTTTTTATGTGTCTATTGATTGACCAGAACGAATCCGCATTGCTTCAACATGAATTCTTTCAGATTGTTGAAGAAGCCGTTTCCGTCTGATGTATCGATCCTGCCGTTGAACAGCATGACAGGCAAGAATATCATTTCCTTTCTTTCATCTCTTGTGAGATCGCCGATGGAGAAAAGGACTTTTAATGGGATGCTTCCCGGATCGGAATAGGATCCGCCATATTCTTTGACTTTCGATACTCTTGTCGTCTTGACGATATCCAGGACTTTGGATCCGACCATAACTCTGAAGCTGAAGGCAACATCTCTTTCAGCTGCTTTGTCAGGCATCTTGTCGAAACATTTGATGAATCTCTGCAAGAGGAGTTCGATCTCATTGAAATCCACTTTCCACAGATTGGATCTCCTGTTGATCATTTCCAGTAATTCAACGTATTCATACCAGGCTTCCTTGTCTCTGAGTTTTGTGATACGCTGCAGATCCCAGTTATCAAGGTAGAGATTGGCTCCGATCGTTTCGATCTCATCCATGATCTCGCAATTGCCGAAGAATTCGGAGAATGCGTATTGTAATTCATCGATACTGACTTCTTTTTCTCCCGATGAGATAAACAGGGAATGTAAGAAGTAGTTTTCCGGACGGATGTCATCCGGTAATAAGGAATCACATTGAAGTGTATGTCCGAAGATTGAGTTGTAGTAGATATCGATCAGGCGTTTCAGTTCGTGATGGAACGGTTTCTGCGGGTCGAACTTGCAGGAGAAGACCGCATCTTCATCATATCCGTCTTCTCTTTGAACGATGTAGTTGGAATAGAAGAGCGATCTGCTGTAATCATCGACCTTGTCCTGTGCCTGGGTACCGTTCATATGAGTCTGACAGAATGCCTGCATGGATATCGTCTTGAGTGTGATCAGAAATGGGTTGATCTGATCCTCACTCAGATGCATGGCTTGTGCCAGAAGGACGTTGTTGTTGTGGTCCATGGCAAGATTGGAAGTGAAGCGTAAGAATTCCTTGGTATGTACATCGGAAGTCGATGACCAGTTTTCTCTGATGCAGTAGATGGATACTTCATCGCATATCGCGTTCCATGCTTTATATACTTCTTCCTGGGCTTCTTTTGTCGTGTGGAAATGGATGAACGGAGTCATCTGTTTGTTGTTGAGCAGGACCACGATAGAGCCGTTGGATAAAAGCTTTTTGAATGCATCCTTGTCTTCGCTCTCATTGACGATCAGCTTCTGGAAATATGGGTCATATAATAGGGTATTCAATTTAATGATGACCTGCTTGTACTGGAAGAAGGGATATGCGAAATTCTTCTGCTTGAAAAGGGAAAGAGAGTCTTTCACGTTTTGTGAGACAAAGCCTTCTTTTTCAAATTCCTTGTGCAGATCGCTGGTGCTGTCATAGAAGACTTCCGGCAGCCATTGATTATCCAAGGCAAAAGGATAGACTGCTGAAGGAGCCAGGTCAGCTGCGTATACCTTGTAGTAGATATTGTTTCCCAGGTTATCAAATGCTTTTTCCGGAGTGGAGTTCTGGTTGATGAATCCGTTTTCGTTGTTTGGTCTGTAAAGATCGATGCTTCCTTCATCGATTCCCAAGTGGCGGATGACGGAAAGCAGATTCTTCATCGATTCGATCGTGACTTCGCCATAGGCGGAGAGTGGGATGTACTGGTATTGGGAAAGATACTTTCTGATGGCAGAAACGCTTTCGTCGTCTCTGAACCAGGAAGGATGGATCTGGCCGATGACGACGAAGAAAACGCGGAAGCTGTCCGTTCCTTCTTCTTCCATCCTTTTCAAAGAGAAGTTGATTTCCTTGAGGACTTCATCTCTTCTCAAGGAAGATGCGGAAAGGATGCCGATGACGACATCCGCTTCTTTTAATGCGGTTTCGATGCTGGAGGCCCACTGTTCGCCTAAAGAAAGATTCTGCGAATCGATCCAGACATCGCAGCCGTGACGGGCCAGATAGCGGGCGATGCCGTGTGCACAGGCACCATCCTGGTGGGAATATGAGATGAATACTTTTTCTGCCATAGAAAGACTCCTTTCATGGTTGATCCTATCCTCATTATATAAGACTGATGAGTGTATAATAAAGAGTGATATACAGATCAGGATCATACCAGAAGGAGAAGGGCTATGTGGAGATATATAGAAGTGGCTTTGATCGTCATACTGTTTGGCTTATGGTACTCATTGAAAAGAAAAGGAGATCTTCGTTCCAAGACGCTGGCGCTTTCAGCTGTTCTTTCTTTTGCGATCTCGATCCTGGTATTCCCATACTATGACAAGGGAAGCGATCTGCCGATTGCGATCATACAGGCTTTCCGTGCCGGCCTTTCCGGTATTTCAATGGGCGTCAATGGCGATATCCCGTATTCCCTGGAGATGTCAAGGAATGAATTCCTGGTCTATCGCTTTTTCCTGTATCTTCTGTATATCATCGGTCCAATGGTCACTTCCTTGTTCCTGTTTTCTTTGTCTTCTACCGCAAGGACTCTTTTCTCTTTCTTTGGAAATAAGACGTTCCACGTCTTTTCCGCTTTGAATGACAAGACTCTCAAGATCGCTTCCAGTATCCTTGATGACAGGAAAGGAAACGTCGTCATCTTCTGTTCTACAAAAGATGTAAGTGATTCCCTGGTTAACAAAGCAAAATCCATGAGAGCCTTGACTGCCAACTTTCCGATCGAAAGGATCCATCTCTATAAGAACAGGGAATATGAATTCTATCTGCTGGAAAAGGATGATCATGAGACGATCGTAAGAAGTGCAGCATTCTGTGAAGCTCTCATAAAGAATAAGAAATATTGTTCAGAGAATGTCATCGTCAGAGTATTTGCTTCAGATTCACAGAGAGAACTGATCCTGAATCTGGACAGACAGTATGCGGATAAAGTCTATCTGCGTCACATCGATATCGATCAGTCTCTGGCAATCGATGCGATGACAAAATGTATCGATGATCTGGCAGTGAAGAAGGACTTGAGTGTCGCAGTCGTTTCAGACAGCGATATCGCGATCCCTTTTATAAAAAACCTCATCTGTTTGATGATCAAGCCGGATGGAAACAACAGGATCTCTCTGATCTCTCCAAGTGCGGATAAGCTCTATTCAAAACTGAAGAAAGAAGCTCCGGAAGCAGATCACTACGAGATCGATGTCTGTACCCTGGCATATGGAAATGAAAGCAGGGCGTTTGATGGAATGGCAAATCCCGATCTGGTGTTCGTATTATATGAAGATGATGAACTTTCCTATGAGACTTCAATGAGACTCAAGAGAGATCTTTCCGCCAGAAGCGAAGATCTGTCCTGTCCGAAGATCATGTGCCGCATCGAAGACAGCGATCTGCACAAGATCATCAAGGATGAAGACATCTCTCTGTTTGCGGATCTCAAGGAGATCCTGACCTATTCCAAGCTGGTCAATCCGACGCTGGAGAAGGCTGCAAGCAGAGTCCACCTGACTTATCTTTCCATGTATGATGATCTTAAGGGACAGGATCTGGAAAAGGCACTGGAAGAAAGCGGATTCTATCAGTATCAGAATCAGGAGCCTTCTTTTGCGGAAGCTCTGGCTTTGTGTTTCAAGAAGAAATACATATTGTCGCTAAAGGACGATGATTCTCTTTCCGATGATGAATTCATTGAGAAATGGCTCAGCGATGAAGACAATCTTCAGAAGATGGGCGATGCGGAACATGACAGATGGAATGCCTATCAGAGGCTGCATGGCTGGTGTCATGCGGATGAAAGGCAGATCAGGGCGATCATTGAGAAATACAAAGGAAAACGTGCCAACGATCCAGAACTGAAACTGCATCCGGCGATCGTTTCCAATGAAGAACTGTTCGATCGTGAGTATCTGATCAACTCGGTGTTGAAAGAGTATGGCAGCGATTACCGCGTCCATTATTGCGATGCGGATAAGGCGATCATCAGAAAGATCACGTATATCCTCAAGGGAACGGATCTTTAATAAGATAAGATATAATTGTAATATCAGGAAACAAGGAGGAACAGGTATGAAACTGATGAAGAAAGCATTTCTGATCATTATGATGGCAATGATGCTTTGTGCATGTACCGGTGGTAAGAAAGAAGAAAACAAGGTTCCAGAGGTGAAGTATGATCTCAAGGGAAAGACTTTCTATAACACCGTTGATAATTACGGCAATGAGGATCATTCGAAAGTGTGGTTTGGTTCTGATGGTTCATTTGTCATGATCGATAATTTCTTCAATGGTTCCTATGAGATCAATGGCGAATGGTCATTGAATGAAAATGTCGTGACACTCAACGTCAAGAATACACAGGTCGGTACCTATTCCAAGATCATCTTTGAAGTACAGGATGAGGATACTTTAAAGCTTATTACTTCCTTGGAAGGCTCCAAGGATGGCGATACATTCTCAACGACTGAGGTCAAGGGTGCTCATGGCCAGACTTCCAATTCAGAGTTCAAATACACGATCTACTACAACGCATCACAGGACAGCAAGAACAAGTCAAATCTTCAGCTGATGAATGATGGTGCAGCGACGATCATCGATCAGAATGATTTCGGTATCGTAGAGGCAAATGGTACTTTCGAAGTTGAAAACGGATATATGATCTCTGTCAGAAGCTTCCAGGGTGTCAATCCGTTTGATACACCGTATGTTGAATTCCAGATCTATGATGAAAACACACTGATCCTGATGACGGATCTTGGCTGTTCAAGAAGCGGAGATGTCTTCTCGACAGATGGAAGCATCCCTGAAGCTTTGCAGGGTCCGATGGGAGATAGCCTTGGCAACTATCACAGCAAGTGGCGTTTCTCAACGGAAACGGATGTCAATGAACTCTATCTGCCGACTGTAGAATTTGATTCGGCAGGCATGTTTACTTTCACTGAGAATGTCTATTCCGGCATGGCTCAGATCATCGGCTGGTATGAGAAGAATCCGGATGGCTTCGTTTGTCATGTCGATGACAATCACCAGATGATGGGGTTTGCCGGATATGATGTTGAAACGATCGAATTCAAGAAACAGGATGAAAATACATTGATCCTGAAGACAGACATCTGTATGTGCAGAGCCGGTGATACCTTCGCATTGATGCCATAAAATAAATCTACAGATATATAAAAACCCGCAGGAAAGATCCTGCGGGTTTTAATTCAGCTGGGAACAGGAAAAAATCCATTTTCCAGCTGGATATGAGACGATACAGGTCATTTTATGAAAGCGGAGATTATATAATATAGGAAATGAAGATCGAGAAGAATCGGCATATCATCATATTTAAAACGCTGATCGAAGGAAATGATCCGGTTACGGCAGAGACTTTGGCAAAGCTAACAAAGTCTTCTTTGCGTACGATCAAGAATGATATCGCTCATCTGGATTCTCAATGTGTTAAAGAAGAGATCCTTCATATCCGTTCTTTTAAGGCAAAGGGATATGCGATAGAGATCCTAGATGAGAAAAACTATGAAGAGTTCGTACATGACATCACCGTATTGTCTTCTCTTTTTTATGGAAGGAATGTGGAATCGGTCAACAGGCGTCTGTATATCCTGCAGCGTTTTCTGGTGGATGAGTATGTCAAGATCGAGGATCTTTGCGATGAGCTGTTCCTTTCCCGTTCTTCGATCAGAAAGGATATCACCTGGGCTTCAAGATTCCTTGCGTCCTATCACATCTCTCTGGAGTCTGTTGTCGGTAAGGGCTATCACATCTATGGCAAGGAACAGGATCTCAGGAGTGCTCTGGTGGAACTCAGGTGTTCGCAATATCATGAGTTCCAGCCTTTGTATCCGTATGAACCTTTTGATGAACTGTTCCGCAAGGACGGGATCAACTTCTACGCTCCTTTGCGCAAGGCGTTCTTGGATATACTACGAAGCAGCAGGATCGTCGTTTCCGATATCGAGACCAAGAAGATCGCTTCCCACATCTGTCTGATGTACAAACGTATCAAAGAGGGGAAACATCCATCTCTTACAGACGAGATCATTGAAGAACTGAAACAGACTTATGACTATGAGGTCGCAAAGCAGATCTTTGCGGATGAAACGATCAGAGGATATGTGAATCCCGATGAGATCGAGATCCTGAATTTCGCAAGGATACTGCTGATCAACAGAGAGCTCAATCTCAGGATCACCGGCAGCGAAGATCTGCCTGAGAAACTGGTGAAGGAAAACCACAGGATCTTTGAGCAGATCATTGATGCGACGATCGATCCTTCGCATTATTCGATCGCTTCTTCTTTGCATAAAACGGATATGTTCAAGCTCTACAGCAAGGATCTGGAATCTCTGCAGCTGCAGCTGTATCTGAAACATCACTTCGACTATACCGGAAAGATGCGTTTCGTCACTTATCAGGAAGGTACTGATGAGCTGATCTCGCCGATCCCGTTGGAGCTGACCAGAGTCATGATCGCCAGACTGCAGCTGCTTCTTGGTGCGCGGATCTCAGACGCAGTCGTACAGGCTTATGCCGGTGTATATGAACGTCTTTTAAAGAAGGTCGTTTATCCATACAAAAAGCTGAGGCTTGCGGTTTCAACGACAGATGGACTGGTATATTCGCAACATGTTGCCGAGAGTTTAAGTGAGCTGTATGGAAGCTATATCGAAAAGGTCGATGTCTTCAATCTCTATGAAATGAGGAAAGTGAACTTTGATGATTATGATGCCCTGGTTTATTCCGGTGCGATCCTTTATTACAGCTACCCGCTTCCGATCGTTGCGTATCAGGAACTTGACTACAACAGGCAAGGCGGAGATATCTTCAACAGACTTTTCATCAACGGCTTTGACAGAAGTGAACTCTATCGGATCAGGGAACTGTTGAATATCTATGAGAATGAACGGGTCAGAGAGATCGAGTCTTTTGTAGAGGCTTTGTCTTACAGATACGCAAGAGATCCTTATACCCAGAAGATCCTTTATGATCAGTATGTGGAGAATGAGGAGATCATCAATCACTACTATGCGAGAAACGGCATCATGATCATCTTCTTCCCGTATCGTTTTACGATGAAGGAGATCATCGATATCTATATCCCGGATCAGAGCTTATATTATAGAGAAAGTATGGAAGTCAATGCGATCATCGCGGTCTGTGTCGATCCGAGGATGAGGCTGGCGGATCTCAAGATCCTGGATCATGTATTGAGGTATATCGTTCAGGTTCCGGATACGATCGAAAAGCTGATCGAAGACAAGGGCAATACTTTGGATGTGATCTTTGATGCGATCGTCAGAAGGAAGTTCCTGAACACGTAAATTCACCTTATAAGGTGCAAAACAATAAAATACACTTAAAATAGAATAAAAATAAGCATTAACAGGATATAGGGGTTAATGCTATTTTATTATCATAAGAGGATATAAGAAATGTTGAAAATTTTTATTTCATCACATGGACATTTTGCCAGCGGTATCAAGAGTTCCGTTGAGATCCTGATGGGACCTAATCCAAGGATCACGGTATTCGATGCCTATGTTGATCAGGATTCTGTACAGGAACATCTTGATGCATTCTATGAGAATGTAAGTGAAGATGATCAGGTACTGCTGTTATCGGATCTCTATGGCGGAAGTGTCAATCAGGTCATGTATACGTATCTTCTCAAGCCGAATACCAGACTTGTTGCAGGGGTCAACCTGGCACTTGTCCTGGAACTTGCGGTCAAGGAAGAGATCTCCGATGAGGAGCTGAGCGAGCTTGTCGAACAAAGCAGATCAATGCTACGAGTCGTCGAGCTTGATAAGAGCGAAGTTGTTGAAGAACTAAGCGATGATTTTTTCTAAAGAAAAGGAGATAAACAATGTTTAAACAGATCAGATTAGATGAACGTTTGATTCACGGACAGGTTGCGATCAAGTGGTCAAGACACACAGGTGTCGACCGCATTATCTGCGCTTCGGATGCTGCTGCAGAAAACCCTGTCATTCAGAAGTCACTGATGATGGCTGCTCCTGCTACATGCAAGACTGCGATCAAGTCAGTAGATGACGTACTGAAGATGATGGAAAATCCGAAAGCTGCTGACCATGACATCCTGATGCTTTGCCAGACTCCTGAAGATCTGCTGAAGCTTCTTGAAAACCTGGCTGTCAAACCGGAATGGGTGAACATCGGAAACTTCGGCCGTGTTGCGGCAAAGAAGTCTGATGGCACGATGAGAAAGACATATGCCCCGAACCTCTATCTCTATGATGAGGAAAAAGAAGCACTGAAGAAAGTGTTGTCTCTGGGGTATAGAACAATTTACCAGACGACACCGGAAGATTCACCGGAGTCTTTGGATAAACTACTTGGTTAGAAAAAGGGAAAGGAGAAACTAATCATATGGTAGGTGCAGCTTTAAAGTGTGCATTGGTCTACTTCATCTTCGTATATTTGGATGACCGCTGGCTCGGCTGGCAGACGATCACACGTCCAATCGTTGTCGCTCCTATTACCGGTTTACTGTTAGGGGATTTCAGAACCGGTATCATCATGGGCGCTTCGCTTGAATCAATTTTCATGGGGATTTCTGCTATCGGTGGTGCCGTTCCTGCTGACGCAACTTCAGCAAGTATCATCGCTGTCGCATTTACGATCCTCAACGGTGCTTCGCAAGAAGCAGGTCTCGCTATTGCAATGCCGATCGGCGCAGTTATGTCCAGCTTCGGTGCATTGGAAATGGCTCTCGTAGCAGCTCCGTTAGTTCCTTACTGGGAGAAACTGGCTCAGGAAGATATGAACAAATTCTGTGTTCAGAACTATATCTTCTCTGCTCTGTATCAGCTGGTTCCGACTGCTGTCATGTTCATCGCCGTTGCATACGGTGTTGAAGGATTGAATAACTTCTTAAGCATCCTTCCGGGTTGGGTCATGACAGGTCTGAATGCCGCTTCTGGTATGATGACTGCTGTCGGTTTCGCGATCCTGACTTCAATGATCTGGGATGGCGAAGTTGGTATCTTCTTCTTTGTAGGATATGTTCTCGCTGCTTATCTGCATCTTGATACGCTTGCGATCGCTATCCTTGCAGTAGCTGTTGCAGTTACGATGTTCTTCTCTAACAAGAAGCTGATCGATCTCAAGAGCGAACTGCTGGCTAAGGGCGTCGAATCAAAAGACGAGGAGGATTTCTTCTAATATGGCAACTAAAACATATACACCGGAAGAACAGTCGATCCTTCGCAAGATCTTCTTCCGTTCTCACAGATGCTTCATGATGTTCTCAATGGCAAAGATGGAAGCCAACTGCTTCACTATGTGTATGCAGCCGGTCATCGAGTCATTATATCCGGATGACAAGGAAGAACAGAGAAGATCATATCTGCGTCACCAGGCATTCTTCAACACACATACCAGCCCGTTCACTTTCATTGCCGGCTTAACATATGCAATGGAAAAAGAACGTAAGGAAGGTAAGATCGATGAAGCAACCATCGACAATGTCAAGGCTGCTCTGATGGGACCTACTGCAGGTATGTTCGACTCATTCTGGTTCAACGCTGTTCGTGTCATTTCTGCCGGTATCGCTATCGGTCTGTGCTCACAGGGCAACTTCTTGGGTACGATCCTCTTCGTCCTGCTCTATGGTGTCACACAGTCAATTGCGAAGTGGTATCTCTTACATGCAGGTTATGACTTCGGTACATCATTCATCGACAGCGTATTCAATTCAGGTCTTGTAAGTGTATTGACGAAGTGCGCATCTATCGTCGGTCTGACGATGGTCGGTGCCATGACTGCAAACATGGTCAACGTACCTCTGAACTGGGTAATCAACACGACCGGTAAAGAAGGAGGTGAAGTTGTCGTAGGCAACATCATCAATTCCATCTTCCCGGGTCTGCTGGGTGTAGTGCTGCTCTTTATCCTTGTAAGACTGATCAAGAAGGGCTACAGGCCGACTCAGCTGATCGCAGGTATCTTCGCGATCGCACTTCTCGGCGCATTACTCGGCATCTTTTAAAAACCATAAGGGGAAGACGGATCGCTTCCCCTTTTTCAGCCATTTGTTTCTGAATCATTCAGGAATAAATGGGTGGAAGGAGAGAATATATCATGACAAAAATCTTATTTCAGGGTGATGACTTCGGTTTTACCAGAGGCGTTACTTTAGGCATCATTGATTCGATCGACAGAGGTGTTTTAAGAAATACCGGCCTTTTTGCGAATATGCCGACAGCGGAATTTGCGGTCTCTTTCATGAAAGATCGTCCGCAGGCCTGCTTTGGCATCGACTTCAACCTTGTTGCCGGACCATGCGTATCCGATCCGAAAGAGATCCCTCATCTGGTCGATGAAAACGGGATGTTTTTAAAGAGCGGACTAAGAGTCAGGGATCCAAGGTGGCAAACGGTTGAAGGAAGAGCGGAGCTTTTTCCATATGATGAAGTAAACAAAGAACTTCGGGCACAGTTCGATCGTTTTGTGAAGCTGGCAGGCAGAAAGCCGGAATATCTTCATGAACATTCCATTTCCTCGGAAAACTACAGAAAAGTCATTCATGAATTATCCGTAGAACACGACATCCCATATTCCAGCGAGATCTGGCAGAAGCTTAATATGGATGGACCGGTCAATAAACTCTTTGCGTCTTCAATGTCTTCGACCAAGAAAGTCTTCGATCCAAACGATCAGCTGAACAAAGACACTGTCGAACAGTTCTTCTCGATCGCTGATGAAATGATAGAAAACGAAAGAAGTGTCTTCTGCTGCCATCCAGGTTATGTCGATGCGGATCTTCTGACATTGACGACTTTATCTCTGGAAAGAGCCAAGGATGCGGAAATGATGATGTCGGAAAAAGTCATGAACTGGGTCAAGGAAAATAACGTAGAACTGATCACCTACAGGGAGTTACCAAGATGATCATCTACAGCAGAAACATCGTAACGGAAGCTGGGATCATCGACGGCTATCTGGTATATGAAAATGATAAGATCACTGACATCGTCAGAAAAGAAAGACAGGAATTAAACGCTGATCTGGATTACAGCGACTATACGATCATCCCGGGTATCTTTGATACACACAATCACGGCTACAAGGGCTGGGATCCGGGTGATGCCCAAAAAGATGCAGACAATGTGCTTGGATATTGTAAGGCACTGGGATCGGTGGCTGTCACTTCGATCTTCCCGACAACAGATAACGAAGAAGGTGCGTTCAAGAATGTTGTAAAGGCCATTGAACGAAATGAAGACGGCGCAAGGATCATGGGCATCCATTCCGAAGGGCCATATCTCAACAGAGTTGGTGAAAAAGGCATCGATACCGGACATCCGGAGATCGATCTTGATCACGTTCAGGAAATGATCGATGAAGGAAAAGGCTATCTGAGACTGGTAGCTCTGGCACCGGAGCTGGAAAGAAGTTCAGAAGCGATCAGATTACTCAATCAGAATAACGTCAGGGTTGCCTTTGCGCATTCCAATCAGACATATGAAGAAGCGATGGAATCCTTCAAGGACGGCATCAGCGTCATTACACACACTGCCAATGTCATGGCCGGTATTCATCACAGGAACATGGGTGGTCTTGGTGCTGCATTACTCAATGATGAAGTCTTCAACGAACTGATCTGCGATGGTCTACATGTCAGAAATGAGATGATCGATATCATTTTAAGGATCAAGAAGGATGCCTTCCACAAGGTTCTGATGATCTCGGATAACTCTCATCTTGGCGGACTCAAGCCGGGAAGATATGAAGGTCCTTTTGGACCATGTAACATTACGGAAGAAGGTTTCTGTCTGACTGATACCGGAAGACTGGCAGGAAGTGCCAAGCCGGTCTTGTATGGCATGAAGAACCTGGTACAGAACCTGCATCTTCCTTTGGAAAAAGTATGCGTCATGGCTTCACTCAATCCGTGTGAGGTCTACGGTTTTGCGGACAGAAAAGGTTCTTTACGTATCGGTAAGGATGCGGACTTCGCCATCATAGATAAGGATTTCAACTGCCTCTTTACCTATAGAGAAGGAAAAAAGATCTTTGATCATGAGAAAGATACAAATCTGGAATGTCCGGATGCTTATGATCACAAGGTAGGATAAGATATGGATCAGAAATTACTGATTGTTTTGATCGTTGCGATATTCATCGTGAATCTGGGATTTCATATCTTTCAGAAGAATAAGCAGAACGATCTCTTGAACAGGTTGAGTGAATGTCTGGCTAAGAAACGCTTTGATGAGTTCGATGAACTGATCGATTCAAAGCAGGCAAGAAGGTCCTTCCCGGTCTATAACAGGAATTTCCTGAAACTCAACAAGGCCTTCCTTCTTGAAGATAAGAAAGAGATCGCTGAAGCATTCGACAGTTTCAAAGGTCTGCCTATGAACGCGGTCCAGAAAGAAGCCTTATATGAAAAAGCCTTCTATTATTATCTGTCTTTAAAAGACAAAGAAAATACCAGAGCCTACTATGATCTGCTTAAAGATCTCAATGTGAAAGATCAGGAGATGCTGGATGTCATGTATGATACCTACATCCTGGATGGATACAGATATCTCGATCAGATCGAGAAACAATGTCATGAGGCAGATGATACGGAAAAGATCGGATACTGTGCCTTACTGGCGGATATGTACTGCAACAAAGGTGATCAGAACAAGGTAAAAGAATATGAAGATCTGCTCAAACAGTTGAGTGAAAACCTGAAAAACAAAGAAGCCGTCTGAGAAGACGGTTTTCATATGTTATAAAAGCTCTTATAAACCCAGCTTGTTTATAAGAGCTTCCTGAAGTACTTGTGAGAAATTGATATTGGCTTTGATTGCTTTGTCATTCAGCCATTGAGGAATAGATAAAGTTTTTTTGACAGCTTTAGTATTATATTTTCTGGCGTAGTAGTCCGGATCTCCTTCTACCAGCATGACGATCTCGTTTGGATAATTCTTTTGAATTTCCGATAAGGAACTTGGTTTTTCGATTTCTTTCTCAAAAAGTTCATCGGTTTTATCTAACCAGAGGCTTAAGGCGTCTTTTGCCATTTCAAGAGACTCTATATCATTTTTTCCTTGAGAGAAACAACCGGGTAGGTCAGGGAATTCGATCCAGTAGCCTCCGACATCTTCAGCAACATGGAATACTGCAGGGTAATAGATTTTTGGCATTCTTTTTTATCCTCCTATCAATAGGGCAAAAGGAAGGCAAAGCCTATTTTGTAAGCCCTGCCTGCTTGAGGATGGCTTGTTCCAACCCCTTGCCTAAGTCCTTGCTGTGATAAGGAACTTGGGTCGTTCTGCCTGTAACAGGATTCTGAAACTTACGGTGAGAACCTTTCCCTCCGGAAACTTCGACAAATCCGTTTTTCAGTAAGAACCTCACCATTTCCTTAGACGTCATAGGCATATGGTGACCTCCTTAGCACATTATCATTATAATACGTATAAATACGTATTTCAATAAATCAACGCATAATCTATAATGTCAAATATGAACACTTGGCAACAGGTATGCGATCGTTGAGGTCAGACAACCATTTAGAAAACATGATTATAAAAAACAACTTTACAAAAATTTATATAGAAAAGGATAATCTGACAATCAGAAGGATCACATCAAGAGATCGTGATACTTTTTCTGATTATACTTCCATCGATCATTTTGAAGAGGCTCTCAATTCAAGCAATACTTTAGGAATATTTATTCAGAACGAAATGGTCGGAGCAATCGTTTCGTACTCCGATGTGAAGAGTAAAAAGATCTTTTCTGAAGAAGGAAGCGGTACGGTACTAGGATATTCCTGCAGGAAAGATAAGAGGAATCGGGGGATCATGTCCGCAAGCATCTCTTTATTATCCGATCATCTTTTGGAAGAACTGGATCATGTATACCTGGAGATCAGAAGAGACAACCTTCCAAGTATTCATGTCGCATACAATGCAGGATTTGAAAAATACGACGAAGATGAAGAAATGTTATATTTCATCAGAAGGCGAACTAAAGCTGCCTGAAACGACAGTTTTATTCTGTTCAGTCAAAAGTGTTATGATTAGGTTAGTGATAACTAACTATTTGAATATCCGGAGGTGAGAATATGAGATCTCAAAGTTTTACAGCAGAAAAAGACGGATTCCATGGGACATGGTATCCATGTGAAAATATTACAGATACAGGGATGATCATCATGTTGGGAGACAGCAGTGATGACACTTTGGCGAAGTGCGGTGCAAAGTGGATGCATCAAAGGAATTGTCATGTCATGGCGATGTCTCCGGATCAGAAGGATTATGGCCATCACAGCTATCCTCTGGAGCGTTTTGAAAAAGCGATGTCTTTTATGAAAGAGAATGGTTGCAAGAAGATAGGTATCATCGGTGCTTCGACCACGGGAATGCTTTCGCTGGTTGCTGCATCTTATTTTGATGATATCTCTTTGACGATTGCCGTTTCTCCTTCCGATTTCATCATGGAAGGATTCTATCGGGATGGAAAAGACGGGATGGGTGAAAGACCGGGGGATGATGAATCGAGCGTTTCCTATCAGGGGAAGGATCTTCCATATCTTCCTTATGCGTATCGCCATCCTGAATACTGGAAGATGATCAAGAAGGAATCAAAGGAAACTCACAACATGATAGCTTCCAGACAGATGTTCGATGAATCGGAGAAAAGACATCCTCTTCAGGAAGAAGAAAAGATCAAGGTTGAAAGGATCAAGGGAAAGATCATCTGCATCGGTGCTCAAGATGATGTCTTATGGGATACCTGCAGATATATCAGACGGATGGAAGAAAGACTCAAGGAAAAGGAACACGATAGTGATTTTGAAGCCTGGATCTATGAACACGGAACACATTTCGCATTCCCCGAGTCTTTGTTGAAGATGATGCTTCCGATCGGATCATCTTTGCTTGTCAGCCTCATGTTTATCGATGGAAGGAAGTATAAAAAGGAATGCAGACAGACCAGGATCGATATCGATAAGAGACTGATCAAGGCGGTTAAGGAGTGGAGAGAAAAATAATTCAAAACTTTAAGGATTCAGGGTGCCTATGTGCCTTTTATGTATGTTAAAATAAAGACAGAAATACTGGATGAAGAGGCCGGGAGAGATTTCAATCTAAGAAACACCGAAGGGGCACAAACTCTCAGGTAAAAGGACCGGTCTTGGACAGACTCTGGAGAGCAATACAGATGCACCAAAGAAGCAATCCTCATAAGGGAGAATCTTTCAGGTAAAGAAACAGAGACGGAGAATTTTTTCCGTCTCTTTTTAAGGAGGAAAAATGGAACTGAAGACACCTTTGTATGATGCCCACGTCAAACTGGGCGGTAGGATCGTACCTTTTGCCGGCTATCTGCTGCCTGTGCAGTATGAGGGCGTGATCGCTGAACACATGGCGGTCAGGGAAAAGGCCGGATTATTTGATGTTTCGCATATGGGTGAGATCACTTTCAAGGGCAAGGGAGCTCTGGCTTCCCTGAATCATCTTTTGACCAATGATTACACCAATATGCCTGTCGGCAAGGTCCGCTATGGCGTCATGTGCTATGAAGACGGCGGTACTGTCGATGATCTGCTGGTCTACAAGTTTGGCGATGAGGACTACTATGTTGTCGTCAATGCGTCCAACAGGCATAAGGACTTTGAGCACATGAAGAAGAATATCCTTCCAGATACGGAGATCGAGGATATTTCCGATTCCGTTGCCCAGGTCGCATTGCAGGGTCCTGAAGCAAGAAACATTATGTTGAAGCTGATGAAGGAAGAAGACATTCCGGAAAAGTACTACACAGCCAAGAGGGATGTGGATATTGCCGGAATGAACTGCCTGATCTCTTACACGGGTTATACCGGTGAAGCAGGCTATGAGATCTACACGGCCAATGAGAACGCAGAAAAATTATGGGATACATTATTGGAAGCAGGCAAGGAATTCGGTCTGATCCCATGCGGCTTAGGCGCAAGAGATACCTTGAGACTTGAAGCCTCCATGCCGTTGTATGGTCATGAGATGGATGAGACGATCTCTCCGCTTGAGACAGGTCTTAACTTCGGCGTCAAGATGAACAAGGAAGAGTTCATCGGCAAGAAGGGTCTGGAAGAAAGAGGCGAACCAAAGATCTGCAGAGTAGGCTTACAGATCGTAGACAAGGGAGTCCTCAGAGAACATCAGGATGTCTATGTCGGTGATGAAAAGATCGGCCATACCAGCAGCGGTACATTCTCACCGTTACTGAAGACTTCGATCGCCATGGCGCTGATCGATAAGAAGTATTCGGCTCTTGACACTATCGTTGAGGTCGATGTCAGAGGAAGAAGATTAAAGGCAAAAGTCGTTGAGATGCCTTTCTACAGCAGGAAAAAATAAACATAAGGAGGAATGAAAGATGTTTAAGAATCCGGAAGAACTGAAGTACACGAAAACACACGAATGGGTCAAGGAAGAAGACGGACTTTATGTTGTCGGTCTGACTGACTTTGCGCAAGACGCATTAGGCGATATCGTATTCGTCAATCTGCCTTCTGTCGGTGATGAAGTAATTGCCGGAGAAGTATTCTCAGATGTCGAATCCGTCAAGGCAGTATCCGATGTATTCTCACCGGTATCCGGTGTTGTTGCGGAAGTAAACGAAGCGATCGTTGATGATCCGTCTTTAGTCAACAGCGACTGCTATGATGCATGGATGATCAAGGTATCCGATGTCACGGGTACTGATGAGCTCTTAGACGCCAAAGCATACGAAGAAGTCTGCGCTAACGAGGCTTAGGCATGGGCAGATATATTCCTGAAACACTGAGTGAACAGGAAGCCATGTTGAAACAGATCGGCTATGAGTCGGTCGATGCTCTCTATCACATGGTGCCTGAACAGGTGAAATTAAAGGAACTGAATATTCCGGAAGGCAAGTCGGAAATGGAAGTCCTGGAGCAAATGAAAGCCATTGCCGAAAAGAATGTCGTCTTCCGCAACATCTTCCGCGGCGCCGGAGTATACAAACACCACATTCCGGCGATCGTCAAGACGGTCACTTCCAAGGAAGAGTTCTTGACAGCTTATACACCTTATCAGGCTGAGATCTCTCAGGGTGTCTTACAATCCATTTTTGAATATCAGACACAGGTCTGTGAACTCACAGGTCTTGATGTCTCCAATGCTTCCGTTTATGATGGCGCAGTTGCAGCAGCGGAAGCAGTCTTCATGACTCTGGAAAGAAATAAGGATGAGATCCTTGTTTCCGATACCATCGATCCTGAAACACTGGCTGTCATCAGAACATATTGTGAAAGCCGTGATGTCAAGGTCGTCCTGTTAAAAGGCAAGGATCATCTGACAGATCCTGAAGAAGTAAAGAAGAATATCACTGACAGGACAGCCGGATTATATCTTGAAAGCCCGAACTTCTTTGGACTGATCGAAGATGTCGAAGGCTTCGCTTCTTTGATGCATGAACACAAGGCAAGGATCATTCAGGGATGTGATCCGATCGCTCTGGCATTATACAAGACACCGGGCGAAATGGATGTCGATATCGCAGTCGGTGAAGGCCAGCAATTGGGCATGCCGATGGGATTTGGCGGTCCGTACCTGGGCTTCATGACATGCAAGAAAGAACTGATGAGAAAACTGCCGGGCAGGATCGTCGGTGAAACGACGGACCACGATGGCAGAAGAGCTTTCGTTCTGACACTGCAGGCAAGAGAGCAGCACATCCGTCGTGAGAAAGCTTCCAGCAACATCTGTTCCAATGAGGCGTTATGTGCTATGACGGCTTCCGTCTACCTGGCGGCTATGGGTCCTGTGGGTATGAGAAAGCTGGCACTCAGCTGCTACAGCAATGCCCACTATCTGGCTCAAGAACTTGATAAGCTCGGATTCAAGAGATGTGATGAAGGAGAATTCTTCGATGAATTCCTCACAGTATCTCCTGTTGATCCAAAGGTTCTGGAAGAAAAGCTTGCCGCAAAGGGCATCCTTTCAGGCTTAGTACTGGAAGATAAGATCTTATGGTGCGCAACGGAAGTCAACACGAAAGAAAAGATCGATGAACTCGTCGATGCGATCAGGGAGGTGCTCTAATGAAACTCTTATTTGAAAGAAGCGTCAAAGGAAGAGGAAGCGATATCCTTCCTGAGATCTCGACCGGCGAATTCAGACCGGATGAGAAATATCTTCGTAAAACAGAACTGCGTCTTCCTGAGATCTCTGAAGTAGACTTGGGCAGACATTACACGCAGCTGATGAAACAGACGCATGGCGTCAATGACGGTTTCTATCCGCTGGGTTCCTGCACGATGAAATACAATCCGCGAGTCGATGAGGAAACTGCTTCCTTAGACAAGTTCACGCAGGTCCATCCACTGCAGCCGCAGTGCAGCGTTCAGGGTTCCATGGAAGTCTTATACAGGGCTGAAAAACTCCTGTGTGAGATCACAGGCATGGATGCAATGACGTTCGAGCCGGCAGCCGGTGCCCATGGTGAATACACGGGCCTGTTGCTGATCAGAAAGTATCATCAGGAAAGAAATGATACCAAGCGTGTCAACATCATCGTTCCGGATTCCGCACACGGTACCAATCCTGCTTCGGCAGCGATGGCCGGTTTCAAGATCGTCAATATCGCTTCCAATGACAAGGGCGGTGTCGATCTCGATGCTTTAAGAGCTGCAGTCGGTGAAGATACTGCCGGACTGATGCTGACAAATCCGAATACTCTGGGATTGTTCGATCCAAACATCCTGGAGATCACAAAGATCGTCCACGAAGCAGGCGGCTTGTGCTACTACGATGGTGCAAACCTGAATGCGATCATGGGAAGAGTCAGACCCGGTGACATGGGCTTTGACTGTGTTCACCTCAATCTGCATAAGACATTCGCTACGCCTCACGGCGGCGGCGGTCCTGGTTCAGGTCCTGTCGGATGCAAGGAATTCTTAAGCGGATATCTGCCTGCCAATATGGTCGAGAAGAAAGAAGAAGGATACAGATTCTTCGATCCTGAAAAGACGATGGGTCAGGTCAGAAGCTACTATGGCAACTTCCTTGTTGTCGTCAAGGCTTTGACTTACATCCTGACTTTAGGCAAGAAGGGCATTCCTGAAGCTTCAGGAAAAGCTGTATTGAATGCCAACTATATGATGCATCAGTTAAAAGATCACTACCATGTTGCGTATGATCAGACCTGCATGCATGAATTCGTACTGTCTTTGGAAGGCCTGAAGAAGGAAACAGGCGTTTCTGCGATGGATATCGCCAAAGGATCTTTAGACTATGGCATCCATCCGCCAACGATGTACTTCCCTCTGATCGTGCATGAAGCACTGATGTTTGAGCCGGCAGAGACCGAAAGCAGAGAAACGATCGATGAAGCTGTGAAGATCTACCTGGATCTCTTTGAAAAGGCTCATGAGGATCCTGAGTATCTGCACTCTGCTCCGCATCACTGCCCGATCGGCAGACCGGACGAGACAAAGGCAGCCAGAGAACCGGTACTCAAATATCGTTTTGATGACTGATCTGTATCTGGTGGAATCGGATCGCTTTGATGTCTATTACAATCAGGCGATCGAAAAATATCTGCTGGATCGTGTTTCAGCTGATGAGGTCATCCTCTATCTTTGGCGAAACGACAGAACTGTCGTCATCGGCAAGAATCAGGATGCCTACAGCGAAGTTCATATCGAATCATTGAATGAAGATGACGGCTTCCTCGCCCGCAGGATATCGGGCGGGGGTGCCGTCTATCACGATAAGGGGAATCTCAATTTCACATTCCTGTGCAAGAGAGATCTCTTTGACATCGAAAGACAGGATCGGGTCATCCTGAATGCCTTGAATGATCTGGGGATCCATGCAGAAAAAAGCGGAAGGAACGATCTTCTCATCGATGGGAAGAAGTTTTCCGGGCATGCCTACTACAAGGGAAAGGAAAACTGTTTCCATCACGGGACATTGATGTTGGAAGTCAATGAAGATGTTCTGGAAAGATATCTGAATGTTTCCTTATCAAAACTTCATTCCAAGAACGTGAAATCGGTGAGATCAAGGATCATCAATCTGCGATCGGTGAAGGAAGATCTCGATATCGATACATTGAAAAATGCTCTGATCGCATCTTTTGAACAGATGTATCACAACACCGTTTCTGCTTATCCACTTAATGAAGATGAGATCATCAAGCTGAGAGAAGACTTCGCTTGTAAGGAATGGATCTATGGTCAGAGTTATGATTCCTACCATATGAAAGAAAGAAGATTTGATTGGGGTACCGTTAGGATCTTCTATGATCTGGAAGGAGATCTGATCAAAGATCTGAAGGTCTATACCGATTCCATGGATCACGATCTGAGTGAGGATATTGAAAAGAAACTGATCGGTAAAAGGATCAGCGAACTGGGCAACGAAGAGAATGAAACAGGGGCGATTTTAAGCCTGTTGAAAGAGGAAAACTATGAGATATGATGTGATGATCATTGGTGGTGGACCGGGTGGCTACACCGCCGCAAACAAGGCTGCAAGGAACGGCTTGAAGACCGTCCTGTTTGAAAAAAACAAGATCGGCGGAACCTGCCTCAACAGGGGCTGTATCCCGATGAAATCCCTGATCCAGTCAGCTCATGTCTATAAGGACGCAAAGGACGGTGAGCTTTTCGGCGTAAGTGCAGAAAACGTTTCTCTCAACTATGACAGAGTCAAGGAAAGAAGAGATGAAGTCGTAACACAGTTGAGAACCGGTGTTGAAAAATCACTGAAAGCCAATAAGGTCGATGTAGTAAATGGTGAAGCCAAGATCATCGAGAAAGACAAGGTCTCATGTAACGGTGAAGTCTATGAAGGTGATCACATCGTCATCGCAGCCGGTTCCATTCCGGCGATCCCTCCGATCGAAGGAAAGGAATATGCGATCACTTCTGATGATGTACTGGAAAAGGATCATCAGCTGAAGTCCAGCATCATCATTATCGGCGGCGGTGTCATCGGCTGTGAGATCGCAGATGCTTTAAATGCCTATGGCGTAACTGTCACGATCATCGAAATGGCCGACAGGCTTCTTCCGACACTGGATAAGGAGCTGGGTACCAGACTGAACATGTTCTTCAAGAAGAAGGACATCACAGCGATCTGTTCGGCTGCCGTGAAGAAGATCTCTGAGGATCATTCAGTTACTTTCACCGATAAGAAAGGTGAAGAACAGGTCCTTCAGGCAGATGAAGTTCTGATCGCTACCGGAAGAAGAGCGGACATCGCTTCGCTTGCGGAAGATAGTCTTGGCCTTGAGATCAACAGAGGTGTCGTTTCCGATGAAAACGGAAAGACAAACATCGACAACATTTATGTCATCGGCGATGCCAGATCTGGAAATATCCAGTTGGCTCATGTGGCAGAAGCACAGGGTGAAAACATCGTCGATCTGATCTTAGGAAAGGATCCTGAGATCGACATGTCTGTCATTCCTAGCGGCATCTATACGGAACCTGAGATCGCTTCAGTCGGAGTGGGTGAAGATCAGCTGAAGGAAAAAGGTATCGAGTATCAGTCGAAGAAATTCCTGACCGGTGCCAATGGCAAGTGTCTGATCGAAAACAGTGAAAGCGGTTTTGTGAAGATCCTGATCGCTGACGATGTGATCGTCGGTGGATCGATCATCACGCCGCATGCGACAGAACTTATCGGCGAACTGGCGATCGCAGTTCAGAAGAAGATGTCACCTGAACAATTTGTGAAGGTCGTTCATCCTCACCCAACGATCTCGGAGATGATCTGGGATGTCGTGAAATAATATCAGTTCCATACATTTTAAACAAAAATCAGGATAATTCATTAAAAAATCCTGATTTTTTCATTTTGTGTTAGGTATTTCTTCTTTTTCGGCGAATAACGTAATGGAGGTATTTTTTATGAAAAATAAAAAGAAAAAGAAGAATTTCTATCCATTTACGAACGACATCGTATTCTGCTATGTGCTGACAAGTCATCCGGAACTTGCCAAGGAACTGTTGGAACTGATCCTGGGTTTTGAGATAGACCATGTGGATGTCGTCGACGAACAGAAGGTATTGAATTACACAGCTGACAACAAATCAGTCAGACTAGATGTGTATATGAAAAATGACAGTGATGTCTTTGATGTGGAGATGCAATCCTTCGCCAGTAATGACCTGGAAAGAAGGATGAGGTACTACCAGGCCGCCAATGCCTGTGACGATCTGAAAAGAGGAGATGACTACAACAAACTGAAAAACTGTTATGTCATTTTCATCTGTACCTATGACCCTTTCAAGGAAGGTGAAGCAGTCTATCGTTTCCGTATGTTGGAAGAAGAAGATAGGACAAAAGATTACGACGACGGTGCCCGAAATATCGTCATCAATGCCACCAGCGATGATGAAAGGATCTCGCCCGGATTAAGGAATCTTTTGTCATATATCCGCAATGGTGATCCGGTTGACAATCTGACAAACAGAATACAAAATGTAGTTGATGAGGCAAATCAGTCATCGACACAAAGGAGAACGATCATGACGATAGAAGAAAAAATGAATCTCATATCAAGACAAAGCAAGGAAGAAGGCTTACAAGAAGGAAATTATCTCACGATGTTTTCTACTGTAGATCATCTGATGTCTAAGGGAACATTCGATACGGAAGAAGATGCCTGCGAATTTCTTGGTTATGATTTCAATGAATACATGAACGCAAAGAAACAACACAAAGAAAAGGAAACGGAAACATGCTGAAACTGGGTATTTCGGTATATCCCGATATTCAATCGTTTGATGAGATCAGAAACTACATCGAGCTTGCGGGAAGATATGGGTTCACAAGAGTCTTTTCTTCCATGTGGTCGGTAGAGGGTACAAAAGAAGAAATACTGGATTATTTCAGACAGTTCATTCAGGTATCTCATGAGAACCATATGGAAGTTGATCTGGATGTCAATCCGGATCTTTTTGAAAAGCTTGGTGCTTCTTATGATGATGTCTCTGTATTTGCGAATCTGGGTGTTGATATCTTGAGAATGGATATGGCATATGATATCGAGAAAAGCGTCATCCTGATCAACAATCCTTATGATATCCTGATCGAATTCAACGCATCAGTCGTTTCTGAAAAATATATCGATGCATTAAGAAAAGCCGGTGCAGGAGATAAAAGGATCCTTGCCTGCCATAACTTCTATCCGCAGCGCTATACCGGAATGAAGTGGAAGACTTATCTCGACAATAATGTCGCTTTGAAAAAAGATGGTGTTGAAGTAGCTGCATTCATCACTTCGCAAAACGAGAATACCTGTGGAGTATGGGATGCTGTGTGTGGCCTTCCGACAGTGGAAAGAATGAGAGATCTACCTCTTGATGTTCAGATCAGAACGATGATGGCGGCCGGCAATATCGATACTCTGCTGATCGGCAATGCCTGCGCAAGTGAAGAAGAAGTGAAGCAGGCACCGGAGATCTTAAAAGAGATCGAAGTAGATGAAAGAAATCCTGTCGTCGCAATGATGATGAAAATGGGTGCCGGTAAAGAGATGTTCTATCCGCAGAAGAAGATCAGAGTAAAACTGGACGAGAATATCAGTGATGTCGAGAAAGAGATCCTCCTGGGATTTTTCCCGCACAGTGATGTAGGAGATTCTTCCGAATGGATCTGGCGTTCCAGGATGCCGAGGTTCTTGAGGAAGCAGGTACCCGCAAGAAAGGATGATTGTGAATACTTTGAACCGGGAACCGTGCTGATGGTAAATGACAATTACAGTCATTATGCCGGTGAAGTTCAGATCGCTTTACTGCCTCTTGTGAATGATGGCACCCGCAACAGGATCGGTGTGCTTTCAGATGAGGAAATGGAGATCCTGAAACTGGTAAAAGACAGGGAGGTCGTTGTATTTCTGAAGGAATAAAATGAAGTTTGATACTTCATTTTTTGTTGAAAATATCAGAAGGGTACCGGAAATTCAGATGGTCATATGAACGTTTGACCATACCGGTACCCTTTTATTTTATATTATGTTTTTTCTGAAAAAATTCACAGAAAAAATAAAGTAGTGAAAAAAGTACACCACAAATAAATCCGTTTTGAGATAGTTATTTGGAAGTACTATTTTTTTGTGATGATTTTCACAAAAAGGCTTTAGAAACCCGATATAATTAATATGTAGATACGCATTAATCATCTATAGAAACGGAGGCAGTATGGACGTAGTAGGTATGTCTATTCGAAGCAGAGCCACCGGCAGTCCGGGCGTCATTACAGGGATCGCCAAGAATAAACTGTCAGTGAGCTTTCGCTATGCCGGCAGTGTTGATCTGCCCCTGGCGAGGTATGATCAGCTGCTGGAAGTAACATCGGAAGTAAGAGAGGGGATCGAAGAATTCAAAGCTTCTCTGAAAAAACCTCGCAAGACAAAGGTAACAGAAGAATTAAAGGAAGAAGAAGCGTATGGAATTTAAGCCTGAGAAGAAACTGGGATTCGGTCTGATGCGTCTGCCTCAGAACGATCCGGGTGATCCGGGCAATATCGACTTCGAAGAATTGAAAAAGATGGTAGACCTCTTCATAGAAAGGGGTTTTACTTACTTCGATACCGCCTGGATGTACAATGCATTCAAGAGTGAAGATGCAGTCAAGGAAGTGTTGACTAGCCGCCATCCGCGCGAAACTTATACGCTGGCAACAAAGCTTCATTCTGCTTTTATTGAGACGGAAGAAGACAGAGACAAGGTATTCAATGCCCAGTTACAGAAGACCGGTGCCGGATACTTTGATTATTATCTTTTACATGGCATTGAGGGATCAATGCTGGAGAAGTATGAAAGACTCAATTGTTTTGACTGGCTGCTGAACAAGAAGAAGGAAGGTCTGGTGAGACATTGCGGCTTCTCGTTCCACGACACACCGGAGATCCTCGATAAGATACTGACTGATCATCCGGAGATGGAATTCGTTCAGCTGCAGATCAATTATCTCGACTGGGAGAGTGAATGGATCCAGTCAAGGAAGTGTTATGAGACTGCCGTGAAACATGGCAAGCCGGTCGTTGTCATGGAGCCGGTCAAGGGCGGTACTCTGGCCAAGGTTCCACAAGAAGTGATCGATCTGTTCAAAGCCCATGAACCTGAATTATCAGTCCCTAGCTGGGCGATCCGCTTCGTTGCTTCTTTGGAAAATGTCATGGTCGTATTGTCGGGTATGTCCAATCTGAAACAGCTGGACGACAATACATCGTACATGAAAGACTTTAAGCCGTTGACTGAGGAAGAGATCAGACTGTGCCATCAGGCAGCTCAGATCATCAATTCGCAGATCGCCATCCCATGTACCGCATGTCACTATTGCACGGAAGGCTGTTCGATGAATATCTGTATCCCGGAGTATTTCTCACTGTATAATGAAGACATGAGAGAAGACCTGGAGGAGAAAGGATGGACCATCAACTTCTCCAATTACGATAACCTGAATGACAGGCATGGAAAAGCTTCCGACTGTATCGGGTGCGGTCAATGTGAAAGCGTCTGTCCGCAGCACCTTCAGATCATCGATCTGTTGAAGGATGTCAGCAAACACTTCGAACACTGATGTTGAAGACTGAAAGAGTCGTTAAAAAACATAGAGATATCAGAAAGATCAGAAAGATGTACAACGGATCCTTTCCGGATAATGAAAGGATCCCTTTTGATATCCTGATGTTTACCTTGTCGGATGAAAGAGTCATGGAAGCGGTCTATGATGACGACATGCTGATCGGGATGTATTATCTTTTCCTCAATGGCGATCTGATCTATCTGAGCTATATCTGCGTGGAAGAAAAGGAAAGAGGAAAGGGATACGGTTCGGCGATACTCAACCACATCAGTGAAAACAGGAATGGCAAACGCATCGTCCTGGATATCGAGGAAGTAAAGGACGACGAACAATATGATGAGACAAGGAAGAGGAAAGACTTCTATCTTCATAACGGATATGAAGAGACCGGTGTCTTCTACCATATCTATGGTGTCGATTATGAACTCTTATCCTATGGCGGAAAAGTTTCAAAAGATGAGTGGCATTCTCTGATATTGAAGCACTGGGGAGAAAGAGCCAATACCGCGATCTATCGTTTCTGATTGTGTCAGATCTGTGTGAAAATATATTATCTGATGATAGAAATGATCCTGTGATATAAAAACAGATACAATTATATCTGTGAAGAAAACCTTATTCGGAATACTGTTACTGATCATCGATGGGGCAGCGATGTTTCTGTTCAAGCGCTTCCCTTCTTTTTTCTTTCCTTCCTACAGGAATTTTTCAAAAGGCTGGATCGCCTTTCTTTCTTCTTTCAGTAAAGGTCTTCCGTTTGCCTTCTGGGATATCGCAATGGTGATAGCGATTATTTCGTTGGTGATCACGTTCGTCATATCGATCAGGAAACATTTCATATTGAAGTGGTTGACGACAGTATTTCTGATCGCATCTGTACTGGTAACGATCGTGATCTGCGGATGGATGTTGAATCACTATGCACCGGAATTAAGCGAAGAGCTTGATCTGGAAGTAAAGCAGTACAGCGTTGATGAACTATATGAAAGCTGTGAACATTATCTGTTGAAAGCTGCGGAATATTCTTCTCTGATCGAAAGAGATGATGAGGGCCATGCGATCGCAGGCGATTTCTACCAGATCGCGAAGATCGCAGGATCTTCCTATGAGAAACTTTCCGATACATATCCCGTTTTCAAAGGAAGCAATGTCAGAGTCAAGAGATTGACTGTCGTCGGAGAATATCTGATGTATAACGGCATTGTCGGGATCTTCATGCCGATAAGCGGAGAGGCAGGTGTTCCTTACAGCGTACCTACAGTTCCTTTGCCTTTTACGATGGCACATGAAGCCGGACATCGGCTGGGTCTTGCGGGAGAAGAGGAGGCCAACTTTGCGGCCTTCCTGGCCTGTATCTGTAACGATGATATCCGTTTTATATACAGCGGATACTACAACGCATTTTCTTATACGTTTTCTTCTTTATATAAGATCGATCAGGAAAAGGCATTGGAACTCTATCACAAGTATGATGAAGATATCAATGTAACTCTTGTGAAACTGGACAGGCAGGACACTTCAAATGTATATAAGAAATATGAATCCCCACTAAAGGAAGTGTCAGACCAGATCAATGACACCTATCTGAAAACATTTGATGAGAAGGAAGGGATCCAATCCTATGGGATGGTATCTGATTACCTGATCGCCTGGTATCTGTCTGGAAGATAAATATGGGATAATAGAAATGAGGAGGATATCACTATGAAATTCACATCCGCTTCTGCGAATAAACTGATCAGGACTCTGGAGGATAAGAAGAGTTATCTCCTGGGTCAGGAATCCAATAATTCCACTTATGTGCTGGCTGACGGGGAAAAGATCGAGATCCCCGAATATGATTTCAATGAGACCAATCGCCAGATCGATGAGATCGATCTCAAGATCAGGACTTTGAAACATGCGCTGAATGTTTTCAATACGACAACGGTATTGCCGATCGGGATCACGATCGATCAGGCGCTGGTAGAAATGGCTCAACTCAACAACAAGCTGCCAAGGCTCGATTCTTTGAGAAGAGCCAAGAATAAGACAAGACTCTCCGGTGGCATGGCTGCGAGAAGAGATGTTGCGGAATATCAGTATCTCAACTACAAGACGGACGATGTCGAAAAGGTCTATGAAGAAAATCTCAGCCGTGTCCAGCAGATACAGCTGGCTTTGGACAGAGTCAATCAGACACAGGAGTTTGAAGTCGATATCACAGAATAATAATTTTTCCTTCGGCACCGCTTTTTAAAAACTCGTAAGAAAGTAAGAGTTTAATGTTTTGGTTCTTTCGTTATTTTCTTATCAGTTTATGTTTCTGTCAGAAGTTTCTGTTACAGCACACTCAAGATCTTGCGGCAGGCCGTAAAAGCTTTCAATGGGATAAAGGAAGCATCGGGTCATAATTTATCCCGCCTTTGTATGGAGGTCTGAAATGGAAGAAAAGAAAGAAGTAAAAGAGATCAACGAAGAAGAACTTCTCAAGAAGGTTGAAAAGGCAGCACAGAAGGGTGCCAGGAAGGCAAACTTCAAACAGATACTGATCTCGGCATTGCCTACTCTGATCGCGATCGGCTTACTGGCATATATCGTCATTCCGAAAGTGGAGATGTTGAACTCCAAGTTCAACACCGTTTTTCATATCGATGACTCGATCGTTGGCCGCGATCAGACGATCGACAATGATGGGGTCTTCGGTTATACGGCTGCCGATTTTGAGGAAGCGATACTGGGTGATTCAACAAAGCTGAAAAAGCTTGAAGTATACAAGCAGGAAGTTTCCGATGTCGCGCAGATCATCGATACCGGTTTACTCAACTGGGGTGTTTTCACCAAGAACCAGCTGATCACCTACAATGGGACGGCAGTCTATACGGTCGATCTTTCCACGATCAGAAAAGGAGATATCGTCGTCGATGATGAAAACAAAGTCATTACTTTGAGGATCCCGCATGCGGTCCAGGAAGAGATCAATATCCCGGAAGACCAGATCCAGTTTGGCGATACCACCAAGGGTTTACTGGCATTCGGTGATATCAAGATGACGATGGAACAGGCGGCTGATGTTCAAAGGGAAGCCAGAACAAGGATGCAGCAGAAGCTGGATGATGAGAAGGTACTGGAAACGGCAGATCGTTTCGCTAAGCTCTCTGTCTGGGAGATCTATTCTCCGCTGATCAAGGCGGTTGCGAAAAACTATTCCCTCGAAGTTCAGTTCAGATAAAAAAAGTCCATCCTGACAGGATGAACGTTCATGATCATATAGGTTTTGGCGGACAATGCCAAGGCCTTTTATTTTCTTTTGTCTGAAACTTCCAGGATCTCACCGATGAACAGATAATGGGGCTGCCATTGCCCATTCTCATCAACGGGATAGGCTTTGGGGTTGTTTCTGTAATAGTCCTGAATGTCTTTCGCAATATCGTCTTTTGAAAGCTGATGGCCATATACTTTTCGACAAAGGAAAGTGAGTTCAGCTTCTTCATAGGTGATACTGTCACCAAACGGGATCGCGGTAAGACCCGCATTCCCGCTTTTCTTTTCGTTTCGTCCGGAATGGGAACCCATATAGCTTAAAGCTTCCTTGTATTCCTGCGGGAAGAAAGAGACTGTAAAAGAATCATACTCTTTCAGGAAGTCACAGGTGTAGCGGGAAGGATGAAGATAGACTGTGATGATCGATCCGCTCTTGGTTGGCTTTGTCCACAGAGTTCCCATCGATCCCCAGCTGATCGTACAGGAATTGAAGTGTTGCGTATTTCCTGCTGTCACAAGAGCCCATTGCTTGCTGAAGAGTTCAAATATTTTATAGTCGTTATTTACGTAATCGCTCATTTCGTTTCTCCTGACAGGAACTTTCTTTTGTATTTCGTTGTAACATAATTCATCAGATAGTTTTTCAATAAGTGATTGGTATGATCGAGAAGATCATAGGATCCTTCAGAGACACACCAGTCCAGGATCGATCCTTTTTCTATGACAGAGAGATCGCTGTTGAGTTCTTGTGCAGTGATATCGGATCTCAGATATCCCTTACGTAACGCTTCTTCGATCAGCTTTTCATTGATCGAAACGATCGGCACATCTTCTTTGGATACATTCCTGCTGTTGTAGGAAAAGATGGCTCTGTTGCTTGGAACGTAGTAATTGACGATAAAGTCGTATCCTTTTTCCAGAAGGAAGCTGTTATACAGACGATATGATTGAAGTAATGATCGGATGATATCTTCATCATTGATCGTTTCAAATGATTCTCTTCTTTTTTCAAATGCATCGATCAGGTAATGCGAAAGCACATTCTCCTTACTGGAGAAGTGATGATAGAAACTTCCTACCGATACCTTTGCCATCTTGCAGATATTGTTGACAGTTACTGCTTCAATGCCTTTTGTTTTCAGAAGTTCATCAGCTGCATTCAGGATGTTTTCTTTGACTTTCTTTGTATGTTCATCTCGTTTGGACATAGAAACACCTTCTTTCATTTCAACTTTAACTGTTGTCAGATCACTTTGTCAATGAAAATCGAATAAATTCTAGAACGCATTCTATTTTCATTGACTTATTCGTGTAATTATGATTAAATATGAATAAACTAGAACGCATTCTAGTTTAGGAGGAAGGAAAATGGAAACCGTATTCGTACTGATAAAACAGGTCATCATCATGTTTGTACTGATGTCTGTAGGATATATCTGTTATAAAAAGAAACTGATCTCAGATCAGGGTTCAAAGGATATCGGTAACATTCTGTTATATGTGGCGATCCCTGTTGTCATCGTATCCAATTTCCATGTGGAAAGAACAGCCGAAAAGACGCAAGCTTTCTTCTACTCGATCCTGTTTTCTTTCCTGGCAATGCTGGCGGCGATGATCATTTCCTATCTGATCTATCACAAGAAAGACGGTGTTTCCGAGTTTTCCGCAACCTTCTCCAATTCCGGATTTGTCGGTATTCCTCTGATACAGGCAGTCGTCGGAAGTCATGCGATCTTCTATATCTCGATGATGATCGTATTGACGGGAGTACTTCAATGGACCTATGGTGTCTTTGCGATCTCCGGGGATAAGTCAGCCATGAAACCTAAGAAAGTATTAAGCAATCCTGTCGTGATCGCCGTCTTTATCGGATCGATCATCTTCTTTGGCAATATCACATTGCCTTCAATGGTCAGCAATGTCTTTTCGATCATCAGCGGTTTGAATACTCCATTGGCTATGATCGTATCGGGGGTCTATCTGGCACAAAGCGATTTACTGGGAATGTTGAGAAAAAAGAAGGTATATGAAGTTTCTCTGATCAGACTTATACTGATCCCGCTTGTCACGATAGTGATCTTCAGAATGATCCCTTATGAAAACGTTGATATGCTTCTGGCGATATTATTGGCAGCAGCCTGCCCGGTCGGTTCCAATGTTGCGATCTATGCGCAACAATATGATAAGGATTACACATCTGCTGTAGAAAACGTATGCATCTCAACGATCCTTTCGATCATTACACTTCCGCTTGTCGTGATGATCGCAAGCTTTCTTTTCAGATAAATCACAAGTCAGCTGTCATGGCTGATTTTTATTTGGACAAAACAAGAGTCTAAAAAAGGAAGAACGGCAGGATTGTGATGAATGCCACCTTATAAGAGGTCACTTCATTGGTATAATGATAGTGATATAGAAAGATACATCATCATTTTCTGATGTTTATGGAAAGGGGAATATACGGATGAAAAATCATGTGAAATTTCATTCCGCCAATGGCAAGAGGATGATCCTGGTCGCCGATGATGAATTCATCAATCGAGAACTCTTGGGTCAGATCTTAAAAGAAGACTATGATGTCGTCTATGCCAAAGACGGCAATGAAGCAATGGAAAAGATCCGTGAACTGAAGGATGTACTGTCTTTGGTGCTCTTGGATATCCTGATGCCGGGAATGACCGGTATCGAAGTGTTGAAGACAGTCAAGGCAGACAGTGAACTGTCACGCATCCCGATCATCGTCGTAACTTCCGAGTCGGAGTCGGAGATCGAATCGCTCTCTCTGGGCGCCATCGATTTCATTCCGAAACCGTATCCGGCAGTCGGCGTCATCCAGGCGAGAGTCTTAAGGACCATCGAGCTTTCTGAAGACAGGGATATCATCCAGTCGACAGAAAGAGACAGCTTGACCGGTCTTTACAACAAGGAATACTTCTACCGCTATGCACAGCAGTATGACCAGTTCCACAAGGATCAGGACATGGATGCGATCATCGTCGATATCAACCATTTCCATATGATCAATGAAAGATATGGAAATGCCTATGGCGATGAAGTCTTGTGCCGTATCTCCGACCGTTTAAGAGAAATGGTCCATGAGGCAGGCGGCATCGTCTGTCGAAGAGAAGCGGATACTTTCATGGTGTATTGTCCGCATCGAAGTGACTATAAAGATATCTTAGATAACGCATCGATCGGTCTGGCGGATGATGATTCCGGAAATCATCGTGTCCGTTTAAGAATGGGTGTCTATTCGCAAGTCGATAAGGATCTTGATATCGAAAGAAGATTTGACCACGCCAAGATGGCAGCTGATACGGTCAAGAACAGTTTCACAAAGACGATCGGTATCTATGACAACGACCTCCACGAAAGAGAACTGTATGCGGAACAGCTGATCGAAGAATTCCCGATCGCGATCGCCGAGGAACAGTTCCAGGTCTACTACCAGCCGAAGTTCGATGTCCGTCCGGATATCCCGATCCTGACAAGTGCTGAAGCACTGGTGCGTTGGATCCATCCGAAACTCGGCATGATCTCTCCGGGTATCTTCATCCCTCTGTTTGAAGAAAACGGTCTGATCGAAAAGCTGGACAAGTATGTCTGGCGAAAGACAGCTTCTCAGATCAAGGAATGGAAAGACAAGTATGACTATGCGATCCCGGTTTCCGTCAACGTATCCAGGATCGATATGTATGATCCAAATCTTGCGGAAGAGCTCGTCAATATCGTAAAGGACAACGATCTGACAACTCATGATCTGATGCTGGAGGTGACGGAATCGGCATATACCGAAGAATCCGAACAGATCATTGAGACTGTCAACAACTTAAGAAAACTGGGATTCCGTATCGAGATGGATGATTTCGGTACCGGATATTCTTCTTTGAATATGATCTCCAATCTGCCGATCGATGCCCTGAAGCTCGATATGCAGTTCATCAGAAACGCCTTCAAGGAAGGCGGAAATATCAGAGTGGTGGAAGTCATCATCGACATTGCGGACTTCCTGAATGTTCCGGTCATCGCGGAAGGCGTGGAAACGGAAAAACAGCTGGATGCCTTGAAGGAACTGGGCTGCGATATCGTACAGGGTTACTTCTTCTCCAAGCCGGTACCGGCTTCTGAATTTGAACCATTCATCTTACAAAGGAAAGAAGCGGAAAAACAGACCGTCCATGAAGATCAGGATGATTTCGTAGATAAGGTCAAGTCAGCACAGCTGGATGCGGCGAGAAACTCTGTACAGGGCAAGGAAGAATTCGGCGGAGAGATCCTGAATCAGGATGGTCCTCCGATCAATTCCGGAATCCAGTTAAGAACTGCCAATATCAGTTTCGTGGTCATCGCCTTTCTGGCAGCGATCGCTCTGTTCATGGCGGACATTGCCGTATCCAACGGCTACAAGCGCATGGAGATCGCATCCGACAGATACATCTCAGCGCAATTGGCGGCTTCCGATATGGTCTCGGGTTCCGACTATCTGACCGACAGAGTAAGATGTTTCGTCGTGACAGGAGAACTTCAATATCTCACGGATTTCTTTGAAGAAGTCGAAGTGACACAGAGAAGAGACAAGGCGGTGCAGAGTCTGGAAGAACTTTTGGGTGATGATAAGAGCGGTGCTCTGGCAAACCTCAACAGTGCACTGGATCTTTCCAACGAACTGGTCAAGACCGAATATGAGGCGATGAGGCTGATGTTGGAGGCGGGAGATTATGATCTCAATCAGATCCCGGAAGAGATCTCAATGATCAGACTGTCTGAGGAAGATCTCGCCTTAAGTAAAGAGGAACAGAAAGAGAAAGCACAGAGACTCGTCTTTGACAACGAATACATGCACTACAAGGACAGGATCAGAGAAAACGTATCTCTGTGTACGCAATCACTGATCAGATCCTCATCACAGGAACTGGAGAATGCTTCCGCAAGGCTGAATTTGCTGGTAAACATCCTGACGATCGTCACGATCACGTTCTTACTGATCGTGCTTGGATTTGTCATCTTCATCTCCCAGCAGATCAGAAAGCCATTGACCAAGATGGTGGAACTGATGCAGGAACAGAAGAGCATCCCGCCGACAGGTGTCGAGGAACTGCGCTATGTTTCTAGGACTTACAATACCGTCCTGGAACAGAACCAGTCGACCCAGGACAAGCTGTCTTATGAAGCTTCTCATGATGCACTGACGGGATTATTTAACAGAGGAGCTTATGATCTGCTCATACAGAACGTCGATACCGAACACATGGCGTTGTTATTGGTGGATGTCGACAAGTTCAAACAGGTCAATGATACCTATGGCCATGCGGTCGGTGACAGAGTTTTGAAGAGAGTTGCCGAGATCCTGACCAATTCATTCCGAAGCGTCGATATCATCTGCCGTTTCGGTGGTGATGAATTCGTAGTCGTCATGACCAGAGCCAATTCTTCGATGAAACAGCTCGTTGCCAACAAGATCAATGCGGCAAACGAGATCCTGCAACATCCAAAGGATGATCTGCCTCCGTTCTCACTCAGCGTTGGCGTTGCCTTCTCCGATCGTGAGAATCCGCAGGGCGATATCTTCAAAGATGCGGACAAAGCACTGTATCGTGTCAAGGATACAGGCAGAGGCGGTATTGCCTTCTATGAAGGATAATTACTTAAAAAATCTCGTTTCATAATGTAAAATAAAGACATAAGAAAAGCGTTTTGCGGAAAGGAAGATACAATGGGTTTATTTGACAAATTATTCAAAAAAGAAGAAGAGGTAGTATTACCTGAACTGAACGTAGGCGATGATGATATTGTCGCTCTGGCAGATGGAGAGTTAATTGATATCAAAACGGTATCAGATCCTGTCTTTGCAGAGCAGATGATGGGTAAATCCACTGCCTTCAAGTTCCCTGGTGACAAGGTCGTATTATGTGCGCCAGCAAATGGTACTTTAGCAGTCCTGTTCCCGACAGGACATGCCTATGGTCTGATGATGAACAACGGTGTAGAACTCTTAGTCCACTGTGGCGTCGATACCGTCAATGCCAATGGCGATGGCTTCAGACTCTTGGGCAAGAAACAGGGTGATACAGTTAAAGCAGGTGATCCGATCGTTGAAGTCGATCTCAAGAAGCTGTCAAAGACATATGATATGTCAACGATGCTGATCATCACCAATGCCAATGACAAGGAACTGGATTTCGTTGATCCAAAACCTGTTACAAGAGGCGAAAAGGTCACAAAATAAGACAAGTAAAAATCATTAGACAAAAGATACAGAGCGATCTGTATCTTTTGTTTTAAAAAAATCATGAAAAGACACGGATCATCCCGTGTCTTTTACAGTTCTTCTCTGAGTTGTTTCAATAATGCTTCTTTGGTGTAGATCGGCCAGTGTCCGCCGATGATGTATTGCGCATCGATCGTTTCAAGTTTCTCAATGAGTTGTTTCAACAATACCGGATCGGCGATCCATGAAGGGAAGACACCGGAGATGCAGTCACCGATGAATAAGACTTTCTCACTTGGAACATAGATAAGTGTCGCATCATCGGTGTGCGGTGAGACACATTCAAATACTTCGACTTCAAGATTTCCGGCATCCAGTGCCACCTTGTCTTCATAGACGATATCGGCAGGGATGACGATGATCTCTTTTTTACCACCTTCGTATTCTTTATAGATGCTGGGATCAAGATTCAGGAATTCCTGATCACTTTCTTGCGTCCTGTTTTCAATGAAGTAGCGAAGATACTTGTCTGTCATCTTGTTTGCCAGAGAAACTCCGTTGATGCAATGCATCGCGAAAGAGTGATCCCAGTGCCAGTGGGTGATGATCGTGATCTCAGGAAGCGGAAGATCTTGTTTTCTTAATGCATCATAGAATTCATCGAGATGAGCCTTGCTGTGGCCGGCATCGACAGCGATGGAATAGCGGTCACCCTTGATATAGCCCAAAGCAGGTCTGTCTCTTTCTTCTTCATATGCGGAATAGTAGATCCTGTCAGAATATTTAATAAGTTCCATATCTTTTCCTTCTTTACTCTTTCAGTATATCCTATCGTGCCAGTCGTTTTACTGACAGGTAGAACAGGAATGCGAGGATGCCGTAAACAGCTATGATGATCGCTGCACCGATCACAGAACCTCCCATATAGACAAGGACTCCCATGCCGGACATCAGGATCATCGATACGATCATGTTGGGAAGAAGATAGAGAGAAACGGCGGCTCCCTGTTTCACGACTTCCGCTTCATCATCCCAGTCAAGTCTTCTGTGTCTGATCCCGCAATGCATGCCGTATGTCGTAGAGAACAGGCACATCGAGACGATCATGAAAACTCCAAGGATGTATTCATACCATCTTGCCCGAAAGGCATACATTCCCGATATCACCGCCAGTACGGCAGGGATCATATTCAGACAGAGATTGAAACACATCTTTCCTTTGTATATCGTCAGCTTATCGATCGGAAGGGAGTCCAGGATCCACTCATTCTTTCCTTCCAGAGAAGGACTTGGTGCAGTTGTCGGCAACATACCAACAAAGAAATAGACCAGGATCGGCCAGACCAGAGCCAGCGGTGAGATATCAAATTGTGCACCTTCACTTAATGAAGAGATGATCTTTTTCATATCGACAAAGGGAAGGATGATCGTTACCAGGATCGACATCACGGCACCCAGCCCCAGATTGGATGCGCATAGAGCTGAAGCGGTGACTCGCTTGAATTCCTTGAAGGCAATGCTTGAGATCATCGATCTCTTTTTATAGGCGTTTGAAGTGATCTTTTTCTTTTTGTGCCTGTCACCCGTCGTCAGCTTTGAATTGATCTTACCGTAGTTTCTTGAAATGAATAAGATCGAAACGAGGAACGTGATCAAAGAGATCAGGATCATCAGAAAAAACGAAAGGATACTTTCCTTTACGATCGCATTTTCAAAGAATCTGATCGTAGGAATGTAATTTGAGATCGAAGAAAGAGCCTGGCTTGACTGATCGATCATCGCGTTTGTTCCTTCTCCCCTGAAGAAAAGATCCAGGAAGTATCTGAAGAAGAATGAAAAGATGATCACCGCAAAAGACAGGATCGTCTGGATCAGCGTCTTGTGCTTAAAGCGTGATCCGATATTTGCGATCAGAGCTCCAAGAAGCGTTGCGAGCAGCGAAGGAAGTAAGGGAAGGAATGGCGTCATGATGATCCATGCGATATAGATCCAAATGGATGGATCCATGGTCATCCCGTAGGCGATAAGTCCGGCAAGGCTGATCGCAAAATGTAACGGCAGATCTTTCAGATACATCAGAAGGAATCTGGAAGATACGATCTGTTTTACAGTAAACGGCATCGCCATCAGGATGTCGTATTCTTTGAAGGCATAGAGATAGCCGTTGGATTTTGTATAAGTCAATATCAGCGCAAGAGAAGAAACGCTCACCGCTGATAGAGACGGGATCATCTTTCCATATCCCATCTGATAAAAGGAATAGGAGATGACATAAATATAAGAGGCTCCCATCACCACGAACAGGACGATCGAGAAAAGATCCAGAGCAGCTCTGTTTCTTTTCTTTTTGTCTTTGGAATGTCTTAAGACGTTGATGCAGCTTTTGGAGGCAAGCATCGTCTTAAGTAAAGACAGATCTTTTCTAGTCATCCCTGACAGCCTCCATGAATACTTCTTCCAAAGACTGTTTTCCTTGTAAGAGTTCTTCGATCTTTCCGTTTGCGATGATCTTGCCTTTCTTGATGATGGCGATCTTATTGCAGAGCTTTTCGGCAACATCCAGGACGTGGGTGGAGAAGAATACGGCAGCTCCGTTTGAACACATCTCATGCATGATCTCTTTCAGTGTGAAAGATGCTTTCGGATCAAGTCCGACAAACGGTTCATCCAGGACCAGGAGTTTCGGTTCATGAATGAGAGCGGAGATGATCGCAACTTTCTGTTTCATGCCATGAGAATAGGAGGAGATGGTATCTGATAAGGCATCCATGATCTCAAAGCGGGATGCGTAGTCTTCGATCTTTCTTTTTCTTTCTTCTTCGCTCACTTCAAAAGCGTCTGCAACAAAATTCAGAAACTGCAGTCCTGTCAGATTCTCATAGAGGTCGGGATTATCAGGGATATAGGCCGTGATCTTCTTGCACTGCATCGGTTCATTTTTTACATCGTGTCCATCGATCTTGATCGTTCCTTCCTCGTAATCCAGCACACCGACAAGGGCACGGATCGTCGTACTTTTTCCGGCACCGTTGTGTCCGATAAAGCCGAAGATGTCTCCGGCTTCCACATTCAGACTGATGTCATCGACTGCCTTGTTTTCTTTGGAATATGATTTTGAGAAGTTTGTGATTTCAAGTATGTTCATGGATGATACCTCCATATAATGATCTGTTTTTTCTTATTATATTACAGGCAAAAGAAAAGCTCATCTTTGAAGATGAGCTCCTTAGTCTACTCCAAACAAGAGTTCTCTGTAAGTCGGGAACGGCCAGTAATTGCGATCGACGATCAGTTCCAGCTCATCGGCATTTTTCCTCAAGGATTCCATCAGCGGGATGATCCTGTCGTGATAATAGATCGCCAGTTTCAATGAATCTTCCGGCTTTCTGTTAAGTTTTTTCTGGACCTGATCCATATCCTTATAGATGTCATTCTTGTATTTCCTGATCTGTTCCAGCGTCTTGTATTCATAGCTGTCTTTCTTGAGGATACCAAGGTCCTTGTCATACAGCAGTGACTCTTTCAGATCCGCTTCGTAATGAGAAACAGACGGAAGGATATCCTTCTTCAACATGTCCAACATCGTCAGTACTTCGATGTTGATGGTCTTGTAGTATTTCTCAAGATAGATCTCGTATCTTGACTTACATTCACTTTCACTTAAGACATTGTTGTCGGTAAAGACCCTGAGATTTTTCTCATCGAGATAATGAGAGAAGGCTTCAGGAGTGGAAGCGTAATTGCTTAAGCCTCTGAGTTTTGCCTCTTGAATCCAGGCTTCATCATAGCCATTGCCGTTGAAGATGATGCGGGAGTGTTTTCTGAATGTCTCTTTGATCAGAGAGTGGACTGCGTCATTGAACGAGTCCGCTTTTTCCAGTCTGTCCGCAAATTCCTTGAGTACTTGCGCAATGACGGTATTTAAGATTGTGTTTGGTGTTGAGATCGATGCGGAAGATCCCGGCATCCTGTATTCAAATTTGTTGCCGGTGAAGGCAAACGGAGATGTCCTGTTTCTGTCGGTGTTGTCTTTCGGGAAAGACGGGATCGTGTGGACAGAGACTTTCATCGGTGTCTTCTTCTTGTTGACATAGGCTTTGTCGTCGGCGATCGATTCCAGGATCTCGGTGAGTTCTTCTCCCAGATAGATGGAGATGATGGCCGGAGGAGCTTCCGATCCGCCTAAACGATGATCGTTGCCGGCAGAAGAGATCGAGATCCTTAAGAGATCCTGATATTCATCGACGGCCTTGATGACAGCGCAAAGGAAGGTGAGGAACTGGGCATTTTCCATTGGCGTATCGCCCGGTTCAAAGAGATTGCTTCCATCATCGGTTTTCAAGGACCAGTTGTTGTGCTTGCCCGAACCGTTGACTTTCGCAAAAGGTTTTTCATGCAAAAGGCATTCCAGGTCGTGTTTTCTGGCGATCTTCTTCATGACTTCCATCGTCAGGTTGTTCTGATCGGCGGAGACATTCGTCGTTAAGAAGTTGTTGGCCAGTTCGTGCTGGGAAGGTGCGACCTCGTTGTGCTGGGTCTTGGCCTGAATGCCCAGGGACCAGAGTTCTTCGTTGAGATCTCTCATATATTCGGCGACGGAAGTCTTGATCGAACCGTAGTAGTGGTCGTTCATCTCCTGACCTTTTGGCGGAAGGGCACCAAACAGCGTCCTGCCTGTCAGTCTGAGGTCTTCTCTTTCATCGAAGTATTTCTTTTCGATCAGGAAGTATTCCTGTTCGGCACCGACAGTCGGTTTGACGTGATCGACCTTGTCATTGCCGAAAAGGCGAAGTATCCTGACAGCTTGGATGTTGAGTGCTTCCATCGATCTTAATAACGGAGTCTTGTGATCAAGTGCTTCTCCTGAATAGGAACAGAAGATCGTCGGGATACATAAGATCCCATCCTTGATAAAGGCATAGGAAGTCGGATCCCAGGCGGTATAGCCTCTGGCTTCAAAAGTATCTCTTAGTCCTCCCGATGGGAACGAGGATGCATCGGCTTCGCCTTTGACAAGATTGAGCGGAGAAAACTCCAGTATGATCTTGCCTCCACCGGCTGTGCTTACGAAGCTGTTGTGCTTTTCGGCAGTGGCTCCGCTCAATGGATGGAACCAGTGAGTGAAATGAGTCGCACCGTTTTCGATGGCCCAGTCTTTCATGGCTTCTGCGATCTCGGCTGCCGTATCATAAGAAAGCTCTTCTCCGTTTTTGATGGTCTTTCTCAGTTTTGAATATGTCGACTTGGAAAGTCTCTGTTTCATGACCTCGTCATTGAATACCTTGCTTCCGAATGTCTTGATGATATCAGTCATGTCTTTCTCCTTTCGAAATTACAGCTGCGTGTACCAGCCCTTTAAACAGAGGATGTGCTTTATCCGGTCTTGACTTGAATTCCGGATGGAACTGAACACCGATGAAATAAGGATGTTTTTCGAGTTCGACAGTCTCGACGATATAGCCATCGGGTGAAGTTCCCGAGATGATCAGTCCCTTGTCGGTCAGCTGCTTCCGGAACTGATTGTTGAATTCATAGCGATGACGGTGACGTTCGCTGATCACATCCTGTCTGTATGTCTTTTGTATCATTGTACCTTTTTTCAGGCTACATGGATATGCCCCAAGACGAAGTGTACCGCCTTTATCCGTTTCATCGCTCTGATCAGGAAGGAAATCGATGACCTTATGTTTCGAATCCGGATCGAATTCGTTGGAGTTTGCGTCTTTCATACGGCATGCGTTTCTGGCAAATTCAATGACCGCCACCTGCATGCCCAGGCAGATTCCCAGATACGGGATTTCATGGCTGCGGCAATATCCGGCAGCAGTAATCATTCCTTCGATACCTCTGTTTCCAAAACCACCCGGGACAATGACGCCGTCGCAGCCAGAGAGGATCTTCGATACATTCTTCCTGTCGATCTTTTCCGAATCGATCCAGCTGATCTTCACTTCGGTATCTTGACTGTATCCGGCATGTTTCAATGCTTCGACGATGGAAAGATAGGCATCGTGGAGTTTCACATACTTGCCGACGATGGCGATATTGACTTCGTTTTTCGGATCTTTTGCCTTGCGTACCATCTGTTTCCATTTCTTCAGATCCGGCTGATCGTAATCCATCTTCAGCTGTTTCAGCACGATATCCGCAAAGTACTGCTTTTCCAGCAAGAGCGGTACTTCGTAAAGAAGATCGATCGTCGGATTCTCAATGACGTGGTCAGCAGGGAGATTGGCAAAAAGAGCGATCTTTTCGAAGATATCTTTTTCAAGCGGTTTTGAACATCTAAGGACGATGATATCCGGACGGATCCCCATGCCCTGCAGTTCCTTGACCGAATGTTGAGTCGGTTTGGACTTATGTTCCCCCGAACATTCCAGATAAGGGATCAGAGTGACATGGATATAACAGACATTCTCGTTTCCCTGTTCCAGGCCGATCTGTCTGATCGCTTCGATGAAGGGCTGTGATTCGATATCGCCGATGGTTCCTCCGACTTCACAGATCAGAACATCCGGGTCGTTTTTCTTTGCGGCAGAATAGATGAATTCCTTGATCTCGTTAGTGATGTGGGGGATGATCTGGACAGTCTTGCCCAGATACTCGCCTTTTCTTTCCTTGTTCAGAACGTTCCAGAAGACTTTGCCGGTGGTGAGATTGGAGTACTTGTGAAGATCTTCATCAATGAATCGTTCATAGTGTCCGAGGTCCAGATCGGTCTCCGCGCCGTCATCGGTGACGAAAACTTCGCCATGCTGGTAAGGGGACATGGTACCGGGGTCGACATTGATATATGGATCCAGTTTCTGAGAAGCTACTTTCAATCCTCTGGCTTTCAGCAGTCTTCCTAATGATGCGGCGGTGATCCCTTTGCCGAGTCCTGATACGACACCGCCTGTTACGAATACAAATTTACACATACGCATACCTCCGAAAAAAAAATAAAACAACATCGTCAGCGATGTCGTTTAACAGGGTTTCAAAACCATCTTCCATGACTTCATACTTCTGCATGGAATCATCATATGAGTACGCGTACTACAAATACAGAATCATTCTAAACCCGGCATGAATTTCATGTCAATATCTTTTTATCTGCTTCTTTCAAAAGGAAAATAAGATCGCAGATATGAAGGATCCTTCCTGTTCTTATCTGTACTCTTTCAGTGTTTCTTTTAGTGTCTTTATGAATTCTGCTTTCAGTTCCTGAGGCTCGATGATCACCATGGAATCCAGGTACTGTTGGGCAAGGTATAAGGCTCCCTGCATGGATGTCCTGACTCTGATGATGAAGTGATCTTCCCCATCGCTCATGACATTGAGTGAAGGTCCAAAGAGATCGATCATGTGGTCCATGATGGATTCTTTGCATCTGAAGGAGACGTAGTTCATCTCTCCCGCATACATGAAGAGCTTGTTTCTGGCGTATTCATAGGCGTCTTTACTGTTTCTTAATATGACGGATCTTTCATTCAGGATCAATGTGTCTTTCATCCTGTCGATGCGATAGTGGATAAAGCCCGGATGATTAGGTGAAGTAACGATCATGTAGGCTCTGGAATCCGCATAGACGATGTATCGCGGTTCAACGATGTAAGGTTCCTTCCTTCTTGGGACGAGGTTCTTTTCCCTGTCGTATTTCAGATAGGTGAACTGCAGCTTTCTGTTTTCTTTGATCGCATGGGATATCGTTTCGATCGTATAGAGAAGCTGTCTGTTGTTTGTCTTGACGGGATTGGGCATATAGACCTTGTCGGAGAATTCCTTGGCATCATATCTGCTTTGGGTGGACAGGAGTTTTCTGATCAGATCATCGGATTGTTTGGATGAAATGAAATGGGATGCATGGATGGCGTTGCACAATAAAAGGATCTCACCCTTGTCGAAGTCTCTTTTTGCCAGGTAGTATCCCTTGCCGTTGTCTTCATAGTCGGAGATCTCAAAACCGAAATCTTTTAAGATCCCGATATTGGAATAGAGCGTCCTTCTTTCGATGTTGAGGTCGTATTCATTTTGGAGGTGTTCACTGATCTGTTTTACCGATAAGATATGATCCTGATCGGAATACTTCTTCAGTACTTCCAATACCGCAAAGGTGCTGTGCTTTTTTTCTGCCATGTCCCATTCTCCTTTTCTTAATGTTAGCGCGTTTTTGTTTCAGGCACAATTTATATGACGAAACAAGAAACGAAAGATGGTCTATAATTGAAGTAATTGATATCAGAGGTTAGTCCTATGGAAGAAACAATGAAGAAACAACTCGATGATCTGTTCTATCAGATCGTGAAGAAGAAAAACAAAGGCGGAGTGAGTCTGATCCTTTTCAATGACGAAGAAGTGTTCTATGAGGTATACGACGGATTCATTCAGAAGGAAAACAATATCAGGCCGGATGAAAACTCTCTCTATATGATCGGTTCCAACACCAAGATCTTTACAGCTCTTGGCATATTGAAGCTCTATGAAGAGGGAAAGCTTTCCTTGGGTGATGATGTCAGAGACTATCTTCCTTTGAGTGTGAAGAGCCGTTTCGGCGATCAGAAGATCACGATCGAAAGTCTGCTGATGCACAGATCGGGACTGCAGTGTGATCTCTATGAGTATTTCATTACGGAATCAAAAGACTTTTCCGATGTCATTGAAGGTCTCAACAAGACCTATCTGACTTCGATCCCGGGGGAGATGTTCAGCTATTCCAATCTGGGATTCACCTTGCTTGGTCTGATCATTCAGAAAGTATCGGGAATGACCTATGTAGATTATTTAAAGAAGATCCTTTTACATCCGATGGAGATCGAGATGTATTTTGGCAGAGAAGACGAACTTCCAAAGGAAGTATCGGATCATCTTGCCTACAGCTATGACAAAAAAGGAAACAGGACAAAGGATGCCTTGGGATGCATGATCCCGGCAGGATCCTGTACCTATACAAGGATCAAAGATCTTGCCAAGATCGGTGTGCTTCTGATGAACAAAGGTGTTTATCAAGGCAAGCGATACTTCAAGGAAGAAACGATCGAAACGATGACGGAAAACAAGGTGATGGATAGTGCTGATGAAGAAGTCTTCAACTACAGCTATGGCATCATTCACAACCAGCTTGATCTGAAACATAAGACTTCAAAGATCATCGGTCATGGCGGCAATACCTTATATCATCATTCCTGCTTCAACTATCTTCCTGAAGAGAAGGTCGGTATCATCGTATTCACCAATTCCAAGAGCGGTATTCAGCTGTCAAGAAAAGCGGAAAAGGAGATCTTCGACAAGTATTTTGAACTTCAGAACTATCCTTTGAAAGAAGAAGTGAAATTCACAGAACTTGATCCGAATCAATATGTCGGCAAATACGATACTCTCATGGGACCGATCGAGTTTAAAACTTCAGGCAATCAGCTGATGACGATGCTTCCGGGTTTCAAGATCCGACTCAAGAAGGATGAAAATGATTATTTCCATTGTGAGGCTACCGGTCTCTGGGGACTGATCCCTCCTTTGGCAAACAAGATCAGAGAGATCTCTTTCAAACAGTGCCGTTATCTGGATAAGGATGTCCTGATCATGAAACAGGGTGTCGCTTTGATCGCAGGCAAGAGATATGAAGAAACAAAGATCGATCCTGAGTGGAAGAAAGCTGCAGGCACTTATGTTCCAAAAGATCCAAGGATGAATGCGATTGCCAAGAAAGCGATCCTGACGATCAAGAACAAAGAGCTGCTTCTTACCTTGAGACTGGAGGAACAGCCATTGAATTATTTCCTGACCTGTATCAATGGAAATGAAGCGATCGTCAAAGGTTTCGGAAGGAACACGAATCAGACCGTTTATCTCTATAAAGAGAATGATAAATACTGCATCTCTGTTGATGGGATTGAAATGATCAGAAAATGAAAAAGATCCTGGTCCTCTTATCCGTATTTCTTTTACTGTCTTCTGCTTTGATCTGCAGGTTTGTTTTTGCGGCGCAAAGGAAAAAAGAAGAAAGTATCGTTGAAGTAAAGGAAGAAAAGAAAGAGGGAACAAAAGAAGAGATCGTTGTAAAAGAAGAAACTAAAGAAGAAGAAAAAACAGAAGAAGCCGATACAGAAGGACTGTATAAGATGTTGGACTTCGACAGAAGACTGATCTTAAGAGTCGGGATACAGGATGACTGGGTGTGTTCCATCTTCAATCTGGCTTATGCCAGAGCGATACTGGATGAAGACTATCGAAGCGATCCCTATGACTACTATGATGGTGAAGGTGCTGTCTGGCGCTGGGCGGACTTTGAAGATATCGCCTTGTCAGATCCTTTGGATAAGGTCCTTCAGAAAGCGTATGACGAGATCGATGCGGGAAGACCGACGATCTTCTATGTCGATGGGACTTATGCCTATACGACAAGTGCCAACCCTCAGCCAAGGAATTCCGAAGAACATTTCGTACTGATATTGGGATATAAATTAAGTGCGGACAGAGATCATCTGAAACCTTCTGATTTCTATGGTGCAGATCCATCGGGTGGATACTGCTGCAGTGAAGACGGGTATATGCCATGGGTCACACTGACAGATGAATCTCCGTTAAAGGTAAATGGAGAATATGCGCTTTATGCCAGCAACGAGCCGGATGATCACGTCAGTACATGCATCGCCTATGCGGATACCTGTATGTGGAACTGCGATCAGGTCAATGAGATACGTCCGAATTACAGAAATGATAACTGACAGACATGATCGTCTGAAAAAAGCTTTTATTTGAAAGGAAGAATATGATGAAAAAAGGAATACTGTTGATGATCCTGATCGTGTTGATGATGGCGGGTTGTTCTGCCGATCAGAATTCTTCATCTCTAGAAGAAGGGATCAAGTATCTGGAACAGGGAGACTATGAAAAGGCTGCAGCAGCTTTCGACAAAGCTGTAGAAGAAGATCCGGATAATGCAGCCGTATATCTGGAAAGAGGAAAGTTTTATCTTGAACATGGTTTGGATCTGAACGGTTCTTATTCCGAGGAGATGTTTCAGAGTATCCTTTCGGATTGTAACAAAGCACAGGAACTCGATCCAAAGAGCGAAGAATCTGCTGCCTGCATCTTCTATGCCTATACCCAGAACAATCAGTATAAAGAAGCGGCTGAATCTCTGAAAGATTATATTGATCAGAATGATACGGTATCAGACAACATAAAAGAGATCATGACAAAAGTTGATAATGGGCAGATCACTGATATTCACAATAACGTCCGTATTTACACAGCTTATGATGATGCCGGCAATGTCCGTTATGTATATCATTACAACTACAGTTATCTTGACCGCGTAGAAAGCATCGACTGGTATTCTCAAGACGGGACCCTGAAGGATCATATCGCTTATATCTATGATGAACAGGGGAAGGTCACACAAGGTTTCCAGACGACAGATGTGTATACCGGTGAAATGACACCAGTCCATTATGCCTATGACGAAAAGGGAAACCTGATCACAGAGATCTGGGAAAACTTCAATGGAAGTCCGTATAAGCGATCTTATCATTATGATGCCAACGGCATGAACGATTATATGGAAGATCTCGTCGGCGGAGAAGTGATCGCAACTCATAAGCGATCCTACGATTCGGCAGGCCACATGATCCTGGAAGAAACCTACAGCAGTAATGATGATCTGATCAGTAAAGTTGAGTATACTTTCAACGAAAAGAACATGTGCAGCGAACAGACGATGTATGACCGCAATGGCAATGTGAACCAGCAATGGTTCTTCACTTACGATGAAAACGATAAACTGATCAGGACAGAATATTATGTCGATGGAGAACTGATCGACATCAAAGGAAACTGATCGGTTGTCGCAGACCCGTATAACGGTATATGAATAAAAAAGAAATCATAAAACAGTTAGAAAGTTTTCCATACAACAGAGATGATTACTGGCTGATCACCGGTGCTGCCATGGTTTTATATGGGATAAAGAAAGAGACCAATGATATCGATCTTGGTTGTAATAAAGAGATGGCAGATCATCTTGAAAAAGACGGCTACCTGTATCAGCACAGTGAAAACGGAAACAGATGTTTCAGGTATGGTGATCAGATTGAAGTTTTCGAAAACTGGTTAAAGGATTCTGTCACATCAATTGATGGATTTCCTGTCATAAGTAACAAAGGTCTAATCGAAATGAAACGAGAACTTGGAAGAGACAAGGATCTGAAAGACATCAAACTGATCAACGAATATCTGAGAAAAGAGGCAGAAAATGACTAGTCTGGGATTGAAAATCATTGCGATCTTAAGCATGCTGATGGATCATGTGACGAGTGTATTTCCAAACGAGACCCTGGTATCGATCGATGAGATCATCGGAAGACTGGCGTTTCCTTTATATGCGTTCATGATCGTTGATTCCTTCAGGCACCTGAGCGGCGAAAGGATGAAAAAGTTCATGATCATCTTAGGAGCCATGGCTGTCATTTCCGAGCCGGCATTTGACCGTGCTTTCTGGGGAAGTTTTTATTTTCCATATATCCAGAATCAGCTGCTTCAGTTTTTCTCGTATGGTATTGCGTTAGTCTTTGTCAGAAGATTGAACGCAAACTGGCAGAAGGCTCTTGTCTGGATCGTGACGATCTTGCTGAATCTGAAGTTTTCTCTGGGCTATGGCTGCGGAGGTATCGTACTGATGCTGATGTATGACTGGTATCTGGAACACTACTCAGATAAAAGTACTGTTTGGCGTTTTATTGCCATGAGCGTGATCATGCTTCTTGCGGTGGTGATCCTGGCCATTTCCGTATTCTTCATTTATTTTGGGGTGGCTATGCTGTTTGAAGTATCGATGGAATATATCTTTGATTGCCTGAAGGCCTTTGCACCGATCCTGATCACGATCCCGTTTATGGCTTTGTATAACGGGGAATATGGGAATATCCCGAAGTGGTTCAGAGTCATATATCGTTATTTTTATCCGGTGCACATCTGGATCCTGACTCTGATCGTTTTGCTTCAATAAGCGGAATCAAAGTGAGTGGAGGAACATTGACTCCTGCCAGTCTGGAAACAAATCCAGATCGTCTGTAAAGAAAGCTTAGTAAAAAAGAAACCCTCGATTCATTCACGAGGGTTTTACTATGCTTTGATCATCCTTTCAGATCTTCAGGAAGGATCCCTTCCTTGATCTGTATGTCGTATGTGATACCGAGCTCTTCCATCCATTTCAGATACTGTTCGACCTGCTTGTCATTTAACATATCCGAGGAGATCAGACCTTTTTGAGTGATCATGTCGTTGACGAAGAGTTTCGTATACATGAAGGCCCCCTGTCCTGTCAGATACATCTCACCGGTCATTGCGGCTTTCTGATAGGATTCGACCAGGCCCGGTGCTGAAAGATGTAGCTCGACCATGACGTCTTTTGAGTCCTTTTTGCCATAGGCTTCGATGACGAATGCACCGTCATCTGATACGACACCTTCTTCAATGATCTTTCTGATCTCTTCCGGATCTTTCGGTGCCATCGGCAGGTGTTTCAGGATCACGTCACGAGGCATGATCTCTACGCCGTCGACTTCTTCTTCCTTCCTGGAGAGAAGGCCTGCACGGTAGAGCGGTTCAGCAAAGCGGATACCGACACCGCCGTATTTGAAATAGGCATTCCTGCAGCCTTTGAAATATTCTTTGGAATTGAAGGCGACATAGACCGGCTCATCGTGTGCGTGTTCACAAAGCATGACCGGTTTCATATCGTACTCCGGCCAGCTCCTGTAGATCTTTCTGCTGAAAGGTTCCGTACGGATCAGCTTGCCATCTTCCAAGGCATAGGCATCTTCCTGCATGTCTGCCAGAGCGACATCGGTGCTCCACCAGAACGGAAGGAAGCGTTTTGCTTCAACGCCTTCATAGACCATCATGTTCAAAGTATCACAGGTGTCCAGTTCATTGACGCACTTTCTGGCCAGGACACACATGAGTCCCGGAGCAGATCCGGTTCCGATGATGGCTGTCGTATCGTTTTTCTTGAATACTTTTCCATATTCGTCATACATATATCTGATGCCGGCAAGCCAGCGGTCGTATTCGTTGACATCCATGCATTCGGGGATGTTTTCGCAAGCGGAAAGATCCTGATAGCAGCAGCCCAGTTCCATGGCGGCTTTCAACATATTCGGACCGAAATCCAGAGGCATGACGTTGACCAGAAGTTCACACCCCTGCGCAGCTTTGATGATCTCATCCAGATTGGAAGCATCTACTTTGACAGGCTTTCCTTTCTTCATCAGCCTGCTGACGCTTTCTGCTCTGAGAAAGTCGTGATCTGCACAGATGACTTCTTCAATATTGGGTTCCTGATCCAGTTTTCTGCAGATCGTCGAACCTTGTGCGCCGCATCCACATACCATTACTTTTTTCATATACTTTATCCTTTTTCTTTGTGAAGTGAATGATCATCACTTCACTTTTTCCATTATAGTGTTTTTTGTCCTGTGTGGGATTATTTTTGTATCGTTTCACACAGGATTTGTGTATGGATCGGGAAATAAAACACCGGTCATTGATGACCGGTGTAGAATGTTTATTGGTTTTCCTTTGGAATGTACCAGAAGGAGTTCATGCCATGCATATAGGTCCTTCCGTTTTTCGGGATCTGGGTGATGGCGTTGAAGACGTTGTAGTAATCTCCTGCGCCTGCTGCGATGGATACGGCACCCAGTGTTCCCAGGATATCCAGAGAAGGGAACAGAAGGAAGAGGATGAACGGGATGAATCCGAATACGAGATTCGGCAGCATCGACATGAAGACGAATTCCCACTTGGTGAATGTGCCAGGTCCTACGACGAACAACATTCCTTTCTTCAGGTTGTTGTACATATAGACATCGCCTTTGAAGCAGATGGCATGGAGGAATTCGTGCGGGATCAGGGTCACTATGGAAAGAAGCAGGCCGATCATGTTCATAGGCTTGCGTGCGATATAGTAATACAGTCCGCATGTGAAAACAGCGATGACAAGAGACAGTCCGTTCATGAATAGGGCCAGCTTGTTCATGGACTGGATCTCTTTGAATGGGACATAGCCTTCTTCGTGTTCGTGAGAGATCAGAGATTCTGGATCTCCGTTGTATGTTCCTGCAAAATGAAATTTGGTCATGGTTTTATCCTTTCTGTTTATAGAGTTTTTGTCGGATCATTTATTCTTCATGGATCCGTATAAGAATAGTTTTCTCACTGATTAACATTATAGTGTTTTTTTATACCATAGGGTATTGTTTTTATATCGATCACAGAGGAAAACAGTAACGCAAATCACAGCACCATGATATGGAATAAGATATAATATATGAGAAGAGGAAAAATACTATGAGTGATGCTTTGAATATCGTAAAGGATACGACACTGACTTATGATCAGACTTTGCTGGCACTGGCCAAGCTGGGTGAGAATACGGATGACAGCATCCGTTATTCAGATGAATACTATAAAGCCAAGGAAGCAGGTGCTTTGTGTGATCTCAATGAAGGACGTCTGCCATACAGGCCGAGATATATCTGTCCGGATTATGAACTGCTTTTTGAAAAGGGCTGTGATTTCTTGGGACTGACTCCGCCAAATGATCTTCTGGAAGCGGTCAACTGTCTGGAGATCTTCTACAATCATGTGCCTTCCGTGACCTGTTATCCGGTCTATCTGGGAGATCTGGATAAACTGCTGGAACCGTTCGTATTAAAGGAAGACAGGGAATATGCCAAGAAAGTACTTAGGCTTTTCCTTTTACATATCGACAAGGTCCTGACGGATTCTTTCGTCCATGCGGATATCGGTCCGGAAGATTCTCTTACCGGCAGGATCCTTCTGGAACTGACTGAAGAGATGCAGCTTGCGATCCCGAACATCACTCTGAAATATGATCCTGAAAAGACGAGCGATGATTTTGCCCTGGCATGCATCAGATGCATGCTGAAAACAGCAAAGCCTTCTTTTGCCAACCACAGGATGTTTATGAAAGAGTGGGGAGAAGATTATGCGATCGCTTCCTGCTACAACGGTCTCAAGAAAGCGGGTGGTGGTTTTACTCTTCCGAGACTCAAACTCTATGAGTGCTCGCTCAGCGCAAAGGATGTCGATGACTTCATTGAAAACGAACTGCCGAAATACATCGATCTGCAGCTGGAATACATGGACAAGAGAGTGAAGTTCTGTGTGGAAGAATCCAATTTCTTCAAGTCCAATTTCCTGGTCACAGAAGGTTTCGTGAAACAGGAAAACTTCACCGGAATGTTCGGTCTTGTCGGACTGGCAGAATGTGTCAATCATCTGCTGGGAATTGAAGATAAGAAGAAGGGCTTCGGTCTCAATGAGGAAGCAACGGATCTGGGTCTGAGGATCATGGATGTCATTGAAAAAAGAGTTGCCGAACACGAAGCTCCTTATTGCGATGCGTTTGGTCATCGCTATCGTCTCCATGCCCAGGTCGGTATCGATTCCGACGGCATGGAAGATTCTCCTGGTACAAGGATCCCGATCTTTGCGGAGCCGACGATCTTCGAACAGCTTCAGGTCAATGAAAAGTTCCATCCTTATTTTCCAACGGGAACAGGAGACATCTTCAAGTTTGAAGAAACTTATGAAAGGACACCGGATGCGATCTTGCCGATCATCAAGGGTTCTTTAAACAGAGGACTCAGATATTTCTCCGGTTATCTGGAGAACTGCGATGTCGTCAGAGTTACCGGTTATCTGGTCAAGAAGTCAGAGATCGAAAAGCTCAATCAGAAGAAGCAGTCTTTAAACAATGTGACGATCTTCGGCAAGGGTGCTCAGGACGGTGCTCATGCCCTGGATAGAAGGATCGTGCGTCATGACGATTAGCGCACCTGTCAACAAGATCATTCCTTTTTCCAATGTCGATGGTCCATCCAATCGGATGGCCATCTTTTTTCAGGGCTGTCAGTTCAACTGCCGTTTCTGTCACAATCCGGAAACCATCAATATGTGCAGCAACTGCGGAGATTGTGTAAAGACATGCCCGGTCAAAGCCTTAAGTCTGGAAGATGGAAAAGTGGTCTGGAACAGAAGTATCTGTGTAAACTGCGATACCTGCATTAAGATCTGCAGACACAATGCTTCGCCAAAGATCACATGGATGACGGCTGATGATCTTCTGAAAGAGATCGAAAAGGTCAGGCCTTACATCGAAGGGATCACCTTATCGGGAGGAGAATGTACCTTGCGAAGGGATCTGATCGTGGAGCTCTTCCCCAAGGTCAAGGCCATGGGTCTGACGACACTTCTGGATTCCAACGGTTCTCTTGATTTTGAAAAGGATCCGGAAATACTGGGGTATTGCGATGGAGTGATGCTGGATGTCAAGGCAGCCGGAAAGGAGTTTTCCGACTGGCTGATCAGATATCCCAACGAGGTCATCCTGAAGAATCTGGAATATCTTCTGAAAGTGAATAAGCTGTATGAAGTCAGGACCATCATCTTCCCTGACAGAGACAAGGACAATGAAGAGACTGTCACCTATGTGGCAAGGATCATTCAGGATCGCTGTTTCTACAAGATCATCCGATACAGACAGTTCGGTGTCCGGGATGAACAAAGAGATGTATTGGGTGACTTTACGACTGACGAAGAATATGCGCAAGGCTATGTGAAGCTTGCCAGGTCTCTGGGTGCCGATAAGGCTTATCTCATCTGAAATGTAAGAGCGTCTGACATTACGGAGGACGCTCTTCTTGTTATAATGAGCCTGTAAAGGAGAAATAATAATGGATAATATCTTTGAAGTGATCGAAGAAAGAAGTTCGATAAGGAAATATACGGATGAGCCTGTTTCTGAAGAAATGTGCCGCACTCTGATCGAGGCTGCCCTCAAGGCTCCTACTGCCACCAACAGGAAAGAGATCCATATCACCGTCGTAGGCAAGGACAATCCTGTTCAGGCCGAGATCCAGAACGATCTGGATCCGGATCGCAAAGGAAGTTTCTATTACGATGCTCCGCTGACTTTCTATCTTTCCGCTGAAGAAGATTTCGGATGGAGTGATGTCGATGCCGGCATCGCTGTTGAGAATATGCATCTGGCTGCCAAGGCACTTGGTCTTGGAAGTGTCATCCTGGGCTGTATGAAGAAAGTCCTGAATGGTGAGAAGAAAGAAGAGTATTCGAAAAAGCTCGCTTTCCCTGAAGGATATACCTTCAGGATCGCGATCGCCGTCGGTCATCCGGATACAGAAAAAAGAAGACACGATTTCGATTTCGAAAGCAGTGTCACAGTCATTTGATTCAAAAGAGACGGAATGCCGTCTCTTGTGTTTTATAGGGGATCCTCTTTCAGATGTTTTTCCAGTGGTCTGATCAGTCCTTCTTTGTCTGGCATCATGAAGCAGGAAACGAGATCATCGATAAACGATGATCATGATCCTTTCATGTATAATGAAATCATAGAACGATGAATAGAATCTATTGTATTTCCGATCTGCATGGCCATTATCAGATCTTTCGTGAAATGTTGAAGAAGATCTGCTTTGATGACAGTGATGAAATGTATGTGCTTGGTGACTGCAATGACAGGGGTGTTTTTGCCTATGAGATCTACGACTATATCCGCAGGCACTCTCACAACATCCATCTGATCAAGGGCAATCACGAGGTCATGATGAGAGATACGATGCTGGTGGATGACTGGAAAAGGCCGGATGCCAGATTATGGTCACAAAACGGTGGCAAGAGGACCATGGAACAGCTGAAGGCTCACTTCATGATCAACGGCGAATATACTCAAGAATCGGAATGTGAATTCAAGAAATACTGTAAGAAACTGATCGATTTCATCAATTCCTGTCCGAATTATGTGGAATTGAATGTGAACGGGAAAGACTATGTCCTGATCCATGCGGGGATCAATCCGGAAAAAGGATTACACGAACAGGATGAGACGGAATGTATATGGATGAGAGAGTGGTTCTATCTGTCCAAGGGACTGGAAGGAAAAACGATCATCTTCGGTCATACACCGACGATCCTGATCGATGGAAGGTGCAAGCACGGTCCCTGGCATGATCAGGTGTATAAAGACAAGATCGGCATTGATGGCGGATTGGCCAACTACAAGGAAGGTCAGCTCAACTGTCTGTGTCTCAACGATTTGTCACTTACAAGCATCAGGCTTGAGGAAGTAGGAGAGGAGGCGTAATTATGGATGTTTTACTGGCAAAGATAATCAAATATCTCAACGGGTGTATGTTCTATAATACTTCATACAAGATCTTAAGATGGTTCTTGGACCATTACATCGAAATGGATGAAGACAGCTTTTCTCTTGAAAACCTCATGAAAGATACCGGTGCCAGCGAAGATGAAGTCTATGATGTTCTGGAAGCGATGGAACTGCAGAGAGACTTTGACAGATTCAAGGAACTCTTGTGGCAGTTTCAGTCGGTCAGGATGGATCAGATCAGATCCCGTATGATCGGCATGTCACTGGATGACATCATGGCCAACATGGAAAAGTCTGAAAGCAACGAAGAGCTCAAGGTGAAGATCGAAGAGATCTGTGACTGTCTTGATAATTCGGAAAGGATATTCCTGATCGGCGCCTTGTATCCGATGGCCATCTCTACCGAATTCCAGACTGACCTGAACATCTTCGGGAAAAGGGTATTGCAGTACCATTCTTTTGACAAGGATCTCGTGTTCAATGAGAAGGATATGCTGATATTCATCTCTACGACCGGAAGAAGTACCGGCTACTTCTTAAACACATACAAGGAGAAGAATCCTCAGGCAGCCAGATCTTTACTCATCACTCAAAACAAGCAGTATCTCGATCCGGAATACAAGGTTTCCGATTTCACGCTTGTTTTGCCAGGCAGGTATGACGGCATCAACATCAACTATCAGATGATGCAGATCTTCGATCTTTTGAGATTGAGCTACTATCAGCGCTATTACGTTTCATAAAGGAAGTTCATGTTAGAAGAATACAGGAAGTGGATCAAAGAGAACGACGGAGGTATCGGCTTCGTTGAGAGAAGTGACGGTTTTGATTTTGAAACCGATTTTGCTTCGGGCGTGATCAACTTCGTTGAATACCGCGGCGTCATGATCGTGGAAATGAGAGTCAGAGACAAGATCGCAGACGAGGATAAATTCTATCTGCATTTTGAATTGAACGATCTGGATTATGCGAAAGTGCTTTTCGATCAGATGAAGGCTTTCATAGAAGATCTCAGAGTTCACAGGAAACACAGGATCCTCCTGGCTTGTACCGGTGGTCTTACGACTTTGTATTTCGCTGACAGGCTGAACGAATCAGCTCAGGCACTGTCCGCCAATTTCACATTTGATGCGACCGGTGTCAATTACCTTCTGGAAAAAGCTTTTGATTATGATGCAGTCCTGCTGGCTCCGCAGCTCAAGTATATGCATGACAAGGTCAAGGTGATGCTTGGCAAGAAGGCGGTCATCGATATCCCTCCGGGCATCTTTGCGACCTATGATACCGGTAAACTGATCAGGCTTCTGGAAGACAGCCATCAGGATTATATACTCAGAAACAAAGAAACAAATTATGATCCCAACCATCAGGCGATCAAAGATTTTTCAAATGACAAAAATATCCTTTCTCTTGCGGCGTTTCCGAATCAGAGTGAGATCAGAGTCGCTTATAAGCTTTATGAAAAAGGCAAGGCAACCGTTTCCGAGACCGTCATCAAGGGTGGAAGAGATCTGTTTCGAGATGTGAATGATATCCTGGATACTTTCGTGTTCCGCAACGGAACATTTGATGCGGTCGTCATATCCATACCGGGCATCACTGACGGAAGGTATGTAGACATCCCTGGGGATGACGCTCAGAAGATCGATGTTTCCACTTCTCTGGAAAAACGCTATGGAATGCCTGTGGTTTTTGCGAATAACGTCAATACTGCCGTTCTGGGCTATTACGTTTCCCAGAATGAGTATGAAGACATTGCGCTGATCTCTCATCCGCGCGGAATGTTTGGCGGAGGTGCCGGCATCGTGATCAATGGGAAGATGATCAAAGGCTGCCACAACATTGCCGGAGAGATCAACTATATTTCAAATGCCTGGAACAAGGATTTCAAGCCGGTAAGAAAGAATCCTGCTACAGTAAGTGAAACGATGGACATGGTCTCCAAAGAAGCCGTTGAGATCATGTCTGTAGTAGATCCTGAGCTGCTGCTGGTAAGAAGTGAATATATCCCATATATGGATGAGCTGAAAGAAGAGCTGAAAAAGACTGTTGAAGAAGAATACATCCCGAAACTGAAACACATCAGCGAAGAAGAAATGGTCGATTATGCATTACTCGGAGGAATGATACTGGGTCTGGAAAAGTTGGATAAGGAATAGATATGTTCAGATTGGATCGTAATAAAGACACGAAGAATAAAAGGATCATAAAAGCGTTTTCTGCATTTTTCATCTGCCTTTTTCTTGTTTCCTGCGGCGGATCTTCCAAGTCGGGAAATAATGAGATCACGGAAACATTACCTCCTGAATTGGAAGGAAATTCCAACATCAAGGGACATGAATACGAAGGCTTATACTACAGACTGAGTGTTCCCGAAAACTACTGGGTAGAGAAATATCCCTACGAAGACAAGACAAAGGCGATGGCCAGGATATATACGGTCAACGAGGAACTAAGAGAGATCGCCAAAAGTGTTGACATGGAATTTACCCCGTCATATTACAATGTATTTCTTCTGGAAGAATCATATGAAGAAGACGGAAAAAGTGCTTTGGATATCTACGAAGAATGGGAAGCGTATGGAGGATCTGAAGAAGTTCTCTATATACTGAATCCGCAAGGCCTAGATGTGCCGGTCTATGTCATCGCTCATGTGATGAAAGATTTTAAAACTCTGTTTGCGTATTTTGACAATCCTGATGGGAAACTCAGTTATATTTCTGCCGGCTTGTGGAATGAGGAAATGGAAGATGTGCTGACTGAAATGATCAATGGCCTGGAGTACGTGAGATAAAGAACAGATGAACTGATTTTTTCAGAAAAACAAAACTTTGATCAAGATCAAAGTTTTTATTTTCATCCCGATTTCTCATATACTTCACTTAAAGTTCAGACAGGATGAATATGATTGAGACATACAGGAGGACAAGATTATGAAAAAGTTCTTATTATTACTGTTAAGTATCACATTGTCTGTTTCCCTCAGTGCCTGTGCACAGAACACATCACAGGAGGAAGAGACAAAAACAGAAACTGTTGAAGAATTGATGGTGGATAGATCGATCCCACAGAAGGAAGATATCACGATCAATGAAACATATACATCAAGTGAAGATGGTGCTCATGCCATTGAGGCGGACGGCACCAACGATTCCTATTCCAATATCAAAGTCGAAAAGACAGGAGATTCTTCCGGCGATGAAGCTGATTTCTATGGTGAGAATGCGGCGGTATTTGCGACAAATGGCGCAACATTGGATCTGAACGATATCGTCGTAGAAACAGATGGAACGCATGCCAACGGCGTCTTCTCATATGGAGAAGGGACGACCGTAAATATCTCAGATTCCGTCATTGAAACTTCGGGCAACTGTTCCGGTGGACTGATGACGACAGGTGGTGGAACGATGAATGCGTCCAATCTGAATATCCATACGACAGGAAATTCTTCCGCTGCCATCAGATCAGACAGAGGCGGAGGAACTGTGAATGTAACTGATGGATCCTATGTCACCGATGGCAAGGGATCTCCGGTCATCTACTCCACAGCCGACATCACAGTCAGTGATGCCTATCTGGAATCGACATCTTCGCAAGGAGTCGTTGTCGAAGGCCAGAACAGTGTGACGTTAAATAACGTCGAACTTGTCGCCAACAATGTATCCAAGAATTCCGATAAGTCTGACTGGTATCAGGCAGTCATGATCTATCAGTCGATGTCCGGCGATGCGGATGAAGGACTTGCTTCATTCACGATGAACGGCGGATCGCTGTTGAATAAAAACGGCGATGTCTTCTTTGTGAATAATACCGTCGCAACGATCTCCCTTGAAGACGTCGCGATCACAAATGAGGATGCAGACGGGTATTTCTTAAGAGCGGCTGCTGCCGGATGGGGAACAACAGGTTCCAACGGCGGTCATGTCACGATGGATCTGACAAAGCAGGATGTTCAAGGCGATATGATCGTCGATGAAGTCTCTTCACTCAATCTCTATCTGAAAGATGGTTCATCCTATACAGGAGCGATCAATGAAGAAAATGAAGGCGGTCAGATCTATGTTGAGATCGAAGAAGGATCCAAGTGGGTACTCACTGCTGATTCCTACATCACATCTTTGACCTGTACAGCTGACAGTATCGACCTCAATGGTCACAAGCTTTATGTCAATGGCGTCGAATATACTTCGGGCAATGTTTCAACAGGTGAAGCAATCGTTGTCGAGATCAGCTCATCAGGCCATGGAGACAGACCGGAAATGCCGGGTGGTGATCATAAGCCGGGTGATGGCAATGAGCCGCCTGAGAAACCGGATGGCGATCATGAGCCACCTGAGAAACCAGATGGTGAGAGACCGGAGAAGCCGGACAAAAACTAGAATCTCCTTGTGAGATTCTTTTTTTGAAATCTTTCATGCGATAAAATGAAATCATACGATAGATGAAGAAGATCACTCTGAAAACCACAATAGGAACTTTTACAGGCAATGAATATGAAGATGCCTGTGAGTTTTTAGCTGTTCCATACGCAAAGGCAAGACGCTTTGAATACTGTGAGCTGATCGATTCCTATGAAGGAACGATCGATGCGACAAAGATGGGAAATTCCTGTCCGCAGTTCCGTCAATTCCATCCTCATCTGGATGTTCCCGAGCGTCTTTTTTACTATAAGGAATTTCGGGATGGGATAAAGTTCGGATACGATGAAGACTGTCTGAACCTGAATATCTATACCCCAAAAGATGCTTCAAATTGTCCGGTCGTCCTTTATTTCCATGGAGGAGGTTTCAATTCCGGGTCAAACGCTGAAGATCCATTCAAGGGTCTTGAGCTGGCAAAAAGAGGGATCATCACTGTCTTTGCCAACTACAGGGTTGGAGTATTGGGTTACTTCTGTCATGAGGAAGTGGAAAAGAAGTATCATCGAAACGGCAACTTCGGACTGGATGATCAGTTGCAGGCCATCAGATGGGTAAGGAGTCACATTGCGGATTTCGGCGGAGACAGAAACAACATCACCCTGATGGGACAAAGTGCCGGTGCCATTTCCATCCAGTATCTCTGTCTGGATCATGACAATGAAGGATTATTCCAAAGAGCCGTCATGATGTCCGGGGGAGGGATGTTTCCGAAGGTCGCTCTTCCAAGGAAGCCTCAAGAAACATATGACTACTGGAAACAGCTCATGGAACTTTCGGGATGCGCTACTTTCGAGGAATTCCAGAAGGCGGATCTCAAAACGATACACGATGCCTATGACGAGATCAAGAAACTGAGGAAAGATTCTCTTTACAATATGATGCCGGTCGTCGATGGATATCTATTGAAAGATGATGTCGATAAACTGTTCAAGGATCCGTTGAGATTGAATTATATGATCGGGTATACGAACAACGACATGTATGCGCCGCTCATGGCATATATCGGAAACAGGTTCGCCAGACAGAATGGCGCATATGTCTACTTCTTTGACATCGATGCCCCGGGTGATGACAACGGCGCCTTCCATTCCAGCGATCTGAGATACATGTTTGGTACACTGGGCAGTTCCTGGCGTCCGTACAGGGAAAGAGATTACGAAGTATCCGGGCAGTTGATGGACTATCTTTCAGACTTTGTCAGATATAACGATCCAAACGGAAACGGTCTTCCTGAATGGAAGAAGACTGACAGAAAGGAACATCGGGTGCTGTGTTTCGATCTGAAGGATACAAAGATGAAAAGGCCGTCTTATTTGAAACTCTTAAAGAATATGTTGACAAAAGGAGATCCCAAGGCATGAAGTTCTCACATCAGTTCAGATTATATGATGCCAATGAAAATTCCAGGATATACCAATGCGATGATGTGACGATGCGCATCGATTTCATCAGGGATATGCTTCGGGTCTCTTTATTGAAAAACAATGATCTTCTGCCGACCTTCAGTATCGATCCCGATCGCAAGAACGAAACAAGAGACAAGCTTTCCCTGGATGGTTTTGAACTGTGTTCACCGATCGTTCATGAAGATGAAGACAGCGTTTCTTTCAGACACTCCGATCATGATTTTCATATCGATAAGTTGAATTTCCGTATCACGATCTCTAATGATAACGGGGTCCTTTATCAGGATCGCAATTCTCTGGCTTACAACTTTGATGGAGAACTGGGAGATGGTTTCATCCATTACACAAGAAGGCAGGAAGACCAGTATATCTATGGACTGGGAGACAAGGCAGGGAATGTCAACAAGAACCACCAACATTTCAAGCTGGATACCAATGATTCCATGGGATTTAAGGCGGAATACTCCGATCCGTTGTATAAGTATCTTCCTTTCTATATCTGTGAAAACAAGGCAGGTTCTTACGGGATCTATTACGATACCTATTGTAAGGGAGAAGTGGATTTCGGAAAGGAACATGACAACTACTACGAGCCGTTCAACTCCATCAGATTTGAAGAAGAAAACATGGTCTTCTATCTGATCTTTGGAAGTGTCTCTGAGATCGTCAGCAGATTCATCCATATGACAGGCGGTATCTGTGAAGTGCCGGAGTGGGCATTCAGATACTGCGGTTCCACGATGGAATATACGGACGCCGATGATGCGGACATGCGTCTGAGATCATTCATCGATAACTTAGAAAGATATGGGATCAGGGCAGGCGGATTCTATCTGTCCAGCGGCTATACTCAGATCGGTGACAGACGATATGTCTTCCACTGGAATACAGATAAGATCAGGGATCCGAAAGGTTTGTCCGACCATTTCAAAGGCAAGGGACTAAGGATCATCCCTAATGTCAAACCGGCCTTCCTGGATGATCATCCGATGTATGAATATATCGCAGAAAACGGATGGTTCCTTCATTATCCGGATGGGACTCCCGCTAAATTCCCGTTCTGGGGAGGGAATGCCAGCTACCTGGATTTCACCAATCCGGGTGCCTATGAATTCTGGAAGAAATGCGTGAAGGAAGTATTGGTTGATCAGGGCTATGAAGATATCTGGAACGACAACAACGAATACGATGTCCATGACAAAGAAGTCTATGCCCATGGTTTTGGAAGAGAAGTTCCCGCAAGATTGATCAGACCTTTGTTTTCTTACCTGATGGCCAAGGCAAGCAGGGAAGCTTCCATGGAAGTGAGTTCAAAACCATTCAATGTGAGCCGCTGCGCCATTGCCGGAACTCAGAAGATCGCGACGACGTGGACTGGCGACAATTATACAGATTTTAAGGATCTCAGATACAACCACTATCAGGCGATGACGATGTCATTATCCGGTTTTGCTTTCTTTGGACCGGATATCGGCGGTTTTGCAGGGCCAAAGCCTGGAAAAGAACTCTTCATCCGCTGGCTGCAGTACGGAGTATTCCTTCCGAGGTTCGTGCTACATTCCTGGAAGCCGGATGAAGATTCCACGATGCCATGGCTCTATCCGGATCTGATGGATATCGTAAAGAAGATCTTCGATCTCAGGGAAAAGATGGTCCCATACCTTTACGATCAGATGAACAGATGCATCAGAAGCGATATGCCTTTGATCAGACCTGTATTCTTGAAAGATGAAGATTACGACAGGGAATCGGACAACTTCATGTGCGGCGATAGGATACTGGTATGTCCGGTATTTGATGAGGATGCAGATGAAATCAGTGTCACTTTACCGAAAAGTAAATACGGCTATAGATTAAGAGGAGAAGGCGAACTGTTTAATGGAGGAACTTCACTGAAAGTGAAATGCAGCATCGAAGATCTGCCTGTATGGTTCATTGAAGAGATAGAATAGATTTGTGAGGGGATAAAACATGAAAGATGAAAAGAAGAATTCACTGAAACTGAAACACAAGATCGGATATGGATTGGGAGACTTCGGTGGAGTCATGACTTTCGCTCTGATGAGCTCGACCTTTTCCATGTACTGTACGGATGCCCTGGGGATCAATCCGACCACGATCGCCGCAATGTTGCTGGTATGGAACATATGGGATTTCATCAATGACCCTATCATGGGTGCCTATATCGATAAGGCCTTTGCGAGAAGCTCCGATCCAAGAGGAAAGTTCCGTCCATGGATCCTGAGATCCACACCGTTATTGGCCATCACATTCATTGCGTTATGGTCTGTACCTAACTTGGTGGAAGGTCTCACGAGGCTCTGTGTCCTTTTTGTATTAAAGATCTTATATGAAGGTTCCTATACGATGTTCAATATCCCGATGGGATCTTTATTATCCGCAATGGCAGACAACGATGAAGAAAGAGCTTCTCTTTCTTCTGCCAGAGGTATCGGTTCTGCTGCCGCTACTCTGGTCGCTTTGTTTATCATGCCGATGTTTTTAAAGAAGTATGGTGAAAGCAATCCGACAGGATATGCGATCGGCGCAGCAGTCTGTGCTCTGATCGGTTTTGTGACATGTCTTGGTCACTATTTCTTTACAGAGGAAAGAAATAATACGGGAACAAGTGCACAGGACGCAGATGATATCAAGGTAAGAGATATCCTGGATGTCATAAAGACCAACCGTCCTTTCGTGGCACTGTGCGTTCATGGCGTTTTCATCAACATGATGCAATATGTCGGAAACACCTTGAGTAACTATATGTATGCGGATGTCCTGGGTGATATTTCCATTGCCGGATATGGCACGCTGTTTTCTGCACCATCGATGCTCATCATCTTCATCGCCGGACCGATGATCGCCAAAAGGATAGGACTGGAAAAGCTGATCCGCTATGGCTTACTGATCAGCTGTGTGATGTATGTGGGACTTTTTGTCGGACTGATGTTGTTTGACATGAATCCATGGGTCTATGCGATCTTAAGCAATACGGCGATGGGCTTTGCCTATATCTCCATTTATATGCAATGGGGACTGGTAGGAGAGGCGATCGACTACAATGAGATGATTACCGGAAAAAGGACGGAAGGATCGATCTACGGTACGTTCAATCTTTCCAGAAGAGTCGGTCAGACGATCGGAAATTCTGCTGCGATGTTACTGCTGGGAATGGTTGGATATAACGGCACTCTGGCTGTGCAATCATCTTCAACACTCAATGGCATCAAGGGACTTTGCGTCCTGCTTCCGGGTATCCTGATCCTTGGATCATGGGCAGCATTCAAGTTCCTTTGGAACATGGATGATGACATGCGTACAAGGGTAGATGAATTTAAAGCATCAAAGAAAAAAACAGCATCTGAGTGATCAGAATATCGATGACCGATCGGCTTGTGTCGGTCGGTTTTCTTTATGGTCTGATCAGGAAAATATTGGATATGTTTAGTATTTTGTCGATTATACTCGACAGAAAAGCATATTATTTGTCGACTATACTCGACAAAAAAACAGGATTAGAATTATAATGATAGTGGAAGAGGAACTTTTTATGAACCATGAAGTGATTAAAACGGTCATATTTGATCAACACGAATTGATCAGATCTATTGATCTTGTGAAGAGAGATTATTCTTTTGAATATTCGCTTAATTATGTTCTGGTCGGATTGAGGAGAGCAGGAAAGACGATGCTGCTGTATTCTGTCGTTAAAGATCTGATCAGCAAAGGGGTCGACTGGAATCAGATCATCTATATCAATTTTGAAGATGAAAGACTGACTGAATTTAATCTGTCTGATTTCAACGATATCGTTCTTGTGAAAAATGAGCTGACCGATAAAAAAGGATATTATTTTTTCGATGAAATACAGAATATCGATGGGTGGGAAAAATTCGCCAGAAGGATCGCTGACCAGAAAGAATTCGTTTACATCACCGGCAGTAACGCCAAGATGTTAAGCAAGGAGATAAGTGCAACTTTAGGCGGAAGATATATACCTGAGTACATCAGTACTTTCTCATTTCCGGAATTCCTGGATGGGAAAGGAATGGCTTATGATGAAGCAGCTTTATCAGCCACTTCTTCAAAAGGAAAGATCATAAGATCTTTTGATGATTATTATACGTATGGTGGTTTTCCCGAAACATTGAACATTCAATCAAAAAGGAGCTATGTCTCCAATGTGTATCAGAAGAACATCCTTTCTGATGTGATGAACAGGAATGACATCAGGAACGAAAATGCCATGAGGCTGATCGTTAAAAAGATCGCTGAAACTGTAAAAAACGAGGTCTCTTATTCCAAGCTGCATAATATCGTCAGAAGTGTCGGAACCTCGATCAGTAAGGATTCTCTGATCGATTACATTGCATATATGAAAGATGCATATCTGATTTTTGATATCAGGAATTATTTCGCGTCATTCGTGGAGAAAGAAAGCAATCCAAAGTACTATTTCAGCGATAATGGTTTACTGAATCTTTTTCTGATCGATGAAAACAGTTCACTATTGGAAAACCAGGTAGCCTTATATCTGCATAACAGGTATCCAGATGATCTGTTTTATCTGAAATCAAATGAAACAAAAGTAGATATCGATTTCTATATTACAGAGACGAATACGGCTGTACAGGTGGCTTATTCAATAGAAGGAGAGGCTCGTACAAGAGAAGTTGCCAATCTGCTGAAGTTCGCCAAGACAAAGCCCGACTGCAGGATGGTGATCGTAACTTATAATGAAGAAGAAACGATAGAAGCAGAAGGCTTTACGATAGAGGTGATACCGGCATACAAATTCATCCTCGGATAGATAAGAAAGAAGCTGTTTTATTTCTTTATTAATTCGTTCTATTGTCACGTTGCGTTGGATATCATGATGTGTTTAAATTAACTTGTATGGAAAAGACACAGAAAAGCAGAGCTTATACGATCATTGGAATGAGTCTGATGGCATCATTTATTTTGACGAAATTCATTCCTTCAATACAGATGGAAGGCGGCTCCATCTTTATCGGTATCGCATCTTTTTTCCTTGTGGAGTACATTGAAAAAACAAGAGAAAAAGATTCGGGACTTCGTTTCACTACGATCATTGAGGATCTGAAGAAACCGGGTGTTCTGTTGTGGATGAGCTTTCCGATCATTTCTTCGATCGGATCCATCCTTTTAGGAAAACTTCTGTTTGGAAACGGCTATGTCGATCATGTGTTAAGCAGGACTGATGCTGTACTTTCTTTTGAACAGATCTCGGTCCTGATCGGACAGCTGGTCACGGGTGCCTTTGGTGAAGAGATCGCCTTCAGAGGATTCTTTGTCGGAAAGGGTATGAAGATCTTTCCGTTTCAGGGATGTATGTTGTTGTCGTCATTCCTGTTTTCGATTGCCCATTATGCGCCAGGAGATCCGATGATCGTGGCTTATGATCTGATCGGGATATTCATTGATGCTCTGATCTATTCGATGATCTATAAGAAGACAGGAAACTGTGTGATCAGTGTGATCGCTCATTTCCTGCTGAACCTGATTGGTTTCGTTCTGGTTTTTGCGTTATTCTGATGGTTCTGATAAGAGATCTGAATAATAATGAAAATATTTACATGAAAAATATTTGTAAAAAAGTATTGACAGGATGTAAATCTTTCATTACTATTTAATCAATTCGATGACCGAAAGAGTATTGCGGAAAAGACCAGCAGCGAGCTGAAACAGAGTGGGAGTTCAGCGGCAACTTTCCAAGAGAAGCGCATTCGGTAGTTTCTCATCTGAATCCATAGGATGAGACGTAGCTTCTGCGTTAAGGAAAAGAGGGATCATGTTTATACATGATAATCAGTGTGGTACCGCGATTTTGTCGTCTCTGAACAGAGGCGATTTTTTTATTTCAGGAGGTAAGGAACATGCGACGAAGACGAGAGAGGAAATATATTGAATGGATTTGTTTTGAATGAGAAAGGAAAGGAAAAAAACGATGAAAAAATTATTGAAAGTATTAAGTTTGACAGCTCTTGTATTAAGTTTATGCGCATGTTCAGGAAAAACCGATGAGAATAAAACGGAATTGGAACTGGTCACGAGTCTTGATCAGGCGATCCTGGCATTGTCTACCGGAAAATGTGATGCGATCGCGTTGGATGGTACGACTGCCGAAAATTATGTCAAACAGTCGGATGGAAAATTTGCGCTGTCGGGTGTGAATTTCGATCTGAGCATCTATGGCGATTTTGAGGGTAATGTAGCGGCCGCGAAGAAGGGCGAGACTTCTTTGATGAAAGCGGTCAATGAAGTGATCGATTTTGCGATGGAAAAGGGATACTATCAGCTCTGGACTGCGATGGCGATGGTTCAGTCCGGTACGGAAGATGAGGACGCATTAAAAATAGTCGGCGATACACCGGTCTATAATAACGCAGTGATCGATGATAATTATCTGTATCTCCTGGATACTTCGGATCTGGAAAAACCCACACTGGATCTGAGTGATGCAAGTGGGGTCCTGGCAGATGTACTGGCTAAGGGATATCTGCTGATCGCGACTTCGCCGGACTATCCGCCAAATGAGTTTATTACAGAAGAAGGCGTGATCTATGGCAATGAGATGATGCTGGCGAAATATGTTGCAGACTGTCTGGGTGTTGATCTCAAGATCGAAACCATGGATTTCAATGCCGTTCTGACAGCGGTCGATACCGGCAAGGTCGATATGTCTTTCTCCGGTTTCGGCTGGAAGGCAGACAGGGCAGAGGCGTTTGAATTATCTGTCGGTTATACCGGAGATGATGATGTCACTTATCATACACTGATCGTGCCGGCTGATAAAGCTGATCAGTATCAGTCTTTGAGCGATTTTCTTGGCAAACACATCGTCGCTCAGGCTTCTTCTTTGCAGCAGATGTATGTAGAGGATCAGATCCTTGCCTTGGAAGGTGAATAAGAGATGGGACCGAGCATATTGGATGTCTTGCTGCAGTACTGGCCGATCTTTCTGAAAGGTACTCTGGGAACATTAAGATATGCGTTCATCGCTGTATCGATCGGCTCGATACTGGGAACGCTGGTTGCGTTCGTCCATCTTTCCGGGAATAAGATCTTATCAGCAGCTGCTTCGATCTATGCCAATGTCTTGAGAGGCACACCGCTTCTTGTGCAGATGTATATCGCATACTTCTTCATTCCGATCGTGATCCCGGCTTTGAACAGGGTCGATAAGGAGGTCTTCGTCCTGATTTCGCTGATCCTGAATTCCAGTGCCTATGTTTCGGAGATCATCCGCGGCGGTATCAATTCAGTTGATATCGGTCAGAGTGAAGCAGCCAGATCTTTGGGCTTGAGTGCATCTCATACCATGACCAAGATCATCCTGCCGCAGGCCATCAAGAATATCCTGCCGGCTCTGGCAAACGAGTATATCGCCATGATCAAGGAGACATCGATGGCCGGTACGTTCATGTTGTATGAACTGATGTATACAAGAACGATCCTGGCAAACAAGTATCTATCCTGGCAACCCCTGCTGATCATTGCTGGGATCTACCTGATCCTGACCCTGGTACTTACATCGATGGTCAGAAAACTGGAAGAGAGGTTGGCTGTCAGTGACTAATGAGAATAAACCGTTGATCGAAACGGTCAACTTAAAAAAGAATTTCAAAGATCTCGAGGTCCTGAAAGGGATCTCTGAGAAGATCTACAAGGGAGAGGTCGTCTGCATCATCGGACCTTCCGGCGGCGGGAAATCGACGTTTCTGAGATGCCTGAACATGTTGGAAGTCCCAAGCAGCGGGGAAGTCTATTTCGAAGGACAACTGCTCGATCCAAAGTCGACAGACATCGATAAGCATAGGCAGAAGATCGGTATGGTCTTTCAGCAGTTCAATGTCTTCCCGCATCTGAGTGTCCTGGAAAACATCATGCTGGCACCGACTCTGGAGAAAAAGATCCCGCCCGAGCAGGCAAAGCAAAATGCTTTAAAACTGCTGGAACAGGTCGGACTTCTGGATAAGGCAAATGAATATCCGCGCAAGCTTTCCGGCGGCCAGAAACAGAGACTGGCGATCATCAGGGCAATGGCAATGGAACCGGACGTGATGCTGTTTGATGAACCGACTTCTGCTCTTGATCCGGAAATGGTGAAAGGAGTACTGGAAGTCATCAGGAAACTGGCGTTATCAGGGATGACCTGCGTGATCGTAACGCATGAAATGGGCTTTGCCAGAGAAGTTGCAGACAGGATCATCTTTATCGATGATGGTATCGTAGCGGAAGAGGGAAGTCCGGAAGAATTCTTTACTTCACCTAAGAACGAGAGAACGATAGAATTCCTATCACAGGTCCTTTAGAAAGATGAGTGTACAAAACCGCTGCTGTGATCATACACTGGCGGTTTTTTTGTGCATCAGTAAGCCTTAATATGATGCCATAAAGAGGTAAATGATCATGAGTGATAAAAAGATTTATGTAACGATCGATCATATCGATGATTTCTGCGGATACAATCACCTGAAGGTGAACGATGTTTTAAGCTTAAAGAAAGACAGAAACAACATCTATGATGATGAAGCGATCGCTGTATATGATGATAACGATAAGAAATGCGGCTATGTAGCCAATTCTGTCCACTCTGTTGCCAGAGGAACATACTCGGCAGGAAGGATATATGATCTCATGGATGATGAGAAAAAAAGTCGTGTCTGTTTCATATTGAATGGGGATGTGATTGCAGAAGTCATCTGATTATAAAATTATATAAGAGTCTCGATATGAATCGTGGTATCGTATATTCATGATGAAACAGTATAGTTTGATGACAGGAGTGATTCATGTTTAAGAAAGCATGGCTATTGTTTATCAATACATTCATGGTGTCGATGACGGCCAATTCCGGGTATGCGATCATATCCGTTTTCCGCAATCGCTTTGTAGACAAGTACCACTGGTTTACAAAAGAGGAGATGGAAGATTACATCGCTTTGGCGCAAAGCTGTCCCGGTCCTCTGGCGGTGAGTTCTTCAATGATCCTTGGCTATCAGAGTGCCGGACTGTTTGGAGCATTTGCGGCAGTATTAGGTGTCATCATCCCGCCGATCGTCATTATGATCCTGGTGACTTGTTTCTATACCTGGATCTCTTCCAATCAGATCATGAGGATCTTCATCACAGGCATGGAGGCAGGAGTCTGCGCCATGCTGATGGATGTCGTCATCGGGATGTTCAAGGGCGTGATGAAAATGAATGATCTTTTCTATTATGCGATGGTCATCCTTTCTTTCCTGTTTGTGAGACTGACTGATCTGTCGATCTTTTATCTGACTTTGATCTGTATCGTGATCGCTGTGCTTCGTTATCTGTTTATCTTAAGAAAGGTGAAGGACAGCTTATGATCAGCCTGTTTGAGATATTTTTGAATTTTGTTAAGATCGGCCTTTTTGCCTTTGGCGGTGCCTATGCAGCGATCCCTCTGATCGAGCAGCAGATCGTTCAGATACTTGGATGGATGAGCTTCAGCGAGTTCGCTGATCTGTTGGCGATCGATGAGCTGACGCCGGGTCCGATCATCGTCAATTGTGCTTCTTTCATCGGCATGAAACTCTCAGCTGTTTCCGGTGCGATCGTAGCGAGCCTTGGCTGTATTTTACCGGGCTGTGTCATATCTTTGATCCTGATCCTCGTATACAGGAAGTACAAGAAGATCCCGATCATGTCAGAGATCATGAACGTCCTCAAGTGTATGAGTGTGGCACTGATCTTTTCTGTCCTGCTGAAGATGTTTCTTACGACAGTATATCCTGATGATGCCATCAATATTCCGGCGATCGTCATGATGATCGTTTCCTTCTTCATCCTGAAGAAATATCAGATCAATCCGATCATCGTCATGCTTGGATGCGGGACTTTGACTCTGTTATTGTCATTTATCGGTATATAGATACGAGCTGTCTAAGTGACAGCTTTTTTGATTCTGTGAATTGGAAATAGTAAGATAAAAGAAGCTTGTGTTTGAAAGCGATCGGGAGGCGATCATGCGTAATCTGAAGGTCATCATTATTTCGCTTTTACTGATAGCAGCTATAATCTTTGGCATCTATTCCGGAAAGAAAGAAGAAGGGGTTCCTGATGTCACGCCTGTTGAAGAAGTACTCAGAGTTGAAGGCTTAGGGATAGAGCACGAAAGTGAATTCGGCGGTGTCTATATCGAGATGAGTATCGATGAATTCAATGCCCTGGGTTTTGAATACGGAGACAGCGTTGATGTGGTATTTTCTAATGGCTATGAACTAAAAGATATTCCTTACTATAACGGCTATTATGTCGATGCGGGAAAACCGTTGCTGATCGCATATCCGGGTTATGAATACATCAAGGCAGCAGTCAACTATGGTGATGACCTGTGGAATACGGCTGAGCTCAAGATCGGTGAGACCCACGAACATGAAGACTGTCTTTATGATGATGCCGACCTAGAGGAACACGATACCGCTTCTGTTTATCTCAATGAAAAAGCAAAGTATCGAAAGATACAGGAAGCAAGAGATATCTCATATTTCGATGAAAGAGAAAAATATGAAACCGATGAGATCTTCGCCAACTTCAGGAATATCCATATGGGAGAGATCAGGGAAGGCGTTATCTATCGTTCGGCATCTCCATGTGACAATCAGCATAACCGTGCAACTTATGTCAACGATCTGATCGAAGAAGCAGCTGTCAACTGCATCCTGAATCTGGCAGATAATGAAGTCAAGATCGAAAGGTATATCAATGCGGATGGTTTCAGCTGCGATTATTTCCTTTCTCTTTATAACGATGGCAAGGTCATCCCTCTGGCTTTGAACATGAACTATATGTCTGATGAGTTCGCTTCAAAGATCGCAGATGGTTTCATCAGGATGAGTGAGATCGATGGTCCATATCTGATCCATTGTACGGAAGGAAAAGACAGGACGGGATTTGTATGCATGCTGGTGGAGGCGCTGGCGAAAGCAGATTATGAATCGATCAAGGATGACTACATGCTGACATATGACAACTACTACAAGATCAATGAAGAAAAGGATCCTGAAAAATATCAGACCATCCTTGAAAGCAATCTCGATGCAATGGTGAAGTTCATCGTCAATGATGATTCCATCGATTATAAAAACACCGATCTGTCATCCTATGCCAGAGCCTATCTGAATAAGGCCGGCATGTCTGATGAACAGATCGATGCATTCTTAAATAAGATCTCTTAAAAAGAACGGAAACGTTCTTTTTAAATGATTCCCAAAGGGATCAATGTTACTAACAATACAGCTACAGCACCCCAGATACCGATGAGGAATCTTTTCTGTGCTTTTACAGATAGATCCGGTACGAAGTTGGACGCCAGGAAGAATGGGATGTAGGTCGTAAAGAAGACCGGGATGACACCCCACCATCTGTATACCCAGATAAAGGAATGGTTGGAAGTACCGGCCAGGAAGGATTCAAACAATGCGAATAATAACGCCATGGAGATAGCACCCATCAGCTTGTTTTTGAATGTCCTTTCTTCCGGTAACATCTTGAAGGAAATGATGCCGGCCAGTGAAAACATCATCGACAGTTCCCAACATACCCCGATCAGCAGGATGAATGTAGTGGATGCATTGCTGACAGTCCATAAAGGATAACCGAAGACATGATAAATGATCGCATTACAGATCTCATAGAGCCAGTGGACACCATAGAGAGAAAATCCTGCGACGATGTGTTTCCAGTTTTTCTTCTGTGCTTCGCTCCAGTAGATATAGAAGACGACTGATAATATGAAGATGAATGTCCAGTTGAAGTTTTCCGTGCTTCTGACGATCACTGAATCGACCAGGTCTTTGGCCTCTTGCGATCCGTCACCCCAAAATACAAACATAGTTTGCCTCCTTATATATGGTATATATTTATCTGCTGATTCTATTGTAACAAGTTAATAGCTTAAAAGATCATCGCCTTCGCTCGGACAGACATAAAGAGAGATGTCGAGATCTTTTGTGAGTTCATGTACTGCATTAAATGCGAGTTCAGGCGTGTTATTGTTTTGCGAGATATGAGCCAGCAAGAAATTTCTTGTACCCATTTCGTATAATTTCACTACCGTATCGGCACAGTCATCATTGGACAGATGTCCGTACTTGGAAAGGATGCGATCCTGTAAGAATATCGGATATGGTCCGTGTTTCAACATCTCGATGTCGTGGTTGCATTCAATGATGACCACATCGGATCCCGAAAGTTCTTCGATGATCTTGTCATTCATCTTTCCACAGTCGGTGACAAAGCCGATCTTTCTGTCTTCGTATGTAAAGGTAAAACCGCATGTCCTGACGTAATCATGAGGCACTGAAAACATCCTGACCGTCAGTCCGCTGAGGATATCGATGTCACAGTCTGTATTCAGAATGATCCTTCTTTTTTCATCGATCATCCGGATCGGATACATGACTGTTTCGTTTCCATAGATCAGACACTTCGTGTGATTGGATATCGAAGCTGCTGCTTTGACGTGATCGGAATGACCATGAGTCACAAAGATCGCATCGATCTCTTCGATATTCCTTTCGTGAAGACTTAAGGCATCTCTGATCTTGCGATAGCCGATGCCCATGTCAACAAGCAGCCGGTAAGGGCCGATCTCAAGATAGATGGAATTGCCTGTGGATCCTGATCCTACAGGGATGATACTGATTTCGTTCATATGAATATATTAACTGAATAATGATTATCTGTTGTCCGTTTTTCTTACCACCCATTTGCACCTTGTTGCTGTATAGTTCTTTATTTATCGTCTTTCTTTGACATAACATCTCTGAATCTGATCGTTTTTTCGTTGTTTATCACGTAATTCAGAAGAAATTCTATCTTTTCCAGTCTGTTGTAAGGA
>JAFYHT010000008.1 GCA_017539025.1 Erysipelotrichaceae bacterium
GGTTCAATCGTCTGTTAGAAAAAGAAAAAGAGTGAACAACTCTTTTTCCTTAGGTATAATGTAACTATGAAAAAGATACTGGCAATCATCATATGTAAACTTGCGAAATGGGCTTGCGGTTTTATCGGCAGGGGTTCTAGTTTCCCCGGCCAGCTTGCGCTGAAAGTCTGTCCTGATATCCTTTCAAGGATCGATCTTCCGGAGAAGATCATTGCGGTGACCGGTTCCAATGGAAAGACTTCTACTGTTGAAATGATCCACGGGATCATTGAGAAAGCAGGGCTTTCCTATGCTTACAACTACGAAGGTTCCAATCAGATCGAGGGTGTTACGACGCTCGTCCTTTCAAACTGTTCATTGACTGGCAAATTCAATAAGGATGTCTTACTGATCGAGGCGGATGAGAGATATGCCAAATATATCTTCAGCTATATCACGCCGAAATATTATGTCATCAACAATCTCTACCGTGATCAGATGACAAGAAATGGCCATCCGGAGTATGTTCTAAGTGATATCGAAAAGTCGATCCATGAAGGAACGACTCTGGTGCTCAATGCAGATGATCCGCTGGTTTCTTCTCTGTCAAAGAAATTTGATAACGAAGTGGTCTATTTTGGTATCAACGATAACGAATATGTTTCTGAAAACTGTCAGAGTGTCTATGATGATGGTTATTACTGTCCTGTATGCAAGAAGAGGATGGTATATGAATACAGGCAGTTTGCCCACGTGGGTAAATATGAATGTCCAAGCTGCGGTTTCAAAAGAGAAGATCCGGCTTATGCGATCACTGATATCGATTTAAAGAAGGGTGTGATCACGGTCAATGATAAATACAACATCGACCTGGCTTTCCATACGATCTTCAACGCATATAATGTATTGGCTGCTTTTTCTGTCGGTGATCTGCTGGGGATCGGTGCAGGCATCATCGTTTCAACTTTGAATGATTATCTGATCGCTAACGGCAGGATCAAGAGATTCAAGATCGATGATAAAGAGGGAACATTACTGATCTCAAAACATGAGAATACGATCTCCTATAACAGGAATCTGGAATTTGTCAGTTCACAGGGGGAAGATATCACCTTGTTGATGATCATCGATGATATCTCAAGGAAATACTTTACTTCCGATACTTCCTGGCTCTGGGATGTCAGTTTTGAGTATCTGAGATCGGAAAGCGTGAAAAAGATCGTCATAGCCGGAAAATACATCTATGATCTGTCGACCCGTCTGGAATATGCGGGCATCGATATGGATAAGGTCGTTTCTTTCAGATATACGATGGATGCGGTCGATCATCTGAGGAACGATTGCGAAGGAAAACTTTATGCTTTGACATGTTTCTCTGATGAAGCAAAACTGCTGAAGGAGGTCGTGACAGAATGAAGATATTGCATCTGTATCCAAATCTGATGAACCTTTACGGCGAATACGGAAATCTTGCCGTATTGAAGAAACACCTGGAAGACCAGGGTGTTGATGTTGAGATCGATAAGAAGGAGATCAACGAAAGTATCGATATCGATCGTTACGATATGATCTATATGGGTTCCGGAACGGAGAAGAATCTGATGGTCGCTTTGGATGCCTTGATGGTGTATAAACACTATCTGATCAAGGCGATCGAAGATGACAAGGTCGTTCTGTTTACCGGAAACGCGATGGAACTGCTAGGAAAAAAGATCGATGAAAAAGATGGTTTAGGTATCATCGACTTTACTGTGGAAACAACAGATAAAAGATATACCGGTGATGTGATCGCTTATAATGATCAGCTTGGCGAGGTGGTCGGTTTCATCAACAGATCTTCGCTGATCCACGGTGGAGAAGAAGATAAGCTTTTCACTTATGAATTCAGATATGTCACTTTGAAGGACAATGAATACGAGGGATACAGGTATCGCAATCTTTTCGGTACCCATATCATCGGTCCTATCCTGGTCAAGAATCCTTCTTTCATGAAGAAGATCGTTTCTTTGTTACTGAAAGGAAACGTCAAAGAGATCGAATATCCTTTGGAAGAGGAAGCCTATAGAGTCACTTTGAGTGAACTGAAGAAGAGAAAGTAGATGGGAAAGATCTTTCAGTTTGATTGGGAAGTATCTCTGATTCTCTGGCTTCAGAAAATGATTTTAGATAAGCCTTTTTTAAGAGGCTTTTTTATTGCCTTGACGCAGCTTGGTGAGCCTGTTTTTCCGGTCGTCGTGATCGGTTTCCTTTATTGGGGTTACAGGAAGAAGTGGGGCATCTATATGGCTTTGTGTGCCTTGAACGCCCAGTTATGTAACAACTTCATCAAAAACATCTTCTGTCGTCTTCGTCCCTATATGTGCAATGATGATATCCACTGTTTCTTCTCACCGAGTTCTTCTGATGATATTTTCAATGTATCGAAACAGGGATATTCTTTTCCAAGCGGACATTCGACCTGTATCAGTAATTTTACTGTTTCTTTATGGCTTTACAAAAAGATCAGGCCGATCCTTTATATTCTGGTGCCTGCAACATTCCTTGTTGCATTATCCCGTTTCGCACTGGGTGTCCATTATCCCACAGATGTCATTGCCGGTGTACTACTTGGCATATTGGCCGCATATCTTACAGATTTCTGTTATTCAAGGATGAAGAAGGAATACTTCTATCTGTGCATCGTTTTATTTGGATTGTCCGGTTTCTTGTTCTGCCGGAGTGAGGATTATTATTCGGTGTTCGGACTGACTCTCGGTTTCCTTGCGGGAGATCTCTTTGAAGAGAGGTATGTCAATTTTGAAAATACGAAAAAGGTGACAAGGATGATCCTTCGTACCTTATTTGGCGGATTGTTGTTTCTGGGGATCACCCAGCTTCTGAAGCTTCCTTTTGATGAAAACTTTCTGGAAAACATGGGTCTGATATCTTATGCGTACCGCTGTTTCAGATATGCGGCAGCTTCTTTCACGGTGATCGGATTGTATCCTTATCTCTTCCGTTATAATCTCTTCCGTTTCTCATAAAAAGAAAAAGCGATGACTCGCTTTATCTGTTGCATACGATCTGGTGAGGGATATACAGTTCTTCCAGATATTCTACATCTTCATCGCTTAATTTCACATCGAAGCATCTGATCGCATCATCGAGGTATTTTTCTTTGGTGATGCCGATGATCGGTGAGGCAACGCCTTTGGCGTATTGCCATGCCAGACAGATGTTGGACATGGATGTCTGATACCTGAGTGATAGTTCATATACTCTCTGGGCGATCTTCCTGTCATATTCTTCCGTTGCGTCATATCTGGTTCCTTCTTGAGAATCCAGTTCAAATCGCTTGGAATCCGTATCCCAGGATGGTCTTGCGAGCCTTCCTGCCGCATATGGGGCAAAGGAGGTCCTAGAGACATTAAACTGTTTTGCGACCGGGATCAGATCTCTCTCATCTTCTCTGTAGATCAGATTATAATGGTTCTGCAGTGTGACGAAAGGCTGATAGCCTTTTTCTTTTGCGGTGTAGCAGTATTCCGCAAACTGGTAACCAAACATTGAGGAAGCTCCATAGTAGCGGATATGGCCCATTTTGACTTCTTCATCAAGAGCTTTCAGAGTATCTTCTACCGGGGTGTCATAGTCATATCTGTGAAGGACTAGGATATCGATATAATCGGTATCCAGTTTCTCAAGAGAGTATTTCACTTCTCTGTGGATCGCCTCAGGAGAAAGTCTTCCTTCATTGAAGTAACACTTGGTGGTGATGACGATCTTTTTTCTGTCGAGATCTTTGATCGCCTTTCCTAAAAAGCGTTCGGAAGAACCGTCTGAATAGTTGTTTGAGGTATCAAAAAAGTTGATGCCTGCATCATAGGCTTTGTGGATGATGTTTGATGATGCGTCATAGTCGAGTGTCCACTGATACTGTCCCTGATCTGCTTCGCCAAAGGACATGCATCCCAGACACAGTCTTGATACAGCGAGATCACTGTTTGAAAGTTTAATGTATTCCATAAATCTATTATACTTTCTTTCTGTGCTAGAATGAGATTATGAAGCTGTTATATGACAATGATCATTTAAGTAAGAGAGACAGGACTGATCTTCTTGCTGAAGAAGGGAAGCTGAGATACTGGGGCATCTATGACTTTGCGTTCAAACACAGGACCAGGATCTTTGATGAAAACGATATCGAAGTTGCCTATGTGGAAAAGGATATTTCTTTGGATGAAGATGTCGTTGAACTCAGAAATCCAGATGATTCCGTGATCGACAGACTTGCCAAAAGGGATGATTCTTATATCCTGGAAAACAAGGGATGGAAGTATTCGGGTTCTTTTGAAGAAGGAAAGATCGAAGATATCATGAAGATCGAAAAGGGTGTTCTGGAGTTCGAAAAGGAAGAGGACATTCTGAATTGTGTCATGGTCCTGTTTTCTCTGGTGGAGATCATCAGGCAGGAGTAGGTATGAAAAAGGAAGAATTCAGATTCAGATCAACAAATAATGCGGTAGATATCAGAGCGATGCGTTACATCCCTCAGGGGGAGATCAAGGCGATCCTTCAGATCGCTCATGGCATGGTCGAATTCATTGACCGCTATGAAAGGTTTGCGGAGTATCTCTGTTCCAAAGGTTTTCTGGTAACGGGCAACGATCACATCGGTCATGGCGGTTCAGTCAACTCAGAAGATGACTGGGGATACTTGGGGGATGATGGAAACAGACATATCCTGGATGATATGTATGAGCTGACGAAGCTGACGAAAAAGGAATATCCGGATCTTCCGTATTTCCTTTTAGGTCATTCCATGGGATCATTCTATGCCAGACAATATCTGGGTGAATATGGAAATGAATTGAAAGGTGCCATCATCATGGGAACGGGTTTTGAACCTCTGTATAAGGTCAAAGCCGGTATGTTTTTGTGCAAAGTGCTTTCCGTTTTCAAAGGCTGGAAGCATCGCAGCAATTTCGTAAACAACATGGCGTTTGGCGCCTACAACGATAAATTCAAGCCAGCAAGGACCAGAGCCGACTGGTTAAGCAAGGATGAGGAACTGGTCGACTGGTATGTGAATGAACCGCGCTGTTCCTTCATGTTTACACTAAACGGTTACTACCAGATGTTTACGGGTATTGCCAGACTGCACGATAAAAACCTCTTGAACAGGGTTCCGAAAGATCTTCCGATCCTGTTTGTCTCGGGAGAAGATGATCCGGTCGGAACTTTTGGCAAGGAAGTGGAAGCTTCCGTGAAGTCTTTGAAGGATGTCGGCGTCAGAAACATCGAGATGAAGCTCTATCCAAACGACAGACATGAGATCCTCAACGAGACGGACAAGGAAGTCGTCTATGTGGATCTCTACAACTGGTTAAACGATAAGATTTAAAAAAGCAGCGATTGATTCGCTGCTTATTCTTCGACGTGTTCGATGCCTTGAGAAATAATATTATATACGTGATCATCCGCCAGGGAATAAAACATCGTTTTGCCTTCCCGGCGGTTTTTTACGAGTTTACTGTTCTTCAGGAAACGAAGCTGATGAGAGATCGCTGACTGATTCATATTGAGAAGTTCAGAGATCTCAGTGACGCTTCTTTCCTTTTCAAAGAGACAGTACATGATCCTGATCCTGGTGGAATCAGAGAAGTTCTTGAACAGTTCTGCGACATCAAAGAGAGTGTTCTCGTCTATCTGTTTTTTCATAGATCCTTGACTCCTAATGCCCTGATCGCATTGATGACTGCAATGACCATGACACCGACATCGGCAAATATCGCCAGCCACATCTGGGCAATTCCCACCGCACTGAGCAAGAGGGTGACCAGTTTGACGGCGATCGCAAAGACGATGTTTTCGTAGACGATCGACATGCATTTGCGGGAGATCTTGATGGCTTTGGCGATCTTGAGCGGATCATCATCCATCAAGACGATATCAGCTGCTTCGATGGCTGCATCCGAGCCTAAGGATCCCATGGCAATACCGACATCCGCCAGAGCAATGACTGGCGCATCATTGATGCCATCACCGACGAAGGCAAGTGTTTCGTTTTCCTGTTTCTGCTTCAGCAGCTTCTCTACGATAGAGACCTTATCCTGCGGCAGCAGTTCAGAGTATACTTCATCGATATCCAGCTTAGAAGCAACGCTGCGGGCGATCTTGTCTTCATCGCCTGTCAGCATGACAGTCTTTCTGACACCGTTGTTTTTCAGCTGTCTGATCGCTTCTTCAGATGTTTCCTTGATCTTGTCACCGATGTGAATGTGTCCTTTGTACACACCATCAACCGCGACATGGACGATCGTTCCTTCGTCCGGGCATTCAAGGATCGCGACGCTGTTGTCGTTCATCAGTTTCTGATTTCCGACGAGGATTTTCTTGTCATCGATCAGTGCTTCGATGCCTTTTCCGGAGATCTCTTTGATCGAGTTGATCCTGTCCTTATCGATCTCTTTCTTGTATTCCCTGACGATCGATTTACCGATCGGGTGATTGGAATAGACTTCCGCATGGGCTGCGTATTCCAGAAGTTCTTCCTTTGTGATCTCGCTGTTGTGGATCGTTGTGACTTCAAAGATACCTAAAGTCATCGTGCCTGTCTTATCAAATGCGACATACTTTGTCTTGGACAGGGCTTCCAGATAGTTGGAACCTTTGATCAGTACACCGGCTTTGGAGGCACCGCCGATCCCGGCAAAGAATGTAAGCGGGATAGAGATGACCAAGGCACAAGGGCAGGAGATGACAAGGAATGTCAGAGCTCTGAACACCCAGGTGTAGAAATCCCAGCCACCGTGTAATACAAAGCGGATGAACAATGGCGGAATGATCGCCAGAGCTAATGCGCTGTAGCAGACGGCAGGGGTATAGTATTTCGCAAACTTCGAGATGAAGTCTTCTGATCTTGATTTATTGCTGGTGGCATTCTCGATCAGATCCAGGACTTTGGATACGGTCGATTCGCCAAAGAGTTTCGTCGTCCTGATCCTGATTGGAGATGTCAGGTTGATGCATCCGCTGATGACGGCATCGCCTGTTTCAACATCTCTCGGCCTTGATTCACCAGTCAGGGCAGAAGTGTTGAGAGAACTTTGTCCTTCGATGATCTCGCCATCGATTGGGATCTTTTCTCCGACTTTGACGATGATGATGTCACCGACTTCCACTTCATCCGGATCGACTTCGATGATCTCTCCGTCTTTTTCGATATTGGCATAGTCAGGCCTGATATCCATGAGAGCGGCGATGTTCTTTCTCGATCTGCCGATCGCATAGGACTGGAACCATTCGCCGATCTGATAGAACAGCATGACTTCCACACCTTCGTGATATTCACCCAAAGCCATGGCACCGACAGTAGCTATTGCCATCAGGAAGTTTTCATCGAAGGATTCTCTGTTTTTGATGCTTAGAAAGGCTTTGTACAGAATGTCATATCCGACGATCAGATAGGGGATCATGTATACCAGTAAGCCCAGGTAACGATCTTCTATCTTGAGAAAGTGGATGAGTATCAGTAAGAAAAGCGAGACAAGGATGCGGATCAGATTTTTCTTCTGCTTCTTGCTCATAAGAAGATCTCGCAGTCGTCTTCAACTTTCTTGCAGTTTTTGAGGACTTCTTTCATGACTTCTTTGACATCAGAACCTTCTTCAAATTCAACAGTCATTTTTAATGTCATGAAGTTGACTACCGCATCTTTGACTCCGGCAGTCTTTTTGGTTGCTTCTTCCATTTTGTTGGCACAGTTTGCGCAGTCAACATCGATCTTATAAGTCTTTTTCATAATATCTATCCTCCATATTGAACATATGAACATCTGTTCATATGTATTATATTACCATATAAACCATATTGCAATAGTGTGATAAGATAAAAATAGGATGAATGTAATAGATTATATCAGATGGAGAGGAGACCTCTCGTTCAAAACGGATCCATTCAATGATGTCGACAATCTGGTCTTTGCTCAGTTCATTTATGCGGAATTCTGGAATGTGTTGCAAGAGAGCGACAAGATCACGATCGGCGAGCTTCATAAGCGCTTTTTCAGAAAGTTTGAAGGAAAAGCGGAAGAAGCGAAAACTTTCGGTAAAGAAGGGATCATGGTCTTGGATGCAATGGGACAGGCTGACAGATTCAAGGATTGTGTCGTCTA
>JAFYHT010000009.1 GCA_017539025.1 Erysipelotrichaceae bacterium
ATCAGTGGGACCACTTCATCAAGCGGTTTTCTGGACATGACAATACCGGCCGCATGGGTCGATTCATGTCTTGGGAAAAACTCCAGTTTCCTGGCGATCGAATAAAGTTTTCTGTATCTGGAATCCGCTTCGATCTTCTGAGCGAAGAGCGGAACAGTTTCATAAGCCTTCTTGAGGTCCATATCCGGCGCATTCGGGATCAGCTTGCACAAGCCATCCACTTCCCTCACCGGATAATCCAATACTCTTGCAACATCTCTCATGACCTGTTTGGCTTTTAAGGTTCCATAGGTGATGATGTGTCCGACATGATCGACCCCATACTTGTCCCTGACATAGGCGATGACTTCATCTCTTCGATCATCCGGGAAGTCCGTATCGATATCGGGCATCGAGATCCTTTCCGGATTCAGGAACCTTTCAAAGATCAGCCCGTATTTCAAAGGATCGATATCGGTGATCCCCAGACAATAAGAAACCAGCGATCCGGCAGCCGAACCTCTTCCCGGACCCACCATGATCCCGTTTTTCTTGGCATAGAGGATGAAATCGTAGACGATCAGGAAGTAATCCTCAAAATGCATCTTCAATATGACGCTGAGCTCATAATCCAGCCGTTTTATGTATTCCTGAGGAACTCTGTTCCTCAATCTTCTTTTCAATCCTTCCTTGCACAACAGGACCAGATAATCCTTGGAAGGGATCCCCTTCTTATTCTCATATACAGGTAATGATGTCTCATATTTCAGCTGGGCATTGCAGTTTCTGGCCAGGATGTCGCAATTCAGAAGTTCTTCTCTTTCATATAAAGAATCATATTCTTCTTTGCTCATGAAATGCCTTCCGCTTTCTTCTACGGAATTGGAATCATCCAGGATCTGTTTATCCCTGATACACTTGAGCACATTGAATTCCTCATGATCATCTCTATTGAGATAAAAAGTCCTGCTCAAAGCGATCATCTTGATCCCCTTTTCCTTTAAAAGAGGCTTCATTATCTGATCTCTTCTGGCATTGACCGCAATATCGTGATCGATCAGTCCGACGATATAATCCCTGAACCAGAACGCCTGTTTTTCCAACATCTCCTTTGTGTCCAATCCTCTGTCTATCGCATAAGTCAAAGGCATATTATCTGATAAAAGGCACAGGAAACAGCGATCTCTGTAGCTGTCCAGAGTCTTGAGATCGATGATCTTTTCATCTCTTGTGTTGATGTAGGAAGAAAGACCCATCATGTTCTTGAAGCCTTCATCATCCTTTGCGTAAAGGACCATCGTATAGACTCTTTCTTCCAGTCTCAGATCGAATTCTAAGCCAAAAACAGGCTTGATAGAAGCCTTTTCACAAGCCTTCTTAAAAGACATCGCACCCGCCAAAACGTTCCTGTCAACGAGTCCTAAAGCTTCATAACCGTATCCCTTTCCATAAGAAATGATACCCTCGATCGTACACATCGAAGAAAGAAGAGAATAGACGCTTCTGATATATAAAGGACAACTCATAACTACATTATACTTGATGATTCATCATTGTGATCCTGGCTTATAATTAGATTATGAAAAGAATAGAAACAAGACCCATCAATGTCGGCGGTGTGAGGATCGGCGGACAGGATAAAGTCATCATCCAGTCCATGACCAACACCAAGACAAAAGATGTTGAAGCGACAGTAAAACAGATCAGACAACTGGAAGATGCCGGCTGTGAGATCATCCGTGTAGCGATCTTGGACAAGGAAGACGCAAAAGCGGTAGAACAGATCAAAAAACAGATCTCTATCCCTTTGGTCTGCGACATCCACTTCAATCCCGATTTTGCGATCGAAGCGATCAAAGCCGGAACCGACAAGATCAGACTCAATCCGGGCAACATCGAAGATGAAGACAAGATCAAAGAAATCGTCACTTTGTGCAAGGAAAGGAATGTCCCGATCCGTATCGGCATCAATGCCGGAAGCTTAAACAAGAAATACAAGCACTCCGAAGAAGCGATGATCGAATCTGCCAAGGATCACCTTCGCATCCTGGAAGCACTCGATTTCCACGATGTCTGTCTCTCATTCAAATCATCTGATCCATTAGAATGCATCAAAGCCTATCGGCTGGCTTCGCAAACCTTCCCATATCCTTTACACTTAGGAGTCACGGAAGCCGGAGGATTACTCAACAGTACGATCAAATCCTCTCTGGCACTGGGCAATCTCTTGTTGGACGGGATCGGCGATACCATCAGGATCTCGATCTCCGATGATCCGATCGAAGAGATCAGAGTTGCCAAGAAACTGCTCAGAGCCTGCGGACTCAGAAGGAATGTCGCCAATCTGATCTCCTGCCCGACATGCGGAAGGATACAATACGATATGCTTCCGATCGTCAAAGAAATGGAAGCATACCTCGACACGGTGGATAAAGATGTTACTGTTGCCATCATGGGCTGTCCGGTCAACGGACCGCAAGAGGCAAGCAGAGCCGATATCGGCGTTGCCGGAGGCAAGGATTCAGCCATCCTGTTCAAGAAAGGACAGATCGTAAGAGCCATTCCTCAGGATGACATCATCAAAGTTCTCAAAGAAGAGATCGAAGCGTACTAAAGGGGCTACATCGTAGCCCCTTGTTTATGGACAACAGGCCTCATCGCCTGTTTTAAGAAACAATATGCACAAGGAAACAAATAAGGTAGAAAGATGAAAGCTTCCATCAGGAACAGATTCTTCTTGGTGAAGATCGAATAATCGATGTCATTCACTAAGATGATCAGCACAGATATGAACGCCATTCCAAGCAGGATCATTGATAATATCGCCAAGACAAAGTTCCTATCTGTCTGCCATAAGTATTCATTCATGATCGCCGAGTTTAACGCCTGTATTGCCAGAAAGACATGTAAAGCTGAGAAAAAGTATGAGATATCGCTTGTGACATACAAGCCAAACAGGGCGACATAGGATCCGATCGAAACCATAGCCATGCGCTGATAGTTCACCTCACCAAGTCTGATCAGCGCGATCAGAGCCATCAGAAATACTTCTGCACTTGCGATCATCGTATAACCATTCAGATAAAGACACCACCCAATGATCATTCCCCATAAATCTGCGACCAATAACGTTTTCATCTTCCTTACCTCCTGATTCCATCTTAATCATTTTCAGACAAGTCATTGTCCAAATATTTTACCACCCATTTGCACCTTGTTGCTGTATAATCCGTTTGTTTATAATGTAAATGATCATATATATGACCAAAAACGCGTTTTCAGGCAGGTGGCAATGGCGTTTGGATCGGAAGTCCTCTTCATTGTCATCTGCCTGAACACAGAGGACTTCCGAAATGAAAAATCATCCATACTCTTCTTCACAGAGAAGAACACCCTGGGACGACAGAG
>JAFYHT010000010.1 GCA_017539025.1 Erysipelotrichaceae bacterium
TCCACTCTGAAAGAAGCCAAGAAGGCCATGAAGGCCAATGATGATTATGTCGTCAGATATGGCAAGTCCTATTCTCCAAGCAAGATCGTTGCGATGAATGCCGGTCTGGCCTATACATATCCGGGAAGAAGGAATTCTTCGATCATGTATCTGTATCAGAATCCAAGTGAAAAAGAAAATTCCAGATACAAGACCACTTATGTTGCCAACCACTATGAGATGACATATGTCGATACATGTGGGGCAGAAGTATATGACATCGCTTCCGGCGGCAAGGGATATATCAGAGTCGTACTGAATGGTTTTGAAGGGTTTACCGATATCGAATATACCGATCTGGTTCCTTTCAAGTTCATCAACAAGGGCATTCCGATCTACCTTGGTGGCAGGAATACTTACGAATCAGAAGAAGCTTTCTCTGTAAAACTTCAGCAGAATTACTATGAATTAAAAGAAAACGGTAATTATATAGATCTCGTCTATCATTACTACCGTGCATATCCAAAATCTGTCAATGACAGGAATTGTCTTGCGTATTCGATCGCTTTAGATAATGGCTCAAATTATCTGGCCGCCGGTATGAAGACAGGCATGAAATACTATTCCAATGACGGGATCAATTTCTATACCGATCAGAAACTGCTCAATAAGGTTGCAACTGTATACAATTACTATCAGTTCCTTCCTTTGAGAAGCAAGACAAACATTTCCGCTTCTGTTTTAGATTCTTATCTGAAATCAATGGGATATTCTTCTTCCGTCATGAAGAATGAAGGAAATTCCTTTATTGAAGCTCAGAATGCGTATGGATGCAATGCTTTGATCGTCTATGCGATGGCATGTCTGGAATCTGCTTATGGTACATCCTGGTATGCGGTCAACAGGAACAATCTCTTTGGCTGGTCTGCATACGATGACTCACCGGGCAACGCATCTAGCTTTTCATCCGTCAGCAGCTGTGTCAATGAACAGATGGGCAGAAATCTCAACTGGTTCCTTGATTACACCAATTCCAGATACTTTGGTTCCTGTGTAGGAAATAAAGGTGCCGGTATCAATGTGAAATATGCATCTGATCCATATTGGGGTATGAAGATATCGGGCATTGCCTACGCGATCGATAAGTATGCCAACAACAAGAATGGCAAGCTTTCTGATCACAACAACTATGCACTAGGCTTTGTCAAAAACAATTACAATGATGTGATCTATGATTCCAATATCTCCTGGGATCCGAAGTTCTATAAGACCGTTAGTGGAAATGATGTGCTTTATACCGGAAGGTATGGAAGCCACTATCAGAAGGATCTGACTGTCGTGCTTCTGGAAAATATGGGAAGCAGATATAAGGTTCAGTCTACCAACCCGGTCACCGGTGGAAATATCAATACGGATGACGGTGTCATCAAATACAAGTGGAATGAGTCTCTGGCGTATATCAATATCGATGATGTGATCGTTTTGAATAATGCGAATGTCTATCAGCAGGAACCGGAACTTCCGCATGAAGCGATCTCACTTGTCAGTGATATGGAGATCAATGAAGGTACTTTGAATGTCAAAGGTATCGGCCTGATCACAAATTACAATTTCACGGATGCTTCCAAGGTATCTCATAAGATCCGTGTCTATGATCTTTCAAATAATGAGATTGTAAAAGAGATCGTTTGTGAAAATATCGATTCCGATTCCTACAGCATCAATGACGGTTTTGATTATAAGTGGGCAGGATTTGAATGTGATATCCCGATGAATGAACTGAACAAGGGTTCCTATATCCTGAGACTTGAAACTTCATTTGACAGCAAGTCTACGTTTGAAACACTGTTGAAGTCATACAACGATGATCTCTCATTCCTTTCCTATGAAAACGATGAGAATGACTATTCCGTCAGATTGAATGATTTCTATGGCTACAGGATCGAGATCGATGTCAACGATCATCTCCTGGACTATACAGATATCTCAAAACCATCCGACCGTTCTTCGTTAGTTACACTTGATTCTGTGACTTATGAAGAAAATGAAGAAGGCGTTACAGCTATATTTGAAGGCCTTGGAATGATCTATTATCTCAATTATGATCAGAATATTTCTTATCATGAGTTATATCTTGTGAATAATGAAAAGGCAATCAAAGCTGAGACGACATCTCATGCGTGCGGCTTTGATTATAAGAGTTTCTATGAGTCTTCATATAACATGGACAATATCTGTTACACGGCAAAAGTCGATCTGAGCGATCTGGAAGGAGATTATCATCTCTATCTGAAGATCATGAATGGCGAATATGTCGATCTGGCAGAGTTAAACAATGCCTATGAATATGAGCACAACATATACAGTACTGAAAAACTGAAGACATCTTTCCTGACCGAAGCGATCAGGTACAGGCTTGTCTTCAATGTGCAGCATCTGAACTGAAGAAAGGAGCTTTCTGATGAAAAAGATCAACATTTTATTATCATTCCTGCTGGTAGGAGTACTCAGCCTGGCGGGATTCCTGGGATATACCTATCTGGATCTGTCAAAGAAGGTCGAAGTACCTGACTTTCTGGGGAAAAACCAGTCAGAAGTATTCGACTGGTGCGGCAAGCTTGACAGCAAGTATTCCTGCGAATTCGTATATGAACCAAGCAAGGATATCAATAAAGATATCGTATTCCAGCAGTCTCTCAATGGCGGTTCTATCTTACAGGATAAGATCATCTTCAAGGTTTCTTCTGAACTGATCAAACCGGTAGATCTGCCGCAGTTATACAATGCGACAAGAGCGGAGATCGAGAAGTGGCAAAGCACAAACAAGATCGCCGATGTCAAATATGTCGATGAGAATTCCGATACAGTATCGAAAGGAACTGTCATCAGGATCGAACCGACAGGAAATATCTATCAGGACACTCCGGTCACCGTTTATGTATCTTCCGGACCGGAAAAGAAACAGTTCGACGATAAGATCGAAGTGAAAGCAGGGGAATATAAGAACCTGACCGTCTCACAGTTTGAAACGCAAGTCAGATCATTGGGTTTGGTTCCAAACCACAGCACTTCAAAAGACAGAGCTGATTCATCTGTCAAAAAAGGAAATATCGCATGGCACGGTTCAGGTACATATGAACCGGGTGAGACCATCAACTACGGTATCTGTACTGAAGAGAGTTCTTCCAGTTCTACTGATATCGTTGTTAAAGCAGGAACATATACCGGAAAAACAGAAGAAGAATTCAAGAAAGCCGCAACTGATCTCGGCTTAAGTCCGAATCACAAAACGGAAAAAGATGCATATTCCGATACTGTTGCCAAAGGCAATATCGTATGGCATGGTTCAGGTACTTATGTAAAAAATGAAACATTCAACTATGGCTTGTCTTTAGGCAAGGAAGGCGGCTCTTCAACAACAGAAGATCTGGATGTCAAAGAAAACGAATATCGCGGCAAGACAGAAGAGGAATTCAAGAAGATCGCAACTGATCTCGGATTGAAACCTGTCCATAAGGAAAGCAGAGATGATTACAGTGATACGATTGCAAAAGGAAGCATCATATCCCACGGTTTCGGTCTCTACGAAAAGGGTGAAGATTTCAATTACGGATTGTCTTTAGGAAAGAAGGGAGCTCCTTCTACGGAAGATCTCTATGTCACGAAAGACAAATATGTCGGTAAGAGTGAAGAAGAATTCAAGAAGATCGCTACCGATCTTGGATTGAAGCCTGTTCATCTGACAGACAGAGACGCATATTCTGATACAGTTGCGAAAGGATCTGTTGTCACACATGGCTATGGTCAGTATGAAGTAAATGAAGACTTCAATTACGGTCTGTCTTTGGGAAAGAAAGATTCATCTACACCTTCAACGGATGATCTCTATGTCACAAAAGATAAATATGTCGGCAAGAGTGAAGAAGAATTCAAGAAGATCGCTACCGATCTGGGATTAAAACCTGTCCATCTTTCAGACAGAGATGCGTACAGTGATACGATTGCCAAAGGAAGTATCGTTACTCATGGCTATGGGCAATATGAAAAAGGAGAAAACTTCAATTACGGTGTTTCTTTAGGAAAAAAGGGTGGCAGTACATCTGAAAGTATCGTCGTTTCTTCCGGTGCCTATATCGGCAAGACAGAAAGTGAATTCAAGACGATCGGGACGAATCTCGGTTTAAGCCCGAATCATCAGGCATCCAGAGATGCGTACTCTGATACAGTTGCACAGGGAAGTGTTGTCTGGCATGGGTCCGGTACTTATGTAAAGAACGAAACATTCAACTATGGTCTGTCTTTGGGAAAAGCACCTGACAATACTGTAAGTGTAAGTAGTAAAGCAGGCAGCTCTGAGAGCGATTTTAAGGCTTATATAGAGGGTTTGGGACTTGTTTTAGGTACTAAGTCAACTGAATACTCAGACAGCGTAGGTGAAGGGAAAATCATCAAAAATGATACCGGAACTTATAAGAAAGGCGATAAAGTTAACTATACCGTTTCTTTAGGCCAGAAACCTGTTTCGACCGGCAGGATCATGCGTCCGGACAAGTATGTCGTAGGCGATACGTTCGACAAGACTAAAAGCAATATGCAGAACTATCTTTCCGTTTTCACGAATGTGAAATATGAAGGAGTCACTTCTACGAAAGGTGTCGGTAAGATCGATAAGATCGAAGTCGGAAGCTATGGTACTTCTTATAAAGAAGGGGATTATCCGGTAGATACTCCCATTACGGTTTATATCGTAAATAAACAAAGTAACTGAGTCTTTTTCTCGTAACAAAATCCATATACAAAAGTCTCCTCCTTTGAGATATAATTTAAGTGCATAGGAGGAGATTTTTAATTATGGGAAAGACTTTCCAATCAATGGATGGCAATACTGCTGCCGCTCATTGCGCGTATGCCTTTACTGATGTAGCCGCGATTTATCCTATTACTCCATCTTCAACGATGGCAGAAGTAGTTGATGCTTGGGCTACTGCCAAGAGAACCAACGTTTTCGGCAATATCGTTAAAGTAGCAGAAATGCAATCAGAAGCAGGTGCTGCAGGTGCTGTTCATGGTACTCTGCAGGGTGGTGCTTTAGCTACTACATTTACTGCATCTCAGGGCTTGCTGCTCATGATCCCGAATATGTACAAGTGGGCCGGTGAACTGTTACCGGGTGTTGTACATGTCGCTGCAAGAGCTTTGGCAACCAGTGCATTATCGATCTTCGGTGATCACGAAGACGTATATGCAGCTAGACAGACCGGTGTCTGCATGCTGTGCTCCAACTCCGTCCAGGAAGCTATGGATCTTGGCGGTGTCGCACACCTGTCAGCAATCAAGGGTTCTGTTCCGTTCATGCATTTCTTCGATGGTTTCAGAACTTCTCATGAAATTCAGAAAGTCGAAGTCATGGACTATGACTATCTGAGATCTTTACTGGATATGGATGCTGTCAAGAGATTCAAGAAGAATGCTCTGAATCCTCATGGCAACGCTGTTACCAGAGGCGGTGCTGAAAACGACGACGTCGTATTCCAGACAAGAGAAGCTCAGAACGAACATTTCGCTAAGGTTCCTGATATCGTAGCCGACTACATGGCTAAGATCTCAGAACATACGGGAAGAGACTACAAGCCGTTTACTTACTATGGTGCTGAAGATGCTGAAAGAGTCATCGTCGCAATGGGTTCCGTAGTAGAAACGATCAAGGAAGTCATCGATGCTTTAGTTGCTAAGGGCGAAAAGGTCGGTGTCATTTCCGTACATCTTTACAGGCCTTTCTCAGCGAAATATTTATTCAACGTACTGCCTAAGAGCGTCAAGAAGATCGCTGTATTAGACAGAACTAAGGAAATCGGTACAAGAGAGCCGTTATATCTGGATGTACTGAATGTACTGAAAGATACAGACATCAAGCTGATCGGCGGCAGATACGGTATCGCTTCCAAGGATACTGCTCCAAACCAGATCAAGGCTGTCTATGATGAACTGGCTAAGGATGCTCCGAAAGAAGAATTCACGATCGGTATCAATGATGATGTCACTCATTTGTCACTTGATGTAGATCCTGATTTCAAGATCGATGGAACTTACACTTCATGTTTGTTCTGGGGTCTTGGTTCAGATGGTACTGTCGGTGCCAACAAGAACTCTGTCAAGATCATCGGCGACAATACTGATCAGTATGCACAGGCTTATTTCCAGTATGACTCCAGAAAGGCCGGCGGTGTTACGAGATCTCACCTGAGATTCGGCCCGGATCCAATCAGAAGTACATACTATGTAAACAACGCTGACTTCGTATCATGCTCACTCGATTCTTACGTACTCAACTATGACATGCTTTCAGGTCTGAAAGAGGGCGGTACATTCTTACTGAATACGACGATCGATGCTGACAAGATCGAAGACTATCTGCCAAACAGAATGAAAGTTCAGTTGGCTAAGAAACACGCTAAGTTCTATATCATCAACGCTACTAAGATCTGTACTGAAATCGGTATGGGCAGAAGAACGAATACGACTTTACAGTCTGCATTCTTCGCACTTAACGAGCAGATCATGCCTTACGACAAAGCACTTGACCTCATGAAGGCTGCCGCTAAGAAGTCTTATGGTAAGAAGGGTGATGATGTCGTCGAAATGAACTGGAAGGCAATCGATGCAGGTAAGGCCGGTCTGGTACAGGTCGAAGTCAAACCTGAATGGGCTGAACTGCCAAGCAAGTTCGAACACAAGAAGACAGGCGACGAATACTTCGATGAATTCGTAATGGGCTTTGATACATTAAGCGGTTACGATATGCCGGTATCAGCATTCACGAAGTATGGTGTTCTCGATGGCACAATGAGAAACAATGTCTCATATGCTGAGCACAGAAATATCGCTTCTTATGTTCCGAAGTGGAATGCCGCTAACTGTATCCAGTGTGGCTTCTGTTCATTCGTATGTCCGCATGCAACGATCAGACAGTTTGCTTTGACTCCTGAAGAAGTTGCAAATGCTCCGATGGAATTCGAAACCATCCAGGCTATGGGCAAGGGTGCTGAAAACTACAAGTTCAGGATCCAGGTTTCTCCTGATAACTGTGTCGGCTGTGGTCTGTGTGCTGCAGAATGTCCGGGTAAGGGCGGAAACAAAGCTCTGGAAATGGTCGACGTTCACTCTCTGATGAACGAGGCTCCTCTGGCAGACTACCTGTTCAACGAAACAGAATACAAGTCAGAACTCGTCAACGATACTCCGAAGGGCACTCAGTTCCTGAAGCCTTACTTCGAAGTTCCGGGCTCATGCCCAGGTTGTGGTGAAGCTCCGTACTACAGACTGGTTTCTCAGCTGTTTGGTCCGGATATGCTGGTAGCTAACGCAACCGGCTGTTCATCAATCTACTCCGGTTCTACTCCATCTACTCCATTTGTTACCGATAAGGATGGCAATGGTGTTGCTTGGGCGAACTCATTATTCGAAGACAACGCTGAATTCGGTTATGGTATGGCTCTGGCTAAGAACTACCAGAAGTCCGTACTGCTCAAGGTCATGGAAGACAACCTTGGCAATGTTGAACCTGAACTCAAGGGCTTATTCGAAGAATATCTCAAGATCAACGGCAACAGAGTTGAAGAAAAGAAACTCGCAGGCAAGATCGGCGAACTCGCTGGTAAGTCTGCATGCGAAGCAGTCCATGTACTTGCTGAGCAGGTAAGAGATCTCGTTTCCAACTCCGTATGGATCGTTGGTGGTGATGGATGGGCTTACGATATCGGTTACGGCGGATTAGACCATGTTATCGCAAATAACCTGAACGTCAATATCCTCGTACTGGATACAGAAGTTTACTCCAACACAGGTGGTCAGTCATCCAAGTCTTCACAGGCAGCTTCTATCGCTCAGTTCGCTGCAGGCGGTAAGGCAGTTGCCAAGAAGGATCTGGGTCAGATCGCTATGAGCTATGGCCATGTATATGTTGCTTCCGTATGTATGGGTGCCAACAGAATGCAGGCTATCAAGGCTTTGAAAGAAGCTGAAAGCTACAATGGTCCGTCTCTGATCATTGCTTACTGTCCATGTGAACTCCACGGAATCAAGGGTGGTCTGTCAAAACAGCAGCTCGTTCAGAAACAGGCTGTTGAGTGTGGCTATGTTGCACTGTACAGATATGATCCTCGTAACGAATCTCCTCTAACAATCGATTACAAGACACCTGATTTTGATAAGTTCCAGGACTTCCTGATGGATGAAGCTAGATACAACAACCTTGTTAAGGTAAATCCTGAAAAGGCTGAAGAATTATACGAAAAAGCTAAGAACGACGCAAAGAGAAGATTTGCGAACCTCGAAGCCAGAGCAAAATAATTCATATGAGCCCGTCAATCGACGGGCTTTTATTTTGGTTTAATATGATAAAATAAAGGTAATAAGAAACTTTTAATAGTGTTTTTTGAATTGTGCATATGATTCAATGGCATTACAGATAAAAATGGAGGCTATATGATTCGTTGGGCTATCTATGGAATGGTCTATCTCGGTGCATTACTGATGGTGCATAACATTTACTGTTACAACAAATATGCCCATGCAACCGAAAAAAGAGGCGACTGGGGTAAAGACAAGAGTATTCTTTTTATTCCGGTCATTCTGCTGGTTTTATTCCTGATCGGTTATCTGTTCATAGGCATTTTCGGTAAACCAGATATCGTTATGGCCGCTGTTCTTTTCGGAGGCAGTATTTTCGTTTTCATCATGTATAAACTGGTAAGCAGAATTACCGATAAAGTAATCGAAAATGAAAAACTGGAAGCCGAACTCATGGCTGCTGAACAAAGCAGTAAAGCCAAGAGCAGTTTCCTTGCCAGTATAAGCCATGAAATGCGCACTCCGATGAACGTCATTCTGGGACTTGATGGGTTGGCTTTGAATAATCCGGATCTTCCAGAAGAAACAAGACAACAGTTGGAAAAAATAAATCAGAGCGGAAGACATCTTTTGGGTTTAATCAATAACACTCTGGATATGAACAGTATCGAAACAGGCGAATTAAACCTTAAACAGGAGAACTTTTCATTAGGTGAAAGTATTGAACAGATCAACGCGATAATAAAGACCCTGTGCGATGAAAAAGGCCTCAAATTTGATGTTTCAGTTGCGGAAGATGCGGATAATTACTATATCGGTGATGAGATGCTGCTGAAGCAGACCTTACTTAATATTCTGGAAAATGCGGTCAAATATACCGAAAAAGGCAGTATTTCCTTTGATATAAAGAAAGAAGAAACAGATAAAGACAACTGTAAACTGATGTTTACTATTAGTGATACAGGTATAGGAATGAGCGAAGAATTCTTACAGAGAGCTTTCCAGGTCTTCTCTCAGGAAGATTCCAGTTCAACAAACAGATACGGCGGCAGCGGCTTAGGTTTAGCTGTAGCTAAAAGTATGACCGATCTGATGGGCGGTGAAATAAAAGTTAACAGTAAGAAAGATGAAGGATCTACATTTGTTATAACTATTCCGTTTAAATACGGTGAAGAAAAGAAAGAAAATGCAGTTACAGATGAAACCGTTGATCTTGATGGTTTAAGAATTCTGATCGTTGAAGATATCGATGAGAATGCGGAAATCGTTTCTGATCTGCTTGAACTTGAGAATGTGGAATGTGAAAGAGCTCAAAACGGCAAAGTAGCACTGGAGATGTTTGAAAAATCAGATATAAACTATTATGATGCTATTCTGATGGACTTAAGAATGCCGATGATGGATGGACTTGAAGCCAGCCGTAAGATCAGAGAATTGGATAGAAATGATGCCGAAATAATTCCGATTATCGCTTTGACTGCGAATGCTTTTGAAAGTGATATCGAACAGTCATTGAAAGCCGGAATGAATGCTCATCTTGTTAAACCTGTTGATGCTGATCTTTTATACACAACAATCAAACAGCTCGTATATAAAGCACGTGAAAAAGGAGGCCTGGAATAATGATTAAATCGAAACAGATTCAAAGA
>JAFYHT010000002.1 GCA_017539025.1 Erysipelotrichaceae bacterium
AACTTCATCAGAAACCATAACACCTGTGGCTTTGCGACCGGATATGGCGATTACATCCGCTGTACACCGATCGAATACACTTATATGGACGATGAATTCTGGTTCGTATCTGAAGGAGGATCCAAATTTATCGGTTTAGAAAAAAACAAGAATGTTTCCTTAGCGATATTTGAATACTATGGCGATGTAAAAGACTCTCATGGTCTTCAGGTCATGGGGAAAGCAGAATTGTATGATAATCAATCGGAAGAATTCAAAAAACTGCTCGCTTTCAAAGGGATCCCATACGATGTCGTAAAGGCGGCTAAGGTAGAAGTTGCGCTAGTCAGGGTAATTCCTTCCGTATTTGAGATGTATGATACCGACTTCGTCAAAGAAGGATTTGACGTCAGACAGATCGTAAAACTATAAAATGAGCTCTAACAGCTCATTTTTTTCTGATCGGATGTCTGATGACAGTCTTCATTTTCAAAGGATCAGCTTTTCTGGGATCGGATAGATAGATCTCATGATGATATCTTTCGGATGAGAAATCATTTATATATCCCTGCTCAGAAATAAACAGGTCCATACTCTCAACTGTCTTTGGTTCTTCATCATACGGCCCGATATGCATACACTGAACACATAGTCCTTCATCATATTCAAAGAATTCCACTTTGGAAAAATCTATCTTCTTTTTTCTGGTCGCTTCTTTGACTGCCCATTCAAAATCTTTCTTTGTTATGAATTCCGGAAGCCTGATCATTGAGATAAATTCAAAAAGATCTTTCTTTGAATAATCCATTCCATCAATGTCCCTTTGCCACCAAAGGCCTTCCAAAGGCGGAACGACATATTCAAAATAGCCATCGATCTTGTGATCGGTCTTATAACTCATCTTCAAAGTAAATGCGATCCCATAGAGAAGTGAAATGGAATCCTTGTATTCTCCGTCTTCTGAATTGGGATCCCCTTTTCCTCTTACAGCGATATAATTGGCCTTCTCAATATCAATGATATGCGGTTTATTAGAAGGATTATATAATTCCTTGTATTCTTTCTTGAAATCAAAAGCCATGATTAGTTCCTTTCTCTGATCTTTTTCCATTCATCTATCAGTTTTTCCAGTGACCACGCCGCATTGGCAGGACTTGTGGAAGGAAGCGAGATACAGTCTCTTTTATAAGTTTCTTTCATATATTTCCGATACAGTTTTTCAGCAGTCTTTCCATTGACATAGATCTGTCGAATATCGCAATGGTCCAGTATGATCGAAAGATCATTGACTGCCACATTTTCAATGCTGGCATCACTTGATCCTTTTATCTCACAGCTGTGTATGACATCCCAGACAGCGATATGATTCTTTAAAAGAAAACTCTTTTTCTCTTGAATCGTTTCAGGTATCTCTTCTTCAAATACGGCAGCTGTCACTTTCCAGAAGCGATTCTGAGGATGACCATAGAAAAAGGAAGTTTCCCTGGATTTAACAGATGGGAAACTGCCTAAGATCAGGATCTTTGAATCCTCATCAAATACCGGATCGATCGTGTGGATCAGTTTCTCTTTTTTATCTGTTTTCATAATTTCTCAGATATTCATCTGCTTCTTCTCTGCTTTTAAAGATGATCAGTTCCTTATCAGAATGATCGATCAGCTCATATATCTTGGGAAGCTGAATATTCGGAAAATTTCTGATATATTCCATGAATTCCTCATCCGCTTCTTCTTCGACCCAGGGCATATCTTCTCTTTTTGTTCCAATGCGATCCAACGCCCCCGCAATACACTCTTCCATCGGAAGATCAAAGAAATAGATCAGATCGCAATATTCAATTCTTAAAGGCATACAGCGAAGATAGTTGCCATCAATGATCCATTCATCTTTCTGTAATATCTCAATCAGCCTACGATCGAATTCTTCCTGCGAAACATTCGTTTTATCAGGCTTGTGCCAGATCATATCCAGATAAAAAAGAGGAAGTCCGCTGAGATCCCTGAGTTTCCTGCTGAAAGTACTTTTTCCTGCGCCAGGAGAACCGATCACAATGATCTTTCTATGTGCATCACCCATCGTTATCATTATATTCGCTTTTAAAATAGATGTCTCTTATGACATCTTTAAAGTGTAAATATCTTTTCCGCCTTGCCTGCCTTGGCTTGGCAAGCGAAGATCCTGATCTGATCTCCTGTTTTTCCTTTCACGATCCAGGTGAGTTTCTTTCTTGCGGAAGCATTGTGTATCGTAGCGATATTTCCATAGTTGTAAACACCGGTCAGTGTTGAAGAATAGCCCTGCAGTTCTTCGATCTCAGTCTCTTTCTTTCCTTGAATGATCTCACATCCTTCGATCTGAACTTTCACCGGTTTTGCAGCTTTATTGGCAAGACCAGTCCTTGTCAATGCGGTAGAAAGATATCCTCTGTTCCCGATGATCGCTTCGATCTGATAGATCTCATCCGATATCTGCTTAGAAGAAACTTCATCGATCGAAAGCTTCGGCATTGCTTTCATAAATCGGATATTGAATCTGGTATCAGCTTCGCATTCTTTCAAAAGGAATTTCTCAGGAGGATTCTGATTCGTGAATTTATAGTTGAGACCGCCAAGCTCCACTTCTCCGAAGTCTTCTGTTACGTGTTTTTTCCAGCTCAGATAGTACTCAGGAGCGTTTTCTTTCACCCATTTCAATACAGCTTCATAACGCTTCAGAGAATCATATGGATCTTCTTCCTTCTGTCCCCATTTATACGGCATCCCGGCTTTGCTTGCCAGATCCCAGAATTCCATCGTATATGCAGGGATCCCCTGTGTTTCAAACATCCAGTCATCCAATGCACCGGAATCTACATTTTCTTGCGATTGAACATAGTTATCAAAGATATTCAATGCTTTGTATCCCAATTCTTCTTCGCCCATCCTAGCGATCGCTTTCAGAACTTTGATATCTTCTTCAAAAGCTTTATCAGATGCCTTGGTTCCGGGAGGATACAAGAGTAATCCACCGCTTGTGTGACCGATCGCTGCACCGCCGATATTGTCATGAGAAAGCACAAAATCAACGATCGCTTTTGTCTCGATATTGCTTAAAGGATAGACACCTGCGCCATCCTGCCTTGGTTCCGGATGCCAGCCATATGGGAAGTTTCGATTGAAATCAAGATTCCACTCCTCTTTCTTCAATTTCAGATTTTCACTTCCTTCATATTCTTCCAGGATCCCTTCTGGGTAGATATCATAGAATTCACCCGATGAATCCGAAGGATCTCTCAAGGTCATCAGTTCTTCATCTTTCGGATCTTTCTTCCATGCCCCATAAGGTGTTTTGATCCTCATCATACGGATGATTCCATCGCCATCGAGATCTTCTTCCTTCAATCCACCTTTTTCTTTCTTGCTGACTCTATTGACAGAACGTATAGAATACGGGGTCTTCAGATATGTTTCCGCTCCATCAGGAGAAACTCTCGGAATACAATAGATCGTCATCTCATCAATGATCTTTCTGATCTCATCATCATCTTCATAGTTCGTCAGAAGATAATCGATCGTATGCATGACACACATGGAAGCCGTAACTTCGCCGGCATGGATATTCCCATCGATATAAAAACCGGGCTTATCCAGCATATCTCCTGTTTTCCTGTTGGTGAGGATGATAAGATACTGATTCCTTTCTTCTTCACTGACGCAATTGACCTGAAGTTCCATCAGATCAGGGTATTTTTCATTCAAAAAATGAAGCTTTTCACTCAGTTCTTCATAATCGTAATAATGATCGTATTCAAATGTCGTTTTCATATATATCTATCATACCAAGAAGATACCTATTTGATGAAAAAACAGCATTTCTGCTGTTTATTCGTATTACAGATTTTCATCATCAGGAAATCTCAGATCGATACATTTCCTTGCTTTGGTGATCACATTCATGACTCTCAAGGAATGATCAAGAAGTTCATAACACGCATCATAATCATTTTCATTAAAGATCTTTAAGAAATCTTCGAATTCGTGTTTCATGCGGTGTGCACCATCTGTCTTATCGACATGAACGGATCCCTGTCCATTCAATTCGTATTCAAAATGAGTCAATGTGAATAATGGTGAAGAAGTTGAGACCGATCCTTTGTTCCCTTGTATCGCGTTGGTGAAAGGAGCTTTACAGTCTTTCGCTGCGATCAATACAGCTTTGAAATCATCATAATCCAAAGTCAGGATGCCACTGGTATCGATCCCCTTTTCCATATTGGCAATATAAGAAACATGATTTGGCGATCCGAATAACCTGACGATGAAATGAATATTGTAGATATTCAGATCCATCAGAGCTCCTCCGGATTTCTTATAATCAAAAGCCGGAAGGATCTCACCCTTTCTGAATGCATCATATCTGCTGGAATATTGCGTATAGTTGAGCGTTACGATCTTGATCTCACCTAATTCCGGTATAAGTTTTTGTATTTCAACAAAATTAGGATTATGGATCGTTGAGATCGCTTCAAACATGAACAGATGTTTATCTTTTGCGAGATCGATCAGTTTCTTCGCCTGTTCAACATTAGAAGTGAATGGTTTTTCCTGAATGACATTCTTTCCCTTTTCTAAAGCTTTCAAGGCAAACGTGTAATGCAGATGATTGTTGACGCCGATATAGATCGTATCGATCTCATCATTCTGCAACATTTCTTCATAGTCAGTATAGACACAGGAAAAACCGTATCTGGCTTTCAGATCATTCAGCTTATCGATCTCTTTTGGTGTTGCACAGATCGCTGTCAGTTCAATCGGAAGCTGTTCAACGAATTCCAGTAAGGTGTGAACGATCAGACCTGCACCGACGATTCCAAGTTTCATTTATTCACCTATAACTACAACCTTGCATCTTCTCTCGCGTTCGTGAGTTCTGTCAAAATCAACGAAATAGACATAACCCGTCTTGCCAACGCCAAGTTCGCCGTTATCAACTTCAAAAGTTGAGGAATTACCTAAAATTGTTGCTTTCAGATGTGTATCGGCATTCCACAGTTCTTCTCTTGTTCCACTAGGAAGATATTTCAGATAGTCTGGCCATGCCTCAACTTCTTCAAGATGTTTAAGACCCGGGTAGAAATACTGTCCCCATGCGGTCTGATTCGGAATTATTTTTTCCAATGCATTGTCCAGATCCTGCTGAATGAATTCTTTTCCGTTAGGCAGAGTGTCATGTACATATTCTTCAAAGAATACTGAACATGTCGTATGCGGAGAAATAATGCAGGCGATACCGTCTTTGATGCCTGAACGCTTGATGATTTCTCTCACTTCCGTTGTAATGTTGATGTAAGTAGGACTTACGCCTTTTGATTTAATGCCATTGATCGTTTCTTTATAAACAGCCATATTTTACCCCCTTGTCTGTTATGTTATTTCTTCTTTTGAATCTTCGATTCTCTGCGGTTCTTTGCTTTGATCGAATCCGGATGGATCTGTGCTTCCTTGTCCAGGAAAAAATCATATAGTTCGTCAGGCTGATCGAAATAGAAACAGTAGACCCAATACCTGCCTTTCATGAAATCAAACTGGTCTTTATTGATCCGAATATAGATCTGTTTTCTGTTTGGCAGCTCTTTTACACGAAAATCGACTATATCATCCCATTGATATGAATCTTTATGCCAAGGACTCTCAAAGATGATCTCTTTGTCACTGATCATGATTTTGTTTGGATTGGCGCAAGTGATAAAAGTCTCATAGATGATATACAGACAGATCATTATGATCGTCAGATACATGAAGCTCCCCGTCGTAATCAGCGAGTAGATCCCATAAAACAATAAAAAAATCGAAAAATACCCTATTCCGATGATCCTTACCTGATATCTGTTTTTTTCATAGATATACTGTTTCACGATCAGATTCAAAAGAAGAAGGGACATTTTTCAATGTCCCTTTTCATTCAGCAAATTATTATTTTGCGTTTTCCTTCTTGATTCTCATGAAGTTGTAAGCAGCACATGCGACAGCAATCAGCGCAAATACAACCATGGAAACAGTACCTAAACCAGAGAGCTTGAACAGAGCCCAAGTCAATGGGTTAGCACCATCACAGATGGAAGAAATAGAAGTAGCACCACCCATATCGAAACCGATTGAGTTAGCAACAGCTGTGATTGGAGCAGCCAGGTCAGTAGCAATATAGAGACC
>JAFYHT010000001.1 GCA_017539025.1 Erysipelotrichaceae bacterium
AGTCATCTCTGTGGGGTCCCCTGCTTGTGGTTCCGTTTCTGATATCATCCTCCCTCGTGGCGACGAGGATTTCATAGAAATCTTCTTCCGTATTCGCAGAGGCCGGTATGTTCGATTCATATTTCAATGCGAGTCTTTCACTGCCGTCTGTGATCCCGTAATGGATCGCTCTGCTGATTTCATCGATCTGCTCGATGAACTGCTTTCTCTTCCGGATGATCCTGGTACCGCAGGCGGCTAGCTGTCTGTCCCAGATATCCAGCATATCAAAATCAATGTCTCTGTCTTTGAGATATGCGTTTCTCTGTTTCAGAATGCGGTTGTATTCATTCAAATCGTAGAGATAGCCGGCTCTGATCTGGCACAGCTCGCGGTTGATAAATTTTCTCCTCTTTTCCGGTTCATCTTTGACGATGCGGAGATCCTCCGGTGAGAAAATGATGATATAGATTCTATCGAGGAGTTCCGACGCCCGCTTCACTTTTATTCCATCTTTTTTGATGCCTTTGCGTCCGTCGTTCTTGATGACGATCTCCGTCGTATTCTCCCCTTCTTCATTTTCAGATACTGTCCTGATCCGGCAGTATTCTTCACCGAATCTGATGAGTTCCTTATCTTTGACGTTTTTGAATGATTTCCCGAAGGCATTTAAATAAATACCCTCCAGCAGATTGGTTTTTCCCTGGGCGTTTTTGCCAATGAAAATATTCACATCCCTGCTGAAGGATACTTTCTGTTCTTTATAATTTCTGAAATTATTGAGTTCTATCTCTTTAATGTACATGTATCAGTGATTACATCGAAGGAATTCTTACAGGAAGAATGAGATATTCATAATAGTCACCTTCAACCGGCTTGACGACACATGGTGAAACACCGCTCTTGAAATGCAATGCGACCTGTTCATCATCGATCACTTTGAGAACATCCAGGACGAACTTGGAATTGAATCCGATTTCAAGATCGTTGCCTGTCTTTTCTACGATGATTTCTTCTTTCACATTTCCTTCTTCTGATCTGGAAGTAATGGTCATCAGATCATTTTTGATGATCATCTTGATTAGATTGTTTTTACCCTCTCTTGAAAGCAGCGACGCTCTTTCAATACTTTCGAGAAGCATATCTCTGTTTACAATCAGATGTGTCGTATTATCTGCCGGAAGAATATCATTGTATTTAATGAAATCTCCTTCCATTCTTCTGATGACGATTTCATTATTTCCAATGGTAATGACTTCTCTCTTTTCACCAAGCGCGATTGTGATATCTGATTCTTCTTCTTCCTCAGAAATGATTTTGCTGATTTCATTCATTACTTTTGCTGCGATGATGAATTTGTTGGAAGCAGCGCTCTTCATATTTTCTTTTACCAGAGCCAGTCTGAATCCATCGAGAGATACCATTTTTATATCATCTTCATTTATTTCAGTTAATATTCCGGTAAGAACACCTTTTGATTCATCAATGCTTGCAGCAAATGCAGTTTTTCTGATCATCTCTTTAAAAATATTGCTGTCGAGACAGATCATTTCACTTCCTTCTTCTTTATTTCCTATTTCAGGAAATTCATCTGTTGGAAAACTTACAACATTGAATTCAGAAAAACTGGTTTTAATGACAACAGTTCCTGATTCATCATCACTGATCAGTATCTCTTCATTCGGCAGTTTTCTTACAATATCTGAAAAGAGCTTTGCCATTACTACAAAAGCACCAGGCTCCTGAACATCTGCTTCTATTACTTTTTTGATGCTGATTTCAAGATCAGAAGCTGTCATAATCAGGTGATTGTCATCTGTTGCTTTTATCATGATTCCCTTCAGAATAGGAATTGTTGTTCTGCTCGAAACTGCTTTTGAAACAGTGTTTAATGCTTTTGCAAGAGTCTGTTGATTACATGTAAATTTCATAGTGTCCTCCGGAAATAATAACCCTTTATTATTATATTATATATTTAGTTATAGTAGTAGTAGGGCCTGTGGATTTGTTGATAAGTCTTTCTGTTATTGAAATCAAGCCATTAATTATTCTATTCAACTTGTGGATAACTTGTATTTTTTAATAACATCCTGTGTTGATAATAATCTATTGAATGTCTTCCTTTAAATTTCTGATATCCTCAGCCAGAGTCGGATCGATTTTAACCAGGTTTTTGATTTTATCACAGGCATGAAGTACGGTTGTATGATCTCTGTCTCCAAACGATTCCCCTATTTTAGGAAGAGAAAGATCTGTCATCTCACGGCAGAGGAACATCGCAATCTGCCTTGGATAGGAAAACTCTCTGTTTCTCTTCTTTGATTCAATATCTGAGATTTTGATATTGTATTTTTTACATACTGCTTTTTTGACTGTTTCACAGGAAATATCAATATCTCTCTGAGAAAAAATATCCGGAAGATATTCCTTCGCGAATTTTGCTGTAATTGGATGTTTTTTGACTTTTGCCAGAGAATCCACACGCAGCAATGCGCTTTCCAGTAATCTGATATTGAATTTGATTTTTTCAGCTAAAAGATCAATAACTTCCAGTACATCATCGTCAATGATAATACCTTCTTCTTCCGCTTTCTTTCTGAGAATTGCTACTCTTGTTTCGAAATTAGGAGGCTGGATATCCGCCATGATATTTGACTGGATTCTTGAAGTCAGTCTTTCGTCCAGGTCCCGCAGCTTATTTGGATGTCTGTCACTGGAAATGACGATCTGTTTATTCTGCAGATAAAGTGTATTGAAAGTATGGAAAAACTCAAGCTGTGTCGCTTCCTTACCTTCAATAAACTGAATATCGTCGATCAGAAGAACGTCTACATCTCTGTATTTTGCTCTGAAAGCGCTGACTTTCATATTTCTGTTAACAGAATCCTGAAGGGCCTGCACCAGTTCAGAAGTAAACATTTCAGAGGAAACATAGAGCACCTTCAGAGAAGGATTTGTATTCATAATGTGCTGTCCGATGGCATGCATCAGATGCGTTTTTCCAAGACCGGATCCTCCATAGATAAAGAGAGGATTGTATACCGTAGATGGATTATCTGCTACTGCCAGGGAAACAGCATGGGCATATTCATTATTCGGACCAACAATAAAATTATCAAAGGTAAACTTCGGGTTAAGATAATACTCTTCCCGATAAGGATTTTCAGGATCGATCGAAGGCTCAGCAGTCTTGTTTTTGCTGCCTTCAAGGATTTCCTTGATTTCTTTTTCTGATTTCTGTGTGATGCGGATGCGGTAGTTCTTTTTGAATACTTCCTTGATTGCTTTTTCAAGAATATCTGTATAGCGCGGATTGCGCGCGAACATATTAGCCTTAAAACTATCCGTAAGAGCAAACGACATGATTCCCTTCTCCTCGTCAATTTCCAATGGAACGAGAGGAAGGAACCAGGTCCGGTAGCTTACTTCCGTCAGCTCTTTGCTCGTCAGCGCGAGCACATCTTTCCACTTGAGATTGTTGATCTTCTCCATTACCTGACTATAGCCTTTCAAAATCTTGGATATACATGATATCACAGAACGAGTACTATAATACAAAAATAGTTATCCACAGGCAAGCGTTAAATATTTATTTAGCATTTTCAACGGAAAGCAGAGTTATCCACAATGAGTGGATAAAGTTGTGCATACTTTCAACAACAACAACAATATATTGTATGTGCAGCCGAAAAATGTATAAATATGGAATTTATAAGGGTGCAAAAGCAACAAAACAATTTACACAGCAAAGCAAATAAATTGACATGATTTTTTTGGGGTTGTATAATATTTGAGCATGTGCGCATAAGTTGAAATTCAGATTTATGCAGGCAAATTTACAAGAAGGAGGAAAAGCCCATGAAGATGACATATCAGCCGAAGAAGAGGCAGCGCAAAAAGGAGCACGGCTTCAGAAAAAGAATGAAGACAAAGAACGGTAGAAATGTACTGAAGAGAAGAAGAAAAAGAGGAAGAAAAGTTTTATCAGCATAGAGACCGCACCAGAGTAGTGGTCTTTTTGTTATTGATATGACTGAAGAAACATGCTCAAAAAGGAAATTCTGAGAAAAAAGGAAGATTTCGACGCCATATACAAGGCGGGCAGATCGGTTCCGGACAGATACATCGTTCTTTTCTACAGGAATAATGATCTGCCATATAACAGGACGGCCTTTTTAGCAAGCAAAAAAGTAGGAAACAGCGTTCAGAGAAACAGAGCCAAACGTCTCATGAAGGAAAGCTACAGGCTTCACCGCGAAGAATTCCGCGCCGGCTACGACCTGGTATTCATCGCGCGCAACACGATCAATGGAAGAAAGCAGAGAGACGTAGAAAAATCACTGATGAACGCGGCCGAAAGAGGAAAAGTAACAGGGTAAAGACAATGAAGTATGTATTCATTGCGTTGATAAGGTTTTATCAGAAGTTCATATCGCCGCTTTTCCCGCCGAAGTGCAGGTTCTACCCTACTTGTTCAACCTATTGTATTCAGGCTCTGGAAAAGTACGGATTTTTTAAAGGGAGTTATCTGGGAATCCGGCGGCTGCTCAAATGCCACCCATTCCACGAAGGAGGATACGACCCTTTAAAATAGGAGGAGATAATTAATGTACACTATACTAGGCGTAATAGCGAAGCCAATGGGGCTTTTGCTTGACCTTCTGTATGGATTCATAGGAAATTACGGCGTCTCCATCATCATATTTACAGTGTTCGTTAAGCTGTGCCTGTATCCGCTCTATATCAAGCAGACCAAGTCCACAGCTATGATGTCTGAAATGCAGCCGAAGATCAAGGCGATCCAGAACAAATACGCCAATGATCAGGAGCTAATGAACATCAAGATGCAGGAGCTGTACAAGGAAGAGAAGTTCAACCCGATGGGCGGCTGCCTTCCGATGCTCATTCAGATGCCGATCATCATGGGTCTGTTCGCGCTCCTCAGAAACCCGCTGAGGTACATCAACAAGGACTCCATGATTTTCGCGTTCCATGAACCATTCCTCTGGATCAAAGACCTGAGCCAGCCTGACCCGTGGATCCTGCCGATCATTGCAGGTGTCGCGACATTTATCGCATTCACCATGAACAGAATGCTGCAGGATACCGGTTCAGATGCGGCGAACCAGTCCGCAGCCATGATGAAGATGATGCAGTACATCTTCCCGATCATGATCCTGTGGATGGCCCGGTCCTTCCCGTCAGGCCTCGCCCTCTACTGGGCGGTCAGCCAGATCATTCAGATCGGATTCAACATCCATCTGCAGTCGATCAGAAAGAAGATCAAGAGAGAACAGAAGGAAAGACAGATCAGAGAAAAACTGGAGAAGAAAAACAGAGGTCTGTAAGTCCCGATTTACGGAGGAAATAGAATGGATTACACAGAAAAATGGGGCAAAGACATCGAAGAAGCTGTCTCCCTTGCCCTGATTGATCTGAAGGTTTCCAGAGAAGAAGTGGAAGTAACGGTTCTGGAGGAACCGACAAAAGGATTCCTCGGTCTCGGCGCCAAACTGGCTAAGGTCAGAGTCGAAAAGAAAAAACCGCCGCAGCCGGAAAAACCGCCGCAGCCGGAA
>JAFYHT010000011.1 GCA_017539025.1 Erysipelotrichaceae bacterium
CATGATGCCTTCACAATACGAAGAAGACTGTCTCTATCTGAACGTCTGGACTCCGGCTAAAACAGAAGAAGACAAGCTTCCGGTATTCATCTGGATCCACGGCGGCGGCATGGTCGCAGGATCAGGCTGTGAAGTCGTCTGTGACGGTATCGGCTTTGCCAAGAGAAAAGACATCGTCGTCGTCACGATCAACTACCGTCTCGGTTTCTATGGTTTCTTCGCACATCCGGAGCTGACTGCAGAAGCAGGCGGAACCAGCGGCAACTACGCTTTATACGATATGCGCAAAGCCTGCATGTGGGTCAAGGAAAACATCGCCAAGTTCGGCGGCGATCCTGATCGTATCACAGTTGCCGGCCAGTCAGGCGGTGCAGCAGGAACAGGTGCACTTCACGCATCTCCACTCATGAAAGGTATCATCAACAGAGTCTCCATCGAATCAGGACCGATCTACTGGGGCTTCATGCAGCCGGGTCCGAGAAAAACAATGGAAGATCTCGGTGTCGAATACATGAACTATATCGGATGCAAAGACATTGATGAACTCAGAAGAAAAGACGCATGGGAACTCTTTGACAAATACGAAGAATTCCAGAGATCGAAAGGCATCGGACCGATGGGCTTTGGCTTCTCATTCTGCATTGACGGCGAATTCTTGCCAAAACCATATTCCGAGATCATGGACAACGGCGAATTCAATGACTTTGATGTCCTGATGGGATCCTGTGCTCAGGAATTCCCGGCAGTCAAGGCAGACGAATACTCATTAGAAGCATTCGACAGCTATCTGAAGGAAGCCTTCCCTGACAGCTATGAAGATATGAAGAGATGGTATCCTGCAGCAAACAAGATCGAAGCTGCAAAACAGGTATCAACGATCGCATCCGATATCATGTTGTTGGGTTCCGCTAAACTCGGCGAACTGGCAAACAAGTTCGGAAATAACGCCTACATCTGGCTGATGTCCAAAGAAAACGAAACAGAAAGAGGACATAACGACGGTTCTCCACACTGTGCAGAGATGCCATATGTCTTCGGCAGAGTCGATACCGGTGAAAGAAATCCGTTCTTCCCTTACCACTGGGTCGGTGCCGACTACGACTTCATGGAACTGGTTCAGTCCTACTGGTACAACTTCGCAGCGACCGGTGATCCAAATGGCGCCGGACTTCCTGAATGGAAGAAATACGCTGACAAGTTCGATATCATCAACCTGAACAACCATTCCGGCATGATGGATAAGGCTCAGCAGGAAAAATACTACTACTTCTACGAGAAACTCTTAAGCAACAACTTCGTCGTACACCTCTTCGGTCCGGCAAAGTTCACTCCGAAAGAGAGCTGATATGAAAGAAAAAGCGATCCTCGAGATCCATATCGATATTGCCGAAAGAGGTCTGAAGATGATGACCGAACTTGGCGAAGTATCGATGATCCCTTTTGCGGGAACCTGTGACTGCGATGCCTTCAAAGGCATCGTGGAACCCTGGGGAGTCGATACTCAGATCGTCAATCAGGCCAATATCCGTCACCTGTCGGCACGCTACGTTCTGACAGGCAAGGATGAAGAAGGAAACGACTGTCATATCTACATCGAAAACAACGGCTGGATGGAAAACAAGCCATCGATGAGCTTCACGACAGTTCCTACCTTCCTGACCGATTCCCCTGTCCTGGCTCCGATCCTTCATCGAAACCAGTTCATCGGAACCGGAAACGTCGAAAAAGACGGATTATGGATCAGGTTCTACGAAATCGATCACTAACAAAACAAAAGCGGATCTTAATCGATCCGCTTTGCTTTGACTAATACTGTTCTTTCTTTATCGTTTATTTCAATACTTCCGTCAGGTTTTCTTGAGAAACGCCTGATGAAATCATAGGCAAAACGATTCGTGAATGGTCTGATCTCATGACCGTGATTGGAGATCGCCATGATGCAGGTGTAGCAGTTGCCATCCTCGCTGTCATAGTAGTGAACATAGTATTCACTCTGCGGGAACATGTCATCATGAAGGATCATAGTCCTTTCTCCCTTGATTCCGACAAATGGGTCTTCCCATTTTTCTTTTTCTTCGATGTTCAGATCGAAATCCGCATTCAGGCGATTGACCTTGGCCAGATATTTCATCCTGGCGATCGCCCTGTCATGCTGGAACGGCAGCTCTACAAGCGGTGAAGTGACACCACCTACATAAAGCAAAGGAACCATCTCATCTTCATTGATGTTTTCAGTCACGGTAAAGAAACAGTTGTTGCCCGGATAATCTACCGCATCCATCGGCATGAGTGCTGCGAATACTTTCGGAGCTTCCTGGAAGAGATCCCAGCTCTTGATACCACCCATTGAGAAACCAGTCGCATAGATCCTTTCTTCATCGATCGCATACTCTTTCTTCAGATGTTCGATCAGAGAAATGACCTCCTTGGCTGCAACATTCATGTGCATCTCAACCGCAACGGTGATGAAACCATTCTCCTGTCCGATCTCCGGCCATTCCGCAAGAGAAGCTGTCGCATAGGCAGAGTCTCCGCCGCCATGGAATACCAGCATCAATGGATGCTTCTCGTTCACGACATCCAGATCCTTGTCATAGAAAGTCACATAACCGACCTTGTGGTCCTTGCTTCTCATGAAAGGAAGTCCCCTCTTGAAGCTTTCATTGTTGTCAGCAATCGGAAGCATGACTGATTCCGCCTTGGCAATGATGCCTTCCTGTTCGTAATTGTATGCCTTCATGATCCTGCCGACCCAACGGCGGTAGTTGCCGGTGAATTCCAGGAAATCTCTCTTGAGATCGAGATCATCTCTTGTCAGCACTTCACCGCAGTTTCCTCTTAATACCGCATTGAATTCATCGCTGTTGCCGATAGAAACGACTCTAATATCATTCTCTTCCGGCTCCGGCATGACACCAAGATCTTTCAGAGTGACACAGACCGGAGTGACATCGGCAGCACCGAGGTCACCCATGATGATGTTGCCGCTGACCTTCTTCAGATAGTGCTTCGCAACATAATCGGCTCCGCTTCCAAAAGCATAGACATACATCCTGACGCACGAACCCAGGATATTGTAGGATTGTTCATCAGGGATCGCATCATTCTTCATGATCGCCAGACCATCACGGAAATTCATCTGAGCGATACCCAGGTTCCCGGTCACTGCCTCATATGCTCCGACAGGCTCATCCTTCCAGTCATCACCCTTTGGATTGACCAGGATGACACCGACACCGTTTTCTTTGGCGACCTGTTTCAGACCGCTTTCCTTGATCAGACGTTCCAGCCCGACGAAATCGCTCTTCTTGTCCGGGAACACCAGCATCGTCGGTCCGGTAAATCCGTAATTGATCAGATTGGACTGCACTTCATTCGCCGGCTGAGTAAACAATATCTGATAACCCTGATCTTCAAATTCATAGTAGATATCACCGTTTTCCACAGTGATCATTTTTCTGATCTGCTTAAAAGCCATGTCTTTCCTCCTATATGTCTACAGAGATCGTATAGGTCTCTTTTTCAAAATCCACATTCAGAACTGCCGTACCCTTCACATTGTTCCAGGTGATCGACATCCTGCATTCATCACAATCGACGCTGATATCCGCATCCTGAGTGAATACCGGACAGGTATTGCGGAAACGCAAGAGTTCCAGCTGTTTCTTGACGATGTCCTTTTCCAGGAGTTTTTCTGCCTCTTCCAGAGACAGATTCGTCCTGTTGATCTCCTTGTGTCCGCCAACGCCGGCTCTCTTCATTGCCTCGTAGTCATTCTTTCCGGCAAAGAGATCGAGATACCAGATCTGCGGCTTGCCCGGCATGAACATCTGTATCGCTCTAGCCAGTTCCATGCGCTTATCACTTTCACCCAATGCGGAATAGTATGTCGCATTGACCTGATAGTATACATTCTTTGCGCCATGGAGATCCTTGACATAACCGCCTCTTGATACGACGGCATCGATCAGGTTCTGAATATCCTCTTCCGGCAAAAGGCCCTTGAGATCCAATAGTGGGATACCATCATGGCAACCCAGCATATTGACTGTTGATATACCGTTATCAACGATCTCATCGATCCACTTCTTCAGATAGATACCATTCTTCCTCAGCATCGCATCGATCAACAGGCCCGGCAAGAAGAAGTCATAGACCATGTATCCCTTATCCGCCAATAACTTGTATGTCTTTTCACCATAGCTGGCATGGATCTCCGGAAGCAGAGTCAATCCGTATTCGCTGGCGATATCATCGATCTTCTGCAAAAGATCCCAGGTACCCGGATCATTCAAGAAATTCCTTTCTCCGACATCCTTTGGTGCATAAGCAAAGGCATCGAGTCTGACGATGGCAACGCCATAATCAGACAATTTCTTCAAAGTTTCTCTGTAGTAATCCCATACCAGCGGCGATTTGATATTGAGATCCATCTGGCCCAGATAGCTTCTGTGGGCATTGAGATAGTTCTTGATGCTCGCATCATATCTGTTCCACTCACCAAGATCGATATCCTTTAATGCCGTCTTTTTCTCCAAAGCTTCATTGACGATCTTAGAGATCGAAACAGCTGTCTCATATTGCAAACCGAGTTCTCTGACCAAACCCAATGGATCGACCTTGTTGTAGATGACCTCCTGATAGAAAGTGTTCCAGTATGGAACATCTCTTCCATCCGGGAATCTGACCATCAATATCGGTAATCCCGCCTTGCGGAAAAACATATCCTTGATGTACTTCTGATCCGGAACGATATATCCTTCTTCGTTCATTTCCCCGCAGCCATCCCAGAACTTGTTCCAGTTGATGAAGAAATCCTTATACTTTGATTCCTCGCCCTTGGCGATAATGTCCTGGAACTGATGAGATAAAACTGAAATGTGATTCAGTATGAAGTCCATCAATAAATCGATATTGAGATCATGGAGATCCTCGATATCCTTTGGATCCGCATATTTTTCCGAGATATTATAATCGATCAGGGAAAAGCCTCTGTCGAGATCCGTATTGAAAACGCTCGGTAAAATGTAGAATGAGCGGAAGACATCCTTGAACTCTTCCTTTTTCAGCAGTGAAACGATATCGGACAGTCTGCCGCCAACCGAATCAGGATAGGCGTTGAGCAGCGTACCGATGCCCATTTTCTTTCCTTCCATCTTGCCTCCTTCAGAATGATGCGGGATCTAGGAATTCACCCGCCTTAGACAGTATGATGGCAGCGGATGATGCACGATCATCCAGTTCCATCTGCTCGATCTCAAGCACCATGGTCGTGAACGCCGAATCGGTCTTGCCATCACGGGCTCTGAGCCTTCTGTGCTCTCTGGTTTCTTCCGGTGTGGAATTCAGTAAGATCGGGATATCGATCCCATAGATATTCTTATTTCCGCCATGCGTCCATTCCATGATCAGAACCGGGATATCAGAGAAATCGATCAGATCATACCAGCGAGCATCCTCGCTTCTGCCCATCCTCTTGAGATAGATCTTCGCTTTGTTGTCCTTGAACTCTCTCAAGATCTCATTGACCTGATCATAGTCCTGTTCCTTGAATGTACCAAGATATTCCGCAAGAGCCTTTCTTCCGGTTTCCTGATAATAGGACAGCCAAGGATAGACTTCCTTCATCTTCGGATCAGGATCGCTCTCCTTTTCCCAGAGTTCGTTCAGAGTTTCCTGCATTTCCCTGTCATAGACTCCAGCCTCGATCAGACCCTTCATACCGTTGGCTCTGAATACAGACAGCCTTTCCGCATCGTTATACAAAGGGATGCGGTATGGATAGTTGTCACCGGACATGACATAGGTATTGACTCCGCTTTCTCTCAGATAATATGCCAGTAAAGAAGCGATCTCGCTTTTTCCGACACCGGATCCTCCAAATACCGAGATGACGATCTTTTCCTTGTTGAGATCCTTCATCTTTTCCACCAGTACCGGGAAGATCTTGCTTGCCTTCATGAGATGATCATCACCGATCTTGATCTTGTCACCCGGCATATCGCCATGCGGCATATCTTCTTTCAGTTCAGGAGCTTCCCATTTTTCAAGATCGATCTGTTCCAGTTTTTCCCTTAACATATCTCCTCCTATAAAACGAACTTACGGATATAGTTGGCCAGTTCCTTACCCATCCTGAGATTGGTCTTCAAAGACGGATGTCCGGCAGCGCCATATCCCTCAACCATCATATTGATCGGGATGTATTCGAAGCAGCACAGCTTCTCATCTCCCGTTTCCTTCTTCAGTTCATCAACGACATCTCTGATGTGGTGATATAGATAATAATCCATCGAACCCAATGTGCAGCAGATGAAAGTATCCGGGCCATTGACCTTTCTGACCTGTTTTATGAATTCCTTATATTTTGCATGGAACCATTCGCCCATCGCATCGATCTGATCGAATTCCTGGTAGAAACGGATCGGTGTAGAATCGTTGGTTCCCAGGTTGATCACAACGATATCATTGTGGTATTTTTCAAAATCCCACTTTGTATTCTCTTTGCCATACTTAACTGCATAGAGCTCATCCGTATAGCTGTAGATATCTTCCATCGCATGCATCGGGAACAGAGGATGTTCAGGCTTGACTGCTGAAATACCTGATTCGCAAACCATTGAAAGCTCATAGCCCAGTTCCCTGGCAGCCAGCGCACCATAAGTCAGCCAACCGTTTTCTTCACTCGTCTTGAATTCGAATGCATTGTCAGGAGCCTCATTGCCGAAACCGCAGGTGATGGAATCACCGACGATCTCCATGCGCGGCTTATCACTTGTCACTTTAAAGAACTGTCCGTCCGTTTCAAGTTCAAGGATGCCAAGTTTTCCTCTGGCATTCTCTGAGATCTTCACAACGCGAAGCTCAACGCTTTCTTCTGTTTCACTTTCCCAGAGAGTCAGTGTCTGATCATTCTCCCTGCACTCATGGCGATAGAAGAGTTCATCCCCTTTTGCGCAACCGATACATGGCCAGTCAGCAGGAGGCTGAGGCATGCCCGGCATACCCGGGATCTGATCGCTGTCGGCAAGCACCCGTACTTTCAGATACTTTCCTTTCACACCGATTGATAATCCGGAAAGGCTCCAGTTGCAGAAAAGAGCTTCCTTTTCTTCGTCATAAACAGTTCTGCCGTGAACTACGGCGAGTTCCAACAATTCTTTTACTTTCATTCTTCTTCCCCCTTGTCAGCTTTATTTATCACTGACGTGATTGTCAGATTTTTCGTTCCCTTTATCGCATTGGCTATGCTTGGTGCAGCCCCTACAAGAGTAAACAGGACTACCTGAGCCAGTGATGCGAAGTAAGAATCGATCACTTCACTCCATCTGCAGACTTCTTCGCAAAGTCTGAACGCATCAAAGAAATTCCAATCAAGAGCCCTAGCGACTGTGATCGACCAGTCGATGCGGTTTGCCAGATAGCACATCCCTAACATGATCAGACAGGTCAATATCAGTCCTAAAACGCTTACCTTCTTGCCCAGGATCTCATAGCCCCTGATCGCACAGACACCCATGATGACACCGGACAGCGCCGAGACAAAACCGATCTGTCCAAACAAGATGATGGCAACAACACCGATCAAAGAACCCAGGAATGCACCAACCAGTCCGGTAAGAAGCGAACCCTGCATCTGCGAGATCTCCTCATTCCTTTGTAAGACTCTTTGAGACAGATCCAGATAATCCTCATCGCAAAGGAATCTGACCTGCCCTCCGACCATATAAAGTCCGCTGTCGCATACCTTTCCGCAGACCTCACAGCAGTTGTGATAGCCGTTGTTTTGATAGTATTCCAGTATCTGATCCAGAGCTTCCCTGATATTTTCGATGAGCTTTGTCTGTTTCAAAGACGGTCTGATGACATAGATCACGCGATAACCCTGTGTCGCTACGCTTTTGATCGACCTGATCGGCTTGAAATGATCCTTCAGTGCCTTGAGATCAGGAAACCCTTTTTCAGAAGCAACAACACTCATCAGATAGTATTGGGAGCCATTGAAAGACATCCCGAAATGATATCCGTCCCTGATTAGATAGTAGATGTTGACAGAACGATCGAATTGAAAACCGGTCTGTTCATATAGTTCATCAAAGAATTTCATTACAATTATTTTTCAATAAAACGATACATATCCCCCGGAGCGACATAAGTGACCTTCACCTTGTCTTCCAGCAGTTCACTCAGCCAGTCTTTCATATACTTCATTCCGAGTTCTTCCCAGTTGAAATGGCCCAGATTGATCATTGCCTTTTTCTTGCCTAGTTCATTGGCATCTCTGATATAAGACAGGACAGTCCAGTCGATGACTTCTCCCGGGATGATCACATCAGCACCCTTTTCCAGACACTCGATGACCTTGACGGAATACTCGCCTGTCGTGCCATCCTTCAGCCTGTAGTCACTTGGGAAGAGATGTCCAACCAGAGCGATCTTAGAAACCATCATCTCCGGATCACCGATGATACGGCATCCGTTCATCCCGATCGTATCGATCAAGTGATGGCAAAGATCCTTCAGTTTCATCGGCTCAATCTCAACATAGTAGTGAGCATAAGAACCGGTATCAGGATCCAGAACCGCCTTTTCTTGCCAACCCAGGTACTTCAATACACCGGTAAAGATCGAATCCGGATTATGGGCATGCATATGATCGTGGTCACGCCATACAGCGATGTGATGTTCGTCCAGCAGTTTCTTCTTTTCTTCATAGACCTCATTGTCGAAAGTTTCATCCCAACTTCCCTTGTCTATGGACGTATAGAAAGTCGGCTCATGAACGACGATCAGATTGGCACCAAGCTCAATGGCCTTTCTGATCACGTTGACTGTCGCTGCCATCGAAGTGATGACACCGGTACATTCATCATCCGGATCACCGCACTTGAATTCATCACAACCCGCATAGCTTTCAGGAAATTTCGGATGATATTCCAGGATCTTATCAATGACTTCTCTTATCTTCATGTTCACACCTCACATCTGAATCCGAATAACGGATTTCCTTCGCTGTTGTATAAGACAGCGACGCAATAATTCATCTCACAATATTCAACACTGATCTTTTCAAGATCTTTGAACTGACCTCTTAATATCAGTCTTTCTTTGTCCAACTCATATTCATAGTCCAGTGATGTATCATCAGTCTTCAACAATAAAACGTCTTTCAGTTCGCCTTTTGCGCAAAGCCCTTCTGCAGCATTATTTATCGCAATAACGATCTCATCACCATTTCTTTCCGCTTTCTCAAATATCGGACAGTCGGCAGTCAGACTTTCATCACCATAGCTGTGTTTCATCACGATCCTGCCAAGTCTTTCACCGACAAGTTTCTTATGACGCGGATGGATATTGAATCTTTCACCGGCATCCAGGATACAGACATCGTAGACATCTTCTAAGCTTTCGGCTGCCTTGGCCTGTTTGTGTCTCATGACATCGTAAGCCTTTGCTCCGGTGATACCGACGCCTTCAAACGGAGCCAGTTCCACCTGATAGAACGGCAGATCTTCACCCCAGAGCTTTCTCCAGCACCTGATCATCGTGACCATCGACTCATCATAGAAGTCATACCAGCCTCTGGCATCATCATCTTCACCCTGATACCAGATAAAGCCCTTGATCGCATATGGATGTACTCTCTTCAGCATCATTTCATAGAGACCCGCAGGCCTTGTCGCACTTCTCGGAGCGATCGGATATGTCGACCAGACACTAATGTCCGGCATTGGCATATTTTCAAAATTCTTGAAGAACTCCGTCATGTCCTCGCCCATCATGAAGCGATCCTCAAAATCCAGTTGCTGAGGCGATGGAAGAGGAACCGGCAGTTCGGAACTCTCATAATATTTTCGGAAATCGATCAGGGAACAGTTCTTCTCATATTCTTCCAGAACAGCGTTCAGTTTTTCATTCCCTTTGAGATCTTCCATGGAAGTCCAAGCGGAAGCAGGAGTACCTCCCCAGTTGCAGGCAATGATGCCGACAGGAACATCCAGTTTCTTTCTGAGGATCATGCCCATATAGGTGCCGACAGCTGAGAAAAACTTCTTGTTTTCTTCGCCCTTCCATTTCCTCCAGAAGCCCTGATCAGGGCATGTCTCTTTCTCCAGATATCCTAAAAACGGAGCATGCGGGAAGCAGAAATAACGGAGGTCTTCATCATCTTCCCCATGTAATGTTTCCGGAGCATCGACATCGTATTTCATGATGAATTCCATGTTGGACTGACCGCCGGCCAGCCAAACTTCGCCGATCGCAACATCTTCAAAGACGATCTTTTCTCCCGTCAGTTTTGAAGTGACGCTCATCGAAGTCTTTCTGCAGGCTTCCATCGCCGGAAGCTTCATGAACCATTCTCCGTTTTCAGCGATCGCTGTTTCTCTGACACCACTTAGTTCAACACAGATCTCATCGTTATTGGCACTTCTTCCCCAGACGGGGATCGAAACTCCCTGCTGAAGGATCATATGTTCGCCAAAAACAAGAGCTAGTTGCAGCTTCATAATTAGAGGATCCTTCCTTCCACGTCCTTAAAGAAACGGTCACAGTCTCTTGCGGTCAGTTCCGGCATCTCATCTGCGCCACCATGTCCAAGGTGCTGATACATCAGGTATTGTGCACCCGGAATTGCCTTGGCAACCTCAAGTGCTGCTTCCGGTGTAGCCAGAGGATCGAGCCCTCCTTCCCAGATCATGACCGGGAAATTGATCTCGTGCAGTCTTTCCAGGAGTTCTTCCTGTGATTTTGCGTTGCATCCGGTCATATCTCCCAGCATCGGCAGAGCAAATTCTTCCTTCTTGCGATGCATCAGGATATCGAGGTGCTCCTCAAAATTCGCCTTCCTTCTGGCCAGCCTTTGAGGATTTTCTGTCGGCCATGTCTCGATCCAGGCCGTCTTTCTAAGCTGTTCCTCGTTTCCGACGAACTGTTCCGCCTGATCTCTCATCTTTGCCAGAGGAGCCGGAAGATCTCTTTGTTCATGATATTGTGTGATGCCATCGCAACATACATAGGCTCTGATCAATTCCGGTTTGTGGAATGCGATATACCAAGGTGCCCAGTTGCCATGAGAAATACCTGTGTAATAGAAAGATTTGATTCCCATCGCTTCCGCAAAAGCCATCAGGTCCTCACCCCAGATCTTGGCGTAATCTCTTCTCTCCTGATCAAAGATGTGAGAAGACTCGCCATATCCTCTCATATATACCAGGAAACAGTGATAGTCATACGGTTCCTGTCCCAAAAGGGCCATATGGCTGTCCTTAAAAAAGAAATTCTGTGTTGAAAGCAGATATTTGTCTCCGCTTCCATACTCTCTGTAGGCCAGAGTCACGCCATTGACTTCTATTGTTTTGATTTCATGCATAATAAAACCCTCTTTTTCATTCTCAGCATAACAAAGCGAAAAGATCGAAAGAATCAAAATAAATGCTTTCATTTTTGATTTTCTATCCTTCTTTCTTTTATTTCAAAAATGAAGGATACATATTTAAAAGGAATCCCGACTGCCATCTGGAATAATATAGTTGAAATACTGCGCTCCACTTCAAGCGGTAAAGAAAAGGAGGAATACCGTCGCTCACGGGTCAGCATCGTGGAGACATGCTGAAAATGTCTGTGATCCTTTGTGTCGGTCACAGATGAGGCAGGAAAGCGAAGGCCGAACTGCCAGAGCAAAACTCAATGTCCAGTATTACACTAAAGAACATCAAGAAGATCTATCCGATCACTGACGAAGAAGTCAAGTCAAACCGCAAAGCAGCCAAGAAGAGAAAAAAAGCAGAAGCAGCTGCTCCACCAGATGACGGTTTTGTCCCAAATCTTCAGATCACTGATGAAGGCGTTGTCGCCGTTCAGGAATTCAATCTCGAGATCAAAGACAAGGAATTCGTTGTATTAGTCGGCCCTTCAGGCTGTGGTAAGTCAACGACTCTTCGTATGATCGCCGGTTTGGAAGAGATCACCAGCGGTGAACTCTACATCGGTGATGTATTGTCCAACGTCATCGCACCAAGAGACAGGAACATCGCCATGGTCTTCCAGAACTATTCCCTTTACCCACACATGACAGTCTATGAAAACATGGGCTTCTCTCTGAAACTCGCGAAACTTCCGAAAGAAGAGATCGACAAGAAAGTCAAGGAAGCTGCAAGGATTCTTGAGATCACACCGATCCTCGATCGTCTTCCGAAAGCATTATCAGGTGGTCAGAGACAGCGTGTCGCCATCGGACGTGCCATCGTCAGAGAGCCGCAGGTCATCCTGATGGACGAACCGTTATCCAACCTTGACGCCAAACTCAGAGGCCAGATGCGTTCCGAGATCATCAGACTCCGTCAGAAGATCGATACCACATTCGTATACGTCACTCACGACCAGGTCGAAGCCATGACCTTAGGTGACAGGATCGTCGTCATGAAAGACGGCTTCATCCAGCAGGTCGGTACTCCGCAGGAAGTCTTCAATCATCCTGAAAATGTCTTCGTTGCCGGATTCATCGGTACTCCGCAGATCAACTTCTTCCACAATGTACCATTGAGCAAGAAGGATGGCGATTACTACATCACGATCCAGGGCAGAGACATCAAGCTTGATGACAGACACCAGGAAACTCTGAAAGAAAAGAATCAGCCGGAGATCAATACCATCGTCGGTGTCAGACCGGTTCATATCGAAATGGCAAAAGACGGCTTCACAGGTAAGATCGAAGTATCAGAAATGATGGGCTCAGAAGTACATCTGCACATCAACCTGAATGGTGACGATATCGTTGCCGTCATCCCGACAGCAAACCTCAACCTCGATTCTGTTGCGATCGGCAAGGACTTCACATTCAACTTCAATCCGACTCTGATCCACATATTCGATGCTGAAACGGAAAAGAACCTGATCTAAAACAGTTATGTCAGTCCATACCTGTGACAAGCAGGTATGGACTTTTTCTTTGAAAGGACTACTATGTACCAGGAAAACTATAACGAATTATTAAAACTGATCGCCGAAGACGGCGTCATCATCAATATCTCAAAACACCGCAAACCGGATGGATCTTTCAATATCGAACAGAACCTCAAAGTCTGGAATGCAGCAGTGGAGCGTTTCCACGTCACACCACTCTGGGAAAAAGGAAAGACACCAAACTTCGATGACAGAGATCCTTTACAGATCGAACCATCGATCATCTTCGTTCCCGGAAAGGACAGAAAAGAAAACGCAGGAACGATCCTCGTTGCCTGCGGCGGCGGTTTTGAATCAAGGACAGGATGCGAAGGTTTCAATGTAGCGGAATACTTCGCAACAAGAGGATACAACTGTGCGATCCTGACCTATCGCCTAAAACCATATGGCAGAAAAGATGCTCTGGATGATATGCAAAGAGCGATCCGTCTGATCAGAGAAAAGAAAGAAGAATTCGGTGTATCCGATAAAGTCGTATGCATGGGCTTCTCTGCCGGAGGCATGTTGTCGGGAAATGCCGCAACGCAGTTTGACTACGGCAACAAGGAATCGGATGATCCGATCGAAAGACAGTCATCCCGCCCGGATGGCGCAGTCTTGGGCTATGGCGCCTTCTGCTTCGCCGGATTACCGGGAGGATTCTTCGTCGATCCGTTCTCCGATTTCATCAGGAATCCGTTCTTCGCCAACAAGGAAGAGCTCTTCTACTACTCTCCTGAGATCAATATCTCCAGAGAAACTCCGCCATTCTTCATCTGGCAGACCAATTCCGATGACCCGAGAAATTCATTCACATTGGGCCAGGCATTGACTGCCAAAGGCATCCCGTTTGAAATGCACCTGTTCCCGGAAGGCGTCCATGGACTAGCATTGGCCGATGGTCACAACGACCTGGCAATGGATATCCCGCAGGTCCACAAATGGGCGGACATGTGCTGCGGATGGCTGGATAAAATACTGTGATCCTATAACGCAAGAAGGAGTCAGCAGACTCCTTCTTTTCTTTTTTTTTATTGTTCTTCTTGACTTGCGCGAGGCGTCTTGATCTCCTCTAATACTTCGTACATGGAGAAGGCCTGTTCCTTGGAAGCAGTATCCCTTAATTCCATGACTCTGATCTTGATCTGCCTTGTTCCGAAGATGATCGTTACCTCATCACCCACCTTGACTTCACTGGATGGCTTGGCAACTCTTCCGTTGATGAAAAGACGCTCATTCAAAGCGAGCTGCTTTCCGACTTCTCTTCTTTTCAAGATCCTTGAGACCTTTAAATACTTATCGATCCTCATTTTTCTCCAGCTTATCTAAATTATCTACCAGTTTCAACATTTTGGCGATGTTTTCTTTCTGATTGTCCAGAGAGATCGCCAGCTTTGAATTGCGGTATGTGATATCCATATCTCTAGAAAGAGAATTGACATACTCAAACAGTTTCACTCCGTCGATGTGATCGGAATAATCCTTGGACAGTGTGATCGTGAATTTTCCCTTGATATTGCTTACCTTATCGACCAGATTGAGGTTACACAATAATTCCAGTTTCTTCTTGTCAAACAATGCTTCGACCTGTTTCGGCAGCTTTCCATACTCATCCGTGATCTTCAGATAGTAATCAAAGAGCTCTTCCTTTGTTTCAATATCATAGAGTTCATGATACAGAGACAATTTGTCGTAATCGTTATCCGAGAAAGAATCGGGGATATAGCTTGAGATCGGCACATTGACATTGGTCTTCGGCTTTTCTTCTTCCACCTCTTCACCCTTGGCTCTCTGTATCGCCTTGTTCAGCATCGCCAGATAGAGATCCAATCCGACATTATCGATGAAACCGGATTGTTTCTCACCCAAAAGATCACCGGCGCCTCTGATCGTCAGATCTCGCATAGCGATCTTGTATCCGGAACCCAATGATGTGAATTCCTTGATCGCATCCAGACGCTTGATCGAATTCTCATTGAGCTGTTTCTTTTCCGGGATCATCAGATAGGCATAAGCGATACGATCAGACCTGCCTACTCTTCCCTTGATCTGATATAACTGCGACAATCCGAAATTCTGGGCATTGTCAACGATGATCGTATTAGCATTTGGAATATCCAATCCCGTTTCAATGATCGTCGTACAGATCAGGACATTGATCTCGTTCTCATAGAACTTGTACATGATATCTTCGATCTGACTTCGATCCATCTGTCCATGGGCAACCCCGACCTTGGCATAAGGGATGCGCTGCTGCAGCTTCCTTGCGAGAGAATAGATCAGATCGACATTGTTGAACAGATAGAAGACCTGACCATTCCTCTCCAATTCTCGCATGATCACTTCTTCCACCAGGTTGTCATTCTTATGGACGACATAAGTCTGGACCGGATAACGGTTCTGCGGAGGTGTATCCAAAGTTGACATGCCTCTTAAACCGATCAGTGACATCTGCAAGGTCCTTGGGATCGGCGTTGCCGACAAAGACAGTACATCGATCGAATTCTTCATCTGTTTGATCTTTTCCTTGTGCTCGACACCGAAACGCTGTTCCTCATCGATGATCAGTAAACCGAGATCCTTGTATTCGATATCCTTGGACAGTATCCTGTGAGTACCGATCAGGATATCGACCTTTCCTTCTTTGAGATCTCTCAATATCCTTCTCTGCTTGTCTTCCGGGATATATCTGTTCAAGATCTCCACTCTGACCGGGAAATTCTCAAAACGTTTTTTAAATGTATCGTAATGCTGGAAAGAAAGGATGGTCGTCGGACACAGATAAGCGACCTGCTTGTCGTCGTTGACTGCCTTGAAAGAAGCACGAATCGCAACTTCCGTCTTTCCGAAACCGACATCGCCGCACAAGAGACGATCCATCGGCTTTGCTTTTTCCATGTCTTCCTTGACCTCTTCGATCGCTTTAGCCTGATCATCAGTCAATTCGAATTCAAATGTATCCTCGAACTCCTTCTGCATCGGCGTATCCTTGGAAAACGCAAAACCGATATTGGTATCTCTTAAAGAATACAGTTCGATCAGCTGGGCAGCGATATCATTGACACTTTCTTCAACTCTCTGCTTGGTCCTCTCCCATTCCTTGGAACCCAGTTTGTGAAGTTTTGGAACGACACCTTCTTTAGAGACATACTTCCTGACCAGCGAAAACTGAGACAACGGTACCAGAAGTTCATCATTGCCCTTATATATGATCTTGAGATAATCACATTCGATCCCATTCACTACTCGCGATTCGATCGCCACATACTGACCGATACCATACTGGTCGTGGACGACATAATCACCGCGATTGAGTTCTTCGTAAGAATTGAGAGCCCTTGCCTCGGCATATCTGTTGGCATATCTGCCGCTGTGATGTCTCTTTTTGAACAGTTCTCTGACCGTATAGATAGAAAGATCCTCTTCTTCGATCTCAAAACCACCGTAGACATCGCCATAAGAAATATTGATCCCCGGTTTCAATGTATCCGTATATATCGAATACGGGATAGACATCTTCAATAATGATTCGATGATCTCCTCGCAATGTTTCTCATCCAGGATGACGAGCTTGTATTGACTCTTTTCGTTCTTCAATACATTGGTGACATAATCGATCGTTCCATATGGAAAATCGATCTCGGAGATCTTCGACGCTTCAGAGAACGGAGCTCCTTTGATCAGCTTCCTGTTTGCGATCTCTCTGTTAAATTCCGCAAAGACATAGAAACGAAGCGGAAGCTTGTGTTCCTCATGCATCTCCTGGATATAAGCGATCGTCTCATCCGATAAGAGTTTCAGATGGGAACTGATCTTTTCCTCATCACTCAGATAGATCAAAGCATCTTCAAAATAATCCTTCAGATGGGATTTGACGAAATAGGAATAATAGAAGTACTGGGATTGGCGATAAACGTCATTGCGCAAGTACTCCATATCCAGTTCCATCTGACCGCTTTCGATCTTGACCGTTTCCAGAAGGTGATCCTTCTCTTCCGTTGAAAAGAAGACATCTTTCGCAAAACAGATCTCAACTTCATCGATCTTTTCAAGAGATCTCTGATCACTGTTATCAAAGAAACGGATGGAATCGATGATGTCATCAAAGAACTCGATCCTGATCGGCTTATCATAATTCACGGAAAAGACATCGACGATAAAACCTCTCGAGGCAAAAGTCATCGGCGTTTCAACGTGACTGGTCTTTTCATAACCAAGACCGATCAGCTGATCGATCAGCTCCTGTCTGTCCAGTACATCATCTTTTTTGATCGTGATGATCTTCTCCTTCAGTTCTTCCCTGGAAGGAAGATGACGTATGAGACCATAAGGAGATATGATGATCACCTTCAGGTTTTGCGAAGTGATCATCTTATATAAAGCACTTAGTCTTGCGGCTCTGTTTTCAAAAGAAGAAGCGATCTCTTCCGCACGAAGTGACTCTTCCGGCAGATAGACACAGAGTTCATCCTCATCAAAATAAGAAGCCAGGATATCTCTGAGCCTGTTGGCAAGATAGGCATTCTCCTTGACGACGATCAAAGGTGCTTGGCTCTTCTTTGCGCTGACAGCGATCTTGAGAGCCTCTTCCGTCAGAGAATTGTAACTTAAAAAAGAATGAACAGGTTCATTCATTACTTTTTCAACATACTCTAAGATATTCAGATATTTCATCAGTTAAACTTCGTCATGACCAGATCAAAATCATGGTCCAATGCATAGAGTAAGGCATCAGCGCCCTTATCCAGAACTTCATCAAGGATCTTTCGATCTTCTTTCGAGAATTTCCCCAGGACATAGTCCTTGGTTTCGATGTTTTTGTCTTTGGAGATGCCGATACGGATGCGGTCGATCCTGGAAGTACCCAGATGATCGATGATGCTGGCCATCCCCTTCTGGCCACCGGCAGAACCCTGCCTTCTCAAACGCAGCTTTCCTACCGGCAGATCGAGATCATCATGACAGACGATCAGATCCTCAACAGGGATGTCATAGAAATGCATCAGAGAAGACACTGCCTGGCCAGAGAGATTCATATAAGTCTGCGGCTTGGCAATGATGATCTTCTCACCCTTGTAGCGAGCAACGCCGTACTGGGCTTTGCATTTGTTTTTATCAAGTTTTACGCCGAGTTTGTCGCAGAATCTGTCTATGAGTAAAAAACCCGCGTTATGACGAGTTTTTTCATATTCAGTTCCGGGATTTCCCAAACCGACGATCAGTTTCATTATTCTTCGTTTTCCTTTAACGGATCCTCAGTCTCTGTCTCAGTCTTAGGCAGATACTTTTCATAGATCTCCAGATCATTGAGATAAGCCTTACCAATCTGAGTCGAAGCGAAGTCATGCAGATCTTCCTTGTAGTAATCTTCCATCGGCTCGCCCGAATAAGCCAGTGTCGCTGCAGCAAAACGCTTGAAGAGACCGATCAGACTCTTTTCGTACTCGTAGGATGCATAGCCACCATCCAGTAATGAAGAAAGGAATTCCACGCCGGCATCCTCTTTTTCACACAAAGCATTATAGATCGCCTTTGTCAGCTGATACTCCACTCTGCCTTCCAGCTGATCGAGTTCCATGAACTTCTCATAGAAAGCGTTGAGCACATCAAACTTGGAAAGCTTTCTCGCTCTTGCCAGGATCAGATAGACCCAGATAAAGACATCCGTAGACATCGACATCTGCTGCTTGGAATACTTTCCCTTGCGATAGAAGATCTCCTTGAGATCCAAAGCCTCTACTGTTGGCACGCAGTCTTCATTCCTGTCAAGCTGCTGATACAGTTTCAGCATGAGACCCTTGTTTTTGTATTCAAGAGACTTCTCGTTTTCAATAAATGTGCAAGTGCGATCATAAGCACTTTCCGGTTCCATCAGCATCTGCTTGTAGCATTCGATATATTCCTTGTTGTGTCTGTAACGCTTCAACAAAGTGAAATTGCGATACGTCACATACGCCAGCAGTATGAACATTGCGGCAAAAAACATGATTTCCATTTTACATTCTCCCCTGATTCATTCAATATTATAACCCAAACAACATCTGATAGTTTTCATTTATCTTCTTTTTGAAATCTTCCTCATCGATACCCAGTTCTTCGGCGATCTTTTTCCCGGTATATACCACATAAGCCGGTTCATTCCTCGTACCTCTTTTCGGAGCCGGTGTCAGATAAGGACAATCCGTCTCGATCAATAATCTGTCCAAAGGAACTCCTCTGATGACACGTAACGGTTCCTTGGCATTCTTCCATGTCACCGGACCTGCGATCGATACATAGTAACCCAGTTTCACAAACTCTCTTGCCATTTCCGCAGAATCCGAGTAGCAGTGCATGACTCCTCTTACCCGATATTCCTTCATCAGATCATAGGTATCCTGAATCGCATCCCTGCTGTGAACGATGATCGGTTTATCCAGTTCCCTTGCCAACAATAGCTGTCTCTTAAAGATTTCTTTCTGTCTTTCCTTGTTTTCCTTGTTCCAGTGATAATCCAGCCCGATCTCACCGATCGCATCGCATTCATCTTCCTTCATCCGTTTTACATATTCATTGAAGAGATCCTCATCGACATCATCGACATCTCCCGGATAGATCCCCAATGCATGTTTAAAATCGATGCCTTCTTTTTTGATCTTCAAAGCGAAATCATAATCATCTAGATAGGAAGAAATGATCATCGCCTTCTTCACATCGGAATCGACCATGTTCTGAAGCACCTGATCAAGATCATCCCTGAAAGCCTCGTCATTGATATGACAGTGTGAATCCAGCCAGTTCATCATTTTCCCAGACAGAAGTTTCTGAACATATGATCGATCAGATCCTCCTGATATTCCTTTCCAAGTATCAGACACAGATCATGGTAGGCACCATCAAGATCGGTCACCACCATATCAGTACTGTTGTAGTCGATAGAGACATACATCTCTTTCAGTTTCATCAGACAGGTCTTCATCAGAGCGATCTGTCTTTCGTTATTCAAGATATCCTCATCCACCAGCGAGATATCATCCTGATATCTTTCATTGAGATAATCCGTCAATGAGGAAATATCCTTGTTCAGAGCACTGATCGAAATACCCTCGCCTTTCTTCAGATCGGACTTGTTGTAGACAACGATCAGATTGCGGTCTTCATATTTCTTCATCAGTTTCTCATCTTCTTCATCGATATCCGAAGCATCCAGTAATAATATGATCAGATCCGCCTCATCGATCGCCTCCATCGTCTTTTCGATACCGATCCTTTCGATCTGCTCATCGGTATCCCTGATACCGGCGGTATCGATCAGATTCAAAGTGATGTTTTTTAAAACAGCTTTCCCCTCAACAAGGTCTCTGGTCGTACCGGCAATATCCGTAACGATCGCCTTGTCCTTCTCTAACAGCGCGTTCAGTAAGGAAGACTTGCCGACATTGGGCTTGCCAATGATGACGGTATCCAGACCGTCTTTGACGACACGAAAACGTTCCGCCTTTTCGATCATATCCTGACAGTCATCGATCCACTTGCTCACATATGGCTTGATGACATCATTGGACATCTGCCTTTCATCTTCATATTCCGGATAATCGATATTGACTTCGATCATTGAAATGACATCTCTCATCTCGTCCATCAAAGGAGCGATCAGTCTTTCGACTGAACCATTCATCCCTCTGATCGCCGATCTCGCCTGAATGGAGTTATGCGCATTGATCAGGTCATTGACGGAATCTGCCTTGGAAAGATCGATCCTGCCATTGAGATAAGCTCTCTTTGTGAATTCGCCAGCCTCAGCCAAACGGCATCCATTCTTCAATAAGAGATTCAGGATGCTTCTGGTCACATAGACGCCGCCATGACAGTTGATCTCGACCATGTCTTCTCTGGTATAGGATCTTCCTTTTTCAAAGAAAGAGATCAGTACTTCATCGATCATCTCTCCTTCATCATAGACGTGGGAATAGACGATGTTGTTAGCCTTGATATCTTTTACATCCGATATCTTTCTGATCACATCAAAAGAATCGTCACCGGACATCCTGACGATCGAAATGGCACCATCCTTTAAAGCTGTGGAGATCGCACAGATCGTATCATTCAACATACACTACCATTTTAGCCTAAAAAGAAGATTTGTAATAGAATAAAATCGGAGGACATCCTATGAAACTGCTGATCGATTCCGCCGACATCAAGGCGATCAAAGAACTCTATGAAATACTGCCGATATCCGGAGTGACTACCAATCCTTCGATCCTCTATCGTCAAAACAGAAACCCCAAAGAAGTCCTGCTTGAGATCAAAGAAATCGTCAAAGACGATGAGATACATATCCAGGCGATCGGAACGACGTGTAAGGAATTTGTTGAAGACGCAAAAGCGATCGCTGAAACACTAGGCAAAGATATCTATATCAAGATCCCGGCGATCAAAGAAGGATACAAGGCCATGAAGATCCTGAAGAAGGAAGGATACCACATCACCGCAACAGCGATCTATTATGAGTCACAAGCCTTACTGGCATCATCCATCGGTGTGGATTACATCGCTCCTTATTTCAATCGCATCTGCAAGGAAGGAATGGATGGCATCGAAGTCATCTCCTCAATGAAAAAGATCATCGAAGGAACTGATACAAAGATCCTGGCAGCCTCTTTCAAAACGGAAGAACAGGTAGCCCGGGTAGCCTCTTTGTCCGTAGAAGCCATGACGCTTTCTCCTGATGTATACGATCAACTGAGTGACCATCAGAAGATCGATGATGTTACCAGGGTATTCAATGAAGATTTCTACTCTCTCACAGGCAGTCAAAGTACCCTAAAAGATATCCTGAGTACTTGAAAAAAGACCACCGGTCTTTTTATAATGATATTAGAAAGACGTTATTTATCATAATACAGGAGGAAAAAGTATGGGTAAGTATGTAATTACGGTCAGCCAGAAGGGTAAATATCATTTTAACCTTGTCGCCGGCAACGGTGAGCCGATCCTTTCATCTCAGATGTATGCAGCAAGAAAAGGCGCTGTTAAGGGTATTAAGAGCGTCACTAAGAACGCACCGGAAGCACCGGTCGTCGATCTGACTGCAAAGAATGTTGTAGAAGCAAAGAACCCGAAGTTCGAGATCTTCGAAGGCAAAGACGGCAAGTCATATTTCAGACTTATCGCAGCTAATGCCAAAGTAATCGGTGTCTCTGAAGGATACAACACAATAGCAGCCTGCAAGAACGGTATCAAATCCGTCAAGAAGAACGCTGAATCAGAAATCGAAAAAACAGCAAAAGCAAAATAAGCTAAAGCAAGTGCCTGAGGGCACTTTTTTTTTTATTCAGCAACGACAAAAGCGCTTTTTCAGCGCTTTTTGAAATTATCTGATTTTGTTTTCAGCGTAGATGATATTTCCTTCTTTCCCATCCAGCCTTCTTCTGTTGGAATCCGTTTCTTTTGCCATGAACACCGGATAATCGCAACTGATCGGAGCCGATGATGGAATATGATCATCTTTTCCTTCCAGGATATCGGAACATACATCGATCACGTTGTCCAACAATTCTTTAGGAGATTCGCATGTACCGTGATTGCGGATGATGCGATCATAACGATCTTCATAAGTCTTGACCTTCAGAAGTGTCTTTCGATATTCCTCTACTGTAGAACAGCAGTCTTCCACCAGCAATACTCCGACACCGCACCCATCACCAAACAGGATGATCCTATCTTCTTTGAATAAGATCATTGTCATGCCCTGAGTATGGCCCGGTGTATGGATCGCCTGAAGCGTGATCCCGCCAAGATCAAACTCATCGCCATCCTTTAAAGGAAGCGTATGATCACTGCTCAATCCATCGAGAACATCTTCTTCAGTAAAATCTTCGTGATCGACTTTGATCATGGAAAGAGTATTCCTGGTATAATCGATCCGATTCTCTTTGTTGAAGACGTGTTCGTTCATCAGATCTCTGTCGTTTTCATGCATGTAGATCGGCAGATCCTGATAAAGGATCGCTCCGGAAGCATGATCAAGATGACCATGAGTCAGGATAACTTCGTCGACATCTTTATCCAGAACATCCTTGATGTATTTTCTGGAATCACCGATCCCGATCCCGGTATCAAGCAAAACATTCTTCCTGTCTCCAAGGACCAGATACATCGCCGTATAAGAGAGATCTCTGATACGGACGATGCGATCTGTAATAAACTCGTGAGTGAACTTCATTAATCTTCTTCAACTCCGAGGATGACTGCTGCCGCAAATGCACAGCCTGCTGAGACCAACACCGTGATCGCCATCGCAACATAGTTGAATGAAGGACCGCCCATGAAGGCCAGTACTGAATAGATACCGTTAGCCGGAGCCAGTGCATAAGCTGTCAGATGTAAGAGACCTGCAACGAATCCCGCTATAGCGCCGGCAACACATGACGCCAGTAAAAGTTTCTTGTTTTTCAGAAGGATACCGAACATGAACGGCTCACCGACGCCGCCGAGGATCCAGGTCAGGAAAGTACCTGTCGCATAAGCCTTGTTTTCTTTCTTTTTGAATTTGACCAGACATGCCAGCCACAGACCGAGGATGACCCAGCTTGACGCAAATGTGCCCGGCAGGAAGAACGAATCGTAACCGATCGTCGGGAATGTCGTGAACAGATACATGTAGAACATGACATGCATACCCGTGAATACCAGCGGCAGGAACAAGCCACCGACCAATGCTACTGCAAGAGGCCCAAACACGTCGTTCATTCCGATAATTGCGCCGGCGATATAGTTACCCAAGAACGATCCGGCAGGACCGATCAGACATAATGCGATCGGCGTGATCATCAATAATGTGATAAACGGAACGAAGATCAGCTGTAAAGCATCCGGAACCAGTTTCCTGAAGAAACGGTAGATATATGACATGACCCATACGATCGCCAGAATCGGAATGACAGTCGATGCATAAGACTGAACATTGCAAGAGATGCCAAACACCTTGAATGGCTGACCTGCCAGAGCTGTGAACGTCGGATGCAACATGATAGCTCCGATATAAGCACCATAGGACCAAGGCATATTCAGTTTCATACTTGATGAGATACCGACAATGATCGGCAGGAAGTAGAAGCCTGCATCACCCATGAAAGTGAGAAGTGTGCTGAGATCGCTTTCCGCAGAGATCAGATTCAAGGAACCCGGTCCTAGGACTGTTGCCAGCATCTTGAAGAAACCGCCGGCAATAAACGCCGGAAGGATCGGACTCATGGTACCGGAAATATAATCGAATACCGCATCGACACCTTTCTTTTTCGGGGCATCGAGATTCTCATCAATCGCAGCCTGTGCCGCGACGCCCGCTTCTTTGACGAAGATATCATAAACTTTGGATACATTGGTACCGATAATGACCTGCAGCTGTCTGCCGACAAATTGAGTTCCTGCAACGCCGTTGATCTTCTTGATCGCATCTACATCGACGAGCTTTTCGTCTTTCAGATTGAGACGCAGACGTGTCATACAGTGTGTCGCTGCAGAAACGTTTTCCTTTCCGCCTAGCAATGGTAATAATTCGCTAACGATCTGTTCGTTCTTATCCATTTGATTTTTCTCCTTTATTCCGGATTCAAGTGGCCAACTCTTTTTCCTGATTTCATCCTATCATTTAAAAAAACAAAAAATAAAAATGTACAAAACCTGTACATCTTTCGTTGAAAAATAAGAATTCCGCCTATTCAGGATACATCTGCTGATAACATTCAGCCAGAATCTCCATGAACAGGATCATCAGATTCAGTGTGACATCAAAGGAAGAATTCCTGTCTCCAATACCGATCGTTTCATCGGTCACATCGAACATTCCCTTCCCGTTCAAAGTGATCAGGTAAGATCTGTCTGCATGTTTCTTCAGATACTGTTTCAGATTCCCTTTGGTCCTTTCTCTGTCCACATTGCTGATAAAATACCCATACATGGAAATGATGATCAGCAATGTATTATCAGCAGATAAGGCATCGATACTGTCAAGATCAGGAGAAATGTTGCTGATGATCTTGCCGCATCTGGCAAGCTCGATCCTGAAGATCTCCCCTATCACGTTGGAAAGACCCGCTCCGCACAGACATACATTCTCATGACCATGTATCTGTCTGCATAACTCCACCATCTTTGAATGATCAATGAGCGAAAGGTGATGAAGACAATATTCATTCTGACTGGCGAGCCAATCCTTCAGCGATGAAACATATCGTTCATCGGAACTTGTGTCCAGAGAAAAATGAACTCTCAGCTCATGATTCTTTATTTCGTCAATATAATTCTGAACACTGTATTTGAAATCAGCCATCCCTTCAAAACCGATCTCTCTTGTAAAACGGATCACGGAAGGATGAGATGTATAACAGGCATCAGCGATCTGCGAAACAGACATCTCCGGGATCTCCAAAAGATGATTCAACATAAAACGGCAGATCACTTCATTTGTATTGTTCTTATTGCTGCGCTTGAGATAATTGCTTAAAACATTATAGATATTATCCATCTTCAATTATTATTTTACACCTCTTCCAAATTGGAATTCAGAGCTTTTCCATAAAAAAGTCCGTCTCGATTCTTATACAGAACCAAGGCGGACGTTTTCATTATAAATGATTTAAGATACTAAGCAAGAATTAGCTTAAGATCCTTGCGATCAGACCTTCGATGATACCGAACAGTGAGAAGTCCTGGCCGCCGTATACCAGCATCCAAGGCTGAATGGTGTTGTTGAAGAAGTAAGCACCAAAGCCTACCAGCAATACCATGATGACACCGTTGAGTGCACAAGCAATGATCGTACCTCTGACACCACCCTTTGCGTTAGCAATGATAGCAGCACAGCCGTTCTCGAAGAAGCAAGTGAAGATCAAAGGAATGATGACAGTCGGGAACATACCTCTTGTGACCAGGATCGTGATCGTTGAAGTGATGACAGCAACGATGAAACCGATGATCAGAGAGTTCGGACCATAACCAAACAAAACCGGGCAGTCCAGAGCCGGGATAGCACCCGGAACGACCTTCTGAGCGATACCCTTGAAAGCAGGAACGATCTCAGCGATCAACATACGGACACCCTGCAGCATGACAGTAACACCAACACCGAAGTATACGGAGTGGATGAACCAGTAAGAGAAGAAGCTTCCGGAATAGCCGAAGACCTCAGCAGGTGACAGACCGTTTGCGGCAACAACGAAATACATGACGATGTAGACGACAGCGATCGCCAGAGAACCGGTGATGGAAACTTCTCTTAAGAATCCCAATGATTTCGGAAGTTTGAAATCTTCACAGCTCTTTGACTTGTCACCGACTAACGGTGCAACGATACCGGCGATGACAGACAGAGTCGTCGTCGGGTGGCCGATCGTGAAGTCATCCTTGCCGGTAACATCCTTGACAAGCGGTCTCATCAGGTTTGGTGCAACGATCATGTACAGAGCTGTGAATACAGCTGCCAGACCGATCAGTTTGCCGCCAGTCAGACCTGCATCAACACCGGCTGCAATGAATACGTATGGGAACCAGTAAAGCATATGTCCTGTGAGGAATACTGATTTCCAAGGAGTGAAACGAGCTACCAGCAGGTTGATCGCAAATGCCAGGATCATAACGATACCGATCTGTGTACCATACTGACCGCCGATATCGATCGAAGCCGGAGCTGAAGCATTACCAGGCATCAGAAGATTGAATGCAGTGATGATGCCATCGATCGAATTACCGGTGATCAGACCTGTACCGGTATTCAGAACGAAGAAACCGATCGCAGTCATCAGAGTTCCTCTGACAACTTCTGAAGCAGATTTCTTCTGCAGGATCAAGCCGATCATTGCAACTAAGGCAAGGAAGATCGAACCCTGACCAAAGATCTCATTGATGATAAAGTTGAGAATTGACATAAGTATAGCCTCCTTTTCTTGTTTACTTATTTTCTCCCCTATTGATTATTCAGCTAAAGAATCAAAATACCCCTTGACCTTTTCCTCGACCTCATTGGAATCCATGAAATTCTCGATGATGATCACAGGAACCTCAGCACGATCGACGATCAGTTCTGCCAGTTCCCTGGAAATGAAGATGACGTCACACGGGTTTGACAGGCAAGTGCCGACATCTCCGCAGAAGGTATCAGCTTCCAGATTCAGTTTGGAAAGGATGTCATCGATCGCCATTCTCAGCATCAATGAACTTCCGCATCCGAAACCGCAGACGCACTGTACTTTTGGTACTTTCATAAAACTCCTCCTAATCTGTATTGATCAGTTCGTAAAGCTCTTCTTTTTCCTTACATTCGGAAAGCTTTGCGATCATGTCTTTTTTCATCAGTCTCTTCGCGATCTTCGACAGATTTTCAATATGAGACTGCTTGTCGATGCAAGCCAGACACATCACGACCTTCACCGGATCATTGGCAGAACCAAATTCCACACCATCCTTCAGATTGATCAGAGATACCGCATTGTTTTTCACGGCCTCGCACGGTGCGGCATGGGCCAAGGCAAAACCCTTGGCGATCACCATATATGGCCCAAGTTCATTGACTGATCTGATCATATCTTCGATGTAAGCTTCTTCAATATCTCCGGAATCGATCAAAAGAGCTCCGGCAGCGCGGATCGCTTCCTTCCAGTCTGAAACCTCAGCCTGTACAAAGATCTTTTCCATCGAAACCAGTTCTTCCATTATCTGATGAATGTCTCCTATAGTTTTATTATATTCCACTATCAAAACAGCTCTCAATATCAATTTCATATATTTGAGCTTTTTGTGATATCTGTTCCATCAGAAAAGGCATCATTCCGATGCCTTCTTGCCTGAGAATTTGTTTTCGCTTAAGTTGAAGTCGATCCTTTCCAGAACGTTCATCTGCGCATCCGGATTCGCCAATAATCTCTTGGACTGATTGAGTATGGCATCCTCGACCAGATTCCTTGCCAGACGACCGTTTCCTGAGTTTGGATCGTTCCTGCTTTGAATCAGTGTGAAGTAATCCTGCAGAGGTCTTAAAGCCTCTTCTGCGATCACGTAATCCTTGCCCTTGGCAATAGACTTTGCAATCAGCATCAGCTCTTCACCGGTGTAATCGGAGAATTCGATGATATTCGCAAATCTCGATTTCAGACCGCTGTTTGCCTCCAGGAAATCCTTCATTTCCTTGGTGTAACCGGCCAGGATGACGATCAGGTCATCACGATGGTCTTCCATTGCCTTGACTAACGTATCGATCGCTTCCAGACCGAAGGAATCATCCTTGCCTCTGTATAAGGAATAAGCCTCATCGATGAACAATACACCGCCCAATGCAGACTGAATGACTGACATCGTAAGCGGGGCAGTATGACCGACATACTTGCCGACCAGATCAGCTCTGGTCACTTCGACCAGCTGACCCTGTTTCAGGATACCGCAGGCCTTCATCATCCTGGATACCAGTCTGGCGATCGTCGTCTTACCTGTACCAGGATTGCCCGTAAAGATCATGTGTTTAGAGATCTCGTTGGTCTTGAGACCCTTCTGTCTTCTGATCTGATTGATCTTGATCAGATTCTCTAAAGACAATAGATAATTCTTGACATCATCCAGACCGACGATGGCATCCAGTTCCTTCTGGATCTCTTCTCTTTCAGCTCTGGCATCATCAACGATATCAAGATTCATAGCGAATTCATTGAAGACAGCCTTGATCGTCTCATCATGAACGATCTTCACCTGACCGATCTCGTCATGTTTCAATGCGATATCGACCATCTCGTTGTAGATCTTCTTGACTGTCGGAGACAAGGAATCGATACCGTCATTCGGTTCATAGATCGAACGCAGGTAAGTCTTCACGGAATCATCGACTTCCACTTTCATCTCCAGCTGATTTTCACATCTGCTTACCAGAGAATCGATCAGCTGATCGATGATCTTGACCAAAGATTCCTCATCCAGTTTTTCTGTCTTGACCTTGTCATCGATCTTATCGATGAAAGACTTGCCAAAGACATCCATCATCTTCGTCGGATTCTTTTCCGAAACAAAGACGAGTACTTTATCATTGCCGCTGAGGCGATCGATGATATCGCCCTGCAGCGTATTGGTAACTTCTACCAGCTGATTATTCTTTAAAGCATAACGCTTGCTTAAGATACATGTGCCCTCTAATACCAGTTCCGCCAGCATCCTGTTGAAGATCGGAGAAGCTTCTTCGAAGTTTTCGATCAGGACGATCGGATTCTTGCCTGACAAGGCAACATAGATATCCTGCAGGAACAGTACTTCCTGTGAGCTTGACTGATATCTGGACATATCCAGTTCGATGACTTCACTCGATACCGTCAGACCGTACTTCTTTAACAAAGTACCCATGGTATAGACCATCTGATGTCTGCCTGTACCATTGCTTCCGTAAAGGATGATGGAGTTTCTGATCTTCTGCGGATCGGAACCGACGACATACGGCCTTCTGAAAGCAGTCGTAAATGCCTTGCACGCTTCATCTTCACCGATGATCGTCTCGGAAAGATCCTTGTAGATATTCTCAAATACTTCCTTGGAAGCCTTGCCTAAAACGACCGTCTCCGGTGTTTCGATCTGAATATTGAAATCCTTTTCGATATCCGATTTCAGCTTCTTAAGGTCATCATCGGAATAATTGAACTTCTTGGTCATCTCTTCAATATCCTTCTGGTTCTGCAAAAGGATCTTGTTGAGCTCACTCTCGGTATCCTTCAGGATATCGACAGAATCGTTGTAGATATTGGAAAAACTGCTTCTTCTCTTGGAAAAGAGCTCTTCCATCATCTTTTCTTTTTCATCATGTTTTGACATATTATAAATTTCTGGTGATCTCACTGTTGATACGTGACATCAGCAGCTCCTTGGAACGCTTTAAGGCCTTCAGCACATAAGCCAGGCCATCATAATAACCCTTCTCGTATAAACCGGAATGGGAATTGAATCTGTTGAGTTCATCGTTGACTCTCGCCTCGATGACATAGAGATCCTTCATGTTTTTATAGGCATCGGAATAATACTTCTCCAACGCATCCCTGTGTCCTTCGACATAGGCATTGACATTCTTCGTGCCATAGGAAACATTCTCAACGATGCCCTTAAAACACTCGAAACGCGTCTGATACTGACCGATCTGATCCGGGATACGAGGTCTCGAGATCATTTCCGGATCCGCAACAGAAGTAAAAGTGGCATAAGAACGGTCCTTTACCTGTTCTTCTTTCTTGACATCCTCATCAGCCTTGACCGAATCAAGCGTCGAAAAGATATCGTCGATATCCATCGATTTCTGCTTTTCGACCTGTTCGACAAGCTTGAACATATCGATCTTGTTTTCAGCCATTATTTGACCTCCTTGAACGGAGCCTCTACCAGGCCGTCCTGCTTTAACAGAGACTGCAAAGTATTGATATCCGCAGACAGATTCATATAGTCGGATTCATGCAGAGAATTATAGATCGTCTTTAACGCTTCATTGATCAGCTTGATCGTCTTGACCAGCTGTGTCTCGCACTTCTTGAACTCATCGCCCTTGATCGCAGAATCGGAAAGACGCTTGTAGTTTTCCAAGATGCCTGTCAGGATAGGCAGATAGTATTCATATAGTTTGTTCAGTTTCGGATCGACTGTACCGTCTTCTCTGTCAACGATGTCGATCTGCTTCAGAAGCTCGCAGGTCTGATACAGACCATTGGTGACTTCTTCGTTGGACAAACCTTTGTTTAAAGTGTTGATCTGATCGATGAACTTCTCTGCATCAGAGAACTTGTCGATCTTCGGCTTGACTTCTTCCTTCTTCTCTTCTTTGACAGTTCCGCCCTTCTTCGCCAGCTGTGCCAGAGCAGAAATGACTCTGTCATAAGCATCCGGATAATAAGACTTGAATTCCTTCAGCTGACAGATCTTCTCATCAAAATAAGAGATGTAGAGATTATCGACTGTCGTATATGTGCCGCTCTGTGTTGAAATGGAAACGTTGTCAAACAGTATCAGAGAAGCATGATCCTCAAAATACTTGCTTAAGACCTTGTCGATATCAGCGTTTCTCGCATTTTTGACATAGCTTGTCGACTTGTTGGCCTTCACATTGGAACTCTTGCGTCTGTTGTAGCTCGTTCTGCTGGAACTGGTCGTTTCTTCACCAAAAAGCACTCTGACAAACTTAGCCAGAGCATAAATAGCAAATGCTGTCAGAATACTCGGAAGGACCAGACCAAAAATCAGAAGTCCGCCGCTGTCGATCAGTGCGTCCAGGATGGTCATGATAATGATAAATCCGAATATTCCGATGCCACCTCTTCTTCTTCTCATAACATTTCTATTATAGCATTCCCGATTACTAAACGAGTGCTAAAATGACATTATTATTCACATTGAATTCACAATTATTTGTATAATAAATGTAAAGGAGGTATTCTGATATGACAAAATTTGAGGATACTGTAAAAGAAATGGAATCTCAGGTTGAAGAACTTGAAAAAGATCTTGCTGAAAAAGCTGACAAGTTAGATGAAGCCGGTAAGGAAAAAGCGAAAGCTCTCGTCGAAAAGACTGAAGAAGCTATTAAGTCATCTATAGAAAAAGTCAAGGCTATCATCGATGATGTACAGGAAGATGAGAAGCTCGACGAATTCCTTGATAAAGTAAAAGCGAAATCAATGGAAGCAGTAGACTTCACAAAAGAAAAAGTTTCCGAACTGACCAAGAAAGTCGACAAGGAAAACAAACTTGACAAATTAGGCGATGACATCATGGCTGAATTCGACAAGCTGAAAGAATCAGATGCTTTCAAAAAGACAGCAGATTTCCTGAATGACATCTCTGAAAAAGTCAACGACTATTTCAACAAGCCGGAAGTCAAAGATGCTATCAACAAGGCAAGAACGACTACCATCAAAGTTGCTGAAAAGGGTGTTGAAGGCTTAAAGAAAGCTTTGGAACCAAAAGAAGCTCCAGTAGAAGAAGCTCCTGTAGAAGAAGCTCCAGTTGAAGCACCGGTAGAAGAAGAACCGAAAGAATAATAGAAGATTCCATGAATTTACGAAGCCCGGCATAAGTGCCGGGCTTTTCATTTATCTAGATCTTCAATAATCTTTCATAAACCTCATCAGGATCGATCAGTTTCCCATCGATATAACGTTCATAGATATTCCTGTCATC